>NZ_JBEPSC010000001.1:0-1171689 GCF_040548695.1 Arthrobacter sp. 754
TGTGTTCGCTCTCGACAAGCACCACACAACACCCGGAGGTCCTCTTATTGCGTCAAATCAATCCCCGTGTCATCAACCTGCCGGGACAGTACAGCCAGACGCGCAAAAGGGACCGGCCTCCACATCAAGTGGACGCCGGTCCCTTGGCCGGGGTCGCCGCCTTTTAGGCGAGCAGCGAGGGCTTCAGCTGCTGCAGGCGCCCCAGGAGGCCGTTGATGAACGACGGCGACTCATCGGTTGAGAGCGTCTTGGCAAGAGCCACTGCCTCACTGACCGCGACGCCGTCGGGTACGTCATCGTTGTACAGGAGTTCCCAGGTGCCGATGCGCAGGATAATGCGGTCCACCGAGGGCATGCGTTCCAGGGTCCAGCCCTGGGAATAGGTCTCCAGGAATTCGTCGATGGCGGGCTGCTGGGAAACCACGCCCTCCACGATTTCAAGGGTGTAGGGGTTCACGATCTGATCTGTCAGTTCACGCCGGCCCCGCAGCACGTCGAACGCCGAAACGGAACGCTGCTCGGCTTCGAAAAGTACATCCAGTGCCCTGTTACGGGCTTTGCCGCGTGCGCTCACTACTCGCTGACCCGGCCGAGGTAGCTGCCGTCGCGGGTGTCAACCTTGACCTTGGTGTTGTTCTCAACGAACAGCGGCACCTGGATCTCGTAGCCCGTCTCCAGGGTTGCCGGCTTGGTGCCGGCCGAGGAGCGGTCGCCCTGCAGGCCAGGCTCGGTGTAGGTGATCTCCAGGACAACGCTGGGCGGGAGCTCGATGTAGAGCGGGTTGCCTTCGTGGATGGCAATGTTGACCATCTGGTTCTCAAGCATGAAGTTGGTGGCGTCGCCCACGGTCGCGCCGGATACGGTGATCTGGTCGTAGTCCACGGTGTCCATGAACACGTAATCCGCGCCGTCCTGGTACAGGTACTGGTAATCGCGGCGGTCAACCGTTGCGGTCTCGATCTTGAGTCCGGCATTGAACGTCTTGTCCACAACCTTGCCGGACATCACATTGCGCATTTTGGTCCGCACGAAGGCGCCGCCCTTGCCGGGCTTGACGTGCTGGAATTCGATGATGTTCCAGAGCTGGCCCTCGAGCTTAAGGACCGTGCCGTTCTTGATGTCGTTAGTGGTTGCCACTGGTTTCCTCTGGTTTCTAATGTCTGGTCAGTTGTCAGACGTTCTATGCCGGCCGGTTACGCCCCGTTAGGGCGCCGAGCGCGTGTTTATCAAAAATCCAAGAACCATTCTACCGGCAAATCCGGGGCAGCCCTGTTCACGGCCTTCCCCGGGGCACTCCCCGGCTTCGGACGGGAGGCTCAGCAGGCCAGGTCCAGGACGTCCCGCGCCCGCTGGAGTGCCACGGTGGAGGAGTAGATCAGCGCCGCGTCGGCCGACTGTGCAACGCGAAGGTCCAGTGCCCTGGCAAAAGCCTCCACGGCGGCCGAGTTGTGCCCTGCCGTGTAATGCGCCCTGCCCAGGTACTGCTGGATGAGGGCCTCGCGGTCGGTTCCGTGGAACTCTGCCAGCAACTGCCGGAACAGCTCTATGGACCGGTCCGTGCGGTGGGTGATCCGGAGCAGTTCGGCCTCGCAGGCGCGCAACTGGAAAGACTCCGGGTCCTTGAAGCGGGCCTCAGCCAGCAGCTCGGCCGCTTCGGAGGCGTGGCCCTCGGCGATCAGGACGAAAACGCGGTCCGCGGGGTCGGTGGATGCCGTCAAGGCAGCCTGGCAGGAGTCCGCGTTGACAATCTCCGGCAGCAGCGACAACGGGTTGATCCTGATGCCGGGGAATCCTGCCTCGGGCCAGTCGCCCGTGCCCGCAACGTCGCCCTGCATCAGGAGGCGATTTCCTGGTACGCCGCGAAGAGCAGCGACGTGTCGGGCACGTCGAGGATGCCTGGTTTGGCGATGCCGTCCAGGACAACGAAGCGAAGCAGGTCACCGCGGGATTTCTTGTCCCGCCGCATGCCATCGAGCAGCCCCTGCCACCGGTCCCGACGGTAAGTGACCGGAAGCCCCAGGGTCTCAAGGATGCTTCGGTGGCGGTCCGCGTCGGCATCGCTGAGCCGGCCGACGCTGCGGGCAAGCTCCGCTGCGAACATCATCCCCACGGACACCGCCGCGCCATGCCGCCAGGAGTAGCGCTCCACAAGCTCGATGGCGTGGCCCAGCGTGTGGCCGTAGTTCAGGATCTCGCGGAGACCTGATTCCTTGAGGTCCTCCGAAACCACTCTGGCCTTGACCGCAATGGCGCGTTCGATCAGCTCACGCAGGGCGTCTGATCCGGGGTCCGTGGCCGCTGCCGGGTCACGCTCCACCAGCTCCAGGATGGCCGGATCGGCGATGAAACCGCATTTGATGACTTCGGCCATTCCGGAGATGATCTCGTTGCGGGGCAGAGTTTTGAGCGTGTCCAGATCGACCAATACTCCGGCGGGCGGGTGGAAGGCGCCCACCAGGTTCTTGCCTTCGGCCGTGTTGATGCCGGTCTTGCCGCCCACGGAAGCGTCCACCATGCCCAGCAGGCTGGTGGGCATGTGGATGACTTTCACGCCGCGGAGCCAGGTAGCCGCCACAAACCCGGCGAGGTCCGTCACGGCGCCGCCGCCGACGGCGACGATG
Source organism: Arthrobacter sp. 754 (assembly GCF_040548695.1). Lineage (NCBI taxonomy): Bacteria > Bacillati > Actinomycetota > Actinomycetes > Micrococcales > Micrococcaceae > Arthrobacter > Arthrobacter sp. 754. Next base: position 2,622 of record NZ_JBEPSC010000001.1, read on the forward strand.
GCATCGGAGCGGGTGAAGTCGTTCTGGCCCAGAACCTGCCAGCAGAAAGCGGCAACCTGGATGTGTTTGCCTTCTTCGGCGTCAGGGATTTCCGCGGTCAGGGCCGTAAAACCTGCGGCAGCCAGCTCATCGCGGACGGTGTCACCGGTGAGGCGTAAGGCCCGCGGGTGGATAACCAGTACGCGGCGGACCCGCTCCCCCAGCAGTTCCGGAAGGCTGCCCAGCAGCCCGCGGCCCACTACGACGTCGTAGTTCTGCCCTGCGGACTCACCGGTGACCTTGATGATTGTTGAATCGACGCTCACTTTTCAACTTCCTGTTTGGCGGCTGAGTAGTCGCTAAGCGCGACCTGCAGCCGGTGTCCCAGCTCGGTGACCGAGCCGTGGCGGACATCGATAACCACGTCGGCCAGCCGTTCGTAGACGGGCTTCCTGGTGGCAAATAGCGTGGACCAGCGGGCCATCCCGTCGCCGGCCAGCAGCGGCCTGCCCGAATTCCGGGCAATCCGGCTGGCCACTGTTTCCTCATCGCATTCGAGGTAGACCACTGTGCAGCGGGCCAGGAGTTGTTGCGTTCCCGAGTCCAGTACCGCCCCGCCACCCAGTGAAACCACGGTGCCGGTGCCTTGCGCGTGCTCAAGGGCAGCGGCTACGGTCCGGGCCTCGATCTCCCGGAAAGCGTGCTCACCGCGGCCGGCGAAAATACTGGCAATGCTGCCATGGGACTCAACGATGAGGACGTCAGTGTCCACGAAAGGTACGCGCAGTTGCTGGGCAAGTTCCTGGCCGATGGTTGACTTGCCCACCGCCATCGGTCCAATCAGGACGATGGGCCTGCTACCCGGGACACCGGCTTTGCTGCTCCGGGGCACTAGTGGCCAATCGAGTCCAGGGATGCCGGAATGTTGTCCAGGTAACCCTTGATGTTGCGTGCGGTCTCCGCCACGGAGTCCCCGCCGAACTTTTCCATAACGGCTTCCGCCAGGACCAGCGCCACCATCGCTTCGGCGACAACGCCCGCCGCCGGCACCGCACAGACGTCCGAACGCTGGTGGTGCGCCTTGGCCGCCTCCCCCGTGCTGACGTCAACCGTCCGCAGGGCGCGGGGCACAGTGGCGATGGGCTTCATGGCGGCCCGGACACGCAGCACGTCCCCGATGCTCATGCCGCCTTCGATGCCGCCGGCGCGGTTGGACGTGCGGATGATTTTGCCGTCGGCGTCCTTGACGATTTCGTCGTGGGCTGCCGAACCCCGGCGGGCTGCGGTGAGGAAGCCGTCGCCTACTTCCACGCCTTTGATGGCCTGGATGCCCATCAGGGCTGCAGCCAGGCGCGAGTCCAGGCGGCGGTCCCAGTGGACGTAACTGCCCAGCCCGGGCGGCAGGCCGTACGCGAGGACCTCGACAACGCCCCCAAGGGTTTCGCCTTCCTTGTGCGCAGCGTCCACTTCGGCCACCATGGCGTCGGACGTCTCACGGTCGAAGCAGCGCAGGGGATCAGCGTCGAGGGCGATGACGTTGGCGGGAACGGGCAACGGCCGTCCTTCGGGCACTGTCACGCTGGCGATGGAAACGGTGTGGCTGACGAGCTCAATGCCCAGGTGCTTGAGGAACTGGGACGCTACGGTACCCATGGCAACGCGGGTGGCGGTTTCGCGCGCGCTGGCGCGTTCGAGGACCGGACGTGCTTCGTCAAAGCCGTACTTCTGCATCCCGGTGAAATCGGCGTGACCGGGGCGGGGCCGCGTGAGCGGTGCATTGCGTGCCTGATCGGCGAGGATGTCAGGATCCACGGGGTCCGCGGACATGATCTGCTCCCATTTGGGCCATTCGGTGTTGCCCACCTGGATGGCCACCGGCCCACCCTGGGTCAGGCCGTGCCGGACGCCGCCAAGGATAGTGACCACGTCCTGCTCAAACTTCATGCGCGCACCACGGCCGTAACCGAGGCGGCGGCGGGCCAGCGAATCGGCGATCTGCCCGCTGGTGATTTCCACACCGGCAGGTACGCCTTCAATAATTCCCATCAGGGCCGGACCATGGGATTCACCGGCAGTCAACCAACGCAACATAATTTCCATCCTGCCACGTATGGCGCTCAGATCGCCCGTCGGGGAAGGTCGACTGCGTCACACATCACATCTATGACAGCTGCGTTAACTTCCTCGCCAAGGCCGGTGAAAAGACGCACCTGCTCCACTGCCTGGTACAGCAGCATCTCAAGTCCGGGGACCACTGCACCGCCGCCGTCCTGCCACACAGCAGCGATCCGGCTGGGCCACGGGTCATAGGCAACATCGAGCAGCACGCCCGGCGTTTTGGTGCCGAGTGCGGCGATCTGCAGGGCAAGGTCATCCGCCCCGTAGGGCGGGAGCGTGGAAATCGCGACGTCGGCGTGTGCCGTGGGAACGGCGGCCTCCGCCAACGGCCTCACGGTGATGGAAAGTCCGACGCCGGCTGCGGCGGCACGCGCCTCCGCGGCCCGGGAGATGTCCCGGACAAATATCTCCGCGTGCTCCGTGCCCAGCTCTTTGAGTGCGGCGACGGCGGAGGCTGCCGTCCCGCCGCCGCCCAGGACAACAGCGGCAGGGCTCGAGGCAACACCGGCGTTACGTACGGCGTTCACGATTCCGGCGACGTCGGTGTTGTAGCCGACCCGCCTGACAATGCCGCCGTCCTCTTCGAAGGCGACCGTATTGACCACTCCCAGGGTGCGCGCCACACCACGGACCTCGTCCACTTCGGCCACCATGCCGGTCTTCAGGGGCATCGTCACGGACAGACCCCGCCAACCGTCCTCGGTCCTGATCCTGGCCATCAGCGCAGGCAGCCCCGGCTCGGTGACGTCGATGGCCGTGTAGCCGATGTCGATGCCCAGCTTGGCATAAGCCGCCAGATGGAGGGCCGGGGACTTGGAATGGCTGATCGGGTGACCGAGAACGGCGGCCCGAAGGCTCATGTGCACCGGCCCACGTTGGCGGTGCACCACGTGTTGTACTGCTCCACAAAGACGTTGTGCTCGGCCAGCGTCTTGGAGAACTTGGTCTCCTTGGTGTCCAGGTTAATGGTCACCCAGTAGAGGTAGTCATTGGTTTTGGGCTTGGCGGCTGCGTCGATTGCCGTCTTGCCGGGCGAACCGATCGGGCCGGGGGGCAGCCCGGGGTTCGCGTAGGTGTTGTACGGGTTGGACTTGTCCTGGCGCTGTTCGTCCGTGAAGTTGAAGCTCTTCGTGCCGAGACCGTAAGTCACCGCGGAGTCCACCTGGAGGTACCCGTTGGTCTGGTCATTGGGCTTAAGCCGGTTGTAGATGGCGCCGGCGACGTCACCGTACTCGGCCTGGCCGCCCTCGGCCTGCACGATACTGGCCACGATCACGGCTTGGTACTGCTTGGCCGGGTCGGTGATGCCTTGGGCCACGAGTTCATCAGTGGTGACCTTGACCAGGCTTTGAAGGATGTCCTTGGCCGGGGTGCCCAGGGGGAAGCGGTACTCCCCCGGAGCCAGGAACCCTTCGAGATTCTTGGCATTGGCCGGCAGGCCGAACTGTGCAGGAGCGTTGCTCAGTTCCTTCAGTTGCTGAAGGGAAACACCTGAACCTTCCGCGATCGCCTGCAGCGATTCGCCGACCCTCAGACCCGCGCTCAAGGCGAAATAGATCACCTTGCTCTTGTCGGTCCCCAGCAGGACGTTGACGGCGTCGGCGTTTTTCATCTCCTTTTTGAAGGTGTAGTCCCCGGGCGACAGGACTGCCCCCGATGCGGCGAAAGCCTTCAGGAACGTCTCCGCGTTGGCAACCACTTTCTGGTTTTCCAGTTTCGCAGCCATGGATGCGGTCCCTTCGCCGGGCGCCACGGAAACCTTGACTTCGCCTGTTCCGGGACCTGGGTAGTCCCCGGGCTTGTCGTTACCGAGCAACGGCTTAAGAAACTGTGCGCCGACAGCCACCGCAGTGACAAAGACGGCCAAAGTGAGAAAGAGTGCGAGGAGGCGACGGCGGCGGCGCACTTTTTTCGACGGCCCCCGCACTACGGTTGCCGCGCCTGTGTCGCCGAGGAGACCGTCATCATGGTGGGAATCCGCTGCGTATTCGTCATGGGCGTCGTCGTAGTAATGGCCGTGGGGTTCATAACCCGCATGGGCGTCATGGGCGCCGTGAACTCCATGTTCCCCATGAACCCCGTGACCTCCGAGTCCAGCGTGGACCAAATGGTCCTGGTGAACATCGTGAACTTCGTCAACGTCATGGGCTTCGTGAACAGGATGGGCTTCGCCCTCTTCGGGCCAGGCCTGGTCCTCATGCTGGGCCGGTTCCTGCTGGGCAGGCTCCGCATGCTGGATGGAAGGCGCAGCTTCTGGAACAGCCGGGATGACGGGGCCAGGTGCAGGCGCCGCTTCGGGGCTGGCGTCCGGCAGGCGAGGGCCGGCGTCGGGTGCCACATGGCGGTCCGCTGCTTCCGGATCGTCGTGCCCGGTCTCGTACGCCTGCTCGGGAACGACGTCGTTGCTTTCGCCGCGCAACGCCTTTTCCTGTTCGCGGAGTTCCTTGCGGGTCAGCGGCCTGCCACCATGGTCACCCATGGTGCCTGAGGCGTCGCCGTTATAGGACGGGCTCACTGTAGCCTTCCGTGTTCTGAGATCGAGACTGGTCTTCCGTTCGGGATTCGGCGCTCTCAGCTGCCGAAACGGCTCCGGAAGGCCGGTGTTCGGGCGGTGCGCCCACGCGGGTGCCAACGTCCGCTCCCCTGGCTTTTTGCATGTCGATGGCGTGCTGGAGAATGCCGGCCGCCGCAACCTGATCAACCACTTTACGGTGGTTGCGGCTGCTCATGCCAGCTTCGTGAAGGTTCCGGTGGGCTGTGACGCTGCTGAGGCGCTCGTCCACCAGGTTCACCGGCACGTCAATGCCACGGCGGACAAGCTCGGCCACCAGCAGCTCCGCGTAGTCGGTGGCCATGCGGGCGGAGGCATGTTCCTCCCCCTTCATGGTGCGCGGCAGCCCGACGATGACCTGGACGGCACCGAGTTCCTCCGCCAGCGAGGCAATGACCCGGACGTCGGAATTCTTCTTCGCGTTCCTGTCCAGTGTCTTATACGGCGTGGCCAGAATGGCATCACGGTCGCAGACCGCCACACCTACCCTGACTGTGCCCACGTCTACCCCCAGTTTGATTCCCTGGGGGTAGCCGCCGGCTGCAAGTGCTTGTGTCACTGGATCCTTATCGCCCGGAGATAGCGTCCACAACGGCGGCAAGCGCCGGTGCGACCTTACTGGGGTCGGTGCCGCCGCCCTGGGCTACGTCATCTTTGCCGCCGCCGCCGCCGCCGAGGATACCCGCGGCGAGGCGCACCAGGGCGCCTGCCTTGACTCCGGCCTCCCGGGCGGCCTCGTTGGTGGCGACCAGGATCATGGGGCGGTCGTTGCTGACACCTGCAACGGCCACGGTGGAAGCCTGCGAACCGAGGCGGCTGCGCAGGTCCAGTGCGAGGTTGCGGACGTCGTCGGCACCGCCGATCTGGCCGGCGTCGTGCGCGATGACCCTGACTCCAGCGGCGTCCTTTGCGGTGCCTACCAGGTTGGCTGCAGCTGCGGAGAGCTGTTCCTTCCGCAGGCGGTCCAGTTCCTTCTCCGTGGCCTTGAGCTTGTTCAGTGTGCTGGCAATCCTGTCGGCCAGCTGGCCGGAGGGTACCTTCAGCAGTTCAGTCAGCTCAGTAACCAAGGCCCGTTCAGCCGCCAGATGGCGGAACGCGTCCATGCCCACGAAGGCTTCGACGCGGCGGTTGCCTGAACCCACCGACTGTTCCCCGAGCAACGAAAGGCTGCCGATGAGAGAGGTGTTGGCCACATGCGTGCCGCCGCAGAGCTCACGGGACCAGGCGCCGTCGATCTCCACAACGCGGACTTCACTGCCGTAGTTCTCACCGAACAGCGCCATTGCGCCAAGGGCCTTGGCCTCGGCGAGCCCCATGACTTTGGTGTCCACCCGGTAGTTGTTGCGGATGGCGAGGTTGGAGACTTCCTCGATCTCGGAGCGCGTGGCGGCAGAGAGTCCTTCACCCCAGGCGAAGTCGAAGCGCAGGTAGCCGGCCTTGTTGTAGGAGCCCCGCTGCGTGGCTTCCGGCCCGAGGATCTGGTGCAGTGCAGCGTGCACAATGTGCGTGCCGGTGTGCGCCTGCTCGGCGGCATGGCGCCGTTCCCGGTCCACGGCAGCCCGTACCAGTACGTCGGATCCGATCTCGCCCTCGCGGACGATGGCCTTGTGGACGCTGAGTCCCTTCAGCGGGCGCTGGACGTCGAGGACCTCGACGACGAATCCGTCACCGGTGATGAGGCCGGTATCGGCAGCCTGGCCACCGGCCTCGGCGTAGAACGGCGTCTCGGCGAGGACGAGTTCAATCTCATCGCCCGTGGCGGCCTGCGCCACCTGCCGGCCGCCGCTGAGGATCCCGCGGACCCGCGACTCTCCGTCGAGGTCGGTGTAGCCGGTGAAAACCGTCTCGCCCTGCGCCAGGAGTTCCTGGAAGGCGCTGAGATCGGCGTGGCCGCCCTTCTTGCCCTTGGCATCGGCCTGGGCGCGGCGGCGCTGCTCCAGCATCAGCCGGCGGAATTCGGGTTCATCGACCTTGAGCCCGGCTTCCTCCGCCATCTCCAGGGTGAGGTCGATCGGGAATCCGTAGGTGTCATGCAGGGCAAAGGCGTACGCACCGGAGAGGGGCTGGCCGGCGGCCTTGGACTCCGTGACGGCGTCCTCAAGGCGGGCGGTCCCCGAGGCGATGGTGCGCAGGAAAGCCCGCTCTTCGGCGTAGGCGATCCGGCTGATGCGGTCGAAGTCGGTCTCCACCACCGGGTAGACACCCTTCATGGCGTCGCGTGATGCCGGCAGCAGGTCCGGGAGGCAGGCTTTTTCGACGCCGAGCAGCCGCATCGAGCGGACAGCACGGCGGATGAGGCGGCGCAGGACGTAGCCGCGGCCTTCGTTCGAGGGGGTCACGCCGTCGGCGATCAGCATCAGCGCGGACCTGATGTGGTCACCAACGACCCGCATCCGGACGTCGTCCGTGTGGTGCGGATCATCCGGCGTTTCGGCCGAGGTGTATTCGCGGCCGGACAGTTCGGCTGCCTTGTCGATCACGGGCCGGACCTGGTCGGTCTCGTACATGTTCTCGACGCCCTGCAGGATCATGGCGAGACGTTCCATGCCGAGGCCGGTGTCGATGTTCTTCTTGGGCAGTTCACCCACGATGTCGAAGTCGTCCTTCGAACGGACGTTGTCGATCTGGTACTGCATGAACACCAGGTTCCAGATCTCGACGTAACGGTTCTCGTCGGCGATCGGACCGCCTTCGACGCCGTACGCGGGTCCCCGGTCGTAGTAGATTTCCGAGCAGGGGCCGGCGGGACCGGGCTGGCCGGTGTGCCAGTAGTTGTCGGCCTTGCCCATGCGCTGGATGCGTTCTTCCGGGACACCGGTGTTCTTCAGCCACAGTTCCTTGGCTTCGTCGTCCTCTTCGTAGACGGTCACCCATAGGCGTTCGGGCGGCAGGCCGTAGCCGCCGTCATCGACGCTCTTGGTGAGCAGCTCCCAGGCGAACTTGATGGCGTCTTCCTTGAAGTAGTCGCCGAAGGAGAAGTTGCCGCACATCTGGAAGAAGGTGCCATGGCGGGCGGTCTTGCCGACTTCCTCGATGTCGCCGGTGCGGATGCACTTCTGGACGCTGGTGGCGCGGGAGTAGGGGGCTTCTTCGCGGGCCGTCAGGTAAGGAATGAACGGGACCATGCCAGCCACCGTGAACAGCAGGGAGGGGTCGCTGGAGACCAGCGAGGCGGAGGGAACGGCGGTGTGGCCCTTGCTGACAAAAAAGTCCACCCAGCGCTTTGTGATCTCCTGCGACTTCATGAGCTGATTACATACCCTTCTTGGTTCACGCACCTGTGGCGCGTGAGAGTTCTATTCAGACAGCGGCGCCCGCATGCAGGGACTGCTGGTTTAATTCTCGCGCTTTTTATGACTGCGCGTTTTCCGGCCGCGTGGTCAGCGTGCGAGTGCATCCCGCGACGGCACTGCCGGGGACTCAACGCCGAGGGCCGCGCGGAGGTCGGTCTCACGCTCCTGCATACCGGCCCGGACGGCGTCCGCGAAGTCGTAGACTCCGTCGGCAAGCCGGCCTACAGCCCGGTTGAGGCCTTCGGGTCCCAGATTGGACTGGGCCTCGCTGATCTTACGGAAGGCTATGACTCCGATAGCCACGCCGATTCCCATCCAGACAAGTCGTTTCATATCAGTTTCTCCGGGTGGTCTAGCGGCTGCGCCGGCCGGCGGCGGCTGGCTTCTTGCGGGAGGCGAGGGCAGTCCGAACGCCGTAACTGAAGGCGGCAACCTTGATCAGCGGTGAACCGACCGTCGCGGCAACCAGCGAGGACAGCGCGGAAAGGTTCGCTGAAGCATCCGAAACGTTGGAGGCAATGCCATCCACCTTCTTCAGCTGCTGGTTGGTGGTGGACACCGTGGCGGTGACTTCGTCCATGAGGGGCGTGGCGCCGTCGCTGATGGAGCGGATGGAAGTCCTGATTTCATCAAATACGCTGCCAAGCTTCAGGATCGGCACAGCAAGCAGCAGCACCAGGAGCGCAAACACTCCGGCTGCGATCAGGCCGGCAATATCGCCACCAGACATAGACGTTCATCTCCTTGAAACTGACGTGGATCCGTAACCTCCGCGCACGCTGCCTTGATGCGTTCCGCAGATGTCCCCCAAGTACCTTACATACAAAGAAGCCCGTGGCGCTTGCCACGGGCTTCTTTGGATACGCTGCTGGGATTTAGCGTGCGTAGAATTCGACGACGAGCTGCTCTTCGCAGGTTACGGGAACCTCGGAGCGCTTCGGGCGGCGGACCAGGCGTGCCTGCAGGGCGTCAAGCTTGACGTCCAGGTAGGCCGGGACCTGGGGAAGGACGTCGCGGTGTGCACCGGCTGCGGCGACCTGAAGCGGAACCATGGTCTCGCTGCGGGTGTGGACGTGGACCAGCTGGCCCTCGCCGACGCGGAAGGACGGGCGGTCAACGCGGATGCCGTCAACCATGATGTGGCGGTGCACAACGAGCTGGCGGGCCTGGGCGATGGTGCGGGCGAAGCCTGCACGCAGCACGAGGGCGTCAAGACGCATTTCGAGCAGTTCGATCAGGTTTTCACCGGTCAGGCCCTTGGTGCGGCGGGCTTCTTCGAAGGCACGGGTCATCTGGGCTTCGCGGATGCCGTACTGGGCGCGCAGACGCTGCTTTTCGCGCAGACGTACGGCGTAGTCGGAGTCCTGCTTCTTGCGGGCACGGCCATGCTCACCGGGGCCGTACGGGCGGCGCTCCATGTACTTGGCGGCCTTGGGGGTCAGAGCAATGCCGAGTGCACGCGAGAGGCGTGCTGTACGGCGAGCACGAGTGTTGTTAGCCACTTGTGTCCTTCCAATATCTGCGGTGTGTCAGTGTTACTGGCCTCCACGATGGAGAGCATCGGCCAACCGCTGCCTTTTGCTACTGGGCACAGGGCTACCCCGACAAACAGCAGAAAAGACTGAAGGATGTTGGGGATTGCGTCCGTGCCTTGCCAGACAACGAACCATCTTAGCAGGATTCGGGCCCCCGCCGCATTCGGTGCGGGTTCAACGACCGGTTGACCTGCCCGTTCAGCTGCCGCGGATGATCTTCCGCAGCCGTTCCAGGCGCACGGCGATATCCCGTTCCGCGCCGTTGGCGGTGGGCTCGTAGTAGTCGCGGCCAACGAGGTCGTCCGGCGGGTACTGCTGGCTGGCCACCGAATGGGGGGCGTCGTGGGCGTATTTGTATCCCTTGCCGTGGCCCAGCTGTTTGGAACCGGGGTAATGCGCGTCACGCAGGTGGGCCGGGATTCCGTTGCCAAGACCGGCACGGACGTCCGCAATTGCCTTGTTGATGCCCATGTACGCAGCATTGGACTTCGGGGCGGTGGCCAGGTGCACCACTGCTTCGGCAAGCACGATCCGCGCCTCCGGCATGCCTATGAGCTGGACCGCCTGGGCGGCTGCTACCGCCGTCTGCAAAGCACTGGGGTCCGCCATGCCCACATCCTCGGCGGCGGAAATCACAATGCGCCGGGCAATGAACCGGGGGTCCTCCCCTGCCTCCAGCATCCGTGCCAGGTAATGCAGCGAGGCGTCGACGTCGGAGCCGCGGACCGACTTGATGAAGGCACTGGCAACGTCATAGTGCTGGTCCCCCGCGCGGTCGTAGCGGACCGCTGCCACATCGAGGGCACGTTCCGTATGCTTCAGCTCCACCGTGACGGGCGCGTCTTCGTCAGCAGCATCATCCGCGTCGCCGAACGCCACCCCTGCGGCTGCTTCCAGTGCGGTCAGGGCCCGCCGGGCATCGCCGCCGGAGAGGCGCACCAGGTGGGCGAGCCCTTCCGCGCTGAGGGCTACTTTGCCGTTGAGGCCACGTTCGTCGGCCACTGCCCGCTGCAGCAGCCCTTCAATGTCCGCTTCGGTCAGCGGTTTCAGTGTCAGCAGGAGGGATCTGGAGAGCAGTGGCGAGACTACGGAGAAGGAGGGGTTCTCGGTGGTTGCAGCCACCAGCACCACCCAGCGGTTCTCCACCCCGGGCAGCAGCGCGTCCTGCTGCGCCTTGTTGAACCGGTGGATCTCGTCAAGGAAAAGCACCGTGGTGGTTTTGTAGAGGTCGCGGGCTGTCAGTGCGTCGTCCATGACCCGCCGGACATCCTTGACTCCGGCAGTGATCGCGGAAAGTTCTACGAACTTCCGCCCTTTCCCCTTGGCGATCACGTGCGCGAGCGTGGTTTTGCCGGTCCCCGGGGGTCCCCACAGGATCAGGGAGCTGGGGCCGGCAGGTCCCACGGCGTCAGTGCCGGCCGCGAGCTGCCGCAGGGGTGAGCCCTGGCCAAGCAGGTGCTGCTGGCCCACCACATCATCAAGGGTGCGGGGCCGCATCCTGACCGCCAACGGACTGCGCTGCGCCGCGCTCCGGCTTGCCCCGGCACGGTCAGCGGACGGCGACCCGTTACTGTCGTCGTCGTCATTGCCGGGCCCTTGGCCGAAGAGATCATCCACATAGATAGGCTACTCATAGTTCAGCACCGCTTATCCGCACGCTCACAAGGGACCAGCCATGACCGCCCGCAGCACCAACGGCGTCAGCCGTACGGGATCAGCCCGAGCGGGCTCGGTCCGGACGGCGTTTGTACCGGGATCCCGCCTGGCTGGGTGGGTTGAGCGTTTCGGCGCCGCGCACGGCGGCTTCCGGATAAGCGACGACGACGACGGCGTGCGGCTGCTGGCAGCCGACGGCACCGTCGCGCTGCTCCAGGCGCCGTGGCCTCCGGACGGACGTCCCGGACGCGGCAGCGGTCCCGTGGAGCGCATGGCGTCGGTCTCCAGCCAACCCCGGACGGTGGGACTGGTGCTGGTGCGGCGCGGCGGTTATGGGGTGGCGGTGGCGCGGGAAGGCGAAGTGTTGGCGTCCAAAACCGGCTCGCGGTACGTGCAGGGCCGGACCGCCGCCGGAGGCCAGTCCCAGCAGCGGTTCGCCCGCCGCCGCGCCAACCAGGCCGATGAACTGGTGGAAAAAGTAGCAGCCCACGCGGCCACGATCCTGGGCGGCCAGCCGATCGAATACCTTGCCCCGGGCGGTGACCGGACCCTGGCAGGCCTGGTGCTGGACCACCCCGTCATGAAGCCTTACGCAGACCTCTCCCGGCTGGCCTTCCTGGACGTGGCGGACCCCAACGGCTCGGTCCTCAAGAAGGCCGCGGCCGATGTCCGCTCAGTGCGGATCCAGGTGGCCGACGCCCCCGGGCAGGCCGCAACAGTTCCTAGGTGAGGGTCCAGGACCGCTTCGACAGGCCGTACCAGAATCCGTCGATTGCAGTCTTCGCCTTCAGTTCTCCGGAGCCATAAGCTGCGCCGAGGGCAACATAGAGCGGCGCCCAGTGCTCGCTGCGAGGGTGGGCCTGGCGCGCGGCCGGGGCCTTGTTCAGGAAGTCCAGGATGGAGTCCACATCGCCGCGGGCCATGGCCTCTTCAGCCCAGTGGTCAAACTCGCTTGAGGCTGCCGGCGGAGCACTGTCCGGCCCACCGGCAGGGTTGAACCAGCGCAGGTTGTGCGTGGTGAACCCGGAGCCGACGATGAGCGTGCCGCGTTCCCGCAGGGGTGCCAGGGACATACCCAGGTTGAACAGGCCCTGCGGATCGAGCGTGGGCATGGACATCTGGACAACGGGGACATCTGCCTCCGGGAACAGCTCCTTGAGCGGCACGTATGCGCCGTGGTCCAGCCCACGGCTTTCGTCGCGCTCCACGTGGTGGCCATGGCAGGCCACCAGCCGGTCCACTTCCGCCGCGAGCTCAGGCGCCTGCGGGGCGTCGTACTTGACCTCGTAGTACTTCTGGGCGAACCCGCCGAAGTCATAGACGAGGCCGGGATCCCGCTGGGTGGCACTGAGCGTCACGGGCGCGTTTTCCCAATGCGCGGAGATCATCAGAATGTCCTTGGGCTTACTGAATGTGCCGGACCAGTCGTGCAACTGCCGGGTCCAAGTGGCGTCGTCGGCAAGCGGCGGCGCACCGTGGCTGAGGAAGAGAACCGGGGGCTGGCCAAGTGTTTGTGTCATATGAACATTCTACGTGGCTTTGGTTGAACATTCAACTAAAACAAGGATGGGCATCCTGGCCAGCCCCTGCGCATCAAGCTCCGTCATCCACAGCCGGTCCGGATGCGCCCGGAACACCCACCTACTCCTCGGGCGCGAGGGTAACCCTCAGCCCGTCAAGTTCCCGGCGGAAGTCCAGCTGGCAGGATAGCCGGGAGCCGCATTCCCGGTAACCCTCAGCTTCGACGAGCAGTTCCAACTCGTCCTCGCTGCGGTCACCAAGGGTGTCGAAGACCTCCTTCTCCAGGAAAACGTGGCAGGTTGCACAGGATGCGGTTCCGCCGCAGGAGGCAAGGACGGGAAGGTCGTTGTCACGCAGCGCCTCCATCAGAGTCTGGTCCTGCTCCCATTCGAGATCGTGGGTGGAGCCTTCGCGGTCAATGACAGTGAGTTTGTTGTTGCTCATAATGGTTCCTTAGATGTGGGCTGCGGCAAGGGCAGCATCGGTGCGGGGACGGTCATCGGAGTCGGCGCGGCGAAGAATGGCATCCGTGAGGGGGACCCCATGATCTGCCACCAACGCCGGATCCATCCGTGCCGTGTTGGCGATCAGTTTCCGGGCCGGCCGAAAATCCGCCAGGTGCGCGATGGTGTCCACCGCGGCGAGGCGGCCCTCCCGCAGGTAGACCACCGAGAAACTGCGGCCGGCGGGGTCGCCTCGCACAATCACTTCGTCGTCGGGGTGGCGCACGCCGGCAGTCTGAAGCCGGACACCGTGCTGGACGGTCCAGAACCAGGGGATTTCCGGAACTGCTGCCGGTTGGTCGGTGATGTGGGCGGCCACCTTGTCCGCCTGCGCCTGTGCGTTCTGGATGCATTCCAGGCGCTGGCTGGCGCCGTCAACGGGGCTCGTGAAGCGAGTGACGTCGCCAGTCGCATAGATTGCGGGGTCGGAGGTCCGCCCGTCGTCGTCCACGAGGATGCCGTCCCGGCACTCAAGTCCGGCTTCAGCGGCCAGTTCCTGGTTGGGGATGACACCGATTCCGGCCAGTACGACGTCGGCGGGGAATATCGAGCCGTCGGCTGTAACCACGCCTTCGGCGCGCTCGACGCCTTCGATTGCCGTCACGGCTACGCCAAAGACGAACCGGACTCCGTGTCCTTCATGCAGCTTTTCGAAGTGTCGTGACACTGGCTCTGAGGTCACCCGGCTCATCACCCGGTCCTGGAACTCCAGCACGGTGACCTCGCAGCCTTTTGCGGCTGCGGCAGCGGCCACTTCCAGGCCGATGTAGCCAGCACCGATGATGGCAACGCGGGCCCCGGCCACCAGCTGCCGTTTGAGCTGGAGGGCGTCCTCGCGCGTCCTCAGAGCCTGCACCCCGGGCAGGCCCGCTCCGGGAACCGTGAGGTCTCTCGCCCTCGAACCCGTGGCGATGACGAGCCGGTGATAGTCGTGGCGCGTGCCGTCGGAGAGCCGGACCGTCCGGCCCTGCCGGTCAATCGATTCCACGGCGGTCCCGGCAACACGGTCGATGTCCTTATCCTGGTAGAACTTCTCCTTGCGCAACACGGCGGACTCATCCGGCGCGTCCGGCTTCAGGAGTTCCTTGGACAGCGGAGGCCGCTCGTAGGGCGTCTCCTTCTCCGCTTCAAGCAGCAGGATACCGCCTTCCCAGCCGCGGGACCGTAGTCCTGCGGCCACCGCGACGCCGGAATGCCCCGCCCCCACAATCACCACGGGCGCGGCGGCCGCTGATGCGCGGCGGTTCATGTTGTCCTGGATCACTGGCTGCTCACGCATTGGACTCCTCCAACAGGACGTGGAGGTGTTCCGGACCGGAGTTTGTCAGGTTGTTTCCGCGCACGTACTCGATCGGCTTGTCCGGGTCCAGCGAGAGGGATCCCAGTTTTTCGGCGAGGAGCTTCACGGTCACCACCACCTCCAACCGCGCAAGCGGGGCCCCCAGACAGCTGTGGACGCCGTGGCCGAAGCCGAGATGGCCGTCGGTATTGCGGTCGATATCGAAGCGCTCGCCGTCCGGGTATTTATTGCTGTCGCGATTCGCCGCGGCAGGCAGCAGCCTGACGATGCCGCCGGCAGGGATGGTCACCCCGGCCACCTCCACGGCTTCGGTGGTGATCCTGCTCGCCCGCTGCACGGTGCCGCGGTAGCGTGCAAGTTCTTCAACAAAGAGGTTCGCGTCTTCTGGGTTGCGGCGGATCCGGTCCAGCAGCGCCGGCTGCTCGCTGAAGACCCGGAACGCGTTGGCCAGCAGGATGGTGGTGGTGTCATGACCGGCGACGAAGACGAAAGCGCAGAGTTCCTTGGCTTCCTTCTCGCTGAGCAGGCCTTCCTTCCACATCCGGGCAATGTGGCCGCCAACGGATTCGCTGCCCTCCCGGTAGAGGCGCTCCATGGTGTCTTTCAGGTAGGCGAAGAACTCAAAGGTGCTTTCTTCGTCGGTGCCGGTACCCTGGGCGTTCCGGGCCAGCCGGCCGAAGTAGCTGAAGGTTTCGTCGGACCAGAACTTCATCTTCTCGAAGTCCTCGGCCGGCACGTCCAGCAGTGCGCTGATGGTGGACATGCTGAGCGGGATGGCATAGTCATCCACGGCGTCCCCGCCGCCGGCCGCAAGCATTGGGGCCAAATACTTGCCGGCGTTTTCGCGGACACGCTCCTCGAAGCGGGCAATTGCCTTGGGAATGAAGGCCTGTGCCACCACCTGGCGAAGGCGCGTGTGGTTGGGGGCGTCGAAGAGGGTCAGGAAGGTCAGCGGAACGGGGTCGACAACCTGGGAGGAGAAGATCTTGGGGGCCCGCATAGCCTTGCGGACATCCTCGTAACGGGAAATGAACCACACATCCGATACAGGTGAATGGGCGCGAAGCACTGGAGCGTTCTCCCGCATCCACTCATAGTGGGCATAGGGATCCCCCTGGGTGCCGTCGTCGACCACCTTGAACGGGGCCATCCCCTCTGGCCAGGCCAGTTCGTGCGAATACGGGGGCAGTCCCGGGGCCGGGACGTGAACGCCACCCGGAACGGGTGCTGCTGAAATCTCTGCCGTGACGGAAGACATCATTGTCCTTCTTTCGGAGTGTTCGGACGTGATTTACGTCTCAACCCAGCATGCCGGGCTCCCTCCGGCCAGCCCCAGAGGACTTCCGTTCATCGGGTGCGAAAGACTCCGGCACCGGCCTGGCAACACGGCAATGGTCGCGGGAATGGGCTACCGACGGCGTCGCGGAGCGGCTTTCAAGGCCCGTGAAATGCCGTTGGCAGCCGTCAGCAGCGCGGGCACCGTCCAAGGAACCGCGGCTTCGTGCCTCGGCACAATGGCGTTCAGGGCCGCCGCTATGGCGTTGCCGGGTCCGAACACAGGCACGGCGATGCCTGTCCACTCCGTGACGCCGATGCCAGGCAGGGCCACGTAGCCGCGCTGGCGGATTTCGGCCAGATGCTTCCGGATCAGTGGCGGGTCGGTAATGGTCTCGGACGTGACGGCGGACAGTGGGCGTGCGAGCACTTCGTCCTGAAACGCGGGCGCGGAAAAGGCCAGCAGCACCAGGCCCGAGGACGATGCGTGAATTGGCATCCGCTGGGCGATATGGGCCGCGTCCAGACTGGACTCGGGCGAGGACAGGCGCTCCACGTAAAGCACCGTCCCGCGGTCGAGCACCGCCAAGGTGGTGTGCTGGTGAACGGCCGACTGGACATCGTCCAGGAACGGCAGTGCGAGCTCGCGAAGATTCAGCGCGTGCGACCCCCGTGAGGCCAGCTCCCACATCCGCATCCCCGAGCGCAGGTTGCCGTCCGGCAACCGCTCTATCAGTCCGTGCAAGACCAGGTCGTTCACCAGCCGCTGCGCCGTTGTCAACGGCAGGCCCGCGCGGCGGGCGAGGCCGGAGAGCGTCATGGTGGGCAGGTCCCGGTCGAACGCACTCATCAGCCGCACCACGCGGCTGATGACCGATTCACCGGATGATGAGTTTGCCATGAACGCCTCCGGCCACTCCAACTAGCCTGCTGCGACGCTGGCGCCGCGGGCTTCGTCCCGGCCGGCGGCCAGGGAAGCGATGTCCCGGCCAGCCCGGTAACCGAAAACCAGTGCCGGCCCGATGTGGGACCCGTAGCCCGGGTAACCTCCGCCGAAGACGCTCACAGCCGCGGCCCCGACAGCCAGGAGGCCGGGAACTGCTGTCCCCTCGGTCGTGACGACTTCCGAATGCTCGTTGACGCCGATTCCGGCGAAGGTGCCCAGGTCGCCCATCTGGATTTTGGCGGCGTAGTAGGGGCCCTTCCCCACCGGGGCAAGGTTGGGGTTCGGCTTGTGCTCCATGTCGCCGCGGAAGTGGTTGTAAAGCGTGGAACCGCGTCCGAAGGCAGCGTCTTCGCCCCGCTCCGCGGCCGGGTTGAAGTCCGCGACGGTGGCCGCAAGGCCCTCGGCGTCGATGCCAAGCTTTCCGGCCAGTTCCGCCAGCGTGTCCGCCTTGAACAGGTACCCGGTCCGGTAGAAATAGCCGCGGGGCATCGGCCAGGGCTTGGCGTAGCCAATGCCGTACTTGTGCATCGTCTTCGCGTCCCCGATCACGTAGCCGAACGTCCTGTCCTCGTCCTTGTTGTGCCTGATCATGGCGCCGCCGAAGTCGTGATAGCTAAGCGCCTCGTTGCCGAAGCGCTTGCCGTGGCGGTCGACGGCGATCAGGCCCGGCAAGCCGATGGCCCGCAGGTGCGGGAAGAGCCGCTCCTTTCCGCTCAGGTACTTGAACACGGTTACGGGGGCCCAGGAGCCCACACTGAACACCGAGTCATCGATGTGGCCGCCTGCACTCGTCGCCAGGACTGCGGCGTCCCCGCCGTGGCCCACTGTCGGGGTGAAGTGGTCGTCGCCGTCGGAGTCATGCGGGAAGTACTGCCGCCGCAGTTCCTTGTTCCCAGAGAAGCCGCCGGCGGCAAGGATCACGCCCAGCCGAGCCGTGACTGTGGCGGCATGCTCACCGCCAAGGACAGCCCCGGTGACGGTTCCGGCGTCGTCCCTGGTCAGGGAGAGTGCGGGCGAAGACTTCCACAGCCGCACACCCAGGTCATCGGCGCTCTTGACCATGCGGGTCATCAGGGCATTGCCGTTTGAGCGCAGGACGGGGCGCTTGTACCGGGCAGCATCCGCCCAGGTGCGCAGCAGCTTCTTGGCCACATAAACGAAGGACTTCACGGACTGATTCACGTGGAAGAACTCGTTGATATCCGGGCCCACCTGGGGCATGTAGCCGAACACGGTGTAGGAACTCATGTACGGCTGGATCAACAGACGCTTGTCCCCCAGGACCCTTGCATCAACGTCCTGGGGCAGGATGGCGCGGCCGGAGAGCTTCGCCCCGGGCAGGTCCATCTGGTAATCCGGGGACTTTTCCGGATAGGTGAATTTCACCTCGGTTTCATTCTCGAAAAAGGAGATCGCCTCCGGGACCGTGTCCAGGAAGTCCCGGACGCCTGCTTCATTGAACGTGTCCGGGGCGAGGTTCTGCAGGTAGGTCTCGGCGTCCTCGCGGGTGTCGCCCTGCGACACGCCCTGCCTGTTGCCCGGGACCCACGCCCAGCCGGCGGAAATAGCGGTGGTCCCGCCGAAATATTGTTCTTTTTCCGCCACGATCACACTTAGCCCCTGTGAGGCTGCCTTTATGGCGGCAGCCATCCCGGCCACGCCGGAGCCGATGACGAGGACGTCACAGACTGTCGTGGCGGCGACGGGTGATTTGCCCACGGTTGTTGCCTTGCTCATAAATCCTGCTCCAATCAGTCGGCCCGCATCGTTGCCGCGGCCGGGTGGAAAGCTAAACCCCCAGTAGACCGGGTGGTGCCGCCTCCGGGGAGGAGGATTACCATTGAGCGGGAATCGAAGGAGCAATGTGGCCAATTCCGCATCGGGCGAGTCGATCATCGGCCGCTTCGTGAAGATCGTGAGTGCATTCGACGACCGCCATAGTTCCATGAGCGTCGCCGAACTCGGGCGCAGGACCGGGCTGCCGGTCACCACCACCTACCGGCTGGTCAATGACCTGCTCCAGGAACGGCTGCTTGAACGTGAGCCCGGCGGCGACATCCATATCGGCACGCGAATGTGGGAACTGGGGTCGCGAGGGTCCAAGACGCTTAGCCTGAGGGAGGCCGCGCTGCCTTTCATGGAGGACGTCCAGGCAGTGGTGCAGCACTCCACCACGCTTGGCATCCTGGATTCGGACGAGGTGCTGTACATCGAACGCCTGGGTTCCGATAAGACCATAGTGGACATCACCAAAGTTGCGGGCCGGCTGCCGCTCCACGCGACGTCGTCGGGCCTTGTCCTCCTGGCGCACTCCCCCGCGGCCTACCAGGACAGCTTCCTGGCCCGGCCCCTGACGAAGTTCACGGAAACGACACTGACCGACCCGTCCGAGTTGCGCCGTCATCTGGCCGGGATCAGGCAGCGCGGCTTTGCTGCCATGCCGGGCGTGATTGTTCCCGAATCCAGCGGTATCGCCGTCCCCGTTTTCGGGCCGGACAACGCAATCCGCGCGGCACTTAGCGTGGTGGTCCCGCGCAACGAGGAGAATCCAGCGGCACGGGTGCCTGTGCTGATGGCTTCGGCGCGTGGAATCTCGCGTGCCCTCGGCTGGCGTGGCGAGCTGAAGGGTACCCTGCGCCAAAGTCACTGAGCAGGACCCCTGAATTCGACTATTTCCGTTCATCGGTAAACATGTGGTTCCAGTCACATGCGGCCTGCGACTCTGGCTAGGACGCAGCGATGAAGCTGCGGGACTCAGAGGAGCAGACCACATGAATACCACAGCGAACCGCGTGGCGGGCAAGACCGCCATCGTCACAGGCGGCCGCGGCGACCTCGGCGGCGCCACCGCGGCCCTGCTGGCTGAGCACGGCGCCGTAGTCGCCAGCCTGGATGTTGCCGGCATCCCGGCCGGAGCGGCCCACCCAAACATCAGTGAGTACGACGTCGACGTCACCAGCGAGGAGAGCGTCGCGGACGCCATCCGCAGGGTGCGCGACGAACTGGGCGCACCGGACATCCTGGTCAACGCCGCCGGAATTATCGGCCCCGCCGGAGCCTCCCACACGGCCTCGGTGACGAACTTCGACACGATCTTCAACGTCAATGTCAAAGGCGTCTGGCTCATGACCAAGCACGTGGTCCCCGGCATGATCGAAAAAGGCGCCGGGAGCATCGTCAACTTCTCCTCCATCCACGGCATCACCGGCGGACGGAACGTGCCGCTTTACCACGCGACCAAAGGTGCAGTGCGGCTCCTGAGCAAGTCGGATGCGGCAGCGTACGGAAGCCATGGCATCAGGGTGAATTCCATCCACCCCGGATCCATGGACACCAGGATGAGCCGCCGCTCGGCGGAGCAGTCCGAGATCGGCGCGGAGGCTTACTACAAGCAACTGGTTGGTTCCAATCCCCTCCCGCGGCAAGGCAAGCCGGACGAGATCGCCTACGGCGTGCTGTACCTGGCATCCGACGAATCCCGCTTCACGACGGGTTCCGAACTCGTCATCGACGGCGGTTACACCGCCGTCTGACCCGGCTCAATGTGCCGTGTCCCCGCTTTTTACTCCCGAAAGGCAACACCCTGATGAAATTCGTTAATGGAACCGCGTCCGAACGCTACGACGTCGTCGTCGTAGGTTCCGGTGCCGGCGCCCTCACGGCAGCGGCTACGGCAGCCCGGGCCGGCAAGTCCGTTGTCGTCCTCGAGAAAAGTGCCCTGCTGGGCGGCACGTCAGCAGTCTCCGGCGGCATGCTGTGGGTGGCGGACAACCACCATGCCCGCCAGGCCGGCATCGCGGACTCAAAGGAGGCGGCGGCGGATTATGTGCGCGCCGTGGCCCGGGGACGCGGCCGCGATGAACTGCTGGACGCGGCACTGACCTACGGGGACCAGATGCTCCGCTTTGTCGAAGAGGAGTGCGGCCTAAGCTTTATCTTCCTCAACAACTTTCCCGACTACCGGCAGGACCTCCCTGGGGCCGTGGAAGGCGGCCGCACGGTTGAGCCGGAGCTGTTCAACAGCCTGGAAGCCCTGGGCGGCCTCAGGGAACATGTGCGCAGCGACGGCCGGACGCCGTTCACCATGCAGGAATACGAAAACTGGGGCGCGTTCACCAAGTTTCCCTGGGAGGACCTGAACCAACGCCAGGCCGACGGACTGGTGGCGAAGGGCCAGGCCCTCGTATCCATGCTGCTCGCCAGCCTGGTCCGCGACGCTGCAGCGCTCGTCACCGGAGCACGGGGACACCGCCTGATGACCGACGGCGGCGGCCGGGTGACCGGCGTCGAACTTGAAACCGGCGAAACCTTCCTGGCGAACGACGGCGTGGTGCTCGCCACCGGAGGCTTCGAATGGGACAAGGCGCTGGCGGACTCGATGCTCGCCTCGCGGCTTTACACGATGTGCTCGCCGCCCTCGAACACCGGTGACGGTCTGCGGATGGCCCAGCGGATCGGGTGCCAGACCCGCGGCACCAGGGAAGCCTGGTGGGCGCCCATGTCGGTCACCGGGGATACCCGGGACGGCCAGGCGATCGGCACCCTCCTGCGCTTCGAACGCCAGGGTCCCGGCTCGATCATGGTCAACCGCCATGGCCGCCGTTTTGCGAACGAATCCCAGAACTACAACGACCTCGCCCGGAGCCTGCAGTCCTGGGACTCCGCCAACAACCAGACCCTTAATACCCCTGCCCACGTGATCGTGGACCACGGGTACATGGAGCGCTATGGAATCCTTGCACACCGTGCCGGGCAGCCCACCCCCGGCTACCTCGTGGAGGCGGCGACAGTTGAGGAACTGGCGGCGAAGATCAACGTACCCGCGGACAACCTCAGTGCAACCATCGCGCGCTTCAATGAGTTTGCAGTCAAGGGAGAAGACCCCGACTTCGGCCGCGGCGAAAGTGCCTACGACCAGTACTGGGGCGACAACGAAAACCAGTACCCGAACCCGTCCCTGGGTCCCCTGCTCACGGGCCCGTTCTACGCAATGGAGGTAGTCAACGGCGCCTTCGGCACCAACGGTGGCGTCGCCACCGACGGCGTGGCCCGCGTGCTCGACGTCGACAACCTCCCCATCCCGGGGCTGTTCGCCGCCGGCAATACTACCGAAAACGCTTACGCTGCCGGATATCCCGGTGCGGGCGCCACCCTCGGCCCGATCATGACGATGGGCTACCTCGCCGGGCGGACCATCGCCGGCCAGCCCGCGGAGTACGCCGCGGCGGGACAGCAGGAATCCACACCGGAACTGGTAGGAGCCTGAGATGATCCGGCATACGGTGCTGTTCAAGTTCAAACCGGATTTCCCGCCCGCAGACAAGCAGGCCTGGATCGCCGGGCTCAACAGGATGACCGGGAGCATACCCGGCATGCTTCAACTCACCCACGGACCTGACGTGCTCAGCACGGCCCGTTCCTTCGACTACGCCATCGTGGCCGACTTCGAAACGGTCGAGGACATCGCGGTGTACAACACGCATCCGCTCCACGAGCCGCTGAAGGCGTACTCGTTCCCCAACAGCCAGCAGATCCTCTCGGTGGATTTCCACCTGGTGGACCCCGCGCCCGCCAAGACACTGACGTCTTAAGGAGACCCATGCAGTCCGTATCCCCAACCCATTCCGAAGCACGCCCGAACCAACGCAAGACACCCGGCAAGGCCGCATTGGCGTCCTTTCTCGGCAGCACGCTGGAATACTACGACTTCTTCATCTACGGGACTGCCGCCGCCTTGGTCTTCCCGCACATCTTTTTCCCGGCAGCCGACCCGGCGATAGGGCTCATCAGCGCATTCGCCACCTTCGGCGTTGCCTATGTCGCCCGTCCGATCGGAGGCCTGGTCATGGGGCACTACGGCGACAGGCTGGGCCGCAAGAAAATCCTGCTGCTCACCCTGGGCATCATGGGTCTGTCCTCACTGACCATTGGTTTCCTGCCTGGCTATGAGCAGGTGGGAATATGGGCCCCGATACTCCTGGTGGCGGGCCGCCTGGCGCAAGGCTTCTCCGCCGGCGCGGAGTCGGCAGGCGCCTCAACCCTGACCCTTGAACACTCCCCTGAAGGAAGGCGTGGCTTTTTCACCAGCTTCGTAATGACCGGCTACGCCGCCGGCATGGTGCTCGCCACCCTTGTCTTCATCCCCGTAGCAGCGATGCCGCAGGAAGCCATGATGGCCTGGGGCTGGCGCATCCCATTCTGGCTCTCCATCGTGGTCCTGGCCATTGCCTACTGGGTGCGGACACACCTGGACGAGACCCCGGTCTTTGAGGAAGCCCAGCAAAAGAACCAGGTTGCCCCTATGCCTGTGAAGGAAGTTCTTAAGTTCCAGGGCCCTGATGTGCTCCGGGTCGTCGGAATGTCCATCATGTCCGTCATGCAGACGATCTTCACCGTCTTCGGATTGGCATATGCCACCTCCACCGCGGGCTTTGACCGTGCTTCCATCCTGACGGTAAACGCTGTGGCAATCGGACTGTCCATGATCGCGATGCCGCTTGCGGCCAGGCTTTCGGACCGGATCGGGCGGCGTCCCATGCTCCTGACAGCCGCGATCGGCTGCTCGGTAACGATCTTCCTGTACTTCCTGGCACTGTCCTCGGGCAATCTCGCGTTGGTCTTCCTGGCCGCATTCCTGAATATGACGGTGCTGTACTCAGGCTTCAACGGCATTTGGCCCTCGTTCTTCGCGGAGCAATTCGCCGCGCCGGTCCGTTATACCGGCATGGCCCTGGGGAACCAGCTCGGGCTGGTTCTGGCCGGATTCGCGCCGATGATCGCGGGTATGCTCCTCACGCCCGGCGTCACCGGGTGGGTTCCGGTGGCCATTTTCGGCACCGTCTGCATGCTCATCGCAGCGGTTTCAGCGTTCTTCTCACGGGAGACATTCAGGACACCGATTGCGGAACTGGGCGCTCCCTACCTTCAGGGAACCGCCCGCCGCCGGGAAAACCTGGGAGAACAGCAGACAGCCTCCCGGGTCCCCTAGCAGCCTGTCAGGTGCCGCTTGGGCCGCTCCTGCCGGTAGAGGTAGCGGCCGGTTTCCTGGAAGCCGGCCGCTGCGTAAAGGGCCTGCGCCCCCCGGTTCTGTGCGGTGACAAGCAGCCAGAGACTCCCGGTTCCGGCCGCCTCCGCCGCATCGGACAGGGCCGTGAGCACCCGGCCTCCAAATCCGCGGCGGCGGAGGTCCGTACGCGTTGCCATGCAGTAGATGCCGCCGGCACCGCCCTCACCCACGGGAAGGGCAAGCCGGCCGACGGCGGCGGGAGCGCCGTCGTCGTCCCTCACCAGTGCATACAGGGCCGGGCAGGCCTCCAGAATGGCGTGGGCCGTCTCACGCTCGGCGGGACCGCCGCGGCCATCAACACTCCACCAGAGCTGCAACCATTCCTCTGACGGCTTCTCCGATATTTCGACGCCGGCCGGCCCGGCTTTCTGATGGCCCGTCCCGGAAGAATCAAGGGTCATGATGAGGGTCTCGGACTGCCGCGTGAAGCCCTCGTCATCAAGCAGGGCATTCAAGGCAGCGGAGCGGTGATCGGCGAACACCTGGAAGATCAGTGGAAGCCGCCGCGCCCGGTACCAGAGCCTGGCCTCCCGCAAGGCAGCGAGCTGCCGGTGGGGGTCGCTGCCAGGCTCGCGGACCCATACGGAATTGGCGCGCTGCGTCACCCCTGACGCGGCCCGCAACACCCATCCTGCGGATTCCGCGCGGTCGGGGGCGGGCCACGCAGCGTCCATCAGCACCTCAAGCCGGGGCAGGGTTGGGCCTGTCATGGCGTTCCACCTTCCGGATGCAATAGGCTCCCCGGCTGCTGCAGTTCGTCAGCCAGGGAGCCTTCTGTATGCCTTACGCTTCGGGCTTCTTGGCCTCTACCGGCTTCGTTTCCGGCTTGAAGTCGACGCCGGCTTCCTTGCGCTGCTGAGGCGTGATGGGGGCCGGAGCCTGCGTCAGCGGGTCATAGCCGTTGCCGGTCTTCGGGAAGGCGATGACGTCGCGGATGGACTCGACGCCTGCCAGCAACGCCACCACACGGTCCCAGCCGAACGCGATGCCGCCGTGCGGAGGGGCGCCGAATTTGAAGCCCTCCAGCAGGAAGCCGAACTTGGTCTGTGCATCCGCCCGGTCCAGGCCCATCAGCTCGAAGACCCGTTCCTGGACCTCGCGCTCGTGGATACGGATGGAACCGCCGCCAATTTCATTGCCGTTGCAGACGATGTCATAGGCGTAGGAAAGGGCTGATTCCGGGTCCTGGTCGAACGTGTCCATGAACTCGGGCTTGGGCGAGGTGAAGGCATGGTGGACGGCGGTCCATGAGCCAGCACCGACTGCCACATCGCCGGAAGCCACCGCCGCGGCGGCGGGTTCGAACATGGGTGCGTCAACAACCCAGCAGAAGGCCCAGTCGCTGGGGTCGATCAGGCCGGTGCGGTGGCCGATTTCCACGCGGGCGGCACCGAGCAGGGCGCGGGCGGCGGACTTCTCGCCGGCGGCAAAGAAGATGCAGTCACCGGGCTTGGCGCCGACGGCGTCGGCCAGGCCGGAACGCTCGGTTTCGGTCAGGTTCTTGGCAACCGGACCGGCGAGTTCGCCGTCTTCCTTGAAGAGCACATACGCCAGGCCCTTGTGTCCGCGCTGCTTGGCGAATTCCTGCCAGCCGTCCAGGGTCCGGCGCGGCTGAGAGGCGCCCCCGGGCATCACCACGGCGCCGACATAGGGTGCCTTGAAGACGCCGAAGCCGGTGTCCTTGAAGAACTCGGTCAGTTCGGTCAGCTCGACGCCGAAACGGAGGTCGGGCTTGTCCGAACCGTACCGGGCCATCGCGTCTGCATAGGTGATGCGCTGGATGGGCGTGGGGATTTCGACGTCGATCAGTTTCCACAGGGCTTTGACGATGTTCTCGCCCAGGGCGATGATGTCGTCCTGGTCCACGAAGCTGGCCTCAATGTCCAGCTGGGTGAATTCCGGCTGGCGGTCGGCGCGGAAATCCTCGTCGCGGTAGCAGCGTGCGATCTGGTAGTACTTCTCGAAGCCGCCAACCTGCAGGAGCT
Organism: Arthrobacter sp. 754; assembly: GCF_040548695.1. Taxonomy (NCBI): domain Bacteria; kingdom Bacillati; phylum Actinomycetota; class Actinomycetes; order Micrococcales; family Micrococcaceae; genus Arthrobacter; species Arthrobacter sp. 754. The sequence continues at coordinate 28,350 of NZ_JBEPSC010000001.1, forward strand.
GCTTGAAAAGCTGCGGGGACTGCGGAAGGGCGTACCAGGAACCCGGCGCGAGGCGTGCGGGGACAACGAAGTCGCGGGCGCCTTCCGGCGTCGAACGCGTCAGCGTTGGGGTCTCGATCTCGACATAACCGTCCTGGTGGAGCAGTTCGCGGGCAATCCGGTTTGCCTCCGAGCGCAGGCGGAGGTTGCGGGCGGGGCCGGGGCGGCGCAAGTCCAGGTAGCGGTGCTTCAGGCGGGCTTCCTCGCCCACTTCGACGTGCTCGTCGATCTGGAAGGGCAGCGGATCCGAGGTGTTGAGGATAACCACCTTGTCGGCCATGACCTCGATCTCGCCCGTGGCCAGAGCCGGGTTTTCGTTGCCGTCGGGCCGTTTGGAGACCGTGCCGGTGATCTGGAGGACGTACTCGTTGCGCAGACCGTGGAAGACCTCTTCCTCACGGACCACCACCTGGGCCACGCCGGAGGCGTCGCGCAGGTCCACGAATGCGACACCACCGTGATCTCGGCGGCGGCCTACCCAGCCGGCCAGGGTTACGGTTTGTCCAATGTGCTCGGAGCGAAGGGATCCGAGGTCATGTGTGCGCAGCACAGCACGCCTTTCTGAAAGAGACAGCAGGAAAACAAAGACTGAAAGTGCATAGGATCGTTCCGGGAACAATCCCGTTCGAGTTTACCCGTTGGAAAGGCGCCCCTCCCCCAATGTCACCGCACCGGCAGCTTCAGCGGAGGCTGGGCGCAATTGACGCCACGGCCATCGGACTCGGATCCATGCTGGGGGCGGGCGTCTTTGTGGTCTTTGCTCCCGCGGCAAGCCTTGCCGGGAACTATCTCATCCTCGCCGTTCTCCTCGCCGGCGCCGTGGCGTACTGCAATGCGGTGGCGTCCGCGGAACTGGCCGCAACGTATCCGGCAAGCGGCGGCACCTACGTGTACGGCCGGAAGCGGCTGGGCGAGTGGCCCGGATTCCTGGCCGGCTGGGGGTTCGTGACGGGAAAGACGGCGTCCTGTGCGGCGATGGCGCTGACCTTCGGACATTACGTGGCCCCGTCCTACGCAGTGCCCATTGCCATCGCAGCTGTGATCGCATTGACAGTAGTTAACCTGTTCGGCATCACGCGCACAGCTTTCCTGACCAAAATCCTGCTGGGGATTGTGGTGGCCACCCTGGCGTTTGTTGGCGCCGCCGCCGTGATGGGCCCGCACCCGGCCGGCACCGGGGCCGGCCCAGCCACTGCCGGCGGACCCGGCGGTGTGCTGCCCGCAGCAGGCCTGATGTTTTTTGCCTTCGCCGGTTACGCACGGATCGCCACCCTGGGCGAAGAGGTGAAGGATCCCGCCAGGACAATTCCCCGCGCAATCCTCGGCGCCCTGGCCGGAGCCTTCGCCATCTACCTGGCTATGGCGGTGCTCCTGCTCAACCATTTACCTGACGGCCAGCTCGCGGCATCCACCGCTCCCCTGCTGGATGCGGTGGTTAATTCGCGGCTCGGTGCCGGCGCGCCGCTGGTTCAGGCAGGTGCTGCCGCGGCTTGCCTGGGAGCGCTCCTCGCCCTTATCACCGGCATCGGACGGACTGCACTGGCGATGGCCCGGGAACGCGACCTGCCCGGGCCACTCGCCAGGGTGGGCGGCAAGCACACGGTGCCGTACGTGGCTGAACTGACGGTGGCCGCCGCCGTCGTGCTCCTGCTGCTGACCACGGATGTTATGACCGTGGTGGGCTTTTCCAGCTTCGGCGTCCTGATCTACTATGCGGTGGCCAATGCGGCGGCCTACACCCTGGAGGCGCACCCGGCCCATGCCCCGAGATGGCTCAACGTGGTGGGTTTCTTCAGCTGCCTGCTGCTGGCCTTCACACTGCCGGCCGTCTCGGTGCTGGGGATGGCCGCTGTCCTGGCGGCCGGAGCAGCAGGCAGATTCCTGGTGCTGAGGCTCCGCCGCTAGCTGTGTCAGGCCGGCCGGGCGGCTGCCGTTTCCTTCTCGACGGTGGTGACCTGAACAGTGAGATCTTCCGACGGCGGTGTCCAGATTTCCGGGAAGGCAACCACCTGTTCGCCTGACCGGATGTCCTTGACCTGGTGATTGCCGTCGTCGTCCGTGAACCAGACAAACGGAATGCCGCGGCGGTCGGCGAACTTGATCTGTTTACCGAATTTTTCGGCCTTGGCGGCAACTTCAGTGGCAATGCCCCGGCTGCGGAGCTGGGCGGCAACATCCTGCGCGGAACCCCAGCTGTCGTCATTGGTGAGCGCCACGAGCACCACGGTGGGGACGGAGCGGGAAGCCTTGGCAAGGTCCTGACTGAGGATCCGTGAGACCAGCCGGGTAACACCGATGGACAGGCCGACGCCGGGGAACTTGCGGTTGCCCTTCGAGGCCAGGGCGTCATACCGGCCACCCGAGCAGATGGAACCGAGCTGCTCATGCCCAACCAGGACGGTCTCCACCACGGTGCCGGTGTAATAGTCCAGGCCGCGGGCAATACTGAGATCGGCAACCACCTTGCCGGGCGCGCGCTGCACTGCCGCGTCAATGACCTGTTCGAGTTCGCTCAGGCCTTCCTCGAGCAGGTCGTTGCTGACACCCAGTGCGCGGACCTCGGCCACAAAGGAGGTGTCTTCGGTGCGGATGGCTGCCAGTTTCAATGCCAGTTGCGCCTGGTCATCGGAAGCTCCGAGTTCGGCTTTCAGCAGCTCAGCAACCTTGGCGGGGCCGATCTTTTCCAGCTTGTCGATGCTGCGCAGCACGCCGGCTGTGTCGTCCAGGCCGATGCCGCGGTAGAAACCCTCGGCCAGTTTCCGGTTGTTGATGCGGAGACGGAAGTCCGGGATGGGCAGGGCGCTGAGCGCTTCGGCGATCACCAGGGCAATTTCCACGTCATAGCGGAAGGGCAGTTCACCATCTCCAACAACGTCGATGTCCGCCTGCGTGAATTCCCGGGCGCGTCCTTCCTGCGGGCGTTCCCCGCGCCAGACCTTCTGGATCTGGTAGCGCCGGAACGGGAAGGCAAGGTATCCGGCGTTTTCCACCACATAACGCGCAAACGGCACCGTCAGGTCGAAGTGGAGTGCAAGGGCGTGGGGATCGGCCTTGCCGGCCTTCACCGGCTCCTCATCCTCCTGGAGGCGGCTGAGTCCGTACACTTCCTTATCGATCTCGCCTTTGCGCAGCAGCTGGCCCACGGTCTCCACCGCGCGGGTCTCGATGGAACCGAAACCGTGCAGTTCGAAGACCCTGCGGAGCGTATCCAGCACATGCAACTCCACCAGCCGCTCCTCGGGAAGCCACTCGGGGAATCCGGAAAGGGAGGCTGTGCGTGCCATGGTGGAAATTCTCCTCTGGATGAAGGGTGCCTGGGACTTTGCCCGGCATTCGCCCGAAACGGGCCGGGAACGGCGGCAGTCCAGTCAGTCGTGCATAAACTATGTGCGGCAGTCAGTTTATGCGGCATCCGCCTTCATCTCTAATAAGGTGGCCGGCGCCGGGGAAGGCTGCCACCCAGCAACCGCGTCATCCCTTTAGAAACCGGACGCGGCCCGACATACAGGAGGATCCTTGGCGGCCAGTTCACGCAGTGCCCGTGAAGCCAAACGGCGCATCCAGCAGATGGAGGCAAAGCGCGAGTTGCGGCGGGACCAGGAGTCACGGCGGAAGCGGGACAACCTCATCGCCGCCGGCGCCGGAGCCGCCGCTGTGGTGCTCGCCGTCGTTCTTCAACTCACCGCATTTTCCGGCAACCCGACCGAGGACGAGTTTGCCGCGGCGGAAGCGGGCCTGACCAGCCCTTCCGCTTCCGCCTCCCCCACTTCGTCAGCTCCCCCGTCGAACGCCGCCAACATCCCCGCAGCGGACACTGCTGCCGGCAAGGTGTTCACAGGCGATCTCGTCCTGAACAAGGGCGCGCTCGGCGTGGAACTCGACGGCACGAAGGCGCCCCAGGCTGCCGCGGTGTTCAGGTCCCTTAGCGAGGAGGGCTACTTCGCCGGCAAGACCTGCCATCGGCTGACCACGGGGGAAAGCTTCGGCGTCCTGCAGTGCGGGTCCGCGGACGGCAATGGCAGCGGGAATCCCGACTACACCTGGGGTCCCCTCGAAAATGTCCCGGCAGACAACATGTATCCGGCCGGCACCATCGCCGTGGCCCGGACCGGCAACAACGCCTACGGCAACGGCACCCAGTTCTTCATTGTCTACAAGGACACGGTGATTCCGGCGGACTCAGCCGGTGGCTATACGGTGGTGGGCAAGGTGACGTCCGGACTCGACGTGGTATCCGCCGTGGCTGCTGGGGGAATCACCCCGGTCAACAGCGACACGGACGGCGCGCCCGTGGAACCAGTCACGATAGACTCGTTTTCTCTGAAGTAGGAAGCCCGGCCTTCATGGCTGCGGTGCGTATGCGAGTATTTCCCTCCAAGCGAAAGACTTTTAGCGGTGACAGACAGTCAGAAATCCGACGAAACAGCAGCAGACCTGACCGAGGCAACGGCCCCCGTTGCTGACCAGGCAGCAGCTGACCAGCCCACGGTTGTAGAGACCGTGGATCAGGACAGTGCCGCCGCGCCGGCACCGGTCGAAGAGCCCGCGGCTGAAGACAGCACCCCCGCGCCGGCACCGGTCGAAGAGCCAGCGGTCGAAGAGCCCGCACCCGCGCCGGCACCGGTCGAAGAGCCCGCGGCTGAAGACAGCACCCCCGCGCCGGCACCGGTCGAAGAGCCAGCGGTCGAAGAGCCCGCGGCTGAAGACAGCACCCCCGCGCCGGCTCCTGCGGTTCCTGCCCCGGCTTCCTCGCCTGCGGCGCGTCCTGCTCCTTCACCGGCAGCCTTCGCCGCGCGGCCCAAGCCTGCAGCGGCAACCCCGGCCGCAGCGCCCGCGCCGGTCGCTTCTGCGACGTCACTGGCCGAGGCTGCCCGGTGGGGCCGCGTCGAAGGAGACGGCCACGTCTTCCTCACCATCGACGGCGAAGAGCACCCGGTGGGCCAATACCCCGGCGTCAGCAATGACGAGGCCCTCGCGTATTTCGCCCGGAAGTATGACGACATCGTGGCGCAAGTGGTGCTCCTGGAACAGCGCGTCAGCTCCAAGGCGCCGAGCACCGACATGCAGAAGACCGTCACCCACCTCCGCGAGCAGCTCGCGGAGCGGAACATGGTGGGCGATCTCCGTGCCGCCGAAGCGCGCCTGGATGCGCTTTCGACGCAGATTTCGGAACTCGAAAAGTCAGAGAAGGCAGAGCACGACGCCGTTCGCGCGGCTGAGCTCTCGGCCCGCGAAGCAATCGTGGCAGAAGCCGAAGAGATCTCCGGCCAGGATCCCGCCCAGATCCAGTGGAAGACCTCCAGCGCCCGGATGAACGAGCTGTTTGAAAGCTGGAAGACCGCCCAGAAGAGCGGTGTCAGGCTGGGACGCAGCAACGAGGACGCTCTGTGGAAGCGGTTCCGTGCAGCCCGCACGGTCTTTGACCGCCACCGCCGCGCCTATTTCTCCCAGCTGGACAGCACCAACTCGGCCGCCAAGACGGCCAAGGAGAAGCTGATTGCAGAGGCCGAAGCGCTCTCTTCCTCCACGGACTGGGGATTCGCAGCCGGCGAGTACCGCCGCCTGATGGATGAATGGAAGGCCTCCCCGCGGGCAAGCCGCAAGGACGACGACGCATTGTGGGCGCGTTTCCGCGCAGCCCAGGACGTTTTCTTCACCTCCCGCCAGGCGGCCAACGAAGAGATTGACCAGGAATACGCGGCCAACCTGACGGTGAAGGAAGCCCTCCTGGTTGAAGCCAACGCCATCCTGCCGGTCAGGGACCTGAATGCTGCCAAGAAGGCGCTCCAGTCCGTCCGCGACCGCTGGGAAGAAGCGGGCAAGGTCCCCCGCGCCGACATGGGCCGGATCGAAGCCGGCCTTCGGAAGGTGGAGGACGCTGTCCGCCATGCCGAAGAGGAAAACTGGCAGCGCTCAAACCCGGAAACGAAGGCCCGCACCAACAGTGCGCTTTCCCAGCTCGAGGCCGCCATTTCCGGGTTGCAGGACGATCTGGCCAAAGCCGAGAAGCTCGGTGACCAGCGGAAGATCAAGGCAGCCAAGGAAGCCCTCGAGGCACGGCAGGCCTGGCTCGACCAGATCCAGCGGTCCGCCAGCGAACTGTCCTAGGACACCCCGCACCAAAGACTCACCGGCCGTCGCCAACGGCAACGGCTGAGCTGCACAGGCCCGGCTCCGGTTTATCCACATAACCGGTGCCGGGCCTGTGCGTTTAATGAGTGGGGCGGCAGGATGGATGGATGGCCTCACCAACACCAACGCAGTACCCCGAGCTGTACTCACCGGGGCGCCCATTCGCGTGGCCGGAACTTCAGTCGCTCGCCGCAGACGGTGTCCTGGCGCAGTTCCACCAGCACGGCTTCACGCTCCCCGAGGCGCCGGCGTCACCCCAGCTGCGGGCCAGGGCAGCCGCCAATGCCATTTCCGCCGCAGTGAGGCAACGGGTGGTGGCCGGACGGATGACTGCGGCCTGGATCTACGGCTGCGCGGCAGAACCGGACAAGCTGGCGCTGCTGGTGGATGCCAAACGGCGGATTTCCGGCCTGCGGAACACGCGCGGCTGCACACTCCACGAGGTCAGGCTCGGACCGTTCGACGTCGTCAGCATGGGCGGTCTGATGGTATCCAGTCCGCTGCGTACCGCCGTGGACGTTGCCCTGCACGTGGAGGCACACCGCGCTTTGCCGGCGTTGCAAGGATTGCTGGCGCGGCCGGAGAAGGACGTACGGCTCCGCCTGCTGGTCCTGGCCATCGAAGCCACCCCCAGGGTCCCGCACAAGAGGGCCGCCCTGGAAAAGCTTGCCCTGCTAGCTCCTGCGCTTGTTGCCCGTGGTCCGGTAGACGTCGAAGACGCCGTCGATCCGCCGGACAGCGCTGAGGACGTGGCTGAGGTACTTGGGATCCCCCATCTCGAAGGCGAACCTTGAGATGGCCACCCTGTCGCTGGAGGTGTTCACACTGGCGGCCAGGATGTTGACGTGGTTCTCGGAGAGCACCCGCGTGACGTCCGAGAGCAGGGACTTCCGGTCCAGGGCCTCCACCTGGATCTCCACCAGGAAAACACTGGACTGGGTGGGAGCCCAGTCGACGTCCACTATCCTGTCGGGCTGGTCCTTCAGGTCCGAGATGTTGGTGCAGTCCGTGCGGTGGACAGACACACCGGAACCGCGCGTGACGAACCCCAGAATCGGGTCCGGCGGGACAGGGGTGCAGCAGCGGGCCAGCTTCACCCAGACGTCGCCAACGCCGCGCACCACCACCCCGGAATCCGAGAACTTCGTCTTGGCCACATGGGTGGGAATGCTGACTTCGCTGACGTCTTCATCGGTGCTCTCGTTACCGCCGAGGCTTTCGACGAGCTTCTCCATCACAGACTGCGCTGAAGTATGCCCGTCACCAACACCGGCGTAGAGCCCCGAGATGTCCACGTATTTGAATTCGGCGGCGACCGCAGCCAGGGCCTCGTGCGTCATGAGCCGCTGCAGGGGCAGGTTCTGCTTCCGCATGGCCCTGGTCAGCAGTTCCTTGCCGCGGTCGATCGCCTCTTCGCGGCGCTCCTTGCTGAACCACTGACGGATCTTGTTCCGCGCACGTGCGCTTTTGACGAAGTGCTGCCAGTCCTGGCTGGGACCGGCCCCCTCGGCCTTGGAGGTGAAGATCTCCACCCAGTCGCCGTGGTTCAGCTCGCTGTTCAGCGGAACCAGCTTGCCATTGACCCGGGCGCCGATGGTCCGGTGCCCTACTTCGGTGTGGACGGCGTAGGCGAAGTCCACGGGGGTTGATCCGGCCGGGAGGGCCATGACCTCGCCCTTGGGTGTGAACACGAAGACTTCGCGGGCGTTGATCTCGAACCGCAGGGAATCAAGGAACTCACCGGGATCGGAGGTTTCCTGCTGCCAGTCCACCAGGGACCTCAGCCAGCCCATGTCGCCGTCGCGCGGACTCCCGGGGCCAACAGCCGTGCGGTTGGGCTGGTCCTTGTACTTCCAGTGCGCGGCCACACCGTACTCGGCGCGGCGGTGCATTTCGTGGGTCCTGATCTGGATCTCCACCGGTTTGCCGCCCGGGCCGATCACCGTGGTGTGGAGTGACTGGTACATGTTGAACTTGGGCATGGCGATGTAGTCTTTGAACCGCCCCGGCAGGGGGTTCCACCGTGAATGCATGGTGCCCAAAGCGGCGTAGCAGTCCCGGACGGAATCGACCAGGACGCGCACGCCCATGAGGTCGTTGATGTCGTCAAAGTCTTTGTCCCGGACCACCATTTTCTGGTAGATCGAGTAGTAGTGCTTGGGCCTGCCGGTGATGGTGGCCTTGATCTTGGCGGCGCGGAGGTCTTCGGTGATCTGGTCCCGGATGACGCTGAGGCTCTTCTCCCGTTCAGGGGTGCGGTCCCCCACCATCCGGACGATCTCCTCGTAGACCTTCGGGTAGAGGGCTGCGAAGGACAGGTCCTCCAGCTCCCACTTGATGGTGTTCATACCCAGCCGGTGGGCCAAGGGTGCGAAGATCTCGAGGGTTTCACGGGCTTTCCTGGCCGATGACTCCGCTGAAACGAACCGCCAGGTCCGGGCGTTGTGGAGCCTGTCCGCGAGTTTGATCATGAGGACACGGATGTCCTTGGCCATGGCCACGACCATCTTGCGGACGGTCTCGGACTGCGCAGCTTCACCGAAGCTGACTTTGTCCAGCTTGGTCACACCGTCCACCAGCATTGCGACCTCAGGGCCGAAGTCCCGCTTCAGGTCCGCCAGGGTGTAGGAGGTGTCCTCGACCGTGTCATGGAGCAGGGCCGCGGCGAGGGTGGTGCCGCTGAGGCCGAGTTCCGCCAGGATGGTGGCGACGGCCACCGGGTGGGTGATGTAGGGATCGCCGCTCTTGCGCTTCTGCCCGCGGTGGCAGCGTTCCGCAACCTCGAACGCCCGCTGGATCAGCTCAAAGTCTTCCTTGGGGTTGTTCGCCCGGACCGTGCGGAGCAAAGGCTCAAGAATGGGGGAATAGCTGGTGGCCGTGAACCCCGTCAGCCGCGCCAGGCGCGAGCGGGTGCGTTCCCGGCGACCGGGGAAAGTGGGCCGCGCGCCGGAATTGTCCACCGGGACCACCGGCCCCGGGCGTGCTGAAGCGGCGAGCCCCGTCTGTGGTCCGTGGCCCGGATTCTCATCCCCGCCTGCCGCTGGCACCGACGCCGAACGCTCTTCCAATGAAGCACCCCTCACACCTGTTTAATTACCCCAGTCTATTCCCCAGTCAGTTCAGTTCTATAACCGGGGCCTTAAACGCCAACGGGCCGGCCGGCGTCGGTATTCCGATGCCGGCCGGCCCGTAACAACCGCGGGTCAGGCCGCTGCAGTTGCGGCGTCAGGCCCCTGCTGGAGCCGTTGAAACGTCCGTGCGGGCTGAGCTCTCGGCCCTCCGCTGCTCCACACGTTTGGCCTGCTTCACCAGGTCCGGCTCGCTCTGCCGCAGCCACGCATACATCGGCGCGGCCACGAAGATCGTGGCAGCCGTTCCGATCAGGATTCCCACAAACAGTGCAAGGGACAGATCGCGGAGGGTACCGGCGCCCAGCAGTCCTGCGCCGATGAACAGGATGGCACCCACCGGAAGAATGGCCACCATCATGGTGTTGATGGAGCGGACCAGGGTCTGGTTAACGGCAAGGTTCACCTCCTCGGCGAAGGTGCGGCGAGTGGACGCCGACAGGTCAACCGTGTTTTCCCTGATCTTGTCGAATACCACCACCGTGTCGTACAGGGAATAGCTGAGGACGGTGAGGAAGCCGATGATGGCTGACGGCGTGACCTCAAAGTCACTCAGCGCGTAGACCCCGGCGGTGATGAACATGGTGACGAGCATGCCCGCAATAGCCGAGAGCGACATCTTCCACGTCCGGAAGTAAAGCGCCATGAGGACGGCCGCGAGGGCGACAAACACCACCAGGCCGATCAGGGCCTGTTTGGTGACGTCCGCTCCCCAGGTTGGTCCCACGAACGTGGACGTCACCTCGTTGTCCGTGACGCCGTAGGCGGAAGTCAGACCGGACTTGATTTTGAGGGTCTCGTCATCAGTGAGTTTGTCGGTCTGGATCCGCATGGTGCTGCCGGCCACGTTGGCAACGCGGGGAATGGCGCCGGGAACGACGTCCTGGACCGCCTTCTCCCCGGCGTTGGCATCGGTGGTCTTGACGTTGGAAACAGTGAATTCGGACCCGCCGCGGAATTCGATGCCAAGGTTGAATCCGCCCTTGGCCACCGGGATGAGGATGGACAGCGCCACCGCCACCGCCGCGATGAGGAACCAGATCTTCTTGGCGCCCACAAAGTTGTAGGACCGTTTGCCGGTGTAGAGCTCGTTGCCGAAAGTGGCGAAGCTGCTGGACATTACTTGTTCTCCTTGGCTGCGCCCTTGGAGGAGCCCGTGAGCTGCTCCTGCTTTTCCGCGAGGCGGCGTTCGGCGATGGTCATCCTGCGTTCGGCCTCTGCTGCTGCGCCGGTGTTCTTGGCCCGGACAACGGCGGGCTTTGATTCCGGCGTGCGAAGGCGCCCTGCACCGCGGTAAAGCGGCACAACGCCGAGGCGCTTGGGGTCAAGGCCGGAGAAGGCGTGGCCTTCGCCGAAGAACTTGGTGCGTGCCAGCAACTGCAGGGTGGGGTGCGTGAACATAAAGACGACGATGAGGTCGGCAATGGCCGTCAGGCCAAGGGTGAAAGCGAAGCCGCGGACGTTGCCGACGGCCACAAAGTAGAGCACCAGTGCGGCGAGCAGGTTGACGGCCTTGGAGGCAAGCACCGTTCGCTTGGCACGCTTCCAGCCGTTTTCGACAGCCGATACCAGCCCACGGCCCTCGCGCAGTTCGTCGCGGATCCGTTCAAAGTAGACAATGAACGAGTCGGCGGTCTGGCCGATAGCCACGATGAGGCCTGCCACGCCGGCAAGGGAAAGACGATAATTTTCGGTCCATCCGAGGATGGCGATGGCGAGATAGGTCAGCGCACCTGCCACCACCAGGGACGCAATGGTGACAAACCCCAGGGCGCGGTACTGGAAGAGCGAATACACAACCACCAGCAACAGGCCGATGACGCCGGCCAGGAGGCCCATGCGCAGCTGTTCGCCACCGAGGGTGGCCGAAATCTGCTGTTCGCTCTGGATCTCGAAGCTGATGGGAAGTGCGCCGAACCGGAGCTGGTCGGACAGGGCCTTGGCGGTCTGCTCGGTGAAGTTACCGGTGATCTGCGGCCGGCCGTCGGTGATGACTGCCAGGGAGCGCGGCGCGGAAATGACCTGGTCGTCCAGGACAATGGCAAACTGCGCCTTCGGATCGTTCCCGGCTTCACCGCCGGCGGCTGCGTAGAACTGGTTCAGGCGTTGGGTGACGTCCTTGAACTTGGCCGTGCCTTCCTCGTCGAACTGGATGTTGACTGCCCACTGGTTCGTGACGGCGCCCTGGGATCCCTGCTGCAGCTGGAAGGAGGACGTGACGATGTTGCTGCCCTTGACCTCAACGGGGCCCAGGATGTACTTCAGTGCCGGCGTCGTCGCCGTCGCAGGCTCGCAGGTGACCAGCGGCTTCGCGGGGTCTGAACGTTCCTGCTTGTCCTGGGACGGGTTGTCGCAGTCAAGGGTCTCGAACTGGCGGTAGAGCTCGGGCGTGATCCAGTTGGTGTCGCTGCTGTTGGCAGGTTCCGCGGTGGGCTTCGGCAGCTGGTCCTCAGGGGTGAGGGACTCAGCCGGTACAGCCGCCCCGGACCCGTTCAGGATGACCGGGCGGAAGTTCATGTCCGCGGAAGCCTGGATCAGTGCCCTGGTCGCGGTGGAAGGCGTACCGGGAAGACTGACCACGACGTTGCGGCCGGACTGGGTGCTGATTTCCGCTTCAGCCACACCTGAGCCGTCAACCCGCTGGCGGATGATGGCCACGGCCTGGTTGAGCTGCTCTTCGTTAATGTCAGAACCGCCCTCAACCTTGGGCGCCAGGATCATCTGGGTGCCGCCCTCAAGGTCAAGCGCCAGTTTGGGTGCCCAGCTTGCCTGCCCGGCAACGGTGCCGCCCGCCAGGACGGCGGTCAGCACGGCGAGGATTACGCCGAGCCACACCAGTACCCTGAGGCCTGGTTTCTTGGGGCCAGTTCGAGCCATTGAAAGATCTTTCTCTTATTTACGGAAGAACCACCGGAAGGGAGCTGATGCTCCCCCGGCGGTAACCCCCAAAGCCGTAGAGGTGTTCTAAGCGCGTGCCGTTCGGCGCGGACTAGCTGTCCTTCTTGCCCTCGTCGTTAAGGCGTTTGAGGGTCTCGTCCGGCGTCTCGGCGGATGCCGCAGCAGTGCCCGAGTCGTGTGCAGTCAATGAGGAAGCGTCGTCGGGGACAACCGTAGGCTCATCCTCAGCCACTACGGCAGGCTCCACGATCTTGGTCACTGCCTGGCGGTGCACCGTAGCCAGGTTGCCGGGAGACAGCTCGAGGACAACCTTGTTTTCGGCTTCGTCCATGGAGACGATCCGGCCGAAGAGTCCGAAGGTGGTCATGACCTCAACACCGGGAGCGAACTGGGACTGCAGCTGTACCTGCTGTTCTTTCGTCTTCTTGTTCCGGCGGAACATCATGAAGATGAAGATTCCGAGCATTGCGAACAAGACGATGTTCATTGGATCCACAGGAAAGATTCCGTTCTGTACTGGCGTATCGAGGGTTGGCTGCGTCCGCTTCGTTCCACGTTGCAGAAAAATCGTGCCTGGCAGGCATCGGCTGGTCAGAGCCGCCGGCGGGAACAAAGACCCGAACGTGCCGGGTGTCATACCAGTCTAAAGGGAAAAGCTGAAAGGACAGTCTTATTGGCTGTTCGGCGCCCATGCGGCGGAGGGCTCAGCACTTTCCGCGCCGGATTCGAACAGATCAAGCGGTTCCTGGGCGAAAACTCCGGCCGGAACGGCATAGCCCAGATGGGTCCAGGCCGGCGCCATCGCGATGCGGCCCCGGGGTGTCCTGCCCAGGAGGCCTTCGCGCACCAGGAACGGTTCGGCCACCGTTTCCACTGTTTCGGTCTCCTCCCCCACTGCAATGGCGAGGGTTGAGAGTCCCACGGGCCCGCCGCCGAACTTGGTGATCAGCGCCTCGAGCACTGCGCGGTCCAGACGGTCCAGGCCACGCTTGTCCACTTCGTACATGTCCAGGGCGGCGGACGCGGTGCGCGCATCAATCTGCTCGATCCCGTGCACCAGGGCCCAGTCACGGACGCGCCGGAGGAGCCGGTTGGCAATACGGGGCGTACCGCGCGAGCGGCCGGCGATTTCGCTGAAGCCCGCAGAGTTGACCTTCAGGTCCAGCAGTCCGGCTGACCGCCGGAGCACCAGTTCGAGCTCAGCCACGCTGTAGAACTCAAGGTGACCCGTAAAGCCGAACCTGTCCCGCAGCGGCCCGGGCAGCAGTCCCGCCCGGGTGGTGGCGCCCACCAGGGTGAAAGGCGGAAGCTCCAGCGGAATGGCGGTGGCACCGGCGCCCTTGCCCACCACGATGTCCACGCGGAAATCTTCCATCGCCATGTACAGCATTTCCTCGGCGGGCCGCGACATGCGGTGGATTTCGTCGAGGAACAGGACCTCGCCTTCAGAAAGCGAGGACAGGATGGCGGCGAGGTCACCTGCGTGCTGAATCGCCGGGCCGCTGCTGATCCGCAGGGGCGCGTTCATTTCAGACGCAACAATCATGGCGAGCGTGGTTTTGCCTAGCCCGGGCGGGCCTGAAAAAAGCACATGGTCAGCACTGCGGCCGCGCATGCGCGAAGCCTGAAGGACCAGGGAGAGCTGCTTCCGGACGCGGTGCTGACCCACGAAGTCGTCCAGGTTCTTGGGCCGGAGGGCGGCCTCAATGGCACGGTCTTCCGGTTCCTCCACCGCCGCTACCACAGACGGCTCAGCCACGGCTGCCTACCCGGTTTCCGGCCCGCGCGCCATCCTGGCCCAGCCAGCGGAGTGTGGTCCGCAGGATCTCCGCGACATTGCCGCGGAAGGAAACCTCGGGGTCATCCGCCAGGGCTTTGTCGATGCTGGCCGTGGCGTCCTTCTCGGACCAGCCCAGGCTGGTCATGGCAGCCACCACCTGTGGTTTCCAGGCTGCCTCCGCCGGCGTAGCCACCGCCGGCGCACCGGTGGTTCCGTGCGGCACCAGCTTGCCGGCAAGTTCCAGCACGATCCTGGCGCCCACCTTGGGTCCGATGCCGGGAACCTTGGTGAAGGTCTTGCTGTCGCCGGTGTGCGCGGCCACCCGGATGGACTCCGGCTCGTGGACCGCCAGCACAGCAAGCGCCAGGCGGGGACCCACGCCGCTGACACTGAGCAGGACATCGAAGACTTCACGTTCGTCGTCGGAAGCAAATCCGAACAAGGTGAGGGAATCCTCGCGGACGATCAGGGAAGTGAAAAGTTTGCCTTCCTCCCCCGTTCGAAGCTTGCTCAGGGTCTGCGGCGTGGCGTTGACGCTCATGCCCGCGCCGTTGAGGTCGATCACTGCACTGGAAAGACCAACGTGGGCTACTGTTCCGCGAAGGAAACTGATCAAGGCCGTGCTCCTGGGGTACCGCCGGGCTCGTGGGCAAGACCGGCTATCCGAACATATCTACGAATACCCTAACAAGTTCTGCGGCGGCACAGCGGGACGTTCACCGTGCGCGGCGCGCTTTGGCCTCGGCGTCGGCCCAGGCCCGCTGGGCCGGCGTCAGCGAGAGGCTGCCGGGACCCGTAGTTGCCACCGCCGCCCCGCTGCCCGCGCGCCAGGCGTGGGTGATGGCCAGGGCAAGGGCGTCGGCCGCGTCGGCCGGACGGGGCGGGGCGTCCAGCCGGAGGATCTTGGTGACCAGCTTGGTCACGGCGTCCTTGTTCGAGGTGCCGCTGCCGGTGACGGCGGCCTTGACTTCCGACGGCGTGTGCAGCGCCACCGGGATCCCGCGCCGGGCAGCCGCCGCAATCACCACGCCGGACGCCTGCGCCACCCCCATGACCGTGCTGACATTCAGTTGTGAGAAGACACGCTCGACGGCGAGGACGTGGGGCTCGTGGCGGTCCAGCCACTCGTCGATGGCCAGGGCAATCACCAGGAGCCGCTGATCCAGGGAATCCTCCGGCGAAGTGCCCACCACCCCGAAGGCCACCATCGTGGCCCGGCGGTTCCGTTCGACGTCGACCACTCCGATGCCGCAGCGGGTGAGGCCCGGGTCAACCCCGAGTACGCGCAGCGTCACCGGAAGCCGACCGTCCTACGCCGCAAGGCGGAAGGTCATTCGGATTCTTCCAGGGCGGCCTGGACTTCGTCGCTGAGGTCCGCGTTGCTGTAGACGTTCTGGACGTCGTCGAGGTCCTCCAGGGCGTCAACAAGCTTCATGAACTTCTTGGCGGCTTCCAGGTCCAGCGGCACCTGCATCGACGGAACGAATTCGGCTTCGTCAGTGTCGTACTCGATGCCGGCCTCTTTGAGGGCATCGCGGACGGCTTGGAGGTCGGTGGGCTCCGAGTGGATCTCGAAGGTATCCCCGTTGTCCTTGACCTCTTCGGCGCCGGCATCCAGGACGGCCATCAGGACGTCGTCCTCGGTGAGGTCCTTCTTGGGCAGGGACACCACGCCCTTGCGGCTGAACAGGTAGCTGACGGAACCGGGGTCGGCGATGGTGCCGCCGTTGCGGGAGATGGCGAGGCGGACTTCGGAGGCCGCACGGTTCTTGTTGTCCGTCAGGCACTCGATCAGCAGCGCGGAACCCTGTGGGCCACGGCATTCGTACATGATCTCGGTGTAATCCACCACTTCACCGGTCAGGCCCGCACCGCGCTTGATGGCGCGGTCGATGTTGTCCGCCGGGACGGAAGTCTTCTTGGCCTTGGTGACGGCGAGTTCGAGCCCCGGGTTGCCCTGGAGGTCCGGGCCGCCCATGCGTGCGGCGACTTCGATGTTCTTGATCAGCTTGGCGAACGACTTGGCGCGGCGGCTATCGAGGATGGCCTTCTTGTGCTTGGTCGTTGCCCATTTGGAGTGGCCTGACATGCTTTACGCTTCTCCTCTGATCATGCGGATAAAAAGTTCATGTACGCGTTTCTCCCCAGTCACTTCCGGGTGGAAGGAGGTGGCCAACAGGTGGCCCGAACGCACTGCAACAATTCTAGCCGTCCCCGGCAGGCTTGCCGCGTGGGACGCGTGGACGGGATCCGCCGGTTCAACCTGGGCCAGGATCTCGACGCCTGGGCCAACCCGTTCCACCCACGGGCCGCGGATAAACACGGCATGAACGGGGGCGACGCCGGAGGCGGTGGCGCTGAAATCGAGGCCTTTGAAGTCGAGATCTGTTTCGAATGATTCCCGCTGGCGCCCGAACGCGTTGCGCCGCACGGTGATGTCCAGGCCGCCGAAGGTCTGCTGGGGTTTTCCGGAAAGGTCCGTTGCCGGGTCGGCGATTTGGTCAGCGAGGAGGATCATGCCGGCGCAGGAACCATAGGTGGGGAGGCCGCCGCGGATGGTCTCCGTTAACGGGCCGGCAAGGTCGAAGGCGCGGGCCAGCTTGTCGATGGCAGTGGATTCGCCGCCCGGAATGATCAGGCCGTCGAGGCCTTCCAGCTCCTCGGGCCTGCGGATTCCGACGCCGGCGGCACCGGCTGCTTCAACAGCCCGGAGGTGCTCGCGGAAGTCGCCCTGGAGGGCCAGGACGCCGATCCGCAGGCCTGCGCCCACGCGTGCGGAAGCGGCGGAGAGGGGGTTTGTCATCCATTCAGCATAATGGCCGGACCGCCCCGGCCAGGTGCGGAGGGCCATCCCCGTCAGGGGTCCATGCCGTTGCTGGGATATATTACAGAGCATGCTTTACATCAGTGTTCCGCTCGGCAAGCTGGTCCGCCGGGTGTCCCGGCTTAGGGGTGGCGGGTCCGCCCTGCCCGGTCTGGTGGTCGAAAAAATCGATCCCGGCTTCATGCAGCGGACACTCTCCACCCTCCCCCATGGTGTTGCCGTGGTCAGCGGAACCAATGGAAAAACCACCACCACCAAGATGGTGGTGGAGCTCCTGGAGAGCCAGGGCCTGAAGGTCTTCACCAACCGCACGGGCAGCAATTTCACCCGCGGTGTGGCCGCGGCGCTGCTGGGCGAGGTGGACTGGCGCGGCCGCCTGCAGGCAGACGTTGCCGTCCTGGAGCTCGATGAGGCACATGCCGTGCACTTCGTGAACCGCGTCCCGCCCCGGTACTGCCTCCTGCTCAACGTCCTGCGGGATCAGCTCGACCGTTTCGGCGAGATCGACAAGACCGCCCAGCTCCTGCAGCACATCGCGGCCAAAACCACCGGGACCGTGGTCCTCAACCGGGAAGATCCGCGGGTTGCCCGCATTGCCGAGACACTGACCGGGCAGGAAGTCCGGTACTTCGGCCTGGACGATTCCCTGTTGAGCACGTTCCCCAACGACGACGACATGCGGGCAGCGCCCGGAAGCCCCCTTCCCGCAGCCCTCCCGGAGAAGCCCTCCGCCGACGTCGTCCTCCGCAAAGTGGGACCGGACACCGCTGATTTTGAGTACGACGGCGTCACGGTCACCACCGGGATGAAACTGCGCGGTGTCTACAACATTTTCAACGCCGCCGCCGCGCTTTCCCTCGCCCGCAGCATCTGCGGCTCAGGTGCCGTGACTGCCAACCACAGCACCCTGCTCACCGCGCTGTCGCAGGTTGAACCCGCGTTCGGCCGCGGCGAAAGCCTGACCGTGGACGGCCAGCCACTGGATCTCGTGCTGGTCAAGAATCCCAGCGGCTTCAGGCTGGGGCTCAAGTCCTTTTCCGCCGGCGGCTACGCCACCATGATCGCCATTAACGACAATTACGCCGACGGCCGCGACATGTCCTGGCTCTGGGACGTGGAATTCGACTCCCTCCGGGAGGGCGGTGTGGACCAGCTGACAGGGTCCCGCGCTTACGACATGGCGCTCCGACTGCAGTACGACAACGTGGCCATCGGCGCCGTCGAACCGGACATCGCGCCTGCCCTGGCCGCTTTTATCCGCGAAGCCAAAGGGAAACCGAAGCGGGTCTTCTGCACGTACACAGCCATGCTGGCCATCCGCCGGGAGCTGTCCAAAATCACCACAGTCGAGGTGGTCTCATGACCCAGGAACCACAGGCCGCTCCGGTGGACAAATCCGCAGGCAAGGGCATCATCCGGATCCTGCAGCTCTACCCCCGTGACATGAACATCTACGGCGACTGGGGCAACGCGCTGGTGCTGAAGCGGCGGGTCCAGTGGCACGGCTACACGCCCGAACTCCTGGAGTACAACCCGGGCGACGACTTCCCGGCGGACGTTGACATCATCGTCGGCGGCGGCGGCCAGGACAGCGGCCAGCTGATCATCCAGGAGGATCTTCAGCGCCGCGCCGGCACCCTCACGGAACTGGCTGAGGATGGTGCTCCGATGCTGGTCATCTGCGGCCTCTACCAGCTGTTCGGACGCTTCTTCAAGACCCGTCTCGGGACCGTCATTCCGGGCATCGGCATCCTCGACGTCGAGACCCACGGCACTGACGAACGCCTGATCGGCAACGTCAAAGTTTCGACGCCGGAGTTCGGCGAGGTGCTCGGGTATGAGAACCACAGCGGGCAGACGACCCTGGGAAGCGGCGTGCGCCCGCTGGGAACGGTGGCCAAGGGAACAGGCAACAACAGCAAGGACGGCAATGAGGGGGCGCGCTACAAGAATGTGGTGGCCAGTTACCTGCACGGGTCATTGCTCCCCAAGAACCCGGCTATCGCGGACTTCCTGATCCGGACTGCCGCGGAACGGAAGTTCGGAACCTTTGACCCGGGCGCCCCGGACGACCACTACGCCGCCCTGGCCCGCGAACACGCCGCCCGCCGTCCACGCTGAGGTCCGTCCCTGGGTCAGCGCCAGTGGAAGTATTCCCGGTGGATGTTGGCAGGGCGGACGCCGGCGGCGCGGAATGCCCGCCGGAACTCTTTGAGCATGGGGTCGGGACCGCCCATGAAGACCGACAGCCCGCCCGGATCTGCCTTAACGGCCGCCAGCACGTGCTGCGGGGTCAGGCGGCCGTCCGTTGTGGTGTCTATCAGATGGACCGTAAGGCGCGGGTGGGCTTTGGCAATGGCCTGGACCTCGTCGGCAAACGGTGAACGCCCGGAAGAAGTGACAAAGAGGTCGACGTCCTCGTTCAGCTCTCCGTCGAGGGACCGAAGCCAGCTCAGGAACGGCGTGATGCCGACACCACCGGCGATCCAGATCTGTCGCGCGGTCCCTGTGAGGCGGTCAAACCTGCCGTAAGGCCCGCTGACCACGGCGGGCATTCCCGCCTGGACCACCTCCGGAAGTTTCGTTGTATGGTCTCCCAGCGCCTTGACCGTGATACGGATGCCTTGGTCCGCAGGCGCCCCGGAAATCGAGAACGGATGCCGCTGCCAGCCATCCTGCGTCTCCAGGTAGATCATGGCGAACTGGCCTGGTTTGAACTTAAGGGGCCTCCCCAGGGGTTTGAGGTGCACATCGACGAGTCCGGGCGCCACCGTGCGTACTTCGTCCACCTGGTAGTCGTGATGCGGGAGGAAATGGCGCGCCACCAGTTCACGGTAGGCATAGAACCCCAGTCCGACGCCGCCTATCACCACGTAGCTCCAGCGCAACACCGGCGTCGATTCAAAAGCCGTGGCGTCCAGGAGCCCGTGGAAGAAGCCTGCCGCGACGAACAGGCCCGTCAAACGGTGGAAGCCGCGCCACCGTTCATAGCCGCCCAGGAAACGCGTGACCAGCTTCACCGGCCACGTTTCGCGGGCCCGGAGTACCACGCCGTGGACAGCATGCGGCAGCATGGTGCGCCAGCGCGGCAGGATGGCCCAGGCGATCAAGGCTGCCAGCCCCACAGCTCCGGGCACTGCCAGGGCCTTGCCGAGGGCAGTGGCCTGCGGGTTGGACGCCAGTTCCACATGGGGCAGCAAAAGCACCGTCCCTGCGATGGCGAGGCGGCGGTGCCAGATGGCCGCGTAATCTATCCCGCCAAAGCCGAGCTCGACGTGCGGAAGGGTGCTGATCAGAACAAGCGCGATGGACATCAGCAGGACCGATTCCCCGCCGAACAGCTGACCGAGGTGGCGCATAAAGGGTTCGCCTTCAGGGCGTGCCACGAGCCACAGCGACAGGTAGGCGACAACGAGGAATCCGATGGCCAGCGGCCCGGTCAGCCGGACGGGCACGCCGAGGATTGCGGAACGCCTCCGGCGGGTCGCCGAATGTGTGCCGGACACGGCTCAGGGCTCCTTCGTGATCAGCAGTTCATGGGCTCCTGCAGCGGGGGCGCCCATGGACGCCACCACCGTGGACGTCCTCAGGCGCGTGGCGGCGTCCGCCTCGGGGGTGGCGCAGACACCTTGGGGTGCGTCCGACGCTACGGAGCACCAGCGGTAGGGATCGCGGACAATTACCGAGGGTGCCCACGCAAGGTCCGACGCCGACCACTTGCCTGCTGCGTCCTGGCTGAACTGTGCGCGCACCAGCAGTCCTTCGTTGTTCACCACGTACCACGGGGACAGTTCGGTGACGCCATTGCCCAGGCCATACACGATCCAGGTGCCCTTGTAATTTTCGATGGGTAGTACGGAGTGCGTGTGGTGGCCGTAGATCATGGTGAACTGCCCGCTGTCCACCAGGGCGTGCGCTACCTCCTGCTGCTGGGCGTTGGGTTCGCCCGCGTACTCGTCCCCCGCGTGCATAGCGCCCAGGACGATGTCCGCGCCGAGCGCCCGGGCTTTGACGGCCTTGGCGATCATGGTCGGCGCGTCCAGCATGTCCACCTGCCAGTCGTATTCGGGGTACTGGCCGTTGAGGCCGTAAGTCCCTTCGATCACGGCGATCTTCGCGGCCTTGGTCGGAAGAATCAGGATGCCCTGGGACTCGGTCTGGGTACGGTAGGAACCGGTGTGCTTCAGCCCCGCAGCGTCCAGGGCATCCAGGGTGCGCAGCAGCCCGTCAGTGTTGCGGTCGATCGTGTGGTTGCTCGCGGTGGTGCACGCCTGGTACCCGACGGCCTTGGACGCCGTGATGATCTGCGGGGGAACGTTGAACGACGGGTAGGCGGCGAACGGCCCCTCGGGCCCCGCGACCGGAGTTTCCTGATGGCAGATGGCGAGATCGCTGCGCTGGATGTACCGGCGCTGCCCTTCGAGCAGCGGCCCGAAATCCAGCCCGGTCTTCCCTGCCGCGGCGGCGTCATCACGGGCCTGCTGCCAGAGCTGGGCGTGGACCAGCATGTCACCGGTGAGCAGGACCGACGTGCAGCGCAGGGTGGGGCAGGCAGGCCCGGCGCCCGGCGTCGGGGTGGGCGTGGGCGTCGGGCTGAGCGCTGAGGCGGGGGGCGTGGGGGTTGGCGTGGCGCCCGGCCGTCCCGCGGCCGACTCCTTGGCGGCAGCGCCGGAGGTGGCACTCCCCTGCTGCTCGGCCATGAGACCGCAGCCAGCGAGCGTCGCCGCCAGGAACAGTGCCGATAGCACCGCCCCCAGCCGAACGGCAGCACTGCCATGTATGTTCGCCATAAGCGCCATTCTAGGTTCGGCCGCCCCACATGGGGCGGACATTCATGCATTGAGAAGCCTGCGCCGGTATGAAAGGTTTGCGTGATGACGAATCCGCTCCTAAGCGCCAGCCCCCTGCCCTACCACCTGCCACCGTTTGCCCAGCTCAGCCCCTCGGATTACGCCGAAGCCGTGGACGCAGGCCTGTCCGGGCACCTGGCTGAAATCCAGGCGATCACAGACAGCCCGGACCCGGCGACCTTCGAGAACACGGCAGTGGCCATGGAAAGGGCCGGCCAGCTGCTGCAGCGGGCTTCAGCCGCCTTCTACACTCTTGTCTCCGCCGATGCATCGGACGAGATCAATGACCTGGAAACCGAACTCTCGCCGCGGCTGTCCGCCCATCAGGACCGGATCTTCCTCAACCGCGCCCTCTTCGACAGGTTTGCGTCGATAGACACTACCGGCCTTGACCCTGAATCAGTCCGGCTGGTGGAGGAATACCTCAAGGAATTCCGCCAGTCGGGCATCCAGCTCGATGAGGCAGGACAGGAACATCTGAAGGAGATCAACGCTGAACTGTCCAGGCTCGGCACGGAGTTCGGCCAGCGGGTCAAGGAGGGCATGAAATCGGCGGCCCTTCTGCTGGACACTGCAGAGGACCTGGCGGGTCTGCCTGCAGATGACGTCGCCAGCGCCGCCGAGGCCGCCCGAGCCGCCGGCCACGACGGCAAATTCCTCCTGACGCTGATCCAACCCAGCAACCAGCCCGCCCTGGCCGCACTCGAGAACCGCGACATCCGCCGTCGGCTGTTTCAGGCCTCAGTCAGCCGTGGCAGCGACGGCGGCAGCCTCGATGTCCTGGAGCATGCCAGGTCGATGGCCCGCCTCCGGGCCGAAAAAGCTGCGCTGCTGGGGTTCGCAAACTATGCCGAACTGGTGGTGGACCGGCAAACCGCGCCCGATTTCGACGCTGTACAGTCCATGCTGAACAGGCTGGCCCCCGCTGCGGTCCGCAATGCCGACGCCGAGGCTGCTGCTTTGGCCGCAACGGCCGGGCATCCGCTGGAGGCTTGGGACTGGGCCTACTACTCTGCCAAAGTCCGGCGGGAAAGATATGCGGTGGACGAGCAGGCGCTCCGGCCGTATTTCGAGCTTGACCGCGTCCTGCGGGACGGCGTCTTCTTCGCCGCCACGTCCCTCTACGGCATTACCTTCCACGAACGCCCGGACCTCGCCGGATACCATCCCGACGTCCGTCTCTGGGAGGTCCGGGACCAGGACGGGAGTGGACTGGGGCTGTTCCTCGGCGACTACTACAAGCGCGGGTCCAAGCGGGGCGGCGCCTGGATGAACTCGCTGGTTGAACAGTCCGACCTGCTCGGCACGCGGCCGGTGGTGATCAATAACCTCAATATTTCAAAGCCTCCCGCAGGTGAGCCCACGCTATTGACGCTGGACGAACTGCGGACCACCTTCCACGAATTCGGGCATGCACTCCACGGCCTGTTCTCCAACGTGACGTACCCCCGTTTCTCCGGCACCGCGGTCCCGCGGGACTTCGTGGAGTATCCCTCACAGGTCAACGAGATGTGGATTCTTTGGCCTGAGGTGCTGACCAACTATGCCCGGCACCACGTCACCGGTGAACCGCTGCCGCAGGAGGTGGTGGACAAGCTGAATGAGGCGCGGCTATGGGGGGAAGGTTTCGGGACCGCCGAGTACCTCGGGGCAGCGCTGCTGGACCTGGCGTGGCACACACTGGACGTCAACGCGGTCCCGGACGACGCCGTCGCCTTCGAGGAAAAGGCGCTGGCGGCCGCCGGAGTGGCGCACGCACTCATCCCGCCGCGGTACCGCACTGGCTATTTCCAGCACATTTTCGCGGGCGACGGTTACGCAGCCGGCTACTACTCCTACATCTGGAGTGAAGTGCTGGACGCCGAGACAGTGGACTGGTTCACCGAGCAGGGCGGGATGACCCGGACCAACGGTGAACGGTTCCGCCGGGAACTCCTGGCCCGCGGGAACAGCCGGGATCCGCTGGAGTCCTTCCGGACCCTCCGGGGACGCGACGCCCGGTTGGAGCCGCTGCTGAAGCGCCGCGGCCTCGAGTAAACGAACGACGCCGGCCCGCCACCTGGAGAGGTTACGGGCCGGCGTCGTACTGCTTTTGCCGCTGTTACCAGCCGCGCTCGGCGAGGCGGTGAGGCTGCGGGATCTCGTCGACGTTGATGCCCACCATGGCTTCGCCCAGGCCGCGGGAGGCCTTGGCGATGACATCGGGGTCATCGAAGAACGTGGTGGCCTTCACGACGGCAGCGGCACGCTGGGCCGGGTTGCCGGACTTGAAGATGCCGGAGCCGACGAACACGCCGTCGGCGCCGAGCTGCATCATCATCGCAGCGTCAGCCGGGGTGGCGATACCGCCGGCGGTGAACAGCACCACGGGGAGCTTGCCGGTGGAGGCGATTTCCTTGACGAGCTCGTACGGGGCCTGCAGTTCCTTGGCCGCGACGTACAGCTCGTCCTCGGGCAAGGACGCGAGCTTGAGGATCTCGGCGCGGATCTGGCGCATGTGGGTGGTGGCGTTGGAGACGTCCCCGGTGCCGGCCTCGCCCTTGGAACGGATCATCGCCGCGCCCTCGTTGATGCGGCGCAGTGCCTCACCGAGGTTGGTGGCGCCACAGACGAAGGGAACCGTGAACTTCCACTTGTCGATGTGGTTGGTGTAGTCGGCCGGGGTCAGGACCTCGGACTCGTCAATGTAGTCCACGCCGAGGGACTGCAGGATCTGCGCCTCGACGAAGTGGCCGATCCTGGCCTTGGCCATGACGGGCACGGACACGGCGTCGATGATCTTGTCGATCATGTCCGGGTCGGACATGCGGGACACGCCGCCCTGGGCGCGGATATCGGCCGGAACGCGTTCCAGCGCCATGACTGCCACGGCACCGGCATCTTCGGCGATGCGGGCCTGTTCGACGTTGACGACGTCCATGATGACGCCGCCCTTGAGCATCTCAGCCATACCGCGCTTGACGCGGTTGCTGCCCGTGACGCTGTTCGCGGACGAACCGGCTTCGCTGCTTACATCAGGTGTAGACACAAAAACCCCTATGGGTAGATAGATGACCTTCGCCGGGCGTGAGGTGGCACGGAGGTGCCGAAATTTACACACACGGATTGCCGGATCCAATGACCGGGCAGTCCTAATAGTAGTCCCACCGCGCCCGGCGGACTTAATCAGCGTTACTCAGCCCGCGGTGGTCCCGGTCAGGGCCTGGCGCCGGACGGAGGCGATGCGCTGGATGACCGTGACGAGGCTGGCCATGGCCAGCAGCCCGAGCGTCACCAGCAGCACAACCGGGGGCAGTCCGAGGCCGGTGAATCCGGTGACCACCAGCACCGAAACGAGCCGTTCCGCGCGTTCGGCGATGCCCACGTTGGCTGTGAATCCGAGGGACTCGGCTTTGGCCCGCGCATAGGAGACCACCATGCCCAGCACCAGGCAGAGCACCGCGGCGACGGCGATGGCGTAGTCTGCGCCCCCGGTAAAGAACCAGATGGCGACGCCGGCGAAAAGTGCACCGTCCGCGATCCTGTCCAGGGTGGAGTCCAGGAAGTTGCCCCACCGCCCTTCGGTGTCCCGCATCCTGGCCATGATTCCGTCCAGGACGTCGGAGAAGATGAACGCGGTGATGAACAGCGTCCCCCACCAGAGCTGGCCGAGGGGGTAGAAGACCAGGGCGCCGGCTACTACGCCGACGGTTCCAATGACCGTGACGGCGTCGGGCGAAACACCGATTTTCAGAAGCCAACGGGCAAGCGGGGTGAACAGCGCGGTGAAGAACCCGCGCGCGTGCTTATTCAGCATCCGTCTCCCCGGGCCAGGCCTCGGCGACCTGCTGGCGGACCTCGTCAAGGGTCTGCGTGATGGCCTTGGTCTGGGCAATGATGGGAAAGAAGTTGCCGTCGCCGCCCCAGCGCGGAACTATGTGCTGGTGCAGGTGCGCTGCGATCCCCGCCCCGCCCACCACGCCCTGGTTCATGCCGAGGTTGAAGCCGCCCGGGTTCGCCACCTTGCGCAGGACCTTCATGGCCGTCTGGGTGATCTCGGCGAACTCTGCAGTTTCCTCGAGTGTCAGGTCCGTGTAATCAGGGACGTGCCGGTACGGACAGACCAGGAGATGGCCCGGGTTGTACGGAAAGAGGTTGAGAACCACGTAGCAGGTCTTCCCCCGGTGGACGATGAGGGCTTCCTCGTCGCTCCGCCCGGGTCCTACACAGAACGGGCAGTCATCCTCATTCTTGAACTGGTGCTGGCCGCCCTTGATGTAGGCCATCCGGTGGGGAGTCCACAGGCGCTGGAAAGCGTCCGGCACGCCCGCGAGATCAAAGTCATCGGTCACGCCGGCATCGCCTGGATATCCAGCGCCTGTGTTCTCTTGCACAGTGGTCTGTCCGTTTCCGCTAGCTGGTCCGGTTACGGACGGCTTCTGTGATCCGCTTGACTGCCTCGGCCACCGGTACGCCGTTGTCCTGGCTGCCGTCACGGAAGCGGAACGACACCGCTCCGGCCTCGGCGTCGTCGCCTCCCGCGATCAGGACAAAGGGGACCTTGTCCTTGCTGGCGGTGCGGATCTTCTTGGGGAACCTGTCCGAGGACGTATCGACCTCGGCACGGATCCCCGCCGCCTTGAGCTGGTCAACGACGTCGAACATGTACTCGTTGAAGGTCTCGGCCACCGGGATGCCCACCACCTGGACCGGTGAAAGCCATGCGGGGAATGCCCCGGCGTAGTGCTCGGTGAGGACTCCCATGAAGCGCTCGATGGAACCGAAGAGTGCGCGGTGGATCATCACCGGACGCTGGCGGGTGCCGTCAGCCGCCTGGAATTCCAGTTCGAAGCGCTCCGGGAGGTTGAAGTCCAGCTGGATGGTGGACATCTGCCAGGTCCGGCCCAGGGCGTCCTTTGCCTGCACGGAAATCTTGGGGCCGTAGAACGCGGCTCCGCCCGGATCCGCAACCAGTTCCAGGCCGGATTCCTCGGCCACTTCAGCGAGGGTCCTGGTGGCTTCTTCCCAGGCGGCGTCTTCGCCGACGTACTTCTCCGGGTCCTTGGTGGAAAGCTCCAGGTAGAAGTCGTTCAGGCCGTAGTCCTTGAGCAGGTCCAGGACGAAGTTCAGGGTCTTGGTGAGTTCGTCCTTCATCTGATCGCGCGTGCAGTAGATGTGGGCGTCGTCCTGGGTCATGCCCCGGACCCGGGTGAGGCCATGTACTACGCCGGACTTCTCGTAGCGGTAGACCGCACCGAATTCGAAGAGGCGCAGGGGCAGTTCGCGGTAGGAGCGGCCGCGCGCACGGAAGATCAGGTTGTGCATGGGGCAGTTCATCGGCTTCAGGTAGTAATCCTGGCCGGGCTTGCGCACGGTGCCGTTCTCATTGAGTTCAGCGTCCACGTGCATGGCCGGGAACATGCCCTCTTTGTACCAGTCAAGGTGGCCCGAGACTTCGTACAGGTGGCCCTTGGTGATGTGCGGGGTGTAGACGAACTCGTAGCCTGCGTCGACGTGGCGCTGCCGGGAGTAGTCCTCCATCTCCTTGCGGATGATGCCCCCCTTGGGGTGGAAAACGGGCAGGCCTGAGCCAAGCTCGTCCGGGAACGAGAACAGGTCCAGCTCCACGCCAAGCTTGCGGTGGTCGCGGCGTTCAGCTTCGGCGATCCGTTCCTGGTAGGCCTTCAGTTCGTCCTTGGTGGGCCACGCCGTACCGTAGATCCGCTGCAGCTGCTGGTTCTTCTGGTTCCCCAGCCAGTAGGCCGAGGAAGAGCGGGTCAGCGCAAAGGCGTTGGAGATCAGCTTGGTGTTGGGCAGGTGCGGGCCACGGCAGAGGTCGCACCAGATGCTCTCCCCGCTCTTGCGGTCCACGTTGCCGTAGATGGTGATGTCCCCGGCGCCAACTTCGACGTTGACCCCTTCGCCCGCTTCGGCGGCTTCGTCCTTTTTGCCCAGGAGTTCGAGTTTGTAGGGCTCGTCCTTCATCGCCTCACGGGCTTCGTCCTCATTGACGACGCGGCGGACGAACTTCTGGTTCTGGTTGACGATCTTGAGCATCATCTTTTCGAGGGTCTTGAGGTCCTCGGGGGTGAACGGCTCGGCGACGTCGAAGTCGAAGTAGAAGCCGTCTGTGATGTACGGGCCGATGCCCAGCTTGGCGTCCGGCCGCAACTGCTGCACTGCCTGGGCCATGACGTGGGCTGTGGAGTGCCGCAGGACGTTGAGCCCGTCGGGAGAACCGATGGTGACGGCCTGGATTTCGGCGCCCTCGGGCAGTTCCTGGTCCAGGTCCTTCAGCTCGCCGTTGACGCGGGCCACAACGACGTCGCGGCGCTCAAAGAAGAGTTCCGCACCGGTTGTCCCGGTAGTCACCTTGGTCTCTTCGCCATCGACGATGAGGGTGATCTGCTGGGCATCTGACACGGGTGTCTCCTATTCAAAGTTTAGGCTTCATAGCTTGTGGCATACGGGGACCACAGCCAGCCATCGTCAATGCTATCGGTTTCCCGGGAGGCCGACCAACGGGACCCGCGGGCCCTCAGCCGCCCATCCCGGTAATTGCCAGGCTCCGGCTGATCCCGTCCAGAGGGTGTGGAACGTCGGCTGTCCGGGGCAGTGAGGCCGGAAACGGCAATGTTTCAACCCGGCTCAGGTCCCACGCCATGTTGGCACTCAGGCTGATTCCCCGCGGACCTGTCCTCCTGGTGGTGCCGCGGATCAGCAGCAGCCTGGTCCCGAACAACAGGAGCCCCGCCTGTTCCTGGGCTTCATGGAAGAACACCGAATCAATGCAGCCGGTGCCGTCATCGATACTGATGAAAACCACCCGGCGTCCGCCACGCATGGGCGGGGTCTGGGTGGCGATCCGCACCCCTGCCACCAGCACCTCAGTTCCGTTGCGCAGGCTTAGCAGTTTGTCCGCGGTGGTGACCCCTAGCCGGTCCAGCATTGGCCGGTGGCTGTCCATCAGGTGCCCGCTGACATCAATGGCCATCAGGTCCAGCTCTGCCCGGACATTGTCCACCAGGGTAGGCGCCGGGAGCCCTGGCTTGAGGTTCCGCAGTTCCACATCCCCCAGTGGCAAAGACAGCTGGCCTTCCATGACATCGTGGCCTTTCCGGGTTCCGCCCGCGGACTGCAGTTTTTGCAGATGCTGGACGAGGTCTGCGCGGTTGGCTGCACCTCCGGAATCACGGTGCAGCGAATCAAAGGCACCGAGCTGGGCGAGCCTTTTGATGGTGGGCTTGCTTAGCCTGGACCGGGCCCGCAGGTCAGCCAGGGAGTCGTAGGGCTGGCCGGCGACAATCCGTTTGAGCTCGGCCCCTGAGAGTCCGTAGATGCCGTTGAGGCTCAGCCTGATCCCCAGCTTGCCGGTATCCGGCCCGGCCGTGACACGTTCAACCCTGTACTCCGCGTCGCTGCGGTTGATGTCCAGCGGAAGGACGGGAATCCCCAGCCTCCGGGCTTCTGCCACCAGCAGCCGTTTCGGGTACATGCCGGGATCGTGTTCCCACAATCCGGCCAGGAAAGCCTCAGGGTGGTGGGTTTTCAGCCAGGCCGACTGGTAGGTGGGCACGGCAAATGCGGCTCCGTGGGCTTTGCAGAAGCCAAAGCTGCCAAACGCTTTAAGGGTGCCCCAGACCTTATCCACCACTTCGGGGGTATAGCCCTTTGCCCTGGCTTCCCTGCGGAAAAAATCTTCCACTTTCAGCTCGAGGACTTCATTGCCCAGCGCCCGGCGGAACTCATCCGCCCGCGCCAGCCCGCAACCGGTCATGACATCGAATGTCTTGAGGATCTGTTCATGGAAGACAGTGACTCCATGGGTTTCCTGAAGCACCGGTTTCAGGT
The DNA here is from genome assembly GCF_040548695.1 of Arthrobacter sp. 754. Classification (NCBI taxonomy): domain Bacteria; kingdom Bacillati; phylum Actinomycetota; class Actinomycetes; order Micrococcales; family Micrococcaceae; genus Arthrobacter; species Arthrobacter sp. 754. The sequence continues at coordinate 57,831 of NZ_JBEPSC010000001.1, forward strand.
CAGGGTGCGGATAGACCTCCGGAGCGAACCCGTGCCGGTGCTCCAGGAAAGGCCGGACCATGTCGGACTTCATCGGACCGGGCCGGAACAGCGAAATGTCGATGATGAGGTCATTGAACTCACGCGGGGCCATCTTGCCGATCAGCTCACGCTGTCCGGGTGACTCGATCTGGAAACAGCCAAGGGTGTGGGTGCTGCGGATCAGTTCGTAGGTTGGTTCATCGTCCAGCGGCACCGCGTTGAGATTGATCATGCCATTCGCGGCGATGTAATCCGGCCCTGTCCCGTCGGAACCCAGGGGATGGCTGCCCGCGGCAACAACTTCAGCTTTGGATGGATGGATCCGGATCACTTCCCGGACGGCAAAGGCCATGGCACTTTGCATCCTGACCCCCAGGACATCGAGCTTGAGCATGCCCATGGGATCCATGTCGTGTTTGTCGAACTGGCTCATGGGCAGGCCCAAACCGCTGGGCTGGACGGGGGTCCGGTCCAGGAGTGTGGCGTCGCCCAGGATCACTCCGCAGGGGTGCATGGAAATATGGCGGGGCAGCCGGTCCAGCCGTTCCGTCAGGTCCACCAGCAGATCAAGCTGCTGGTTTTCGGCATAGTCCCGCTGCTCCACCCGGCCGGCAAATTCCCTGAGCTCAGGCTTCTCCACCAGGGCTTCACGGAATTTCCGGGCCGAAAATCTCCACAGTTGCTTGGCGATTTCCCCGACATCGCCTTCGTCCATGCCCAACGCCATTCCGGCATCACGGACCGCACCACGGGCGCGGTATCCGTTCTGCATGCTCATCAGGGTTACCCGCTCGGCGCCGAACCGGTCAAAGATCCTCCGGTAGACGTTGTGCCGCTCAGCGCTTTCGACGTCGATGTCAATGTCCGGCAGGGTGGCGCGGTCCCGGGAAAGGAACCGCTCAAAGATGAGGTCATGCTGAAGCGGGTTAACGTGGCTTACCTCGATCAGGTAATTGACCAGACTTGAGGCTCCGGAACCACGCGCGGCCGCCCTGACTCCCATGTCCTGGATCATCCGGGAAACTTCCGCAACGGTGAGGAAGTAGGAGGAGAACCCAAGATTCCGGATGATGCCAAGCTCGTGATCAAGCCGGTGACGCATCTCCTTATTTGCAGAGCCTGTAATCCCGGGGAACCGGCGGCCGATTCCAGCTTCGCAGCGCTGCACCAGTTCCCGGTGCGGGTCCTGGCTGATTCCAATCACTGAGGCTTCAGGGACCACAGGCTGTTTCCACCCCATGTCCGTCACCGGATCAATCCGGCAGAAATCGGCGAGCGCCTCAGTCTGTGCCATCAGCTGTTTGAGGTCCGCCGTTCCGTAACCTGCAGCATTGATGATTTCCTTGCCCAGCTGAAGCATCTGCCCTGCTGATTTCAGCCAGCCCTGGCCGTTGGGCTGGAGCAGCGGTTCGGCCGCTAGTTCCGGCAGGGACTTCAGCGTCCGGGCGGAGTCGAGTACGTCAGCTGTGGCAGCGCCGTCCTCGGCGCAGTAGCGGACTGCATTGGTCAGCACGGCCGGGACCCGGTGTTCTTCCGCGAGCTTCAGCATGCGCACCGCATGGGAGGTACTCAAGGGCGCTCCGGGGGCACTGAGCTGGGAGACCACCTCGGCAACCAGCGTTCCGGCAGGCATGGTCTCGACCCAGAGCTTGAAAAGTGTGCGCGGCAATAGGTACCGCCTGCCGCCCATGGCCCGGCCGACGTCGGAATCCGGTCCGATCAGGACGGTCAGCACAGGCTTCAGGGTTTTTGGGTCAAGCGTGCGTGAGGCGAGTTCGGCGCGGGTGACAGCCACCGGCACCGCTCCCCCGGATTTGCCGGATGTGCGGGCATGGGCATCAGAGACCAACCGGCACAGGGCGCGGTAGCCTGCCCCGTTGTTGTGGCCACGGGCGAGCACCACCACCCTGCCGGCGAGCTGGGTGCGGTGGTCGCCGTCGTCGTCGAAGACCGCAAGGTCAACTCCCACCACAGGATCTATGCCGGCAGCCATACAGGCTTTGAGGTGTTTTACGGTGCCGTAAAGGCCGTCCCTGTCAGTGCAGGCAAGCGCAGTTGCGCCGTCAGCGGCTGCGGCCTGGGCCAGCTCATCAGGCCAGGAAACGCCGTAGTGCGCGCTGAAGGCGGTGGAAACGTGGAGGTGCGTGAAGGTCATGCCGTTTTGGGCCGGAGTGCGTCGTGGATCCGCAGCAGCCTCCAGCGGCCGCTGCTGATGTGCCTGGTGAGGTCCAGGGTGAGCGGTTCTGCGGCATCCCGCCGGACGTCCTGCACCTGGACGCGCCAGATCTCGTGATCCACCAGCCCGGGCCCGCTGCCGAGGGGTGCGCGGCTTTCCTCAGCCCACCATTGACGGCGTTCATACCACCGTGAAGGTTCGGCGCATACCGTGTAGTGCCGACCGGCCCACTGGAGATCCAACGGCTGGCCGGCTGGAGTGCAACGGACCTCCACGGACTCGCTGAACATACCCATGGGTGCCTCCCGGAGCGGCTGATACAGACGTTCACAACAATTCGTTCGAATATGTGTTCGAACAAATCCAGTCTACGCCGGTGCCCTGACAAAACCTAGACGGGGGTGGACGGACGGCCAGCAGGAGGGCAGGATTGTGCCATGAGCTCCCATGACGCACTCCTCAAGCACGTAAGCATCAAAGCCCAGGACAACACGCTCGTGGCCAACTTTGATATCGACGGCAACATACCGGGCGCGGGTGCGTACGTTGTGGGACTGGTGGCGTCGAGCCCTGACCATTCATCACAAAGACGGCTGGGTATTGAATTCCTGAACGGGGAGGCAATCGCCTTCTACTCGTTCTGCCATGACCAGACCACCGAGGAAAATTACGACCTTTCCGGAGTGTCCCACTCGGGCAACACCATCACGGGAAACTTTCCCATGGCAGCCATTCAGGGCCTGGGCAAAGGGCACTTCATGACAGCGTTCAGCGAGGCCGACGGCCGCGATTTCCAGGGGGGCTTCCCGGTCGAGGAAGCACTGTAAAGAGACCGGCTTTAGCTGGTCTCTTTGTGTACCTTCATTTCGAGTTCGATGAAGCCTGAAATCATGGCCCGGTAGGTTGATTCCACGATGTCCGGGTCGATGTCCTTCTTTTCGGCAGCGTTCCGTACATGCTCGATCACCCGTTCCACCCTGCCGGGAGCCCTGACTTCGGCGTCGTCGCCTTTCAGGGTTCCGGCGATCCGGATCAGCCGTTCACGCCGCGCGATCAGGGTGACGATCTGGTCGTCCACCTCGTCCACCGCAATGCGCACGGCAGCGAGCTGTTCCTTGTCGGCCAAAGCGTCCCGTTCGTTTCCTTGTATTGTCGCCATGATCTGACAGTATCGAAGCATGCAGCCCAGAGTCGACTTCATCTCACTAGGTGTTCGCAGCGTTGAGGCCTCCCGCCGGTTCTATGCGGAGGGCCTCGGCTGGCCCATCCACCGCGAAATTCCGGGCGATGTGGTGTTTATCCAGGTCAACCACGGCCTGATGCTTTCCCTGTGGGATGCCAGGCAGATGCAGGCCGAGGCAGGGGTGGACGCCCCCGGCGCTGTCCCGTGCATCACCCTCAGCCACAATCTGGCCAGCCATGAGGAAGTGGACCAGGTCCTGGCCGACGCGGCGGCTGCCGGCGCCGCCATCATTGCCGAGCCCGTCACGCAGCCGTGGGGAGGGTACAGCGGCTATTTCGCGGATCCGGACGGCTTCCGCTGGGAAGTTGCCTACAACCCCACTTGGGCAGTGGACGACGGCGGCGGAGTCACCGTTTAGCGGCATCCCGCCTTAGAAGAGTGCCTCCACCGGCCGGATGAGTTCGGGGGAATTGTTGCGCACGTTTCCCACCTCCCGGCCTACCGAATCAACGTGCCAGTCCGCAGCCACGTCCTTCACATGGGCACGGACCAGGTCCACGAGGAATGCGGCATCGTCTATCTGCGGGTCGATCCAGGACTCCATCGTGGCCCGGTCCATGGGCAGCGGCACACGGTCATGCAGGGCAGTAAGCCTGCCGAAGACAGTCGACTCCGCGCCCGGCGGCGGGGTGTCTGCCGTCAGGATGGAGGTGGAGAGCAGCCACCGTCCGGGATCGTCCTCTGATTTGGACGGGTCCTTCCACCATTCGTACAGGCCGGCGAACACCAGGCCGTTCCCCTCGCCCGGGTGGACGTAGTAGGGCTGCTTGGCTTTGCCCGTGCCCTGCTTCCACTCGTAATATCCGTCCGCGGGAACGGCGCAGCGGCGGGACTGGACGGCCTTGCGGAACGCGGGCTTTTCCAGCACCGTTTCGCTCCGGGCGTTGATCATTTTGGAGCCGATGCCGGGATCCTTGGCCCAGGACGGCACCAGTCCCCAGCGGGCCACATGCAGCTGCCGCACCGTCGAGTCGTCCTTCAGGCGCTCCAGCACAATGGGAACATCATCGGTTGGCGCCACATTCCAGGACGGCGGCAGCTCGACGTTCTCCTCCAGCTCCGCGTCGAATTCCGCCAGCAGGTCCCCCACGGCACGTGCCATCACATAGCGTCCACACATGGCTTCAGCATGCCATCCCTGCAGTGCACTGTCATCCGGCCCCACCCGCATCGGGGAATACCCCGGTGCGGGTTACCGTTGACGGGAACGAAACCCCCAACGATTTCAGGAGAGCTCCGTGGACTTTACCCCCGAAGACGGCACCATCACCATGTTTTCCACCACCTGGTGCGGCTACTGCAACCGGTTGAAGAAGCAGCTTGACGCGCAGGGCATCGGCTACACGGAAATCAACATCGAGGAAGTCGACGGCACGGCCGAGCTTGTGGAGCAGCTTAACGGCGGCAACCAGACCGTGCCTACCGTGCTCTTCCCGGACGGCACCTCCGCCACGAATCCCTCCTTGGCGGAGGTCAAGAGCCGTCTCGCGGCCTAGCCCCCGCCGGCACATGTGGTAGACAGAACGGGACCAACATCCGTGTTGGTCCCGTTCTGTCTATCTGCATTAAGGGAGCCTTCCGTGGTCCATAAAGTCAAAGGTGTCGTAGCCCGTTCCAAGGGCGCCCCGGTCACTCTGGAGACCATCCTTGTTCCGGATCCGGGACCGGGCGAGGTGCTGGTGGACATCCTGACCAGCGGCGTCTGCCACACAGACCTGCACTACAAGCTCGGCGGCATCAGTGATGACTTCCCGTTCCTGCTCGGCCATGAGGCTACCGGGGTGGTCAACGCGGTGGGCCCCGACGTCACGAACGTGGTTCCGGGTGACCGCGTGGTGCTGAACTGGCGGGCCGTCTGCGGCAACTGCCGTGCATGCAGGCGCGGCCAGGCCCAGTACTGCTTCAACACGCATAACGCCACCCAGAAAATGACACTTGAGGACGGCACCGAGCTGTCCGCGGCACTGGGCATCGGGGCCTTCACCGAGAAGACGCTCGTTGCCGCCGGCCAGTGCACCAAGGTAGATCCCGACGCCGATGCTGCCGCGATCGGGCTGCTCGGCTGCGGCGTGATGGCGGGCATTGGCGCCGCCATCAACACGGGCGGGGTCAAACGTGGTGACTCGGTGGCTGTGATCGGCTGCGGCGGCGTGGGCGTGGCTGCCATCGCCGGTGCCGCGCTTGCGGGCGCAACCACCATCATCGCGGTGGACATCGACGCGAAAAAGCTGGAGCGCGCCAAGGAGCTCGGCGCCACCCACACGGTTGACTCCTCCGAAGCCGATCCGGTGGAGAAGATCCGCGAACTCACCGGCGGCTTCGGCGCTGATGTGGTGATCGACGCCGTCGGACGCCCCGAAACGTACAAGCAGGCGTTCTACGCCCGCGACCTCGCCGGCACCGTTGTGCTGGTGGGCGTCCCCACCCCGGAGATGACGCTGGAACTGCCACTGCTGGACGTGTTCGGCCGCGGCGGATCCCTGAAGTCCTCCTGGTACGGCGACTGCCTGCCGTCCAGGGACTTCCCCATGCTCATCAGCCTCTACAAACAGGGCAAGCTGGATCTCGATGCCTTCGTCACCGAACGGATCACCATCGACCAGGTGGAAGAGGCTTTCGACAAGATGCACTCCGGTTCGGTCCTGCGGTCGGTGGTGGAACTGTGAGCCTCCGGATCGACCGTCTGGTGACCTCCGGAACATTCTCGCTCGACGGCGGCACGTGGGACGTTGACAACAACGTCTGGATCGTAGGCAACGACGAGGAATGCGTGGTCATCGATCCGGCACACGACGCGAAGGCCGTTGCCGCCGCGGTGGGCGGCCGGAAGCTCAAGGCGATCCTGCTGACCCACGGCCACGACGACCACATCCGGTCGGTGGGTGACTTCCGGAACCTCGTCAACGCCCCGGTCCACCTCCACCGGGCGGACTGGATGCTCTGGCGCAGCGTGTATCCGGAGGTGGACCCCGACGCCGGTATCAGCCACGGCGACGTGTTCGAGGTGGCCGGCGCAAAGCTGACAGCCCTGCACACTCCCGGGCACTCGCCGGGTTCGGTGTGCTTCCACCTCGCGGAAGGCCCGGACGGCGAAAGCACCGTCTTCAGCGGCGACACCCTGTTCCAGGGCGGCCCCGGAGCCACGGGCCGGTCCTACAGCGACTTCCCGACCATCATCGAGTCAATCCGGACCTGGCTGTTGCCCCTTCCGGCCCAGACCGTGGTCCGCACCGGCCACGGCGACACCACCACCATCGGCGCGGAAGCTCCGCACCTTGAGGAATGGATCGCCCGGGGCCACTGACCGGCAGGCCACGACTGCGGGCCCGCCAAACAGCCCGCCAACGTTGCGGGCTACGCCTCCCCGCCGTTCAGACGGGTATAGCTGCTGAAGTCAGCGTTCCGGAGGGAGGTGTGGCCCGCGTACGCGGCGATAACGGCGTCCTCGACATCGTGGACCGTCAGTCCCGGCACGAGGTCGTTGGCCGCACCGGCGGTGGCCGGGTCCCAGTCCAGCCCCAGGGCCGCGTAGCTGTCGGTGAGGACCCTGCGGATGGGTGCAGAGTTCTCAACCACTATGACGGAGCTGAAAAGCCAGCCGCCGCTCACCACGCGCTGTGCCGTTCCCACGAGTTTGATCCGGTCCGCCGGATCAGCCGGGCGGATGCCGTGAACGCTGAACTCCCCAGGGCAGTACTCCCCCGGGATCTCGCCGACCGCGGCGTGCACGCCAACGCTCCGCAGGGTATCGGCCAGCAGGTCGCCGAAGAAACTGAACCTGTTTTTGGAGCCGGCAATCGCATCAGTTTCGGGCTCCACGTGATCCACCACCAGTGTGCCCTGATGGTAGGCGGCGGCACGCCCGCCGGCCTTCCGCACCAGGGGTTCAAAACCGAGGTCCCGGCAGGCCTGGGCGGCTGCCTCGAAGCCGGGGAGGCGGGTGTCCCGCTGGCCAAAGGCGACGGTGGGAACCGGACGGTACAGCCTCAGTGTGGGTCCGATGCTGCCGGTCCTGGCCCGGGTCAGCAGCTCAAGCCCGAATTCCAGGTCCCGTGCCGCGCCCAGGGAACTGTCCTGCCGCACCACGGTGAGCGTCCGGGGTCCCGACTGGCCCTCCTGCATCTTGCTAAGCTCCCTCATGGTCATATTGCAATTCCTCGTTGTTGCCGTTGCATTCGCGGCCATTGACGCCGTCTGGCTCAAGCTCATGAACCCGTTCTACCGGAGCCACATCGGTGACCTGCTGGCAGACAAGCCCCATTTAGGGTACGCCGTGGCCTTCTATGTCATTTACATAGCGGGGATTGTCTTCTTTGCCCTGCGGCCGGCGCTCGACGGCGGCAGCTGGCTGACCGCCGTCGGCTATGGGGCGGCGCTGGGCGCCTTCGCCTACGCGACCTATGACCTGACGAACGCCGCCACCCTCAAGACCTGGCCGCTGCAGCTCATCGTTGTGGACATGCTGTGGGGCGCGGCCCTGACCGGACTGTCCACCCTCGCCGGCTGGCTGGTCTTCCGCAGCACCTGACATACAGCTGCGGTTGGCCCGCCGCGGCCGCCCATGTGGATAGACTCAGGAACTGGTCCCACCCGCCAATCCTCAGGAGAGGTCATCCACTGATACGAGTCATTAGCTACAATCTCCGGAATCACCAGGCCAGCGGGGAACTGGTTGATCTGGCCCAGGATTTCCAGGCGGACGCGCTCTGCCTGCAGGAGTGCGATACGACCAAGCTGCCCGACACAGTCGGGCCGCTGCATCTCGCGGATGCCACCAAGGGCAACCGCCTTGGCCTGGCCATCTACTACCGGCGCGAGCGCTTTACGGCGTACGAAACGAAGACCTTCGCGCTGAAGAAGTCACTGCATGACATGGTGCTGGCGCCCGCGCACGAGCGCCTCATCGGCACGCGGGTGCGGGACAACGAGACGGACCACGAACTTGTGATTTCCTCCTTCCATGCTTCCCCGCTGACGGCCACGAACTCGCTGCGGCGCAACCAGATCCATGCAGCCCACGCGGAACTGCTGGGCATGGGAACTGGCCTGATGACCCTGATGGTCGGGGACTTCAACTACCCGCTCTTCACCAGGAACCTCACCGAACACCTCAAGAATTCCGGCTATGAGCTCTCCCTCAGCAACCGCCGGACCTACACGCGGTACAAGGTTTTCAAGGGCCACTTTGACTTCGCCACTTCGCTGGGACTGGACATAGAGAACGTCGAAACCCTGCCCCGCGGCGCCTCCGACCACCTGCCCATCCTGGTCACCGCCGAATACGGTCAGGAGTCCACTCCGGCCCAAGACCCGCCGGCACCCTGACCACCTACTCCGGAGGCCCGGATTGCGCAGCGACTGGATTGACAAGGCCGTCCCGGCCATTGGCGTGGCACGCCAGTACCGGCTCTCCTGGCTGAAGTCTGACCTCGCTGCAGGCGCCGCACTGAGTGCGGCGCTGATTCCTGCGGGTATGGCCTATGCGGAAGCGTCCGGGCTCCCGGCGGTGACGGGCCTGTACGCGTCGGTGGTCCCCATGTTCTTCTACGCCCTGTTCGGTCCGGCCCGGGTGGTCATTGTGGGACCCGACTCGTCGCTGGCGCCGATGATCGCAGCGGCCATCCTGCCCCTGGCCGGCCGGGACCCCGAACACGCCGTGGCACTGGCGGGCATGCTGGCCATCCTGATCGGCGTCTTCCTGCTTGCCGGCCGGATCCTGAAGCTGGGATTCGTTACGGGCCTGCTCTCCAGTCCTATCCGGATCGGGTACCTCAACGGCATTGCCCTGACCGTGATGGTGAGCCAGCTTCCCCGACTGCTGGGGATTTCAGTCGATGCCGATTCTTTGGTTGGGCGCGTTGGCGCGACAGCCGGTGCGGTCGCACGGGGCGAAGTCAACCCTGTGGCCCTGGCCTTCGGTGCCGGAACGCTGGGGGCAATAATTGCCATGCGCCTTCTGCCCTGGAAGATCCCGGGCGTGCTGGTTGCCGTGGCCGCGTCCATCGCGGCTGCAGCAGCGTTCAACCTGGCCGGCGAACTTCCGGTGGTGGGCGCCCTGCCCGCCGGCCTGCCATCGCCTGCCCTGGGCGGAATCAGCATCGATGACATCCTGTCGCTCGTGGCCCCGGCAGCGGGTATTGCCCTTATCGCCTTCGCCGACACCTCGACGCTTTCCAAGAGCCTCGCCGCGCGCCGTGGGATCAGGGTCGACGGCAATCACGAAATGGGAGCCCTGGGCATTGCCAACGCCGCGAGCGGACTGCTGGGTGGATTTCCCGTCTGCGGCAGTTCCTCCCGCACCCCCATCGTCCTCGATGCCGGGGCCCGGACCCAGTTCAGCGGCATCGTGGCCGCCGCCATCGTGGTGGTCTTTATGGTGGCGGCGCCCGGAGTGACTGCCTTCCTGCCCACCGCCACCCTTGCCGCGGTGGTGATGGCGGCTGCCTCATCGCTGGTTGACGTCAAAGCACTCTTCCGCCTGATCAGGATGAGCAAGACCGAGACCCTGCTGCTGATCGCCGCATTCCTGGGCGTAGCATTTGTCGGGGTCCTGGAGGGAATCGTGGTGGCAATCGGCCTGTCGCTGATGGCCTTTGTCCGCCGCGCCTGGGATCCCTACCGCACCGAGCTGGCTAGCCTGGACGACGTTCCCGGCTTCCACGACCTTGGCAGGCATCCGGAAGGCCAACGGGTCGAAGGCCTGGTCATCGCCCGCTTTGACGCGCCGCTGTTTTTCGCCAACGGCGAGGTCTTCACCGAACACATCCGCGCACTGGTGGCCGCCGCCCCGACGCCCGTGCGCTGGGTCATCGTCGCCGCCGAACCCATTACGGATCTGGACACCACAGCTCTGGACGAGCTCGTCCAGCTCGACGACGAACTGGCGCAGCAGGGCATCAGCCTGGTCTTCGCTGAAATGAAGGGGCCCGTCAAGGACAGGCTGACCCGCTTCGGCGCCGCCGCGCGGTTCACGGCCGACCACTTCTACCCGACCATCCACAACGCGGTGCGCAGCTACAAGAGGGAAACGGGCCTCGACTAGGACCTGCGAGTGTCAGGACCTGCGCAGGGTCAGGATCTGTTCGGCACGCCCGAAGGGGCCCTTCAGGTCATGCAGGACGGTGGAGGTCAGCCCGATGCCGTCAGCACCGAATGACACCGCATTGTCCAGGCCCAGCCATTCGCCCCCGGGCCTGCGGTACATATGGATCTGCAGGTCCAGGTTGGGGAACGCGTAGCTGTCCTTTCCCGGGGGGACGCGGGCGGCGATCCCGTTGGCGGTGTCCACCAGGCCAATGAGCCGGGCCAGGTCACCGCTGTCCGCCTTGTCCGTCAGGGGATGTTCGGTGCGCAGCCAGACCTTGCCGGCTCCGGGCCTGTGGCCATCGGCGGCGAGCATTTCCAAGGACCGGATATAGCCTCCGGGCCAGACACTGGCGCCGTCGTAGGGTTTGCATTCGTCCGGCGCGGGAATGGCGGCGTCCTCGGTGGCGGCCACCGCGGCAGTGTCACTGGTAACCATCCGCCATGCTGTGGCCCGGATGGCGACCCTGGCGCACGCCACAAGTTCTGCCTGCAGGAGTTCGATGGTCCGGCCCGGACGAAGGGTGGTGGTCTGGATCTGGAACTCTCCGCCGGGGATCAGCCCCAGGATCTCGTAGCTCAGCCGCGCCATCCGCATGTCCGTGCGGGGTTCATGGCGCTCGAGGCTGTCGGCAAGCAATCCCGACGCCGGTGCCATGTGCTGCTCATGGACGTTCCAGGCGCCCTGCGCGTGGATGGTGGACCGGAAGCGGCCTCCCCCGAGCGCCTCGTAGTAGAAGTTGCCATCGGCCAGTTCCGGCAGATCCTTGGTCAAAATTGGCCCTTCCTGTGGTACCGGGTGAATGAGGATTAACTGTACCTGTGTGGCCGGGGCTTAAGCGGAAGCCACGAAATGCGGGCGCAGGGGAACCCGGCCTAGGTAGACTCAAACCTGGTCCTGTCAGCAACCCTCTGAAGAGGTGTTCCACGAATGCGCGTCATCAGCTACAACCTTCGCAAGCACAAGGCGAGCGGCGAACTCCTCGCCCTTGCCCGGAATTTCGACATTGACGCACTCTGCCTGCAGGAGGTGGATTCCAGTGATCTGCCGGCAACACTCGGCCCGCTGCACCTTGCGGACTCCACCAAGGGCAACCGGCTGGGACTCGCCATTTACTACCGCACCAGCCGGTTTACGGCCTTGGACACGCAGTCCTTCGCCTTGAAGAAATCGATGCACGACAGGGTGTTGGCGCCAGCCCATGAACGGCTGATCGGCACCCGCGTGGTGGACAACGAAACCCAGCACGAACTGGTAATCGGCTCGTTCCATGCCGCGCCGCTCACCGCGTCGAACTCACTGCGGCGCAAGCAGATCCACGCTGCCCATGCCGAGCTTCTCAGTATGGGAAGCGGCCTGATGACGCTCATGGTGGGCGATTTCAACTATCCGTTCTTCACCAAGAACCTCCACACCCAGATGAAGGAAACGGGATACGCGCTGTCCCTCAGTGACCGCCGAACCTACACCCGGTACAAGCTCTTCAAGGGCCACTTCGACTTTGCCACGTCGTTGGGACTGGATATCGAAAGCGTGGAAACCCTGCCGCGCGGCAAGTCCGACCACCTGCCGATCCTCGTCAGCGCCGAATACGGCCAGGACTACTGACGGAGCGCCGCGGCAAGCTCCAGCATCCGCGGCCGGAGCCCGGGCCAGGACCTTGCGAAGCCGGGGTGGAGTTCCTTTCGCTGCACATCCGCCACCGGAATCCAGCTGAGTTCGAGGCTTTCGGGGTCGCTGATCACAGGCTCAAACGGCCGGGCCACGTGCACAACAACAGTGGTGTAGGACCAGTAGCCGATGTCCAGCACGGAACTGAACAGGACTTTGACATCCGCGGCCGGAACGGCGGCTTCCTCGTAGGCTTCACGAAGGGCACCCGTGACGGCATCCTCGTCCTGGTGCAGGGCCCCGCCGGGAAGCCCCCAGGTCCCCCCGTTGTGGCTCCATAGGGCCCGGTGCTGGAGGAGGACGCCCTTGGCGGGGTCATACGCCAACACCCCGGCGGCACCGAACCTCCCCCAGAACCTGCCGTGGACACCTTCCACCCACGCGTCACCGGGATCGCGCGGACCGGTCAGCGGGGGCCTGGATTGGGCGTTAGCACCGTCAAAAGTGGCAGCCAGGGAATGATCCATGACTCCAGTCTGACAGGTGCCCTCCCCTGGCGCAGCGGACCGCCGCGCCGGCCGCTCAGCTTCCGTGTCCGCGCTCGACGGCGAAGTCGCCGCCGGGGTACATCACAGTTTCGTGGCCGTCGTCAAAGCGGACCAGGTACGGCGGGTGGCCTTCCTGGCCCCTGACTTCCATAATCACCCCATGCCGGTCCGAGGCCCCTACGGTCCTCCCATGGACGATGATCCTGTCACCCTGCGCTGCCTCCATGGCAATCACCTCCCAGCCCTAGGTTACGACTGACGGCACAGCTGGAACAGGGGTGAACAGCTTGGATTGGTGCCGGGGTTGGCAGGTGCCCTCCTCATTGCCTAGGGTGGGACCCTAAGCATGCTTAGCTTTCTTGGTTTGGGCGAACCGCCTGCCCGTTGCAGCCGCAGTCAACAGGAGGAATACCATGACGGATCAGTACACCTTCCGGAACCCCGTGACGGCCTATGAGAAGATTTCGCCTCCGGAGCAGCACCAGCCAGAGCCCGGCCTGGATGCGGAGCTTAAGCCCAAAGCAGACCTGGGCGAGGAGACCTACCGCGGGACCGGCCGGCTCGAGGGGCGCAGGGCCATCGTGACCGGCGCGGACTCCGGAATCGGAGCTGCGACAGCCATCGCTTTCGCCCGCGAGGGGTCCGACGTCGTGCTCTCCTACCTGCCGCAGGAGGAAGAGGACGCGGCGCGCATTGCCGCCCTGATCGAGGCAGCGGGCCGAAAAGCCGTCAAAGTTCCCGGCGACCTGAAGGACCCCGCGGCGTGCCAGGAACTGGTGGACACCGCCGTCGCGGTCCTGGGCGGAGTGGACATCCTGGTCAACAACGCCGGGAAGCAGGTGGCACAGGAGACCCTTGCTGACATCACCGATGAACAGTTCGACCACACGCTGAAGACCAATCTCTACGCGATGTTCTGGCTCACCAAAGCGGCGCTTCCGCACCTGCCGGCCGGATCGACCATCATCAACACCACGTCCATCCAGGCGTGCAACCCCTCTCCCACACTGGTGGACTACGCCACCACCAAGGCGGGCATCAACAACTTCACGAAAGGTCTGGCCCGGCAGCTGGCGCCCAAAGGCATCCGCGTCAATGCTGTGGCCCCCGGTCCCATTTGGACGCCGCTGCAGGTCAGCAGCGGCCAGCCGAAGGAAGATCTGCCGGGCTTCGGGCAGTCAACTCCCCTGGGCCGCGCAGGCCAGCCCGCCGAGCTCGCCCCGGCCTACGTGTTCCTTGCCTCCGCCGAGTCCAGTTACGTGGTTGGCGAAACGCTGAACGTGAACGGCGGCACGCCCTCGCCCTAGATGCGGCAGGGCGACAAAAGACCGACGGCGGCGGCGTGCTCCAGCAGAGGGGTGCACCGCTGCCGTTGTTTACCGGCCCGTCTCAGCCACGGTCACCGGCGAGCAGCGCATCGGTGGCGGGATCAGGCTCGCCGTCGAAAAACTGCGCCAGCACTGTCTTGAAGACAGTCTCACCGGGAGCCGCGCGCAGGAACAAAGTCATGGAGGAGTGCAGCTTCCTGGCATCGATCCCGCCTAGGATCTCCGTGGCCGGCCGGCCGGCGTGGGTGGCCATGGCTGCCGCGCACTCCAGGAGCCGCGGCCCCAGGACTTCGTGCTTCAAATAGGCCTGCGCTTCCGGAAGCGAGGTGATGGCGTACCTGACGGACGTCGGGCTGGTGCCAAGCCCGGCGAACTGGGGAAAGATGAACCACATCCAGTGGCCCGTCTTCCGGCCCAGCTGCAGTTCCGACAGCGCCTGGCCGTAGGTCCCGGACTCATCCTGGGCTTCAACAAAGCGTTCCAGGTTGTAGGGCTCACTCATATGTGTCTCCTTCTTTCAAGCGGTTCTGGCTGATCGGTTCGGGTTCCCCCCAGCGGTCCCGGCAGTATTCCCATCACTGTTCCCGGACGTCAGTGAAGCGGCGTGGCGGACCCACTCGTCCGGGTCCTGATGCCACCGGCCAATGACCGTTTCGGCCCGCTGCCGGTCCTTTCCCTCCAATGCGGCCAACAGCGGCATCACGACGTCTGCAATGAGCGGGGCCACCAGTTCGGCTGCGCGGGCAGTGCGGATGAAACCCTCGACCCGCGTCAGATCAGTATGCCGCAGCAGGCCGGCCTGCGACTGCAGGAGAACCACCGCCGCCAGCCGACGCTCAAACACCGGCCGCCGGCCAGGGCCTGGCTGACCCCAAAGAAGCGAGGCAAGGGCCGTCACTTCGTCGTGGTCAAGGTCCTTGAACTTCCGGCCCGCATCCCGGACCGTCCCGCGGATGGCTCCCACCGAAGCCCCGTAGGACGACAGCGCCCCGCCGACTCTCGTTTCGACGTCGTCGGCCCGGTACCACGAACCCTCGTTCTGCAGCGTGGCATCGATAAAGGCGGCGGCATCATGCACCTTCCCGTTCACGGCTTACCGTCCCTGGCGCCCGGCCGCGGCGTGGTTGATGCAGAACGGCGTCCAGGGCCGGGCCTCAAGGCGACCCTCGGCGATGGGCTGGCCGCAGACCGCGCACAACCCATACTTCCCGTCCGTGATCCGTTGAAGCGCGGCTTCAACAGCGGCGAGTCCGGAGGTGCTTTGGTTCAGCAGGGCGGATGCCTGGGACAGTTCGAAAGCAATGGTGGCACCCTCGGGATCGTGTTCGTCGTCCACATTGGAATCCTGGCGGGCGGCAGCGGCCGAGGAAATGTCCGCACGAAGCGCCGGCAGCAGCGCAAGCTTCCGTGCGCGCTCCTCCTCCAGAAGGAGCCGGAAACGTTCAAAGTCAGCCATGGGGAAAGCCTAGCCCGGACATACCCCGACTGCCGGCACTGTGAGTCCGGACAGGTCAGTACCAGTTATTGGCAACCGAGTGGCTCCAGGCACCGCACGGCGACCGGTACCTGTCCGCGATATAGGCCAAGCCCCATTCCACCTGCGTCCTGTAGCTGGTGAGCCAGTCGCTCCCGGCAGAGCTGTACTTTCCCGGGGGCAGCGCCTGGGCTATGCCGTAAGCGCCCGAGTACGGATTGGTGGCCGTGGTCAGCCAGTTCGATTCCTTGGTCCACAGCTGCGCCAGGCACGTGAACTGGTCCTGGCCCCACCCGAAGGCTGACAGCCGCCCGGATGCATAGCTCTTCGCCCCCGCCGGGTCATTGACTGCACCGCCCGGCACGGACGGTGCGACGACGACCGGAGGCGGGGCCGGCGTCGGGCCCGGCGCGGGTGCCGGTGCCGCCGGCGGCGGTGCGGCAGGTGCCACGGGCGGCGGTGCGGCGGGTGCCACGGGCGGCGGTGCGGCAGGTGCCACGGGCTGAGGGTTCACCGGTTTCTGCGCGGCTGCGAGGGCCGCTGCCTTCGCAGCCGCCTCTTCCTGACGGCGTGCCTGCTCTGCCGCCGCGGCGCGCTTCGCGGCCTGGGCCGTTTCGTAGGCGGCCTGGGCCGCCTGACCCTGCCGGAATTCCCCTTCCACCGCGGCGGTGGTGCCTTTGAGGGATGCAAGCTGCGCAGTGAGCTCCCCGCTGTGCTCCTGCTGCTCAGTGAGCTGCCGGGACATGGCCTGCTGAGCCGCCTGGGCCGCTCCGAGCTTGCTTTTCGCTTCCCCGGAGAGCCGCTCACGCTCCGCCCGGGCTGCCTTCTCCTGGTCCGCCAGCGCATGGGCCACCCGCTCGGCGGCTGCGGCTTTGGCCACCAGGGCGGCCGTTTTGTCACTGACGATCCTGACGACGTTCAGGCCCTGGATGCTGTTGGTCTGCACGGCATCCAGGGCTACGAAGAAGCCCATGTTGGTGCCGCCGGTCTTGTACGACTGGGCAGCCAACGCTCCGATTTCCCTCCTGTGCTGGTCCAGATCCGCGGTTGCGCGTGCGGTTTGGCCGGCAAGGATGTCCAGCCGGGACGTTGCGTCCTGAAGGGCCGCTTCTGCGACGGCGTACTCGGCGGCAGAGGTAACCGCAGCGCTTCCCAACTCTTCAGCCCGCGCCTGGAGGCCGCTGAGGAGGTCATTGATTTTGGTAACCTCCGCGGCTTTGCCGGCCTCACTTTGCCGGGCGTTCTGAACGTCCTGCCACGAGGGATAGCCGCCGGGGGCCGCGTCGTCGCCGGCGTGTGCCGGCAGCATCGATAACGAGGCGGCAAAGGCCACCGCCAGAGCACCTGCAAAGACAGGCCGCCTCACATTTTGAAAAAAACGGGACATAGTTGGTGAGCCTACCGGGCATATACGCTATTGAGCCCCTGACCTGCTACATCGTTACCGTCCGGTGTTAATGCGGGGGCGAAAGCGAGGCACCGCTACCGCTTACATGCCGTTACCGGAATGTGACATTCCCGGCGAACAGAAGTTATGGTCGTCCGGTGCCCCGACTCAAGTCGGGACATTCCCGTCAGTATGCCGAGCCCTGCCGCTGAACCGGGACCCAGTCGCTTTCAACTGGCAGGGACGGGGGAACCACGTTTCCACGGCTTCGCAGGAAGTCTTGGGGTTAAGTCGTCAACACTCCGTCCCGTGCGGAGGCGTTGCCGGCCGGGTGTCTCCGACCCGAACCCGACAGCTCACCCCGCAGGCATGGGAGAGGCGATCAACCATGTCAAAGAACACTGCTTCCGCACGCCATCGTGCCGTTCCAGCCAGCTCCATTGTGCTGACAGGCCTGTCTTCGACAGCCAAGGCACACGCCCGCACCATCGGCAGGCCGGCTCTGGTCGCTGTAGCCGCATCGGGCATGCTTTTCAGCGCCGGCACTGCAGCACAGGCCGGCGTCCAGGGACCGGACAACTCCGGGACCACCACCGTCCAGGGCCAGGCCAGCGCACCTGTGGCTGCCCCGGCAGCTGCCCCCGCCGCAGCCGTGGGCAACGTCCACACCGTCGTTTCGGGTGACACCCTCGGTGCGATTTCGTCCGCGTACGGCGTCGCCCTCGGTGATGTCCTGACCGCCAACGGGCTGTCGGTAAACTCGATCATCTACCCTGGCAACCAGATCAACATCCCGGGCGCCGGCTACGCAGCTCCGGCTCCGGCTCCCAAGGCGGCTGTGGCCGCTGCCGCGCCGACCAACACCGGGGTCCGGCTGGCCTCCACCTCCGCACCGGCAGCCCCGGCTCCTTCCGGCGCCGCAGGCTCGGCGATCCTGGCGTCCGCCTACTCGCAGCTTGGAATCCAGCAGGACTGCACGGCAATGGTGGAGAAGGCCTTGCGCTCTGTCGGCAAGAGTGTGGGAGACCTGGCGCCCGGCCAGTTCTTCCAGTACGGCAGCGTGGTGGGTGCACCCGCCGCCGGTGACCTCGTTATCACCGCCGGCCACGTAGGCGTCTACGCCGGCAACGGCCAGGTTGTCAGCGGCGGCGTGGACGGCTACAAGACTGAAGTCCACTCCATCAGCTGGCTCACGGGAGCGTCCTTCGTCCGCGTAGCGTGATCCCGGCCGGATCCGACGGCGGCGGGCCGCCTCAAGCAACCCGCCGCCGTCGTCGTCCGCTGTTTCCTGTGCTCAGGTCCCGCAGAACGTCCGGTAGCTCCCGAAGTCATCCGGGGCGGGGCCCGCATAGCGTTCCAGGCCCGGCCGCTCCGTGTAGGGATCGGCCAGCACTTCCGCTAAACGGTTGAACGGTGCCAGGTCGCCGGCCGTAGCGGCGGCCAGGGCCTCCTCAACAAGATGGTTCCTGGGGATGTACACGGGGTTGGCCCGGCCCATCGCCTCCGCGTCGGGCGCCAGAGCCAGCCAGCGTTCGGCCCAGGCGTCGAATGCCGCCGGATCCGCGAAAAGTTCCCGGGCGGTTTCTGTGGCTCCACCGGCAGCCAAGCTGAGGGCCCGGAAGAACGATGTGTAGTCCACTTCCCCGTCCTTCAACAAAGCCAGCAGCTCCTCCGCCAACGTCGCCGCGACATCGTCGTTTGCGTCCGCGCCCAGCCCGAGCTTGGCCTTCATCCCGGCCAGCCACGCGGCGCTGTACTGCGTGCCGAAAGCGCCGAGGGACTCCACGGCGAGCGCAACAGCCTGCTCCTGGTCCTCGTGGAGCAGGGGCAGCAGTGCCTCGGCGAGCCGGGTAAGGTTCCATTCGGCGATCAGCGGCTGGTTGCCGTAGGCGTAGCGTCCGCCCTGGTCGATGGAGCTGTAGACCGCGCCTGGGTTGAAGGCGTCCATGAACGCGCACGGACCGTAGTCGATTGTTTCGCCGGAGATGGTCATGTTGTCCGTGTTCATCACGCCGTGGACGAACCCCACCAGCATCCACCGGGCCACCAGCGAGGCCTGGGCCGCTATCACCGCATCGAAAAACGCCACATATGGCTGCGCGGCCTTGGCCGCTGCCGGATGATGGCGGCTGATCGCATGGTCAGCAAGGCGCCGCAGGAGGCCGGTGTCTCCGTTGATCCTGGCAAACTGGAAGCTCCCCACGCGTAAATGGCTGCTGGCCACCCGGGTGAGCACAGCCCCGGGCAGCATCGATTCGCGGCGGACCGGCCGCCCTGTGCCTACGACGGCGAGGGACCGCGTGGTGGGGATACCCATCGCGTGCATGGACTCGCTGACGAGGTACTCCCGCAGCATCGGACCGACGACGGCGAGGCCGTCGCCGGCGCGGGCAAACGGTGTGCGGCCTGAGCCTTTGAGATGGACGTCGCGGACCTGCCCGTGGGCGTCCGTAACCTCACCGAGGAGCAGGGCCCGTCCGTCCCCCAGAATCGGCGAGTACCCGCCGAACTGGTGTCCGGCGTAAGCCTGGGCAACAGGCGTGGCCCCTTCCGGGATCAGGTTGCCGATCAGCAGGCGTGTCCCTGCGGGAGTCCGCAGATCAGCCGGATTCAGGCCCAGCTCAAAGGCCAACCGCTCATTCAGGACCAGGAGCCGCGGATCCGGGGCCTCCTCCGCCTGCCAGGGAACGGCCAGCTCTTCGAATTCACTGGCGAAGCGGCCCTCGAAGGTGAGCGTGGTTCCGGCTGCGGCTCTCATGTTTCAAGACTACCCGCGGGGCACGCGTCCACTGCCGGAATCCACCGGCCCCGAACCGGTTGCCCGAGCCTAAAATGCCGCAGCTGGCTGCGACGCGAGGACGCCGGCTTTGAACACGGGAGGAGCAGCCTGTTCTTCCTGGGCCATGACCTTCCCCAGCCCCCACGGTCACCTGTATCCAGGGCCACGAGGTCAGGGATGGCCAGGATACCTGCGATTACGGGCATCCGGTCGGCTGAGGTGCAGCTTCAGGTTCAGGCAACCGGTCAGAGGTGCTGCCCGAACCAGGACAACGTGTCGTTCCAGGCAGCGGTAGCCTGCGCCTCGTCGTAACGCGGGCCGGTGTCATTGTGGAAGGCGTGGTCGACGCCGGGATACACGGTGACCTGATGGGTGATGTTGCTGGCTGCCAGGGCATCGCGGAGGGCGGGCATTGCCCCGGTGATCCGCTGGTCGAGTTCAGCGTAGATGCCGAACACCGCCGCCTTGATGGAAGGGACCTTGTTCAGGTCAGGGGCGGGTCCGTAGAACGCAGCAGTGGCTTTCAGGCCGGGCAACTCGGTGGCGGCCTGCCAGGTGATGCCGCCGCCGAAGCAGTATCCGTTCATGGCAATCCTGCCCGGGTCCACAAAGTCCTGGGCCTGGAGGCATTCAAAGGCGGCGGCGAAGTCACCAACGTGGCGTTGGGCTCCGGCACGGGTGAGAGCTCCGGATACGGCGTCGGCGTCAAGGCTTGCCGTGCCTCCCTCCCTGCTCAACAGGTCAACGGCCAACGCGGCGTAACCGGCTTTGGCAAAACGCCGTGCAACGTCCTGGATGTGCGGAGTGAGCCCGCGGTTCTCGTGGCAGACAAGCACCGCGGGACCGGCCTGGCCCGATTCCGGCCGGGCGAGGTAACCGCTGATGTCGGTGCCGCCGGAGGGGAACCGGACGGTCGCCGTCGTGAGCCCTGCAGCACCCTCCGGGATGGAGAGGGGGCTTTTTGCCCCGGGCACGGCACTTCCGGTGGGCGGCCTGCCCGCCGCGGCGGAGGACGGGCGGTCGGGGCTCGGCATCGGGTCGCCGCTGGAGGGGACTTCCTCGGGCGTGCAGCCCACAAGCAGCATCGCCGCCGATGCTGCGCTCATGCTTCCCATGATGAACGCGACCCTGCGGGTGAAAGTGCGGTGGGACATCGCCCCGGCCCGGTAATCGTCGAAGAATTCCTCGATCAGGTACCGTTCAAACTTTCCAAGCTCGATCATCATTGGCCTCCTCGGCTGAGGCGAATATCCTCCTCCAAGGCAGGCAGCCGTGCAAGGGCCGGTGGCCTTTGGTGGGCCAGCGCCCGACTTTTGTCAGGGCGCTTTTGTATCTAGAACTGTTCAGCCGGAATGGTGAAGCCGAGGTCCAGGAGGCCGCGTCCGGCCTGCTCCAGGACCGGATCCATGGTCAGGGAAGTGTGGTTAAGCAGGACATTGACATCGCGCTGTATCCGCTGGAGGGGGTGCGAAAGCCTGTGCACGCTGCCGCCTGAGCCCGTCAGGATGAGCCGGACGGCCTCGGCGGATGCCGCACCGCTCAGGCCGAGGGAGAGCCGGTACTGCGCCCGCTCCTTGTCGGTGAAAGCCACGGGCCGGCGCTCGTAGGAGCCGGACACCACCCGGATGGCTTCTTCCCAGTGCAGCCGGGCAGTGGCAACCTGGCCGTAAGCCTGGGAGAAGCGGGCCTGGGCCAGGGGTGAATCCGCCTGGCGCTTCTGCGCTGTCTGCTTGACTTTGCGCACCATCATCAGCTCGCGGAACACCTCGATGGCGTGCTCGGCAGCGCCAAGGGCAGCTGCCGGGGCCACCATGTTCAGGAACGTGGCCATCGGGATGTGGATGTTCGGATCCGGGTGAATGCCGCTTCCGGGGTTGTCCGCTGCAGCCAGGCGGTCCCAGGCCAGCGCCCGGTGCGCGGGGACGAAGAGCCCTTTTGCCCTGAGATCATTGCTTCCCGTCCCCCGCAGGCCGGCCGTGTGCCACACGTCCAGCAGTTCAAGATCAGCCACCGGCACGAGGAATTGCATCCGGACATCGCCGTGCAGTGCGGCCAGGAGAGCCCATTCGGAGTGCATGACACCGGAGGCGAAGCTCCAGCGGCCCGTGATGGTGAAGCCGCCGGTAACTTCTGCGGCCTTGCCCGGAGGAGCACCGGTAGCGGCCGCCAGCGGAGCGGGCCCGTTGGCGAAGACTTCGTCCTGGGCCTCTTGGGGCCACCGTGCCAGCATCCAGACGTGCTCTGCGAGGTGCCCTGCGCTCCACGCGGTAGAAACACATCCCTGGGCCAGCCGGCGCACTACCTGGACGTAGGTTTCCAGGCCCATGCCGAATCCGCCGACAGCCTTCGGCGCCAGCATCTGGAAGACACCCGCCTGCTTCAGTTCCGCAATCGTGGCGTCCGGGACCTGCCGGATCCGTTCGGTCTCCTCGGCGCGCTCCCTGAGCCGGGGAACGAGGGCATCCACGCGGGCCAGCAGCTCGTCGTGGGTGGGGACTTCAGGGTTCGCAGCGGGCGTCGGGGCAGCGGAGCCTGCGGCGGGCAGCTCGATGGTGTGGGCGGTGTGGTTCCGCTTGGCGGCCAGGTAGCGGTGGTTGGCCTCGGAGAGGTGGACCCGGGTCGGAACTTGTTCGGCGACGTTGATGCCCAGGGCAGCGAGCTGGCCGACCTTGTCGGGGTTGTTGGTCAGGAGGTTTATGCGGCCGGCGCCGAGTGCGTCGAGCATCTGGGCTGCGGCGCTGTAATCCCGTTCATCCTCGCCCCGGCCCAGCGCGACATTCGCTTCGTAAGTATCCAGGCCCTGGTCCTGCAAGGCGTAGGCGTCGAGCTTGGAGTAGAGGCCGATCCCGCGCCCTTCCTGACGGAGGTACAGAAGGAAGCCCCCGACGGCGGAGATTTCCTCGACTGCCTCGCGCAGCTGTGGGCCGCAGTCGCAGCGCTCGCTGCCAAAAACATCGCCCGTGAGGCACTCGCTGTGGAGCCTGACCAGCGGCGCCTTAACTGACGGTCCCTGGTTGAGGAGGGTCTGCTCCCACTCACCGAGCGCAAGCAGCAGGTGCTCCTGACCGTCGGACAGTCCGTGGAACGTCATCACCTCGGCGGTGGCAGTGAAGCCATCGGGGAAGCGCAACGGGACTGTGACCTGGCTCCGCACGGTGGCCGGTTGTCCGTAGGGACGCACCATGGTCTCGGACAGAACGGTCATCTCAGCTCCTCGGGAAGCAGGTAGGACGGCGGCAGGTTTGCCGTTCGCAGGAACGGCACCAAGCCAACCGCGTTAGTTGAATCTTAAAGTAAACCGTACAGGGCATTAGTTCATGACGCAAGTGATTACTGTGCGGCCAAAGTTAATGCGTGAAGTAAACGACGTACACTGGACCCTGTGGATAATGCCGAGGAACCGCGCTGGCTCAGCAGCGATGAACGCGAAGTTTGGCTGACGCTGGTGGGCGTGTTGATGAAGCTGCCCGCAGCGCTGGACGCCCAGCTGCAGCGTGATGCCGGGCTGAGCCACTTTGAGTACATGGTTCTTGCCGGACTGTCCGAAGCACCGGCCCGCACGCGCAGAATGAGTGACCTGGCCGGCTTTACGGAGTCGGGCCTCCCCCGGCTGTCCCAGGTGGTGAGCCGCCTGGAGAAGCGGGGCTGGGTCAGGCGCTCCACCGATCCTGCCGACGGACGCATCACGCTGGCCACCCTTACAGAGGAGGGCCGGGAAAAGGTTGTGCGGACAGCCCCTGGCCACGTCGAGGCCGTCCGCAGCCTGGTATTTGATCCGCTCACCAAGGCGCAGTCCTGCCAGCTCGGGGGGATCGGCAAGCGGATCATGGGAGCGATCGACCCGGACGACCGCTGCCTGCGGAGCGGGAACCCCGGGTCCGGGCCTAGTGGCGCAGGCCCCGCCCGATCGTAAGGGCGGCTGCCCCGGCGGCCAGAGCTCCGGTGGCCAACCGCCTCGGGTTCCGCGCGTCGGGGCGCTTCTGGAACGCGATCATGTCCATCAGGAGCTGGTTGTTCCCCGTACCGTCAGGACGCGTGAATACGACCGGAACCGTTCCCTGGCCGAGTTCGGACATGTCGATCCGGAAGGCGTACGGATCGTCCGGGTTGTCGGGGTGCAGGCGCATGCCGTTGCGCATCGCCGGCACGGGGGTAAGCGGTTTCATCAGCAGCTGGTTGCGGTGGACCACGACTTCGACGCCGGCACCGACGAGCAATCGGTTGAACAGGTTGGTGACGGGCCCGGGGGCGGGCGCGTACCAGCCGCACAGCGAGGCCCAGACCTCCGCGTGCGGCGGCACGTCGGTGCGCAGCGATTCGCGGGGAAGGCGGAGCAGGTGCCGTAGCAGCGCGGTGCCTAGAGGGGACGCCGCTCCTTGCCCGCTGATGGCGCCGGTGTTCGTCAGGACCACCACGCCCAGGCCCTCGCCCTGCGCCATGGCCAGGTGCGCCAGGAATCCGGACAGGATGCCGTCCTTGCCCACTGTCCGGTGCTTCCCTTCCGCACCGATGTTGAACCCCAGCGCCGCTCCCGGCACGCGCGGGTCGGGCTGGAAGTGTGGCTGGAACATCATCTCCGCCGTCGAAGACTTCAGTACCTGGCCCCTTTCCGTGGCTCCTCCCTGCAGCAACGACGCCACGTAGCGGGCCATGTCTGCCGCCGTCGAGTACACTCCGCCTCCCCCGGGTGTCGGCACCTCAAAGTCAGCTACGGGGACGAGGCCCCGGCGGCGCATGACGTAGCCGGTTGCCAGGCCGGGGCGCACCCGGTCGGAGCGGATCAGGTCGGTGTGGTCCATTCCCAGTGGGTCGAAGATCTGCCCGCGGAAGTAGTCCGCCAGCGTCCGGCCCGTGACATCCTCGACTATCTGGCCCAGTGCTGCGAAGCCGTGGTTGCTGTAGGCCCATTTGGTCCCGGGCTGGATCTCCTGGGGCAGTCCGCGGCGGTAGTAGCCTGCCAGCGGCTCCAGACGGGCGGCGCTGATACCCGCGCCCAGGGCGGGACGGAGCAGGTCCGGGATCCGGCGCCAGTATCCGACGCCGGACGTGTGCGTGAGCAGGTGCCGGACAGTTGCCGGCCGGAGGTCCGGGCGGACGGGCGTCAGCCGAAAGGCGGTGAGGTAGCTGTTGGCCGGCGCGTCAAGATCGATCAGCCCGCGCTCCCATAGCTGCATGACGGCGACCGCCGTGACGGTTTTTGTGAGCGAGCCGATGCGGAACACGGTCTCTTCGGTCACCGGTTCCCCCGTTGCCACGTCTGCGACGCCGTGCAGATGGAAACGGGGCGGCATTCCGTTCCGCACAACTGCCACCGCCACGCCGGCCGACGGCCAGCGGTCCAGCACCTCGGTGATCTTCGCACGCACGGCAACCCCGTCGGGTTGCCCGGGGTCTCCGGCGATGTATGCGGTGGTCACGCAACTCAGCTCCTCCACATGTCCTGTTGTGCGGGTGGTCACTTA
The DNA here is from genome assembly GCF_040548695.1 of Arthrobacter sp. 754. NCBI lineage: Bacteria > Bacillati > Actinomycetota > Actinomycetes > Micrococcales > Micrococcaceae > Arthrobacter > Arthrobacter sp. 754. The sequence continues at coordinate 82,944 of NZ_JBEPSC010000001.1, forward strand.
GCCGAGCGGGTCGATCGGGGTGAGGATTCCGAGCCTTTCCTCGATCGCTGCAGCGGCATCCAGGCACAGATCCTCCCGGAACCGCGGCCCGATCAGCTGAACCGCCTGCGGCAGGCCATCTTCGAGGCCCACGGGCATCGCCACGGCAGGCAGCCCCAGGGCGTTGACCGCTGTTGTCAGCCGCATTCCCCTGATCGTCTGCGCCACTTTGCCCTCGTCAAGATCGGTTCCGGCCTCGAAGGGAACGTCCGTGTAGACGGGTCCGGCGATTAACGGGTACGTGACCTGGAATTCCCCCCAGGTGCGCAGCAGCGATTGCCGCGTCATGAAGCTCTGCATCGTGGCGACCGGGTCGGAGGGCCCTGCGACCTCGTAAAACGCCGTAAAAAAGCGCCGGGCGTCCATCGGGAGCAGCGGGCCCATGGTGTCCCACATCGCCCGGACCTCTGCTGTGTTCAGCATGCCGAGCAGAGTTTTCGCAGCTTCGCTGATCGACGGCGGCTCCACTTCCCGGACGACGTAGCCGGCATCCCTGAGAGCCTGGGCTGCCTTGGTCAAACCGTCCTGCACCTGCCGGGCGGTCCCCTGGCCGCAGGGGTCCATGACCAGTGCAACGTGGATTGGTTTGTTGAGTCCGGGCCCCCGCAGCGGCGCGGGCACGGACCACGGGTCCCGCCAGTCGGGTCCTGCCATGATCTCGAAGGCGATCCGGAGATCCGCGACGCGCCGGGCCAGGGGGCCTTCCACATCTGTCAGCTGGACGCCGATCGGCACCACGGCCGGGTCAGCCGTCGCATGGGGGATCCGGCCCAGGGTCGGCTTCAGCGCGGTGACGCCGCAGCACTGGGCCGGCCACCGCAGCGAGCCCAGGCCGTCATTGCCCAGACCAAGCGGCGTCATGCCGGTGGCGAGCGCTGCCGCCTCGCCGCCGCTGGAGGCGCCGGGCGTTCGCGAGCGGTCCCAGGGGTTGAGGGTGGCTCCCCACAACTCGCTGTCAGTGTGCCACCGCACCGCGAGACTCGGGCAGTTGGTCCGGCCGATCGGGATTGCCCCGGCATTCCGCAAGCGCCGTACCTGGGGAGCGTCCTGGGCGGGGTACGCCCCGGTCAGCGCTTTGAGTCCCGCGGTGGTCGGTGTACCGAGGAGGTCGATGTTGGCTTTGACCGTAAAGGGGACCCCGTGCAGGGGAGGCAGCTCGGCCCCGTGAGCCGTGGCCTGGTCGGCTGCCTCCGCTGCCGCCATGGCCTCTTCGGCCAAAACAACAGTGACTGCGTTGATCACGGGATTCACCTGCGATATCCGCCGCAGGTGCGAATCCACCACTTCACTGCTCGATGCCTGCTTGGACCTGATGGCCCCGGCCAGCTCACCGGCGCCCAGGCGCCAGAGCTCGGAGCCTGTGACAGCCATATCCATCACCTGCCTCGACAGCATCGTTGCATTTCGCCCCGGTGCGGGAATCGGGGTGAGGCCTTCAGTATCCCTGCTCGCGCGGAGCCTGTACATGCCAGGTTCCGGGTGGCTGGGGCGGTTGGGTCCAAGGACTCTGGACCTGCGTGCACAAGGCCACCAACCATGGATGGGAGGTGGTAAGCCGTGGAGAGAATCACCGCCGAAGACCGGCTGATGCTCTGGCCCGATGAGCGGTGGCCGCAGGACGTCGGCGTACTGGCAGTCATCGACGGCGGCGCGTTCCTTGAGCCCGACGGGCGCTTCCGCCTTGCTGCCGCCCAACAGGCGGTCGAGGGCCGTCTCCACCTGCTGCCCCGGTTCCGCCAGGTTCTATATTCGCCAAGAAAGGTCCTCGGTTGGCCTCTTTGGGTGGACGATCGCGGGTTCAGCATTGGCCATCACGTCAACGTTGCCCAGGTTCCCGTCCCGGGGGATGACACCCAGCTCCTTCGGACCGTCGAACGCCTGCGCCGTTGCCGGCTGGACCCCACCCGTCCGTTGTGGGAGATGTGGTTCCTGCCCGGGCTCCCCGAAGCCCGCGTCGGCCTGTTCATCAGGCTGCACCACGTCGTCGCCGACGGCATTGCAGGAGTCGCGGACCTTGCAGCCTTCCTCGACGTCAGCCCGGATGCTGAAGCACCCGATTCGCTGCCGTGGAAGCCTGCGGCAAAGCCCACTTCGCGGGATCTTTTCACCGATAACCTGCGGCGCAGCGCCGCCGGCTTCGAGCATTCGCTCGCTGCCCTCGCCGACCCCGTGGGGGCCCTGCGCCGCGCCCGTGTGGCCTGGCCCTCCCTGCGCGAGCTGGTCGGCGAAGAGCCTGGACCCCGCACAAGCCTTAACCGGGTGGTGGGCCCTGACCGCACGTTCGGGCTGGTCCGCGCCGATCTCGGCCCTGTCATGCGCATCGCCCGGACGAACGGAGCCAAGGTCAACGACGTGCTCCTCGCTGTCACCGCCGGCGGTCTGCGCGGCCTGCTGCGAAGCCGTGGCGAGCAGGTCCAAGGCGTCAGCCTCCCGGTCTACGTGCCGGTGTCCTTGCGAACCCAGGGAGCAACAAATGTGGGCGGGAACCTCATCACACAGATGGTGGTCCGGCTCCCGGTCAGCGCCGCGGATCCCGTCATGACACTCAGGGTGATCGCGGCTGAAACTGCCCGCGGCAAGGCCATGGTGCGCCCGTCGCTCGGAAGCATCTTCCGGACCGAACTGGTGAGTGCAGTCCTGCTGCGGCTCATCGTCCGCCAACGGATCAACGTCGAAACGGCGGACCTGCCGGGGCCGCAACAGCGGCTCTACTTCGCGGGCTCCCAGCTCCTTGAGGTCTTCCCCCTGCTGAATCTGACCGGCAACGTATCCCTCGGCGTCGGAGCACTGTCCTACGCGGGTCAGTTCAACGCCATGGTGGTTGCCGACGGCGACGCCTATCCCGACCTCAACGAGTTCACCACCGCAACCCAGGCTGAGCTGCGGTCACTCCTGGCCGCAGCTGCTCCGGGAGGCAATGTCACGACTCCGTGATGGCTTGATGGCCCCGTGCAGCGACCGCTCTGTGCCGCGGCCTAAGCTGGTCCTGTGACTCCGACGCCCTCCCCGAGCCCCCTTGACGTGATCATCCACTCAGGGCCGGCCGACTGGTGGGTGATCCTGGCGGGACTGGGGCCCCTGGCTGTCCTGATTGCGGCTCTCCTCGCCTTCTATATCAACTGGCGCACCCTGAAGCAGCGGACCACCGCCGATAAGACCACCCTGGAGCAGAAGCGCGAAGCGGACGCCCGGGCCCTGCAGCAGAAGACCGAGGCCGATAGCCGGGCTGAATGGTGGCGCCGGACCCAGTGGGCCCTGGACCGGGCGCTTGACGCTGATGAAGGTACCAAGGCCCTGGGCCTGGCGACGTTGGACGTCCTGGCTCGCAGTGAATTGGCCCGCAAGGAGGAACTGGAGCTTTTCGACATTGCCTGGAAAAACGTCTCCGGCGACGACAACGGGGAAGGCAATGGCGACGCCGTCGAAGCGGACGGCGAGGAGCCCGGAGGCACGGATGAAGGCGGCGCCGGGGCCGTGACTGCCGGCGGGCCGCCCGCAAATGCCGTGGACTCCGGCGGGTACATGGTGGACAATGGAACGACACATGAGGACGAGGCCAAGGAGGCGGGACCATGAGTGCAGGCACATCTGAACACCGCTTCGTTCATACCCCCCGTAGCGCCTCCCCGGCGCCGGCCAAGAAGGTCTCCCCCGCCGAACACCGCGTTCAAGTGGCGGCTGCGAGGCTGCGGGTGACCCTCGATGAGCGTCTCGGGCGCGAAACGCCCGCCAAGACCAAGGCCCTGGCCAAGGAACCCATCTAGTCAGCACCTGCGTTCGAGCACTGCGCAGGGTCTTTTGTCCTCTTGTGCCGCTGCTTCCCGGCGATCCATAGTGGCCCTATACAGCAAGGCGCTGGTCTGTTGTCGCAGTCCCTACAAGGGATCGGGAGGCCGCCATCATGGACAGCCAAAAGAGAATGTCCTCGTCCGCGCCACTACGGGCCGCGCAGAGCGGCGCTGCCAAGTCCCGGTTCGGTCACCGCGTGGCGCTTGCCACGGCCATGGTGACTGCGGTGACCTTCGGTCTTGCCCTGACAGCCCTGCCGGACAAAGTCCCCTACCCGTTCACCAGCAAACAGATTGCAGATCAATGGCCGGGTGACTACTACTGGCTGTTTCCGGCGATGCTCCTCATGCTGCTCTTCGTGGCACTTGTGGCGGCCGTGCATGAACATACTCCGCCCGAGCACAAGGTGTACAGCCTGCTGGCCTTGGCCGTGGCTGCCATCGCGGCCGCCGTCCTCCTGATTAACTACTACATCCAGGCCACGGTCATGCAGCCAAGCCTGGAGAAGGGGCAGCTTGACGGGTGGGCCATCTTCTCCCAATACAACCCGAACGGCATCTTCATCGCCCTGGAGGAACTCGGCTATCTGCTGATGAGCCTGGTGTTCCTTTGCCTTGTCCCGGCGCTCGGCAACGCAACACGTGTGGAGAAGAGCCTGCGTTGGCTGTTTCTGCTGAGCTTCGCTGCCGTGCTCCTTGCGCTCGCCGTGGTGTCCTCCTTCATGGGAAAAGACCGTGGCGACGTCTTCGAGATCGCCGTCATCAGCATCGTCTGGCTGACCCTCATTGTGGCGGGTCTCCTCCTGGCGAGGCTGTTCAGACCCGGGGCCGCCACCCAAGAGCCATCCGCGGATAAGTGAAGGCCACCAAGCCCTGCGGCAACGGCACTGGCCGCGCTCCGTGCTTCACTGCAGCGCGACGGCGATGATGACCGCGTTGATCAGGAGATTCAACATCAGCCAACGGTGGAAGTAGAGGGCGGTGAGCATCAGGGATATGACCGCACCTGTGACAGCGGCTGCGGGCGCCCACGCGGCGCCGACCATCACGGCTATGCCCGCCGCGACGAATGCGACGGCGGCACCCACTGCGAAGGCCACGCTGAAACGCCGCGCAGCTTTTTCCAAGCCCAGCCGGACGGCGATCCAGGAACGGCGTGGATCGAAGGGAGCCTTCGCCGGATCAAAGGGTGTACACCACATCCCCAGGTGAACCAGCCCATGGGCCACGAGGAACAGCACCACTATCCACGTCATGCCACTCCCCTTCCCGGGATCAGCGCAAGAGCCAGGATCCGTCCGACGGGGGCTCCGGATGATGCCGGCGAAGCCTACGGAACAGAATGAGGAACGGCCACGCCAGCAGTTGCACCAAGCCTGCTGTGATCAGCAAACCAACGAAGAGGAGCAGGACCGGCGAGTAGATGAGAAACACAGCAACAACGGCAGCAAAGTATCCGCCGATCAGGGCGCTGATGGTCCCGGCGTCCATTGAAAAACCCCACGTTCCTGTCAGTCGTCGAAATGGATCTTGACCGGGTGGGCGTTCCCGGCGGTGGCAATGATCTCCGACGCGAGATCGCGGATGCCGATGTTGCGGGCACGTGAGGCCCGGAAAAGCCATTCAAGCGCCACATCCTGGCTGCAGTGTTCCTGCCCGATGATCACACCGACGGCAATATCAATAGGCGGTCGTGCCGCCATCACGGTCCGCAGATTCTGCTCGGTTTCCCGCAGAGTCGCGATCCGGAGGACAAGTCGCAGCCCTTTCGATGCGTCAGCAGCCAGTGCGTGTGCGCTGGCGATGGCTTCCCTGCCGAACCCATGTGGCCGGAGACTGTAGAAGCTCATGGCGGCACTGGCCGCGCCTTCCAGCTGCACCGGCAAGGCCAGGACTGAGAGCACCTTTTCGCGCCTCGCAGCATCGATGAAGCTCGGCCAGCGCTCTTCGGATCTCAGATCCGTGACAAGGACCATCGCCTCATCGAGGGCTGCCGACAAGCCCGGCCCTTCGCGGTACCGGGTCTGGACGTCCTCCAGGCTTCGGGTGGGTTCTTCGGAGCCGCCCGTATGGGGAATGCCGGAGGCCCTGAGCACAGTGACGCCGCAGGAAACATCCCCGGAAACGTAGGCCTGCTGGCCGGCACAGAAGGACGCAAGGTCCTTGAGGAAGCCGGAGAGGTCCGGACAATTAAGTACCAGGTCCTCGACGTGCCGGGTGATATCGGCGGCTGGATAGGAAAGGGGAACTCGGGCAGCCATGTGCAACCTTCCGGATGCTGTGGGATCCACGCCCAGTCTTGACGGGCGTCCGCGTTCTGCCTAACGGTATTCCCAGCCTACTCTCTTCTGCCCGCCCCAGAGGAAGGCCGCGCCCCATTGCTGCCGCGGACGGTTCAGGAAAATTGCCGGCGTTTGGGAAAACCGATCCGGTCCAGATCATTTGCCGCCACCACACCCGCGCCACCGGCACGGGCACGGGCCTGCTCTGCGAGCGCGGTGACGTCGTCGCCGTAGCGTGAGGAGAAGTGTGTGAGAACCAGCATGCCGACGGCGGCGCCGGCCGCCAGCTTCCCCGCCTGTCCTGCGGTGAGGTGCCGGTACTCCGAGGCGAGACCGGCGTCGGCATTGCTGAAGGTGGACTCCGCGACCAGGAGATCGACGCCGTCGGCAAGTTCCTCCGCGCCGCCGCAGGGGGCCGTGTCCATGACGAAGGCGAAGCGCTGCCCGGGACGGTGAACGCTGACATCCTCAAGCCGGACGCCGGCAAGGCTTCCGTCGCGTTGGAGGCGACCGACGTCGGGACCCGAGATCCCGGAGGCGGCAAGCCGTTCAGGCACGAGACTCCGGCCATCAGGTTCGGTCAGCCTGTAGCCGTAGGTCTCGATGCGGTGGTCCAGGGCCCGGACCTCCAGTCCGGGTGCAACCGCTCCGGGGCCGCCATGCGGGTGCAGCCTCAGGTCGATTCCGGGCGTGGCGATGGCCACGAGCGCGCGGACCATCTCCTCCCCCGAGGAAGGATAGTGGAGGTGGACCGGGTGCGCTACGCCGTCCAGGGCCATCCGCGACAGCACGCCCGGCAGCCCGTAGCAGTGGTCTCCGTGCACGTGGGTGAGGCAGATGCGGGTGATCTGCGTGACCGAAACCCCGGCATGGATCATCTGGCGCTGGGTCCCCTCCCCCGGATCAAACAGCAGGCCCGCGCCATCGAACCGCAACAGGTATCCGTTGTGGTTGCGGGTCCGCGTAGGGACCTGGGAGGCCGTGCCCAGCACTACCAGCTCACGCATGGAACCGAGTCTCTCACCCGCTGGCCGCTCCATCCAGTCGACCGGCGGGTTGGGCCTGCCTACACCCTCCCGGGGGTCCCGGCAAGGGACCATCGCCCGGTCTTATGGCATACATTGACTGCTACATTGGCACAGCCAAGGCAACGCACGGCTTGGCAGCAGCCGGTCCATTCCGGAAGGACGCACCATGCTCTCTGACGCTTCCCGCCCCATCATCGAGGCAACGCTGCCTGTGGTGGGCGCCAACATTGAAGAGATTGCCAAAAGGTTCTACAAGCACATGTTCGACGCGAGGCCGGACCTGCTCGACGGCCTTTTCAACCGCGGAAACCAGGCGGACGGCCGGCAACAGCAGGCGCTCGCCGGATCAATCGCCGCGTTCGCCACCCTCTTGCTGGAAAAACCTGATCAGCTCCCGGACCATCTGCTGTCGCGGGTAGCCCACAAACACGTCTCCCTCGGCCTGGCCCCGGACCAGTACCAGATAGTCCACGAACACCTGTTCTGGGCGATCGTGGATGTGCTGGGCGATGCAGTGACACCGGAGGTGGCGGCCGCCTGGGACGAGGTTTACTGGCTGATGGGCAACCTGCTGATCAACCAGGAACGCGGACTCTACAACGCGGTCCACCTCTCACCGGAAACCATTTGGCGCACCTGGCGCGTCGCCGAGCGCATTCAGGAGACGGACGACGTCGTCACCTTCGTGGTGGAGCGGACCGACGAACGGGAGGTGAAGCCGTCCCTGCCCGGACAGTATGTGACCATCAAGATGCTCATGAAGGACGGGGTGCACCAGCCGCGGCAATACAGCCTCACCCGCGCCGACGACGGCAAGCACCGGCATTTCGCCGTCAAAAGGGTCCACGGGCTCAGCACCCCCGACGGCGAGATGTCCAACCTGTTGCACAACGATGTCAAGGTGGGCGATGAGGTGGTGCTTTCGGCCCCGTTCGGCGACGTGGTGCTGGAGTACACCGACCGGCCGGTGGTTATGGCGAGCGCCGGCATCGGCATCACGCCCATGGCCGGAATGCTCTCGCACCTTGTAAAGGCCGGGTCCCAGCGCCAGGTGTTGCTCCTGCATGCCGATGACAGTGAGGACTCGTTTCCGCTGCGCAAGCAGGTCAGTGACGACATCAGCGCGCTGGCCGAGGGCTCCATGCACAGCTGGTTCCTGAATCCATCCGGTGGCGGGGACGCAGCCGGTTCGACGTTCACAGGGTTCATGGACGTCAACGCTGTCGAGCTGCCGATCGATGCCGAGTACTACCTCTGTGGCCCGCTGCCGTTCCTGCAGGCAGTGCGGAGCGACCTCATCGCCAAGGGGACCCGGCCCAAGGACATCCAGTACGAAGTGTTCGGGCCTGATCTCTGGCTGGCCGACTACCAGTAATTACGACGACGGCGTGCAGTCACCTTCTGAAGCCGGCTGGGGATAGTCTCAGAGACGCGACAGGAGGCACGGATGGCTGCAGTAATTCTTGGATGGAACCCGGACCGGTGGAACGGCTGGAACTACCGCGACGTCGTCGAGCAGGTCGCGGAGTCCGGCCGGCACGTGGAACGGTGGAGTATCGGCCGCCGCAACATCGGGCCCGGGACGGAGGCGTGGCTTGTGCTGCAGGGCGGAAGTGTCTCGAGCCGTGGCCTGATCGGCCACGGAACCGTGGTGTCCGAACCTTTCGAGCTGTCCGAACCCCTCGACGCCGGCAAGTCCGGTGACACGGCGGTCCTTGACCGGTACGTCAGCGTTGACTTCGATGCGCTGCTTCCACTCGGCGAGCAGATCCCCCTGGACACCCTCGCTGCCGGCGTCCCTGCGCTACGGTGGCACGGCCGCAACAGGCGCTCCGGATCGGCCGTGCCGCCGTCGTCGGAGCCTGGTTTGCGTCAGCTGTGGCGGGACCTGGGGCCGGCCGCAGTGGACCCTGCCCAGCTTGTTCCGGGTACCTGCCCCCGGGAGGCGGTGAGCCGGGTGGAGGTGAACCGCTATGAGCGGGACCCGGATGCGCGCCGTGTGTGCTTGGCCTTCCATGGCACGTCGTGTGCCGCCTGCGGCTTTTCGTTCGAGTCAAACTATGGCGGGATTGGCGAGGGTTTCATCCACGTGCACCACACTGTGCCGGCGTCCCAGCTGGGCGGCGCGTACCAGCTGGACCCTGTGGCCGACCTCGTGCCGCTGTGCGCAAACTGCCACGCCATGGCCCACCGTGGCGTCAGCACTCCCCGCACCGTTTCGGAACTCCGGGGCGTCATGTCGGCCTCGGGCCATCTGCGGGGCGAAACTGTCAGTGAGCAGGCCCTTGAAGCGCAGGCGGATGCACGGCGCATCCTCGGAGGACAGCCCGAGTGAGGTCCGTGCCTCTTGCTATTGCCCGGCGGGGGTGGTGCCGAACATCAGGGTCCGCCGCCGCACGTCGTAGAACACGGTGGCAGAACGCTTAAGGAGTCCCTTGAGAACCTCGGCATCCTCCGCTTCGATGGTCAGGAACTCTTCCCAGGCACCCTGGTCAAGGACCAGCTGGAGGGTCCATGTTCCGGGTTTCCCGGGGTCACCGGCAACCCAGCTGAACTGGTAGTGGTTGACCTGGCGGACCTGGATGCTGTCATCGGTCAATGGTTGTTTTGGTGTGGGGCTCACGGTCCCCTCCTGAATCGATGATGAGTCGGCCCTCGGCATGAGCCTTAAACCAATGTAGACCCGGTGCCCGGCCCGATCCAGACCTTCACTGCACCTCCCGTTCCGTCCGCATTCAGGCCCCGCCAGCGGGACAGCAAGGTCCGGCCGGGAGGAGAATGGACACAGACGCGGACTACGCTCCGGGGGTTGAGCCATGGCCGCTTGTGCTACTTCGCCGGAACGGTACAGGAATGTCCCAGGATCAAGCTCAGCATGCGGCGACGGACCAGCCGCTGACGCACCGGGAGAACGACGTGGCAGTTCTCCTGGTCGAGGGCCTGGGCAGCGGCGAAATCGCGGCCAGGCTTAACCTCGCACCGAGTTCGGTCAAGTGGTACCGGCGCCGGATCTTCCACAAGCTCGGCGTGCACACCCGCTACGATGCAGCACTCCGACTCCGCCAGATGGCCCTGCATGCAGCCCCGATCGCATCAACCGACGGCGGCCCTGACTACCGGGGCAACTCACCCCGGCCGCTGACCAGCTTTGTGGGCCGAAGGCGCGAGTTGGATGAACTGGTCACATGGCTGGATTCCGGGAGGTCCCGCCTACTCACCATCACCGGGACGGCCGGCACCGGCAAATCGCGCCTGGCCCTCGCTTTCGCAAACCAGGCGGGACCCCTGCTAAACGCTGGCGGTACTTATTGGGTTGACCTGTCCGCGACATCCGACGCCCATCTCGTATCGTCGAGCATCGCCTCTGCATTGGCTCTCTTTATCAAACCGGGCCAGTCAGCAGTCTCGGCAATTGTGGACCACCTGGGCAGCAGGCGGGTGCTGCTGGTGCTCGACAACTGCGAGCAGATCGCCACGGAATGCGCGAAAATCTCCCTGGAACTTCTGGAACTCTGTCCCGGCCTGCGCATCCTTGCCACCAGCAGGATTGCGTTGCCGGCCAATGCGCGCAATTTCCAGCTGGATCCCTTGCCGGTCCCCGCCGCCGAAGACCTCGCGATAGTAGAAATTGCGGCGTGCGAATCCGTAAAGCTTTTTAACGAGCGTGCAGCCTTGGTGATTCCAGGGTTCACCGTGTCCCGGGAAAACGCCGCACCCCTTGTCCGGGTCTGCCGGAGGTTGGATGGCCTTCCGCTGGCCATTGAACTGGCGGCCAGCCGCGTCAAAGTACTGACGACGGCCCAGCTCGACGAGCGTCTGGAGCGCGCTTTGATCCTGCTCACCGGAGGCGGAGCTGCTGCCGCGCGACGCCACGCCACCCTGCGGGCGGCCCTTGACTGGAGCCATGGGCTCCTTACCGTTGCGGAGCGGACCCTGCTGCGGCGGTTGTCGGTCTTTGCCGGCGGGTGGGCTGTGGACGATGCCGAACTGGTCTGCGCCGGTGGAGAACTGCAGCGTGAGGACATCCTCGGCACGCTCTCGGACCTGGTGGACCAGTCCCTGGTGGTAGTGGAGCGGCCAGTTGACGGTGCCAGGCGTTTCCGGCTCCTGGAGGTCATCCGGCAGTACGCGGACGAGAAGTTGCGCTCATCCGGGGAACGGCAAGCGGTCAGGGCAAATCACGCGGAACGGTTCGCGGCATTGGCCAGGCAGGCGCAGACAGAATTGAACGGACCCCGGCAACCCCAGTGGACGGTCCGGCTCGAGCAGGACCGCGGGAATCTCAGGGCAGCCCTGGACTGGAGCCTTGGGCAGCCGGAGCGGCTCGAGAGTGGGGCCAGAATGGCTTGTGCCCTTGCGCAGGTGTGGCAATTGCGTGGTGAATTCGCAGAAGGGCTGATGTGGCTTCGCAAGTACCTCGCTGCCGGCCACACTTTGCCTGACCGGGCACTGGCCGAACTCTCGGACGCGACAGGCTTCCTCGCCCTTCACGCCGGCCTGGCTGACGAGGCGCGGCAGCATTGGGAACGGGCAGCCCGGATCTTCGGTGAAATGGGAGACACTGCAGCGGTGGGACGGCAACTGCATTACCTGGCCCACGCAACCATGGGAACGGACCCGCAACGGGCAGCGGTCCTGGCTTCAGAAGGCCTGGTCCTGGAACGGCAAGCCGAAGACCGCTGGTGGACCTCGGCCTGCCTTTTCGCGCTGGGCGATGCCTCTTTCCTGCTTGGGGATGTCGATAAGGCTGCGGAGTGCTACTCCGAGAGCCAGGGCCTTGCCCGCCAACTGGGACATCCCTTCGCCATCGCCCGGCGGTGTGTCCGGTTGGGTCAGGTCGCGAGGGTGCGGGGCGAGCTGGGACTGGCCGGCAAGCATCTTACCGAGGCAGTGCAGGTGGCGAGGGACGGCAACGATGACTGGGGCGTGACCATGGCAATGGCCGCCTGGGCGTCACTTGCGGCGTCGCTCGGGATGCCGCAGGTTTCCGCGAAGCTTCTGGGCTCCTCCCAGATCCGGCTTGATCGCTTTGGAGCGGTCCTGTGGGTACTCGACAGGAATCAGGCCGCCCTCACCGGATCAACAGCAAAAGCTCTGCTGGGCGAAGACGGCTTCCTGGAGAACGTTGAAGCCGGACGTTCCATGACGCAGCAGGCGGCCGAGGCGTTGATCAGTGAACTTCAGCAGCTCCAGCAGCAGGCAGCGCCGGGCAAGGTCGCCGGTTTGACGGCCACCCGGCTTACCCCTCGCGAAACCGAGGTGCTTCATCTCCTGGCCGGGGGTGAGAGCAATCAGGACATCGCACAGGATCTCGGCCTCAGTGTCCGGACCGTGGAAAGGCATACCGCCAATCTGTACGCAAAGATCGGAGTGGAGGGCTCGGCTGCCCGCGCGGCGGCCGCCAACTACGCATTCCGCCACGGCCTGGGCCCGGAACAGGATGCTTTGGGAATCGGCCGCAGAAGCCCTCCCCCAGGCCGCTGATTCCCTCCCCCAGCTACGCATGGGCACGGTGCCAGGCGTTACGGCAGGATCCTAATCTGTTGGTGTCCGGACGGTCCGGACACCAACAGAAAGGAACACTCCAATGACTGCCGACCAGAACAAAGCCGTGGTGCGCAGTTTCTTCGAAGCCTTCGAGGATCAGGACGAGGCCGCCCTGTCCCGGATACTGTCACCGCATCTCCAGGCCTACGTGCATGGAAACCGGGAACCGGCGGACAGGGACGCGCTCCTGCAGACCATCGCCGGGTGGAACGCAACGTTCAGCGACACGCGCTTCACTGTTGAGGAACAGGTCGCGGAGGGAGACCTGGTGGCCTGCAGGGTCATCATGCATGCGGTCCACAGCGGCGGTGAGTTTGAGGGGATCGCCCCGGCGGGCATCCCCATCACCACCGAGGCCCTGACCCTGGAGCGGGTCATGGATGGGCAGATCGTCGAGCGCCGGGTGGTCATGAACTGGGAGGATGTGAAACAGCAGTTGACGGCGGTAACCACACAGGCGCAGACTGCCGGCTGACGGCCCTACTTCAGGAGATGAGCGCATGACTTTCTTCCAGGACCTGCCTGAACCGCCGGAACGTCCGCGTCCACCTCGTCATGTCATGCCGGAATGGCTCGGGCCGCCGTCGAACGAACTGCCCGGCGTGGTCCACTTCGGAAAGTTCCTCCACCGCGCTCCGGGGTTCGTCATGGCCGTCAAGTGCGCAGAGGTCTACTCGAACGGTTGCGCCGTCGACGTCGTCTGGTCCGTCCGGCGGACCAGCGAAAGCGACAGGGAATGGGCTGCCGCGAACGCGCGGTTCTTCCGGCAGCCGCCCCCCGGCCCGGGCTACGCCGAAGACCTTGAATCTGCGCTGCTCTTCGGAGCCGAATTTCCCGACGGCGGCAAGACCACTTCCACGCAGATCCGGCCCGGCATGTTTGACGGCAGCGAGACCGTCACCGGGCCGGTCCTGGTGGCCAACGGCCAAGGGGGAAGCGGCAACGACGATCAACTGACCGGAGCGGCCCGGCTATGGCTGTGGCCGCTTCCCGTCGGCGGCGATCTGCGCCTCGTGGTCCAGTGGAAGGAAGCCGGGATGGATGAACAATCCATCATGCTCGACGGCGGGCAGATCGCGGCCGCTGCCCTGCTGGCCCAGAAGTACTGAGAACTCCTGCTGGGCGCGCATCGGGTTTCGGGCCGGATGACCCTAGCTGGAATGCCCTTCACCGGTGATGCTGGAGCCGAAGGAGATGGCTGCGATGGAAGGCAAGATAGCTCTGGTTACGGGTGCAACAGGCGGACTGGGACAGGCGGTGGCAACCGGCCTTGCCCGGGGAGGTGCCTTGGTTGTGGTGGTGGGGCGCTCGTCCGCCCGCGCGGAAGAGGCGGTTAAGGCCATCCGCTCGCTGGTTCCTGCCGCCCGGCTGGAGCCGTTGGCGTGTGACCTTTCGGTCCAGTCCTCGATCCGGACTGCGGCAGCTGAGTTCCTGTCCCGCCACGACAGTCTGGACGTGCTGGTCAACGCCGCGGGTGTTTTCCGCAAGGAGCGCCATGTCACCCCCGACGGGCTTGAGCTGACTTTCGCCACGAACGTGATGGCCTACTTCCTCATGACCAACCTGATGCTGGACGCGCTGAAGCGCGCCGGCGGGCGGCACCCTTCACGCATCGTCAATATTGCCTCCAAATATGGCAACACCAGGATTAATTTCGAGGACCTCCAGACCGCCAGGGGCAGGTACAGCTACCTTCGCTCGACGCCTCAAACAATGCTGGCCCGGGTGCTCCTTACGCAGGAGTTCGCCGAACGCCTGCGAGGTTCTGGCGTGGTGGCCAATGCCGTTCATCCGGGGCTGGTCAAGAACACCTCGCTCTTGGAGGATGTCCGCGGCCCTTTCCGCTGGATCACGAACACCTTCGGCGCACCGGCGGAAAAGGCTGTGGACACAGCGCTCTGGCTGGCCATGTCGGACGAAACGGCAGGGGTCTCCGGCAAGCTCTGGGCGAAGCGCAAGGAGCTCCCTACTCCCGGGATGGGATCGGATCCTGAGGCCCGCCGTCGGCTGTGGGACACGTGCTCGAAACTGGCCGGACCTGGATGAAACCTCCTAACCGCGGCCGCTGGTGGCGCATGGCTCAGTAGAGGAAGACCGGCAGCCAGTCTCGGTTGTGCGCGTGCACCAGAGCCAGGAACAGCACGAAGTCGAAGAGCAGGTGCACGGCTACCACGTAGGTGAATGACTTGGTCAGCTTGAACGTGTAGCCCTGGAGCAGCGCGAACGGGAACGTCAGCAGCGGGCCCCAGGCCTGGTAACCGATCTCCCAAAGGAAGGACGAAAAGACCACGGCCTGCAGTATGTTGGCGAGCCAGTCCGGGAAGTGCCGCCGGAGCAGGGTGAAGGTGGTGCAGATGAAGAACAGCTCGTCCCAGATGCCCACAGTGTTCACGCCGAGAAAGAGCCGCCAGAAGACAGTGGGGTCTGAGGCGTCGGGCCAGTTTTGGTAGACCCCCGTCCGGATCAGGTACACGGGCAAAATGAAGTAGGCGAGCCCCACCACAGCCACCAGATACAGTTTCGCGGCCAATGGCCATTTATGGCCGGTGTTCACCGGGAATCTGATGATGTCCTCACCGTAGGCGTACTTCGACACCAGCCACGGCACCAGCACGGCCAGCGCGAGGACACCGCCCATCAGGGTCATGTGTGAAACGCTCAAATCCGCATTCAGGGGAACCAGGCTGATGAAGACCATGCCGGCCGCGACCAGGCCGAGGTGCCGCGCGAGCTCACGGTCGATAAGTGCCGCTGTGACAAGGCTCAAGGCGAGCACACCGTAGCCCAACAAGTCATTCTCAAAGCCGAAAAGCAGCACTCCGGATGCCGAGAGCAGCGCCGCTGGCACCAGCTTCCACGTGAGGGCGGTGCGGAGCGGCCGGGTCGAGATTGATGTCACCCCTCCAGCATGTCAGCGCTTGCTGTTGGGCGATACCGTCCGTGCGCCAAGTCCGGGCAAGGTTCAGCTTCCGGTTTCGACGCGGCCCAGTCCTTCTCACGAGCAAGGTAAGGTTACTTACTACTTTGGGTGTTACGTGGCGAAAGGGCCAACAAGTGTCGCTTACAGAAAAGAATCCGCCAGATGGCGGAGTAACTGGCGAAGTTCAGCGGGACCGCTTCGTCGGCGGTCAGGACCTTACCCGCTGGGACACCAGAATCGGCCAGGTCCTTGCTTTCATCGCCCAGCGCATCAGCAGCCTGCTTGGTTCTCACGCTGCACTCATCATCACCTTGGTTGTCGGTGCCGTGCTGGCGATCTCCCTGACTGCGGTTTTTGCCCAGGTATATGAATCCGTGGTGGAAGCTGACGGGGTTGCCGGGCTCGATCACCCGGTGCTGGACGGTGCGAAGACGTTTCGGTCGCCGGCCTTGGACATCGTGACGACGGCGTACACAGACATCGGTGGAACCATCGGCATGCCATTGCTGGCGCTGGCTGTCATGGTCGGGCTCGCTGTGCGGCGCCGATCCTGGACACCGGTGATTCTGATCGTCGTCGCCGGCGTCGGATCCCTTCTGATGACCATTGCGGGCAAAAGACTGATCGGCAGGACCCGGCCACCGCTGACAGATGCAGTGCCGCCCTACGAATACTCCGCATCCTTTCCCAGCGGCCATTCACTGAACTCGGTCGTGATCGCCGGGATCGTCGCGTACTTGATAGTCCTTCGACTTCGATCCCACCGGGCACGCGTTCTGACCATCGCCGCCGCAGCCGTCTTCGCCGCGACAATGGGACTGAGCCGTGTCTACCTGGGGCACCACTGGCTCACGGACGTGCTGGCGGCCTGGGCTCTGGGGGCTGCCTGGCTGGCGCTGGTCATCACGGCGCACCGGCTGTACCTCACCACCCGTGTGCATCCGGCAGCAGGGCATCGAGGCGGAATGCCCGACTCCCTGCCAGCGTAAAGGTCAGGATCGAAGTCCTGGATCCTAGCCCTGTTGGCTGCTGAGGAACTGTTCCAGGGCCTGGAGGTCGTCGGTATTGATGTGGTCGACGCCTGCATGGTAGAGCTCGGTCCACATGGCTTCGCGGGCCTCGCCGGGCATATCGGGGGTAGCCCAGAAACGGACCCGGTACCCCTTATCGTGGGCGGCCGCGACGTAGGTGTGCAGCCTGGCCCGCTCAATCTCGGGCATGGGACCTACGCCCCGCCAGGTGAACAGCTTCGTCCAGTTGTCGCTGACCAGCGGCATAAGGGTGGACGGCATCCCGGAAGCCAGGTCGGCGGAGCGTCCGTCGAAGAAGCCGTAGCGCTTCTCGTCGGCCGCCATGGTGGCCAGGGGCCTGTTGCCGCTGATGACCGCGGTCACCGGGCCCTCGCTGACCTTGCCGTTGGCGTAACGGGTCATCAGGGCGGGGTGCTCGCTCAGTTCCTGTTCGATGGCGGCGTAGGTGCTCCCGCCGTCGCTCTTGATGTCGATCAGCAACTGCAGGCTCCCGTCCCAGCCCGGGTACACGCTGTGGCCTTCCTGCCTGACGAGCTCGTCCAGCGGGTCCAGGTAGAGGCTCTCCAGGGTCTTGCCCGCCTGCGCATCCTCCAGGTCGTGGGCCACCAGCAGCTCGCCGTCAACAAGCCACACGTCCGCCTCGACACTGGTGAACCCGTGGGCCAAGGCATCAAACAGGGGTTTCTCGTGCTCATAGTCATTATGCGCGTGGGCTTCGGCCAGCGGCTGGCCCAGAACAACATCCGGGGCAGAGGCGGCGTATGAGGGGATGGTGACGCCGGTCAGGGACGTCAGTGCCACGAGAGCGGCGGCAGCACTTTCAACAAGCACGGGGTTCTCCTTGAGCAGTTGGGGGGTGGTTCAGCTCGGCGGATAAGGCACGCCGGCACCTGCTTCAGCCTTCCCGCCGGATACCAACGAATGGGGAAGTCCTGGTGTCAGGAGCGTGAACGGTACTGAACGGCGACGTTCGGACATTCCAGGCACCGCCCCATCTGTCATTCCGCCTTCACCTGCGTCAGGATTACGATTTCAGCAGGTAGTCAGCAGGTGGGCAGACGCAGGGTGAGGAAGACGATGTGACCGGAGGCACGAGACTAAGCGGACCACATTGGCGGCGGGTTGTGGCGACCCTCGCCAACAGCGATGCAAGAACCGCCTACGCACAAATAGTGCTCGGTGCAAAGCTCCCCGATGTGCTTGCTGATCTGAAGGATCACCGGCGGAACCGGGCGATAGCAGCGTTGCTGGAGTCCGGTCTGATCGAACGCAATGCTGCGGACAAACTGGTGGCACCTGAATCCATCTTCCGGGATCTTCTTTCCCAACTCCCCCGGCGACAGGCGCAGACCGGGTTGGCCCGCTTCACGCGCCTGGGCAGGATCGAACGGTATCCGGCCAACATCGGGGACAGGCGTGAGCTTTTGGCGTGGATCATCAGCGAAGCAATCCAGCCCGGCGAACACCTGACCGAACAGCAGGTCAATGAACGGCTTCTCAGTTACACCGACGATGTGGTGTTGCTGCGCCGGTACATGGTCGACTACGGCCTGCTGCAACGGACGGCTTCGGGGTCTTCGTACTCCCGGCAGGAAGAAATGTAACGCGCCAGGCCAATGCTTCCACGGCCCCAACATAGCTCCCAGCCAGTCCGAAGGGTCAAGCCAACGCGGGAAGGCCGCTCACGTAACTCCGGTCCGGGTTGCAGGCGAACGGGACAGTGCCAGTGCCCATCCGCCGGCCACTCCAATGGCGAGCAGTACGGTTGCGAAGCCGACCGCCGGTGCGCTTGGCCAGGTCAGGGCGCCGCCATACCGCAGCAGGGCAAGCGCCTGCAGAATGACGAAGACAACGGAGGTCAGGGCCACGGGGCGGACGGAGCGGAGGTCGCCGCTGAACTGGCCCTGCGCGGCCGACCAGCCAAGACCGACCAGCCACGCTCCCACCGCCCTCCCTGTGAGCTCGGACAGCTGCCACGGCCACCACGTCGCGGCATAAAGCGGTACTGCCAGGAGCGCCACGCCGTATAACAGCAGGACGCCGGCGATTCCCACCATGAGCAGCCGGAGCGCAGGCGGCAGCACCGGCCGTCCCGCCCTCTCGGACTTTGGGGCAGGAGGCCGGGACCGGATCTGCATCCGGCTGATGACGACCATCGCCACGGGCACGATGGCGTAGATTGCCAGCCACGCCCAGGTGGCTATCTGGGCAGTGGGGGCAGTGGTCGGCGACAGGTGGAAGCGATCGAGATGAAGCAGGGTGACTCCGAGGGTCAGGGTCGTGAAGATGAACACGGGCCAGACCGCCAGCCTCGCTGAATCCCAGCTCCTCGAACCGGCGCCCGCAACCTCCAGGCCGGCGCTCGACCAGTATGCGGCCCCCAGGAAGACCGCGGTCATGGGCGGATTGACTGTCCACGCGAAGAATTCGTCAGTCCGGAGCGGAAAGACGAAGAGCACGAGCCCGGCAAGAAAAACGAGGAATGCAGCGACGTAGAGCAGCCGCCGCATCGGCGGAATCAACGGCGTGGCCTCACTTGAAGGGGACATCACTGGGCTGCTCCTCGGTTGCCGCTGCCTCACCAGGGGCAGAGGCCGAGGCAGGCAGGGGGTTCTCGGCCAGGTAGGTGTGAAGCATCGAGACCACGGTGGCGCCGTCCCCGACTGCGGTAGCCACTCGTTTGATCGAACCGGCCCGCACGTCACCGATCGCAAAAATGCCGGGCATGCTGGTTTCCAGCGCCAAGGGAAACCTGTTCGGCCTGACGGAACCGGCGTCGTCACTGACATTTCGAATGGCGCCCGTGCGCAGAAAACCGGCAGCGTCACGCTCGACGGCGTCCGGCAGCCAGGACGTCCGCGGCACCGAACCTATCAGCACGAAGCAGCCCCCCGCTTCGAGCTCCTCGCTCGAGGTTGCATTGGCTGCTCCGGAGGAGGCCACCCTGACGGCGGCAAGGAAGCCGTCCTGGTCGCGGGCCCCCACGATCGCCGTGCTGTAGCGGATCGCAACGTTGCGGGTGGCCTCAAGTTGGGAGATGAGGTACTCCGACATGCTGACCGACAGTGTGGGTCCGCGCACCAGCAGCGTCACTTTCTTCGCGTACTTCGCAAGGTGCAGAACCGCCTGTCCGGCCGAATTGCCGCCACCCACTACACAGACCTGCTTTCCGGTCATCGACGGCGCCTCGGAGACTGTGGCCCCGTAGAAAACACCCCTGCCGACCAGATCCTCCAGCTGAGGTATGCCGAGGCGACGGTAGTCCACGCCGGTGGCCACCACGACGGTGCGGCACCGCACGACACTGCCGTCGGAAATGGACACAGCGTACAGTGTTCCGTCCGCTCGGAGCCCCATCACCTTCCGCAAGAACAGGAAGTCCGTGCCCAACGTCCAGGCCTGGTGAAATGAGCGGTAGGCCAGGTGGGCGCCGCTCACACCGCGGGAGAAGCCGGGGTAGTTGCGGATCAAGGAACTGGTGCCGGCCTGCCCTCCCACAGCCTCTCCTTCCACCACCATGGTGGAGAGGCCCTCGGAGGAGGCATACACGGCGGTCGCGAGACCGGAGGGACCGGCTCCCACGACTACCACGTCGAAGACCTTGCCGGCCGGTGGCGGCCGCGTCACCCCGATCGCTTCGGCGATCTCCAGGTCACTGGGGTTCTCGAGGACAACCGGTGAAGCGGTGAACTCCAGTACCAAAACCGGCAGCGCGGGATCGTGCAGGCCCAGGCTATCCAGCGTCCGTTCCGCCGTCTCCGACCCGACAGGGTGGAAGCCCACCGGGATGTGGTTTCGGCTCAGGTTGTCGCGCAACGCATGAGTCCTTTCGTCGCCTACCTCCCCGATCAGCCGGACCGCCTCGAACCCGACCCCCTGGGCCAGGTGCCAGTCGTCGAGGGCGTCGGTAATCGCCCCGTGGAATTCTTCGTCGCGCACTCGTTCGGGACGTATGATCAGCAGCTCGGCGTACCCCTGCGCGATCGCCCGGAATACAGTCGGGGCGCTGGCGAAGTCACCCCATGTCACCACAACACCGCGCTTGGCGGCCGGGTGGAAGCCATAGGCACGACGCAGGAAATCGAGTCCGCCGCGGTCAGCCGGTCCGTAGCACCCCAGGATGAGGGCGACCGGGCGATTCCAGCGCCGGAGACTCTCGAGCACCGCCCGGCCGTGGGCGTGGTCGGTGCAGGCCAACACCTCGTAGTCGGCACCGTAGCGTCGGCGCAACTCATCTCCAAGAATGCGCCGAGAGGCCGGGTCTGTGGTGGCAATCAATAAGATCGGAACCGAGTCATCCATGGCCGCCGTCTTTCCGGTTCACTGGTTCGGTGGCGATCACGATACCCGCGCCGGGACATCGGGGACAAGGGCCGTTGGTCGCCTCGGTCCTGGCATTCCATGGGCGCGGAGATTCTGCCACAATGGCTCCCGACGGCGGGCGGGCGGGATGGCCTGGGCAGAACCGCAGCGATGGGAATGGAGGACCCCATGGAAGACCGTAAGGTTCCGGGAATCAGCCTCGTCGCCTTGCCCAGTGGAACAGGGTGTCTGGAGTGCCTCAGCGGTGACGGCCCGGGATGGTGGCTGCATCTTCGCCGCTGTGCCCAATGCGGCCACATCGGATGCTGCGATGCATCACCCTCACAGCATGCCAGCGCCCACGCGCGCACTGAAGGTCACCCTGTCATAAGGTCCTTTGAACCTGGGGAGGACTGGTTCTACGAGCACACCACGCAGAAGTTCTTTCGCGGCCCGCGGCTTCCGGATCCTCAGTCCAGGCCACCGGCGCAGCCTTCGCCTGCGCCGGCAGACAAGGTGCCTGAAGACTGGCGGGAGCACCTGCACCGGTAACCGCGGATGCAGAGCAACCTCACTGACGCAAGAAGGGGTCTGAGGCATCTCACCGCCGCGGGCGACTTCTCAATCAGACCTCGTATGCAGGGGCGCCGATGGGGACGATCCGATTCGGCTCGCGACCGAATCCTTCCACCACAAGGCGGTCCTCGAACGCCTGGACAGTGGCGTAGGAATTCACGGTCGTGTCGAGCATCCCCTTGAAAGTGATGAAGTGAGTGCCACCGGCGAAGCCGTAGTTCCCTGCGTGGTTGTGGCCGTTGAACCAGGCGACGACATTGTCGTAGGAGGTCACCAGGTCCACGAGTGTGGTGTCGTTGTAGGCGTTGTGCTGGTTGAGGGGGAAGACAGGGTGGTGCGCATTGAGTACCACCTTCTCCCCGTTGTGGCGAGCGAGCTCAAGGGTCTGCTCGATCCAGGCGAGCTGCTCGGCACCAACGCCGCCGTTCCAGGTCTGGCCGTTTGGCTTGCCCGCCGCCTGCAGCCCGGCCCGCATCTCCTCGGCCAGTGCGTAGCTGGCGGAGCCTTCAGGGTTGCCGTAGGTGCTGACGTCGTTCGTGTCCACAATGATGAATCGCCAGCCGTTGCGGCGGAACTGGTGGTAGGAGGCCGGCATGTCTAAGGTACGCAGCACGTCCTCGCGGGGCATCTGGAAGTCATGGTTGCCCAGAACGTGGTACTTCGACATCCTCAGCTGATCCCAGATCGGCATCACAGCATCAAAGCTCTCCGGGAACTCGTCAACGAAGTCGCCGAGGTGCAGCGCGAACCGGAGGTCCTCCTCGTTGAGAGTGGCCACTGCCTCCTGCAGCTTGCTAATCGACTGCCGGTATAGCCGGACGCCGCGGTCGGGCTTGTCGGCGTACTGGCAGTCGGCAATGACACCGAATCGCAGCGGCGGCTCAGCGCCGCGGGACGTTGCCGCTGCTGCAACCGGCGCCCCGGAGACGGCAAAAGCGGCGGCCGCGCCCGCGCTCATGCCCAGGAAGCTGCGGCGGCTCTGGCCATGGTTGGTGAGGGGCGTGGGGAACTGGATCGGCATCGTGAGCTCCTGAGTGATAGTAAAAGCAACAGCACGAGCGAAACAGGGCCAGGTGACGCCGTGGCAACGAAGCGAGGGCTGCCCAGTAAACTCCGGCCGAAGTCGCAGTGGGCAGCCGATGGTCCAGCCGTCCGGGACACACCGATGGTGGCAAGTTGGCCGGCAAATTTCCAGGGTGTGCGTAAACAGCCGTCGAGCGGATGGTTAGGCTGGGTGGATGGCGACAGTTATTCTCGTGCGGCACGGCCGCACCACAGCCAATGCCACCGGACTGCTGGCCGGTCGGGCCGCCGGTGTCAGCCTGGACCAGATCGGGCGCGAGCAGGCGGCCTTGACCGGAGAGCGGCTCGCGGCGGTGCCCGTAGTTGGGGTGGTGTCGAGCCCTCTTGAGCGCTGTCAGCAGACTGCCCGGCTCATCCTCGACCGCCAGGCCGGCACGCCGTACGCGCCGTTGGAATCCGATCTCACCGAGTGCGATTACGGCCAGTGGCAGGGCCGCACGCTCAGTGATCTTGCAACCGAGGATCTGTGGCCGGTTGTGCAGTCGCAACCGTCCGCCGTCGTCTTTCCCGGCGGCGAATCCATGGCCGCGATGCAGGCCCGGTCGGTGGCCGCAATTCGACGCCACGATGCAGCCTTCGAAGCCGAGTACGGGCCAGGGGCCGTGTGGGTGGCGGTGAGTCACGGTGACATCATCAAGTCAATCCTCGCCGACGCGCTCGGCATGCACCTTGACCTGTTCCAGCGCATTAACGTGGGCCCCGCCTCCGCATCGATCGTGCGCTACGGCGCCAGTCGGCCGAGCGTCTACGCGACCAACACCGACGCGGGGGATCTGTCGTGGCTGTCGAACGGCATCCACTCTGGCGACGCGCCGGTGGGCGGCGGAGCAGGGCAAAAGGCGCCATGAACCTCATGGCCTAAAATACTGAACATGCCTACACGTGTTCATGAGTTTGCCTGGCCTGATCGGGTCGTCGTTGGCACCATCGGCCTTCCGGGGGCGCGCACGTTCTACCTGCAGGTGCGCGGCGGGACGCAGATCGTGAGTATTGCCCTGGAAAAGCAGCAGTCGGCTCTGCTCGCCGATAAAATCGACGAAATTCTCGACCAGCTCCTTACCGTCGAGGGCAACCCCCACAGCGTTCCCACCAGTACCCCCATTGAATTGGTGGACAATGACCAGCTCGAGGCCGTTCAGGAGCAGTTTCGGACCGGCGCCATGAGCTTAGGTTGGGACCCGACGACGGCGCAGGTCGTGATAGAGGCCTATCCGATCACCGAGGTCGACGCTGATAACGACGACGAATCCCTTGATGAGGACGAACCGGATGTGCCCGAAATGCTGCTGGTGCGGATGCCGGTTGGCACTGCCCGCGCATTCGCTAAGCGCACGCGAGAGGTTGTGGGCGCCGGGCGTCCCGCCTGCCCCCTCTGCGGTTACCCCGTAGACGCCGACGGGCATGTCTGCACTCTGCCCGAGGTCTGATGCCGGCGCCTGACCTGGCAACGGCCGAGTTCACGCTCAGTGGGCGCATCACGACGGCGTCGAACGCCACCTTCCTGGGCAGCATTGGCGACGTGACGGTTGTCTATAAGCCGATAGCCGGGGAGAAACCGCTGTGGGATTTTCCCGACGGCGTCCTTGCCCACCGGGAGGTTGCCGCCTACCTGGTCTCGGAGGTCCTCGGCTGGAGCGTAGTGCCTCGCACCTGGCTGCGCGATGGTCCGTTCGGTGAAGGGATGGTGCAGCTGTGGCAGGAGACAGACCCCGGACAGGACGCGGTAGACCTCGTTGCGTCGGACGACGTACCGGAGGCCGGTTGGAAACACGTCCTCGAGGGTGAGGATGAGAACGGACGGATGGTCGCCCTCATACATGAGGACTCTCCCGCGCTTAGACGCATGGCCGTGTTCGACGTCGTCGTAAACAATGCCGACCGAAAAGGTGACCACATCCTTGCCATGACGGACGGACACCGGCACGGCGTGGACCACGGGCTCACCTTCCACCGTGACCACAAGCTGCGCACGGTGCTGTGGGGGTGGCTGGGCGACGCTCTGACCCTCGAGGAACTTGAGGGCATCGACCGTGTCAGCGAAGGACTGGACGGTGAGCTGGGCCGAAACCTGGCGGACCTGCTCAGCGCCGAAGAAATCGCGGCGCTCGCCGCGCGCTGCGCCCGGTTGCGCTTGGCGGGTCGGTTCCCGGCTCCGAGCGGTGAGATGTCGGCGGTGCCCTGGCCGCTGTTCTAAGGGAATCACGGCCACGGCCTTCGCTGATGATTGGGTTGAGGCCGAGCCCGTGCCGCTCGCTTGGACCAGTTCACGCACTACGCAAAATGTCAGACCCCCCTTCCATAATCGGTATATGGCAAGCGAAGCGGTGGTGAAGGCTTTTGAGGCGATCGGCGCCGCCATTGCCATGCTTCACGCTGAGGTGGCTCAATCCGGTTTCGGGTTGCTCTCTGACACCGATCCGCTGGCCGACATTGCGGATGGGTGCTTGGATATCCTCGCCGGAGTTGCACGGACCGAGGCGCGGGTCGCGGCATTGAAGGCGGCAGGGGCCGCTAAATACGCCGACTCCGCACGGTCCGCGGCGCCTCCGGAAATGCCAGTCCAAGCGCAGGAAATGGCCATCGCCGCAGAGGTGGGCTGCGTACTGGCCATTGGCGACGGGGCCGCAGGCGCACTTCTGTCCCAGTCCTACGCCTTGGCAAACTCTCTGCCAAGAACCTTGGCAGCCCTGCAGGCGGGAACGGTGTCGTGGCAGCACGCCAGGGTGATGGTGGACGAGACCGCCACCCTTGACCACGTCGCAGCTGGGGCGCTGGAAGCCCACTTCCTCGACCCTGACGCGCCCAACCCTGCCAGCGGTTGCCCGGCCGGCGAGATGCCCGCCTACAGGTTCCGGCAGAAGGCCCGCACGTGGCGGGAACGCCACCACCCGGACAGCATCGAGAAACGCCACATCAAAGGCGCGCAGGACAGGTGCCTGGAATATGCCCCGGAGCACGATGGCATGGCGCGGCTGTCTGCGTACCTTCCCGCGGACCAGGCAGTGGCGATCTGGAACCGCTTTACCGCCATCGCCCGGGGCCTGCAAGGTCCCCACGAGGACCGGACGCTCACGCAGCTACGGGCAGACGCCTTCGCCGCGGCCGCCCTCCGAAGCCATAACAGCTGCACTCGCCCCGGCGACAGCGTCGGCAGCAGCGGGACTGGGGGCAAGGAGGGGCACGCCGGCCTCGCAGATGTCGCCACGCCCCGGGCGGAAGTCCTGGTCACCGTTCCCGTCTTATCCCTGCTCGGGCTGACCGAAGAGCCGGCGATGCTCGACGGGTACGGGCCCATCCCCGCCTCCATGGCGCGGGCCCTGGTGGCGAACGGAGCTGACTCGTTCCACCGGGTGCTCGTGGATCCACGGGACGGGGCGCCTTTGGAAATCAGCAGGACCAGTTACAGGCTCACAAAGGCAATGCGGAACTGGCTACGGATGCGCGACGGCAAGTGCTCGTTCCCAGGTTGCAGCAACCATTCCGTGGACAACGAGGCAGACCACCTCCTGGCCTGGCATCACGGCGGAACCACCGGAATCAGCAACCTGGGACAGCTATGTGCCAAGCACCACAGGCTCAAACACGCCGTCGGCTGGAGACCGACGCCGGCAACAAAGAATGCGTCGCCCGGTTGGATCTCACCCTCAGGGCGGAAATACAAAAGCGAACAACAGGATTGGGAACCGCCTCATTGGCCGACTTCATTGTGGCCGCGAGCCGGCGAGGGCCACCGCACTGGGCCCTATCCCCCTGCCTTCACCGCCGCGGGTGGGCCTGCGGATTATCTCCAGATACCGCGCTCGGCAGGAGAAGACTGCCTTCACGCGTACCTCGGTAGAAGGTGAGCTTTCCGGACGGACCCGTCAGGTCTCCGCTGCCTTTGGGCTCCGCTGCCCCCCTGGGCTCCGCTGCGCCACCGCCCATCCCGGATGCTGGATCCGCATCGGCTTTCGCCATCGCAAAGGGGACCCCGCACGCGGCGTGCGGAGTCCCCTACTATCAAATCCCGAAAGTATTGCCGGGTTCTAGAAGTCCCAGTCATCATCCTCAGTATTGACAGCCTTACCGATGACGTACGAGGAACCCGACCCGGAGAAGAAGTCGTGGTTCTCATCAGCGTTCGGTGACAGAGCCGAGAGGATAGCCGGGTTCACGTCGGTGACCGAGGCCGGGAACATCGCTTCGTAGCCGAGGTTCATCAGCGCTTTGTTGGCGTTGTAGTGCAGGAACTTCTTGACGTCCTCGGCCAGGCCGACGGAGTCGTAGAGATCGTGGGTGTACTGGACTTCGTTCTCGTACAGCTCGAAGAGCAGCTCGAACGTGTAGTCCTTGATCTCCTGCTTGCGCTCCTCGGACAGGCCTTCGAGGCCCTTCTGGAACTTGTAGCCGATGTAGTAGCCGTGCACGGCCTCATCGCGGATGATCAGACGGATCAGGTCAGCCGTGTTCGTCAGCTTGGCCCTCGAGGACCAGTACATCGGCAGGTAGAAGCCCGAGTAGAACAGGAAGCTCTCCAGCAGCGTGGAGGCCACCTTGCGCTTCAGCGGGTCATCGCCCTGGTAGTAGTCCATGACGATCTGCGCCTTCTTCTGAAGGTTGGCGTTCTCGGTGGACCAGCGGAAGGCTTCGTCGATCTCCTTGGTGGAGGCCAGCGTGGAGAAGATGGAGGAGTAGCTCTTGGCGTGCACGGACTCCATGAAGGCTATGTTCGTGTACACGGCCTCTTCGTGCGGGGTCAGTGCGTCCGGAATCAAAGAGACGGCGCCAACGGTTCCCTGGATGGTGTCCAGCAGCGTCAGCCCCGTGAACACGCGCATGGTGAGCTGCTGCTCGTCGGGGGTCAGCGTGGCCCACGACTGGACGTCGTTGGACAGCGGGATCTTCTCCGGCAGCCAGAAGTTGTTGACAAGACGGTTCCAGACGTCAACGTCCTTTTCGTCCTGGATGCGGTTCCAGTTGATCGCCTCAACATGGCTGAGAAGCTTTACTTTTTCTGTCATGACTCCGACTCGCTTTCTGATGAGAGACTTGGTTTGGCTGAGTCCTCGACGCAGAATCTGCAGTCGGCTTTCTCTATGCCTTTGTTGGTGTGATGTCTGGTGTGGGCACTGCGTTGGCTGGAGGGCATTGGCTGGCCCTTCCGGACCGCAGACATTTTCGCACGGGTTTCGGCGCTGGCCTTTTTCCCGAAGTTGGGGTTACCAGCGCCCTTCCTCGCTTCCGAGAGCGCAGCACGGGATTCTTCACTCATGGCGTGTCCAAAACTCGGGTGATCCGCCCCGAACTTACCGAAGTTCGGATTGTCCGCACCAGAATAGGTGCCCTTTCGATCGGCTTCCCATTTCTTTCGCTGCTCCTCGCTGTGCTCCCGGCCATAGAACGGATTTGCAGGGCCAGGCCGGCTTGACCCCTTCCGCCCCGTGCCACGGATACTTGCGGCTTCCCTCATCTCCGTCGTCCAGACAACGCCGGTCGGACCGAGTCCGCCCTCCGAAAGATTGAGCAGGCGGTCCCCCTCGCGGCGCAGGTAACTGATCCAGTCCACCTCTGCCTGGCCCAGTTCGGGCAAACCTTCGATCCAGTCAAGCTCGTCAGCAATGAGATCGGCGGGGTCCTGCTTTCGAACCCAGTCATAGAATGGCGTCTTTCGCCCCTCGGCGGCAACCCGGAGGTGCTGATGGAAACGACGACTGGCCGTCTTGGTGGTGATACCGACATAGCGGTACTCGACCTC
Source organism: Arthrobacter sp. 754 (assembly GCF_040548695.1). Lineage (NCBI taxonomy): Bacteria > Bacillati > Actinomycetota > Actinomycetes > Micrococcales > Micrococcaceae > Arthrobacter > Arthrobacter sp. 754. The sequence continues at coordinate 111,274 of NZ_JBEPSC010000001.1, forward strand.
CCGCCGAAGCCGGATGCCGTAGACCAAGCCGCCTGGCGCCGTCGTCGTTTCCATCATTCAACCCCCTAAATGAAAGTCAACCTATTTCGGTTGATCACAACATACATGAAACGCAGTTGTCCACCTCAGTTCCCTCCAGCGCGAGCTGGCGGAGACGGATGTAGTAGATGGTCTTAATGCCCTTTTTCCAGGCGTAGATCTGGGCCTTGTTGATGTCACGCGTGGTGGCGGTGTCCTTGAAGAACAGCGTCAGGGACAGGCCCTGGTCAACGTGCTGGGTTGCAGCGGCGTAGGTGTCGATGACTTTCTCGTAGCCGAGTTCGTACGCGTCCTGGTAGTACTCCAGGTTGTCGTTGGTGAGGTACGGCGCCGGGTAGTACACGCGGCCCAGCTTGCCTTCCTTGCGGATCTCGATCTTGGACGCCACCGGGTGGATCGAGGAGGTGGAGTTGTTGATGTAGGAGATCGAGCCCGTGGGAGGCACGGCCTGCAGGTTCTGGTTGTAGATGCCGTGCTCCATGACCGAAGCCTTCAGCTCGCGCCAGTCATCCTGGGTGGGGATGTGGATGTTCTTGAACAGCTCCGCAACCTTCGCGGTCTGGGGCACCCACTCGCGGTCGGTGTACTTGTCGAAGAACTCACCCGAGGCGTACTTGGACTTCTCGAAGCCGCCGAACGTCTGGCCGGTCTGGATGGCCAGCTTATTGGAGGCGCGGACCGCGTGGTACACCACCGAGTAGAAGTAGATGTTGGTGAAGTCCAGGCCCTCTTCGGACCCGTAGTGGACCCGCTCGCGGGCAAGGTAACCGTGCAGGTTCATCTGGCCGAGGCCAATGGCGTGGCTTTGGTCGTTGCCGCGGGCGATGGAGGGCACCGAGGTGATGTTGGACATGTCCGAGACTGCCGAGAGGGACCGGATGGCCGTCTCGATGGTCAGGCCGAAGTCCGGGCTGTCCATGGTCTTGGCGATGTTCAGCGAGCCCAGGTTGCAGGAGATGTCCTTGCCTGTCTCGGCGTAGGACAGGTCATCGTTGTACGTGGTGGGCTGGGAGACCTGGAGGATCTCCGAGCACAGGTTGGACATGATGATCTTGCCGTCAATCGGGTTCTCCCGGTTCACGGTGTCCTCGAACATGATGTACGGGTAGCCGGACTCGAACTGGATCTCGGCGAGCGTCTGGAAGAACTCACGCGCCTTGATCTTGGTCTTCTTGATCCGGGAATCGTCCACCATCTCGTAGTACTTCTCGGTGACCGAGACGTCCGAGAACGGCATGCCGTAGACGCGTTCGACGTCGTAGGGGGAGAACAGGTACATGTCCTCGTCCTTCTTGGCCAGCTCGAACGTGATGTCCGGGATGACAACACCCAGCGAGAGGGTCTTGATGCGGATCTTCTCATCCGCATTCTCGCGCTTGGTGTCCAGGAAGCGGTAGATGTCCGGGTGGTGCGCGTGCAGGTACACAGCGCCGGCACCCTGGCGGGCACCGAGCTGGTTGGCGTAGGAGAAGCTGTCCTCGAGGAGCTTCATCACGGGGATGACACCGGAGGACTGGTTCTCGATCTGCTTGATCGGGGCGCCGACCTCGCGGATGTTGGTCAGCGCGAACGCCACACCCCCGCCGCGCTTGGACAGCTGCAGGGCGGAGTTGATGGACCGGCCGATCGACTCCATGTTGTCTTCGATGCGGAGCAGGAAGCAGGAGACCAGCTCGCCGCGCTGGCGCTTGCCGGCGTTCAGGAAAGTGGGGGTGGCCGGCTGGAAGCGGCCTTCGATGATCTCGTCCACCATCTGCAGGGCGAGCTGCTCGTCGCCGCGGGCCAGGTGCAGGGCAACCATGCACACCCGGTCCTCGTAGCGCTCCAGGAAACGCTTGCCGTCGAACGTCTTCAGCGTGTAGGAGGTGTAGAACTTGAACGCGCCCAGGAAGGTCTCGAAGCGGAACTTCTTCTTGTACGCGCGGTTGTAGAGCTCGCGGATGAAGTTCATCGTGTACTGGTCGAGGGTTTCGCGCTCGTAGTACTGGTTCTTCACCAGGTAATCGAGTTTCTCCTCCAGGTCATGGAAGAAAACGGTGTTGTTGTTCACGTGCTGCAGGAAGTACTGGTGCGCAGCCTCGCGGTCAGCCTCGAACTGGATCTCGCCGTTGGGGCCATACAGGTTGAGCATGGCGTTCAGCTCGTGGTAGCCCAGGCCCTTGTAAGCCGCCGGCATTTCGGCCTTCTCCAGGTCCACGCCGTGCTTTTCAGCAACACGGGTTCCCTGGCCTTCGGCCCTGGTTACTTCTGTGTCTGAGACAGTCGTGTCCAAAACGTATCCAATCCTTGGTTGACCCGGGCCACGTCTTCTGGCGTGCCCATGAGTTCGAAACGGTAGAGCCGGGGTACCCGGCATTTGGCGGCGATGATGTCCGCAGCCATGCAGTAGTTGTCCCCGAAGTTTGTGTTGCCGGCACCGATGACACCGCGGATCAGTTTCCTGTTCTGCGGGTTGTTCAGAAAGCGGATGACCTGCTTGGGTACTGATCCCTCTCCCCCGGTACCGCCGTACGTCGGCAGCACCAGCACGAACGGCCGGGTGGCGAGAAGGGGTGCGTCTTTTGAATGAAGCGGGATCCGAGCGTTTTCCCGGCCGAGCTTTGAGACGAAGCGGCTGGTGTTCTCGGAGGTGGAGGAAAAGTAGATGAGCTGGCTCTGCGTGGTGACAGGCGGCAACCCGGCCACTTGGGCCTCGGCCACTGCCAGTGCTGCCACGGGAGTTACCTCAGGAGTGTTGATGGGTTGCCGAATGGCGGAAAGTGCGGCCTAGGCCACGGAGGAAACGGACGCCAGGGCCAGTTCCTCAATCTTGTCCGGGCGGAAGCCTGACCAGTGGTCCTGGTCGGTGACCACTACGGGAGCCTGCATGTAACCCAGGGCCTTCAGTCGCTCAAGGGCCTCGGCGTCCTGGGAGATGTCAACGCTCTGGTAAGTGATGCCCTTTTTGTCCAGCGCACGGTAGGTTGCGTTGCACTGAACACAAGCCGGCTTTGTGTAAACCGTAACGGTCATGGTCCCTGTCCCCTTTTATCGAAATCTTCGCTCGTCTTTGTCCCGCCCAAGCTGTACGTCGATACTACATGTAGTGCAGACGGCTCTCCGGAACCCCAAGATGATGTATTACAAGTATGTCATTTAATGCACTTTTAATCCACAGGCAAAGGCCCGCAAAATGTCCGGATTTCAGGCATTTTCGCGGACGAAATCCACACCCTGTGGAGTACTTAGCCACATTTAACGGCCCGCGTGTCGTTTTCCGGACGGCGTGTCGCGCCTGGTGGCGGCGCGTTTGGAACGAGTGGCAGACCACTACATGTAGTGGTCAGGGGCACATGGGGACGGGCCGCCGGACCCGGCTCAGCCCTGGGCCACCAGCTTGTCCCGGATCTCCCGGCGCAGGACTTTGCCAATGAGTGAACGTGGGAGGGAGTCGAGCACCACCACCCGGCGCGGAACCTTGTAGGCGGTGAGGTTCTCTCGGGCGAAGGCCAGGAGCGCCGCGGAATCAAGGGTGGTTCCGGGGCTGGGCACCACGGCGGCCACCACGTCTTCGCCGCCTCCAGGACGGGGCAGCCCGACGACGGAGACTTCCGAAACGCCCGGGAAGGCGGCTATGACGTCCTCCACCTCGCTCGGCGAGACGTTGAAGCCGCCCGTGATGATCAGTTCCTTGATCCGGTCCCGGATGGTGACGAAGTAGTCGTCGTCCACGGAGACGATGTCCCCGGTGCGGAACCAGCCGCCGTCGAGCAGTGCGTCCTCTGTCTCCTCGGGCCGGTTCCAGTAGCCGGAGAACACCTGGGGGCCGCGGATCAGGAGCTCCCCTTCCTCGCCCGGGGCCCGGTCCAGCGCGGTGTTCCTGGGATCCACCACCCGGATGTCGGTCAGCGGGAACGGAACGCCCACCGTCCCCGGCTTACGCGTGGGGCCGAAGGGGTTCCCGATCGCAATCGGGGACGTTTCGGTCAGCCCGTAGCCCTCGATCAGGTAGCCGCCCGTGGCTTTCTCCCAGGTCTCCACCGTGGCCGTCGGCAGGTTCATGGCGCCGGAGATGGAAAAGCGGATGCTTTCCAGCCCGATGCCGCGTTCGGCCGCGGCGGCGGCTATCCGGTCGTAGATGGGCGGCACGGCAGGCAGGAACGTTGCCGGTGACTTCCTGAACGCCTTCAGTACAAGGTCGACGTCGAACTTGGGAAACAGGACCAGCTTCGCGCCGATGCTCAACGCGAAGGTCATGCACAACGTCAGGCCGTAGGCGTGGAAGAGCGGCAGGACCGCGTACACGGTTTCCTTGCCTTCCTGGAGCCCCGGGACCCAGGCCCGGCCCTGCGCGGCGTTCGCCTGCAGATTGGCATGGCTGAGCATGGCAGCCTTGGGCGGCCCCGTGGTGCCGGAGGTGTACTGGAGGACTGCGAGGTCCTGGGCGGCGGGCCGGGGATGCTTCCTTTTGAGCTCTCCGGCGCCGAGCAGTTCCCGCCACGGCAGCACCGGCCGCACAGCCGGCGCCGGCTGTGCTTTCGTCTCCTGCTTGCTGACGGTGAGGGCGGCGCGGGCCTTCCGGGCGGCAGGAACCGGCAGCCGCAGCGCCAGCCGCTGCAACAGCGGCATCGCGGGAATCAGTTCCACCGAAACGATACTGCGGAGCCCGACGTCGGCCGGCAGATGGCGGACCCGCTCCAGTGCCTTGTCCCAGACAATTGCGATGGTTGCCCCGTGGTCCTCGAACAGGTGCCGCAGTTCGCGGTCCGTATAGAGGGGATTGTGTTCCACCACGACCGCCCCCAGGCGCAGCACGGCATGGAACGCGACGACGTGCTGCGGGCAGTTCGGCATGACGAGGGCAACCCTGTCCCCGGCCTTCACACCCAGTTTCTTCAGGCCTGCGGCAGCCCGGCTGATCTGTGTTCCGAGCTCGCGGTAGCTGGTCCGGGCGCCAAAGAACTCCAGGGCGGTCCTGGACCCGTACCGCCGTACCGACTGGTCGACGAGGTCCACCAGCGAACCCTCCGGGAGCGCCAGGCCGGCCGGGACCCCCGGGCCGTAGGACCGGGTCCAGGGGCGTTCACTCCACGGCTGCTCCGGCTGGGGAGCTGCGCCGTTCCCTGCATTGCCGCCAGGTGCTTTCCAGGTGGTTTTCCACTTCATGATCAGTCCTTTGCCACTGGAATCCGCCGGGGTCTGCGAACCATGGGCACGCCCGAATCACCCTACTAGAGCTGCGCCTCCCTGCGGTCCAGCACGATCTGCTGCACATCGAGGTAGCCGGACTGGAAACCTGCCCGCGAGTAGGCCAGGTAGAAAATCCACATCCGCTGGAACACGGCATCGAAGCCCAGCTCCCCCACTTCCTGCGAGCGCGCGATGAACCGTTCCTCCCAGAGCCGCAGGGTGGCCGCGTAGTGGTCGCCCATGCCCATCCGTTCCCGGACGCGGAGCGTGGTGTGCTGCTGGGTGACGCCCTCGATGGCCCGCACCGAGGGCAGGAACCCGCCCGGGAAGATGTACTTGTGCACCCAGGTGTAGGCGTTGCGGGTCGCCAGCATGCGGCCGTGCGGCATGGTGATGGCCTGGATGGCCACCTTCCCGCCCGGGGCCAGCACCCTGTCGATGGTCTGGAAGTAGATGGGCCAGTACTCATACCCCACGGCCTCGATCATCTCCACGGACACCACGGCGTCGAACTCGCCCTCCACCGCCCTGTAGTCCTGCAGGGCCACGGTGACCTGGCCGGCGTAGCCTGCGTCCGCGATGCGTTCCTGTGCCAGGGCCTGCTGTTCGCTGGAGAGCGTGACGCTGTAGACAGTGGCGCCCCTGGCTGCTGCGCGCAGGGCCAGTTCGCCCCACCCGGTGCCGATCTCCAGAAGGCGGGTGCCGCTACGGACGCCGGCCTTGTCCAGGAGCCTGTCGATCTTGGCCTGCTGGGCCTCGGCCAGTGCTTCCCAGGGCACCGAGTCCAGCGCGCCGTCGGCGAGCGGGAAGAGCGCGGACGAGTAGCTCATGGTCCCGTCCAGGAAGTTGGAAAAGAGCTCGTTGGAGAGGTCGTAGTGGCGCGAGATGTTGCTGCGGGTGTTCTGCTCGGCGTTCTGCTCGTGCCGCGGAGTCCGGGGCAGGTAAAGGGTCCGCAGTTGCTGGAGCGGTTTGGGGATCAGCGTGTCCACTGAGGCGGCGAAGACCTCCAGAACCGCCGCGAGATCGGATGCTTCCCAGTCGCCGGCCATGAAGGACTCGCCCAGCCCGATCAGGCCGTTGTCCCCGATCCTGGCCTCGAACGCCTCGGGCCGCACCATGGTCATCACGGGGGCATCGGGGCCGCCTGCGCCCACGACGGAGCCGTCCGGGTAGGCCACGATGACGGGCAGCCGGCGGAGGGCGGCTTTGAAAAGGAGCCCTGCGGCTTTGCCCGCCACCAGGGCTTTAGTTCCCGACGGCGGCTGGGCAACACCGGGCCACACTTCCGGATCGATGGTGGCGGGCGACGCCGGTACCCCGGCACCGTTTGGCACGTTCACCGGGTGCCGCGCTGCTGACTTCCCGGCTGTAACCTCTACAGCTGCAGCCGTTCCGTTCTCATCGGTCATAGTCATTGAACTGCCTCCTGTGAGGGGTGATGTGGCCTTTTGACGACGGGCAGGCGTCTTGCCCAGAGTTTAATGCCCTGTATCCGGATCAAAGCGGATACCAGCAGCGGCGCGGCCGGGACAGCCGCCGCCGCTGCCAGGATGTTCGGGACCGTGGCGGGGCGCCGGTCCCCGTCCATGGTGGCGACGAAGGGCCGGTGGCCCTCACGCTCCAGGACGATGGAAACTGAGAGCCGTTCCCGGGGTGCGGGCACTTTCATGCGGTATTGCCCGTCAACATCATTGAACGGTGAAACGTAGAACGCCTTGGGCACACTGGCGCGGCCGGCGGAATCCGTTTCAAGGACATAGCAGTGGCGTTCCCCGTACGTGTTATGGACTTCCGCGATGACGCACTGCAGATCCCCGGACTGCCGGTAGCACCAGAAAAGGGAGAGCGGGTTGAAGACGTGCCCGAACACCCGGGCACTGGTCAGCATCCGGATGGCACCGCCGTCGGGCTCTATCCCCCGGGTCCGCAGGAACCGTTCCACATTGCTGCGGATGCTGGCACCGGGATCTCCCAGGTGGTCGGCTGCCCTGAAGTCCGCAAGCGGCCGCAGCATCCGCGGGAGGACCGGGAGCCGGTCCACATCGACAAACCAGCTGTAGCTCCGGTAGGTGAAGGCGTTCTTCAGCGGGGTCTTGCGCACATGGGAGATGGAGGTGCGGTAGATGGCTGCAGTGAAGCTCATGTGCCCTCCGAGGCTGTCTGCAGTTCGGGCTCGGGTGACTGCAGTTCAGGGCCGTCCCAGCTCCGGCCCAGATGCGCGGCAGCCCGCACCCCGGACAGGGCACCGTCTTCGTGGAAGCCCCAACCCAGGTAGGCGCCGGCGTAGGCGATGCGGCTATCGCTCAGGGCAGCGATCCGCTGCTGCGCGCGCACTGACTCCGGGGTGTACTGCGGGTGCTCGTACACCATGCGCTCCAGGACCTGGTTCTCCCCGATCAGCTCGGACTCGCCCAGGCTCACCAGGTACGGCTTGCCGTCGGCGGGCTGCAGGCGCTGGAGCCTGGTGAGGTCGTAGCTGACCAGCACCTTGTCAGGGCGTGCGTCGCAGCCGGGAAGCCGGTAGTTCCAAGAGGCCTTGGCGTTGTCCGCGGCAGGAAGGACCGCCGGGTCCCGGTGGAAAACGGTGTGGTTGACGGAGTAGGGCATGCCGCCAAGGGCTTCCTTCTCGTCAAGGGTGGCATCGGCAAGGAAGCTGAGGGCCTGGGCGGGGTGGGTTGCGATGACCACGGCGTCGAAATCTTCGATCCCCTCGGCCGTGACAAGCTCAACACCAAGGGCATGGCGGCGGATGGCGGTCACGGGGCTGCTGCGCCTGATATCCGGCAACGTTGCCGCAAGCTTTTCCACGTACCTCTCCGACCCGCCCGTGACAGTCCGCCACTGCGGCGAACCCTTGACCCCCAGCATGCCGTGATGGCCGAGGAACGTGAAGAGGTAACGCGCGGGATATGCCAGCGCCGTGGTGGGGTCGCAGGACCAGACAGCGCTGACAACTGGGGTCATGAAATGGGAGATGAAGTACGGACTGAACCGCTCCCGGGCCAGGAATTCGCCGAGGGTCAGCTCCGCAGGGTCCGTGCCGGCCGCGGCGGCTGCCTCTGGAACCTGGATCAGGGCACGCGCCTTCCGGTAGAACCGCGTGACCTCCAGCAGCATCCGCAGGTAGCGTCCGCGCAACAGGCTGGAGGGGCGGGCGATGATCCCGCGGGCGCCGTCACGGGCACCGGCGTACTCCAGGCCGCAGCCGTCACAGCGGACGGACATGCTCATCTCGGAGTCCTGGGTCTGGACGCCCAGCTCGGAAAAAAGCCGCAGCAGGGTGGGGTACGTCCGCTCGTTATGGACGATGAAACCGGTGTCGATCCCCAGGACGCTGCCGTCCTGCTGCGGGACGGCGTGGGTGTGCGCGTGGCCGCCGAGCCTGCTGTCCGCCTCGAACAGGGTGACGTCGTCTTCCCTGTTCAGGACATAGGCGGCCGTCAGGCCGGCCACACCGCTTCCGATGACGGCAATGCGCCGGCTCGCGCCTCCACTCCAGGCTGGGTTTGCTGACAATTGTGCTCCTCTGCTGAACATCTGCCGTTGGTAAGTCAACGGCTATTCGGCACCGCCGGTCCGTTGGATGGGTGTGGATGCGGAGGAGCTTTTTCGGCGGCGACCGGGCAGAGTACTGTGGGCGGGTGGTAAATCCCGTGCATCTGAAGACGCTCCTTGAGGTTACCCGGCTGGGTTCGTTCGCTGCGGCCGCGGCGCGACTGGGGTACACGGCGTCGGCGGTCTCCCAGCAGATGTCCACGCTGGAACGGGAAACCGGCGTCGTCCTCTTCCAGCGGTCGGCCAAGAGCGTGGTTCCCACCGAGGCCGCCGTGGTCATGACCCGTCACGCGGCAAAGGTGCTGACCGACATCGAGGCCCTGATGGCCGCCGCGGCCAAAACCCACGACGCCGCCAGCGAGGAACTCAGGCTGGGAATCTTTCCCAGCCTGGCCACCTACGTACTCCCGCGCATCCTCAGGAATCCGGCCTGGAAGGACCTCGGCATCGACCTGAGGGTGTCCGTTGCGGAACCGGCCCTGACCATCCAGGGCCTGCGGACCGGCGGGGACCTTGATGTGGCTCTGGTCTTCCAGGTGGGCCAGTCCGGCCTGGCCTGGCCGCACACCATCAACCGGCAGTGGATCGGCGATGACGACTTCCGGGTGGTGCTGCCCGCGGGCTGGGGTTTCCGCAGCGACGCCAAGGTGGCCGCGGACCACCTGTCCGAACTGCCGTGGATCATGCACCATCCCGGGAGCCCCGACGCCGTCGTGATTGAACGCCTCTTCTCCAGCTGCAACCTCCATCCCCGCGTGGTGGCCCGCAGCGACGATTTCCATGCCAGCCTCGAAATGGCCGCCGCGGGGCTCGGCGCGGCACTGGTGCCGGAGCTGGCTTTGCGGAACCGGCCGGCCGGCGTCGTGGTGCTGGACGTCCCGGAGATCCGGCTCGCCCGGAACGTCTTCGCCCTGCTCATCAACGAGAAGAAGACCGCCCGGGTACAGCTGTTTGTGGACCTCCTCGCGGACACTCTGGCCAGTTCAGGGGCTGGAGGCAAATAGTCCCGAATGCTGGAATGCCGCGCTTTTGGGGTCTATGTTGAAAGTATGAACAGGGTAGCGAGCAGGCACTTTGGAGAGATCGAGCTCAACCACGGCAGGGATCACAACATCGCCGCGAAACACGAGCTGGGTGGCCAGACGCTGGAACTCGACCTGAACATCAACGCGCACGACCACTTCGATGAAGCGGCCATGCACAAGGTGGACTACCGCTTGCGTTTCCTGCCCGAGCTCGTCGATGAGGTGCGGCAGATGATCGCCGATGAGCTGGAGCAGGAAGGCAGCAGCCCGCAGGAATACCTGCAGTTCCACTGCAACGCGGTTAAGGACGAGCACCTGCGCAAGGTATTCGGCGTCGAGGACCGCAGCCAGCTCACCAACGACGTCTTCCTCAAGGCACTCAAGCTCGGCCACGTGGGCATCTACCCCGGCCAGCCCGAACGCTACTTCGTCCTGGATTTCACGCTCGGGTCCCACTTCACCGACGAGGTGCTGGTGGCTTCCGCCGACGAAGACGGCGTAGTCGACGACGAAATCCTCTGGGAGTCCTGAGGGTCCTTCTGCCCTGGCGCGTACTGCCCCGCCTGCGTCACCATGGAACTGCCATTTTTTTCCTGGCCTCCATATGAAGGACGGTGGGCACCATGGACGATATCCAGGCAGGCAGCAGCGGGACCGGCCGTTCGGCGGTCCTGAACCGAACACGGCCGCAAACGGTGGACAGACGCTCCTTGCGCCTGGCAGCGGTACTGCTCCTGGGCGGTGTCGTGGTTTCGGTGGCAGCCGGCCTGCTCCACGCCGAGTCGCATGACGCGAATGACCATGTGGCATCGTTCACCGCATACGCCGGCAGCGGCATCTGGACCGCCGCGCACCTGGGCCAGTTCATCGGCATGGCGCTGTTGAGCGCCGGGCTGATTGCCCTGTGGCGGGCCCTCAATATCCGGCATGGTGCCGCGGCCTGGTCAGCACGTTTCGGCGCGCTTTCGGCGGCTCTGGCCCTGGCACTTTACGGCGTGCTTCAGGCCGTCGACGGCGTGGCGCTCAAGCACGCGGTGGATGCCTGGGCGTCGGCTGCCGAGCCGGAGAAAGCGGTGCGCTTCGCCACCGCGGAGGGCATCCGCTGGCTCGAGTGGGGCATGCGGAGCTACCAGAGCTTCCTGCTGGGCACCGCCCTGGTCCTCCTGGGCATGGTCATCGCAGCCACCCGGCGGGTTTCCCGGTTCATCGGCTACCTGATGGCGTTGGCCGGGGTGGCTTACTGGGTCCAGGGCTGGATCATCGGTGCGGAAGGTTTCGCCGCGGCAAACGCCGTGCCAACGCTGGCGGGGATCATCCTGACTGTGGCCTGGACGGTCTGGCTGCTCATCAGTGCCTGGCGCAGGAACGAAAAGGCGGCCGGCCACCTGAGGTGACCGGCCGCCGTCGGGCGTGGTGCTTTGGTCTTACTTGGCGGTTTCGAGCAGTCCGGCGCGGACCGTCCTGGTGGCCTTGACCAGGTTGCGCAGGGACTCTTCGGTCTCGGCGTAGCCGCGGGTCTTCAGGCCGCAGTCCGGGTTGACCCAGAGCTGGCGGGACGGGACGTGCTTGACGGCGGTGGCCAGCAGCTCGGTGACTTCCTGCTCGCCCGGAACACGCGGCGAGTGGATGTCGTAGACGCCCGGACCCACGCCGCGGCCGAAGCCGTGGGACTCGAGGTCGTGGACAACCTCCATCCGGGAGCGGGCGGCTTCGATGGAGGTGACGTCGGCGTCGAGGCCGTCGATCGCGTCGATGATCACGCCGAATTCCGAGTAGCACAGGTGCGTGTGGATCTGCGTGGCGTCGGCGACGCCGGCGGTGGCCAGGCGGAAGGAATCCACAGACCATTTCAGGTACGCGGCGTGGTCTGCTTTCCGCAGGGGAAGCAGTTCACGCAGCGCCGGCTCGTCCACCTGGATGATCTTGATGCCTGCTGCTTCTAGGTCAGCGATCTCATCGCGCAGGGCCAGGCCCACCTGGTTGGCGGTCTCGCCCAGCGGCTGGTCATCGCGGACGAATGACCAGGCCAGGATGGTGACCGGACCGGTGAGCATGCCCTTCATCGGCTTGCCCGTCAGGGACTGGGCGTATTCGGCCCACTTCACCGTGATGGGCGCGCTGCGGGTGACGTCTCCCCACAGGATGGACGGGCGGGTGCAGCGTGAGCCGTATGACTGGACCCAGCCGTGCACCGTGACGTCGAAGCCCTCGAGGTTCTCGGCGAAGTACTGGACCATGTCATTGCGCTCGGGCTCGCCGTGCACCAGGACGTCGTAGCCGAGCTCTTCCTGCAGGTCCACAACGCGCTTGATCTCGTCCTTCATGAGCTGCTCGTACTGCTCATTGGTGAGGTCGCCCTTGTTGTTGCGGGCACGGGCGGACCGGATCTCGGCGGTCTGCGGGAAGGAGCCGATGGTGGTGGTGGGAAGCGGCGGCAGGTGCAGGGCTTCTTCCTGGGCTGCTTCGCGGACTTCGTAGGCTGAACGGCTGAAGTCACCCGCGGTCAGCGCCCCGGTGCGGGCGCGGACGTCGTCACGGCGGACGCCCTCAGCGGTGGCGCGCGCGGCGATGACGGCGGAAGCCTCGTCGATGGCTGCCTTGGCCGAGGCCGGATCCGCCAGGTAGGCGGCGAGGGTTGTGACTTCCACAGCCTTCTGGTCGGCGAACGCGAGCCAGCTGCGCAGCTGCTCGGAAAGCCGGGTCTCTTCGGTGACGTCGTGGGGGACGTGCTGCGTGGAGGTGGAGGTGCTGACGGTGACGCGGCCAGCGGCGGCCTTCAGTTCATCCAGCTTCGCGGCGGAGACGGCGAGGTCGTTGCGCCAGATGTTGTGGCCGTCAACGACGCCGGCAACCAGGGTCTTGTTGCCCAGGCCGGCGAGTGCCGCCGCGGAGGGCACCGCGCCCTTGAAGGCGTCGATGTGCAGGGCGTCGATGTTGGTGGCGGCGAGGGTTCCGAGCTGGCCGTCCAGGGCGCCGTAGGGGGTGGAGACGAGGATCTGCGGGCGGGTGGCGGTTCGGGAGAGGACTTCGTAGGCGCGGGCCACGGCAGCTTCGATTTCTGCGGCCGGGGTGTCCTGGTCAACAACCAGCGCGGGCTCGTCGAGCTGGATCCAGCTGGCTCCTGCAGCAGCGAGCTTCTCGAGCAGCTGAACGTAGACCGGAAGGACGTCCTCGAGGCGGGACAGCGGGGCGAAGCCGGCGGGGGCGTCGTCGGAAGCCTTGGAAAGCAGCAGGTACGTGACCGGGCCGACGATGTAGGGGCGCGTTTCGATGCCGTTGGCCAAGGCGAACTCGAATTCCTCAACGATGCGGTTGGAAGCCAGGCTGAATTCGGTCTCGGGGCCGATCTCCGGAACGAGGTAGTGGTAGTTGGTGTCGAACCACTTGGTCATTTCCAGCGGCTGCTGGTCCTTGGTGCCGCGGGCCAGGGTGAAGTATCCATCGATGTCCAGCTGGCCCTCGGCGTTGAGGAGGTTTCCGAAACGGGCGGGGACGGCGCCGAGGTGCGCGGTGGCGTCCAGTACCTGGTCGTAGTAGGAGAACGTGCCCGGAACGGCGGCGGCCTCGGTGAGGCCCAGTTCCTGCAGGCGCCTGGCGGTGGTCAGCTGGATGTCCTTGGCAGCGGCATCAAGCTCTGCGGAGTCGATCTTGCCGGCCCAGTAGGCTTCGACGGCCTTTTTGAGTTCGCGGCGACGGCCGATGCGCGGGTAGCCAAGCAGCGAGGCTGACGGGAACGGAGTGACGGAGAGGTTGTTTTCAGGCATGACAAAGTCCTTGGAGGTTGGTGAAGGCTTGGGAATGGTCTGGTGTGACTTACGAAGGGGTCAGCTGGCCAGTTGGCGCTGGAGGATCGCGGTGCGGCGGCCGGCGGAGCGGGAGTGGCGTGGCAGTGCCAGCTTGTCCAGAACCTCCAGGGCGCTCTGGTGTTCGTTGAACGTGTACAGGTGGATGCCCTGGGCACCGGCGTCGAGCGCTGCCTTGGCCAGGTCCACGGTGGCCCGGACGCCGATCCGGTGGCGGTCGGCGTCGGTGTCCGCAGCGGCCAGGCGGGCCAGCAGCTGCGGGTCCGGCTCAACGCCGCTGAGTTCGCCGAGCCGCTTCACCCGGCGGGGGCTGGTGAACGGCATGATGCCCGGGATGATGGGGATGGTGACCCCGGCGCGGCGGGCCCTGCTGAGCAGGTCCGCGTACTGGTCCGTGTGGAAGAAGACCTGGGTGATGGCAAAGTCGGCGCCGGAGCGCTGCTTGGCCAGCAGCACCTCGACGTCGTGGTCCTCGCTGGGAGATTCCGGGTGCCTCGTGGGGTAGGCAGCCACGCCGACGGCGATCTTGCCGGCGCACAGCAGGGCTGAACGCCGCTGCTCAACACGGCGGATGAGCTCGATCAGGTCCTGTGCATACCGCAGCGAACCGGGAACCGGCGGTGTTCCGTCCTGGGGCCGGTCGCCGCGGAGGGCAAGGATGCCCCGCACGCCGGTGTCCAGCAGGTCCCCGATGATCTCCGCCAGTTCCTGCGGCGTGTTGCCGACGCAGGTCAGGTGGGCCAGGGGTCGGAGCGTGGTTTCGAGGAGGAGCCGGTTGATGAGTTCGACGGCGGTGTCGCGGTTGGAGCCGCTGGCACCATAGGTGACGGAGACGTAGTCCGGGTCCGTGGTTTCGAGTTCCCGGATGGTGTTCCACAGAGACTCGGCTGCCGCCGGCGACCGGGGCGGGAAGAGCTCATAGGAGAGCGCCACAGGGGCGGTGGTTTCGGAAAGATCCGGATGTGATTCGATAAGGCTTGGCGGTGACATTTGCGTCCTTGGCTTTGGGCCATTGGGGGCTGACGTCAGCAGATGTGACGGCAGGGCCGGCAATGAATTTGAGTTTGGGGAACACGGAAGAACTCCACAAGGACGCAGCCGCGACTGTTACGCCTGGAATGAAGTTGTCCGTGAGCAAATGTCAGGCCCACATGGGGGCACCCACACCCTCCAGAGCGGAGGATCGCTGACACGTTACCTCGGTAACTTGTATAGAACTCTAGGAGGCCGAGCGGCAGGGTTCAAGTCGCGGCCGAATTAAGACGCAGCTTTACGGCCCGTTTCGCAGCCGGACAGAACATTCTTCGCTGTTCGCCGCTACCACGGGCGGTCAGGGCCGGCCCCGTAGCCGTCATCGCGCAGGTACTCGTCCCGCTCCTGCCCCGTATTGCGCTCCCGCTGGGCTTCCCGTGAACTGTCCTGGAGCTGGTCCAGCTGGGTCTCCCGGGCGGGATCGGCAGGCTGGTCGGTCTTCCCCTCTGCCGGCGGCGGCGTGGCGTCACCGGCAGCGGCGTCGGCCGCCTTCTGCCTGAGCCGCCCGGCGGCCTGATCCAGCTGCTGACCCGCACCTGTGTCTGCTCCGCCGGATCCGCCTTCGGTAAAGCAGCCCGGCGGCGCACCGTCCACCACAGCGAGGCCCTCGGCGAAGAGCCTGGCGGCCGCCGTCGTGTCTTCCGCCTCGGCCCGCTCGTCGCCGAGGTGTTCGATGCTGAGCACCAGGTTGACCCGGATCACGCAACTGTCGGCCGGGCCCGCAAGCGGGAGTGCCTCTTCGAAGCGCTGGCGGGCTCCGGCGAAGTCCCCGGCGAGGACCAGGCTGTCCCCATCGGCGAACGGCGCCTTGTGCGGCTCAACAAGGTTGGCGATGCCCAGGCCGGCCGCGGCGTCCGCCACCGCCGCCGCGTCGCCGGCAGCGAAGCCCCGGTCAGCCGCGCCGGCGAGGATGCCCACGCTGAGCAGCTTGGCCGCAATGCACAGGAGAAGGATGACAGGCAGCGCAGACCAGAGGAGCAGCCGGCGCCGGAGCGTTGACCGGTCCCCCGGCCCCTCGATGGCACGCCGCGTCACGTCCGGGCCCCTTCCTGGGGCCGGAGCCGGCGCCACTGACGCACCAGCAGGGACGTCTCCCGCAGGCCCAGAAGGAACGCTGCAAGGGCGAAGATCCAGTACAGCTCCGTCCTTCCGCCCAGGCCGGTGTCATCCGGCGAGCGCTGCAAATCCCCCGGGTCCGCCTGCTGCATCATGGCCGCCACCAGGTCCCCGGCGGAACGGTGCACATACGGAACACCCAGCCCGGCGGCGATCCCGCGCAAGCGGCCTTCATCAATGATGGACACCGCGTCCCGGGCGCCTCCCGACGAGCGGTCCTGAACGTAACCGTTGCCCCTCACATCGCCGCCCGGACGCTGCCCGGGGTCCTTCATCCGGCCGCCCTCCTGGGTGCCGAAGCCCAGCACCGCACCGCCGTCGACCAGGCCGCCGTCGACCTTCAGTGCCTCCGGTGGCTTGCCGCTGGTCTGCTCACCGTCGCCCAGGTAGTAGACCAGCCGGGGCCGTTCCGGATGGCCTGCCCGCGCCGCCTTCAGGCGTTCGGCCAGCAGTTCTCCGGCGATAGTGACGCTGCTGCCCTTGGAATACGCGGTCACCTGCGGTTCCAGGACGGAGACCATGGTCTCCAGGGCCGTAGTGTCAGTGGTCAGCGGCATCCGCACCACGGCGTTGCTGTCAAACGTCAGGACAGAGAAGCGGGCCCCGGGAAGTGCAGCCGCGATGGCCATGATGTCCTGGCGGACCCCGTCCAGCCGGGGCGAGCCATTGCCGTAGTCTTCGGCGACGATGCTGGTGGTGGTGTCCACGACGAAGAAGACGTTCAGGTCTGACGAGGCCCCCTGGGCGCTTCCCCCCGGGAAACCTGGACGGAGCGCCGCTGCGATGATGAGCAGGACCAGCGCGGAGCGGAACAGCCACTCACGCAACGGCCCGGACGAACGGTCGCGGGCCGAACGGAACACCCGCCAGCCCAGAAAGAGAATCGCCAGCGCGACGGCCGGGGCAAGGAGCCACCACGGCAGGATTGGCTGAAGCGTCATGGCCTCAGCCTCCAGGACGCGCCCACCAGCACCAGCCCCGACAGGAGTGCCAGCGCGAGGGGCAGCTCAGGCCGGTCAGAGATGACAGCCCGGGCCGCACCCTGCAGCGTGGCTGCTTCCGTCTCCTGTACGGTCCGGACGATGCCCGTGACGGCGTCGGGGCTGTCCAACGCATAGTAGGCACCGCCGCTGGCTTCGGCTACCGCGCGGAGCCTTGCCCCGGGCTGGCCGGGCCCGGTTCCATAGTCCAGGTCGCCGGGATTCAGCGCGTACACCTTCACGCCGCGTTCCTCCGCCAGGGCACCCGCCTGCTCCAGGGTGAAGATGGGGTCGCCGGAAAGGTAGTTGTCCGTCGCCAGGACAACGGACCGAGGCCGCCGCCGGCCGGAGTCCGCGCTGTCCGTGCCGGTCTGCGGGCCGGAGTCCGTGCCGGGCTTTCCGGCGGGGAATCCGTTCACGCAGGAGGCCAGGCCGTCGCCGATCAGCGAGGAACCGCGGCCGCCCCACGTGCCGTCCAGGAAACCAGCGCTCCCGGGCTCTCCGTCAAAGGCATCGCGGGCCAGTGCGAGCTGTTCCTCCACGTATTCGTAGTCGTCCGTGAGCGGGAAGACCTGCACGGCGGTGCTGTCGAAGACGGTGAGGCCAATGCGTTCGCCGTCGAATTCCTTCGCCAGCCGGGCAAACACCTCCACGACGGCGGAGTCGGCGCTGCTCATCGAGCCGGAGGCGTCCAGGCACAGCATGATGTCCCGGTTGCGCTGTTCCGGCCGGCTCGTGGTCAGTTCCACGGGGCGCGCGGCCGCGGCCACTGAGGAAATCATCAGGGCCGCTCCTGCGAGCGCCGCGGTTGCCAGCCAGCGGCGGTGCCGGCGGAGGGCAGCCTGGTACTCGGGAAGGGCGGTGAGCCGGTCCGCGTTGGCAACCGGCCGCCGTCGTCCGTTTCCGCCGGGACGGGGCCGGAGGGCAAACCAGCCGGCAGCTGCGGCAATGACCAGCGCCACTGGCACGAGCCACCAGAACATCAGCTCCATTCCCGCACCGCCCGGCGCGCGGTCTCGGCTGAATCGGCGACAGCCGGCAACGGTTCCAGGCCGAACTCGCCCGGGTAGATCCTGCCGACAGCCTCGGCAGTTGCGGGGAGCGGGTGCCCGTGCAGCTCTGCGAGGGTCATCCGCGGGGCATCCACCCCGGTGACGTCGCGGGCGAACTTGCGGACCAGCAGGCTCAGTTCCCGGTGCGATTCACGGGTGGTCAGCTGCCCGGCGGCGGCGCCGGCGCTCACGGCGTCGATGCGTTGGAGGTACGCCTGTTTCAGGGCGGCAAGGTCCGACGGCGGCGTGAACCGGGGCCGGGGCGCCGGAGCCCGGCGCCGGCCGGTGCTGAAGAGAACGAAGGCGTACCAGCCCAGCACCACGGCCAGGAGGGCGAGCCCTGCCCATATCCAGCCCTGGCTGTACTGGAGGGGTCCGTAGAAGCCCTGGTCATCCTGCACGCCGGTGCCTTTCCAGGAGGGCGAACAGTTCGGCCATGACGCCGGCGCTGCCGGTCACGTGGCCTTCGGTGATGCCGGCCCGCCGGAACATGGCGTACCGGCTGGCGTCGCGCTCCCCGGCAGCCCTGGCGTATGCCGCGGCCACGTCCGGCGATGCTGCCAGGTGCCCCAACAGCAGTGCGGAATCTGCCACACTGAACGCGTCCTGGCCGGTGTGGCGTTCCCCCACCAGGTCGGCGTCCCGGATGGTCAGCCAAAGGATTTCATGCTGGGCGCGCAGCCGCCGCAGCAGCTGTTCGGTGCCCGGGAACCCGGCCCGTTCATCAGCCACCACGAACAGCAGGTACCGGCCCTTGACGGTGCGGGCCACGTGCTCCAGCTGCTCATCAATCCTGCTCGGGCCCGAATCCAGCCCCGTGGACGAGTCAACCTCACGGAGGAGCCGTTCCAGGTGCGCCTCCCCCGATTTTGCCGGGATGGCGCGGCTGCCGTTCGCGTCGCCGCAGACCAGTCCCACCACGTCGCCGTGCCTGTGGGCGAGATACCCCACAACACCCAGCGCCATGACGGCGATGTCCTTCTTGGTTTCACCGTCCCGGGATTCCGCAGCCATGTTCCGGCCGGTATCGGCAATAAGCAGGACCGTCTGCCGGCGCACTGCCACATACCGTTTGATCAGGGGTGAGCCGTGCCGGGCGGTAGCTTTCCAGTCGATGTCGCGGACCTCGTCGCCGGGGACGTAGGCGCGCAGGTCATCAAAGTCGAGGCTGCGGCCACGGAAAACTGAACCGTACTCGCCGTCGAGCATTCCACGGGCTCTCCGGTGGGCGAAGATGGCCATCTTCGCCCTGACGCGCTGGAGCAGGCTTGCCACGCCGGCTCAGGGAGTCTGGACGGACGCCACGATGGCGTCGATGATGGTTTCCACCGGCACCTGTTCGGCCACTGCCTCGAAGCCCAGGATGAGCCGGTGCCGCAGCACCCGGTGTGCAAGGGATTTCACGTCCTCCGGGATCACGTGGTCGCGGCCGTTGATGAGCGCGACTGCCCGGGCCGCCTGGCTGAAGGCAATGCTGGCGCGGGGGCTGGCGCCGAACTCGATGAAGCCGGCCAGGCGCCGGTCAATGTATTGCCCGGCATTGCGGGTGACAAACACCAGTCCCACGATGTAGTTGATGATGGCCGGATCGATGTAGATCCGCCTCACCAACTCCTGGACGCCTGAGACGGCATCCAGTGACACTGCCGCCGCGGGGATCTGCCCGGGGGTGAAGACGCCGGCATCAATGCGCCGGATGATCTCCGCTTCCTCCGCCGGTGACGGGTAGTCCAGGACATCCTTGAGCATGAACCGGTCCATCTGTGCCTCGGGAAGCTGGTAGGTGCCTTCCTGCTCGATCGGGTTCTGCGTTGCGAGCACCAGGAAGGGCGAGGGGAGCTTGTACTCCTGCCCACCGATGGAGGTCTGACGCTCCTGCATGGCCTCGAGCATGGCGCTCTGGGTTTTCGCGCTGGAGCGGTTGATCTCATCCAGCAGCACGATGTTGGCATGCACCGGGCCAAGCCGGGTGATGAACGTGCCCTTGGCGGCGTCGTAGATCTGCGTGCCCACGATGTCGCTGGGCAACAGGTCCGGGGTGCACTGGATCCGGCGGAACTCGGCGCTGACAGCCTCGGCGACCGTCTGGGCTGCTGTGGTCTTGGCCAGTCCGGGCACGCTCTCCAGAAGGATGTGCCCGCCCGTCATGAGGCCAACAAGCAACGACTCACGGAGGCGCACCTGGCCCACCACTTTGGCATCGAAGCTGCGTGAAATGTTCGCCACCACCTGCTGTGCGCGGGCCAGTTCCGCCGGTTCCATACGCGCGGGCGCACTGGTCTGAAGCACTGGATTCCCCCTGATGGCTGCTGCACGGTGGCCGGTACACGGACGGTGTTGCCCGGCTGCACCATGTCCGCCATCCTATCCAAGCCAGTAGCTTCACCGCCCGCAATGGGGACCCCTCCCCATCGGGGGTCCCGCAGGTCTATCCTTTTGCCATGAGCGAGCTTCCAGCCAGTTACAAGCAGTTTCTCGCCGACAAAAGCGAGAGCTTCGTCCTTGCCGTAAAGCCTGTGCTGCAGCAGTCGGCTGCTGACCAGAGCCACGGTGTCCGGGTCACCTACAACGTGGGTCCCACCGGCCATCAGGCCCACCTCGACGACACCCTTCCCTACGGAGTGGTGGTGGAGGACATCGACTGATGGTCCTGGCGGCGCTGCTGGCACTGCCGGCTCTGCTGGCGCTGCTGGCCCTGCCGGCGCTCCACCCGGGGTCCGGGTTCGGCATCAGGGTTCCTGGTCAGCCCTTGACCGCGCCTGAGAGTGCGAAGGAGCTGCCCGCGCCCTTGGCCACAATGACGTAGAGGGCCAGGACCGGGACTGAATACAGGATGGAAAAAGCGGCCAGCTGGCCGTAGGCAACTGCCCCGTGCTGTCCGAAGAAGCTGTAGATCGAAACGGCTGCCGGTTGGCGGGCTTCGGACAGGAGCAGGACGAAGGGAACGAAGAAGTTTCCCCAGGCCTGGATGAACACAAAGATGAACACCACTCCCAGCCCCTGCCGCATCAGCGGCAGGACGATGGTCCGCAGCGCAGTCAGTCCCGATGCACCGTCAACCCACGCTGCTTCCTCCAGTGATACCGGCACGGCGTCCATGAAGTTCTTCGTCATCCAGATGGCCATGGGGAGGGTGGTGGTGGCCATGAAGAAGATGGTGGCCGGCATGGAGTCCAGGAGTTCCAGCTGCACAAACAGCCCGTAAACGGGAACCATGATGGCCGTAATCGGCAGGCAGGTCCCGAACAGGATGGTGTACATAAAAGGTTTGTTGAACCGGGACTGGTAGCGGGAAAGAGGATAGGCGGCCAGCACTGCGGCCACAAGGTTGACGGCACCCGTTCCGGCGGAGAGCACCAGGCTGTTCCACAGCGGCCCGAACAGCAGCCCCGGTGTCATGATCGCCGCAAAGTTGGCGAGTGAGACCTCCCGCGGAAGCCTTGCCTCGTGTCCGGCCGAGGGGTCAAGGGAGGCAAACACCAGCCAAAGCAGCGGCAGGACAAAACAGGCGCCGATCAGAATCAGGGCCGCGTCAGCAGGGACCCGGGCGCGCCGCCGGGCACGCGAGACCGCCCCGGCCCCCTCCCGCAGCGCTTCCGCGGACGTCCGGGCCGCCGTCGTCATGGAGATCCCGTCGTCATGGAGATCCCGTCGTCATGGTTTGCCCTCGCGGAGGAGCCGGACGTACGCCGCCCCGAACACCAGTCCGATGAGGATCAGCACGGATGCCACGGCCGTGCCGTACCCGATGTCGCCGAATTTGAAGGCCTCCTGGTACGCCAGCACCGGCAGCGTGGTGCTGGCATTCGCGGGCCCGCCGGCGGTCATCACCCAGATGAGGGTGAACACCGCCAGGGTTTGGAGGGTAATGAGCATCAGGTTGGTGGCGATGCTGCCCCGGATCATGGGAATGGTGATGAACGCCAGCCGTTGCCAGCCGGTGGCACCGTCCATCAGGGCTGCCTCCGTCACTTCACCGGGCACCTCGTCCAGTGCGGCACGGTAAACGAGCATGGAGAACGCGGTGCCGCGCCAGATATTGGCAAGCATGATGGCAGCCATCGGAAATGAATACAGCCAATCGGGCTGCCCAAGACCAAGTCCGCCCAGGATCTGGTTGAGCGTTCCGTCCCGGCTGAAATAGGCGTAGGCGGCGAAGGCAGCCACGATCTCGGGCAGCACCCAGGCGGCCACCACGGCCGTTCCGACCACGGCGGACACCGGCCGGCGCGCCCTCCTCATCAGGACGGCGATGGCGAGCCCGAGGACATTCTGGCCGAGGATGGCGGAGCCGCCGACGAACAGGACGGTCAGGGCCAGGGACAGCGGCAGGACGGGGTCACTGAGCAGCCTGGCGTAATTCTCGAACCCGATCCAGCCGGGACTGCGGGCGTTCCGGCCGGTCAGGGCCGCATTGGTGAACGATGCGTGGAAAGCCCAGAGCACGGGCCCGGCAAGGAAGACCAGCAGGAGGACCACCGCCGGGAGGACGGGAAGCAGCCGGGCGCTCCGGCCGGACAGGGTGCGGCGGCGCGGTTCAGTGAGGGGCACCGGTTATTTCGCGATGGTCTTGGCGTCACCCACGATGCCCTTGACCGCGGCATCGTAGTCGGCGGCAGCCTTCGCCGGGGATTTCGCCCCGGTGATCACCGCTTCCGTGGCCTCCTGTACCGCAGCGGAGATCCGGGGGTAGTCCGCCGTCGCGGGCCGGTAGTGCGTGACCGCCACGAGTTCGGACACGTCCTTCACGAACGGGTTCGCCGCCTGGTAGCCGGAATCAGCGGCGACGTCTTTTCGGACGGCGATCTGCGAGCTGGCTTTGTTGAATGCCAGCGAATTCTTCTGGTTCAGTGCCGTGGCCAGGAAGTCGAAAGCCAGCTGCGCATCCTTGGTGCCGGCCCCCACCGCCAGGGTCCAGCCGCCTGACATGCTTACTCCGCCGGGCGCCTGGCCGTTCTGGGTGGGGAAGGCGGTCACGCCCATCTCCTCCCCGTAGGCGGGCCATTCGTAGCTGCCGCCCTTCTGCCAAAAGGACGGCGCGTAGGACCCCTCGACGGTGGCGCCCATCTTGCCCTGCGGCAGCCACTCCCCGAACACTTTCTTCCAGACATTGGCGTCGAGGGCCTCGGCCGGTGAGACGGCGAGCTGTTCCTCGTACAGGGTCTCCAGGAATGCCAGCGAGTCGGTGAAACCCTTCGAGCCGACCACCCACTTTTTCGCCTCGGTGTCGTAAAGCCCGGCGCCCGTTCCATAGAGGAGTTCGTAGAAGCTTTGCATCACGGTGCCTTCACCCGTGCCCTTGCCGGCGTACATGTTGAACGGCACCACCGAAGGATCGTTTGCCTTGATCTTCCGGGCCGTGTCCAGGATGTCCTGCCAGCTCCGGGGCTCCCACGGGACGTTCACCCCGGCGGCGGCGAGGACCTTTTTGTTGTACCAGATCCCCCGCGTATCGGTGCCCAGCGGAACGGCGTATATCCCGCCGTCGTCCCCGCGGCCCGCAGCTTTGGCGGCGTCATCAAAAGTGTTCCAGTCCTTCCATTTGTCCAGGTGGCTGTCCAGTTTCAGGAGGTAGCCGGCGTCGACGTCGGAGCGGACCTTGAAGGTGTCCTCGTAGAAGACGTCGGGTGCTGTGGAGGACGAGCGCAGGGCGAGGGCAAGCTTGGTGCCGTAGTCGTCGTCGTTCGCCTGGATGGGCTCCAGGTTGACCGTGACGCCCTGGTTGGCAGCCTCGAATTCCTTCTTGGCCGCCTGGAACAGGGTGTCCAGGGCGGTGAAGGAATCGGTCTTCTGGTAGACCACCTTCAGGGCCTTAGCCGATTCGGCGGGAGCGGCCGGTGAACAGGCCGCCAGGCTCAGGGCCGCGGCGGAGATGAATGCAGAAAAAACGAGGGCCCGGGGACGCATGGTGCTCCATTCAGTAAATGGCTGCAGTCCTCTTTTGTCTGCGGGCCCCAGCCGCGGCGATAATCCACATGCTAGAGGGGGCGCCCGGCGCAAGCAAGGACCTGCCGGTTCAGGCTTCCAGGAGAAGCCGCTGCGCCCGTGGCGCGAGTGTGTGTTCCAGGACGAGGCAGGCGGCGCCAATGGCGCCGACATCCTCGCCTACTCCGGTGCCGACGACCTCTATGGTGTGGATGAGGCGGGCGGCGCTGTTGGCGTCCACGAGCACAGGGACCGTGGCCAGGTAGCGGTCGGCGATCCGGCTCCAGAAAGGCCCGCCGAAGACCACCCGTTCCACGTCCAGGGTGTTGGTGACCACCGAGACCGCGCGGGCCACGAGGACGGCGGATTTGTCGATGATGGCCAGGGCCTTGGCATCGCCGGCGTCGGCGAGGTCGCACAGCTTCGCGAAGCTCTGCTGGACGTCCGCCCCACTGTTCCTGGTTCCCGGGTCGTCGAGGATCCCGGCGGCTACTGCTTCGGCGACCAGCACCTGCGGGATGGCCGAGGACTTCACACAGCCGTGCAGCCCGCAATCGCAAAGGGGTCCATCCGGTTCCACCACGATGTGGCCGATCTCGCCGGCGTTTCCCGACGTACCGCGAACCACCTCGTCGTTGAGCACAATTCCGCAGCCGATGCCCGTACCCATGTACATGAAGATGAAGCTGCCGGCCCCGCTGGGGCCACCGGCCCACGTTTCCGCGACGGCGGCGCTGGTGACGTCCTTGTCAACCAGGACGGAGTAGCCGGTTGCCTTGGCCAGGGCGTTGCGGAGTTCCACGCGGTCCCAGCCCGGCAGCAGCGGAGGGTCCACCACGGTGCCGTTGTCCAGGTCGATGGGTCCCGGTGCCGCCACGCCAAGGCCTGCGATCTTTGCGACGTCCACACCCGAATCCTCGACGAGTTGCCCGATCTGGGTGGCAATCGTGGCGATGACCGCGGCGGGGTCGTTGCCGCCCGGTGTCTTGATCCGGGAATGCTGCACCACCGCGCCGACCAGGTCCAGCACCACAAAGGTGGTTACGGCCGGGTCCAGGTGGACCCCGATGGCGTACATGCCGGCCGGGTTGAGGCGCAGCATGGTGCGCGGTTTGCCGGGCCCGCTGCCTTCCTTGCCGGCCTCGACGATGAGGTGCTGGTCCAGCAGGCGGCGGGAGATGTTGGAAATTGTCTGGGGCGAGAGGCCGACGATCTGGGCGAGCTCCACCCGGCTGAGCCCGCCGGATGACCTGCGGATGGCGTCGAGAATGACCGTGAGGTTGAAGTCCCCCATGCGGGGAAGGTTGGTTCCGCGCCGTGGGGGCGAGGACTGGCGGATTTCTGGCACGGTCTCCCCTAGAGTTTTGGCCGCGTACTCATGTTGTCTGAATGGTACGTTACCCCTTGACATACGCCCAGAGCCGGAGGCAGGCCGCGCCGCGGCAAGCTCCTGCAGCCCTAGGGCCGGCGGGTGCTGACAGCCACTGTGAACTTCGGGTTGGCGCCCCTGACCTTGGTGGGGCCCACCAGCCGTTCCAGCACCGGGAGGTACTGCAGGTGCCGGTTGAAGACCGTCCACAGCTCACCGCCCGGGGCCAGCACCCGTGCGGCCGCCTCGAACATCTTGATGCCTGCTCCGGCGTGCACACTGGCACCGAGGTGGAAGGGCGGATTCAGCAGGATCAGATCGGCGCTGGCCGCAGGCAATGTGCTCATGGCATCGTCCTGGAGAACGCTGATCCGGTCGTCAAGTCCGTTGGCCTGCGCGGTGCCCAGGGCGGAGGCCACGGCGGCCGCGGACCGGTCGGTGGC
The DNA here is from genome assembly GCF_040548695.1 of Arthrobacter sp. 754. Classification (NCBI taxonomy): domain Bacteria; kingdom Bacillati; phylum Actinomycetota; class Actinomycetes; order Micrococcales; family Micrococcaceae; genus Arthrobacter; species Arthrobacter sp. 754. The sequence continues at coordinate 136,782 of NZ_JBEPSC010000001.1, forward strand.
CGTGATGTGCGATTCGGGATGGGCGCGCGCGTACATGGCGGCGAGGATTCCGGTGCCGCAGCCCAGGTCCACGGCATGCCGTGCGGAAGGCATTTCGGACAGGAAGTCCAGCAGGAACCTGGTGCCGATGTCCAGCTTGGTCCCGGCGAAGACGGCACCGCGCGCTGCCACGTCCAGGTCAAGCCCTGCAAGATGCCCGACGGCGGGACCTGGCCCTGCGGACGCCCCTTTCCGGGCTCCCCCGGCCAGGATGATCCGTGACTTCTGCCGCGCCAGCTGCGGCTGGACCGACTGGAAGTACCGTTCCAGGACCGCATTCATGCCCAAGGACATGTGCTTGATCCGTCCGCCGGCGAGCAGCACAGCATCCGGGGCTGCATAGCATGCCACCGCCGCGGCAACTTCTTCCAGCTCCGCCAGGGTCCGGGGCAGCTGCAGAAGCACAGTCTGCGCGCCTGCAAGCAGCTCCTCCCCCAGGGGCAGTTGCCGGTAACCTGTGGCCTCGACACCGAGGGCTGCCGCGTTGTTCCGCAGGGCACGCTCCCCCGTAATGAGGTCCTCGTGCACCCTGACCCGCCGGACGCCGAGCACGGTCAGCGCGCCGAGCGTGAGGGCGCCGTAGCGGTCGCCGATCACCGTCAGGTCGCTGCCGGCGTGCAGCCTGTCCGCAGCAGCTTCCAGCAACAGCCTGTCAGTGGCGTCCCAGGCCTGGAGGTTGGGGGCTTCGACGTCCGGGTACCGCCGCAGGGTGCCGAAGATGGCCTCAAGACTTTTCTCAGCCACGGGTTCCTGCTGTCTGTTCTGGTGCTGTGGGGGTGGGCTGCTGATGCTGCAGCGCAGGCAGCTTGAGGATTGCCGTCACGGCCGCCCGGCCTGCCCGGTTGGCGCCGATGGTGGACGACGACGGCCCGTAACCGACGAGGTGCACGCGTGGCTCCGCTGCCACCTGGGTTCCATCCATGGCAATGCCGCCGCCGGGTCCCCTCAGGTGCAGCGGCGCCAGGTGTTCGAGTTCTGCCCGGAACCCGGTGGCCCACAGGATGACGTCCGCCCGGTGCAGGCTGCCGTCGGTGAGCCGGACGCCGTCGGGCTCTATTGACGTGAACATGGGGCGTCGGTCCAGCGCGCCACGCAGTTCTGCGGCGCGCAGTGCCGGAGTCCGGATGAGGCCCGTCACGGACACCACGCTTTGCGGCGGCAGCCCCTGCCGGACGCGTTCCTCCACGAGGGCGACGGCGTCGTGCCCGGCCCGGGCATCGAATGTGGCGTCCCGCCATTCCGGTTCCCGCCTGGTGAACCAGCTGGTGGAGGTCACCTGTGAAATCTCGTCCAGAAGCCCGACGGCGGAGATGCCGCCGCCCACCACAATGACGTGCAGGCCGCGGAACTCCTCCGCGGAAACATAGTCCGCGACGTGCAGCTGCCGGCCCCGGAACGTGGCCCGGCCGGGATAGATGGGCCAGAACGGCCGGGTCCAGGTACCGGTGGCGTTGATGAGGGCCTTCGCCGACCAGTCACCACGGCTGGTGCTGACCCGCAGCCTTCCTGCCGGATCCGCATCTTCGCGGGCCACGGCGGTGACTTTGACGGGGCGCAGGACCTCAAGCCCGAGTTCCCGTTCGTAGCCGGCGAAGTACCGGGTCAGGAACTCCGAGCTTGGCTCGGCCGGGTCCACCTCAGGTTTGGCGATCCCGGGGAGGTCGCTGATGCCGTTGACGGTGGCCATCCGCAGGCTCTTCCAGCGGTGGCGCCATGCCCCGCCGGGACCTTCCTCTGCATCGAACACCGTGTACGCCAGCCCCCTGCGCTGCAGGTGGAATGCGGCGGAAAGACCGGCCTGGCCTGCCCCGATGACCGCCACATCGACTTTCGCGGTTGACATTGCGCGGATCCCGGTCAGACCTTCTTCACCACGGAGGATTTGAGCTGCATGGGCCCCACACCGTCGACTTTGCAGTCGATATCGTGATCCCCCACGCCGTCCATAAGCCTGATCCCGCGGACCTTGGTGCCGACCTTGATGACACTGGAACTGCCTTTGATCTTCAGGTCTTTGACCACCGTGACGGTATCGCCGTCGGCCAGGACATTGCCCACTGCATCCTTGATGACCCGCTGCCCCGGCCCGTCCGTCCCATCTGCCGCCTCGGCGGACCATTCGTGGCCGCATTCCGGGCAGACCAGGAGCGCACCCAACTCATAGGTGTACGCGCTGGAGCATTCGGGGCAAGGCGGCAGGGTTTCGTTCACTCCCCCATGATAATCGTGGCGGCAGCGCTGACAGGCGCCCGCCGCCGTCGTACTGTTGGGCCATGGCCGAAGAAGGGCAAGTCGGAAGAAGGGCAGGGACACCATGACGAGGGAAAAAGGGGCCGCCGCACTGCTGGCCAAAGCGCTGGCCATAGTCCTGGGTACCGATGAGGTTCCGCTGCGGCTGCGGGCCTGGGACGGCTCCGAGGCCGGTCCGCCGGGTGCCCCGGTCCTCGAGTTCAGGTCGCGCCGGGCCCTGCGCCGGATCCTGTGGTCGCCGGGGCAGCTGGGGCTCAGCCGCGCCTATGTTTCCGGCGACGTCGACGCTCCGGGCGACATCTTCGCGGGCTTTACCGCGCTGAGCTCCGTGGGAAAGTTCTCGGAGCCCGGCCCCTTCAGTCCGCTGACTCCCCGCGAACTGGTCACGCTCGTCACTACAGCTGTGCGGCTGGGCGCGCTGGGGCCCAACCCCGCGCCACCCCCGGAGGAGGCGAGGGTCGCCAGGAAGGGCCGGCTGCACACGCGCCGGCGCGATGCTGCGGCAATCTCGCACCATTACGACGTCGGCAACGACTTTTACGCCCTCGTGCTGGGACCGTCGATGGTCTACTCGTGCGCCGTGTGGGGTAACGGAACCCCGGACGGCGCGGCGCTGCACGGCGGGGCGGCGGGCGGGCATGCGGACGGCGCGGGCCTCGTCGCGGGGCTCGAGGCGGCGCAGGCAGCAAAGCTGGACCTGGTGTGCCGCAAACTCGGACTCAAGCTCGGGATGCGGGTGCTGGACGTGGGCTGTGGCTGGGGCAGTTTTGCCCTGCACGCCGCCGAACATTACGGCGTCTCGGTGGTAGGGGTGACGCTGTCCTCGGAGCAGGCCGTGCGTGCCCGCAAACGGGCTGCGGATGCGGGTCTGACGGAAAACATCGACATCCGTGTGCAGGATTACCGGGATATCCCGGACGGACCCTTTGATGCCATCAGCTCGATCGGCATGTCCGAACACGTTGGCCGGGAACAGATGCCCCACTACGTCCAGGTGCTGCACGGCCTGCTCCGTCCGGGCGGCCGGCTACTCAACCACGCCATTTCCTGGAACGCCGGCCCCACAAAACCGGACCCCGATTCCTTTATTCCGCGTTATGTCTTCCCTGACGGGGAGATGATCAGCCTCGGCGAGATGGTCAGTGCGCTGGAGGGCTGCGGATTTGAAGTGCTCGACGTCGAGGCCTTGCGCCTCCACTACGCCCTGACCCTGCGGGCGTGGGTGCGGCGGCTCGAGGAGAACTGGGACGAGGCTGTCAGGCTGACCAGCCTGGGCCGTGCCCGGGTGTGGCGGCTGTACATGGCATCAAGCGCCTTGGGTTTCGAGACCGGCCTCACGGGCGTCAACCAGGTGCTGGTGCAGAAGGCCGGCGGAGAAGCACCGCCGTTACGCCGGACAGACTGGGTTTAAAACCGAAGAGCCACCCATGCGGGTGGCTCTTCGTGTTCCCGGGATGGTTCCCGGATTTGGTGGAGCTGAGGGGACTCGAACCCCTGACCCCCTGCATGCCATGCAGGTGCGCTACCAGCTGCGCCACAGCCCCAAATCCGCGCTGTAGGGCGGTTCAGACCGCCCGAAGCAACCTGTTCAGCTTAATGGAAATCCGCGGTTGGCGCCAATCGGAGGAGTCCTGTCGGCGGCAACCGGCAGTGTCCTTCGGGTGCAACAAAAAAGTCCGCCGGAATCTCTCGATTCCGGCGGACCATCCGGTGGAGCTGAGGGGACTCGAACCCCTGACCCCCTGCATGCCATGCAGGTGCGCTACCAGCTGCGCCACAGCCCCGGACCCTCGTTATTCCGCGGTTTCCCCGGAGCAACTCAAATATCTTAGACCAGCGTTTCAGAAAATTCCAAATCGGGCATATTGGGCCCGGCGGAGTCCCTTATTCTGCCTCGGAGGCCGCCGGAGCCTTGGCTGACGTGTCGTCAGCCAGCTGCAGGTCAACCACGGGGCAGTCCTTCCATAGGCGCTCCAAAGCGTAGAAGACGCGGTCTTCTTCGTGCTGGACATGGATGACGATGTCCGAGTAGTCCAGCAGCACCCAGCGTCCGCCGGAGCGGCCCTCGCGGCGCGTCGGCCGCAGGTCCTGTTTGGCCAGTTCCTCTTCAATGCCGTCCACGATGGCGTTGACCTGGCGTTCGCTCGGCGCGGAGGCGATGAGGAAGACGTCGGCCAGTGCCAGGCGCTCACTGACGTCAAGTGCCACGATGTCGTGGGCAATTTTGTCCGCGGCAGCCTTGGCGGCGTGGCGGGCTATGGCGATGGATGAATCTGATGCAGTCACGGGACTCCTTGTTGTTTTCTAAAGCTTTATGAGCGGGCGCTTTGGGAGGGGCGCCCGGTCAGCGGGAGATGCCGCTGATGATGAGGATGACGCCGGAGATGAGGGCCACGATCCCGAAAACGAGTACGAGAACCTGCATCAGCCTGAGCCGATTGGCGCGGGCCAGGCCTGCGGTTGCTGCATCCAGCGGCTCAAGCCCATGCGCTGAGCTGGCCGGGATGCGGGGAAGGTCGTCGAAAAGGTCATCAGACTCCCCCACCGGCTGGTCCGGCAAAACCGGTGCCACACGCTTCGGCTCGGCAGCAGCCCGGGCGGCCGCCTCTGCGCGGGCGATGACCCGGGAGCGGCCCGACGGTACGGCCGGTGCAGAACCGGCTGGTGCCTGCTTCGCCGCGGCGGACGGCCGCCGGCCTTTGCCGCCGGTCCGGACCTTTTGCCCGGGCTGGGTGACGACAGGAACATGGGAGGTCGCCGAGGGTTTCATCACGGGACGGTCGATGCCGGGGACCTGCACGAATTCCAGCGGCGTCACCATGGCAAGGTTGGCGGCAGTCGCCGGGCCCGGCCGCCCGGCCGGCGGTGATGCCGGGCGTGGGGACGTGGTGGATCCTTGGGTGGCCGCGGGGGGTTCCGCCTGCTCTGCCAGTTTCTGCTTCGCCATGGCCCGGCGGTTGAGGATGGCGGCACGCTCGGCAAGGGCGATCTGTTCGGCGAGGATGTCCGGGTCCACCGCCTCGGGATCAAGCGAAGCGATGTGCTCCATTTTGGCCAGCTGGTTCTTGGCCTGCTCGGCAATTAGCGAACGGGCCGCGAGGGCCTGCTCCACGCTCATCCCGGCCGGTACGCCGGAGCCAGGGGTGGGTACCGCAGGGCTGGTCTTGCCGGCGGGTCCGCCGCCGGGCTTGCCGGGACCGCTCTGCTTGCCGGCGGGTCCGCCGCCGGGCTTGACGGGACCGCTCTGCGGGCCGGCGGGGGAAATGATGGGGTTGGCCGAGGTGACGGCCTGTTCCTTGAGCTGCTGCAGCCGCAGCTGCCTGCGGGTGGGAGGGCCGCCGGCAGAGAGCTGCCCCTCTTTTTCTTCCAATTCCTTGATGGTACGCAGGGCAGCCCGGTCACGGGCGCGGATCTGCGAGGACCGCTGGGCGGGTGACTGCTCGGGTACTGAATCCACCGGGGTGTCGGACACCCGGCGTTGTTTTGATGCAGGCGAAAGCTGGCCGGGGGCGGGAGGCCCGGCAACCTGGTTCCCGTCTCTGGACTGCCGCAGTTCGCGGCGGCTACGGACGGGGGGCTGTTCCTGACTCATTGAGAACTCATTCAGTACTGGCTGACTCGTCTGTTTCGGTAGTGCGGACGTCCTGGGGACATGGTCCCTCGGCATACAGTCCGTATTTGGCGATGTACTGCACCACACCGTCCGGCACGAGGTACCAGACGGGATTATGCCCGGCTACCCTGATCCGGCAATCGGTGGAGGAAATGGCCATGGCGGGCACTTCCAGGAGGCTGACGTCTTTCCGGCCCATGCCGTCAAGCACATGCCCGGGCCGCGTTACGCCGACAAAGTGCGCCAGCGACCACAGTTCATCGATGTCTTTCCAGGACAGGATCTGCGCCAGCGCGTCGGCTCCGGTGATGAAGAAAAGGTCCGCATCCGGGCGCTGGGTACGCAGGTCCCGCAAGGTATCAATGGTATACGTGGGACCCGGCCGGTCAACATCGACCCTGCTCACGGTGAAGCGCGGGTTCGACGCCGTGGCGATAACCGTCATCAGGTAGCGGTGTTCGGCCTCGCTGACCTGCTTGTGGGATTTTTGCCATGGCTGCCCGGTGGGGACAAAGACCACTTCGTCCAGACCGAACTTCGCCGCCACTTCACTGGCTGCGACGAGGTGGCCGTGGTGGATGGGATCGAACGTCCCGCCCATCACACCCAGCCGCAGCCGGCCTTCAGCACCTTTGCGGTGCAGAACACTGGAAATGTCAGTGGCCTTGGCCGTGATCGTGCTTGTTGGGGTGCTGGCGGTGCGGATCGGCATGCTCTTCGGTCACCGTGTGCCGGTTGCCCAGGTTGGAGTAGGACCAGGTGATGAACATCAGCACCAGCAGGAGGGCGAACATGACCACGCCGAAGACCCAGGGCTCAGCCCACAGCGGAGCAGGTTCGTGTTCTCCGCCTTCGGCAACGGTCATGGCAATCTGCTGGAGCAGCATTATCTCCCCTAGGGTTCAAGATGTGGCAGCGGATTTTCCGCCGCTGTGGGACTTTTGTCTATGTTACCGCGTCGCTACCCGCGGACCTGGCCCTCGCCCTGCACGATCCACTTGGTAGTGGTGAGCTCGGTCAGCCCCATCGGGCCGCGGGCGTGCAGCTTCTGGGTGGAAATGCCCACCTCTGCGCCCAGGCCCAGCTCGCCGCCGTCGGTAAAACGCGTGGACGCGTTCACGATCACCGCTGCCGAGTCGATCTCGGCAATGAAACGCTCTGCGTTGGCGAGGTTGTTGGTGAGGATGGCTTCGGTGTGGCCGGTGGACCAGGTGCGGATGTGCTTGACGGCGTCATCCAGGCTGTCCACCATGGCTACAGCAAGGTCAAGGTCCATGTATTCGGTCCCCCAGTCAACGTCCGACGCCGGCTCGGACTCGACGGAGGCCGGCAGGGCCGCACGGACCCGCTCATCAACGTGCAGCCTCACTCCCGCGGCCCTCAGGGCGGCGGCCACGGCAGGCAGCACCGGGGAGCGTGAATGGACCAGGAGGGTCTCCACGGTGTTGCAGACGCTGGGCCGCTGGGTTTTGGCGTTGAGCAGGATGTCCACGGCCATCTCTTCACCGGCAGATTCGTCGATGAAGATGTGGACGTTGCCCTCACCGGTCTCAATGACGGGCACGGCGGCGTTGGTGACGACGGACTGGATCAGTTCGCGCCCGCCACGCGGGATCAGAACATCAACGCGGCCGCGGGCGCGCATCAGGGCGTTCGCGCCTTCACGGCCGTACTGGTCCACGGTCTGCACGGCGTCGGAGGGCAGACCCACACTGTCCAGCGCGTCACGGAGCACGTGGACGAGGGCTTCATTGGTTTCGGCGGCAGCAGTGCCGCCACGGAGGATGACGGCGTTGCCGCTCTTGAGGGCCAGCCCGGCGATATCCACGGTGACGTTGGGGCGGGCTTCGTAAATGGCCGCAACCACACCCATGGGCACATTGACCTGGCGAAGGCGGAGGCCGTTGGGCAGGGTCTGCCCGCGGACCACATTGCCCACCGGGTCCGGCAGGTTTGCGAGGTTCTCCAGGGCATCCACGAGTCCGGCGATGCGGGCTTCAGTCAACGTCAGGCGGTCCAGCATTGCTGCGGAGGTGCCGTTGGCCTTGCCGGCAGCCACGTCCTTGGCATTCGCGGCCAGGATAAAGGCTTTGCGCTCCTGGAGGGAGGCCGCGATGGCGCGCAGGCCGCGGTCCTTCCACGCCCGGTTGGCCCTGGCCATCCGGCGTGCTGCGTGCTTTGAACGGTCGGCGATCGCGTGCACTGCGGCCTCAACGTCAGCGGCGGAGACCGCAACGGAAGGTGCTTCCGGGGAAGCAGGGACGGCCGTGTTGTCCGCGGATGTCGCAGCAGTATTGTGGGTCAGCGCCTCAGTCATGGTTCAAGTTTAGGCGAGTCGCGTGCTCAGACCAGCACCAGGTCATCAACGTGAACAACTTCACGGTCATAGCCGCGGCCCAGCGACTTGCCGAGTTCCTTAGTGGACCTTCCCAGCATCTGGGGCAGTTCCGCCGCGGAGTAGTTGACAAGGCCCCGGGCAATGACGGTGCCGTCGGCACTGACCATCTCGACGGCGTCGCCCGCTTCAAAATCGCCGTCAACGGCGGAAATGCCGGCCGGCAACAGGGAGGTGTGGCGGTCGCGGACAGCCTTGACGGCGCCGTCGTCGAGAATCAGCCGGCCACGGACTGACGCCAGATGCTCCAACCACAGAATCCGGACCGGCTTGCGGGCGCCGTTGACGGTGAACCAGGTCCCGACGTCGTCCCCGGCCAATGCTGCCGCGGCATTGGCGGTGGAGGTGACCAGTGCGTGGATCCCCGAGCCGGCAGCTATGGTTGCCGCCTCGACCTTGGTCATCATGCCCCCGGTCCCCACGCCTGCTTTCCCGGTCTTGCCGATGGAAACCCCATCGAGATCATGCGGGCCTTCGACGAGCGGAATCCGCTTGGCGCCGTGCGACGGCGGCCCGTCATACAGGGAGTCGACGTCGGAGAGCAGCACCAGCGCGTCAGCGCGGACCAGGTGCGCCACCAGAGCGGCGAGGCGGTCGTTGTCCCCGAACCGGATCTCGTGGGTGGCCACGGTGTCGTTTTCGTTGACCACGGGCACCACACCGAGGTTCAGGAGCCGGTCCAGGGCGCGGAAGGCGTTGGTGTGCTGGCTGCGGCGCATCAGGTCATCCGCGGTGAGCAGCACCTGGCTTACGGTCACGCCATGGGCGCCGAACGCCTGTGTGTAGCGGGCCATCAGCAGGCCCTGGCCAACGCTGGCCGCGGCCTGCTGGGTGGCAAGGTCACGCGGCCGCTTGGCCAGGCCCAGGGGCGCCAGGCCCGCCGCGATGGCCCCCGAGGACACCAGGATGATCTCCGTGCCGGCGTTCCGTTTCGCGGCAAGCGCATCGGCAAGGGCGGTCAGGGCCTCCTCGGAGATGCCGCCCTTGATGCTGGTCAGCGACGACGAGCCGACCTTGACCACAATCCTGCGGGCTCCGGAGAGCACGCTGCGGTCCGCGGTCCGCAGGTGCGGGACCGCGGCGGCGGTGCTACTCGTCATGGTCTGCGCCCAGTCCACTCTCCTTGAGCGGCTTGGCGACCCGGCGGCTGCTGACCGATTCGGTCCAGATTCCGGCTTTGCGTTCGGCCTCGAGCTCGGCGCGGGCGGCTGCCTTGGCATCCTTGCGCTCCTGCTGCTCGTCCCGCTTCTGGCCGCGGGTGGGGCGGTCGCCGATGTCCGCAAACCGGACGTCGGTGCCACGCGGGGCGGCGAGCAGCTCGGCGCCGGCCATCATGGTGGGCTCCCAGTCGAAGACGACGCCGTCGTCCTCGCCGATAACCACGGTGTCGCCCGGCTTGGCACCCTGCTTGAAAAGTTCATTTTCCACGCCGAGTTTGGCGAGGCGGTCCGCCAGGTAGCCGATGGCTTCTTCATTGGTGAAGTCGGTCTGCTTGACCCAGCGCACGGGCTTGTCCCCGAGAACGCGGAACAGCGGCTCCAGGTTCTTTTCCTCGCGGCGGATCTTGAACCCGGCCTCGTTGACGGCACGCGGGCGCAGCACGGGAGGCTGGACCTTCGGCGGAGCGGCGGCAAGGGTGTCCCTGGCAGCCTGGACGATTTCCGCCATGGCAAAGCCAAGCTGGCGCAGGCCCTCGTGGCTGGTTGCTGAGATTTCGAAGACCCGGTAGCCACGGGATTCCAGTTCCGGGCGAACGAACTCGGCCATGTCCTTGCCGTCCGGGAGGTCAACCTTGTTCAGGGCCACGAGGCGAGGGCGGTGGTTCAGCGGGACAACCTCGCCGTCGGTGCCGGCGTAACTCATGTCCACGGCGTACTTTTCCAGTTCCGCCTCGATGATGGCCAGATCGGAGAGCGGATCGCGGTCCGCTTCCAGGGTGCCACAGTCCAGCACGTGAACCAGGGCCGCGCAGCGTTCCACGTGGCGCAGGAAGTGGTGGCCAAGGCCCTTGCCCTCGCTGGCGCCTTCGATCAGGCCCGGGACGTCAGCGATGGTGAAACGGACATCGCCGGCCTGGACAACGCCGAGGTTGGGAATGAGTGTGGTGAAGGGGTAGTCGGCAATCTTGGGCCGCGCGGCTGACATGGCCGCGATCAGGCTGGATTTGCCGGCAGAGGGGAAGCCCACCAGGGCGATGTCCGCAATGGACTTCAGTTCCAGCACGATGTCGCTGGACTCGCCCTCGATGCCGAGGAGCGCGAAGCCCGGGGCCCGGCGCTTCTGGGAGGACAGCGACGCGTTGCCCAGGCCGCCCTGGCCACCGGCCGCGGCAACGTACTCGGCACCCTCGCCGACGAGGTCGGCCAGGACGGTTCCGTCCTTGGACTTGACCACGGTGCCGTCCGGGACAGGAAGGATCAGTGTTTCGCCGCTTTTACCGCCGCGCCAGTCGCCCATGCCCGGGCCGCCGTTGGTGGCATGGCGGTGCGGGGCGTGGTGGTAGTCCAGCAGCGTGGTGGTCTGGTGATCGACGCGCAGGATGACGTCGCCGCCGTCGCCGCCGTTGCCGCCGTCGGGTCCGCCGAGAGGCTTGAACTTCTCCCGGTGGACGGAGACACAGCCGTGGCCGCCGGTACCGCCGGATACGTGCAGTACTACCCGGTCTACAAAGCTCGCCACGTGGATCTCCTCAGTGCTGTTTCCTGGACGCCCGCAGGCACCAAGACGATTGTAATGCGGTTAAAAGAACAGTGGAGCGGACCAACAGGTCCGCTCCACCGCTTCAGAACTATTAGTTACTCTGCAGCTGCAGCAGCAACGATGTTGACTACGCGGCGACCGCGGCGGGTGCCGAACTCGACAGCTCCCGGGGTCAGTGCGAACAGGGTGTCGTCGCCGCCACGGCCTACGCCGGCGCCCGGGTGGAAGTGGGTGCCGCGCTGGCGGACGATGATCTCGCCTGCGGAAACTACCTGGCCGCCGAAGCGCTTGACGCCAAGGTACTGGGCGTTTGAGTCACGACCGTTGCGAGTGGAGCTCGCGCCTTTTTTATGTGCCATTTGAAATGCCTGCCTCTAAATTCTGGGGAATCTGCTGAAAACCTGAACAGTAACGAAGGTTACTTGATACCAGTGATCTTGACCTTGGTCAGTTCCTGACGGTGACCCTGGCGCTTCTTGTAACCGGTCTTGTTCTTGAACTTCTGGATGACGATCTTCGGACCGCGAAGGTCATTGAGGATCTCAGCCGTGACAGTTACCTTGGCCAGGTCCGCAGCTGCGGCGGTGACCTTCTCACCGTCCACCAGGAGCAGGACGGGCAGCTCAATGGTGCTGCCAGCTCCACCGGCGACGCGGTTGAGGGTAACGAAGTCTCCAACGGAGACCTTCTCTTGCCGGCCGCCTGCGCGGACAATCGCGTACACCACTTGGGAACTCACTTCTCTCGACGTTTATTACTAGATTTGCGTGCGGAACCTGGTTCCATAATTGGCTGGGCTCTCGCTGTGCCTCAACGCCGTGGGGTCGTAACCCAAGTGTTGGCGTAAGCACCGAAGATCTAGAATACGCTAATTTTGCCTTCGGCCGCAAATGAGGCTGGTTACGGGCGGTTGTCTGTGATAGGACCCACAAACGGATACAACACTGACAACCAGGAACCGTGCCCGACTATCGTACCGGCTGGAGCAGCAGTTTGTGCTCAGGCGTGCAGGCGCGGCGCGTCGAAGAACTCCACTTCGAACCGGCAGGACTGGCTGAACGCGGCAATCATGGCTGCCCGCTCGTCCTCTGAGCCGTTCCGCCCGGCTTCGTCAGCCAGGGCGATGGCCTCACGGGTGGCCCGGGCGAAGTCCTCGTCGGCGTAGGTCCGCAGCCAGTCGGCGTAGGGGTGCTCCGCCGATGCGCCGGCGGCGACAAACTCCTCGTGCAGGGTCCTGCCCACCTCGGCGTACAGCCAGAAGCATGGGAGTACGGCCGCCACCAGCGCTCCGTAACTTCCGGACACGGACGCGGCCAGGAGGTGGTCCACATACGACTTTGTGACCGGTCCCAGGCCCGGCACCACTGTGCGCGACTTGAGCCAGCTCCTGTGCAGCTCGGATTCGACCTCCAGGCACTGCTGCGCTGAGCGTGCCCAGAACAGCTGGGCGCCTTCGGTGGGCGCCAGCGCGCTGGCCCGGGCCAGGACCCGCGAGTAGCCGTTGAGGTAGATGGCGTCCTGGGCGAGGTAATACGCGAACTGTTCCTCGGACAGGGCGCCGGTGGCGAGGTCGCGGATGAACTCGAGTTTGTAGATGGCCTCCAGATCCGGCGCGGCTGCCCGCCGGAGCAGCTGCGCGAATTCACCCTCGGCCGGGGCCTGCCGCGTGTGATGGAAGTGGTGGATCGGACCGTTTCCGCCACCCACCTCCAGCTGGCCGGAGGCCTGCAGCGCTCCGGCCAGCCACGGCTTCACCTGGCGCAGCGCGGCTTCCCAGTCCCCCAGGCGGGCCTGCGCAGCCGCCATCGCCGACGACAGCGAACAGCCCGTGCCGTGGCTGTTCGGCGTGGGTACCCGCTCCCCCGCCAGCTCCACTACTTCCTGCGAAAGCAGTCCTGAGGTGTTGACCAGGGCATCGGGGCAGTCACCGCCGTCGAGGTGGCCGCCCTTAACCAGGATGGTGGCGCCGGTCGCTGACGAAAGCCGGCGTCCCTGCTGCAGCGCCGCTTCCCAGCTCTGCGCCTGCGGCTCACCGAGAAGGAGGGCAAGTTCCACCAGGTTGGGGGTGATCAGGTCCGCCAGAGGCAAGAGCTCCCGCAGGGCGCCTTCCGCGGACTCCTTCAGGAGCCGGTCCCCGCTGGTTGCCACCATCACCGGATCAAGAACAACGACGGCGGGACGGACTTTTTCAAGCCAGCCGCGGACCACGGCAATCACTTCAGCGTCGCCAAGCATGCCGATCTTAACGGCATCGATGGTGATGTCGTCACTGATGGCCTCCAACTGCTGGGCGAGGAAGGATGCCGGCGGAACATGCACGGCCCGGACGCCCCTCGTGTTCTGGGCAGTCAGGGCGGTGATGGCCGCCATGCCGTAGCCACCGAGGGCGGCGATGCTTTTCAGGTCCGCCTGTATTCCGGCGCCACCTGACGGGTCGGAGCCCGCAATGGAGAGAACACGCGGAATCCCGTGCCGCACGGGGGCGGTTGCGTGTTGGCCTGGTGCGGCCTGGGGAAGGACAGATGTGGAAGCCAAGGAGACATCCCTTCGCCGGTGCTAACCGGACAGGTTCAACGGGTCTGGATCTCAGCCGGCACTCTGCGCGGCACCCCGTGTCAGTGGTCCAGCCTAGCGTTTTGCGCAGGCTCGGGCCTTCCGTGACGTGCCGGGACGGCGGCACGCACGCGGCTGGCGCCAACGGTGGTTCAACGCACGATGCCCGGCCGCCCTGTGGATTACAGGACTGGCCGGGCATCCCGGTGTACTCGTTCGTCAGAGCCTTGGTGGGTCAGGACTATGTTTGTCAGACCCTTGTTGGTCGGAGCTCCGCTGGTCAGAGCTCCGAGGCCGGAACCCCTACCCCGAGGATGATGGGAGCCTCGGCTGCGGGTTTGGCAACCGCAGGAGCCGGGGTGTGCTCCGGCGCCTTGGCAGCATGGGAGTGCCCGGCGGAAGCCGCCGGAACTGCTTCATGGTGTTCCACCGAAGTGGCGTTCGCAGCGCCCTGGGCACGGCTGGCGCTCCGGTTCCGCCGCGGGCGGCGGGTGCGGGACTGGTCTGCTGTGTGGTCCGAGTAGTCCTTCTCCTCCGCGGCAGGCTTCTGGCGTGCCGGGCGGTCCGCCTGGGGGCGTTCAGCCTGGGCGCGCTCAGCACCCTGGCCTTGTGCCGGCGTGGCTGCTGAAGCAGCCTCAGCCGGCTCAGCAGCCGGCGTGGCCTCAGCGGGAACCGGCGCACCCAGGTTGGCGAACGCCTCAGCGAGGCGGTCCAGGGTCAGGGCAGGCGAGTGCGGGTGGTCCGCGTGATGCTCAACGAACGGCAGCACGACCTGCTCGCCGCCGAACGTCAGCACAGCAGCCGGGCGGCCGGTGGAGTCAGTCTCGGAGCGCTCTGCCGGGGCCGGAGGCACAGCCGGCGCCGGGGCCGCCTGCGCCGGGGCCTGGGCCTGGGCCGCCGGAGGAGCAGCATGGCCCGCGGCGCCTGCCGCCTGAGCCATCTCTTCCTCATGCAGGTGCGCAGCGTGGGCAGCAGCGGCAATGTTCGCCAGTGCAGCCCTCGTGGCCTCGGCCTTGGCGTGGCGCTCGGCATCGCTGGGGTCGGGGTGGACGGTGTGGATCTGCACCGGGGCTGCCGGCGCCACCTCCAGGGGCTGGCCGCCACGGCCACGGCGGCGCTTGCGGTCGTTGCGTCCGCCAGGCTGGTTGTCTCCGCGCGGGCTGTCCATGCGCTGATCAGGACGCTGGTCGGTGCGCGGCGCGTCCATCCGGTGGCTGTCTGCACGCTGCACGTGATGCTCGGCAGCGACTGCATTGGCCCGGCGGTGTTCCACAGGATCGTCGTGGGTGACGATGCCGCGGCCGGCGCACGTTTCGCACTGCTCCCCGAAGACCTCGAGGAGCCCGGTGCCCATCCGCTTGCGCGTCATCTGGACAAGGCCCAGCGATGTCACTTCGGCGACCTGGTGCTTGGTGCGGTCACGGCCCAGGCATTCCACCATGCGGCGCAGCACAAGGTCGCGGTTGGACTCGAGCACCATGTCGATGAAGTCGATGACAATAATGCCGCCGATGTCACGGAGCCGGAGCTGCCGGACAACTTCTTCGGCTGCTTCGAGGTTGTTCTTGGTGACGGTTTCCTCAAGGTTGCCGCCGCTGCCGGTGAACTTCCCGGTGTTGACGTCCACCACGGTCATGGCTTCGGTACGGTCGATCACCAGGGAGCCGCCGGAGGGCAGGAAGACCTTGCGTTCGAGCGCCTTGTGGATCTGCTCGTCGATCCGCCAGGCAGCGAAGATGTCCTGGTCGCTGGTCCACTTTTCGAGGCGTCCCACCAGGTCCGGCGCAACGTACGTGACGTACGCCTCGATGGTGTCCCAGGCCTCCTCACCGGAAACAATCAGCTTGGAGAAGTCCTCGTTGAAGACGTCGCGGACCACCTTGATGGTGAGGTCAGGTTCGCCGTACAGCAGTTCCGGGGCGAGGATCTTCGTGGACGTGGACTGGCTTTCGATGCCTTCCCACTGCGCCCGCAGCCGGTTGATGTCATGCGTGAGTTCCTCTTCCGAGGCGCCCTCGGCAGCGGTGCGGACAATCACGCCGGCGTGCTCGGGGAGGCGGTCCTTGAGGATGCGCTTGAGGCGGTTGCGTTCGACGTCGGGCAGTTTGCGGGAGATGCCGGTCATCGAGCCGCCGGGCACGTACACGAGGTAGCGGCCGGGGAGGGAGATCTGGCTGGTCAGGCGTGCGCCCTTGTGGCCAACGGGATCCTTGGTGACCTGGACCAGCACGGTGTCGCCAGATTTCAGGGCGTTCTCGATCCGGCGCTGCTTGCCTTCGAGGTTGACGGCTTCCCAGTTCACCTCGCCGGCGTACAGGACCGCGTTTCGGCCGCGCCCGATGTCAACGAATGCCGCTTCCATGGAAGGCAGCACATTCTGCACCTTGCCGAGGTAGACGTTGCCGATCAGGGAATCCTGCTGGGTCTTGGAGACAAAGTGCTCGGCCAGGACGCCGTCTTCCAGGACGGCGATCTGGATTCTGTCATCGCGCTGGCGGACGATCATCTGCCGGTCAACGGATTCACGGCGGGCCAGGAACTCGGCCTCGGTGATAACGGTCCGACGGCGGCCGGTATCGCGGGATTCACGCCTGCGCTGCTTCTTCGCTTCGAGCCTGGTGGAGCCCTTGACGGATGTCACGCGGTTATTGACCGGCGCTTCGGTGGCGGCGCGCGGTGCGCGGACGCGAGTGACCGTGTTGGGCGGATCATCGCCTTCCCCTCCGGTCAGCTCGAGGTCCTGGTCGCCACGGCGACGGCGGCGGCGACGGCGGGACGTCACTCCTTCGTCGGCCTGGCCTGCTGACTCCTCGTCGTCTTCAGCGGCCGCATCCTGGCCGCCGTCGGCAGCATCAGCATCGCTTTCAGTGTCATCGGCGCGGCTGCGTCCGCGGCGGCCACGGCTGCGGCGCCGGCGGCGGCCGTTGGCGTCGTCGGCTTCGCCGTCCTCGGCGTCGTCCTCTTCGGGTCCCGCCGCAGCGGCAACGGCTGCGGGGGCGGGGCGGACCACTGTGCTCAGGTCAGGTGCCTGGAAAAGCACCGACGTCGCCGAGCCGGGCTCAAGGAACAGGGAACCGAACGGGCTGGCGGTCCCCGCGGGGACCGGCTCTGCTGCCGGAGCGGCGGTTTGCTGGTCTGCGGCTTCCTCCTGGGCCTGCTCCTGGGCGGCCGGAGCTTCCGGAACCGCCGGGGCTGCCGGGGCTTCCGCGGCTGACGCAACCCCGGCTGCTTCGGTCGCCGTCACAGCTGCTGTTTCGGGGGCCACGGCAGTCTCAGCGGCCACGGCAGTTTCCGGGGCAGAGGTCTTCCGGGTGGCAACGCGGCGGCGGCGGACAGGCTTGGTGTCCGCAGCGGCTTCCCCGTCCGGCACCTCAGCAGCGGCCTCGACGGCTGGCTCGGCTACGGGCTCCCCGGCAGCAGGCGTCTCCATGGCTTCGGCTGCGAAGGCGGGCAGCGGCTCTGCCTGCTCAACGGCCTTGCGCGCACGTGTCCGGCGGACGGGGGCTTTGGTTACCGGCGCAGCGGACACAGCGTCGCCGGTCAGCGTTTCGGCTTCAGCCATGCCGGGGGCCGCTGCCTCCGGCGCGGCGACGGCGTCTGCGTCAGTGGCGGCGCCTGCATCTGTGGCGGCGGCTGCGTCCGTCGCGGCGGCCTTCGGCGCTGCTTTCCGCCTGGTCCGGGTGACCTTCTTCGGCGCTTCAGCGGCTTCGGCCGCTTCTGCTTCGTTATTAACGGCTGGTACTTGGTCGTTTTCCATATGTGGCAACACTCCTGCCCCTGACGTACCGCCACATCCGGCACCCATTGGGGCACATATTTGTCAAAACCCGCAGGCGTTGACAGAAGTCAAGTGGATACTCCCAGGTTCGCACCGGCAGTGGGGTGCGGCAGCCCGTGGGAGCCGTCGGCTGTGTCCTGAAACCCGTTGTTCTACATGCCACAACCAGGTGCCGACCAATGGGACGCGGGAAACCGGATCAGAAAATCCGAAGCTTGCCCAGCTCGTCATTGGCGGTCTTGGGAACAAGCCACCGGACCGGAGTCCGAATGTGGGTCGGCCTCCAGCCACGTTCATTCTCTCACACCCGGGCCGAAAGACGGCGGAAGGCCGGACTCGGATCGCTGGGGCACTTCAGGCTGAATGCTGTCCCCAGCCGCCGGCGTTACAATCAGGCAAGGAGCACCCGACGCAAAGGACGCCACGAACAATGCCCAGCATCTCCCCCGCCACAGGCACCGGCAGCCCGGCAGCCGAACGCATGGCAGGCCCGGATCCTGTGACCGCCAATTCCGTCCCGCCCATGGCGCGTAACCGGCCGCTTGGCTGGCTGATGGTCATCACCAGCCTCGTGGGCTGGCTGGCATCCGGGACCCTGGTCCTGGAGAAGCTCGAGGTCCTCAAGGATCCCAACCACACCACCGTGTGCGATGTAAACCCCTGGATTTCCTGTGGCCAGGTGATGCAGACCTGGCAGAGTTCGGTGTTCGGCTTCCCCAACATGTTCATCGGCATCGTGGCCTTCGCAGTCATCCTTGCCGTCGGCATGGCCCTGCTCTCAGGAGCCACCTTCGCCCGCTGGTACTGGCTCGGGCTCCAGGCGGGTGTCACGCTGGGCTTCGCGTTCGTGGTCTGGCTCTGGTCCCAGGCCCTGTACTCGATCCATATCCTGTGCCCGTTCTGCATGATCGTCTGGGCCGCAATGATCCCGCTGTTTGTTTGGGTAACCATCAGGAACGTCACCCAAGGCGTCATCCCGGTACCCGCCGGCGCAGCACGCGTGCTGGGCGACTCCGGATGGGTCATCACAGCGTTGCTTTACGTAGCCGTCATCGCCACGATCTTCTTCGCCTTCATCCAGGTGTTCGCGGGAACGTCAGGCTTCTAGCAGACGCACAAAGAGCCCCCGTTTCCGATGAACTGGTCCCCAGAAGTTGGACTGGCCAAATAAAATCCTAAGCCGCGAGGGCCTGGGCCCGGTATTGCACCGGGCTCAGGCCCTCAAGCTTTGTCGAGATTCTTTCGGTGTTGTACCAGCGGATGTACTCGTGCAGTGCTGCTGCCAGTGCGTCGGTGTTGATGAAACGGACCCGATGGAAGAGTTCTTCCTTGAGGTGTCCGAAGAAGTTCTCTATCACGGCGTTGTCGTAGCAGTTGCCTTTGCGGGACATCGACTGGACCGCGCCGGCGCCCTGCAGCAGATTCCGCCATGAGACGTGCTGGTACTGGAATCCCTGGTCCGAATGCACGAGCGGCTGCTGGCCTTGCTCCAGACAGGCAAGGGCCTGGCGCAGCGAAGTGTTGGTGAGCACCAGGTTCGGTGACATTCCAATGGAGTAAGAGATGACCTGCCGGTCGAAGAGGTCCATGACTGGCGAGAGGTAGAGCTTCCGGTCGCCAACGCTGAATTCAGTCACATCCGTTACCCACTTCCGGTTCGGGGCATCAGCCTCGAACTCCCGGTTGAGCACGTTCGGGGCAATCCGGCCCTGCCCGCCCTGGTAGGAGTTGTAACGCTTCCTGCGCCGGACTTTGCAGACGAGCCCCAGGGAACGCATCAGCTTCAGCACGGTCTTCTTCGCGACCGTCCACCCGTACTTGACCATCTCGATGTGGATGCGCCGATGCCCGTACCGGCCATGATTCTTCTTGAAAATTTCCGTGACCGCAGCCTTGATCGCCTCTTGGGGATCGGGGGCCTGGAGGCGGGCCTGGTGATAGAAAAACGTGGACCTGGCAAGACCTGCGGCCTGCAGCAGAACCGGAAGCGGGAAGTCAGCCTTGAGGGCGATGAGGGCCTGGACCTTCACCGTCGTTCCTGCGCCCTCAAGGCCCGCAATTTTCCCAGGTAAGCCACTTCCGCCCGCAACCGCTCGTTCTCCCGCCGCAATCGCTCCAGTTCGGGTATCTCCGCGGGCTGCGCGACCGGTGGCGCCTGGGGCCTGCCTTTAGGCTTCGGGCGCAACGCGTCTGCGCCCTCGCGACGGTACACACGTGCCCACGTCTTCAGTAACCCGGGAGAGGACAAGCCCACCTCCGCCGCAAGATCAGGGGCAGTCTCACCCGCGATGAACCGTTCGACCAATGCGAGCTTGAATTCGAACGAGTACGCATGCTTTGTTGGCTTGGCCACCAGCGCTCCTCGACCATGGATCTTCCACCGCCGATAGAGAAGCCTTACCGGCCCGCGGGAGACGCCCAGCAAGCCGGCTGTCGCCTTATCTGCGATGCCCTTCTCGAACCACGCTACAGCGGCCTCGCGCTGCTCCTCTGACAACGAACTACGTGCATGCATAAAACTGCTCCCCGGAAGTCGGAACTGAATTTCTCAGTCCAACTTTCGGGGAGCAGTTCACGAAGAAGCGGGGGCTCTTTGTGCGCAGGGCGGGGTCACTTAACGCCCGATAAACAGCCTGGAATGGGCTCTAAGTGACCCCGCGTTGCCTAGCCCTGGAACCAGATCTTGATTTCGCGCTCGGCCGAGTCGGCAGAGTCCGAGCCGTGGACCAGGTTCTGCTGGACCTTCAGGCCCCAGTCGCGGCCGAAGTCCCCGCGGATGGTTCCCGGGGCGGCAGTGGTGGGATCGGTGGTTCCGGCGAGGGAGCGGAAGCCTTCAATGACGCGGTGGCCCTCGAAGATCGCTGCCACTACCGGCCCGCTGAGCATGAACTCCACGAGCGGCTCATAGAACGGCTTGCCCACGTGCTCCTCGTAGTGCTGCTCCAGAAGCTCGCGGCTGGCGTCGACCTTCTTGAGCTCGGCGAGGGTGTAGCCCTTTGCCTCAATGCGGCTGAGGATAGCGCCGCTGAGATTGCGGGCCACGCCGTCGGGCTTGATCAAAACTAGGGTGCGCTCAATGCTCACAACTGCTCCAATGCGTTGGTGGGGTTTCGGGACAATTCTACGAGGCTTGCGGGGAGTCCCCGTGCGCCGCGTTCCATTCGGCCTGCTCGCGTTCGCGCTGCGCGGACTCGGAGTCGATCCGGATGCCGGTCCTGATCCCGTACCACCAGGCCAGGCCGAACAGCGCGCCCACCAGGAACATCATGGGTTCGACGACGCCGGTCAGGATCAGCACGATCTGCAGAATCCAGCCCAGTCCCACACCCCATGGCCTGGACAGCACCGCGCAGGCGAAGATCATGACCAGGCTGAGGGCTATTCCGGTGCCCAGGATCAGCGCGGGCGGAAGCTCCCCGCGCCTGAGCCCGAATACGGCCAGGGTCGCGAAAAACACGACAAACGCCTCGAGCAGCAGGACTGTGGAGGCGAACATCACCTTCGTGGACCGGCGCTTCTTCGGCATCCCGGGGCGCCACTCGCGCTGGGCCTTGGTCAGTCTGGCCATCGCTAGGCCTCCGTCTTTCCGAGCAGGATCCGCGCCTCAGCAACCAGCGTGATGGACCCCGTCACCAGGACTCCCCCGGAAAGGTCGTCGTTGGCTTCGGCGCGTTCCACAGCCCATTCCAGGGCGTCGTCAAGTTTTTCGGCTATGTGGATGTTGTCCTCACCGAAGCCCATCTCCACAGCGAGCTCAGCCAGCTCGGCTGCTGGTACTGCGCGTGGCGAATTCGACTGCGTGAAGCAGTATTCCTCTGCAAGGTCGCCCAGGGATTCCTTGAGCTGGCGCAGGATCTCCTCCGCGTCCTTCTCCTTGAGGACGCCCACCACCGGAACGAGCCGGGTGAAGCTGAAGGATTCCTGGATGGCCTCGGCGGAGGCCCGGATGCCATCGGGGTTGTGGGCGGCGTCGACGATGATGGTGGGCGCCGTCCGGACCACTTCGAGGCGGCCGGGGGACGTGACGGACGCAAACGCCTCCTGCAGGATTTCGGCGTCAAGTTCCTTTTCCCCGCCGAAGAACGCCTCCAATGCCGCCACCGCAACAGCGGCATTCTGGGCCTGGTGCGCGCCGTGCAGCGGTATCAGCAGTTCCGGGTACCGCCCGGCGATGCCCTGGATGCTCACGACCTGTCCGCCCACGGCAACCGTCCGGGATTCGACGCCGAACTCCACGCCTTCAAAGCGGAACGGGACCGAGACTTCCTTGGCCTTTTCCAGCAGCACCTGGGCAGCGTCCACGGGCTGGGCCGCACTGATCAGGAAACCACCGGGTTTGATGATCCCGGCCTTCTCGTAGGCGATGTCCTCGGTGGTGTCGCCGAGCAGGTCCGTGTGGTCCAGCGAGATGGGGGTGACCACCGAAACCTGTCCGTCGCCCACGTTGGTGGCATCGGTGATCCCGCCAAGCCCCACCTCGATGACGGCCACGTTGACCGGCTGGTCGGCGAAAACCGCAAATCCCAGGATGGTCAGGCACTCAAAGTACGTGAGCCCTGGTTCGCCCGCGGCCGTGAGTTCGTCGTCGACGATCTGCAGGTAGGGGCGGATCTCGTCCCAGATGCGCACAAACGTCTCATCTGAAACAGGGTGGCCGTCGATGCTGATCCGTTCGGTGACCTTGGACAGGTGCGGGCTGGTGTAGCGGCCGGTGCTCAGCCCGTGGGCACGCAGCCCCGCCTCGATCATCCGGGCGGTGGAGGTCTTGCCGTTGGTGCCGGTCACATGGATGATCGGGAACGCCTTGTTGGGCTCGCCCAGCACATCCATTGCACGGAACAGCGGCGCCAGGCGCGGCTCCATCTTGTTTTCCGGAGCGCGGCCCAACAGCTCGGCGTAGACACTTTCCACGGAGAATTCGTCGGTCATGTCCTAGGCCTCTGTCTTTTCGACGGTGATGCGCGGTTCGCCTGAATTAACCGGCACGGTGTCCAGCTCCAGGGTCAGGGTTTCGGTTTTGACCAGTTCGGCGTTGGCCAGCAGGGCATCGAGGACCAGCTGCCCGGCCGTGACGGTGGTCCTGATCCGGTCGCTTACGTTCAGTCCGGCGTCCTTGCGGGCCTGCTGGATGGCGCGGACCATATCGCGTGCCGTCCCTTCGGCCTCAAGTTCCGGCGTGACCTGGGTGTTCAGCACCACGAAGCCGCCGCCCGGCAGGACTGCAGCCGCCCGCGAACCGGCACCCTCAGCGGCTTCCGCCACGACGGTCTCCAGCGTGTACTCCTGCGGCTCGAGCTCCAGTCCGCCGACGGTGACAACTCCGGCTTCCGAAACCGACCAGTCGCCGGATTTCGAGCCCTTGATGGCCAGCTGGACGTTCTTGCCCAGGCGCGGGCCCGCGGCGCGTGCGTTGACCACGAGCTTCTGCTCGATCCCGAACTCCTCCGGGGACGCGCTGTCGGCGTCGAGCAGGCGGACCGAACGGATGTTCAGTTCATCGGCGACGACGGCGGCGAAGCCTCCCAGCGAATCCGCGCCGGGTGCCACGACGGTCAGTTCCTGCAGCGGGAGGCGGACGCGCAGGTTGGCGGCCTTGCGCAGCGATGAGCCGGTGGAGCAGATCTGCTGCACACGGTCCATTGCTTCGACCAGGGCCGGGTTCGACGGGAACAGGGCAGCGTCCGGCCAGTCGGCCAGGTGCACGGACCGGCCGCCGGTCAGGCCGCGCCAGATCTCCTCCGAGACCAGCGGCAACAGCGACGCGGCCACGCGGGAGACGGTCTCCAGCGCTGTGTACAGCGCGTCGAATGCGTCAGCGTTCTCGTCGAAGAAGCGCTGGCGGCTGCGGCGGACGTACCAGTTGGTGAGCATGTCCAGGTAGCTGCGGAGTTCATCGCAGGCGCCGGAGATGTCGTAGCTGTCCAGCTGGGCTGTCATGTTGCGGACAAGGTCGCCGGTGTTGGCCAGCAGGTACTGGTCCAGCGTGTCTGCGTAGCCGTCGTAGCGGAGCTTCGCGTCGTAGCCCTGGCCGCCGTCAGCGGCATTGGTGTAGAGCGTGAAGAAGCTGTAGACGTTCCACAGCGGCAGGATGACCTGACGGACGCCGTCGCGGATTCCCTGTTCGGTGACCACCAGGTTGCCGCCGCGCAGGATGGGGCTGGACATCAGGAACCAGCGCATGGCGTCGGAGCCGTCGCGGTCCAGGACCTCGGAGACGTCCGGGTAGTTGCGCAGGCTCTTGGACATTTTCTGCCCGTCGGAGCCCAGAACGATGCCGTGGCTGATGACGTTGCGGAAGGCAGGCCGGTCGAACAGCGCCGTGGAGAGGATGTGCAGCATGTAGAACCAGCCGCGGGTCTGGCCGATGTACTCCACGATGAAGTCTGCTGGATTGTGGGTATCGAACCAGGCTTCGTTCTCGAAGGGGTAGTGGACCTGGCCGTACGGCATCGAGCCGGAGTCGAACCAGACGTCCAGGACGTCCTCGACGCGCCGCATCACGGACTGTCCCTCTTCGGGAGTGCGGGGATCATCCGGGTTGGGACGGGTGAGTTCGTCAATGAACGGGCGGTGCAGGTCAACCTGGCCGTCGTTGTTCAGCGGCAGGCGGCCGAAGTCGGCCTCGATCTCGGCGAGGGAGCCGTACACGTCCGTCCGCGGGAATTCCGGATCGCTGGACTGCCACACCGGGATGGGGCTGCCCCAGTAGCGGTTGCGGCTGATGGACCAGTCACGGGCGTTGGCCAGCCATTTGCCGAACTGGCCGTCCTTGACGTTGCCGGGGATCCAGTTGATGTCCTGGTTCAGTTCGGACATCCGGTCCTTGAACTTGGTGACCTCGACGTACCAGGAGGACACGGCGCGGTAGATCAGCGGGTTGCGGCAGCGCCAGCAGTGCGGGTACGAGTGCTCGTAGCTGGCCTGGCGGACAAGGCGGCCCTGGGCGCGGAGCACCTGCGTGATGGGCTTGTTCGCTTCGAAAACCTGGAGGCCCGCGATGTCGTGCAGGTCGCCGTGCTTGAACAGCGGCAGGAATTTGGCGCCCTCGTCCACTGACAGCACCACGGGGATGCCGGCCTCTTCACAGATCTTCTGGTCATCCTCGCCGTAAGCGGGAGCCTGGTGGACGATGCCCGTACCGTCCGTGGTGGTCACGTAGTCGGCCACCAGGATGCGCCAGGCATTCTGTGTGCCGTACTTCTCGGTGTCGCTGAAGTCGCTCCACAGCGGCGCGTACTGCAGCCCTTCCAGCTCCGAACCGACGTGGGTGGAGAGAACCGCTGCCTCCGCCGAGTCGGCGTCGTCGTATCCAAGGTCCTTGGCGTACATGCCCAGCAGGTCCGCTGCCAGGAGGAACCTTCCGGTGACCGGCGCGTCCGCTGAGGCGGCCTTGATGCCGTGGGGGCCCGCGGGCACCACGGCATAGGTGATGGAAGGTCCGACGGCGAGCGCCAGGTTGGTGGGCAGGGTCCAGGGCGTGGTGGTCCAGGCGAGTGCCTGGACGCCGGCCAGCTGCCGGGACAGCTCCGACTCCCCCGCCGTGATGGGGAACGTGACCGTAACGGTCTGGTCCTGCCGGTTCTTGTAGACGTCGTCGTCCATGCGCAGTTCATGGTTGGACAGCGGCGTTTCGTCTTTCCAGCAGTACGGCAGCACGCGGTAGCCGTTGTACGTCAGGCCTTTTTCGTGCAGCTGCTTGAACGCCCAGAGGACCGATTCCATGTACTCCACGTTGAGGGTCTTGTAGTCGTTCTCGAAGTCCACCCAGCGGGCCTGGCGGGTGACGTAGTTCTTCCACTCATCGGCATACTTCATCACCGAAGCGCGGCAGGCGTCGTTGAACTTGTCGATGCCCATGGCCTCGATCTGGGTCTTGTCCGTCATGCCGAGCTGCTTCATGGCTTCCAGCTCGGCAGGGAGGCCGTGCGTGTCCCAGCCGAAACGCCGCTCCACCCGCTTACCGCGCTGGGTCTGGTAACGGCCCACCAGGTCCTTGGCATATCCGGTCAGGAGGTGTCCGTAGTGCGGCAGGCCGTTGGCAAAGGGCGGACCGTCGTAGAAGACGAACTCGTTGCTGCCGGGCGCACCCCCTGGCATGTCGGCACTGCGCTGGTCGATGCTGGCCTGGAAGGTGCCGTCCTGTTCCCAGTACTTCAGGATGCGCTCTTCGACCTCCGGAAATTTCACGGAGTGGGAGGCGCCGGCAGCAGTGCCGCTTGAAGCAGCGTCCGAAGGGGAGGCTGAGGCTTTGGGGTAATACGTCATTCTCGACATCCTGGGTTGAGCTGGTGAACCGTACAGCTGCTGCTGCCCGGTTCCGTTCAGGATGCGAGGACGGCTTCCGCACAGTCCGGGGACTGCACGCTCACCGCGGTACCACCTCACTTACCGGCACCAGCCCTCCTCCCGGAGAACTGCGGGCCGGCCGCTCATTACTGCTGTGACGGGCTTACCCGTCCGGTTCTACTGACACCGGCAGCCAGATCCCTGGCGGTCAATGCGTTCTTCCGGAAGCTCGCCGGTGATAGCCGGGTCAACACCGTCTTTGAGTCTACTATCGCGGGCCGGTCACCGCCATTCTGCGATCGCGGCCAAAAGGGAAGGACAAGGGGGAAGGGACAAGGCTCCAAAACAGCCTGCAATGAATAGACTCAAGGCCATGACAGTTTCCGGCCGCGGGTCCGCAAAAACGCGAGGTGCTGCGTTGTTCAGGTGGCTGTGGCTCCTGGCCAGCGTACCGGTGGTGGCCTTGTCCGTCTGCCGGGCAATTCCGGCGCAGTGGCCCGTGCTGGTGGTGCAACTGGTGTCCTTCACCCCGTGGCTCGCCGTGCCCGCCGCAGCAGCGCTGCTCCTGGCCCTTCTGGGACGCAGCCGGTGGCAGCAGGGCGTGGCAGTTGTCCTTCTGGTGTGCCAGGCGTTCTGGCTTTTCCCCCTCGACGCCGGCCGCCCTGCAGTTGCGGCCACCGGCACTACGGTGCCGCTGACCGTCATGAACCTCAATTCAGAGTTGGGCCAAGCCGACGCCGGCCAGATCGTGGCCCTGGTCCGCGACAACGACGTGTCGCTGCTCGCGATGCAGGAATTCACGCAGGGGCTCCAGGACCGGCTTTCGGCCGCAGGCCTGGACGCGTTGCTGCCGCAGCGGATCAGCCAGCCATCCAAGGGCGCAGCAGGCACCGCACTGTATTCGCGTTATCCGATGGAGCTGGTTGGCAATGTTCCCGACACGCCTTTTAAGATCCCTACCGTGCGGCTGACGGCGGCAGCGAACGGGGCGGCCGCCGTGCTGGAAGTAACAAGCGTTCACGTTTTTCCGCCCGTGGAAGACCGTGTGGCCCAGTGGCGAAGCGACCTGGCAGCCGTGGGCAGGGTAGCGGACCGGCCCGGCGCGAGGCTTCTCACCGGCGACTTCAACGCAACCTACGACCACGCCGAATTCAGGGCACTCCTGGCCCGGGGTCAAGGACGGGACGGAGACGCCGCTGCCCTGGTGGATATCGGAGCGGCCTCAGGATCGCGGCTGGTGCCCACATGGCCCATGGAAGGGCCACCCCTCCCCGGCGTCACCATCGATCATCTGGTCACAAGCCGCGGGCTGGACAGCAGGGACTACAAAGTCCATCGGGTCTCCGGAACGGATCACGCCGCCGTGATGGCCACGCTGAGCCTTCCGGCAGCGGCCCAGGTCCGGCTATGACAGAAGGGCGGGACGCCCAAGGCGCCCCGCCCTTCATCCAATCCGTTGATTGAACCCGTTGCGGGATCAGTGCCCGGGAACTGCCTGGAAGCTCTGCGGAAGCTTCATGCCGGACTCATCCATGACCTCGCGGAGACGGTCAGGATAGTCGGTGATGATTCCGTCAACGCCGGTGGCGATCAGGGACCTCATGGTGGGCTTGTCGTCCACGGTCCAGGGGATGACCTGCATTCCGGCCGCGTGGGCGCGCTCCACCATGTCCGCGGTGACGTACGGAACGTAATTGGCGTCCAGGACGGTGCCGTTCTGCGGGGTGCCGTGCACCGGCGAGATTGCGTCGAAACCGAGGTGGTGCGCCGCGTTGACGAGGTCACCGCCGAAATCGTCGGAGTCAATGCCACCGAGCCACGGCGAGCTGCCCGGCTGGCCGGCCTGCAGGAAGTCCTTGTTGGTCAGCGCCACAGTGCGGATCTGCGGGTCACGCTGCTGCACGAGGCGCAGCGAACCCCAGTCAAAGCTCTGGATGGACACGCGGTGCTGCATGTTCGCGGCGTTGATCTCCCGCAGCGCGACGTCCACGAACTGCTCACGCGGTGCAGTCTGCTCCGGCGCCCCGGCCTCGACCTTGGTTTCGATGTTGAATTTCACCTGGCTGGCGCGGTACGAATCCACGAGGGCAAACAGCTCTGCCAGGGTGGGCATTTTCTCGCCGGGCGCGGCCTGCTGGCCAGGGAACTGCGGTAGCGTGCGCGTTCCGCAGTCGAGGCTCCGGACCTGGTCGAACGTGAGGTCCTTGATGTACTTGCCAACGTACGGGAACAGCGTGTCCCCCGGCGTGACCGGGGCGGTGTCGGCGCACTTCTTGTCGCTGATCCTGCGGTCGTGCGTGATGACTTCGCGCCCGTCCCTGGTGATCTGGAGATCAAGTTCAAGGGTGGTGACGCCGGTTTCCAGGGCCTTGGCGAAGGCCGGCAGGGTGGACTCAACCGTGAGCCCTATTCCGCCCCGGTGGGCCTGGAGGTCGAAATGGTTGTCTCCGCCCTGGGGGTTGGTGTCCGCAGCCATGGCGTGGGAGGGGATGGCGAGCAGCAGCGCTGCGCTCAGTACGGCAGCGCCTAGCTTCGTCGGGGTGTGCATGTGGTGTTCTCCACTCTGGTGGTGTGCAGGTGCATGTGCCACCGTCGTGGGCGCCGGCCAACAGCCGGCCACCGCTGCCCGACATCCGCCTTAACCCCGGTTGAACGTCCGGTGCCGTCAGGCCTGCTTGCGGATCAGCTTGTGGTTGGCGGCCTGCGCCACCGGCCGCATCACGATCTGGTCCAGGTTGACGTGGTGCGGGACACTCACGGCGTACCGCACGACGTCGGCCACGTCCTGGGCCGTCAGGGGTTTCTCCACGCCCTGGTAGACCTTCGCGGCCGCCTGCTGGTCGCCGAGCCGGTTGAGGGCGAACTCCTCGGTGTGGACCAGCCCGGGGGCCACCTCGATGACGCGGAGGTTGTTCTCAGCTTCCTCAAGCCGGAGCGCCCCGGTCATGGCGTGCTGGGCGAACTTGGCCGCGTTGTAGCCTGCGCCGCCTTCGTAGGCTGCCAGTCCGGCGGTGGACGTCAGGTTCAGCACTGTGCCCTCACCGGTGGCGCGAAGCATGGGCAGGAAGGCACGGGTGATTTTCATGGTGCCCAGGACGTTGACCTGGTACATCCATTCCCAGTCCTCGGTGTTGGCGTCGCCCAACTGGTCAGCGCCCCGGGCCCCGCCGGCGATGTTAATGAGCGTGTCCACGCCGCCGGCGGCGGTGACGCGGGCGAGAAGCCGGGTGACGTCGTCGTCCTCTGTAATGTCCGCGGGAATGCCGACGGCGCCGGTTTCCGCTTCCAGCGCTGCCAGCCGTTCGGCGCGCCGGGCGACGGCGAAGACCGTCCAGCCTTCGGCCGTCAGCGCGCGGACAGTTGCCTCGCCGATGCCGGTGCTTGCCCCGGTTACTACTGCTGCCTTTTGTGCTGTTGCCTTGCGTGAATCTTCAGTCATGGAACCACCCTAACGGGACCGGCCGGACCGCTGCCCCGCCCGATGTCGCCGGATGAAGTGCCGGCCATGAAACAATTGGCAAATGGCTGAAGACACTCAGGGTACAGACACGCCCTCCACCGCCCCTATCAACGTTCCGGACAAGCCCGCCCTTGAGGGGCTCGAAGCTGCCCTCACGCAGCGCTGGCTGGCCGAAGGGACCTACAAGTTCAACCCGGACACCACCCGGGAGCAGGTCTACTCGATCGACACTCCCCCGCCCACTGCGTCAGGCTCGCTGCATGTGGGCCACATGTTCTCCTTCACGCACACTGACGTGCTGGCCCGGTACCAGCGCATGATCGGCAAGAACGTCTTCTATCCGATGGGCTGGGATGACAACGGCCTGCCCACGGAGCGCCGCGTCCAGAACTACTACGGCGTGCGATGCGACCCGGCCATTCCCTACAACGCCGGCTACCGTCCCCCCGCCGAGCCTGCCAAGAACCAGCGCGATTTCGATGTCGTCTCGCGCCGCAACTTCATCGAGCTGTGTGAAGAACTGGCTGTGGAGGATGAGAAAGTCTTCGAAAGCCTGTTCCAGCAGCTCGGCCTATCCGTGGACTGGCAGCTGACCTACCGGACCATCGATGACGCGTCGCGGGAAGTCTCCCAGCGGGCCTTCCTGGCCAACCTGGCAGCCGGCGACGCCTACATGGCCGAAGCCCCCACCCTGTGGGATGTCACCTTCCGTACCGCCGTGGCCCAGGCTGAACTCGAGGACCGCGAGGTTGCGGGCGCCTACTACCGGTACCCGTTCTTCACAGAAGACGGCGAAAAGATCTACATCGAGACCACCCGCCCGGAACTGCTCGCAGCCTGCGCCGCCCTGGTGGCCAACCCCGACGACGAGCGCTACCAGCCGCTCTTCGGCAAGAAGGTCACCTCCCCGGTCTTCGGCGTTGAGGTTGAGGTCAGGGCCCACCCGCTGGCCAAGGCCGACAAGGGCTCCGGCATCGCCATGGTCTGCACCTTCGGCGACCTCACCGACGTCACCTGGTGGCGCGAACTCCAGCTGCCCACCCGCGCGATCGTAGGCCGCGACGGACGGATCATCGGCGACACCCCCGAGTGGATCACCACCGATGCCGGCCGTGCTGCCTTCGAGGCAATCGCCGGCAAGACGGTCTTCAGCGCCAAGGAAGCCGTGGTGGAGCTCCTGGCTGCCGAGGACCTGATCGAGGGCGAACCGAAGAAGATCATGCACCCGGTGAACTTCTACGAAAAGGGCGACAAGCCCCTCGAAGTGGTCACCTCCCGCCAGTGGTACTACCGCAACGGCGGCCGCGACGAAGAACGCCGCGAACGCCTGATCGCGCGCGGCCACGAGATCGACTTCCACCCCGCCTTCATGCGGTCCCGCTACGAGAACTGGATCTCCGGCCTGAACGGCGACTGGCTCGTTTCCCGCCAGCGTTTCTTCGGTGTCCCCATCCCGGTTTGGTACCCGCTGGACGCCGACGGCAACCCGCAGTACGACGCCCCGATCGTGCCGCTGGACGAGCAGCTGCCGGTGGACCCCGCCGCGGATGCCGCGCCGGGCTACGAGGAGTCGCAGCGCGATGTCCCCGGCGGGTTCGCCGGCGACGCCGACATCCTGGACACCTGGGCCACGTCCTCCCTGACGCCCCAGATCGTGGGCGGCTGGAGCCGGGACGAGGACCTCTTCGCCAAGGTGTTCCCGTTTGACCTGCGGCCCCAGGGTCACGACATCATCCGCACCTGGCTGTTCTCCTCAGTGGTCCAGGCCGATGCCCTCCAGGACAAGGCGCCGTGGAAGCACGCGGCCATCTCGGGCTGGATCCTGGACCCGGACCGGAAGAAGATGTCCAAGTCCAAGGGCAACGTGGTGGTTCCCACCGATGTGCTCGACGAGTTCGGCTCGGATGCCGTCCGCTACTGGGCCACCTCGGCCAAGCTCGGCGCGGACACAGCGTACGAGATTGCCCAGATGAAGATCGGCCGCCGCCTGGCCATCAAGCTGCTGAACGCCTCCAAGTTCGTCCTGAACCTGGGTGCGACAGAGAACTCAGTGGTGTCCGGCGACCTCTCCGTCCTGGCCAATCCCCTGGACCGCGCTGTGCTTGCGCAGCTGGCAGATGTGGTGCGCCAGTCCACCAAGGCGTTCGACAACTACGACTACGCCCGTGCCCTGCAGATCACCGAGAGCTTCTTCTGGCAGTTCACGGACGACTACGTGGAGCTCATCAAGGACCGCGCCTACGGCGCTGCCGGCGAAGCTGAGCAGGCATCCGTACTCGCCGCCCTTGCGACCAGCCTGGACACCCTGCTGCGGCTGTTCGCCCCGTTCCTGCCCTTCGCCACCGAAGAGGTCTGGGGGTGGTGGCGAAACGGGTCCGTCCACCGTGCCGAGTGGCCCGCCGCCTTGGAGGTCGACGGCGACACCACGCTCCTCGCGACCGTTGGCTCCGCCCTGAGCGGGGTCCGGAAAGCGAAGTCCGAGGCCAAGGTCAAGCAGCGCACCGAGGTCCTGTCCGCCACGATCACGGCATCCGAGTCACTGACAACACAGCTGAAGGCCGGACTGGGCGACCTCAAGGCGGCCTCGAACGCGCGGGAACTGACCCTGGTTGCCGGCGAGGGCGAACTGAGCGTCAGCGATGTTGTCCTGGCAGCTCCGGAGGAGCCTGCTCAGGCCTGACCGGATCGGCGCGTGCTTCACGCGCAGCCTGTTTTTGGGCAAAGGGGAAGCCCCATCAGCGTTTTGCCGTTGGTGGGGCTTCGACTTTTCGGCCATCTGGTGACGTCTTTGATGGTCTGGCAAAATCCTAAGAATTTCAGGTCTTCCTACCTCGTCACTGGTAGCTTGTATCCGGCTTTGCCGATGGCTGCGTCGGATACATATCACTGAATCTTCGGTTCCTGCGTCCCGCTTCTTTCGAAGTGGGTAAGAACTATTTTGGTCCCGCGGGCAGGGAAGCGCAAGAGCCCCGGAAGAACTACATCAGAGTAGTTCTTCCGGGGCCTATCCGTGCAGATCAGTTGAACTCGGGGCGTTCCGTGCGGCTGCGCTTGATCTCGAAGAAATGCGGGTAGGAGGCCAGTGCCACCGTGGCGTCCCACAGTTGTCCGGCCTGCTCGCCCCGCGGGATGCGGGTCAGCACGGGCCCGAAGAAGGCTGTGCCGTTGAAGGCAACAACCGGGGTGCCGACGTCCTGGCCAACCAGTGAGATGCCCTCCTCGTGGCTGGCCTTCAACTGGCTGTCCCAGTCGTCGGTGGCGGCAGCCTCCGCGAGTCCGGCGGGAAGACCGCACTCCGCGAGGGCCTTGCTGATGACGATGCCGAAGTCCTTCTCACCGCCGATGTGGATCTGGGTGCCCATGGCGTCATACAGCGGCTTGATGACCTCGTCACCGTGCTGCTCCTTGGCCGCAATGATGACCCGCACCGGCCCCCAGGCTTTGTCCATGGCTTCACGGTACCCGGGCTCCAGGTCCCGGCCCTCGTTCAGGACAGCCAGGCTCATCACGTGCCAGACGGTGTCGATGTCTCGGACGCCCTGCACCTCACCGATCCAGCGTGAAGTAATCCAGGCGAACGGGCACAGCGGATCGAACCAGAAGTCAGCTTGGTTGGTGGTGTTTTCAGGCATGCGTGATTTCCTCTGGATTCTTTCGGTGTCGAAAATGCGGGTGCGTCAGGCGGACTTGCGCCGCTTGGTCACGTGCGGAACAAGGGTGGGCTCGGCCTTGTTCAGGACGACGTCCTCGGTGATGACGACGCTGGCCACATCCTCGCGGCTGGGGAGGTCGAACATGACCGGAAGCAGCACTTCCTCCATGATGGCGCGCAGGCCCCGGGCGCCGGTTCCCCGTTCCAGGGCCTGGTCGGCAATGGCGTCGAGCGCTCCGTCGTCGAAAACAAGTTCCACCCCGTCGATCTGGAACATCTTCTGGTACTGCTTGACCAGCGCGTTCTTCGGGGTGGACAGGATCTGGATAAGGGCGTCGCGGTCCAGGCTGGAGACCGTGGTGATCACGGGGAGCCGGCCGATAAACTCAGGGATCAGGCCGAACTTCAGGAGGTCCTCGGGCATGACCTCCCCGTAGGAATCCACCTTGTTGCTGGCATCGTTGAGCGGTGCACCGAAACCGATGCCTTTGCGCCCCGAACGTGAACCGATGATCTCTTCCAGCCCGGCAAAGGCCCCGGCCACGATGAACAGCACGTTGGTGGTGTCGATCTGGATGAATTCCTGGTGCGGGTGCTTACGTCCGCCCTGCGGCGGCACGGAGGCCACGGTTCCCTCCAGGATCTTCAGGAGCGCCTGCTGCACGCCTTCACCGGAAACGTCGCGGGTGATGGAGGGGTTCTCGCTCTTGCGCGAAATCTTGTCGATTTCGTCGATGTAGATGATGCCCTGTTCGGCCTTCTTGACGTCGTAGTCCGCGGCCTGGATGAGCTTGAGGAGGATGTTCTCGACGTCCTCGCCCACGTAGCCGGCTTCCGTGAGGGCGGTGGCATCAGCAACAGCGAAGGGGACGTTCAGCCGGCGCGCCAGGGTCTGGGCGAGGTATGTCTTGCCGCAGCCTGTGGGGCCGATCAGGAGGATGTTCGACTTGGCGATCTCGACGTCGTCGTGGTGGCCGCCGTCAGCGAGGCTGCCGCTCTTGGGTGCGTGGCCTGCCTGGATCCGCTTGTAGTGGTTATAGACGGCGACGGCGAGGGAACGCTTTGCAGGCTCCTGGCCGATGACGTATTCCTGCAGGAAGTCAAAGATTTCGCGGGGCTTGGGAAGTTCGAAACTGCCCAGGTCGGCGACTTCGGCGAGTTCTTCTTCAATGATCTCGTTGCAGAGCTCAATGCATTCATCGCAGATGTAGACACCGGGCCCGGCAATGAGCTTCCGCACCTGCTTCTGGCTCTTTCCGCAGAAAGAACACTTCAGCAGATCCGTGCTCTCGCCAATCCGAGCCATATGTGAACCCCTTTAGTATCTTGCTGCCAGGCAGCTGTGCACCGTTGCTGGAAACCCGGCGGCCCTGGGAGGGATGGCCGTGACACCTTCCACTCTAGGTCACATTCGGCCTCAAGGGTGGAAAGCGAAGGCCGGTGCCGCCCAAATAAACTGGACCGCACCGGCCTGGAAAAACGTTACTACCGGGTAATGGCCTGGGGCTTCATCTTGCGCGAATCAAGGACCTGGTCGATCAGGCCGTAATCCAGGGCCTCGGCGGCAGTCAGGATCTTGTCACGCTCAATGTCGTTGTTGACCTGCTCCGGGGTGCGGCCCGAGTGGTGGGCCAGCGTGTCTTCAAGCCATGAACGCATCCGCATAACTTCCGCAGCCTGGATCTCAAGGTCCGAGGCCTGCCCGCCCTGGCCGCCCGAGAGGGCCGGCTGGTGGATCAGGACACGGGCGTTGGGAAGGGCAAGCCGCTTGCCGGGGGTGCCGGCTGCAAGGATGACGGCGGCGGCGCTGGCGGCCTGGCCAAGGCAGACGGTCTGGATCTCCGGGCGGATGTACGTCATGGTGTCGTAGATCGCGGTCATGGCGGTGAAGGAGCCGCCCGGGGAGTTGATGTACAGCGTGATGTCGCGGTCCGGGTCGGTGGACTCGAGCACCAGCAGCTGGGCCATGACGTCATCGGCGGAGGCGTCGTCGATCTGCACGCCGAGGAAGATGATGCGGTCCTCGAACAGTTTGGTGTAAGGGTCCTGGCGCTTGAAGCCGTAGGGCGTGCGCTCTTCGAACTGGGGAAGGACGTAGCGGCTGGTCGGAAGGTTACCGGCAGTCGATCCGAAGTTGTAGGTCATTGTGTTGCTCCTGATCTGAGAGTTCGAAAGTGCCGGGGTTACTTCTCGGATGCCGGCTCGCCGGAGGTGCCGTTGGCGGTTCCGCCGCCGCCGGACACGGAACCGGCGTGGGCCGCGATCTTGTCGAAGAAGCCGTAGTCGAGGGCCTCCTTGGCAGTGAACCACTTGTCGCGGTCATTGTCCTTGAGGATGGTCTCCACGCTCTGGCCGGTCTGGTCTGCAGTCAGTTCAGCCATGACCTTCTTCATGTGGAGGATCAGCTCGGCCTGGATCTTGATGTCCGAAGCCGTGCCGCCGATTCCGCCGGAGGGCTGGTGCATCAGGACGCGGGCGTTCGGGGTGGCGTAGCGCTTGCCTTTGGTCCCGGAGGACAGCAGGAACTGCCCCATGGATGCGGCCAGCCCGGTGGCGACGGTGACGACGTCGTTCGGGATGAACTGCATGGTGTCATAGATGGCCATGCCCGCCGTCACGGAACCGCCCGGAGAGTTGATGTAGAGGTAGATGTCCTTTTCCGGGTTCTCGGCGGACAGGAGCAGCAGCTGGGAGCAGATGGCGTTGGCGTTGTCGTCACGCACCTCGGAACCGAGCCAGATGATCCGCTCCTTGAGGAGGCGGTTGTAGATGTAGTTGTCCTGGGCTGCGGGATCGACCGTCGCCATCCGGGGAGCCTCTGCGTGCTGTGACATGTGTACTTACCTCTCGCTGGTGACGGTGACGTTACTGAACGACATCACTGAACTTCACTACTTGGACACTAACCGTTTTGATGGCCTAATTGTTCGCCGGAATCGCGCTGTTCGCTGACGGCGCACGATCGCTAAGGAGCGTCGGTTAAAGCAGGCAGCCCCCGGACCGGCTGGTCCAGGGGCTGCTGTCACACGGGGCGTGCTAGAACTTTACGGCTGCCGGATCATCGTTCGGAGCCGCTTCGGTCCCGGTGCCTTCGGAAGCGTCGGCCTCGGGCGCTTCGGCTTCGACGGCCGCAGCTTCTTCTTCGCCGCCTGGGCGGACGAAGTCGCTGAGGTCAACGGCCTTGCCGTCGGTGTCGGTCACAGTAGCCTGGCCGAGGACAACAGCCAGTGCCTTGCGGCGGCGTACCTCGGAGACCATCATGGGGACCTGGCCGCTCTGATCGATGATCTGGGCGAACTGGTTCGGGTCCATGCCGTACTGGCTGGCGGTGGTGACGATGTAGTCGATCAGCTCGTTCTGGCTGACGTTGACTTCTTCCTTTTCGGCAATGGCGTCGAGGATGATTTCGTTCTGGAAGGCGCGGGCGGTGTTGGCCTTGACCTCTTCGCGGTGTTCCTCGGTGTCGTGCTCACCCTCGCCGTGGCCGCTGCCCTCTTTGAAGTGGGCTTCGAGCTGCTCTTCAACGACCGAGTCCGGAACCGGAACCTCGACGAGCTCAACGAGCTTGTCCAGGACCTTGTCGCGGGCTTCTACGCCCTGCTCGACGACCTTGGAGTCGGCAGCCTGCTTGGCCAGGTCCTCACGGAGTTCGGCAAGGGTGTCGAACTCGGAGGCCAGCTGGGCGAAGTCGTCGTTGGCCTCGGGGAGTTCGCGTTCCTTGACAGCCTTGACAACCACCTTCACCTGGGCGGATTCGCCGGCGTGGTCGCCGCCCACCAGGGTGGTCTCGAAGATGGCGTCTTCGTCAACGCTCAGGCCGGTGACGGCCTCGTCCAGGCCCTCAAGCATGGTTCCGGCGCCTACCTGGTAGGACAGGCCCGAGGCGGAGTCAACGTCCGCGCCGTCGATGGTGGCGTTGATGTCGATGGTCAGGAAGTCGCCATCGGCAGCCGGGCGGTCCACGGACTTCAGCGTGCCAAAGCGGCCGCGGAGTTCGTCCAGGGCCTTGTCGACGTCCTCGTCGGAGGACTCTGCGGCGGCAACCTCGACCTTGATGCCGGCGTAGTCAGGCAGTTCGATCTCGGGGCGGACATCAACCTCGGCGTGGAACTTCAGTTCGCCGTCGGTGGAGGTGGGGTCCGGAACTTCGGTGATCTCAACCTCGGGGCGGCTCAGGGGACGGATGCCTGATTCCTGCACCGCAGCCTGGTACCAGCCGTTGAGGCCTTCGTTGATGGCAGTCTCGAGCACGTAGCCGCGGCCAACGCGCTGGTCGATCAGCTTGGAAGGGACCTTGCCCTTACGGAAGCCAGGGACCTGGATCTGCGAAGCAACAGTCTTGTATGCCTCGTCGATGCTGGGCTTCAATTCCTCAAAGGGGACCTCAACATTGAGCTTGACCCGCGTGGGGGTGAGGTTCTCGACAGCGCTCTTCACGGTCTAAGTACTCCTGGGTTTGTGGGATGGGTTTCTGCAAAAGCATGTGTTCTGTCCAGGCCGTCGGCCCGGGCCGCAGAGTCGGGGTGACAGGATTTGAACCTGCGACTTCCTGCTCCCAAAGCAGGTGCTCTAGCCAAGCTGAGCTACACCCCGTAAGTGCACAGGCAAGTCTACGGTGATTTGGGCGGCGATTGCACATTTGACACGTGGGGCATGAATTAGGTTTAGTTGTATCCGGCTTGAAGAGCCAGCCCGGAAGTCCGGCCGCTAAACTTAAGCGTTGGCAAAGCTGTACTTACGGGGACGTAGCTTAATGGTAAAGCCTCAGTCTTCCAAACTGATTACGCGGGTTCGATTCCCGTCGTCCCCTCCAGATGCGAAGCAGGACCCCTCACCAAAAGGTGGGGGGTCCTGCTTTTTTTGCTTTCCAGGGACGGGAACTACTGCGCGTCCTGCTGGCAGCCGGGGCACCAGTACAGCTTGCGGCCGACTAACCCGGTGACAGCCACCGGCCCGGCGCACACCCGGCACGGCAGCCCCTCCCGCTTGTACACATAGTGGGCGTGTTCCCCCGCGGGAAGCAGGGCGCCGGCGTCCCAGTAAACCGCCGGCGTGGTGATGATCCGCCCGTCGCGGACGCCGTCGGCCATCACTGCCGCCGTGTCGTCCCACAGGAGTTCGGCGGCGCCGCGGGAGAGGGCGTTGCCCGGCAGCCAGGGATCGAGCTGCTGGCGGAACAGCACTTCGGCCCGGTAGACATTTCCGACGCCGGCAATCACCTTCTGGTCCATCAGCAGCGCCGCGACCGGCGTCTTGCGGGCCTGCAGTCCTGCGGCGAACCGGGACCTGTCCCCTGGCAGGTTCCGGAGCGGATCCGGACCCAGACGGGCAAGGACTGCCAGCGCCTCGGCCTCGGTGATCACAGCGCACGTGGTGGCACCGCGCAGGTCCGCCCACCCGTGCGCGCTGACCAGCCGGACGCGGACAGCGCCGCGCGGCTCGGGAGGACCCTGGTAGTCGCCGTCGTCGCCGTCGTCGTCAAACAGCTCCTGCTCCCCCACTTTGCGCGGCGCACCGATGCTGGAGGCACCCCGGAACGTGGCATCGCCGCCAAAATCCCACGCACCATACAGACCCAGGTGGACGTGAAGCACCATCGCATGGTCAAAGTGCAGGAAGAGGTGCTTGCCGTGGGCGCGGGAATCGGTCAGCGTGTGGCCGTCAAGCAGGGCTGCCCCCGCGGCGAACCTGCCCTGCGGACTGCTCACGGAGAGTGCCTCGCCGGTGAAGACGTCGCCGAACTGGTGCGCCAGGCGGCGGACCGAATGCCCTTCGGGCACTACTCGACGACCTCGCCGGTGGCTTCGTAGGCCGCGATCTTGCTGATCCGGCGGACGTGGCGCTCATCGTTGCTGAAAGGCTCGGCCAGGAAAGCTTCGATGAGTTCGGTTGCTTCCCCCACGGTGTGCTGGCGGCCGCCCACTGCCACCACGTTGGCGTCGTTGTGCTCGCGTGCCAGCGTGGCCGTCGAGAGGTTCCAGGCGAGGGCGGCGCGCACGCCCTTGACCTTGTTGGCGGCGATCTGCTCGCCGTTGCCGGAGCCGCCGAGCACGATCCCGAGTGCGTTGATCCCGGCCTGCTGGTCGGCCACCACGGCGAGCGCAGCGTTGATGCAGAAGGAGGGGTAGTCGTCCTGGGCGTCGTACTCTTTGGGGCCGTGGTCCACAACCTCGTAGCCCTTTGCCGTGAGGTGGCTGACCAGGTGGGCGCTGAGTTCCATGCCGGCGTGGTCGGTGGCGATGTGCACCCGCGGGAAGGCAGGGGAAGAAGTCACAGCAGTATCCGTTCGTTAGGCCAAGGGTCGGATCGACACGGACAAGGATACTAGGACTGGCGGATGCTAGGACTCCGGGGCCCCGCCGGCAGGACTGGCAGCGCCGCCCCGGCGCGCCCTTGCCGCGACGCGGGTGAGGACTTCGGCAAGCCGCTCCGCCGTCGCCGGGCTTCCGCCGCTGACCGCTACGCTGTGGCCGTCCGTTTTGCGCACGACGACGGCGGGCCCGCTGCTGACCAGCATCGCGGCGGTGCCGCTGTGGTTCCGGTAGCCCCACCCGCCGTAGTCGGCTGCGCGGACGTCCGCCGCACTGGCGGCGGAGATGGCAGACGCCGGCACGTCCATGACGGGCAGCACGCCCGCCACCAGGACACGCAGGCCGTGGCGGTCGGCCTTTACCCGGGCGCAGAGGAAGGCAGCTGCCACCACAGCGAGGACTGCCACCAGGGCGCCGAGCCATGGCAGCGCCACCGTGATCAGCGCGGCAGGGAACAGGGTCCCCACGGCGATCATGACGAAAACCGAGCTGCGTGCGTGCACCCACAGCCGGATGGTGTCTCCAGCCAGATCCGGATCGAACTCGCGGGCGAGGGCCAGTTCCAGGGCCCGGTCGTCCTCGGGCGACCACTGCCTGTCGGCTTTGAAGACGAAACCCATGATGACCCCGAGCGACACGGCGGCTCCGCTGCCGAGCGCCAGCACCGTCAGGTCAACGTGCGACTCCCGCGCATCGGCCAGGCCGGTCTGGCCCACGAGACCCGCGGCCAGGACGGAGGTGACAAACAGGCTCAGGAACAGCCCCGTCCCCATCATGATCCGCCGCATCACGGCGGGACGCGACAATGGCACCGCCTGGGACAGGACCAGCCACCCGGCGGCGACGATGATCAGCCCTCCGCCGCCGGCGTAGGCGCCAAAGGGAGCAAAGGAGGAGCCGCCGTCGGCCGTCCAGCCGATCGCCATGGGCTCCGGAAGATCGGGCCGGAGCAAAAAAGCGCAAAAAACAAAAGCGGCCGCCAGCATCACGGGAAAGCCCACCGCGAAGCGCAGTGCACTGGCATCGACAGAATCCCGGAACTTTCCCATGCATTAACGCTACTCCCGGCGGGCGCCGTGACAGAATGACTTCACTGTGCCGGTGCTGGCCACCGCCCGCCGGCAACCGCAACCCCTTTCTGGAGGCACACTTGCCAGGCATGAACCTGACGCGCGCTGAAGCCCGCGAGCGCGCTGAACTGATCAACGTCGAGTCCTACGAGGTCAGCCTGGACCTGACCAGGGGCGACAAGGTTTTTGGCAGCACCACGACAGTGAAATTCACGGCGGTCCCCGGATCCTCCACGTTCATCGACGCCGTCACGCATTCCGTCCATAGCGTCACGCTCAACGGCCGCTCCCTGGATCCCGCGGCTGTGGCAGACGGCATCCGTATCCAGCTGCCTGACCTTGCGGGCTCCAACGAACTGACCGTGGTGGCTGACGCGCCCTACATGAACACCGGCGAAGGCCTGCACCGCTTTGTGGACCCCGTGGACAACGAGGTGTACCTGTACACGCAGTTCGAGGTGCCCGATTCGCGCCGGATGTTCGCGGTCTTTGAACAGCCGGACCTCAAGGCCACCTTCGCCTTCACCGTCACGGCACCCTCGCACTGGGACCTCATCTCCGGCTCCCCCACGCCGGCGCCGGAAACAACCTCGCCGGCGGCCGACGGCGGGGCCCGGTCCGTGTGGTCCTTCGCACCGACACCGCGGCTGTCCTCCTATGTCACTGCCCTGATCGCCGGCCCGTACCAGTCGGTCCGCAGCGAAGTGCGCAGCTCCGACGGCCGGGTCATCCCGCTCGGTGTCTTTGCCCGAAAGTCCCTGATGCAGTACCTGGACGCGGACAACATCTTCGAACTGACCCGCCAGGGCTTCGAGTTCTTCGAGGCCCAGTTCGGCTGTCCTTACCCGTTCGAAAAGTACGACCAGCTGTTTGTTCCCGAGTTCAACGCCGGAGCCATGGAGAACGCCGGCGCCGTGACCATCCTGGAAGGGTACGTTTTCCGCAGCAAGGTCACGGACGCGCAGATCGAACGCCGCGCCATCACCGTCCTGCACGAACTCGCACACATGTGGTTCGGCGACCTCGTGACCATGCGCTGGTGGAACGACCTCTGGCTCAACGAATCCTTCGCCGAATACATGTCCCACCTCGCGGCGGTGGAAAACACATCCTTCACCAGCGCCTGGACCACCTTCGCGTCGGTGGAGAAGTCCTGGGCCTACCGCCAGG
This sequence comes from Arthrobacter sp. 754, assembly GCF_040548695.1. Classification (NCBI taxonomy): domain Bacteria; kingdom Bacillati; phylum Actinomycetota; class Actinomycetes; order Micrococcales; family Micrococcaceae; genus Arthrobacter; species Arthrobacter sp. 754. The sequence continues at coordinate 178,059 of NZ_JBEPSC010000001.1, forward strand.
ACCAGCTGCCCACCACGCACCCGATCTTCGCCGAAATCAACGATCTCCAGGACGTGGAAGTCAACTTCGACGGCATCACCTACGCCAAGGGCGCGTCGGTGCTGCGCCAGCTGGTCTCGTGGGTGGGGCCGGAACAGTTCATGGCAGGTGTCCGCGAGTACTTCGCCAAGCACGCGTGGCAGAACACCGAGCTCAGCGACCTGATGGTGGAGCTGGAAAAAGCCAGCGGCCGCGACCTTGACCAGTGGGGCCGGCTGTGGCTGGAAACCGCCGGTGTGAACACCCTCCAGCCCGAGCTGGAACTGGACGCGGACGGGAACCTGGCCTCCTTCAGCATCATCCAGTCAGCGGTAAAGGAGTGGCCCACCATCCGTCCGCACCGCCTGGCCGTCGGGTTCTACAACCTCAACGGCGCGGGCAAGCTGGAGCGCGTCCACCGGGAGGAACTCGACGTCGACGGTGAACGGACCGAAGTGCCCGCGCTTGCCGGTCTGGCCCAGCCGGACCTGATCCTCATCAACGACGACGATCTCGCCTACACCAAAGTCCGCCTGGACGAAAAATCCCTTGCCACCGCGACAGCCCACCTGAAGGACTTCGCCCGGAGCCTTCCCCGGACCCTGGTGTGGAACTCCGCCTGGGACGGTGCCCGGGACGGCGAGACCCCTGCGCGCCGGTACGTGGAGCTGATCCTGGCCAATATCGGTTCGGAGTCCGACTCCTCCGTGATCCAGACCCAGCTCCGCCAGCTGGCCACCACGCTGAATTTCTACGTCGCCGAAGAGCACCGCGAGGCCACTTCCGTTGCCGCTGCAGACGTTCTCCGCGACCTGGCTTCCACGGCCCCTGGCGGATCCGATGCCCAGCTGCAGTTCCTGAAGGCCTTCAGCCAGCTGGCCCGCAGCGCCGCACAGCTGGACACGGTGTCAGGTCTTCTCGACGGGTCAGCGACGCTGGAAGGGCTGGCTGTGGACCAGGACCTGCGCTGGGAACTGCTCACCTCGCTGGTTGCGGGCGGCAGGCTTGGCCAGGAAGGGATCGACGCCGAACTGGAGCGGGACCGCACCGCGAGCGGACAGAACGCTGCTGCCCTGGCCACCGCCGCGATTCCCACCGCCGAGGCCAAGGCCAAGGCCTGGGACGCGATTGTGGTCAAGGGCGAGCTGTCCAACGCACTGCAGGGTTCGGCCGTGAACGGCTTCATGCGCGTCCTTGACCGCTCGCTCCTTGAGCCCTACGCCGAGAAGTACTTCGAGGCTGTCCCCGGGATCGTGGCAAACCGGACCCACGCACTGGCCCAGCAGATCGTCGTCGGACTCTATCCGGCGCTGCTGACAACGCAGGCGACAGTTGACCGGACGGACCGTTTCCTGGCCGGCCTCCCGGCGGACAGCACCGCACTGCGGCGGATGATGCTGGAAAACCGCGACGGCGTTGCCCGGGCACTGCAGGCACGCGCCGCGGACGTTCTCCCCGGCGAACTCCAGGCCTGAGGCCATGAGCCTGAGTGAGCATCGCTATTCGCTGACCGTGCAGTGGACCGGCAACCTGGGGGAAGGAACGTCGTCGTACCGTGGCTACTCGCGGGACCACGACGTCCTGATCCCGGGCCTGCCGGTCCTGCCGGGCTCAGCCGATCCGACCTTCCACGGTGACCGTGACCGGTACAACCCCGAACAACTGCTCCTGGCCGCCTTGGCACAGTGCCACATGCTGTCCTTCCTTCATGTGGCCGTACGGCACGGCGTGGTGGTCACCGACTACCGGGACGAGGCCACCGGAACCCTGCACCTGAACCGGGATGGCAGCGGGCAGTTTGAATCCGTGACGCTGCACCCGCACGTGACCCTGGCGGACCCGGAGCACGTTGCCGTGGCTGAACAACTGCACCGCGAAGCCAACCAGGTCTGCTTCATCGCCCGCAGCGTCAACTTTCCGGTGCGGCACGAACCCGTGACGCTAACGGCCTGAGCGGACGGCCAGCAGCTCACCCGCCAGCCGGGTCTCCGTTGCAGGCGAAAGCCCGGCTTTGCGGTGACGGCCCAGGCCCCGGATGCGCTCGTCCAGCAGCGTGTCCGCCACAGTGTCCTGCCAGGGCCGGGTGGCCAGTCCGGCGGCACGCGCAGCCCAGTTGCTGCGGGCACAAAAGCCCTCGTGGCCGGGCGGCAGCCACAGCGGCAGGGAATCAGGTCCTGCCCAGTAATCGATGCCTTTCTCCACCAGCCAGTCCTCACTCGCCGTGAGAGCCTCGCCCCGGTACCCGGCGGCGGTCCTGGACGCTGCGATGTAGTCGCCGAAGGGCACCGGGTCGCCCACCGCATTCAGCGCGCCGGTGACACCCTGCCCGGCGGCATCCAGGATCCACCGGGCGAGGTCGCGGACATCGATGACCTGCGTGGGATGCCCGGCGATGTCCGGCACCACGGCAGGCCGGTTGTCCCGGGCGAACCTCGCCGGCCAGTAGCCGTACCGGTCCGTCGCATCGCCGGGACCGCCGATGAGGCCGGCCCTGCAGAGGTGCGCTTTGTCGCCCGCGGCGGCCAAAGTGGCTTGCTCGATGGCCGACTTGGATTCACCATAGTTATCCGGGGTGGACTCCGTCCCGGCAGGCAAGGGCGGCAGGAGGGCGGCATCCTCTGCTGCTCCCGGCGTCGTATGGTCGGCATAAACGGAACAGCTCGACACAAACGTCCAGTGGCCGGCCCGCCCTGCGAGGGCGGCCAGGGCATCCGCGGCCAGCACGGTGTCGCGGGCCACCTCGACAACTTCGTCCCAAACGCCGCTGACACCGTCATATGCGTTCGCGCCCAGTGAACGGTCCGTCCGCACCCAGTCGGCTCCCTCCGGCGGCCGGCCGGCCGAACCGCGGGCCAGGCACGTTACCTGGTGCCCGGCGGCCAGGGCTTGCCGGGCTATTTCCGAGGAGAGAAAGGCCGTTCCACCGAGTATCAGGATGCGCATGGGTCCACGGTACGGCGCTAGGGTTGAATGAGAACAGTGCCCAGCGTGCCGCGCCACCCGTGCACCCGCTGATGCCTTCCACCGGCCGCCGCCGGAGACCCTCAAGGAGTTTTACCCCCTATGTTCAGCATGATGTCCATACTTCCATCCGCCGCCAGTGAGCCGGACGGCATCAGCATCACCGGCATCGTCATCAGCCTGGGTGTCGGTATCGCCATCTGGCTGGTGGCAACCTTTGTGATTTCCCGGATCAGCAAGCGTGTGGCCTCAGGGAGCAACTTTTTCAAGAAAGCGCATTTCAAGTGGGTGGCACCGGCCATTCGGGCACTGGACCATGAGCGCCGTGTCCAGCGCGCGGAGACCATCGGGTCGCTGCTCAACAGCATCGTGGGTGTGCTCGTGGCCGTCATCACCAGCATGTACGTCCTGCAGAACCTTGACATCAACATCGCCCCGCTGCTGACCAGCGTGGGAATCCTCGGTGTAGCCATCGGCTTCGGCGCACAGCAGCTGATCCGCGACTTCCTGGCCGGGATCTTCATCACCATTGAAGACCAGTACGGAATCGGCGATGTCATCGAAACCAGCGAGGTCGTGGGTGTCGTGGAGTCCATGGGCCTGCGCATCACCCGCGTCCGCTCCGACGACGGCGCCATCTGGTACCTGCGCAACGGTGAAATCCTGCGGGTCGGCAACCGCTCCCAGGGCAATTACGTTCCGGCGGCGGAGCCCCTTGACGCGGAAACGGAGACTGCATTGCATGAGCCGCCTACCGAGGCTAAAAAGACTGACCAGAAAGCCGGAGAATAGAATCATGACCACACCCGCCGAGCCGCAACCGCCGCGCCAGCTGATGCAGAACGATCCCTTCAGCCAGCCCGGCTACACCGACAACTTCTACGATGCCGTGGGCGGCCACGAGACGTTCGTCAGGCTGATCGACGTGTTCTACGACGGCGTGGCAACCGATCCGCTGTTGCGCCCGATGTATCCCGAGGAAGACCTGGGCCCTGCCAAGCGGCGCTTCCTGATGTTCCTGGAACAGTACTGGGGCGGGCCCACCACCTACGGCGAGGAGCGCGGCCACCCCCGGCTTCGGATGCGCCACGTGCCGTTCCGGGTCACCCCGGAAGCCAAGGACCGCTGGCTGTTTCACATGCGGGCAGCCGTGGACTCCCTGGAACTGCCCCCGCTGTACGAGGGGACCCTGTGGGACTACATGGAACGCGCCGCACTGTCCATGGTGAACAGCCCTTCGGAGCCCTGAGACCCGTTAATGCCCTGACCGTCCGGTTTGGCAATCACCGTACTGTTTGCCATGACCGGGTCAGGGCTGCTGCAGCCCGCTGCCCGTCCTGGCCAGGACGTGACCGCGCGGACCGCTGAGGCGGAACCAGCGCCCCGCCCGGTAAAGCTTCTGGTCCCCGTCTCCGAGGAATCCCAGTGTCAGGGCAGCGAAGGCTGCGCCGAGCGGAATCCCCGATTCGTCCAGCTCCCTGCCCCACACCGACGCCCGGGCATTATTGACCATCAGAGCCCCGGGGTTGGTCGGCACGATGCCAGCGACTTCGGTGATGCCGGCTTCGGCCGCCTGCCGCAGACCGGAATCGGACAGGGTGCCCATCGGCTCCCAGCCCGCGCGCGGGGCCCCGACTCCCGTCCACGATTCGCTGACGGTGGACGGCGGAACCGGCAGTTCGACGTCGTCCTCGCCCGCCCTGGCCAGGCGGTCCAGGACCGCTGACAGCGGAACAGTGACGTCGGTCGTGGAAGGCTCGGCGAGTGCCATGGTGCGCAGGCCAAGGATGGTGGGAGTGGATTCGCCCAGCAGCCGCGGCCTCAGGACGCACACGTACGCGGCGAGAACGGAACCGGCGGCCTGGAGCCGGATGGCGCCGTCGTCGACTGCTTTTGCGCGCGTGGCGAAGGTGCGCAGATCGGCGAGATCACGCGGATCGGCGAACCGGAAGGACTGGGTAAGAAGGTCAGACACATAGAGAACACTACCGGCTGGACCCCGGTTGAGCAGCGGCGGGGCGCCGTCTAGAGTCAAACCATGACTGAAGCCGAAACCGGACTGCTGGCGCCTCCCAGCGGAGACCCCACCTCATCGCTGATCCAGCTCCTTGACCTGGGTGAGCTTGAAGGCGCCCGGACCGATGAGGACATCTTCCTTGGACCGTCGCAGCAGCAGCCCCGTCAGCGGGTGTTCGGCGGCCAGGTCCTGGCCCAGTCACTTGTTGCGGCTATGCGCACGGTGGACCCGGAACGGTTTGTGCACTCGATGCATGGCTATTTCCTGCGGCCCGGGGACGCCAACAAGGCGATTACCTTCGGTGTCCAGCGGCTGCGCGACGGCCGGTCGTTTTCGGCGCGGCGGGTCCACGCCTATCAGGAGGGCGTGCCGATCCTCTCGATGATCGCCTCGTTCCAGGACCCGGATGAGGGCATTGACCACGAATCCACGATGCCCGCCGGCATGCCCGACCCCGAGTCGCTGCCCAGCACCGCGGAACTGCTTGGCAAGTTTGACCACCCCGTGGCACGTCACTGGGCTTACGAGCGGCCCTTCGACATCAGGCATGTGGACCCGCCCCTGTACGTTTCGGCCAAGGGGAAGAAGGAGGCCAGGAATGCTGTGTGGATGAAGACTTTCGGGCCCATGCCGGACGATTTGAACCTGCACCGCGCTGCCTTGGCCTATGCCAGCGACTACACGTTGCTTGAATCCATCCTGCGCCGCCACGGGCTCAGCTGGATCACGCCCGGGATGAGCGTGGCCAGCCTGGACCACGCGATGTGGTGGCACCGGCCCGCCCGCGTGGATGAGTGGCTGCTGTACGTCCAGGAATCCCCCAGCGCCCAGGGGGCCCGGGGCCTGGCCACCGGCAAGATCTTCAACCGGGCCGGTCAGCACGTCGCTTCTGTGGCACAGGAGGGAATGGTCCGCGTGCCCACAGACCTGAAAAACAAGGTGGTAGGTGCTTTCCAGACCAAAGTGCTGGAGCATCAGATCCGCAAGGCCGGGCGGGACTGACCCGGCGTGTCCCTGCCGGCCTTCACGGGCCGGACAGCAGAAAGGCCGGCATCCCTGAGGATGCCGGCCTTTCTGTTCAGTCGCGTTATAACCGCGGTTAGCGACTAGCCGCGGTTAGTGATTAGTCGCGGGTGAGGCGGCGGTGCGTGACGCGGTGCGGTTTGGCCGCATCGGGTCCGAGCCGCTCAACCTTGTTCTCCTCGTAGGATTCGAAGTTACCCTCGAACCAGTACCACTTGGAGGGATTCTCCTCGTCGCCTTCATAGGCGAGGATGTGGGTGGCCACCCGGTCCAGGAACCAGCGGTCGTGCGATACCACCACGGCGCAGCCGGGGAATTCGAGCAGCGCGTTTTCGAGGCTGCTGAGGGTCTCGACGTCGAGGTCGTTGGTGGGTTCGTCAAGGAGCAGCAGGTTTCCGCCCTGCTTGAGGGTCAGCGCGAGGTTCAGGCGGTTGCGCTCACCACCGGAGAGTACCCCGGCCTTCTTCTGCTGGTCCGGGCCCTTGAAGCCGAATGCGGCTACGTAGGCACGCGAAGGCATTTCAACGTGGCCCACCTGGATATAGTCCAGGCCGTCCGAGACAACTTCCCACAGGGTCTTGTTGGGATCGATGCCGCCGCGGCTCTGGTCCGCGTAGGAGATCTTGACCGAATCACCGATCTTCAGGACACCGCCGTCGAGCGGTTCCAGGCCCACGATGGTCTTGAACAGCGTGGTCTTGCCAACACCGTTGGGGCCGATGACGCCGACGATGCCGTTGCGGGGAAGGGTAAAGGACAGTCCGTCGATGAGGGTCCGGTCCTCGAAGCCCTTCTGCAGGTCCTTGGCTTCGAGCACCAGGCCGCCGAGGCGGGGTCCCGGCGGGATCTGGATTTCTTCGAAGTCGAGCTTGCGGGTGCGGTCTGCTTCCGCTGCCATTTCCTCGTAACGGGCAAGGCGTGCCTTGGACTTGGTCTGGCGGCCCTTGGCGTTGGAGCGGACCCACTCGAGTTCTTCGGTGAGGCGCTTGGCCTGCTTGGCGTCTTTCTTGCCCTGGACTTCGAGGCGGGCGCGCTTCTTCTCCAGGTATGTGGAGTAGTTGCCTTCGTAGGGGTACAGGTGGCCGCGGTCGACCTCGGCGATCCATTCGGCGACGTGGTCAAGGAAGTAACGGTCGTGCGTGACGGCCAGGACAGCCCCGGCGTAGCTGGAGAGGTGCTGTTCGAGCCAGAGCACGCTTTCCGCGTCAAGGTGGTTGGTGGGCTCGTCCAGCAGCAGGAGGTCCGGCTTCTGCAGCAGGAGCTTGCAGAGCGCCACACGCCGGCGCTCACCGCCGGAGAGGAGTGTCACGTCAGCGTCCGCGGGCGGACAGCGGAGGGCGTCCATGGCCTGCTCCAGCTGGGAATCAAGGTCCCACGCGTCTGCGGCGTCGATGGCCTCCTGCAGGTGGCCCATTTCTTCGAGCAATGTGTCGTAGTCAGCGTCGGGGCTGGCCATTTCCTCGGAGATCTCGTTGAACCGCTGGATCTTGCCGTAGATTTCGCCGACACCCTCCTGGACGTTGCCCAGTACCGTCTTTTCCTCGTTCAGCGGCGGTTCCTGCAGGAGGATTCCCACTGTGTAGCCGGGGCTGAGCCGGGCCTCACCGTTCGAGGGGGTATCCAGGCCGGCCATGATCTTGAGGATGGTGGACTTACCGGCACCGTTCGGGCCAACAACACCAATTTTGGCGCCCGGGAAGAAGGACATGCTTACGTCGTCAAGAATGAGTTTTTCGCCAACGGCTTTGCGGGCCTTGGTCATTGTGTAGATAAATTCCGCCATGGTTCCAAATCTAGTGGGTTGGCGCGCATATCTCACATTCGAAGGGTCAGGCGGCCGCGCCCACGAAGCACTTGCCGCTCGCCAGCACCTGCAGAACAGTGACCGTGACGCTGCCGTCCCGGATCTGGCCGATCACGCAGTCAGTACCCTGCAGCACGCCCGCTTCAATGGCGTCGGCCTCCAGCCCGGTGGGTGTGCGGCTCGCCGACACTTCCAGGGCTGCAGGTGCTACGCCGGCGCCGGTCAGGGCATCGGTTACCTGCGACGTGGCCGGCTTGGGCGTCCCCGCCGCCAGCCGGCTCAGCGCATCAGTCACTGTCTGTTTCATGAGTGCACTAGCAGCGTCCTGCGCCGATTCGGCAGTATCAGGACCCGCTGCACCGGGGACGGTGGAGCTTGGGGCTATAGCGCTCGGGGCGGTGGCGTTCGGGGCGGGGGCGCCGGGCGGGGTACTGCCTGTGCCAGCCCCTCCCGCGGGCGTGGCGCCTGCAGTCTTCGTCCCGTCTGATGAGCCGCCGGTGCATGCTGTCAGTGAGAGTGCCAACATGAGGCACCCTGCAAGGACCACCTGTTGCCGTCCCGCGGATGTTCCGCCCGCCCGGGAATGAGCGGCCCTGCCGGTGACCTGGACTGCCTGTGGGTCTGCCGTCGCGCGCTTCATGCCGTCATTCTGCCACGCGGCCCACCCCCGGGCGGAACTGCGGGTCGGCCGGGGGTCAGACGGCAGCCCCAGCCAGTTCCCCCGTTTCGGCGTCTACAGGGGTACGGTTGCCGTCTGCATCCACCAGGAAGATCCCGGCGGCTGCATCGTCGTCCGGGTGGTCCTCTTCACCCGGATCCTCGTCGCCCTCGGGGTCAGGGAGGCCGATGTCGTGTGCCGGCTCCGCCAGCCCTTGCCCCGCCGCGTTGTTCTCCGATGCCGGGTGCAGGCCGTTGTTCGCGTTGCGGGTGTAGTTGGCTGAACCCCACATGAGATCGTGGCCAACAGATTCCGCGTCGATCTCAGTCGAATGGTAGGTCCGGCCGTCCTTCTCCCAGCTGCGCAGTTTGAGCCGGCCCACCACAATCACGCGTTGGCCCTTCCTGATGCTGCAGGCCATGTTCCCGGCAAGCTGGCGGTAGCCCTGGACATTGAACCAGTTGGTTGGGAGGTCCACCCAGGTATTTGAGGCGCGGTCATAGCGCCGGCCGGTCGAACCGAAGCGGAAGGAGGCTGTGCCAACTCCTCCTGGTGTGGTGGAGGTCTTGATCTCGGTGGCCACGAAGCCACGGATCGTGATGGTGTCGTTCATCGTCATGTCCTGTCTCTAAAGGTTGTGCCTTAGCGGCAAAACCAGCTTCGCGCGGGACCGATTTGGCGGGCAGGGGCCAAGTTGCGTATGTGCATAACTCGCCCGGCCCGCGTTGTGGAGGACAAGACGCATTTGAAGGGTCAAGGATAAGGGCGCGCGCGGCGGGCACGGTGACGCAGCCGCAGCCGGGGCAATGTAAACTTTTCATGCGCCGGATTTCTGGTCGTGGCGCCACGTGCCCCAGTAGCTCAGGGGATAGAGCAGCGGCCTTCTAATCCGCCGGTCGGGGGTTCGATTCCCTCCTGGGGCACAATTTGCTGCGATGACGCGAGGCATCCGTTACGGGTGGGTCGAGTCACCGTTTACACCCCGGTCCCAGGACCGGGGTGTTTTATTTTCCCGGAGCTTCCAAGCCAGGCTGCGGTACTCCAGTCCAGCGCCCGTCATGGCCGGACTGTCCCCTGCGAGCGTGCACGTTCCCTGCAGTGTCTGCCGGATTCCCTCGCCGAGGTCGTTGAAGTCTTCCGGCGCGGCCCTGCAACTCAGCCGAACCGTGCGGCGCAGGCTGCGGCCGGTCAGGACGAAGTCGGTCCCCGGCCCGGCAGTGTTGAGCAGCCCGCTGACGGGGGATACCAGGAGGTTGCCGGCCTGGCGTTTTTCCCCGGCGGTCCACAAGTATCCCGCGGCCAGAGCCGGGGCACGTCCCCACAACCGGGTCCTCATCAGGACTGCCTCGACGGCTGTGCCGGTGCCGTCAGGTCCAGCCGCGGACACCCAACGCCACGCATCAGGAAGCCGTCGGCCCCAGTAGTGGGTCATCGTTCCTGCCGCGTTCCGTACGGGAAACACCTCATGGGACACCCTCACCTGCCCGGTGATGCTGAGCCGGGGATAACTGATGAGCTCCAGGTCCAGGGGATGGAGCACTCCCGTCACGGGAATGCTTGGGGCGATCCGGACGGACCCGGGCTCCCAGCTGAGTTCCCACCCGACGTCCGCGATCCGGCCAATGCTGCGATTGGCCGCAAACAGGCTTTCACCGATTACGACCTCAGTTCCCCGCGCCCTTCCAGAGATCGTCCCGGAACGAACAACGCGCCCCTTCCGGCGAACCCACAGGCTGATCCGGACTTCGGCCGCGTCAGCACCGGCCCGGAAGATGAAGTCAACGAGGAAGGAGAGGTCCCCGGCCTGGAGCTTCACGAACCAGTACTCCAGTGGGGCGCCCCGACAGGTGAAATCCCCGGATACGGCGGACATGGCCAAAGTCTACGCAGCGGCGCCACGGCCCGGAAGCGGCCGGCAACAACAGCGGAGTCGTCCTGCCCGTTTCCGAACGCAGGGAGGTACCGGACCCCGGACCGTGCCCTGGTCCCTTGGGGATTCTGGGCCCCTAGGAATACAGCCGGTGCGGAGCCTCAACGAGCGAGGTGACCACGCTGCCGGCGGCGCCGAGAAGGGCCCCTGCCTGTCCCACGGCTGAGAGGCTGATGTTGCCCGGCAGGACCTTGCCCGGGGCGTAGGTTGCCAGGCTTTCTGTGAGCGCGGGCATGATCCACTCCCCCAGAAGGGCAAAGTGGCCGCCCAGCACCACTGAAGAAATATTGAGCAGCCGGACGGACGAAGCCACAGCCACACCGAGGAAATGACCGGCACGGACGACGGCGGCGAGCGCATCCGCATCCCCGCCGGTGATCAGGGACAACAACTGATCCAGGCTTTCGGACCGGGAAGGGCCGGCGGACGCCTGCCGGTTGGCTTGCCGCCGCGGGGAAATTCCTGCGGCCGCGAAAATCGCGTCCTGGCCGGCCACGGTCTCAAGGCATCCCCGGCCGCCGCAGGAACAGGCTGCCCCGTCAGGCTCGACCACAACGTGGCCCAGCTCGCCCGCATGCCCGTGCGGACCTGTGAACAGTTCAGAGCCGATGACCAGCCCGCCGCCAACGCCGACTTCACCGGAGACAAACAGAAAGTCGGCACGGCCTGCCGGGCGGTAGCGCAACTCGGCCAATGCTGCGGCGTTGGCCTCGTTGAAGAGTGTGGTGCCCAGCCGCACATCGGGAAGCAGTGCGTGCAGGTCCAGGGTTTCGTTGTTCCACCCGAGGTTGGGTGCCGTAATGACCGTCCCGGTTTTGTCGTCCACCAGGCCAGGGACGGCCAGCCCGCCGCCCAGCACGCGGACTCCCTGGGCTTCGGCCGATGCCCGGAGTCCGGCTGCCAGTCCGGCCAGCGCCGCCGTCACGGCAACGGGTGAAGCGGTTCGGTTGTCCTGCTCCACCGTCTCCTGCAGAAGCAGGTTGCCGGCCAGGTCCGTCACTCCCGCTGAGATGTAGTCGACGTTGACTTCCATTCCCATCACGCCGTTCGCGGGATCCAGTTCCAGCCCCACACCGGGGCGCCCCCGCTCCCCCTGCGGATTCAGCCCTACTTCGCGGACGATGCCGGCATCAAGAAGGTCCAGCACCAGGCTTGAAACGGAGGCCTTGGTGAGGCCGGTGGCAGCAGCAATCTGGGCACGGGTCAGGTGGGTTCCTGCTTTGGAGTGCGCGATCCGGCCCATGACCAGGGCCAGGTTGCCCCGGCGGACGTCCCCCATGTTGCCAGGCATTCCGTGTTCGGGGGTACCTGCAGCCGGCGCGGAGCTCGCCATCCGGTCCTCCTTCTCATTCAGGGACGATCACGGCCCGTTTCCTATTGACCTTAGCTCATACGGGCCCATATAGTTCAAGCAATAAACTAACTCCACCGGGATCTTCGGTTCCCTCTAATGCAAGGACGCATCATGACTCTCTCCCCCTCCCCGGCCGACAAGTTCACCTTCGGCCTTTGGACCGTTGGCTGGACCGGAGCCGATCCTTTCGGCGTCGCAACCCGAAAGCCGCTGGACCCTGTTGAAGCCGTTCACAAGCTCAGTGACCTCGGGGCATACGGACTCACCTTTCACGACAACGATCTGGTTCCTTTCGACGCCACTGTCTCGGAGCGCGAACTGATCCTGAAGAACTTCCGCACTGCCCTGCAGGAAACCGGACTCAAGGTCCCCATGGTGACCACCAACCTGTTCAGCCACCCGGTGTTCAAGGACGGCGGCTTCACCTCCAATGACCGCTCCGTCCGGCGCTTCGCGCTCAGCAAGGTCCTGCGAAACATCGACTCCGCCGCAGAATTCGGTGCCGAGACTTTCGTGATGTGGGGCGGCCGTGAAGGCAGCGAGTACGACGGTTCCAAGGACCTGTCCGCTGCCCTGGACCGCATGAAGGAGGGCGTCGACACCGCCGCTGCCTACATCAAGGACAAGGGCTACAACCTCCGCATCGCCTTGGAGCCCAAGCCCAACGAACCCCGCGGCGACATCTTCCTCCCCACCGTCGGCCACGGCCTGGCATTCATTGCAGAGCTGGAACACGGCGACATTGTGGGCCTTAACCCGGAGACGGGACACGAGCAGATGGCCGGGCTGAACTTCACCCATGGGATCGCGCAGGCCCTCTGGGCCGGCAAGCTGTTCCACATCGACCTGAACGGCCAGCGCGGGATCAAGTACGACCAGGACCTCGTGTTCGGCCATGGTGACCTCACCAGTGCCTTCTTCACCGTTGACCTGCTCGAAAACGGATTCCCGAACGGCGGCCCCAAATACGACGGCCCCCGCCACTTCGACTACAAGCCTTCACGCACCGACGGCTACGACGGCGTCTGGGAATCCGCCAAGTCCAACATGTCCATGTACCTCCTGCTCAAGGAACGCGCCCTGGCGTTCCGCGCCGACCCTGAAGTGCAGGAAGCGCTTGCCACATCGGGCATCTTCGAGCTGGGCGAGCCGACACTCACCGCCGGCGAAACCGCGGCCGAGCTTCTGGCCGATGCCGCTGCGTTCGAAAACTTCGACGCCGATGCCGCCGGCGAGCGCTCGTTCGCCTTTGTGCGGCTCAACCAGCTGGCCATCGAACACCTGCTCAACGCCCGCTGACCATGGCGCTCGTTGCCGGCATCGACAGCTCCACCCAGTCCTGCAAGGTGGTGATCCGGGACGCGGCCACCGGTGAGCTCCTCCGCCAGGGCCGCGCCGGCCACCCAGACGGAACAGAGGTGCATCCCGATCATTGGTGGAACGCGCTCCAGGAAGCCATCGAACAGGCCGGCGGCCTTGGCGACGTCAGCGCAGTCTCCGTGGGCAGTCAGCAGCACGGCATGGTCTGCCTTGACGCTGACGGGGAAGTGATCCGCCCGGCCTTGCTCTGGAACGACAACCGGAGTGCACCGGCTGCACTGGAACTGATCAGGGAAGCAGGTGGCGGCGACCCCGGCCAGGGGGCCCGCTACTGGGCCGGCGCCACGGGAACAGTTCCCGTGGCCTCGCTGACCATCACCAAGCTGCGCTGGCTCGCGGACAACGAACCGGACAACGCAGCCCGCGTTGCAGCGGTCTGCCTCCCCCACGACTGGCTGTCCTGGCGGCTGGCGGGGTTCGGCCCGGGCAGCGGCGAGGCCGGCCTGGCCGCCCTGCACACCGACCGGTCCGACGCATCGGGCACCGGCTACTATTCCGCATCCACCGGCCGGTACCTTCCTGTTGCCCTTGAAAAGTCCCTGGGCCACGTCCCCCGCCTCCCCGCCGTCGTCGGCCCGTTGGACATTTCGGGGAAGACCCCGGAAGGGGCGCTCATCGGCCCGGGTGCGGGCGACAACGCCGCAGCCGCCCTTGGCGTTGGCGCCGGCGTGGGCGACGTCGTGATGTCGCTGGGTACCTCCGGCACTGTTTTTGCGGTCTCGGCCACGCCGGCAGACGACGAATCCGGCCTGGTGGCAGGATTTGCCGATGCCACAGGCAACTTCCTGCCGCTCGCCTGCACCCTGAACGCAACGCGTGTCTTCGACGCCACCGCAGCGCTCCTGGACGTCAGCCTGGCGGGATTCAATGAACTGGCCCTGGCGGCCGCTCCGGGAGCCGGCGGGCTGACGCTGGTCCCTTATTTCGACGGCGAACGCACGCCCAACCTGCCCGAGGCGGCGGGCTCCCTGCACGGCATCACCCGTGCCAACTACACGCCCGCAAACCTGGCCCGCGCCGCCGTCGAGGGCGTGGTCTGTTCCCTCGCGGACGGCCTGGCCGCCCTGCAGACACAGGGTGTGGACGCGCGCCGGGTCATCCTGGTGGGCGGCGGCGCGCAGTCCGCAGCGGTCCAGCAGGCCGCAAGCCAACTGTTGGGCCTGCCGGCGTTTGTTCCGACGCCCGGCGAATACGTGGCCGACGGCGCCGCCCGCCAGGCTGCCGCGGTACTGGCCGGCGGCTTCCCCGACTGGACCGTCAGCGGTGTGGAGCTTCCTGCGGAAACGTCCGACGACGGCACGCTGGCCAGGTACCGCCTGCACGCTGCCGCCTACCTCGCCTAGTTTCAAGGCAATACCTATAGTTCCAAAGGCAAGACAAAAGGACCTGCACCGTGAACGGTGCAGGTCCTTTTGCTGGTGGGGCGCAGGCTCCTGCCGTGACGTAGCAGGAGCCCGCGGTCTGAATCAGGTCAGGCGTACGGGAGGACAAGCTCCTTGTACCGCTCCTTGACCGTGGCCAGGACGGTGTTGCCGTCCGTGTCCCAGATCTCCTGATTAAAGATTTCGACTTCGATGTCACCGGTGTAGCCTGCCTCGCGCACCCAGGTTCCAATCGTGGCGAAGTCCACGACGCCGTCGCCCATGTAACCGCGGGACAGCAGCGGATCCGGGGCCATGGGCATGTTGAAGTCGCACACCTGGTAGGAGGCGATCCGGCCCTCCCGGCCGGCCCGCGCGATCTGGGCCCTGAGCTCCGGGTCCCACCAGACATGGAAGGTGTCGATGGCGACGCCCACCGTGGAGGCGTCGAAGGGTGCTGCCAGATCCAGTGCCTGGCCCAACGTGGAGACGAGGGCCCGGTCTGCGGCGTACATCGGGTGCAACGGTTCCAGGACGAGGCGCACCCCGTTCTCCTGGGCGAAGGGGGCCAGATCAGCCAGGCGGTCTGCGACGCGTCGGCGCGCAGCCACCACGTCCTTCTCCCCGGGCGCCAGGCCACCCACCACCAGGAACAGCTCCTTGGTGTCCAGGGCCACGGCTTCGAGGATGGCTGCCCGGTTGTCGGCCAGCGCGGCGGCCTGCCCCTCGGCATCGGCGGCGGTGAGGAAGCCACCGCGGCAGAGGGATGAGACCCGCAGCCCGGCGTCCTTGATCAGGCGTGCCGCTTTGTCCAGGCCGGCTTCTTCAACGCGGTCACGCCACGGCCCGATCGACGGGATGCCGGCGTTGACGCAACCGTCCACAACCTGGGCGAGGGTCCATTTCTTGGTGGTGGCGCTGTTGATCGCGAGGCGGGAGAACGGCGATGCGTCTGAATTCACGGTCATGCTCCCACTCCGTTGATCCGCAGGTAGTCCGACATCCGGAATGCGGCGAGGGCCGGGTCCTTCAGCAGTCCCGCCTGGTCGGCGAGTTCGAACGTCCTGGCGAGGTGGCATACGGACCGGCCGGAGTGCAGGCCGCCCACCATTTGGAAGCCGGGCTGCTTGCCGTTGAGCCAGGACATAAAGGCGATCCCGGTCTTGTAGTAGAACGTGGGTGCGCTGAAGATGTGTTTGCCCAGTTCGCGGGTGGAGTCCAGAATTTCGCGAGCCTTGACGCCGTTGCCGGCGTCGTAGTGCTGCAATGCGACGGAGGCGGCCGGGTAGATGGCGGCGAAGATCCCCAGCAGGGCGTCCGAGTGGTGGCTGCCGTCGCCGTCGATCAGTTCGGGGTAGTTGAAGTCGTCCCCGGTGTAGAGGCGGACGCCTTCGGGCAGCACGGCGCGGAGGGCAACCTCGTGGCTGGCATCGAGCAGGGAAACCTTGACACCGTCAACCTTGTCCGCGTTGTCGCGGATCAGGGAGAGGAACGTGTCGGTGGCCTGTGCCACGTCAGCTGAACCCCAGTAGCCGGCCAGGGCGGGATCGAACATCGTCCCGAGCCAGTGCAGGATGACAGGCTGGTCCACTTCCTGGAGCAGGGTGGAGTACACCTTCAGGTAGTCGTCCGGGCTGGTGGCCACCCTGGCGAGGGCGCGGGAGGCCATCAGGATGACCTTTGGTCCGGCTTCGGACACGACGGCGATCTGCTCGCGGTAGGCATCGAGGACGGCAGCAAGTCCGGCCTCTCCGGTGGGCAGTGCGGCCATGTCGAGCTGGTCCGTGCCGGCTCCGCAGGCGACGAGGTCGCGCACCGACCTGCCGGCGGTTGCGGCGTTACCGGCGGAGGCCACGGATGCTGCCTCTACACCGGTGCGCTTGATGAGCTGCTGGGTCGCAGCCCAGTCAAGTCCCATGCCGCGCTGGGCGGTGTCCATGGCATCGGCGACGCCGAGGCCGTAGGACCAGAGTTCGTGGCGGTATGCCATGGTGGCGTCCCAGTCGAGGCTGGCGGGAGCGCCGGGCGTGTTGTCGCCCAGGACCTCGGGGATCACGTGCGCGGCGGCGTAGGCGCGGCGGGCAGTGAGCGGGGCAGTGGGACGCGCCCACGACGTGCCGCCCTGGAGGCGGTACTCGCGCGTGCCGCCGTCGCTGGAAGGAAGGATCAGGGAAGTCATCAGAGCGTGATCTCCGGGATGTCGATGGTGCGCCGTTCGTCGTTGGACTGCAGGCCCAGCTCAGCGAGCTGGACTCCGCGGGCAGCCGAAAGCAGGCCGAAGCGGTGCTCGCGGCCGGCGACGACGTCGCGGAGGAACTCCTCCCACTGCAGCTTGAAGCCGTTGTCCAGCTCTGCATTGGCCGGGACTTCCTGCCACTGGCTGCGGAAGGATTCGGTGACGGGCAGGTCCGGGTTCCAGACCGGCTTGGGTGTGTGTGCGCGCTGCTGGGCAACGCACTTGTTCAGGCCGGCCACGGCGGAACCGTGCGTGCCGTCAATCTGGAACTCCACCAGTTCGTCGCGGTAGACCCGGACTGCCCAGGAGGAGTTGATCTGGCCGATGACAGGCTCACCGGCCGGGGTCTCGAGCTCGAAGATGCCGTAGGAGGCGTCGTCGGCCGTTGCCTTGTATTCCTTGCCTGCTTCGTCCCAGCGCGCGGGGATGTGGGTGGCGGTCTTGGCATTGACGCTCTTGACCTTGCCGATGATGCCTTCAAGGACGTAGTTCCAGTGGCAGAACATGTCCGTGGTCATTCCGCCGCCGTCTTCCTTGCGGTAGTTCCAGGACGGACGCTGGGCTGCCTGCACGTCGCCTTCGAAGACCCAGTAGCCGAACTCGCCGCGGATGGAGAGGATGCGGCCGAAGAAGCCTTCGTCCACCAGGCGGCGCAGCTTGACCAGGCCGGGCAGGTAGAGCTTGTCGTGCACGACGCCTGCGGTGACCCCGGCTTCCTTGCCGATGCGTGCCAGTTCGATGGCCTCTTCAAGGGTCTCTGCGGTGGGCTTCTCGGTGAAAATGTGCTTTCCGGCCAGCATCGCCTTCTTCAGGGTTGCGGCGCGGAGGCTGGTCATCGAGGCATCAAAGATGATGTCCACAGTGGGGTCGTTGATGACGGAGTCGAGGTCGGTGGTCCACTCGGAAACCTTGTGCAGTTCAGCGAGTTCGCGGATCTTGGCTTCGTTGCGGCCCACCAGGATCGGTTCGACCTGGACGCGGGTGCCGTCCTCCAGGGTGAAGCCGCCGGCGTCACGGATGGGGAGGATGGAACGCAGCAGGTGCTGGCGGTAACCCATCCGGCCGGTGATGCCGTTCATGGCGATGCGGATCGTCTTTGTTTCGAAGCCCATGTGTCCTCCACGGTGAGTGAGCAGTGTTACTCAAGCCTATTGGGAAAGCGCATTCCCACTGAGTCAATGATGCATCACCGGATCCATCCTTGGCAAGCGCTTTCCTCTGCCAGTTTCAAACTGCCATACTGAACTCAGCGCGTCAGTGTCCCAAACGACAGAAAGCAGGAGAGGCCGTGGCAGCAAGCACCCTTACCGAGGTGGCCCGGCTCGCCGGCGTCTCGCCCGCCACAGCCTCACGGGTTCTGAACGGGTCCGCCAGGATACCCGGCAAGGACATAGCGGACCGCGTGCGCCAGGCCGCGGAATCCCTTGGCTACATCCCCAATGCCCAGGCCCAGGGTCTGGCCAAATCCAGTTCCGGCCTGATCGGGCTGATCGTGCATGACATCGCAGATCCCTACTTTTCCGCGATCGCCCGCGGCGTGCAGGAGGCGGCCCGGGAACAGCGAAAAATGGTGCTGCTTGCGAGCACTGAGGGTGCCCCGGCAAGTGAGAAGGAGGCCGTGGCAGCCTTCGCCGCCCGGCGGGCGGACTCCATCGTTATTGCGGGGTCCCGCATGTCCCGCCCGGAGGACGTGGAGGGCAACGCCGAACTGGCCGCGGAACTGGACCGCTACTGCCGCAACGGCGGCCAGGTCGCCGTAGTGGGCCACGCGGTCGTTGGAGCCGCCACTGAAGAGGGTTACCACGTGGTACAGGTCCCCAATGAAGAGCTGGCGGCGCAGCTCGCATCAGAACTGGCCGCCACCCGTGAAGGGGAGTTTGTCATCATCGGCGGGCCTGAGGGACTGCTCACCTCCGATGACCGGATCCGCGGGTTCCAGCAAGGACTGTCTGCTGCGGGCCGGCCGGCAGCAGAGGTCCTGCGGACCTCCTTCAACAGGTCAGGCGGCTTCGACGCCGGGCTCGCCATTGCGGCACGGATCAAAGCCGCACGACCCGGGGGCGCTGCCCCATCGGATGACCGCCCGGCCCCGGCCGCACCGCCGGCAGCTGCTCCGGCACCGCTGTGTATTTTCGCCGTGAATGACGTGATGGCGATCGGGGCAGCAGCCGCACTTCGCTCCCAAGGACTGCGGATCCCGCGCGACGCCACCGTCGCCGGTTTTGATGATATCGAAACCCTGCGGGATTTCCGCCCTGCGCTTTCCACCGTCCACCTTCCCCTCGAGGAAATCGGCAGGCAGGCAGCCCGCAGTGCGGCCGGCAGGGACGGCGACGGCGCAGCACCATCCCCGGTCACCGGCAAGGTGACGCTCCGGCGCAGCACCGAAACAGTGGCCTGAGGGTGCTCCCCGGCGCGTTCACGGCCGTCCAGGCCTGCGGCACCGACACCGGCCCGCGCCCGGCAATGCTGGTCCTCCCCGGTGGAGGGTATGCCCGCCAGGCCGGCCACGAGGCCGAACCGGTGGCGGCCTGGCTGGCCGGCCTGGGAATCCATGCTTTTGTGCTGCGGTACCGCGTCGCGCCGGACCGGCACCCGGCGCCGCTGGAGGATGCCAAGGAGGCCATGCTTCGCATTCGCGGCGGCGGCCTTGGCCTCTCCGTGGACAGCACCCGTGTGGGCGTCCTGGGCTTTTCGGCGGGAGGTCATCTGGCGGCAACCCTGTCGACGGCGGCCGCCACCGGAAATTCCCTCCTTGACGTCCAGGCAGCGGTGCCGGACCTGGCAGTTCTCTGCTATCCCGTGGTGTCCTGCCTGGATGACCCCCATCAGGGATCCGTCCACAACTTACTGGGCGGGTCGCCGTCGGGGGATCTGCTCCGGGCACTGTCCGCCGATCTGCAGGTCACAGCTGCCACCCCGCCCGCCTTTGTGTGGCACACCGCCGACGACGCGGCGGTGTCCGTTCATCACAGCCTTGCCTACACCGGGTCACTGGCGCGCGCCGGCGTTCCCGCCGAGCTCCATGTGTTTCCGCACGGCAGCCACGGCCTGGGCCTTGCCCGTGAGGTGCCGGGGCCGGACCAGTGGACAGCGCTGTGTGCGGCCTGGCTGGACCGGATGGGGTGGGTGCAGGCCCCCCGTACGGGCAGCCCCGTCCGCCCTTAGAGTTACCCCATGTCCGAGAATGAAGTGCCGGGCGCTGAAGCGCCGAACCTTGAAGTACTGGCCGCGGTAAGGGCGGAACTGTTGGAACATGAGGACCCGGTGCGCGGGGCCGGGGCCCAGGCCTACATGAAGTCCACCCTGCCCTCCCTGGGCATCAGGGTGCCGGAGGTCAGGCGGCTGGCCCTCGCGGCCGCCGCCGCCCATCCGTTCACGTCCGCTGGCCAGCTTCGCGCAACGGTACTGGAACTCTGGCGCCATGCCGCGGCCAGGGAGGAACGGTACGCGGCTATCGACCTGACGGGCCTTCGCATGGTGGCCGGTGATCAACTGATGCTGCCCGTCTACGAGGAAATCATCCGCACCGGAGCCTGGTGGGATTTCGTGGACGCAGTGGCGCACCGCCTGTACGGCCTGCTTGAGGCCCACCGCACCATGATGACCGGAGTGCTGCTCGACTGGAGCAGGGACGAGGATTTCTGGATCCGGCGCGCCTCGATCACGTCCCAGCTGAAGGCCAAAACCCGCACCGACCAGGCCCTGTTGCGGGCGGTCATCGAACCCAACATGGCCGACCCGGAGTTCTTCATCCGCAAGGCCATTGGCTGGGCGTTACGCGAATATGCCAAAACAGAACCGGGGTGGGTCCGTGGCTTCGTGGCAGAGCATGGCACCCGGTTGAGTCCGCTGTCCCGGAAGGAAGCCCTGCGGAACCTCCCGGCCCCGGTCGCCGCGGGAGGGTGACCGGCAGCCTCGACAGCACGGAGTCAGCGCAGCGTCCGTGACCTCGGGCGGCGCCGGGTCCGGACCGGGACAGGCAAGGCCTCAAGCCGGCTGCTGGAACGGGCTCCGGCCAGCGCCAACAGCACCCCGCCGAAGGCCGCCACCATAAGCCCGTACACCAGCGTTTCCGGCGGTGATCCCCACAGTCCCTGCAGTACGAGCGTCCCCGGAACCAGTCCGAGGTAACCCGCCACCCCGATGCCCAGCGCCCACGGCCAGATCCTGGCCAGCACCCGGGCGGTCCGGCCCGGCTGCCCCGAACGGACCATCAGCCCTGACGCCCCGCCAGCGAAAGGCCGATCAGCCCCAAGGATCCGTGCCGGCGTTGAATCCCCGTGACCGCCCAGATTGCGAACACGGCGGCGACCACCACGGTGAGGATCCCGGAAACCAGCAGATTGGGGATCACTGTCATGGCCGGCTCTCCGCCGAGCGTCTCGAACGCCTCGTTCCCAGGCCACGAGCGAAACACCAGGCCATCTGGCGCCACCGGGCCCTGGAGGATCTCCCCCAGCCCGTGCTCCATGCCGGCCAGGGCCGCCAGCAGGCCGAAGACGCCCACCACAGTCCGCATGGCCCTTCCGGTCCGCATCTGCCGTGAACTGCCCATCAGGCACCTCCTTAAGAACCGGGATGCTTCGACCCTAGGTGCGGCACACGGCCGGCAGCAGAGTCGAAAGCCCCGTCACGCGGCCCGACCTGCGGACGCTGGATCCGGATGCTAGATAACCGGGCGCTCGAGGACGGGATCGTGGGTCTTGCGGAACAGGCGCCTGGTGCGCGGATCCCAGAAAATCAGGTACAGGCCAAACAGCAGGCCGGTCACCGCAGAAGCCACCCGTGCCAGCACCAGGGCAAGGCCCAAGTCCTCCGTCTGCAGGTAGGGGAAGACCTCCAGCTGGTCGGAAATGGCGTAGATCATAAAGAACGAGACGATGAAATACAGCGCCTTGACCTGCCAGTCGTTCCTGATGCCGGTCACTGCGAACAAGGGGATGAGCCAGACCACATACCAGGACTGGATCATCGGGGCGAGGACCACCACGGCCGCGAACGCCAGCGTCAGGCGGCGCATGAGGCGGTCATGATCACCCCTGAAGATCTGCCAGGCGACGATGAGCACGGCGAGCAGTTTGCCGGCGTCGAAGACCCAACCGGCCAGCGTCCAGCCGTCAAGGCCGAAGGCGTTCGAGATGGTGGCCACCACCAGGCCAACCAGCCCCACGGGCGCGTACCAGATGAAGATGCTTCCGGGCGCCGACAGCCCGTTGATCCAGCCGAAGCCGAAGCCGTTGACCAGGCTCAGGCCATAGAGAATGGCGAAGCTCAGCCCTGCTGTGAGGGCCCAGAAGAGGAACTTCCTGGACCAGCCCGCTTTCTTCCCTGCCCAGAGGAGGCCGATGAACGGCAGGAATACGATGGTGATGGGCTTCACCGCGATCGACAGTGTCACCAGGACGATGCCCAGGACCGCGCGCCGGGTTGCCGAGTAATACAGCCCTGCCAGCGCCAGGCCGATCATCAGGGCATCGTTGTGGACGCTGGCAATGAAGTTGGTGAGAAACAACGGGTTGGCGGCGGTGAGCCAGAGGGCGCGGTGCGGATTGACGCCGTGGAGTTCGGCCAGCTTTGGTACGTAGACGATGCAGAGCCCCACCCCAAAAATGGCCACCAGCCTGAACAAAATGACGCTGGCCTCGGGCTGGACGTTGGTGGACCAGACCACGAACTGCTCGATCCAGAGGAACAGCTGTCCGTAGGGCACCGGGGCCTCGGTCCACATCTTGTCCGCACCGAGCTGGAAGTAGTTCGACAGCGCCGAAATGCCGTTCTCGTAAGGATTGAACCCTTCCACCATCAGCCTGCCCTGGCCGATGTAGGCGTAGACATCGCGGCTGAACAAGGGGACGGTGAACGTCATGGGCAGGCCCCAGGCGGCCACGGCCTGCAGGGTTGCTTTGCGTGCTTGGGGCCCCCAGACACGGACCCGCTGGCCCAGCCTCAGCCACGACCGGACCAGAAGCATTCCGCCGATCGCCAGCAGCACAATGGCAAGGGCAACACCCACCGCTTCCGTGCGCATCCAGATGAAGACCGGCATCCGGCGGAGTTCGGAAACCGGCGCAAGCCAGCCGACACCCAACGACCCGATCATCATGAACACCGAGCCAACGAACCCGGCCAGGATCGGGGACCGCGGGTTGTCCACTTCCGCCTCAACGGGCCCGGGGATCAAAGTGGCGGCTATCTCCCCCGTTGCAGGCACAGGCGCCGTCATCTCAGGATCGTCCATTCTCTTTGCATTCAGCGCTTCGGCCCGCGGGCCGCGGAAGCCGCCCGGCCGCACAGGCACAGCACAGCGGCCAGGTTCACGCCCCTCTGTACCCGAAATCCTAACATCGGACGATTGCGGCGGGGCTAAACGGTAGGCTGGTCCGGTGCCTATATCTAACGAACGCATCGTCTGGATCGACTGCGAAATGACCGGCCTGGACATCAAGACCGACGCCCTGATCGAGGTGGCAGCCCTGGTCACGGACTCGGAGCTCAATGTCCTCGGTGACGGCGTGGACGTGGTCATCAAGCCTGAAGACTCCGCGCTCGCCCAGATGAACGACTTCGTCCGGGACATGCACACCCGGTCCGGGCTGCTCCAGGAGCTGCCGCACGGAAAGACCATGGCCGAGGCCGAGGCCGCGGTGATGGAGTACATCGAGAAATGGGTGCCGGACCCGCGCAAGGCACCGTTGGGCGGCAACTCAGTAGGGACAGACCGCGTCTTTCTCTCCCGCGACATGCCGGCCGTGGTGGAACACCTGCACTACCGCGTGATCGATGTGAGCACCATCAAGGAACTCTCGCGGCGCTGGTTTGCGCGGGCATACTTCCAGTCCCCTGCGAAGAAGGGCGGCCACCGCGCCCTGGGCGATATCCAGGATTCGATCGACGAACTCCGCTACTACCGGGAGGCTGTTTTTGTCCCAGCTCCCGGACCGGACAGCATCACAGCCCGGGAAATCGCGAAGCGCATCACCGACGGCGCGGCCACGCCGGGACAGTAATCTGCGCCACGTTTCGGGGAAATTTCTGCAAAAACCGCGAAAGTGGCACGAGCATCCCCGAACAGCAGGTAAGCTATTTGAGTTGCCTTTCCAAATGACCGGATCACCGGACATCTGAGCGGCACATGGTGGGCTTAGCTCAGTTGGCAGAGCGCCTGGTTGTGGTCCAGGAGGTCGCGGGTTCAACCCCCGTAGCTCACCCTCATGGGACGGCAGAAGCTGCCGTTCGTTTGGAGGCCGCACCGGATATTCCGGTGCGGCCTCCATTTTTTTGCACATTTGCCGGCGTCACGCCGCACGCACGAAGGGCCGCCTGACATGACAGTTCTGCCGATCACCATCTGGGGGGAACCGGTATTGCACCGCCGTGCCGCTGAGGTGCGGGTGTTCGACGACGAACTGCGCACCCTGATCGCGGACATGTTTGAAACCAACGACGCCGCGAACGGAGTGGGCCTGGCAGCGCCGCAGGTCGGCGTGGGAAAAAGGCTGTTCGTCTACAAGTTCGCCAACGACGACGGCGCTCCCCCGGTGGGGGCATTGGTCAACCCGGTGCTGACCCTGTCCAAGGTTTCCGGCGCACTGCCCGACCCCGACGAAGAGGAAGAAGGCTGCCTCTCCTTCCCGGGCGGCCAGTACCCGCTCAAGCGCGCCGAGTGGGCCCGGGTGCAAGGCTTTGATGGCAACGGGCAGCCGGTGGAATTCGAAGCGACCGGCTGGTTTGCCCGCGTGATCCAGCACGAGTACGACCATCTGGACGGCAAGCTTTACGTCAACCGGCTGCTGGACCGTTACGCCAGGAAAGCCCTGAAGCAGGCAAAGAAGAGCGGTTGGGGCGTGCCCGGACTGACCTGGATGCCCGGGGTGGACCCGGATCCGTTCGGCCATTAGCCCGCGGCGAGGGTGGGTTGGTCCGGGCAGGAGTCCAGGACCCGCTTCATCGCATCCTTTTCCGGCTGCGTGACCCACAGCGCGTAGGAGGCCTTGACCGAGATCTGCCGGGCAACATAGTGGCAGCGGAAGTTCTTGTTCTGGGGCAGCCAGGTAGCGGCGTCCCCTGCGCCCTTCTCCTGGTTGGCGGGACCGTCCGCAGCTATGAGGTTCAGGGGGTCGTTGGCAAGGCTTTGGCGTTGCTTGGCCGTCAGGCCTTGGGCGCCCTTCTGCCAAGCGTCGCCAAGGGCCACCACGTGGTCGATCTGTATTTCCTTGCTGCTCTCCGACCCCCGGCGGAATTCCACTGCCAGCCCGATGTAGGGCTCCCGGATGGCACCGGACGCTACCCGGCATTTGGAACCCTCGGTGAACACCACTGCAGTGAGGTCACGGCGCAGGATGTCATTCCGGGTGTCGCAGCCGTTCCGGTCCACGTCCAGCCAGGCCTGCCCGAAGGCCTCCCGCTGGTAGTTGTCTTTCGGAGCACGCCCTTTGACGGGCAGCCCCTCCAGGGCGGCCAGCGCGGTCCCCTGCGGCACGGGGTGCGCAGGAATCACGGGCTTCATGAAGGAACCGTCAAATACGGGCGCCTCCGCCGGTCCTGCCGTGGCGGGTTCGGCGGCCGCGAACTGGCCGGCGGTAAAGAACCAGACTCCCGACGCCACCAAGGACACAGCCAGCAGCGCCAGTACAGCCCAAGCCTGCCTTGAGCGCCTTCGCGCGCGACGGTAGGCCGCCCAACTGACCGTCACGGGCGGCCGGCCCTTCCGAAGAGATAGTTCACCAGAAGAGCCTAGGCCACCCCACCGACAGGGGGACGGATATCCACAGTGGGGAGGAAGAGTCGTCGGGCGGGGACCCCTACTGCTCCCGCATCACCCTCCGGAGATCTTCCTCGGCCAGTTTAAGGAGTGCTTCCAGCTGTCGCACCCTGTCCTCGCCGATGTCCCCGGCACTCCTCGCCGCGCGCGCCTGGTCCAGGAGCCGGATGGCTTCCTTGTGATTGGCTTTGGCTACGTCGAGGGCGTGTTCGAGGGTGGTCTCATGCTGGAGGGTTGAGTCATTTTCCATTTCACCAGTGTGATCCCGATTCCCGGCTGATTCCAGCGAATCAGCCGGGAATCTCCGGGAAGCCCGGACCCGCTTGGGACTAGACGGCGATGGCGGCCAAAGCAGCCGCGGATTCCCTGGCGGGGAATGACGGCGGGTTGACGCCGGCCATTTCCTCCATGACCCGGACCACCTGGCAGCTGTAACCGAATTCGTTGTCGTACCAGACGTAAAGGATGACGTTCTTGTCGTTGGAGATCGTGGCAAGCCCGTCGACGATGCCGGCACGGCGTGAGCCGACGAAGTCCGTGGACACAACCTCGGGTGAATCGATGTAGTCAATCTGCTTGCGCAGGTCCGAATGCAGGGACATCTGGCGCAGGTAGTCGTTCACCTCGTCCTTGGTGGTGCCGTTTTCCAGGCTGAGGTTCAGGATGGCCAGCGAGACGTCCGGAGTGGGGACGCGGATGGAGCTGCCGGAAAGCTTGCCCTGGAGTTCGGGCAGTGCCTTCGCGACAGCAGTGGCCGCTCCGGTTTCGGTGATGACCATGTTCAGTGCGGCGGAGCGGCCGCGGCGGTCACCCTTGTGGAAATTGTCGATCAGGTTCTGGTCGTTGGTGAAGGAGTGGACGGTTTCGACGTGCCCGTGGATCACGCCGAACTTGTCGTTGATGGCCTTCAGGACCGGGGTGATGGCATTGGTGGTGCACGAGGCCGCAGACACGATCTGGTCGGTGTCCTCGATGCTGCCGTGGTTGATGCCGTGCACGATGTTCTTCAGGGCGCCCTTGCCCGGTGCCGTCAGCAGGACGCGTTCCACGCCATTGCTCTGCAGGTGCTGGGACAGTCCCTCTGCGTCGCGCCACCGGCCGGTGTTGTCCACGACGAGTGCCTTGTGGATGCCGTAGGCGGTGTAGTCGATGGTGGCAGGGTTGTCCGAGTAGATGACCTGGACCTGGACGCCGTTGGCGGTGATGGTGTTCGCTTCTTCGTCCACCCGGATGGTGCCTTCGAAGGAGCCGTGTACCGAGTCGCGGCGGAGCAGGCTGGCGCGCTTGGCAAGGTCCTTGTCCGAACCACGGCGCACCACGATGGCGCGCAGGCGCAGGCCGTGGCCGCCGCCCGCCTTTTCGATGAGGAGGCGCGCCAGCAGCCGCCCGATCCGGCCGAAACCGTAGAGGACGACGTCGGTGCTGGTGCGGTCGTCGGCACCGTACCTGCCGACGACGTCGGCCAGTTCGGCGCGGAGGAATTCCTCCAGGGTGGCGCCGTTGCCTTCCGCCTTGAACTTCTGGTTGAGGCGGGCGATGTCGATGGCCGCGGCGCCCAGCTGCAGAGTAGCCAGGGTATTCAGCAGCGGCGCGGTGTCCTCCAGGAGCAGCTCGTCCTTGCTCATGCGGCGGGCGAAACGGTGCGCCTTGAGGATGTTCATGGTGGACTTGTTGATCAGGCTGCGGCCGTGGATGGACGTCACCACATTGTTTTCGCGGTACAGCCGGCCGATCACCGGAATCATGGCCTCGGCGAGAGCCTCCCGGCCCATCCACGTATCAAGACAAGAATCTGATGTCTGGCTCACAGAACTACCTTCCTCGGGTCAGCCCCATACGTCCTCGTATGCGGATGTCGGCCGCCGGAGGTGCTCCGGGGCGCAGGCGTCGCCGGGGATTCGGTCCACCCCGGACGCCGTGGCGAAGCGCAAAGAAAAACCACCGGCTGCGAACGCAGATCCGGTGGCAGAACTTCTACGTTCAGTCTCCATTCTAGGCTGGAGGCGGCCCATGGAACGCCGCCGAGGGCGTGAAGTCACTCACACTAAGGGCAAACCGGCCGCGGTGAATGGATGGGTTGACCGATACGCCGGGTTCTGTGCTCCCGTGCCGTTGCCGGCGCGGGAGTAGCGGCCATCCATCTACGGACGCCGTTGCCGACGCCCTCCAGCGGCCTACCCGGACACTCGGGCGGGCAGCCCTCAAACGTGTCCTGTCTGGCCTTGCTCCGGGTGGGGTTTACCTAGCCTTCCCGGTCACCCGGGAAGCTGGTGGTCTCTTACACCACCGTTTCACCCTTACCTGCTTCGTGCCGCTTTCAAACCGGCGCGATGCAGGCGGTCTGTTCTCTGTGGCACTGGCCTGCGGGTTACCCCGAGTGGGCGTTACCCACCACCCTGCCCTGCGGAGCCCGGACGTTCCTCGAGCCACTTGCGTGACGCGCGGCCGCCTGGTCAACCCATCCGCCGTCCAGTCTACCGTCGGAGGCGGCGCTGCCGCCGCCGGTAGGATCGTACGGTGCTGATTCTGCTTCCACCCTCCGAGGGCAAGACCCCCGCAACCCGCGGATCCGCCGTCGACTGGCCTTCGCTCAGTTTTCCGGCACTGAACACGTACCGCGCTAAAGTCCTCGAGTCACTGGGAACCGTCAGCGCCCACGAGGACGCCCTCGCGCTGCTGGGCGTCGGCGCATCACTGAAGGACGACGTCGAACGCAACACCCGGCTGCACGCGGAGCCGGCGGCTCCTGCCCACCGGATCTACTCGGGTGTTCTGTATGACGCCCTCGGCTACAAAACCCTGACCCCGGCGCAGCGCCGGAAGGCCAATGAGGCAGTGCTGGTGATCTCCGCGCTGTGGGGTGCCATCCGCTTCGGTGACAGTGTCCCTGCCTACCGGCTGTCCATGGGAACGGCACTGCCCGACGTCGGCCGTCTCGCCTCGTTCTGGAAACCGCAGCTTTCCGAGGCCCTCGGCGGGGCATCGTCCGGACACCTGCTGGTGGACTGCCGCTCCAGCACTTACTCGGCAGCCTGGGCCCCGCCGCCGGAGCAGACGGTGGCAGTCAACGTTTTCACTGAGGTGGACGGCGTGCGCAAGGTAGTCAGTCACTTTGCCAAACACACCCGCGGCGAGCTGGCGCGGCACCTGCTGGTCCGCCGCGGCAAAGCCCCGCAGACGCCGTCGCAGCTCCTGAAGGCAGCCCGCGAAAAGTGGGACGCTGAGCTGGTGGACGGTTCGGCGCGGAAGCCGCACACCCTGAACATCCTCCTGCCTGGCTAGGACCGGCAGGAATCAACCCTCAAGGCTCAGCTGCCTGCCGTGGAAGTCGAAGTGGAGGATCGGGTAGGCGTAGACGTCATTGACGGTCATCACGGAAGCGAAAAAGGGGTCCCACCGGTCCGGGAATGGCATCGACCGGGCCAGGCCGGCCGGCGTCTCGCGTTCGAGCCGGCGGGACAGGGCTGCCAGGGTTTTGTCCAGTTTCCGGCCCATCCGCCGCCGGTTGTAAAACATCGAAGCGGCCCGTGATCCCCAGTAGTTCACGACGTTGAATGGCCCAGTGCCGGCGTTCAAAACCGCGGCAAATCCTGTACCGACCGGCCGGGGCAGCCTGCTGACGGCGTGGACCAGGGGCAGGAGGGCGCGGACCACCATATAGCCGAACACCATGTGGAACAGCAGTTCCTCGTTCGTCCACTTCGTGCCGTTGCTCTTGCGGCGAAGGTCCCCTGCGGTGGCGTTTTCCAGCCACGCCTGAAGTTCCCGGCGGGTACGGCCGTACTCCGCCCGGATCTGTTCCTTCGTTGGATTCAGTTCCACTCTGCGGAGCGCACCAGGATAGCTCCGGAATCCGGACAGAACACGATGTCGTCCTCAGCGGCAGCCTTGATCTCGGCGAGGTCGCCCGGGCTCAGCTTCATGCCGGAGGCCTCTGATGTCCCATGGAACAGCCGGGCGGCGCCCACGCCGCGCTTGGCCAGGGTCTTTTCGTAGACAGCCAGCATTCCGGCGTCGAGTCCTGAGGCGAATTCGGCGCGCTTGCCACGAACCACAGTGGCTTCCGCTTCAACCTCGGCCAGGGCCTCGTCGAGCTCGGAGCGGATTCCGCTGAAGGAGCCCTGGATCTTATCCACGATCTGCTGCTGGGCGGCCTGCCTGGCGCGGAGCGTGTCCAGACGCTCCAGGACTTCGAGCTCGATGTCCTCCAGCACGGAGCGTCGGTTGTTCAGGGACGCAATATCCTTCTGCAGTGCCACGAGGTCTTTGGAGAGGCCGGTGCCGCTGTTGAGCCGCGCTTCGTCCCTCTCGATCCTGGAGGCGACCTGTTCGACGTCGGCCTCGGCCCGCTTGAGCTCGGTTTCGGCATCGTGGACAGCCATCTTCGCTGCACCCAGTTCGCCGTTGGCCACGGACAGTGCCGATTGCAGGTCTTCGATCCGCGGATCGGTTTCAAGGGCCCGGCGGCGGTTGGACAGGGACTTGAGCCTCGCATCCAGCCCCTGCAGTTCGAGCAACTTCAACTGTTCCGCCGGTGCTGCCTTAGCCAACTGATACCTCCGCTTGATCCCTGCCGGCCGTAGCCGGGCACCCTGCAGGCGCTCTATAGACTCTAGCGCCTGGCCTGCTCCCCTGCCTCGCTCCGTCCCCGCCGGCTCCCGGCGACATGACCCCGCACGCCAGGCTTAGCCCGGGGTCAGAATGAAGTCCCACGGATCACTGTTGGTGCTGCTCACCTGAATCTCCACGTCATGCCCCTGGTCGGCGAGCACGTTGCCCAGCGCCGACGCCGCCGCGGGCAACCACAGCCATTCGCTGGCGAAGTGCGAGACGTCAATAAGGTAAGGCCGGCCGTTCACTGCACCTTCGCGGGCTTCGGACGCCGGGTGGTGCCGGAGATCGGCCGTGACATAGACGTCCGCGTTGCTTGCCCGGACCTCGTTGAACAGGGAGTCGCCGGCTCCGCCGCAGACGGCAACGCGGCGTATCAGTCCGTCCTTGTCGCCCGAGACGCGGACTCCCCCCGCCACTGACGGCAGGATGCCGAACACCCGCGCGGCGAAGTCACCCAGGCTCATCACCTCAGGCAGGTCACCGACCCGCCCGATGCCTTCTTCGGGCAGCCCGTTGGCGGCGACCGTCAGCGGGGAAACGTCCTCCAGGCCCAGAGCGTCCGCGAGGACGTCGGAAACGCCTCCGACGGCGGAATCACCATTGGTGTGAACGGTCAGCAACGCGGTTCCCGACTCGATGAGCCGGTGGATTGCCTGGCCCTTGGCGGTGGTCGCCGCCACCGAGGTGACGCCTTTGAGGAGCAACGGGTGGTGGGTGATCAGCAGCTCGGCACCCCATTCCACCGCTTCGTCAATTACCTCCAGCGTTGGATCAACGGCGAACATCACCCGGGTGACCGGCGCCGACGGACGTCCCGCCACGAGGCCCACCTCGTCCCAGTTTTCAGCCAGTGACTCCGGCCAAAGTTCTTCCACCGCCAGCAGCAGCTGGGCCAATGTCGGCGGAGCTGACCCGTCCGCCCGCGCACCCTCCCCTGACGCGGTGCCGTCGTCGAGCTTGTCCGCATCTGTAAGGCCGCTGTCCACAGGTTCCATAGACTCAGTTTTACCCCATTCGGCGTTCCCGCCCGCATGTGGCACAGTCGCTGGAGGTGTCTCGTGAAGCACCTCGGGAATCATCCGGGACGCTCAACCATTGAAGAGGTCATGAAAACTTTTGTACTTGGCGGAGGCTGCTTCTGGTGCCTGGACGCCGTTTACCAGAAAACCAAGGGCGTGAGCTCGGTGATTTCCGGCTACACCGGCGGCCATGACCCGCACCCCGATTACTACTCGGTCTGCAACGGCACCACCGGCCACGCCGAGGTTGTAGCCGTCACATTCGATGAAGACATCATCCCGGCAGAGGTCATCCTGGACATGTTCTTTGCCCTGCACGACCCCACCACGCTGAACCGCCAGGGCTACGACGTCGGCACGCAGTACCGGTCCTCCATGTTCTACGAGACCACCGAGGAAAAAATCCTCTTCGAAGAGGCCATTGAACGGAACCAGGCACTGTGGGCGCATCCGATCGTGACCGAGGTCAGCCGGCTGCCGCGCTTCCATGTCGCGGAGGATTTCCATCAGGACTATTACGCCAAACACCCCGAGCAGGGCTACTGCCAGGTGATCATCAACCCGAAGCTCGCCAAGGCCAGGAAATATTACTCTGCATGGCTTAATGCTTAGCAGCCGCTGCACAGCCATCGTTAGGCTGACCTCAGTATTCACTCTTGAGAGATAGGCATATCTACATGGCACGGATCTATGACGATGTAACGCAGCTTGTCGGCGGCACCCCGCTGGTCCGCCTGAACCGGCTGACCGAAGGCCTGGATGCCACTGTGGCCGTCAAGCTCGAGTTCTACAACCCGGCCAACAGCGTCAAGGACCGCATCGGTGTGGCCATCGTTGACGCCGCCGAAAAGTCCGGCGCCCTGAAGCCCGGTGGAACCATTGTCGAAGGAACCTCCGGCAACACCGGAATCGCCCTGGCCATGGTTGGCGCTGCACGCGGCTACAAGGTCATCCTGACGATGCCCGAGACCATGTCAACCGAACGCCGTGTCATGCTTCGGGCCTTCGGCGCCGAGATCGTCCTGACGCCGGGCTCCGAGGGAATGCGCGGCGCCGTGGAGAAGGCCCAGGAAATCGTGGCCAACACGGAGAACTCCATCTGGGCCCAGCAGTTCGCCAACGAGGCCAACCCCGAGATCCACCGCACCACCACGGCCGAGGAAATCTGGACGGACACCGATGGCAAGGTGGACATCTTCGTCGCCGGCATCGGAACCGGCGGTACCGTCACCGGCGTCGGCCAGGTCCTGAAGGAACGCAAGCCCGAAGTCCAGATCGTCGCCATCGAACCGAAGGACTCAGCCATCCTGAACGGCGGTGCACCCGGACCGCACAAGATCCAGGGCATCGGCGCCAACTTCATCCCCGAAATCCTGGACACCAACGTCTACGACGAGGTCCTGGACGCCACCCTGGAAGATTCAGTACGGGTAGCCCGTGAGCTCGGAATCAAGGAAGGCATCCTGGGCGGCATCTCTTCCGGTGCCATCGTCTGGGGCGCGCTGGAACTGGCCAAGCGGCCCGAGAACGCCGGTAAGCTCATCGTCGCCGTCGTCTGTGACTTTGGAGAGCGTTACATCTCCACCGTCCTCTATGACGATATCCGCGGCTGATCCAACAGCTGTCGGCCCATTTCCTGTAGAAAGAACTTTGTGGGCTTTTTCGCAAGACTAAAAGAAGACCTCGACGCCGCCCGGTCGCATGACCCGGCGGCCCGGGGTTCCTTTGAGAACTTTTTCGCATATTCAGGGCTGCATGCCATCTGGATCCACCGCCTGACGCACAAAATGTGGCGGTATCCCGGGCTCCGGTTTCCGGCGCGGCTGGTGTCCCAACTGGGCCGCTTCCTGACCGGAATCGAAATACATCCCGGTGCCACGATCGGGCGTCGCTTTTTCATCGACCACGGCATGGGTGTGGTCATCGGCGAGACCGCGGAGATCGGCGAAGACGTCATGATCTATCACGGCGTCACGCTCGGTGGACGCTCGCTGGCCAAGGTCAAGCGCCACCCCACCATTGAGGACCGGGTGACCATCGGCGCCGGCGCCAAGATCCTGGGGCCCATCACCATCGGTCGCGACAGTGCCGTGGGCGCCAACGCCGTGGTGGTCAAGGATGCTCCGCCGGAGTCGATCGTTACGGGTGTGCCCGCCAAATGGCGCCACCGGGATGCCCAGCGCGAAACAAAGCCGGCTGTGGATCCCGCCGAATACGACATCGAATACCGGATCTGAGCATCCGCTGCGGCGCCTAGCCTGCGATGCGCTTCAGCATCAGGGTGACCGCCGCATCATAAAGCCGGTCGGGCAGGATCCTCCTGAGGGCGAGAATGGCTGACGCTCCCCTGCCCACCGGATAGCGGGTCTTGGGTCGCGCCGCCGTCGCTGCATGCAGGATTGCCGCCGCGATGACCTCCGGCGGCGTTGACAGTTCCGGCTTGTCGGTGGACGCCAGCACGGCCGCCATGTCCCTGGCCTGGTCCGCGTACGGACCTGCGCCGCTGCTGGCAAGCAGCCCGTCCGCCGAAATACGGCCCCATTCACTGAGCGTGCTGGCCGGTTCAATGATGCAGACCTCGATCCCATGCGGCTTGAGCTCCAGCCGCAGCGAGTCGCTCATGCCCTCAACGGCGAACTTGGTGGCGTGGTACCAGGCACCCAGGGGTTCGTAGTACTTCCCGCCGATGGAGGATATATTGATGATCCTTCCCCGCCCGGCCGCCCGCATGGCCGGCAGCACCAGTTGGGTCATCCTGGCAAGCCCGAAGACGTTGACGTCAAACTGCCGCCTGCCCTCTGCGAGGTCCACCTGTTCGAGGGCCCCGTACGACCCATAGCCGGCGTTGTTGACCAGGACATCGATCCGCCCGCGTTCCTCCAGAACCCGTCCGACGGCGGCGCGCATCGATTCGTCGTCCGTCACGTCAAGTGCCAGGACGTTGATGCCCTGGGCCTTGAGGGGCTCCATCAGGTCCACCCGGCGGGCACCGGCATAGACCGTAAAGCCCTGGCTGCCCAGCTTTTTGGCCGCTTCGAAGCCGATGCCGGTGGATGCTCCCGTAATCAACGCTACTGGCTGGGACACTTGGACTCCCTCGGTGGACGGACACGCCTTGTTGCACCGAACGCCAACGGCCGGCGCCTCCCAGAATATCCGGGAAGCTCCGGCCGCAGGTGCGTGCTGGGCTGTGCAGTTTCAGTGGTGGAGTGCCTAGTGGGTGTCGACGGCTTCGATTTCGGACTTGTCTTCGCCCCAGAGCGTGTGGAACGTGCCCTCGGCGTCGATGCGGCCGTAGGTGTGGGCACCGAAGAGGTCGCGCTGGCCCTGGATCACTGCGGCCGGCAGGCGCTTGCGGCGCAGGCCGTCGTAGTAGGCCAGCGAGGAGGAGAACACCGGCACGGGGATGCCCAGCTGTACAGCCGTGGAGACCACGCGGCGCCATGCCGGCAGGACCTCGGCGATTGCCTTGGTGAAGGCGGGGGCGAACAGCAGGTTGGCCGGCTTGTCTTCCGCCGCGTAGGCCTTGGTGATTTCCTTGAGGAGCTCGGCCCGGATGATGCAGCCGCCCCTCCAGAGGGAGGCGATCTCGTCCAGCTTGAGGTCCCAGCCATATTCCGTGGCCGCGGACGTCAGCATGTCCAGGCCCTGGGCGTAGGACACCAGCTTGGAGGCGTACAGCGCCTGGCGGACATCCTCAACGAAGGTTTCCGGAACGTCGACGGCGATTTCCTCGCCGGCAAGCAGCTCCTGGCCAAGCTTGCGCTGCGCTGCCTGCGAGGACAGGGCACGGGCGAAGACCGATTCGGCGATGCCGGAGACCGGCGAGCCCAGTTCCAGCGCGGAGATGACCGTCCAGCGGCCGGTACCCTTCTGGCCTGCCGCGTCCACGACGACGTCGACGAACGGCTTGCCCGTCTTGGCGTCCACGTGGCCCAGGACCTGGGCGGAGATTTCGATCAGGAAGGAGGCGAGGTCGCCCTTGTTCCACTCTTCGAAGATCTTTGCCTGGTCAGCCGGCTCAATGCCCGCGCCGGAGCGCAGGAGGTCGAACGCTTCGCCGATGACCTGCATGTCGGCGTATTCGATGCCGTTGTGGACCATCTTGACGAAGTGGCCGGCGCCGTCGGTGCCGATCCAGGCGCAGCAGGGCTTGCCGTCCACGTGTGCTGCGATTTTCTCCAGCAGGGGACCGAGGGCTTCGTAGGATTCCTTGGAACCGCCGGGCATGATGGACGGGCCGTTGAGGGCGCCTTCCTCACCGCCGGAGACTCCGATGCCGACGAAGTGCAGGTCCTTCTTGGCCAGGGCTGCTTCGCGGCGGCGGGTGTCCTCGTAGTGCGAGTTTCCGGCGTCGATGATGATGTCGCCGGCTTCGAGCAGCGGTTCCAACTGCTCGATGACCGAGTCGACCGGCTTGCCGGCCTTGACCATGATCAGGACACGGCGGGGCTTTTCCAGCGAGTCGACCAGTTCCTGCAGGGTCTCGGTGCGGATGAAGTCGCCGTCCGTGCCGTGCTTTTCGAGCAGCGCGTCGGTCTTTTCCACCGACCTGTTGTGCAGGGCAACCGTGAAGCCGTTGCGGGCGAGGTTGCGGGCCAGGTTGGCGCCCATTACGGCGAGGCCGGTGACACCGATGTGTGCAGACATCAAAAACTCCAATTCATTGTGTGCAATGGATGTGCAGGGGGCTCCGCGTACGGTGCGAAGCAGGCTGGCACGAACCATGGGGTCCGAATAAAGCATATATATTCAATCGGCTTCGGGAAAGCGGGGACCACTTTATGGAACACGGCCGGCCGTTTCCCAGTCTAGGCTTGTCTGCATGTCGACCAGCCTGCACCACCGTGCCATTGAAAATCTTGGCACCCGGATCATCACGGGCGACCTCCCCACCGGACATGTCATGCTGGCAGAGCACCTCGAGGAAGAGCTCCGCGTTTCCCGCTCGGTGGTCCGTGAAGCTGTCCGGGTCCTCCAGTCACTGGGCCTGGTGGAAACCATCAAGCGCGTCGGCATCCGTGTCTTGCCGCCGAGCCGCTGGAATCCTTTTGATCCGCAGGTCATCCGCTGGCGGCTGTCGGGCGAGGGCCGCGGCGCACAGTTGCGGTCGCTGGCAGAGCTGCGGTCCGCCGTCGAGCCCGCAGCGGCGGAACTGGCCGCCATGAACGCCCCCGCGCCGCTGCGCCGGGAGCTGGTGGACATCGCCCACGCCCTGCGCGACGCAGGCCACGACGGCGACGTTCCGCGGTTCCTCGACCTGGACATAGCGTTCCACTCGATCCTGCTGTCCGGCTCGGGCAACGAGATGTTCGCGAACCTGATGGGGCAGGTAGCGGAAACCCTGACCGGACGCACGGTCCACGGCCTGATGCCGGACCACCCGCACGAGGGCGCACTCCAGTGGCACGTTGACCTGGCCGAAGCAGTGGCCGCGGGCGATGCTCCGGCTGCGAGGGAGGCCTCCGAGCGGATCATGCGGCGCACCATGACGCGGATGTCCGATACCTGGACGGATCAGCCTCGGGTGTTCATCCCCGTCCGCAGGAACTAGGCGCCGCAGGAATCAGGCAGCGCAGGAATCAGGCACCGGAACTGACCGGCCGGAAATCCAGCAGGACCTTGCCGGATTCTGCGGAATTCCTGGCGACGGCGAATGCTTCGAGTGCTTCCTCCACCGGGTATTCGTGGGTGATGACCGGGCCGATGTGCAGTGAGCCGTCCGTGAGCGCGGCGATGACCTCGTCGATCTCGTTGTTGAAGCGGAACGAACCCTTCAGCTCCAGTTCGCGGGTGATGGCCAGCGAGATCAGGACCGGCTGCGGGCCGGCGGGCAGCAGCCCCACCATGACCACGGTGCCGCCGCGGGTTGCGCCTTGGATGGCCGAGGCCAGCCCGTGGTGGCTGCCGGAGGATTCAATGACGACGTCGGCCTGCACGTCGCTGATCGCTTCCGCGTCAGCGGCGTTGATCACCTCATCAGCCCCCACCGCCCCCGCGATCTCCAACGGTTTGGGATGCATGTCGACGGCGGTGATCCGGGCTGCGCCGGCACGCTTGAGGACCGCGACAACCAGCGCGCCAATGGGACCGGAGCCGATCACAAGGGCCGTTTTGCCTTTTACGTCCCCAGCGCGAGCCACCGCGTGCCAGGCCACCGCAGCGGGTTCGATCAGCGCCGCCATGCGAAGGTCCAGCGCCTCCGGCAGCGCCCGGAGCATCCGGGCAGGCAGGTTGACGTAGCGGCTGAATGCGCCGTCCGTATGCGGGAACCGGGCTGCACTGCCCAGATACGTGCACCCCGGGGAAAGGTTGGGCCGGTCCGCCGGATACCGCACGCCCGCCGCTGCGCCCGTGCCAGGGCCGGGGGTGGCCGGGTGGACCGCTACAGGCGTCCCCGCCGCAGGGCCGGTCCCGTCCGCGGCAGCCTGGACCACTGTCCCGGAAATCTCGTGCCCGAGCACCAGCGGGGCCTTCAGGACAGATTCCCCCGCCGCGCCGTGCAGCCAGTAGTGCAGGTCCGAGCCGCAGATGCCCCCGTACCGGACCTCGACGACGGCCTGGTCCAAGGCGGGCGCCGCGAGCGGGAGCTCGTCGATCCGAAGGTCGCCAGCGGCGTGGGCCACGACGGCCAACCCCGTAACCGGCAGTGCTGTATCCACTGACATCAGACCACCACCGTCATTCCGCCGTCGATGAAGATGGTCTGCCCGTTGACGAAATTCGAACCGTCCGATGCCAGCCAAACGGCAGGGCCTGCGAGGTCCTGCACGGTCCCCCAACGGTTGGCCGGGGTTCTGCCTAGGATCCAGGAGTTGAACTGCTCATCGTCCACCAGGTTCTGCGTCATCTCCGTGTGGATGTACCCGGGTGCAATCCCGTTGATCTGCAGGCCCGAGGCCGCCCATTCTGCCGTCATGGCGCGGGTCAGGTTCCGCAGTCCGCCCTTGGCCGCAACATACGGGGCGATGGTGGGCCGGGCCAGGTCCGTCTGGACCGAGCAGATGTTGATGATTTTGCCGTGCCCGCGCGGGATCATATGCCGGGCAGCCTCCCGGCCCACCAGGAATGCACTGGTCAGGTCCGTCGCAATCACCCGTTCCCAGTCGGCCACGTCCAGGTCCAGCATCGGCACCCGGTGCTGGATCCCTGCATTGTTCACCAGGATCTCCAGGGGACCCACATGCTCTTCCACCCACGCAACCCCGCGGGCCGCGTCCGCATCAGAAGTGACATCAAACGCGACGCTGTGGATACGGCCGGGCGCAAAATCAGCCGCCAACACCACTTCCGCAGCCTTCAACCGCTCCGTATTGATGCCGTTCAGCACCACTGTGGCACCGGCGTCGGCCAGCGCCCGCGCCAGCGCGTTACCTATCCCCCGGCTCGAACCGGTCACCAGGGCAACGCGCCCGGTCAGGTCAAATAGTGAAGTCATGGCGTCTTGTTTCCTCAGTTGGTCGTGGCTGCCTGATGGTCACCCAGATTGGAAATGGTCTTTCGGACGACGGCGAGATCAAGGTCCCCGAGTCCCTGGCGTTTCAGTTCGGCGTAGAGTTCCTCTGCGGCCGTCGCCATCGGCACGGCGGCACCGGCTGCCCGTGCGGATTCCAGGACGAAGGAAAGGTCCTTGTGCATGAATTTCGCAGGGCCTGTGGGGGTGTAGTCCTTCCGGACCAGCCGCGGACCCACGATCTCCAGGACGCGGCTGCCGGCCAGGCCGCCCGCCAAAACCTCGAAAAGTGCTCCCGGATCCATGCCGGAACGTTCGGCCAGGTCTGCCGCCTCGGCGAGCGCCGCCGTCGTGGTCCCTACGAGGAGCTGGTTGCATGCCTTGGCAAGTGACCCCGATCCGAGCGGGCCCATATGCCTTACCGTGGTTCCCATTGCACCGAAGAACGCTTCGAGCCGCCGAAAGTCCCCGGCCGCCCCTCCGGCCATTATGGCCAGGGTCCCCTCGGATGCACCTGCTGTCCCGCCGCTGACCGGTGCATCCACCACGGCGGCCCTGCCGTGGCTCGCCTCGCGGACCCGTCGCCCGAAGTCCTGGACTTTTGCGGAAGAGACGGAGCTCAAAACCACCACCGCGGTGCCGGCGGCCGGTGGCCTTTGCGCCCAGCCCGCCAGCAGTTCCGACGCCGCCTCCTCGATGAAGGGCAGGTCCGGGAGCATGAAGGCTATGACGGGCAGGTCGCGCAGCGAGGCAACATCAGGTGCTTCGCGCCCGCCCTGCCCCACAAAGTCCTGCACCGGCCCCGATGATCGGTTCCAGCCGGTGACCTCCCAACCGGCCAGGAGCAGGTTCTTCGCCATGGGCAGGCCCATATTGCCCAGGCCCACGAAGCCTGCCTTTTTTATATCCACAATGTCCTCGGCTCACGTCGTCGTGTGGTTAATGAAGGGAAATCTGTCCAATATCCTAGCCTCTATTCAGTATGATGAACACTATGACGACTGAAATCACTGTCGCGATCGCCGTCCCGCTCGAAGCAGAGTTCGTGGACCGCATCCGAGCCGTAGACCCGTCCGTAACCGTCCTTTACGAGCCAGAGCTCCTCCCGCCGGAACGTTTCCCGGCCGACCACTCCGGGGACCCGGATTTCAAGCGCACTCCCGGGCAGGAGGAGCGGTACTGGGCCATGCTCAACCAAGCGCAGGTACTGTACGGCCTGCCCAACGAAAGTCCCGCGGGCCTTGCCCGCATCGCACGCGAAAATCCGCGGCTCCAGTGGGTACACGCCATGGCCGCCGGCGCCGGCGGCGCAGTCAAGGCCTCTGGACTGGACCAGGAAACACTACGGAAATTCAAGGTCACCACCTCCGCAGGGGTACACGCGCTGCCGCTCGCAGAGTTCGCCGCGCTGGGGATCCTCAACGGCTTCAAGCGGAGCGCCGAGTTGGCCCGGGACCAGGCCGCCAGGGTGTGGCCCGAACTGCGGACGCCCACGCGGCTGGTGAGCGGTTCCACGCTGGTGGTGGCCGGCCTCGGCGAAATAGGCCTGGAGACCGCCCGCATCGCACGCGCCCTGGG
Source organism: Arthrobacter sp. 754 (assembly GCF_040548695.1). NCBI lineage: Bacteria > Bacillati > Actinomycetota > Actinomycetes > Micrococcales > Micrococcaceae > Arthrobacter > Arthrobacter sp. 754. The sequence goes on from NZ_JBEPSC010000001.1 coordinate 218,229, forward strand.
CATGAAAGTCAGCGGCACCAAACGCACGGTGGAGCCGATTGAGGGAATCGAAGAGGTTTCGGACAATGACGGACTCGCCCTGCTCCTTTCCACCGCCGATGCCGTGGTGAACACCCTGCCCGGGACCCCCTACACGGAGAAGCTGTTCAGCCGCGACGTGTTTGCGGCGATGAAGCCGGGAACGGTGCTCGTGAACGTGGGCCGCGGCACTGTTGTGGATGAGGACGCCCTGCTCGAGGCGCTCGACAACGGCCAGGTGTCCTACGCCTGCCTCGATGTCTTTGCCGTTGAGCCGCTCCCCCGGGACAGTCCGCTGTGGGCCCATCCCAAGGTATTGGTATCACCGCACACGTCGGCCCTCAGTGCGGCCGAGAACCGGCTGATCTCAGAGCGCTTCTGCAGCAACCTCCGCACCTTCCTCGACGGCGGCGACCTTCCCCATCTCGTGGACCCGGTCCACTTCTACTGAGCTGCCAAACCCAAGAAGGCGGCCTTCCCATTCCGGGAAGGCCGCCTTCTTTGCGTGCGGTGCCTTTAGCTGGCGTCCTCCACGAGGACCAGGTCCCGGCCCACCGTTTCGGGGGTGAAGAAGGTGGTGCCGAATGAGATCAGCGCCAGGACCAGGGAGTAGATGGCGGGGACCAGCCAGGAGTGGCCGGTAGCGGCAAGCAACGCCACACCGATCATCGGAGCGAACCCGCCGGCCATCACCGCGGAGAGCTCGCGGCTCAGTGCCACGCCCGTGAAGCGGTGCTGGGCGCCGAAGAGTTCCGGCAGGAGGGCACACTGGGGACCAAGCATTGACTGCACACCCAGCGCGATGCCCACCACCATGACCACCCAGACCAGGGTGACGTTGCCCAGGGTGACCAAATAGAAGGCCGGCAGGGCGATGGCGGCCTGGAAGAGCGCGCCGTAACGGTACACCGGAACGCGGCCGAAGCGGTCTGACAGGGCACCGAACGTGACCACCATGACCGCAGCGAACCCTGCCGCGATGAGCAGGCCCGTGGGGCCAATGAACTTATCGCCGGCGAAGACACCGGCGGGCAGGCTGATGAAAGATACCAGGAGCGCGGAGTAGATGGACGAGTTTCCGTTCTCCCCCATGCGCAGGCCGATGCCGATGAGCACGTTCTTCTTCGAGTGCCGCCAGATGTGGCCCACCGGATTCTTGGCCACGGCCTTGTGCTTTTCCAGTTCCTGGAAGACCGGGGTTTCCTTGAGCCGGAGCCGGATGAAGACGGCAATGGCAATCAGGATGACACTCGCCAGGAAAGGGACCCGCCAGAGCCAGCCCTGCAGGACATCCTTATCTGCCAGCGCCATCAGGGCAAAGGTGCCGGCTCCCAGCAGGGTGCCCAGCTGGATTCCAACGAACGGCAGCGCAGCGAAGAAACCGCGACGGCGGCGCGGGGCCACCTCTGAAATCAGGGTGGTGGCACCTGCCTGCTCGGCCCCGGCACCCAGGCCCTGGAGGATGCGCAGCGCCACGAGCAGCACAGCGCCCAGCATGCCGGCCTGCTCAAAGGTGGGCAGGAGTCCTATGGCGAAGCTGGCCATGCCCATCAGGCCGATGGTGAGGATCAGAACCATCTTCCTGCCGAACCTGTCACCGATGTAGCCGAAGACGACTCCGCCGAACGGCCTGGCCGCGAAGCCCACTCCGTAGGTGGCAAAGGAGGCGATGACCGCCCCGCTTTCGCCCAGCGGCGAGAAAAAGAGCGGTCCGAAGATCAGGGCTGAGGCCAGCCCGTAAATATAGAAGTCGTAGTACTCCAGAGCGGAACCTACGGAACTGGCAAGTGTTGCCCTTCGCAGCTGGTCAGGATCGACGACGGCGCCGTCCAGTTCTGCCTGCGGTGATTTAGTACGAGTTGTCACAAGAACTCCCTCAAAAACACTCCAGGCCCCCGTTGGCCTGGTGGGATAGCAAGGACACCCGTGGCGTCGATCACTATATTGAACAGAGTACAGCAAGTTGAACACCATGCAAGTGGTCCGGCGTGCTCTTTTGGTCTCTCGCAGGTTTCAGGCGCAGGTCAGAGCAGCCACTGGGCCTCGGTCAGCCCATGGGATTGCCCAGGGACCGTGCAAGTTCATTCAGTTCCTTGACCATCTGGGAACCCTGCTCCGCGGAGTAGGTGGCCTTCAGTGCGGTAACTGACAGGCCGAGGCTCGGGCCATGGGCGCCGCGGGTGGGCACCGAGACGGCCAGGCAGACCACGCCGGTGGTGGATTCTTCGTCTTCAAATGCATAGCCCTGCTCCCGGATGGTCTTCAGCTGGGCCTTAAGCTCGGCGCCGGTCCGCAGTGACTTCGGCGTCAGTACCGGCAGCTGGACGTCATCAGGAAACATGCTCTCAATATCGTGATCATGGAGCCGGGCAATCAACGCCTTACCCACGGCGCACAGCGAGACCGGCATTTTGTCGCCGATGTTCGAGGTCAGGCGGACGGCCGGGTGCCCTTCGTAACGGGCAAGGTAGATCACGTTCGTGCCATCGAGCATGGCAATGCGGACGGTTTCCCCGGAAAGAGTCGGCGCCTGCTCACAGAAGCGGTAGAACTCCTGAACCTCGTCGAGCCGGCTCAGGTAGGCCGCACCGAGTTCCACCAGCTTCCGGCCCAGAGTGAACTCCGCCCCCTGGCGGCTGATCAGCCTTGCCTCTTCGAGAGCCAGCAGCAGGTTGGACGTGGACGACTTGGGAATGCCCAGCTCCCGGGCCAGGTCACTGAGTGTAAGCCTCCCGGTGGCGGATGCCGCCAGGGCGTCCATGACCGCGGCGGCGCGCGTGACGGCGGGTGCCGGAGAGGTGCTCCCTAAGCCCTCAGAGGAACGGGAGGTGCGGGAATCGGCCATGATTCTCCTTTGATCGGCACGTGGCGGCGCTCAAATTGCTTGTTCATTCAGCTGAACACTAACCATCATAATGGCTCCCAGCCGTAGCGTCCGTGGATGTGGGGGCGGAGATGAGCCCCCTGCACGGCTTTGAGTGCGCACCGGCCTGGTTGACCGCCACCGCTCTTGGCAGCGCACCCAGTGCGCCTCAAGTACTACCAGTTGATGCTTGATCCTGACGCAACGTCAGGTCTTAAAGTGAGAGACATGTTGGAGACCGGTGGGCATTCATGGAGCATTGGCGAACTTGGCGCCCTGTGCGGGGTCACCGTGCGGACCTTGCACCACTACGACCAGATCGGACTGTTTCGTGCCACAGGCCGGACGGAGTCCGGGCACCGGCGGTATTCGGAAGAGGACGTCCGCCGCTTATATCGGATCAGGGCCCTGCGGGCGCTGGGTTTGTCGCTCGATCAGGTCCGTGAGGTCCTTGCGGCGTCGCCGGACGATGTCTTCGCAGTGCGGCGGCTACTCACCAGCCAGTTATCGGCACTGCGTGACCAGGCGCAGCAGGCGCAGCGCCTTCAACGCCAGATCCAGGCTTTGCTGGACAACATGGGCGGTGCAATGCCGTCCGTCGATCAACTCATATCCATCTTGGAAGGGATGACGATGTACGAGAAGTATTTCACTGAGGAACAGCGCACCGAACTGGCGCATCGCCGGGCCGAGCTTGGCCCGGCTGCCGTTGACGATGCCAGGACCACGTTTGCCGGTCTTGTTGAAGAAGGCCTGGGCTACGTGTCGGCAAATACGCCTGTAGACGACCCCGCCGTCCGGGACTTTGCGAGGCGGTGGGATGCGCTTGGTTCCCAGTTCCACAGCAATGATGCGACCAAGGTTGCAGCGCGGAGCCTGTGGCAGGAAAAGAGTCAGGAGCTGAGCGCCAGGCTGCCCTGGGCCGCGGAGCGGCTCCAGGAACTGGTGTCGTACCTCCAGCGCGTGCGGAAGGGGTATGAGCGCGGGCTGGATCAGTGATCCGTCCGAGCAGGCGGACAGATGGCCGGTACACTGCCGCCAGGCGCGTCAGTTTCTTGCCGGATCACGCCGGCTCAAGGACTGTTCCAGTATTGCCGTTTTTTGTTTCCGGAAGTTCACGGTATATTCATCTCAGGCCCTCCACCGCGGCATCCCCCAATAGTCGCGGTGGAGGGTTTTCCAATGCCCAAAAACTGCCGCCCGAATTCACGCAGCGCTGGCAAGGGATTCTCTCTTCCGCCAGCCGCCGCCCTGGCCGTCGCGCTCAAGAACCATGGTGGTCAGCGCGGAATGCGGGTTGGATCCCAGCCTCACCTGGACCTGCAGAACCTCGACATCCACCCGGCCCAGCCCCTTGGGCATGCGGCGCTGCGCCTCCCACCAGCTGACCCGTTCGAACCACCTGACGGTTTCGGCGCCGACAGCCCACTCCCTGCCCTCGCTCAGCACCGCCGTCGGGATCCCTTCCCTCGACGTTTTGACCTCTACGTATTCCATTTCAGGAACTCTAGGGACCGGCACCGACAAAAAGGCGGAAGGGTTTGTCCGCCGCCTGGATCAAGGGGTGCCGTGGTACGGGAAAACCCCCGCCGCTCCTGGCCTGTAAGCCGGGAACAACGGGGGCTTCGTGGTGGGTCCTACCGGGATCGAACCGATGACATCCACGGTGTAAACGTGGCGCTCTACCAGCTGAGCTAAAGACCCAAACCGCCGATTTCCGCGCCACGGCGCGTCAACCAACGAACATAAACTCTACCTGACCTGCGGGAGCAAAAGCCAATCGGCGCACTGCCCCGCAGGAGGCTCAGAGATCGGGAAGTTCGGCTGCGAGCCAGGTCAGGGCCTCGCTCACTCCGGCGTGGAGCTTGATGGTTGCATGCTGGTCGCCGCGGGTCTCGCCGCGGTTGATGATCACCACCGGCTTGCCGTCCTTTGCAGCATGCCGAACGAACCTCAGCCCGCTCATCACTGTCAGGGACGAGCCGGCAACCAGGAGCGCTTCGGCGGCGTCCACGGTGGCGTAGGAGGCTGCCACCCGCTCCTTGGGCACGTTTTCCCCGAAGTAGACAAAGTCAGGCTTCAGCCTGCCGCCGCAGGCAGGGCACACCGCAACCACAAAACTGCCGATCAGGGCCGCATCCTCAACAATGGCGTCCGCATCAGGGGCCATTTCCACCAGGCCCGAACCGGTGGCCTGCTCCAGGAAACCGGGATTCAACTCTTCCAGCATTCCCGCCATCAGGCGCCGGCTGTACGTCCGCCCGCAGTCCAGGCAAACCACCTGGTCATAGCGCCCGTGGAGGTCAATGACGTTCCGGCTGCCCGCGTCCTCGTGAAGCCGGTCCACGTTCTGGGTGATCAGGCCCGTCAGCAGACCACGCCGCTCCAACTCTGCGGCTGCAAGGTGCCCCGGATTGGGATCGGCGCGCCGCAGGTGGGACCAGCCAATGTGGTTCCGGGCCCAATAGCGCTGGCGGTTGGCGGCGTCGCGCACGAATTCCTGATAGGTCATGGGCGACCGCGGCACCGAGTCCGGGCCCCGGTAGTCCGGAATACCGGAATCCGTGCTCAGTCCAGCGCCGGTCAGCAGTGCCAGGCGTCTGCCGGCCACCAGGTCCCGGATTTGCTCCAGGACGTCCCGGTGCTCGTCGGACAGCGGGGCAGGGTCAGTTGCCGGCAGGCTGGCAAAGCCCGTCAGGCCAATGCCGCGCCGCTGCTGGTCCATGCCGGCTCAGGCCTGTTCCAGGCCCGCCAGAACATCGCGGTATTCAGCAAGTTCGCGGGCCTGGCCCCGCGGATTCACCACCACGTAGCGGATGGTTCCGGCGGCGTCGATGATGAAGGTCCCGCGACGGGCCATTCCGCTCTCCCGGTCGAAGACCCCGTACGCCTCAGCGACGGCACCATGGGGCCAGAAGTCGGCGAGGAGGTCGAAGCCGTACCCCTCCTTCTCCGCATACGCCCGCAGGCTGAACTTGCTGTCGACGGACACCGCCAGGACGGTTGCCCGGGCGTCCTCGAACACAGACAGGTTGTCCCTGATCTCGCACAGTTCACCCGTGCAGATGCCGGAGAAAGCGAACGGGTAGAAGACCAGCACCACATTTTGCCCGCGGAAGGAAGACAGCCTGACAGGTTCACCGAACTGGTTGGCCAGTTCGAAATCCGGCGCGGGCTCCCCTACCGCCGGAACAGTCATGCCGGCAGTTGAAAGCGCTGCCGTCACTTGTTCTTCCTGCTCACCAGCCGGGTTGCACTCCAGTCCTTGGAGACACCCGCCGAGGTGGTGAGGTGAAGCCCGGCTGTGGGTGCCGCTTCCTGGATTTCCGCCGGCGACACATAGCCCGGCCTGCCCGACTTTGGGGTCAGCACCCAGACAACACCGTTCTCACTCAGGGTGGTCAGTGAATCCATGAGCGTATCGACAAGGTCCCCGTCGCCGTCCCGCCACCAAAAGATGACGGCGTCAACGACGTCATGGTCGTCTTCATCAAGGAGCTCGGACCCGGTGAGGTCCTCAATATCGTCACGTAAGTCGAAATCGACGTCGTCGTCGTAACCGAACTCCTGAATCAGATCCCCGTTTTTGAAACCCAATTTTTCCGCCACATTTACCGAAGTGGCGGCGTCGGCCTCGCTCACGTGTTCCTCCAATGCCTAATACATGCAGTGCGCATAGTGATTTCCATTACTCCAAGCCAACACCCTTTGAGCCTGCGCTTCAAGCTGGCGCCACCGCGATCCGCCATATTCTGCGTCACATCCGGTGCCGGCACCCGCATGGCAAAGGGTTTCGTCACACAACCAGTATGACCGCGAAATACAACAGCGATGCCACGGACGCGGCTACGCATCGCGCGGAAGTCACAGCTAGAGTGGCTGTGACAACTATGCCTGCGGGGCGACCACCCTGGAACCCGGTGCAGGCATAGGCGTGCTAGGACCCTGCCCGGCGCACATGACCGGGCTGTTGTAACCGATACGTCGCACACGTCGCGTTTGCGCCGGACAGCTACCCTGCCCGGCCTGAGTGCGCCGATGCATGCGCGCAAAGAGAGGTTGGACGTGGCTGCAGGAGAAGATACCTCCCATATCCTCAGCGGGTTAACTAACCAGCTGCCTGATCGTGATCCGGAAGAGACCGCTGAATGGGTTGAGTCCCTGGACGCACTGATCAGGGAACAGGGCACCGAACGTGCCCAATACATCATGCGGAGCCTGCTGCAGCGCGCCGGCGCGCAAAGCGTTGGCGTGCCGATGGTGACCACCACGGACTACGTGAACACCATTCCGGTGGACCAGGAAGCGCCGTTCCCCGGCAACGAGGAATACGAGCGCAGGTACCGTGCCTACATGCGGTGGAACGCCGCGATCATGGTCCACCGTGCGCAGAAGGCGAACATCGGGGTGGGCGGGCACATCTCCACCTATGCCGGCGCTGCCACCCTGTATGAAGTGGGCTTCAACCACTTCTTCCGCGGCAAGGACCACCCCGGCGGCGGTGACCAGGTCTTCTTCCAGGGCCACGCATCCCCCGGTATGTACGCCCGCGCCTTTATGGAAGGCCGGCTTTCCGAGCAGGACCTGGACGGGTTCCGGCAGGAAAAGTCCAAGGAAGGCCACGCACTGTCCTCCTACCCGCACCCGCGGCTGATGCCCGAGTTCTGGGAATTCCCGACAGTATCCATGGGCATCGGTCCCATGAATGCGATCTACCAGGCCCAGTCCAACCGGTACCTGCACAACCGCGGCCTCAAGGACACCTCGGACCAGCAGGTCTGGGCGTTCCTGGGCGACGGCGAGATGGACGAGCCCGAGTCCCGTGGCCTGCTCCAGCTTGCAGCGAACGAGAACCTGGACAACCTGAACTTCGTCATCAACTGCAACCTCCAGCGCCTTGACGGCCCGGTCCGCGGCAACGGCAAGATCATGCAGGAACTCGAGGCGTTCTTCCGCGGCGCCGGCTGGAACGTCATCAAGGTTGTCTGGGGCCGGGAGTGGGATGACCTGCTCACCAAGGACTCCGACGGCTCGCTCGTGAAGATCATGAACGAAACCCCTGACGGTGATTACCAGACCTACAAGGCAGAGTCCGGCGGGTTCGTCCGCGAGCATTTCTTCGGCAAGGACCCCCAGACCAAGGACCTCGTCGCGGACCTCACCGATGACCAGATCTGGAACCTCAAGCGCGGTGGCCACGATTACCGAAAGGTGTACGCCGCATACAAGGCAGCCACCGAATTCAAGGGCAAGCCCACCGTGATCCTGGCCAAGACGGTCAAGGGCTACGGACTCGGGCCGCACTTCGAGGGCCGCAACGCGACGCACCAGATGAAGAAGCTCACCCTGGACGACCTGAAGAAGTTCCGCGACCACCTGCGGATTCCGGTCACCGACGAAGAGCTCGAGAAGGACCTGTACCAGCCCCCGTACTACCACCCCGGCACGGATGCGCCGGAGATCAAGTACATGATGGAACGCCGTGCCGAGCTCGGCGGCGCCGTCCCGGAGCGCCGGTCCAAGCACCAGGACATCGCCCTGCCTGACGCCAAAACCTATGAGGTCGCCAAGCGCGGCTCCGGCAAGCAGCAGGCCGCGACCACCATGGCGTTTGTCCGGCTCCTCAAGGACCTCATGCGGGACAAGAACTTCGGCAAGCACATCGCGCCGATCATCCCGGATGAAGCCCGCACCTTCGGCATGGACGCGTTCTTCCCCACGGCAAAGATCTACAACCCCAAGGGCCAGAACTACCTGTCCGTGGACCGCGACCTGGTGCTCGCGTACAAGGAATCGGCGCAGGGCCAGCTGATCCACCCCGGCATCAACGAAGCCGGCGCTGTGGCGGCCTTCACCGCCGCCGGCACCGCATACGCCACCCACGGCGTGCCGCTGATCCCGGTCTACGTGTTCTACTCCATGTTCGGCTTCCAGCGCACCGGCGACGCCTTCTGGGCCGCCGGTGACCAGATGGCCCGCGGCTTCATCATCGGTGCCACCGCAGGCCGGACCACCCTGACCGGCGAAGGGCTCCAGCACGCTGACGGCCACTCGCCGCTGCTCGCCTCCACCAACCCGGCCGTGGTCACCTACGACCCCGCCTACGGGTACGAGATGGGCCACATCATCCGGGACGGCATCGAGCGCATGTACGGGCCGGACTCCACGGACCGGAACCTGATGTACTACCTGACGGTCTACAACGAGCCGATCACCCAGCCTGCCGAACCGGAAGAGCTGGATGTTGAAGGCGTACTCAAGGGCATCTACCTGGTGGCCCCGGCGAAGATCGACGGTCCCCGGACCCAGATCCTGGCCTCGGGTGTCTCGGTGCCCTGGGCCATCAGTGCGCAGCAGCTGCTTGCGGATGACTGGGGTGTCTCGGCCGATGTCTGGTCAGTCACCTCCTGGAACGAGCTGCGCCGCGACGGCATGGCCGCCGAGGAAGAGGCTTTCCTCAACCCTGGCCAGCCTGCACGTGTTCCTTTTGTGACCCAGCAGCTTGCCGGTGCCACCGGTCCGGTTGTTGCCGTCTCGGACTACATGAAGGCCGTCCCGGACCAGATCCGGCAGTTCGTGCCCAACGAGTTCGCTTCCCTGGGTGCCGACGGCTTCGGCTTCTCCGACACCCGCGCAGCGGCCCGGCGTTTCTTCAAGAACGACATCCACTCCATCGTGGTGCGGTCCCTGGAGATGCTGGCCCGCCGCGGCGAAGTGGATGCCCAGGCCCCGGCCAAGGCAATCGAGAAGTACCGCCTGCACAACGTCAACGCCGGTTCCACCGGCAACGCAGGCGGCGAATCCTGATCCGCCTCCGCTGACCGCCCGTCAGCGGAAACGCACGACGGCGGCAGTCGCCACGCGAAACGACGGTCCCCACCCACGGTGGGGGCCGTCGTCGTCGTTTACCGCAGTTGCCCGGCACCCGGCTGTTGCCCCGCACCATGGTTGTGACGCAGATCCAAGCCCGTTGTAGCCTTTGCACAAATGGAGCTTGTGTGGCGGGCACCGTATGCTCAGAAGATGCCAGAGCCAACCGCCGCGCCCGTGAAGCGCAAGCCGCCCTCGCGCAGCATGACGCCGGAGAAATCCGAAACCCTGAAGAAGCTCCGGGCGAGTGTAGGCCAGCTGTCCACCACCACCCTTCGCCAGCTTGAGAAATCGCTGCCCTGGTACTCGCGCCTCAGCTCCGACGAACGCTCCGCCCTGGGGATGGTGGCGCAGAACGGAATAGCCGCGTTCGTCACCTGGTACGAACGTCCCAGTTCGCCTTCCTGGATCCTTTCCGACGTCTTCGGAACCGCACCGACGGAACTGACCCGCTCCATCAGCCTGCAAAAGGCGCTCCAGCTCATCCGGATCGTGGTCGAAGTGGTGGAGGACCAGGTACCGGTCATCGCCCCAGAAGCGGACCAGCCCTCGCTCCGGGAGGCCGTCCTCCGGTACTCGCGTGAAGTCGCCTTCGCCGCGGCCGATGTGTACGCGCGCGCGGCTGAATCCCGCGGATCCTGGGATACCCGGCTTGAGGCGCTGATCGTGGATGCCATCCTGCGCGGTGAAAACACCGACGCCCTGCGTTCCCGGATCGCAGCGCTGGGCTGGAAAGCCCAGGAGAAATTCACGGTGATGGTGGGGAACTCGCCGTCGGAACCCAGCGCCAGTTACGTCAGCGAACTGCGTCGGTTGGCCAGCCGCTACGCCGAGGACGCGCTGGTGGGCATCCAGGGTGACCGTCTCATCCTGATTCTGGGCGGCGTCAAGGACAGGGAGACCGCCTACCTGAAGCTCAGCGAAATGTTCGCGCCGGGCCCCGTTGTCTATGGCCCGGAGGCAGGTTCATTGCTGGAGGCCAGCGGATCGGCCCAGTCGGCTTTCGCCGGTCTCACCGCCGCACGGGCCTGGCCCTCAGCCCCGCGCCCCGTGGCAGCCGACGACCTGCTGCCCGAACGCGTCATCTCCGGCGACGAAGCGGCGCGCCGGTCGCTGGTCAAGAACATCTACCGGCCTCTCGTGGCCGCCTCCAACGGGCTGGTGGAGACACTGGGGACCTACCTTGAACTGGGCCATTCCCTCGAGGCGACAGCCCGGGAACTGTTTGTGCACGCCAACACGGTGAGGTACCGGCTCAAGAGAGTCTGCGACGTCACGGGCTGGGATCCACTCCTCCCCCGTGAGGCGTTTGTGCTGCAGGCGGCGCTGGTGGTCGGGCGGCTTTCGGCACCGCCAAAAGCGCCGGCCGAACGTCATCCTGCGCGGAACCAGCCCTGAGTCGTTGTAGACTTCCTACAATCTGACCTCTTGAGCTTGGTGCAGACAAACACCGCTTGATGACACAGTAATTTGGAAAGCTGGATACGTGCTTGCAATAGTCTGCCCTGGACAGGGCTCACAGACCCCCGGTTTTCTGGCCCCTTGGCTGGAACTGCCTTCGGTAGCAGGCCAACTGGCCTCCCTCAGCGAGATCGCAGGCATCGACCTGACGGCTCACGGGACCACCTCGGACGAGGAAACCATCAAGGACACGGCCGTTGCGCAGCCCCTGATTGTTGCTGCCGGCCTGGTTGCCGCGAAGTCCCTGTTCGACGTCGAGCTCGCCACGCTCCCCGTGATCCTCGCCGGACATTCCGTCGGTGAGATCACCGCATCGGCCCTGGCCGGGGTACTCACCGAGCAGGAAGCCATGACGTTCGTCCGTGAGCGCGCCAACAGCATGGCGGCTGCCGCCGCTGTGACGCCCACCGGTATGAGTGCAGTGGTGGGTGGAGACCCGGCAGAGGTCCTGGCAGCCATCGAAGCCTCCGGCGCTACCCCGGCCAACGTCAACGGCGCCGGCCAGACCGTGGCTGCGGGAACCTTCGAACAGCTCAAGGCACTCGCGGACAACCCGCCGGCCAAGGCCAGGGTCATTCCGCTCAAGGTGGCCGGAGCCTTCCACACCTCGCATATGTCCCCTGCCGTGAGCGCCCTCGAAGCCCTGAAACCGCAACTCAAGCCGCAGAAGCCGCTGGTTCCGTTGCTGTCGAACTTCGACGGCCAGGAAGTCATCGACGGCGGGGCCGCCGTCGACAGCCTCATTGCCCAGGTCTCCCGGCCTGTCCGATGGGACCTTTGCATGGAAACACTGGTCCAGCGCGGTGTCACGGGTGTCATCGAGCTGGCCCCCGCCGGAACGCTGGCCGGACTCGCCAAGCGCGGCATGCCCGGTGTCAAAACCGTTGCCGTCAAAACCCCGGATGACCTCACAGCCGCACTGGCACTCTTCGCAGAATTGGAGGGAAACGCATGAGCGTTCCCACGCTGAACCAGCTTCCCGTCCATGCGAACAGCCGCATCCTTGGCCTGGGCGCATTCCGGCCCGATGTCATTGTCACCAACGAAGATGTCTGCCAGTGGATCGATTCCTCAGACGAGTGGATCCGCCAGCGGACCGGCATCATCACCCGCCACCGTGCCCCCGCCGACGTCAGCGTCGTGGATATGGCCGAGGGCGCTGCCCGGGAGGCCCTGCAGAAGGCCGGCATCGAAGCCTCACAGCTGGGGGCGGTCATCGTTTCGACCGTCACCCACCCCTATGCCACGCCGTCGGCCGCTGCAGCACTGGCTGACCGCATTGGCGCAACACCGGCACCCGCCTTCGACATATCGGCTGCCTGCGCCGGCTACTGCTACGGGATCGCCCAGGCCGACGCCTTGGTCCGCGCCGGAACCGCCGACTACGTCCTGGTCGTCGGCGCGGAGAAGCTCTCCGACGTCATCGACAACAGGGAACGGACCATTTCCTTCCTGCTGGGCGACGGTGCCGGCGCAGTGGTCATCGGCCCGTCGGACACCCCGGGCATCGGACCCTCCGTCTGGGGTTCGGACGGAAGCAAGTGGGATGCCATCGGCATGACCCGCTCCCTGCTCGATGTCCGTGACCTGAGCCTCGCGGCCCGCCAGTCGGACGAGTCCGGCGACTTTGCCCTGCTCGAAGAGGCACAGGAGCTCTACCCCACCCTTCGCCAGGACGGGCAGACCGTCTTCCGCTGGGCAGTCTGGGAAATGGCGAAGATGGCACAGCAGGCCCTGGAGGCCGCCGGTGTCAAGGCTGAAGACCTCGCCGCCTTCATTCCGCACCAGGCCAACATGCGGATCATCGACGAGATGGTCAAGAAACTCAAGCTTCCCGAGTCCGTCATCGTGGCCCGGGACATCGCGGAGGCCGGCAATACCTCGGCCGCCTCCATCCCCCTGGCCACCCACCGGCTGCTCCAGGAACACCCTGAGCTCAGCGGCGGCCTCGCACTCCAGATCGGCTTCGGCGCCGGGCTGGTCTTCGGTGCCCAGGTAATCGTTCTTCCTTAAGAAAGTCCCACACAGGCCGCACCCGCGGGCTGCACCGTTTCCGGCACCACCCGCCGGCAATAACAAGAAAAGGAGCCATCAATGGCTAGCAACGAAGAGATCCTGGCCGGTTTGGCCGAAATCGTGAACGAAGAGACCGGCCTGGCCCCCGAGGCCGTTGAGCCGGACAAGTCCTTCACCGAGGACCTGGACATCGACTCCATCTCCATGATGACCATCGTTGTCAACGCCGAAGAGAAGTTCGGCGTCCGCATCCCGGACGAAGAGGTCAAGAACCTCAAGACCGTTGGCGACGCCGTCAGCTTTATCGCAGGCGCCCAGGCCTAGCCAGGCTCCAGCCACTTACGGCTGACTGGACTGCCGGTCCGTGCCCAGGCCGGGCCGGCAGTCCCCCTCATATTTCCTGGCAGCCAACTGCCCACCCGCGGGACCCCGGTGAGACTTCCGGATATGGCCTGCCCACCGACAGAGAGTGATCCAATGACACGCAAAGTAGTCATTACCGGTCTGGGTGCCACCACGCCCATCGGCGGCGACGTGCCCACTATGTGGAGCAACGCCCTGAAGGGGGTCTCCGGTGCCCGCACCCTCGAAGACGACTGGGTAGCCAAGTACGAGCTTCCGGTCCACTTTGCCGCCCGCTGCTCCACGCCGGCCCTGGAGGTCCTGAGCCGCGTCGAGGCCAAGCGCATGGATCCATCTACCCAGTTCGGTGTGATCGCCTCCCGCGAAGCCTGGGCCGACTCCGGTATCACCGAGATCGACCCCGACCGTCTCGCCGTGGCCTTCGCTACCGGCATCGGCGGTGTTTGGACCCTGCTCGACGCATGGGACACCCTGAAGGAAAAGGGGCCCCGCCGCGTCCTCCCCATGACGGTCCCCATGCTGATGCCCAACGGCGTCGCTGCCGCCGTCAGCCTTGACCTCGGTGCCCGTGCCGGCGCCCACACCCCTGTCTCTGCCTGCGCTTCCGGAACCGAGGCCCTGCACCTGGGCCTGGACCTGATCCGCTCCGGCAAAGCCGACGTTGTCATGTGCGGCGGGGCCGAAGCAGCCATCCACCCGATGCCCCTGGCCGCGTTCGCCTCGATGCAGGCGCTGTCCCGGCGCAACGACGATCCCCAGGGCGCCTCGCGCCCTTACGACCTGGGCCGCGACGGCTTTGTCATGGGCGAAGGCGCCGGAGCCCTGGTCCTCGAAGCCGAGGAGCACGCCCTGGCCCGTGGCGCCCGCATTTACGGCGAGCTGGCAGGCACCTCCGTGACAGCGGACGCCTACCACATCACCGCCCCGGACCCGCAGGGACTTGGCGCCACCCGCGCGCTGAAGGCAGCCATGTTCGACGGCCGGATCCAGGCCGACGACGTTGTCCACGTCAACGCCCACGCCACGTCCACACCGGTGGGTGACAAGCCTGAGTACACAGCGCTTCGTGCAGCCCTCGGCAACCACCTCGACAGCGTTGCGGTTTCGGCTACCAAATCGCAGATGGGACACCTGCTGGGTGCGTCCGGCGCGGTGGAGGCGGTCCTCACGGTCCTGGCAGTCTACGAACGCAAGGCACCGGTGACGATCAACCTCGAAAACCAGGACCCCGAGATCCCGCTGGACGTTGTTACTTCTGCCCGGGATCTGCCGAAAGGCCAGATCGTGGCACTGAGCAACTCCTTCGGCTTCGGCGGCCACAATGCCGTCATCGCTGTCCGCAGCGTCTGACAGCACGGTCTGACAGCAGCCCGGAACACAACAGGAGCGGGCCCCGCGTTGGCGGGGCCCGCTCCTCTTTGCTTTTTGGCGCCTCGCAATGGCTTTTGTGCGCCTTGCTATGGGGGTCAGCTACTGGTGAGGTACCCGGCCATCGGCGGCGGTGCGCCTCCGACGGCGGTCAGCCCACCTGGTGGAGCCAGCGTACCGGGGCGCCTTCCGCAGCGTGGCGGAAGGGTTCGAGCTCCTCGTCCCAGGCCTCACCGAGGGCCAGCGAAAGTTCGTGGTACACGGCGGAGGGATCGCCGGCACCGGTCTCGTAGGCATACCGGATCCGGTCCTCTGAGACCATGATGTTGCCGTGCACATCCGTGGTGGCATGGAAGATGCCAAGCTCCGGGGTGTGCGACCAACGGCCGCCGTCAACGCCCTGGCTCGGTTCTTCGGTGACTTCGTAGCGCAGGTGCGCCCAGCCGCGAAGTGACGACGCCAGCAGCGCTCCGGTGCCGGGCGTTCCCGTCCAGGAGAGCTCAGCCCGGAACATTCCGGGCGCGGCAGGCTGAGGGGTCCACTCCAGATCCGTCCGCTTATCCACGACGGATCCGATGGCCCACTCAACGTGCGGGCACAGTGCAGTAGGGGCTGAGTGAACAAACAGCACACCACGGGTCATTGCAACAGACATTCCATCCTCCATAGCTGTAGGTACGTCTTCCCCAACGACCTCTGCCTGGATGAAACTGCCCTGCGCTGTACCCTCCAGCGGCGGTTTTTCCTGCCTGATTATTAAACTGTGTCCGGCACCTGCCGTCACACCTGAAGCCAATGAGCTTCAAGCGGGACTTGAAAGTTGCCGGACCTGACTCTTATTGTGCCGTACCCCGCGTAATTACGCCAGTGCGATTCGTCACGGGCGGCAGGCGGTGTCTCCGGCGTCCCTCCGGGATGCCGGTCCGTGCCATCAGGCCCTGGGATGGGCCTGCTGGTAACTCTGTCGGAGCCTCTCCACCGACACGTGCGTATAGATCTGGGTGGTGGCCAGGCTGCTGTGGCCAAGGATTTCCTGGACTGCGCGAAGATCGGCCCCGCCATCGAGCAGATGGGTTGCCGCGGAATGCCTCAGGGCGTGGGGTCCGGTTGCGGACGTGTCGCCCAAGGCTTCGAAGAGGTCCTTGACGACGGCCCTGACCTGGCGTTGGTCCACGCGGTTGCCTCTGGAGCCGAGGAAAAGCGCGGGGCCGCTGTGGTCCTTCGCCAGGACCGGCCGGCCCCGGCGGAGCCAGTCGTCTACCGCGAGAGCCGCCGGGACGCCGTAGGGCACGGTCCGCTCCTTGTTGCCTTTGCCGATCACCCGCAGGGTACGGCGGTCGGGGTTGAGGTCGTCGACGTCCAGTCCTGCCAGCTCCCCCACGCGCAGGCCGCTGGCGTACAGGAGTTCGACCATCGCCCGGTTGCGCACAGGGAGCGGTGCTCCCCCGGAAGCGGCCTCCTCCAGGCTGTTGAGCAGCCGGAGGAGCTGTCCGGACTGCAGCACCCCCGGCAGGGATTTTTCGGCTTTTGGTGCCTTCAGCCGCAGCGCTGGGTCAGTCCCAATGAGTTCCTCCCGCATGGCCCAGGTGGTGAAGGACCTCGCGGTCGCCGATCGCCGGGCCAGCGTGGACCGGGAGATTCCGGCCTGGCTTTGCTCTCCCAGCCAGCGCCGGAACGTCCCCAGCTCCAGACCAGGCAGGTCCGTGAGGCCCTCGGAGGCGGCGTAGCCGAGCAGGCTGCGCACGTCGGAGAGGTAGGCGCGGAGTGTGTGCCCGGACCTGGCACGCTCCGCTGTAAGGTACCTGCCGAAACCGGCCAGTGCCTGGTCAAACGCCGGGGGCAGTTCCTGGTTCTCCACTGTTCCACTGTCCCAGAATTCAACCCGCACACAGTCCCGGACACAGCAAACTAGGCGGAATCCTTGGCTCGTTTCCACCCGCCCCGTTCCGAGACCGCCAGTCCCAGCAGGCCCAGCCTGCCCAATCCCGCCCGGACCGAGTCGGCGCTGAGGCCGGCAACTGCGCAGAGTTTCTCCACGGACGTCGTGGATCTCAATGGCAGTGCATCCAGAAGGATCAGGTCTTCCAGGGTCAGTCCGTCGTGGTCCGCCGCACGCCCGGTTTTCGGCTCCGCGAGCCCCTCCCCGCTTGGCGAGGCAAGCTCGGCGATTTCGGCCGCATCGGTCACGCAGACGGCTCCCCCATCGCGTAGCAGGCGATGGCAACCCGCGGAGTTGGCACTGTGCACGGAACCGGGAACAGCCCCGACCGCCCGGCCAAGACTCTCCGCGTGGTGCGCCGAGTTCAGCGCCCCGGAGCGCCACCGGGCCTCCACTACCACCGTGACGGCAGCCAGCGCCGCGATGAGCCTGTTCCGCTGGAGGAAGCGGTAGCGGGTGGGGGCAGACCCCGGCGGGACTTCGGCGATCACGGCCCCCTGGTTGCAGACAGCCCGCAGGAGGTCCTCGTTTCCGGACGGGTAAAACCTGTCGACACCGCCCGCCATGACCGCGATGGTGGGTATCGCCCCTGATCCTCCGGCCAATGCCGCCCGGTGGGCGTGGGCGTCGATGCCGTACGCGCCGCCGGAGACCACAGTGAAGCCCCGCTGCGCCAGTGAATACGCGAGGTCGCCCGTGACGGAGGCGCCGTAGCTGGTGCTGTCGCGTGACCCGACAAGCGCCACGCACTTGTCCACGCCGGGAAGTTCCTGTTCGAGGCCGCGCCACCACAGACAGATGGGCTCGTGAATGCCGAGGTCATTAAGCTGGGCAGGCCAGAGATCGTCCGACGGCACAATCAGCCTGCCACCGAGCCGGGCCATGGTCGCCAGGTCCCGTTCAGGGGCTAAATCGGGAATCCGCGGCGCCCACCGTTTCAGCGCATCCGCAAGACCGCTCCACGCTGTGCCGGCGCCGTTGTCCGCAAGCAGGCCCGTGATTTCCTTCTCAAGCGCCGGGCCGCCGGGCAGCCGGCCCGTGGCAATCCTCAGCGCGTCCTGGGCGCCGGCGGCCTGCACGAGCGCAAGTCCCGCGGCGTCCTGGGGTTCCATCAGCCGTGAGAGTGCGGCCCGGGCAATGCGTTCGTTTTCCATCTGCTTCTTCCTTCACGCCGCTGCCGAGGCAGCCTGCCGGAGGCCCAGGGCCTGGCCAATGTCGTTTGTATCGGGCATGTCGCGGTGGGACAGATCGGCCAGGGTCCAGGCCAACCGGAGAACGCGATCGTAGCCTCTGGCCGTCAGTACTCCCCGTTCCAGTGAGTGGTCCAGGATCCGGGTTGCCGTTGCGGGCAGCCGGAGGTCACCGCGCAGAATCCGGCCGGGAACCTGGGAGTTCGTCTCCAGGCCCAAGGGACGAAGCCGGTCAGCCTGTCGGCTTCTTGCTGCGGCCACACGCTTGGCCACTGTGGCGGTATCCTCCTCCTCTCCGGCCTGACCGAAGTCGGCCAGGGAAACGCGCTCCACCTGCAACTGGATGTCCACGCGGTCCAGCAGCGGCCCGGACATCCTGGCCACGTAGCGGCGCCGCATCATGGGCGTGCAGGTGCAGTCGAGGCCTTTGCCCGAGGCTTTGCCGCACGGACACGGGTTGGCGGCAAGCACCAGTTGGAACCGTGCAGGATAGGCGGCCGTTCCCGCGGAACGGTGAATGACGAGTTCTCCGCTTTCCAGCGGCTGACGAAGGGCATCCAGGACACGCCGCTCATACTCCGGTGCCTCGTCAAGGAACAGGACCCCGCGGTGGGCCCGGGAAGCGGCACCCGGGCGGGGAAGCCCCGAACCACCGCCGATGATGGCAGCGGCGGTTGCCGAGTGGTGCGGATTTTCAAAGGGCGGACGCCGCAGGAGCTGAACGGCAGAGGAAGGAAGGCCGCAGAGGGAATGGATCGCGGTGACTTCCATGGCTTCGTTGTCGGCCAGGTCCGGAAGGAGCCCGGGCAACCGCTCCGCAAGCATGGTCTTTCCCGCCCCCGGCGGACCCGTAAGCAGAAGATGGTGGGCACCGGCGGCGGCTACTTCCAGCGCCCGCCGTGCTTCGCCCTGGCCGGAAACGTCGGCCATATCGGGCACGGCCAAGGCAGCGTTCGAAGCGTCACCCGGGCCGGCCTCGTCTTCCGGCTCGAAGTCCAGGGCGAGCTCCTGCGGGTCAGCACCGAAATCGAGAGCAAGCCTGGCGAGTGTCCGGTAGCCCCTGACATTCGCTCCCGGGACCAGCGAGGCTTCGGCCAGGTTGGCGTGGGCCACCACTACTTCCGGGTAGCCGGCCTGGACGGCAGCCATGACGGCGGGAAGGATGCCACGCACAGGCCTCAGCCGGCCGTCCAGCCCCAGCTCAGCGATGAAGACGGTCCGCTCAGTTGCTTTGATGTCATTCGCCGCCCGCAGGACCGCCATGGTGACGGCCAGGTCAAAGCCGGAACCACGTTTGGGCAAAGATGCCGGAATCAGGTTGGCGGTGATCTTCCGCCGGCTCAAAGGGATTCCTGAATTCTTGGCGGCGGAGCGTATCCGCTCCTTGGCCTCGTTCAGGGCTGCATCCGGCAAACCCAGAATCACAAAGTTTGGCAGCGTCTGCCCGATGTCGGCCTCTACTTCGACGATGTACCCGTTCAGGCCCACGAGGGCTACGGAGTAGGTCCGCCCGAGAGCCAACTACCCCACCCCCTTGAGGTGTTCCACCAGGGGTTCGCCGGCGCCGTCGTCCACCACGGCAATGACGTCCACGCGCCGGAGCGGCATCCGCAGCTCCCGGTCCCGGCACCACGCCGCGCCGAGCCGGTGCAGCCGCGCCAGTTTATCTTCCCCCACGGCCTCGAAAGGGTGCCCGTAGTCCAGCGACCGCCGGGTTTTCACCTCAGCGATAACCAACGCGTCCCCGTCCAGGGCCACAATGTCTATTTCACCTTCGGTGCAGCGCCAGTTGCGTTCCACCACCAGCATGCCGAGTGATTCAAGATAGCCTACGGCCAGCTCCTCGCCGCGGCGGCCCAACAGGTCTTTCGATTTCATTTTCTACCTCCGCAACCAGCCTGCGGGGGCGGGACTGCAGCGGAAGGAAAGCTACCCGCCTATGTGGGTAACCTCAGGAAAACAGCGGTGTGGAGGAGGAGTGGGCATGCGGACAACGGTCAGTTGCCGAGGTCAACATCCTTCGGCAAGGCAAGTTCCTCGTTGCGCGGGAGTTCTTCAACGTTGACGTCCTTGAACGTCAGTACGCGGACCGTCTTGACGAAGCGGGCCGAACGGTAGACGTCCCAAACCCACGCATCGTGCAGGGTCAGGTCGAAGTAGACCTCGCCGTCGGCGCTGCGGGCCTGGAGGTCTACGTGGTTCGCGAGGTAGAAGCGGCGCTCGGTCTCGACAACGTAACTGAAGAGCCCGACGACATCCCGATATTCACGGTAGAGCTGCAGCTCCATGTCGGTTTCGTAGTTTTCAAGATCCTCTGCACTCATGCTTCCATCTTGCACCATTCAGGCCGCCACGGGCGCCGCGGTGGCCGGGGAGGACGCTAGGTTCCCGCCTCAGGAAACAGTTCGCCGCCCAGAAGGTTCCAGCTCACGCGGTGGTATGGCGTAGGCCCGGCGGCGCGGAGGGCGTCGCGGTGGAGCGGAGTGGCGTAACCCTTGTTGAGGTCCCAGCCGAAATCGGGGTATTCGAGGTGCAGTCCCCGCATTTGCCCGTCGCGCTCCACCTTGGCAATAACACTGGCGGCCGCGACACTGAGGCACTGCATGTCCGCTTTGATCTTGGTGTGGACCGGGGCGTCACAGCCCGGACCCGGGGCCGCCTCATCGAACAGGGAACGTTGTTCCGGCGGCGAGAGCCAGTTGTGGCTCCCATCAAGCAGAACCACGTCCGGACTGACGCCTGCCGCGAGGATCTCCAGCCATGCACGGGTTCCGGCCAGCCGGAGCGCCGCGATGAGGCCCAGGGCATCAATCTCCCGGGAGGAGGCGTGGCCTACAGCCGAAGCCACGCTCCAGCTCCTGACCAGCGGTTCCAGGCGTTCCCGCTCCATTGGGCTGAGCAGCTTGCTGTCCCTTACCCCGGACAGGGGCTTCTGCTTGTGGAGGTCCACCACGGCGATCCCTACACTGACAGGTCCTGCCAGGGCCCCGCGGCCCACCTCATCGACTCCGGCGAGATAGCGGGCACCCTGCGCCTTGAAGGTCCGCTCGTGCCGGAGCGTCGGCGCCTTGGAACGGACTGGCGATACCTGGCGGGCTGGAGCCGTGGCCACGGCGTCCGGAGTAATTGCGGACAAAGCTATCCCCCCGCAGGCACGTTCCGGAACACGGCAGGGTAGTTGTCCAGGACCTTGATCCGGTTCAGCGGCCAGGCAATGACGGCCGCCTTGCCCTCCACATCCTTCAGGTCAACGAATCCGCCGTTCGAATCCAGATGGGAGCGGGAATCAGCGGAATGGTTGCGGTTATCGCCCATGACCCAGATCTTCCCTTCAGGAACGACGACGTCGAAGGCACGCATCTGCGGTTCTTCGTCAACGTTGATGTAGCTCTCATCGATCGGAGTGCCGTTAATGGAGAGTTTACCGTCGGCGCCGCAGCAGATCACGTGGTCACCGGGGAGCCCTATGGCCCGCTTGACGAGGTGCTGTTCGGAGTTATCCGGCAGCAGGCCCACGAAGGTGAGGCCGTCCTGCACCCACGTGAACGGTCCGTTTTCTTTCTCCGGCGCGGTGTTCAGCCAGCCCTGGGTGTCCCGGAAGACCACCACGTCACCCCGCGAGAGCGCGAACGGCTCGGGCACGAGGAGGTTGACGAAGATGCGGTCGTTGACGTCCAGGGTGTTAACCATCGACTCCGAGGGAATATAGAAGGCCCGGAAGAGGAAAGTCTTGATGAGGAAGGAGAGCACCACGGCAATCACCACGACTGTTGCGATTTCCTTCAGCCAGACGAAGAGCTGGCTTGGTGCAGCGGGCACGGCCTTGGGCGACGAGGAACGCCTTCCCGGTGCGGGCGCTGCCGGACCGGCGTCAGCCTCGGTGGAAGTACCTTCCCCGGAGGTACCGGGCGCACCGTCACGGGGCGGCTCTGGTATCCGGGCGTGATTCTCGGGCATCTACTGTACGTCCTCTGTCATTAGGCCTGCCGCTGCCGGCCGTGGTATCTCAGCAAATCTATCAAGTGGCCAGATGATCCGGACCGGCCTGCCGATCACCCTCTCCAACGGGACCATGCCCCCGCCCGGTGCACCAAGCAGGCTCCGGGAATCAGCCGACTCTGAGCGGTGGTCGCCCAGGAGCCAAAGCCGGCCGGCCGGCACCACCGCGCTGAAGGTCTGGGTGCTTGGCTCGTCCCCTTTGAACAGGTACGGCTCGTCAAGCGCTTTTCCGTTCACTGTGATCTTGCCGTCGGCGTCGCAGCAGACCACGGTATCCCCCGGAAGGCCGATGACACGCTTGACGTACGTGGTGTCGCTGCCGGCCAGTCCGAGCCATTGGCCCGTTTCGCCAAGGGCATCGAGCACGGGCCCACGGCCGCTGTTGAGGGGCGCGAATGAACCCCTGCCGTCAAAGACCACGATGTCGCCACGGCGGATGGGGTCGGCGTTGAAGTCGGTTCTGGAAACGAGAATACGGTCGCCGCGTTCAAACGCCGGTTCCATGGACCCTGACGGAATGAAGTAGACATCCAGCCAAAGCGAACGCACCAGCCCGCTGACAGCCACGGCCAGCAGAAGTACGAGCAACGCAAAACGCCAGCCCGTTTTTCGGGGCTGGCGTTTTGTCTGGTCCATGATCCATATTCCTGGGGCGCTGTTACGAAAATGGCGCTGGCCTGGTACGGCTGGGGCCTGCTTTGTAGGTCCGGTAAGACCTACTTGGCGGTGTGGAAGTCGCGCTTTTCCTTGATCTTGGCAGCCTTGCCGCGCAGTTCGCGCATGTAGTAAAGCTTGGCGCGGCGCACGTCACCCTTGGAAACGACCTCGATCTTTTCAATGATCGGGGAGTGAACCGGGAACGTACGCTCCACGCCGACGCCGAAGGAGACCTTGCGGACCGTGAAGGTTTCGCGGAGGCCATCGCCGTGGCGGCCCAGGACGAAGCCCTGGAAGACCTGGACACGGGAGTTCTTGCCTTCGATGATGTTCACGTGAACCTTGAGGGTGTCACCCGCGCGGAACTCGGGAACATCGGTGCGCAGCGAGGCTGCATCTACTGAATCGAGAATATGCATAATTGCACTCCTGGTGAACGCCACAGGTCATTCACTTTGGGTCACGGCGGGCAAGCCCGGATGTACCGGAAATTACCGCCGAAAGTTAAGTGGGTCCGGTTCCTTCACTGATTGAAAGTACCGGGTTGTCCAGCTGTTGGTTGCGCTCCCCCTGTAGCAGGTGCGGACCCAGCAGACACAAGGACTAATTTTGCCACAATCGCACGCCTACAGCCAATCGCCGCCTCCGGTAATCGCGCCGGTTCAGGCTGAGGCACGCTTCAGGCAGCGGGGCCGGTTCCCGCGTCCTCGTCGGTCCCGGACCCTCCCCGGGCGCGGAGGTGACCGTCGACGACGTCGTACCCCAGCTCCGCCAGCGCGGTCCGGTCGGCACGAGGCAGCTTCCCGGCGTCGAACTTTTCGAGTAAGTCAGGGCGGCGCTGGGCCGTCCGCCGGTACTGCTCGTGGCGGCGCCACTGGGCAATCTTGCCGTGGTTGCCGCTCAGCAGCACCGCGGGCACCTCCCGCTCACGCCAGCTTGAGGGTTTGGTGTAGACCGGGTATTCCAGCAGACCGTCTGAATGGGATTCCTCCACCAGCGATTCCGGGTTCCCCACCACTCCGGGCAGCAGCCGGCCGATGGCTTCCACCATGGCCAGGACAGCCACTTCGCCGCCGTTCAGCACATAGTCGCCAAGGCTCATGGGCCGCACCGTGAAGTGCTCTTCCGCCCATTCAATGACACGCTCGTCGATGCCCTCGTAGCGTCCGCAGGCGAAAACGAGCTGGTCCTCTTCGGCCAGTTCATGTGCCAGCGCCTGGGTGAACCGCTCGCCCGCGGGCGACGGCACGATCAGCACCGGCTTTGCTGCCTTGCCCGCGCTGGCTTCAGCCACGGCTTCCAGCGCCTGGGCCCAGGGCTCTGCCTTCATCACCATGCCGGCCCCGCCGCCGTAGGGCGTGTCATCGACAGTGCGGTGTTTGTCGGTGGTGAAGTGGCGGAGGTCATGGACGTGCAGGTCCAGCAGCCCGTCCTGGCGGGCCTTGCCGATGAGGGACAGCTCCAGGGGCGCCAGGTATTCGGGGAAAATACTGACGACGTCGATTCTCATCTACGCGTTCTCCTCCGGTTCGCCTGTACCGGCGTCCTCGGAGTTGATGTCAAACAGTCCGTCCGGGGGTGTCAGCAGGATAAATCCGCCGGCCACGTCGACTTCCGGAACGATCTGTTCCACGAACGGGACGAGGATTTCCTTGCCGTCCGCGCCTTCGATCACCAGCAGATCCTGGACGGGCATGGTGTGCAGGGCCGCGACCTTGCCGACAACCTGTGACCCGACCCGCGCCTCGAGTCCCACAAGCTCGTGCTCGTACCAGCCCTCGTCGTCGTCCTCATCCAGCTCTTCAGTCTCGATGAACAGCTTGGCTCCGCGCAGCGTCTCCGCCTGGTTGCGGTTTTCAATGCCGGCGAATCCAAGCAGGAGGATGTCTTTGTTCCAGCGTGCACTCTCAACAGTCAGCGGTCCGGCCGACGCGGGTTCCACCACGAACTCCGTGCCGGGAACAAACCGGTCTTCCGGGGCGTCCGTCAGCACCTGGACCGTCACTTCCCCACGGATTCCATGCGGTTTGCCGATTCGTGCGACCTGAAGCTGCATCTGTTCCCCTGTCCGGTTGTGGGTTACCCACGGTGTTTGTAGTGAAAGCACTCCGGCCCCTCCACCGTTACTGGTGGAAGGGCCGGAGCAAAAAACTGATATTGCCGGGCGCTTAGCGGCGGCGGTCGGTGTCGACGACGTCGACCCTTACCGGCTCGCCGTCTGCCAGTGCCGCCACAACGGTGCGCAGTGCCCGTGCGGTGCGGCCCTGGCGGCCGATCACCCGTCCCAGGTCATCCTGATGAACACGGACCTCGAGGGTGTCCCCGCGGCGGTTGTTCTTCGAGCTGACCTTGACATCTTCCGGCGAATCAACGATTCCCCGAACCAGGTGTTCGAGCGCCTCTGCCAGCAATCTACTCAGCCTCGGTGGTCTCTGCCTCGGCCGGGGCCTCGGCTGCGTCAGACTGCTTTGCCTTCTTGGTGATGGCTTCCGGGATGATCACGGAACCCTTTTCCGGGGTAACGAAGGCAGCCTTGGGAGCCTTCGTCTTCAGGGTGCCTTCCTGGCCCGGGAGGCCCTTGAACTTCTGCCAGTCACCGGTGATCTTGAGGATCGCGGCAACCTGCTCGGACGGCTGTGCGCCAACGCCGAGCCAGTACTGGGCACGGTCCGTGTCGACCTCGATGTATGAGGGCTCTTCGGTGGGGTGGTACTTGCCGATTTCTTCGATGGCACGGCCGTCACGCTTGGAGCGTGCGTCCATGACGACGATGCGGTAGTACGGTGCGCGCATTTTGCCAAAGCGCTTAAGGCGAATCTTTACGGCCACTTTTGTGGTCACTCCTGTTTCAGAAAGGGGGTGAACCGACGTTCTGCACCCGTGGGGCGGGCCATACTTGAGGGTTCGAAGGACAGGATCCGGACGCGGAGAGAGGGGCCACGCAGATCGAGTACCTGTTTATTGTGCCAGATCAGCGTCAGGATTTCGACTTGACACGTGCTGACCAGGCATACGCCGGCCATCTAGGAGGACCAGACATACACCCCGCTGCGCTCCGCATCATCGATGGAGGCGGCAAGCTCAGCGAGCTGCTGTACATATTTGCGGGCATCCGCCGCGCCAAAGGGCATGTCGTCCTGGGCCGCCCACTCTTCTGCGACGTCTTCAAGGACATTGCCTTCGCCCTCGGTTTCGTAGGTGAGCAGGTCCGCGAGCGCCCGCACCATGGCCGGCGGTACGCCGAGGAGGGAGTCACTGGAAACATCAACCATGGCAAGTTCATAGCCTTCACCGCCGGCGTGGACCGCCGCTCCGGCGAGGTCGCCCAGCTGCTCTATCTCGAAGTCACTGACCCCTGGAATGCGCACGGCCGGACCTTCCGGCGAGCCTCCGGCATCAAGGACCCCGGCGCGCTTCAGCGCGGCGTCGTGGGTAGCTACAAAGATTTCTGTGAAGCCCATGGGAACAGCCCTCATTCCGTCGACGGTGCGGCACTGTCGGGCAGCTTTAAGTGCCGCCCGGGCCGTTCGGAATCAGCCTAGTACATGGCGGGCCGCACCCCTGGCCTGCGCGGAGTTCAGCGGACGGCGACCCGGATGCTGTTACGCCACGGGTCCTCGAAGCGCAGTTCGGCTCCTGTGTTGCGCGAGGCCACCCCGGCTGCTTTCAACCGTTCGGCGAGCGCCCCGACGTCGTCACCCGAAGGGACTTCGATGAGCACCTCGCCCAGGCCCAGGGTGTCCTTGCGCGGCCCCGCGCCGCGGCTGTTCCAGACGTTCATGGCCATGTGGTGGTGGTACCTGCCGGCTGAGACAAACAGCGCCTGCCCGTGCCAGCCCGCGGTCTTTTCGAAGCCCAGGGTGTCCACGTAGAACTTCTGGGCGGAGTGGACATCGCCCACCTGGAGGTGGATGTGGCCGACGCCGGCACCGGCCCCGTGCCGGCCTTCCAGGGATTCCTCGGTCAGGTGCTGCTCAAGATAGCGCTGCGGCGGCAGCGCAAGGCTGTCCATGACCACGTCGGTGCCTTCCCAGGACCAGTTTTCCCGGGGCCGGTCCCAGTAGAGTTCGATGCCGTTGCCCTCAGGGTCATTGAAGTAGAAAGCCTCACTGACGAGGTGATCGGCGCTGCCGGTGAAGGACCGGGGTTCGTACTGGGCGGTGGTTGCCACGGTGGCGGCCAGCGCGGCGCGGGTCTCGAAGAGAAGCGCGGTGTGGAAAAGCCCCGCTTCTCCCCTGCCGGGAAGATTCAATGAGGGGGCTGCTGCGAGGTGGACCAGGGGTCGCTGCAGCCGGCCCAGGTAGACACCGCCGTCCTGCTCCGCAACGACCTCCAGGCCAAGGGCGCGCTGGTAGTAGTCCGTCATCAGCTTCATGTCGCCCACCTTGAGCATCACGGTGCCCATGGTGAGATCGGCAGGAAGGAGATCCTGGCTGGTTGCTTCTGCAGTCATTGAAAACTCCCGTATCCCGTGGTCTTCGGGTTCGAAGGCCGCTATGAACCTAATTTACTTGAAGCTTCAATTTAATTCAAGTGCTTCTGCTTTTCTGATTATCCCCATCGGCTCAGCCCGGGAAGGTCATGCTGTGGTAGCTTCGTCTACGACCACACGGGGGCCCACGCATGGGCTGAGATCAGGCTGACGCTGCCTGCGACCGTTGAACCTGTCCGGGTAATGCCGGCGAAGGAAGTGAGTATCCCTTGAGCACCACCGAAACACAGCACAGCCCTGTCCACGGGACAATCAAAAACACCGAGTCACTGAAGTCCCATTCCCTGGCGTACCTTGAGGATCCGGACAACGGCATCCGGGTCCCCGTCACCGAGATCGCCCTGGAACCCTCCCCCAACGGCGAAGCCAACACGCCATTGCAGGTCTACCGGACGGCGGGTCCCGGCAGCGATCCCGTCGTCGGCCTGGAACCGTTCCGCTCCTCCTGGATCGAATCGCGAGGTGACACCGAGGCGTATTCAGGCCGCGGGCGGAACCTGTTCGACGACGGCCGCTCGGCCGTCCGCCGGGGGGCGGCTTCATCGGAGTGGAAAGGAGCGCGGCCGGTGCCCCGCCGCGCCGTCGAAGGCAGGACGGTGACCCAGATGCACTACGCCAGAGCGGGCATCATCACTCCGGAGATGAGGTTTGTTGCGCTGCGGGAGAACTGCGACGTTGAGCTGGTCCGCAGCGAGGTGGCTGCCGGGCGTGCCATCATCCCCGCCAATATCAACCACCCGGAATCAGAGCCGATGATCATTGGCAAGGCTTTCCTGGTGAAGATCAACGCGAACATCGGAAACTCCGCGGTGACCAGTTCCATCGCCGAGGAAGTCGACAAACTCCAGTGGGCCACGCAGTGGGGCGCGGACACCGTCATGGACCTCTCCACCGGCGATGACATCCACACCACCCGCGAATGGCTCCTCCGCAATGCACCTGTGCCGATCGGCACCGTGCCCATCTACCAGGCCCTCGAGAAGGTCAACGGCGAGGCCAACGCCCTGACCTGGGAAATTTTCCGCGACACCGTCATCGAGCAGTGCGAACAGGGCGTGGACTACATGACCGTCCATGCCGGCGTGCTGCTCCGCTACGTTCCGCTGACGGCCAACCGCGTCACGGGCATCGTGTCCCGGGGCGGCTCCATCATGGCCGGCTGGTGCCTGGCGCACCACCAGGAAAACTTCCTGTATACCCATTTCGACGAACTCTGCGAAATCTTCGCGAAGTACGATGTGGCGTTCTCACTGGGGGACGGCCTGCGGCCGGGAGCGACGGCGGACGCCAACGACGCCGCCCAGTTCGCCGAACTGGATACGCTGGCTGAACTTACCCAGCGTGCCTGGGAGTTCGATGTCCAGGTCATGGTGGAGGGTCCCGGACACGTGCCTTTCCATTTGGTGCGCGAGAACGTGGAGCGGCAGCAGGAACTGTGCAAGGGCGCCCCGTTCTACACCCTCGGTCCCCTGGTCACCGATGTGGCTCCCGGCTATGACCACATCACCTCCGCCATCGGCGCCACCGAAATCGCCCGCTACGGCACTGCGATGCTCTGTTATGTCACACCGAAGGAACATCTGGGACTGCCCAACAAGGACGACGTCAAAACCGGAGTGATCACCTACAAGATTGCCGCCCATGCCGCGGATCTTGCCAAGGGCCACCCCGGCGCCCACGAGCGGGACGATGCCCTGTCCAAAGCGCGGTTCGAGTTCCGGTGGCGCGACCAGTTCGCGCTGTCCCTGGACCCGGTGACCGCAGAGGCGTTCCATGACGAAACCCTGCCTGCCGAGGCCGCGAAAACAGCCCACTTCTGCTCCATGTGCGGACCGAAGTTCTGTTCGATGAAGATCAGCCAGGACATCAGGGACGAATACGGTTCAGCCGATTCCCAGGCAGCAATCGCCGAGGCATACAGCGGCATGCGGGCCAAGAGCGCGGAGTTCATGGCGTCCGGCGGCAGGGTTTATCTGCCTGAACTGCAGGTACCGGCAACCGACGCTGAGGCGGCCTTAGGAAGCCTGAACTGACGCTGACCTGCTGGCCTCGGCGATAAAGGACCGGATGGCGCGGTCGCCTTCCGCCGAGTCCTGGGGCCGGTGCCCGCCCGCAGCGATGCGGTGCAGGGCGCCGGTCTCGCGCAGGTACCCGGCAATTTCCTCATAGAGCGGTTCCCACCCCCCGGTAACCACCATGGTGGGGACCCCGGGAACGATGTGAAGCGGCGCTTCCCAGGGCGGCGCCTGCAGCCGGAGCCGGCGTGCTGACCGCTTTTCCTCCGGCGTGGCGGGCTCCTGCAGGTCCGCCGCGAACATCCTGCGTACGAACTCACGCTGGAAGTCTTCATCGCCCAGCTGGTGCCGGACGTCAAAGAGCGGCCGCATGAGCGCAACATGGGCTGAGGTGGCAGGCAGTTCAGCGGTCAGCGACAGGCACGCCGGCTCCACCAGGGTCAGGGAGAATACGAGGTCAGGACGCTGGACGGCGGCCATCATGGCTGCGATGGAGCCTTGGGCATGGGCGACAACGTGGCCGCCGGCGCCTCCGCGGCCGTCATCGGCCAGCGAGCGCAGGATGATGTTCGTGTCCTCCGTAAAGGAAGACTCCAAGGGCTCGGCGACGGGGTCGAAGCCGTGCCGCCGGAGGAACAGTGCATCGTAGGCCAGGGCCATTCCGTGCTGACGCGGCCACGCCGCCGCCCCGAAGGGCCCGGCGCCGTGCACGAACACTACCCTCTGCTTGAACATGACCCAACCCTATTCGACGGCACTGACATCCTCACGACCCGGCACCATGCCGGGCTTTGAAGACCGGGCTACTTGCCGAGGAACTTGTCGAAACCCTTGGGCAGGTTCAGCTGCGAGGGATCGAAGTCGCCGGACTGCTGGCCGAACGCAGCACCGGTGGGAAGCGCCTTCGCGGCCCCCGCCCTTCGCGCCTCGGCGTCCTTGAGCTCCTGCGCCGCCTTGGCAGGGTTGCCGGAACGGGCCTTCTTCTTCGGTGCGTTCTTTCCGCCCTTGCGCGCCCCGCCGGGACCGCCCATGCCGGGCATCCCCGGCATTCCGGGCATGCCGCCGCCCTGGGCCATCTTTTTCATCATCTTCTGGGCCTGCGCAAAACGCTCCAGCAGGCCGTTGACCTCCGAGACGTGCACGCCCGAACCGCGCGCGATGCGCGCCCGGCGGGAGCCGTTGATGATCTTCGGGGCTACCCGTTCGTGCGGCGTCATGGAACGGACGATGGCCTCGACACGGTCGATCTCGCGCTCGTCGAACTGTTCAAGCTGCTGGCGGATGTTCTGGGCCCCCGGCATCATCATGAGCATCTTCTTCATGGAGCCCATGTTGCGGATCTGCTGCATCTGGGAAAGGAAGTCGTCGAGGGTGAAGTCTTCCTGGTCGGCGAACTTCTTCGCCATCCGGGCAGCTTCGTCCTTGTCCCAGTTCTTTTCCGCCTGCTCAATCAGCGTCAGGACGTCGCCCATGTCCAGGATGCGTGAGGCCATCCGGTCAGGGTGGAAAAGCTCAAAATCGTCAACACCTTCACCCGTGGACGCGAACATAACGGGCTTCCCGGTGACCGACGCGACTGAAAGCGCGGCACCGCCGCGGGCGTCGCCGTCGAGCTTTGACAGGACGACACCGGTGAAGTTGACGCCCTCATCAAAGGCCATGGCCGTATTGACGGCGTCCTGGCCGATCATGGCGTCAATGACGAAGAGCACTTCGTTGGGAACGATGGCGCGGCGGATCTGGCGCGCCTGCTCCATCATCTCTGTGTCAACACCGAGGCGTCCGGCAGTGTCCACGATGACAAAGTCGTGCAGCTTCTGGCGCGCTTCCTCGACGCCGGCGCGTGCGACGGCGACAGGGTCACCGGCCGGGTGCTCCAGTTCGGAGGTTGCGCCCGGGTGCGGGGCAAAGACGGGAACGCCGGCGCGCTTGCCGACCACCTGGAGCTGGGTGACGGCGTTGGGACGCTGGAGGTCGCACGCCACCAGGATGGGGCTGTGGCCCTGGGACTTCAGCCACTTGGCGAGTTTTCCCGCGAGCGTGGTTTTACCGGCACCCTGAAGGCCGGCAAGCATGATGATGGTGGGGCCGGTCTTGGCCATCCGGATGCGGCGGGTCTCACCGCCGAGAATCTCAACCAGTTCCTCGTTGACGATCTTCACGATCTGCTGGCTGGGGTTCAGCGCCCCGGACACCTCGGCCCCGAGGGCGCGCTCACGCACGCGGGCCGTGAATTCGCGCACCACGGGAACGGCGACATCGGCATCCAGGAGGGCGCGGCGGATCTCCCGGACGGTGGCATCGACGTCGGCCTCCGTGAGGCGGCCCTTGCCACGGAGATTCTTGAAGGTTGCTGTCAACCGGTCAGAGAGTGAATTGAACACGCGCCGCGCACTTCTTTCAGTGGAGTTACAGGTGGGACTCGACTATCTAGGGTACCAAGACGGGCCTGCAAGATGGCATGCTGTCGTAGGTGACGAGCCAAACGAGTGTAAAAACGCTGCTCATCCTGGGTGCCTCCGGGGATCTGACCGGACGGCTGCTGCTGCCCGGTCTTGCCCGGCTGGTGGCCAAAGGCCGCGCCGAGGGGCTCAGGCTGGTGGGCGCCGGCTCGGACGACTGGCCCGCCGAAAAGTGGCGGGCCCGGGTCCAGGACGCC
Source organism: Arthrobacter sp. 754 (assembly GCF_040548695.1). Lineage (NCBI taxonomy): Bacteria > Bacillati > Actinomycetota > Actinomycetes > Micrococcales > Micrococcaceae > Arthrobacter > Arthrobacter sp. 754. Next base: position 250,139 of record NZ_JBEPSC010000001.1, read on the forward strand.
TTCGCCGCTGCCGCGGAGACCGCGGACGCGGCCGGGAAAAAGGCACTCAAAGCGCTGGCGAAGGCGACGGAATACCACCAGCTTGATGTGACGGCGGACGGGGCTCTGGCCGCTTTGCTGGCGGGCCTGGACGGGCCCACAGCGGTCTACTTTGCCCTCCCACCCCGTGTGAGCCAGCTCGCCTGCGAAGCGCTGCGGCCCGAACAGGTACCCGCCGGAACGCGGCTGGTGATGGAAAAGCCCTTTGGTTCCAGCGAGGCATCCGCACGTGCGCTGAACGGGACGCTTGCGGCACTGGTTCCCGAGGACCACATCCACCGCGTGGACCATTTCCTGGGCAAAGCCACCGTGCTGAACATCCTGGGCCTGCGTTTCGCCAACAATTTCCTGGAGCCTGTCTGGAACCGCGAGCACGTTGAAAAGGTGGAGATCATCTTCGACGAGGACCTGGCGCTCGAAGGGCGCGCACGGTACTACGACAACGCCGGCGCACTGCGGGACATGATCCAGAGCCACCTGCTGGAGATCATGGCCCTTGTAGCCATCGAGCCGCCGGCCACCATCGGAGAGCGGGACCTGAGGGACGCCATCGCCACCGTGCTGCGGGCCAGCAGCATCAGCGCGCCTTACGCAAAGTCGACGCGCCGGGCCGTTTACACGGCAGGGTCGGTCTCGGGCAAAAAGGTCCCCGACTATGCGAAGGAAACCGGGGTGGACCCGGCCCGGGGCACGGAGACCCTCGCGGAGGTCCAGGTGGAGATCGACAACTGGCGCTGGAAGGGCGTCCCCTTCATCCTGCGCTCGGGCAAGGCCCTGGGCGCAAAGCGCAAGGAGGCTGTGATCACGTTCCGTCCGGTCCCCCACCTTCCGGGAGGCTTTACGGGAGTGGACTCCCCCAACCAGCTGCGGATCGGTTTCGGACCGGACACGCTCCAGTTCGACGTCGACGTCAACGGCCCGGGCAGCATCTTCAGCCTGAGCCGGGTCACGTTGAACACCGAACTGAGCGCTTCGGAGTTGCTGCCTTATGGCGAAGTGCTCGAAGGTGTGCTGAACGGGGATCCCCTCCTGTCGGTACGCGGCGACACAGCCGAGGACTGCTGGCGGATCATTGAGCCCGTGCTGAAGGCCTGGCAGCGGGGCACCGTGCCGTTGGAAGAGTACGACGCCGGCTCCGCAGGTCCCGAAACATGGCCAGCTCGGGTAGGCAGTCCCGTTCGGCCGGGCCCGGGGCCCGCCGACTAAGTCGCGGCAGGCAGAGTAACCCGTGCAACAGAAAGAGCAGGCAGGAAACCTTGGAGGTTTCCTGCCTGCTCTTTGTGCGTCTGCAGTGAATTTGCTAGATCGCGGCGACGCCGCGTTCTCCGGTGCGGACCCTGACTGCCTCGTGGACATCCACCATCCAGACCTTGCCGTCGCCGGCCCGGCCGGTGTTGGAGCTGGCGATGATGACATCCAGGATGTCGTCGGCCTGCTCGTCGGTGGCGAGCACCTCGACCCTTATCTTGGGCAGGAGGTCCACGTTGTATTCGGCTCCCCGGTAGACCTCTGTGTATCCGCGCTGGCGGCCGTAGCCGCTCGCTGCGCTGACCGTCAGCCCCTGGACGCCGTACGACTCCAGGCCTTCCCGGATGGATTCGAGCTTCTCCGGCCGGACGATTGCTGTGATCAGTTTCATGCCTCTACGCTTTCCTTGCCTGTTGCGGCCTCTGACTTCTTGGCTCCTTCGGAGGATCCCTTGCCCGTGATCAGTTCGTGCAGCGGCTGGAAGCTTCCGCCGTGGCCGCCCACTCCGAACTCGTAAGCCGTCTCGGCGTGCAGGCTGAGGTCAACACCAACCACTTCCTGCTCCTGGGAGACGCGGAAGCCCATCGTCTTGTGGATGGCGAAGGCGATGATCGCCGTGAGGATCGCAGAGTAGGCAATGGCAATACCCGCTGCTGCGAGCTGTGCCCAGAGCTGGGCCGCGCCGCCGCCGTAGAAGAGGCCGCCGCCCACTCCATCGGTGGGCAGGGCGATGAAGCCCAGCGCAACGGTTCCGATGATGCCGGAGACGAGGTGCACGCCCACAACATCCAGGGAGTCATCAAAGCCCCAGCGGAACTTCAGGCCTACTGCCAGGGCCGAGGCGACACCGGCCACAACGCCGAGTCCAAGTGCGCCCACCGGGCTGACGTTGGCGCAGGCGGGGGTGATGGCCACGAGGCCTGCCACCACACCGGATGCGGCGCCCAGGGAGGTGGGGTGGCCGTCGCGGATGCGTTCGGTGATGAGCCAGCCCAGCATGGCGGCGGCCGGAGCTGCGAGGGTGTTGATCCAGATCAGGCCGCCCTGCTCAGCGGTGGTTGCTGCGCCGCCGTTGAAGCCGAACCAGCCGAACCACAGGATGGCAGCGCCAAGCATCACGAAGGGGATGTTGTGCGGGCGGTGGTTCGGGTCCTTGCCGAAGCCGCGCCGGTTGCCGATGATCAGAACAAGAACCAGGGCCGCAACACCGGCGTTGATGTGGACTACGGTGCCGCCGGCGAAGTCGATGGCCGGGCCGAGGGCCTGTCCAATGGCTCCTTCAGGGCCGAAGAGTCCGCCGCCCCACACCATGTAGGCCAAGGGGCAGTAGACGAGTGTGACCCAGACCGGCACGAACACGGTCCAGGCGCCGAACTTGGCGCGGTCAGCGATCGCGCCGCTGATCAGTGCCACAGTGATGATGGCGAAGGTAGCGGCGTAACCGACCTTGATCAGGCCGTCCGGCGTCGTGATGCCCTCAAGGCCGAAGGTTGCGAAGGGGTTCCCTACGATCTGCAGGAAGCCCTCACCGGAGCTCATGGAAGCGCCCCAGAGAACCCATACGACGCCGACCATTCCGATGGAGATGAAGCTCATCATCATCATGTTCAGCGCAGCCTTGGCGCGCGTCATGCCGCCGTAGAAAAATGCCAGGCCCGGTGTCATGAACAGCACGAGTGCTGCCGCCACCATAAGCCATACGTGACCTGCGGTAAGTTCCATGGTGCACGTCCTCCCTATATCGATTCTGCGGACCAGCCGCCTGCCAACGCCTTTTGCGTCCTGCTTCGAGTTTGTCGCTGCCGTGTTTCGCCCGCGGAGGATTTAGATTGCGGGTTTGTTACAACAACCTCTAGGAAGTAAATGGTGCATCTCCGGCTTGTTACGGTTATGTTTCATCATTGCCGCCGACGCCCGGCCGCTGATTTTGCAAGGAACCCACTCCTATGACGGCACCATCCCGCGTGAGCCGCGTCACAACAAGGATCCTGGCGGTTATTCGTCCCGAGCGGGCGCGGCTTCCCCGGGACATCAAGGTGATGTTGGCCGCAGCGTTCCTGATTGCCTTGGGATTCGGGCTCGTTGCGCCCGTGTTGCCGCAATTCGCAACAACCTTCGACGTCGGAGCTACCGCCGCTGCCGTGATTGTGAGCATCTTCGCCTTCATGCGCCTGGTGTTCGCTCCGGCGGGCGGGGCGATGATCGGCAGGCTGGGCGAGCGGCCTGTCTACGTGGCCGGGCTGCTTATTGTGGCCGGTTCGACGGCGGCGTGCGCGTTTGCCCAGGACTACTGGCAGCTCCTGGTCTTCAGGGGCCTGGGCGGCGTGGGTTCGGTGATGTTCACCGTGGCCTCGATGGCGTTGGTGATCAGGCTGGCGCCGCCGGAAAGCCGGGGCCGGGTATCGGGCGCGTACGCCTCAGCCTTCCTGATAGGGAACGTGTGTGGACCGATTGTGGGCGGCATGCTGGCCGGCTTCGGTCTGAGGGTCCCGTTCCTTGGCTACGCGGCGGCGCTTGTCCTGGCCGCTGTGGTGGTGCAGACCCAGCTCAGCCATGTGCCTTCCACCATTCGCTCCGCCGGCAGCCACGGCCCGGCCATGCGGTTCGCCGACGCTTGGGGAGTTGGCGCCTACCGTTCGGCCATGCTGTCCAGCTTCGCCAACGGATGGGCCACCTTCGGTGTCCGGATGGCCACGGTGCCACTCTTCGCGGTGGCTGCCCTCGGCTCAGGCCCGGAGGCGGCGGGCCTTGCTTTGGCCGTGTTCGCCGCCGGCAACGCAGCTGCCCTGACGGTCTCGGGCCGCCTGGCGGACAGCCTGGGCAGGCGCCCGATGATGGTGGCCGGCCTGCTGGTTGCCGGTTTCGCTACGGCAGCCATCGGCTTCACGGGCGATCTGGGGTGGTTCCTGGCCGCCTCGGCTGTCGCCGGCGCCGGGTCGGGCCTGCTTGGCCCCGCCCAGCAGGCCGCGATCGCGGACGTCATCGGGAGCAAACGGTCCGGCGGGCGGGTCCTGGCGGCATACCAGATGACTTCGGATGTCGGGGCGATCGCGGGGCCGGTCCTGGCCGGCGTCCTGGCCGACCAGCTCGGGTACGGCTGGGCTTTCGGCGTCACCGGCGGTGTGCTGGTGCTGGCGGCGGCGGTCTGGGCGGGCACCGCGGAGCCGCTGAAACGGACCGAGGGGTGGGATTCCGCCGCTAAAGCCGGGGCTTAGCGGCGGGATCCCACCCCTCGAAGATGGAAACGGGCGCTTAGTTCAGCAGCGCGTCAACAAAGCCTTCCGCCTCAAAGGGAGCGAGGTCATCGGCCCCTTCGCCGAGGCCGATGAGCTTGACGGGCACACCGAGCGATTTCTGGATGGCCACCACAATCCCGCCCTTCGCGGTGCCATCGAGTTTGGTCAGGACGATGCCGGTGATGTTCACCACCTCGGCGAAGACGCGGGCCTGGTTCAGGCCGTTCTGGCCGGTGGTGGCGTCCAGCACCAGCAGCACCTCGTCGACTTCGGCCAGCTTCTCGATGACACGTTTGACCTTGCCCAGTTCATCCATCAGGCCTGTCTTGTTCTGCAGCCGGCCGGCGGTGTCAATCATGACGACGTCGACCTCCTGGTCAATCCCTGCCTTCACCGCCTCATAGGCGACTGAAGCCGGGTCGGCGCCGTCGACGTCGGACTTCACAGTGGGGACGCCCACACGCTGGCCCCAGGTGGCCAACTGTTCCGCCGCGGCGGCCCGGAAGGTGTCCGCCGCGCCCAGCAGCACGTCTTTGTCCTCGGCGACAAGCACGCGCGCGAGCTTGCCGACCGTGGTGGTCTTGCCGACCCCGTTGACGCCGACCACCAACACAATGGCCGGCTTGTCCGCATGGCGGGTGACGTTCAGGCTGCGGTCCATGGTGGGATCCACCAGCTTGATGAGTTCCTCACGCAGCAGCGCCTTGACCTGCTCCGGGGTCCTGGTGCCGAGCACCTTCACGCGCTCCCGGAGGGCATCGACCAACTGCATGGTTGGTTCCGTCCCCAGGTCGGCCAGCAGGAGGGTCTCCTCGACCTCGTCCCAGACGTTTTCGTCAATACTGTCGCTTGAGAGCAGCGCCAGCAGGCCTTTGCCCAGGATGTTGTTGGAGCGTACCAGCCGCTCACGCAGCCGGGTGAGGCGGCCGGCCACCGGCAGGGGCGTCTCCACCGGGATGGTTTCGAGGCCTGCGGCGTCGTCGGGAACCTCGGTCACCTCAAGGTCTTCGAGGTCGACGCCGGCAGGGGTCTTCCGCTCGGCAGGCGCCACGGGTGCGTCCTCGAGCAGTGTTCCGCCACCCCGCGGTGCGACGGGATCATTGGCGTCACGCGTACCCGGGTACTGGGTGATGTTCTTCCGCGTCTTCAACAGGACCGGGATCAGCCCGCCAATAACCGCCAGGGCAGCAACAATGGACAGAATAATGGGGAGGATGTCATTCACTCCCCTAGCTTCTCACAAACGCGTCAGGCGTTCGGGGCTGTGACCGGCGCGGAGGCTAGACCTCAGCGCCAAGGCGCTGGCTGATGACCGTGGACACGCCGTCCCCCCGCATCGTCACGCCGTACAGAGCGTCCGCCACTTCCATGGTCCGCTTCTGGTGGGTGATCACGATGAGCTGGCTGGACTCCCGCAGCTCTTCGAAGATGGTGATGAGCCGGCTCAGGTTGGTGTCATCAAGGGCCGCTTCGACTTCGTCCATCACATAGAACGGTGACGGCCGGGCCTTGAAGATGGCCACCAGCAGGGCGACGGCGGTCAGGGAACGTTCGCCGCCGGACAACAGGGAGAGCCGCTTGATTCTCTTTCCGGCAGGGCGTGCCTCAACCTCAATCCCCGTGGTCAGCATGTCCGAGGGATCGGTCAGGACCAGGCGTCCCTCCCCGCCGGGAAAGAGGCGCGCGAAGACACGGACGAACTGCGCCTGGGTGTCTTCAAAGGCTTCGGCGAAAACGCGCTGGACGCGGTCATCCACTTCTTTGATGATGTCCAGCAGGTCCTTGCGGCTCGCCTTGAGGTCCTCCAGCTGGGTGCTCAGGAACTGGTGCCGTTCCTCCAGCGCGGCGAACTCCTCCAGGGCAAGCGGGTTCACCCGGCCCAGGCTGGACAGGTCCCGCTCGGCCTTCCGGAGGCGCTTCTCCTGTTCCTCCCGCACGAACTGTTTGCCTTCGACGACGGGGGCGCCGTCGTCATCCACCGGTGCCCGCAGCGCGGCCCATTTGTCGTTGCTTTCCTCAGCCGGGACCGGAACAGGGACGTCCGGGCCGTAGTCTGCCACCAGCACGTCGGGAGTGATGCCGAGTTCGTCGATGGAACGGGTTTCCAGGGCTTCGATCCGTGCCCGCTGCTGGGTGCGGGCCAGTTCGTCGCGGTGCACTGTATCGGTCAGCCGGGCCAGCTCTGCCGCCATGGCCGTGGTTTCCGTCCTGGCTTCCAGGAGTCCGCGGTCCCGCAACTCCCTGTTTTCCTCGGCGAGGTCGCGCTCATGGGCTGCGAGCTCCACGGAGATGTCGATGAACCCGGCTGCCAGCCCAACTGCGGCGGACACGGCGCCGGCACGCCTGGCCTGGCTGCGGCGGACACGGGCCCGCTCGGCCGCTTCCTCCCGCGCCCGGCGTTCCGTAGCCGCCGCGCGCTCCAGAGAAAGGGCACGGTTGCGGTGGGCAGTCAGCTGCTCCTCAGCGCTGCGGAGCGTGAGCCTGGCCTCCATTTCGGCAGAACGCGCCTGTGAGGCTGCCAGCGCCAGCGCATCGCGGTGGGCAGTGGAGGGTTCTTCTTCGGCGGGCGCCTCCTGCGCCGCAGCCAGCCGGGCTGCGACGGCTGCGAGCGACTCCTCTTCTGTGTCCACGTTGGCCTCTGCTTTTGCAAGGGATGCGGCCAGCCTGTCGCTCTCCCCCACGGCGCTGCGCAGGACCGAATTCAGGTGGCCCAACCGCTCTGCGACTGCCGCGAGCCGGGCATCGGATTCGTGCAGGCGGTCCAGCGCGGCATCAGCCCGGCTCTGCGCGGCTGTCCGCCTGACCTTGGCGGCGGCCAGCGCGAACATGTTCCGCTCCAAATCCGTGGTGACGTCCCGGAGCCGGTACTCGGCGTCGTCGACGGCGGCCTGTACCTCCAGGAGTGAGGGCGCCTTCGCGGAACCGCCGGCGACCGTCATGGCGGTAAAGACGTCCCCGGCCCGGGTCACTGCTGTCAGTCCCGGATTGGCCGCCACAAGGCGGGCTGCAGCTTCCAGGTCCCCGACGACGGCGACCCCTTCCAGGAGCGCGGCGACGGCACGGCCGGTGGCTCCTGACGCCGAAACGAGTCCCGTGGCGTACTGGGCTCCGTCGGGCAGTTGTTCGGGCGCGTGTGCGGACTGTGTCCGTGGCTGGCCCGCTCCCGGAGTGGGCGCGGCCGATTGCAGGAGCAGCGCGGCACGGCCGGCGTCGTCGTCCTTGAGCAGCCGGAGAACGGCCGCTGCGGCCTGCGGGTCCTGCACGAGGATGGCCTCGGACGCCTCGCCCAGGGCCGCAGCGATCGCCGTCTCGCAGCCCGCCTCAACACTCAGCTCTGACGCCAGCGTGCCGCTGACGCCGGCGAGTCCTGCATTCAGCGCATGGCCTGCACCGTCTTTGCGGTTCAGGCCGAGCTGCAGGGCGTCGCGGCGGGCGGCCAGAGCATCACGTTCGCGCATGGCGCCTGCCTCCGCCTCGGTGAGGCCGGCAATATCCTGGATTGCGGCGTCCAGCTCGGCGCTCGCATCCTCATACTCGGCGTCAAGGCTCTCCTCGCCTTCCTCGACGCCTGCTACCTGCGTCTCCAGCGCCGTGAATTCGGATTGCGCCTGCCGCCTCCGTTCGGAGCCGGCAGCGAGGGACTCCCGCAGCCTGCCAAGCTCAGCCTGGGCCGATTCCACCCGCGACCGGGCGGCGCCCACCTGGCCCGCGAGCCGGGCGAGGCCTTCACGCCGGTCGGCTGCGGCGCGCAGGACCGCGGTCAGCCGTTTCTCCTCCGCGAGCGACTCCTGCTCGGCACCGGTCCTGGCCGCGGTGGCTGCGTCAAGGGCGCTGGCCTTGTCAAGGATGTGGCGTTCGAGTTCCGCCAGCTCTTCGCGGACCCGCGCAGCCTGCCGTTCCAGCTGGTCCGGATCCCGTCCCGATTGTGGCTCGGCGTCCACTGAGCCGAGGATCCTGCTGCGCTCCTGTGCCAGGGATCCGAGGGAGCGGAGCCGCTCGCGGGACGCGGAGAGCCGGTACCAGGTGTCCCGCGCGGCATTGAGCCGCGGGGTTGCCTCGGCCGCCAGCTGCTCGAGTTCCGCGAGCCGCCTTTGCCCGGCCTCCAGTTCCTGCTCCACGTTCAGCCGCCGCGCCTTGAGCGCTTTCTCGTCCGCCACGTCCTGTTCAAGCGAGCTCTGGAGCCGCGCGAGGTCATCGGCCAGGAGCCGGGCCCGGGCATCCCGGACGTCGAACTGGACGCGTTGGGCCCGGCGCGCCACCTCGGCCTGTTTGCCCAGCGGCGTGAGCTGACGCCTGATTTCCCCGGTCAGGTCCGTGAGCCGCTGAAGGTTGGCCTGCATCGCTTCAAGTTTGCGGACCGTCTTCTCCTTCCGGCGGCGGTGCTTCAGGATCCCGGCAGCTTCCTCGATGAATCCGCGGCGGTCCTCCGGAGTGGCGTGCAGGACCTTGTCCAGCTGCCCCTGGCCCACAATGACGTGCATCTCCCGGCCAAGCCCGGAGTCAGACAGCAGTTCCTGAATGTCAAGAAGCCGGCAGCCGGCTCCGTTGATGGCGTACTCGGAGCCACCCGTGCGGAACAGGGTCCGCGAGATGGTGACCTCGCTGTATTCGATGGGGAGGGCGCCGTCGGTGTTGTCGATGGTCAGCGAGACGTGGGCCCGGCCCAGGGGCGGGCGGCCTGAGGTGCCGGCGAAGATGACGTCCTCCATCTTGCCGCCCCGAAGCGTCTTGGCGCCCTGCTCCCCCATTACCCAGGCGAGGGCGTCCACGACGTTGGACTTGCCTGAGCCGTTGGGCCCCACCACGGCGGTGACGCCGGGCTCAAAATCGAACGTCGTGGCGGACGCGAACGATTTGAACCCCCGGACGGTCAGGCTCTTGAGGTGCAAGGTGTTTCGGATCTCCTGAGTGGCTGAGGCAGTTTCTGCTGCCCCAAATCTACTTGGTATGGGCGGCTTTCCGCGGATTTGCGGTTGCCTGTCCCTGCCCGGCCACGGGGTGGGGACGGCCCTGGGGCCACCGGGTGGGCCTAGAAGCGCCCGTTCCGGGGCCGGGGCTGGCAGACCGGGCAGGTATGCGAGGAACGGTTCATGAACTGCTCGCGGCGGATGGTGGAGTGGATTCCCGCAGCGGCGCACCGCCCGCAGGGCTGCCCCTCCCTGCCGTAGGCGCTCAGGGAGCGGTCAAAATATCCTGAGGCGCCGTTGACGTTGACGTAGAGGGAATCGAAGCTGGTCCCGCCCGCAGCCAGAGCGTCCAGCATGACCTCCCGGGCGCACCGCAGCACCCGTTCCGCTTCCTGCCGCTTCAGGGTGTCTGTGGGCCGGGCATAATGCAGCTGCGCACGCCACAGGGCCTCATCCGCGTAGATATTGCCGATTCCCGAGACCAGGCCCTGGTCCAGCAGGGCGCGTTTGAGTCCGGTCTTTCGTTTCCGAAGGCGCCGGTAGAACAGGTCGAAGGAGAACGCCGGGTCCAGGGGATCGCGGGCGATATGTGCGGCTTCCCCGGCAATCAGCGGCATGGGCGACTCGGCAAGCCCGCCCGGGCCGCCGTCGTCCGTGGGGACCATCGCGGTCACAAAGAGTCCCCCGAAGATCCGCTGGTCCACAAACCGTAACTGCTCCGGCATCCCCTCGCGCGGGCTCAGCCGGAGCCGGACTTTCAGGTGCTTTTCGTCAGGAGCTGCTTCGTCCTGCATCAGTAACTGCCCGCTCATGCCCAGGTGGGCCATCAGGGCGACGGCGGGACTGCTGTCCGGACCGGGCCCGCCTCCGGCCGCCGGCGGGGAATCCGGGGAATTCGGGGAATCTGTCAAGGGAAGCCACAGGAATTTGCCGCGCCGCACCACGTCAATGACTGTGGCGCCCCGAAGGTTTCCGATGAAATCCTCAAGACCCAGTGCATGGCGCCGGATGGATCTGGGGTCCAGGACCTCAACAGAGGTGATGGTCCGGCCGCGCACCCAACTCACCAGTCCGCGGCGGACCACTTCCACTTCCGGAAGTTCAGGCATGGCGCGCCTAGGCGCCGGCGGCGGACCCGGGTGATCCGCCGGCTTCCGCTGATCCAACGGTTCCGGACAGTGCCCGCCAGGCGTCAGCGGCGGCTTCCTGCTCCGCTTCCTTCTTGGAGTGGCCGGATCCGTTGCCGTATGGCGTTCCGCCGATGTTCAGGACAGCCGTGAAGGTCCGGGCATGGTCAGGGCCGGCCCCCTCCACTGCGTAGTAGATGGTTCCGAGCTGCCTGCTGGCGGCGAGTTCCTGGATGCTGGTCTTCCAGTCTGTGCCGGCCCCAAGGGCGGCGGCATCCTTCAATAGCGGCCCGATCAGGCGCATGACCAGCTGGCGTGCAGTCTCGATGTCGTTCGACACGTAGGTGGCGCCGATCAGCGCCTCCATGGTGTCGGCCAGGATCGAGGCCTTGTTTTTGCCTTCGGTCAGCTTTTCGCCCTGGCCCAGGTAGATAAACTCCCCGATGCCGAGGCTGCGGCCGATGCCTGCGAGGGCGCGCGTGCTGACCACAGCGGAACGGCGCTTGGCCAGATCGCCTTCGGGCAGCGTCGGGTTGTCCCGGTACAGGGCGTCCGTCACCGAGAAGCCCAGGATGGAGTCACCCAGGAACTCGAGACGCTCGTTCGTGGGGATGCCGCCGTTTTCGTAGGCGTAGGAGCGGTGTGTGAGCGCAAGACGAAGCGTCCCGGCGTCAATAGAGACACCGAGACGCTTCAGAAGCTCTTCAGTTGAAGACATCATCTCAGCCTTAGGGGCCGATTAGACGTCTGCGACCTTGCGTCCCTTGTACTCAAGGAACAGCGCAGTGCCAGCCGAGTCGGTAACGACTTTTGCCTGGTGCGGCAGGCTGTAAGTAACCTGGCCGTTCTCTACGGTCTTCACCAGGTGGGGGGCAGTTGCCTTCCACTGGGAGCGGCGGGCGCGGGTATTCGAGCGAGACATTTTCCGCTTCGGGACAGCCACGGCTAACTCATTTCTCTCTAGACAAACACGTACAAATCAGTTTTGCCGGTCAGGCTTAGCCAGGTCGGCTAGGGCAGCCCAGCGAGGATCCAGGACCTCGTGGTGATGACCCGGCTCGTCTTCCAGGCGAATTCCGCATTCGGAACAAAGGCCCTGGCAGTCTTCCCGGCACACCGGCTGGAACGGCAGCATGGTTACAACTGCGTCCCGCAACACCGGTTCAAGATCGATAAGATCGTGCTCGACTCGACGTTGCTCTTCTTCATCTTCTTCATCCAAAGACAGTATGCCTTCATAGAAGAAAAGTTCCTGCACATCGACCTCAAGGTCATACGCAAGGGGATCCAGGCATCGGCCGCACTCGCCCGTTACCCGGGCGGTTGCGGTTCCTGAGACCAGGATTCCTTCGTGTACGGCCTCAAGCCGCAGGTCCAGCCCGATATCCGAGCCTTCCTGGACGCCAATGAGTGCCACACCAAGATCACTCGGTGCGGGTACATGTTCCGTCAGTGTCCGCATGCTTCCCGGGCTGCGCCCGAGGTCCTTGACGTCGAACGCCAAGGGCGAACTAGCATCTCGTTTAATGAGAACTCCTGTTGAACATATGACCGACGTACCATCTTAGCCTGAAGAACCTTAGGGACTCAAACCAGGCGACGGACGGCCCGTCGAAAGTACCGCGACAAGCCTACCCTCTGTTCGGCTGGTCCGGCGCAGACCCGCCAGCGAGCATCCTCTTCTGCACAGAGCGGGGCACATAGTCCGAGACGTTGCCACCCAGCCCTGCCACTTCCTTGATCAGGGTGGATGACAAATGGAGGTAGTGCGCCTCGGCCGGCAGGAAGACCGTCTCGACGCCGCTGAGCTGTCGGTTCATGGTGGCCATGGGGAGTTCGTAGTCAAAGTCCGACGAGGAACGGAGGCCCTTCACGATCGCGGAGACTCCACGCTGGCGGCAGTACTCAGCCAGCAGGCCGTCCCCGACAGGCTCCACCACGATGCCTTTGAGGGAGGCCAGGGTTTCCCGCGCCATGTCGATCCGGTCCCCCAGGCTGAACATGTACTTTTTCGCATAGTTGGTGGACACGGCCACAATCACTTCATCGAAGAGGCCCGCCGCTCGGGCGATTACCTCGAGATGACCGTTATGAATGGGGTCAAAGGATCCGGGGCAGACAGCGCGTCTCATGCACCGAACCTACCGCATCCGAAGGCCGGGATACCATGACTGGATGCATGCACCGCGGGAACCTTTCCAACCTGCCGTACCGGCTCCGTGGCAACGCGCGGCTGCCGGCGCCAACCTCCTGGGACCCGCCGGGCGGCTGGGCGTCACCATCTTTGAGGAGATGACCACCCTCGCTGCAAAGACCGGCGCCATCAACCTGGGGCAGGGATTCCCGGACGAAGACGGACCGGCGGAAATCAAGGCAGCGGCGATGGCCGCCATCGACGCCGGTGCCAACCAGTACGCGCCGGGCAAAGGCATCCTTGAACTGCGTGAGGCTGTTGCAGCACACCAGGAGCGGTTCTACGGGCTAACCCATGACCCGCAGACAGAGGTCATCATCACCACCGGCGCCACGGAAGGACTTGCAGCGGCTCTGCTGGCTTTCGTGGGCGCCGGCGATGAGGTGCTGACCTTCGAGCCCTTCTATGACTCCTACGGCGCCGTCATCGCGCTCTCGGGGGCCACCCATGTCACCGCACCCCTGCTGGCTCCCGACTTCTTCCCGGACCTGGCGGCCCTCGAGGCAGCCTTCACCGACCGCACCCGCGTGGTGCTGCTGAACAACCCGCACAATCCAACCGGCGCTGTCTTTCCCCGGGAGGTCCTTCAGCGCGTCGTCGAGCTCGCCCGAAGGCACGAGTGCCTCATCATCACCGACGAAGTGTACGAGCACCTCACGTTCGGCGCGGGCCACATTCCGGTGGCCACCCTGCCCGGGGCCGCCGAACGGACCATCACCATCTCGTCCGCAGGTAAGACGTTTTCCTTCACCGGCTGGAAGATCGGCTGGCTGACAGGCCCGGAACACCTGGTCGCCGCGGTCCGCACCGTCAAGCAGTTCCTGACCTACAGTTCGGGCACGCCCTTCCAGGCAGCCATTGCCACAGGCCTGGGATTACCGGACGCGTTTTACCACGGCATTGCGGCCACCCTTCGGGAGAAGCGCGACATCCTCAGCCAGGGGCTCCGGGCAGCCGGCTTTGATGTTTTTACCCCGCAGGGCACCTATTTCGTCAACGTGGACACGGCGCCGCTCGGTATCCGTGACTCGGTGGACCTCGCCCGCAGGCTGCCGGAGCTGGTTGGGGTGGCCGCCATCCCCGTCCCCGTGTTTTGCCACCCCGCCGGCGCGGAACGCACCCGCAGCCTCCTCAGGTTCGCCTTCTGCAAGAAAGTCGAAGTCCTCGAAGAGGCCGCCGCACGCCTGGCGACCCTCAGTGGAAAGCTCTGATGGCCGGCCCCGGCAACCTCCGTGCCGCGAGGTACCTGCGGACCACGGGACAGCATGCCGCGATCGAGCCCGATGCCTTCACCCCCGGCGCCTATGTCCTGAGCATCGGCGGGGCGGAGCAGTCGCACGTCAACCTCGCACACCCGGAAGAGATCTTCTACGAATACCTGCGGCGGATCGGCCACCTGGTGGACCTCGCCGCTCCCGAAGGCCGGCCGGTCACAGCCCTGCATCTGGGCGCCGGTGCACTGACCCTGGCCCGCTACATCCAGGCGACGAGGCCCGGGTCCGTGCAGTACGCGGTGGAGCTGGAACGCGAGTTGCTCGACTTCGTCCTGCAGCAACTGCCCCTGCCTGACGGGACAGACCTGCACACTGTCATCGGCGATGCCCGCAACTCGCTCGCCGACGTCGGCGCGGGACTCCGGTTCGACGTCGTCATCCTGGATATCTTCTCCGGACCGGAAGCGCCGGAGCACATCGCCTGCACGGAGTTCTACCAGGAGGCAAGGGCACGCCTGGCGCCGGAGGGCGTGCTGATCGTCAACGTGGGCGATGAGCCGGCGCTGACATTGGTGCGAAGCCAGGCGGCAGCCATGCGCCGTGCAATGACCGATGTCGCCGCTTTCGCCGAAGCCGGCATGTTCGCCGGCCGCTACCCCGGCAATATCATCCTGGCCGGGACACAGACAAAATGGCCTGAGGCCTGGACGGCCCAGTTGACTGCACGGGGTCCCCACCCCGCAAAGGTGCTCGCCGGCGTCGACCTGGACCTGCTGGCCGGCTGAGCCGCGTCCACCGCTAGGGCGCGCTCTGCTCCTGCCCGTCAATGACAATGTCCGGCGGGATGGCATCCGGAACGGCAGGCTCGGCGAACCACAACCGGGTTTCGCCGTACTTCTTCTCGGCAAAGCGCTCCACGCCGGCTGGCCAGCCGGGTTCCGGCGAGCGGGACGAGCGTTCCACCACCACCACGGCCGAGGGCGCGAGATGGTCCGCGAGTTTACCCAGCACCGCTGACAACGCGGGCTCGTCCAGCGGATACGGAGGGTCCATGAAGACAAGGTCCCAGCTGGCGGCGTCCCCGGCGCGTTCAAGGAACGACTCCACTTTCGACCGATGGACCGTCACGGCTTTTCGTCCCAACAGGCCGTTCACGAGGTCGGCGTTGCGTTGGCACACGGCACTGGCTTTGGCGTCGAATTCCACGAGGTCCACGGTGACGGCCCCCCTGCTGCCGCTCTCCACTCCCAACGCCCCGGAGCCCGCGTAAAGGTCCAGGACCCGGGCTCCGGCGATGACACCGAAGGCGTCGAGGCGGGAAAACAGTGCTTCCTTGACCCGGTCCGTGGTGGGCCGGGTGAGGGACCCTGGCACGTTTGCCAGCGGTGTTCCGCCGGCGGCGCCCGCGATGATCCGGCTCATGGCCTCCTGCTATCCGCGTTCAAGGAACGCCTCCTTCTCGGGGTTAAGGTACTCGTCAATGGCCTCAGCCAGCTGGGGATGGCGCTCCAGCGAAGGGTCCCCGCCGACGATCGCCTGCGCGTCAGCCCGCGCACGGGCAATAATTTCCTCGTGCTCAAGTACCCGCAGCAACTTCAGCGTGGAGCGGCCACCTGACTGCGACGCCCCCAGGATGTCGCCCTCGCGCCTGAGCTTGAGGTCTTCCTGGGAGAGTTCAAACCCGTCGGTGGTGGCTGCTACTGCGTCCAGCCTGCGCCGGCTGGGGTGCCCGGTCTCGAGGCTGGTGACCAGCAGGCACGTTCCGTTCAGCCCGCCGCGGCCTACCCGGCCGCGCAGCTGGTGCAACTGGGAAATGCCGAAGCGGTCAGCATCGAGAATGACCATGAGCGTGGCGTTGGGGACGTCCACCCCCACTTCGATGACGGTGGTGGAGACCAGGAGCTTTATCCTGTTGGCCGTGAAGTCCGCCATCGCCGCCGATTTCACGGCCGTGTCCTGGCGGCCGTGCAGCGCCGCCAGCGGGACGCCGGTCAGTGCCGGCTCCTGCTGGAGTTGTTCGACGACGGCGGTTACCGATGCGAGCTCGCGCCCGCTGCCGCCGCTTTCCAGGTCAGCCTCTGACGGTTCCGCCTCACCGGGACTGAAGTCGCCGTCGTCGTCTGCGCCGATCCTGGGGCACACCACAAATACCTGGTGCCCGGCGTCGATCTCCTCCCGGGACCGGGACCAGATGCGGCCGGCCCAGCCGGGGTTTTCGGCAAGCCCCACCACATGGGTGGAGATCGGCGCCCTGCCGGCGGGAAGCTCGTCCAGCACCGAGGTTTCCAGGTCCCCGAAGACCGTCATGGCCACAGTCCGTGGAATCGGCGTGGCCGTCATGACCAGCAGATGCGGCGGTTTGCTGGCCTTGGACCTCAGCACATCACGCTGTTCCACCCCGAAGCGGTGCTGCTCGTCCACCACGATCAGGCCGAGGTCGTAGAAAGAGACGTTTTCGCTGAGCAGCGCGTGCGTCCCGATCACAATCCCGGCCTCGCCGGAAGCTGCGTCCAGGAGGGCACGTTTGCGGGCAGCAGCGGGCATGGAGCCCGTGAGCAGGCTGACCTCGACGGCGTTTCCGGCCAGGCCGCCCAGCAGGCCGTCCCGGGCCATCATGGGGTCCCGCGACAAGGCGCCCAGGGTCCCGCGGATGGAATCGAAGTGCTGCGACGCCAGGACTTCGGTGGGCGCCAGCAGAGCTGCCTGTCCGCCTGCATCCACCACCTGGAGCATGGCCCGCAGTGCGACGATCGTCTTGCCCGAGCCGACTTCGCCCTGCAGCAGCCGGTTCATGGGGCTGTCCTGCGCCAGCTCGGCTGCGAGGGTTTTGCCTACAGCCGCCTGCCCGGCCGTGAGCGTAAAAGGAAGCTGCTTGTCGAAGGCCGCCAGCAGCCCGTCCGCCGAAGGACGCCGGGCAGTGGCTTCCTCCGCCGCGAGCTGGGCGCGTCGCCGGGCCAAAGCCGCCTGCAGGACCAAGGCCTCCTGGTACCGGAGACGCTCCTGGGCCTGCTTCCAGTCGTCATTCGATTCCGGCCTGTGGATGAGCCGGTAAGCCTGGGCCACCGGCAGGAACTTCTCCCGGCGGACTACCGGCTCCGGCAGCGGATCCGGCAAGTCGTCCAGGTCCAGGGTCTCCAGCAGGGTGGCAATGACTTTCTGGATGGACCAGCTGGTGAGTTTGCTGGTGGCCGGATACACCGGAACGGGCATGGCGGCGAGCTTTTCGGGATCGACGCCCGGCATATCCGGGTCCTCGTCCAGGAGGTTGAAATCCGGGTTGGTCAGGCTCAGTGAGGAACCATACCGCGTTACCTTGCCGGAGAACATGACGCGGCGGCCGGGCAGGAGCTCCGCTTTTGCCCGGAAGCCATTGAAGAAGGTGACCTTGAGCGTGCCGTGCCCGCTGCCGGGTCCCACGGCGGATAGCCTGGGGCGCCCGTGGGACGCGGCGTCGTCAGTAATAACGACGTCGGTGATGGAACCGCGGCGGGTATGCATCTTGCGGGTGCTGTTGGAGAGGACGCGGGCAATAAGGGTGACCTCCTCGTCCAGGGGAACCTCACTGATGGGCGTCAGCTCACCACGGTTCAGGTAGCGCCGCGGGAAGTAGTTCAGCAGGCCGCCGACCGTAGTTATCCCGAGGTTCTTCTCGATGACTGCCGCGGAACGCTTTCCGATGCGGCGTTCAAGGGCAACGTCCAGGTCAGCGTTCATGCCCGCTGGAGTTCGCCGGAGCCGGTTCGGGGTCACGGGCCAGTGCGAGCTGACTTACCGAAATGTCGCTGGGCTCGCCCAGGGAACGGATCAGCGCGACGGCGGGATCGGCGTCGGGGACGTGGACATGGACGCGCCACCGGTAGGCGCCGTCGGTCCCGGCCGAGCTGTCCACCTGGCTCATGATGACGGAGTCGCCGATCTCGTCCAGCCGCTGCCTGAGCGTGGCCGCGCTGAGCGGGGAAAGGCTGATGGTGCACATGACCTCAACACCGTCGTCGTCAGGCAGGTCGGTGTGGATGTGGGGATCCTGGACGTCGTAGCCATGCAGCCCGTCCAGGAGTTCGCCCTGGAGTTCTTCGCCCATCACGGCCGATCGGAGGCAATCGAGTATGAGGAGCATGCCCACACCCCCGGCATCGACAACATGGGCTGCCTCGAGGGCGGGCAACTGGCCTTCTGTGTTCACCACTGCGGCCAGGGCGCCGTTCACGGCGGCGTCAAGGGCAAGGCCCAGTGCGTGGTTGCTGTGGTCGCCGTTGTTTCCGCCATCCACCTCGGCAGCAGCACGGGCGGCGGCTTCCATTACCGAAAGCATGGTGCCGGGTACGGGGTCGCTCAGTGCAGACCAGGCACGGATCTGGGCACGGTTCAGGGCAGCGGCGAGGAGGTTGGATGTCAGCCGCGGGTGGCCTGCAAGCGGCTCGGCCGCGGCGCAGAGAAAGACCGAGAAGAGCGTTCCGGAGTTGCCCCGGGCCTGCTCCATGGCGGCCCGGCCGGCCCTGGCCAGCACCATCCCGACGTCCCCTTGGCCCGTGCCGGGCTGGCCTGCCGCGTCGCTGTGCAGGGCCCGGGCGGCTGCCCGGACAGTGAGGTAGAGGTTTGTCCCGGTGTCGCCGTCGGCCACGGGAAAGATGTTGATGGCATTGAGGCGGTCGCTATGGTTGCCAATGGCCGTTTCGGCCTTGTCCAACCACCGCTTCATCGCTTGAGCGTTGGCGGCAACCTTATTCTGCAAAATGATCCCATCCCCCGGTACCAGCGGCGTGGCCCGCAATCGTAACGCCCGGGCCGGAGCTGATTCCCGGGGCCTGTACTGAGCCTATCGCAGTGAATCCGGGAGGCAGCTGAACGTCAGGGGGAAATGTGGCCAGCAGTCCGTGGTCTTCTCCCCCACCCAGTACCCAGGCCATCGGGTCCGCCAGCAGGAGATCCGACGCCGGTTTGAGGCTTTCCGCCAGCCGCTTCAGTTCCGCAGGCGCCAGGTCCAGGACCACGTTGCCGGCGAGGGCCAGCCGGGTTCCGTCCCGGAGCAGTCCGTCGGAGATGTCCATCATGGCGGTGGCTCCCGCTGCCCTGGCCAGCGGTCCGGCGGCGAGCGGTGGCTGCGGCCTGCACTGGATGTCCAGCAGCCCACGCAGTTCCTGCGGGAGGGCATTGACGTCCAAGTCCGATTCCAGGAGGGCAAGCCCGGCGGCCGCCCTGCCCACGGTCCCGGCAAGGGCCAGGACATCCCCGGCTTGGGCACCGGAGCGAAGCACGGCGTCTCCCCCTGCCAGGGTGCCCAGCACGGCGACGGTCACGGAGATTTCCCGGCCGCGGCCCAGATCGCCGCCGGCGACTGAGCAATGCGTGGCCCCCAGTTCCTTTATTGCCGCCGCCAGGCCGTCCGCCAGTTCCTCCACCCAGCTGACCGGCGTTTCCGGCGGCAGGGTCAGGCTGACCACCATGGAGGTGGCTGTGGCACCCATGGCGTTGATGTCACTGAGGTTCTGGGCCGCGGCCTTCCACCCAACGTCGTACCCGGTGGTGCGGTAACCGCTGGCCCACTCGAGCCTGAAGTCCTGGTCCTGCACCTGGGTGTCGATGCTGATGAGCGTCCTGCCGTCAGGGGCGGCGACGATGGCGGCGTCATCACCCGGGCCAAGCAGTGTTGAGGCAGCGTGCCGCCCGCCCATCTCCAGCCTTGGAAAGATCCGTGTAAGCAAGTCAGCTTCGGACAATCCTCCCACGGTCGGGGTTTGTTCAGTCAGGGGATTTTCAGGCACGCCCCTACGCTACAACGGCTGACTGACATTGCTGCTCCGCGGCCCCGGTCCGGCGGCGTCCGGGTTCGGCGTCACACCGGGACGGCACTAGGCTTGATGGATGCACCATCCCCGTTTGCCTTTGCCTGTCCGCGTGTCCGGGATCCTGCTGACCACCGTTTTAACCGGAGCCTTTCTGGCCGCCTGCTCCCCCGTGGTGGACGTGGCACCGGCGGCCGACGCCGCCAACCCTGCTTGCGCCCCCATGATGGTCGCCCTACCGGATGCCATCGGTGACGCGCCGCTGCGAAAGACCAACAGCCAGGCCACTGCCGCGTGGGGCGATCCGTCCCAGGTGATCCTGCGCTGCGGCGTTAACGTTCCGGGCCCGACGACGGACCGGTGCGTCAGCGTCAATAACGTCGATTGGGTCATCAAGGAGGGTGACAAGGCGTGGACCCTGACAACTTTTGGCCGCGAACCTGCCACCGAGATCCTCCTCACGAAGGACCAGGAGACGATCAGTTCCGCTACTGTCCTTGCTGACCTTTCCGCTGCGGCCGCCAAGGTGCCCGCCACCCGGAACTGCGTGGGCCAGGAGGAACTGCAGAACCTGCCGGCCGGTCAGTAGGGTGCAGAAGGCCTGACCGGCGGTCCCCGCAGGAGCGGGTCAGCGCAGGCCGGTCTTCCGGTGCAGTGCGAGGTAGATCAGCTCATCAATCAGGTCCTCGTAGGCCAGCCCGGATGCTGCCCACATCTGCGGATACATGCTTTTGGGCGTAAACCCCGGCATGGTGTTGATCTCGTTGATGATCAGTTCACCATCAGGGGTGTAGAAGAAGTCCACGCGGCTGAGGCCCTCGGCCCCCACGGCGTCGAATGCCGCCGCGGCCAGCTCCCGCACGCGGGCGATGGCTTCCTCCGGGATGTCGGCGGGGCAGCTCAGCGCGGCGGCGTCGTCTTCAACGTACTTCGCATTGAAGTCGTAGAATTCGTGGCTCCCGGCGGCTACGGAAATTTCGCCCGGCATCGACGTCCGCGGAGAATCGGTCCCGCGGCCCTCCAGGACGGCGCATTCAATTTCGCGCCCCACGATGCCCGCCTCGATGACCAGTTTGAGGTCGTGCCGGCGGGCTTCCTCGATGGCCGCATCCAGCCCTTCCAGCGAGTCGACTTTGGAGATTCCCATAGAGGAGCCGGCGCGCGCCGGCTTGACGAATACAGGGAAGCCGAGGCGGTCCACCTGCTTGCGCACCGATTCCGCATCCTTGACCCACTGGCGGTCCGTGACGGCGATGTATGGTCCCACGTGCAGACCGGCAGCCTCGAAAACAACCTTCATGTAGTGCTTGTCCATGCCAACGGCAGAGGCGAGCACTCCGGCGCCGACGTACCGGGTATCGGACAGTTCCAGGAGCCCCTGGATGGTGCCGTCTTCACCGAAGGGACCGTGGAGCAGCGGGAACACAACATCAACGGTGCCCAGTTCCTGCGGAACCGCGTTCGGGGAGGCAACGATGAGCTGGTGCTCTCCGCCGATCTCCGCCAGGGTGACCGTTTCCGACGACGGCCGGACCTCGGGCAGTGAGGTATCGGACAGGGACCACTGGGCGGTGTCCTCCGCTGCCAGCACCCATTGGCCCGACTTGGCGATGCCGATGGGGATGACCTCGTACTTGTCTTTGTTGATCGCACCCAGCACACCGGCGGCGGTCACGCAGCTCACCGCATGTTCGCTGGACCGGCCGCCGAAGAGCACGGCCACGCGGGGTTTTGCCCGGGGGGCGGAGTCCGTTGCGGTCAGGTTTTCATCGGACATTCTCAGTAATCGCCTTCGGGTTTCAGGTCCCGGGCCAGCAGCAGCGGCCCCAGTTGGTCTACGGAAAGTTTGCCGGCCAGTACGGCCACGACGGCAGCGGTAATGGGCATGTCGACGCCCAGCTTGCCGGCAAGTTCATGAACGGCGGGGCCGGATTTTATCCCCTCGGCCGTCTGCGTCATCTTCAGGGCCAGCTCATCGAGCGTCAGCCCCTCGCCCAGCAGGCGGCCTGCGGTGTGGTTTCGTGAAAGCGGGGAGGAGCAGGTTGCCACCAGGTCCCCCAGACCGGCCAACCCGGCCATGGTCCGGGCGTCCCCGCCAAGGGCAAGAGCGAGCCTCGAGGTTTCAGCCAGGCCCCGGGTGATCACGGAGGCCTTGGTGTTGTCCCCCATCTGTTTTCCCTCGCAGATACCGACCGCCAGGGCAATGACGTTCTTGACGATGCCGCCGATCTCAACGCCCACGACATCCGCCGTCGTGTAGGGGCGGAAGTAAGGCGCGGTGCAGCTGCGGGCAATCCACCCCGCGGCTGCGGCATCGGAACAGGCCACAACGGAAGCAGTGGGTTCTTCGCGGGCGATCTCCATCGCGAGGTTTGGACCGGACACCACCGCGATGCGGTCCGCCGGAATCCCCAGTTCCTGGCTGATGACCTCACTCATCCGGGAGTCCGTGCCGAGCTCCAGGCCCTTCATCAGGGACACCACCACGGCATGCGGAGCGATCAGCGGCTTCCATTGGCGGAGCTGCAGCCTGAGGGACTGGGCGGGCACGGCGAGGACCACGAGGTCCGCACCGGCGAGCACTTCCGCCACGTCGGTGGAGGCGGTGATGCTTGAAGGCAGTTCGATGTCCTTCAGGTACTGGACGTTCCTGTGGGAGGTGTTGATCTGCTCCACCACTTCGCTGCGCCGGCCCCACAGCCGGATGCTCCGCTGGTCACCCGCTGCTGCGGCTGCATCGGCAAGGATCTTGGCGAAAGTGGTCCCCCAGGAACCGGCTCCCAGGACAGCGACGGACCGGGCTGAACCCTGGCTCGCCCCGTCAGCGGTCATGTGGCATCAGCAGCGCCGTCAGGCTTCCGACGACCCTGGATGCGGCCGCGGGCGTCCTGGTTCTGCTGCGAGGGATCCCAGCGCTGTGCAGGCGGCTCCTCGTTGCGGAGTCCGGCCAACAGCCCGGTCACGGCGTCCATGATCGCATCGGTGGCCGCGGTCAGTGTGGCCTTGTCCAGGGGCCGGCCGGCAAACGCACTCAGGTCCACGGGCTTCCCGACGACGACCCGGGAGGTCTTGCGCGGGAACAGGTAGAACCGCTTCGCATAGCGCGGGAAGACCTCGTGGGCACCCCAATGGGCGATCGGCACCACGGGAATCCCCCCTTCAAGAGCCAGCCGGGCAGCGCCTGTATGGCCCTTCATCGGCCACATGTCGGGATCGCGGGTGAGGGTGCCTTCGGGGTAGATGATGATGGCACCGCCGTCGGCCACAATCTCCTGGGCGAGCTGCAGCGAGCGGTTCGCCCCCGCCGTCGAACGTTCCACCGGGATCTGGCGGGTGGCCCTCAGGACCCAGCCCAGGACCGGAACCTTGAACAGGCCTGATTTGGCCAGGAAGTGCGGCGCGCGCTGGTTGTTATACAGCACGTGACCCACGATCAGGGGATCGATCTCGGTGCAATGGTTGGGCGCAGCGATGAAGCCGCCGGCGGGGAGGTTCTCCAGGCCCTCCCACTTCTTGTTCATCATTGCATTAAGCAGCGGGCGCACTATCGCGGCAACCACAAAGAGGGTGGCCTGGCTCTTGGCCGGTTCCTTCACGTGTCCACCGCTACTTTGTCGAGGTGATGTCGAAATCGGCGCCGAGGCCGGCCAGCTTTTCGGTAAACCGCTCATAGCCGCGGTTAATGATGTCGATCCCGGTCACCCGTGAGACGCCCGTGGCTGCAAGCGCAGCGATCAGGTGGCTGAAGCCGCCGCGCAGGTCGGGGACGTCGATGTCAGTGCCCTTGAGCTGGGTCGGCCCGGAGATGACGGCCGAGTGGAGGAAGTTGCGCTGGCCGAACCGGCACGGCACACTGCCCAGGCACTCACGGTGAACCTGGATGTTGGCGCCCATCCGGATGAGGGCGTCGGTGAAACCGAACCTGTTCTCATAGACGGTCTCGTGGACAATCGAGACACCCTCAGCCTGGGTCAGGGCCACCACGAGGGGCTGCTGCCAGTCGGTCATGAAGCCAGGGTGGACATCCGTTTCCAGGACCAGCGGGTTGAGCTTGCCGCCCTTGTGGTAGAACCGGATTCCGTCCTCGCCGATGTCCATGCCGCCGCCCACCTTGCGGTAGGTGTTCAGGAAAGTCATCATGTCCCGCTGCGACGCACCTTCAACGAAGATGTCGCCCCGGGTCACGAGCGCAGCTGATGCCCACGACGCCGATTCGTTGCGGTCCGAGAGCGCGCGGTGGTTGTAGCCGCCCAGGTCGCGGACGCCCTCGATGCGGATGGTGCGGTCAGTCTGGACGCTGATGATGGCGCCCATTTTCTGGAGCACGGCGATGAGGTCGATGATCTCCGGTTCCGTTGCGGCGCCGGAGAGCTCGGTGATGCCCTCGGCGCGGGTGGCGCTGAGCAGCACCTGCTCGGTGGCACCGACGGAAGGGTACGGCAGGGAGATCTTGGCGCCCTGCAGGCCTTTGGGGGCGGAGATGTGGATGCCGCCGGGGCGCTTCTCCACCACCGCACCGAACTGGCGCAGCACGTTGAGGTGGTAATCGATGGGCCGGTCGCCGATCTTGCAGCCGCCAAGGTCCGGGATGAAGGCCTCACCAATGGCATGGATCAGCGGTCCGCACAGCAGGATCGGAATGCGGGAATCTCCGGCGTGCGCGTCGATCGCAGTGCTCGGGGCGGTCTTGGCCCCCTTCGGATCCAGGGTCAGATCCCCGCTGACGGGATCCTTGACCACCGTCACCCCGTGGAGCTGCAGGAGTGAGGTGACAACCTCTACGTCCTTGATCTCCGGGACGTTCCGCAACACCGACGGTTCGTTGCCCAACAGCGCTGCCACCATGGCCTTGGGGACCAGGTTCTTGGCCCCCCGAACGGTGACGCGGCCTGTCAGCGGGACTCCGCCACGGATTGTCAGAACACTACTCATATACCGGTTTCCTTACGATTACTCGCCCCAAAATCCTTGCAAAGGCTCCAGCTAAGCATAGGAGGTCGCGTTACCGAACCGAAATACGGTGCGGCCTGCGCCGTCGAAACTTCCGCCGCCGAGCTTGTCACGACAGAAGCAACGCGGGGTCACTCCAGGCCCGATAAGTCGACTTTATTGGGCGTAGAGTGACCCCGCGTTGCTTCAGGGCGGCTCAGGAAAGACGGGCCGGGAGGGTGGTGGGCATGAAGGCGGGACGGGTGGCCTCGTAGGCGGTGATGTCCTCTTCGTGCTGGAGTGTCAGGCCGATGTCGTCCAGGCCTTCGAGCAGGCGCCAGCGGGTGTAATCGTCGATCTCGAAGGGTGCCACGATGTTGCCGCAGATCACGGTCTTCGACACCAGATCGACGGTGACCTCGGTGCCGGGGGCGTTCTCGAGTTCCTTCCAGATCAGCTCGATGTCATCCTGGGCGAGCTCCGCAGCCAACAGGCCCTGCTTGCCGGAGTTGCCGCGGAAGATATCCGCAAAACGGGACGAGAGGACAGTCTTGAAGCCGTAGTCCTTCAGGGCCCAGACGGCGTGCTCACGGGAAGAACCGGTGCCGAAGTCCGGGCCGGCCACCAGCACGGAGCCGGCGTTGAACGGCGCCTGGTTCAGAATGAAGGCCGGGTCCTTGCGCCAGGCGGAGAACAGCGCGTCCTCGAACCCGGTGCGGGTGATCCGCTTGAGGTAGACGGCCGGGATGATCTGGTCCGTGTCAACGTTGCTCTGGCGCAGCGGAACGCCGATACCGGTGTGGGTGGTGAACTTTTCCATGGCGGTCTCCTAGGCTGCGTCGGTGCGGATGGCGGCGGATTCGGGGGCCGGATCAAGGTCCGACGGCGAGCTGAGCGTTCCGCGGATGGCAGTGGCAGCTGCCACCACCGGCGAGACGAGGTGGGTGCGCCCGCCCTTGCCCTGCCGGCCTTCGAAGTTGCGGTTGGAGGTGGACGCACAGCGCTCCCCTACTTCCAGCTGGTCCGGGTTCATGCCCAGGCACATGGAGCAGCCGGCGAAGCGCCACTCGGCACCGAAATCCTTGAAGACCTTGTCCAGGCCCTCAGCCTCGGCTTCAAGACGGACGCGGGCCGAACCTGGGACAACCAGCATCCGGATGTTGGGGTCCTTTTGGCGGCCGCGAATGATGTCCGCAGCGGCGCGGAGATCTTCCATCCGCGAGTTGGTGCAGGAGCCCAGGAAGACGGTGTCCACCCGGATGTCCTTCATGGGCGTGCCCGCCTCAAGCCCCATGTACGTCAGGGCGCGTTCAGCGGCGGCCTTGGCGTTTTCGTCGCCGAAGTCCTCCGGCGACGGCACGGACGCGGAAAGCGAAACGCCCTGGCCAGGGTTTGTACCCCAGGTGACGAACGGCTCCAGCGTGTCGGCGTCGAGGTCCACCTCGACGTCGAAGGTGGCGTCGTCGTCGGTCCTCAGGGTGTTCCAATACTCGACGGCGGCATCCCAGTCTGCTCCCTGGGGCGCGTGCGGGCGGCCGAACATGTAGTCGTAGGTGGTCTGGTCCGGGGCCACCAGGCCGGCGCGGGCGCCGGCCTCGATGGACATGTTGCAGATGGTCATCCGGGCTTCCATGGACAGCGCGCGGATGGCTGAACCGCGGTATTCCAGGACGTAGCCCTGGCCGCCGCCGGTGCCGATTTTGGCGATGACGGCGAGGATGATGTCCTTGGCGGTAACGCCGGGACGCAGCGAGCCGTCGACGTTGATGGCCATGGTCTTGAACGGCTTCAGGGACAGGGTCTGGGTGGCCATGACGTGCTCCACCTCAGAGGTTCCAATGCCCATGGCCAGCGCACCGAAAGCGCCGTGCGTGGACGTGTGGGAGTCACCGCACACGACGGTCATGCCGGGCTGGGTCAGGCCGAGCTGGGGGCCGACAACGTGCACGATTCCCTGCTCCGCGTCGCCAAGGGAATGCAGGCGCACACCGAACTCCGCACAGTTGTTGCGCAGCGTCTGGATCTGGGTACGGCTGGTGAGGTCGGCAATGGGCTTGTCGATGTCCAGCGTGGGAGTGTTGTGGTCCTCCGTTGCGATGGTGAGGTCCGGCCGGCGCAGCGGCCGGCCGGCAAGCCTCAGGCCCTCGAATGCCTGCGGGGAGGTCACCTCGTGGACAAGATGGAGGTCGATGAAGAGAAGGTCGGGCTGGGCATTGGCTCCTTCGCCGTCGCCTTTGCGCACCACGTGCGCATCCCAGACTTTCTCGGCCAGTGTCTTTGCCACGGCCATCTCCCTTCACTGCTGTTGACTGTTGGGTCCACTGAATCAGCACGGCCGTGGTATCCGCCAGCCGAAACATTTGCATCTCAGATAATGAGACGGCAATATCATTACATGGACAATTCTAGTGGAGTCGGTGTCATTGATAAAGCAGCCCACGTGCTTGATGCATTGGAGGCCGGGCCCACCACCCTTGCGCAGCTGGTGGCAGCCACGGGCCTCGCCCGGCCCACGGTCCACCGGCTTGCCCTGGCGCTGGTCCATCACCGGCTGGTGAGCCGGGACATCCAGGGCCGCTTCGTCCTCGGCAGCCGCCTCGTGGAGCTCGCCTCGGCCGCCGGCGAGGACCGGCTGATCGCCTCCGCAGGGCCGGTCCTGATGCAGCTGCGTGACGCCACCGGCGAGAGCGCCCAAATCTTCCGGCGGCAGGGTGAGTGGCGCGTCTGCGTTGCTTCCGCTGAACGCCCCATCGGCCTGCGCGACACCATCCCCGTGGGAACCCAGCTTTCGATGAAAGCCGGCTCCGCGGCCCAGGTGCTGCTCGCGTGGGAGGACCACGACCGCCTCCTGGAGGGGCTGCAGTCTGCCCGCTTCACCCCTACGGTTCTGGCCGGCGTACGACGGCGGGGCTGGGGCCAGAGCCTCGGCGAACGTGAGCCTGGAGTCGCCTCAGTCTCTGCGCCGGTCCGGGGACCGTCCGGACGCGTCATCGCCGCTGTCTCGATTTCCGGCCCCATTGAGCGGCTCACCCGCCAGCCCGGCCGCCTCCACGCCGAAGTGGTGTGCAACGCCGGCCGGATCCTCACCGACGCCCTGCGCAAGAACAACGACTGAGCCTGCATCCCTCCCCGGCATCGGGCCGGCCGCGGTTAGGCTGTCGGCATGAACAGCTACGCAGTCTTCCTCCGCGGCATCAACGTGGGCGGGATCAACATCAAAATGGCCGACCTCAAGGCTGCCCTGGAGGCCGCGGGCTTCGCCGGGGTCAGGACGCTGCTGGCCAGCGGCAACGTGGTGCTGGCCAGCGACCTTGATACCGCCGAAGTCAAAGTCCGATGTGAGAAGTGCCTGCGTGACTCGTTCGGCTACGAAGCCTGGGTGGTTGTCCTGACGGCAGCCCGGGTGGCCGAGCTGGTGGCAGCCTGCCCGTACCCGGAAGACAACAAAAGCACCCACACGTACATCACACTGGGCTCGGATAAAGCCCGTCTGGATGAACTTGATGCCGCCGGCGCAGCCCTCGAAAACTCGGAACAGCAGCGGCTCGGTCCCGAAGCACTGGCGTGGCTGGCTCCCGCCGGCGGGACCCTTGACAGCCCGTTCAGCAAGATCTCCGCCAAGCCCAAGTACAAGGCATCCACCACCACGCGGAACCTTCGGACCATGATCAAGGTCCGGGACGCCGCGGCTGCGCTATCGTAGCGCCCTGTCGTAGTGCCCTGCCCTAACTTCCTGCTGCAGCTTTCAGCGCGGTGTTGAACGATTTGAGCCGGGTGACTTCCACTTCTACGGGTTCAACCACCATCCCCTGGGCCACATCGCCCACTGCAGTGCGCAGCCGCTTCCGTGCCCTCGCCGCCCGCGCGTTGGCCACGCCGGCACCGATGAACTTTCCGGTCAGCGCCAGGAATATCCCCAGGACCACCCCGCCGGCGATCATCAGCGTCGGCACCGGCCACCCCTCCACCCTCGGAACCTCGGGGACCGGCATCTGGAAGTAGGCAAGTCCGGCCAGGACGCCGAGCCAGCCCAGCCCGCCGAGGGCTGTCAGCAGGGCGAGCCACTGGATGACATTGAAAACTCCCCACCACCATGACTTCCGCGAAGCCATCAGGTCGGTTCCGGCGATGGCCTGGTCCAGCGCGTCCGGAAGGGCTTCCCGCCCTTCGCGGGCGGCGCCGCGGATCGCCGCACGCCACGGACCGGGGGCGCCGGCGCTGGCAGCATCCGCAAACTCCCGGACGGCGGCGTCGGTGCGGGCACGTTCGGGGGCACCGGCGGGCGGGAGCGATGTCCGGTTGAGCTGGGACGGGTTTGCACTGCGCAGGTTCAGGCGGCGCAGCGGATCCGCCCTGAAGCGCACCAGCCACCGTGTTGCCGGCCATCCCGTTCTGCGCGTCGATTCAAGCCGGTAGGACCGGCCAACAGCGCTGACCACCACCGGGACGTTGGCGGCTACGGCCAGCTCGTCGGTAAGACGTGCCTTCGAGGACGAACTGACGCCCGCGGCCTCCCCCTCGCCTGAGACCAGCCTCAGCTGCATCGAGGCGCGCGAAACGTCAGCGGCCAGCCGCTGGGAGAGCGCCTGGCGCTGCACTGCAACGCTTCGGATAGCACTTCTGACGCGGTCGACGCCGGTGCCCCTGAGCGCGGACGCGCCAAGGACCTGCACCTTGCCCAGGCCGTCACGGGCCAGAATCCCCTGCAGCGATTCCAGGACAGGCTGCACATCCCTTTCGGGCAGCCTGTCCACCTGGTTGAGCACCACCAGGGTCACGGCACCGTGGGCGGCCAGGGGCTTAAGGAAGTCGTTGTGCACTGCGGCGTCGGCGTACTTCTGCGGATCAAGCACCCAGACGAGTACGTCAACGAGGCCCACCATCCGTTCCACGATCTCCCGGTTGGCGGCCCGGGTGGAATCGAAGTCCGGAAGGTCCAGCAGGATCAGCCCCGTGTCCTCGTCCGCGAACCCCTCCACAGGCACTGCATGGTGCCGGTTGCGCACATCAAGCCAGTCCAGCAGCGGTTCGCTGCCCTCGGCTCCCCAGATACCCGCCAACGGCTCGGATGTTGTGGGCCGGCGGGCCGCCGCCGTCGCAATTTCAGCGCCGCTGACCGCGTTGAACAGCGAGGACTTGCCGCTGCCGGTGGCGCCGAAGAATCCAACAACTGTGTGATCGGCCGATAACGACCGCCTGGAGCTGGCACGTTCCAGGAGCCGGAACACGTCCTCCAAGGCAGCCTCCGGCAAGACGCCCTCCGCCAGTTCGCGGGCCTCGTCCAGCGACTCCAGCCTGCGGTCCAGCCGCGAAGCTTCACGGGCTACACTGTGGCGGCTCATGCCTGGTCTGCCAGGCGTGACAGGGCGGCCGCGTGGCCTGCTAAAACATCCGCGGTACCGGCAGCGCCGCCGGGGAGGCGGTCCAGGAACTTCTGTTGCTCCGCCTGCAGCAGCCGTTGACACCGGACGTGAAGGTCCTCGCGCGCCGTTTGCGCCAGCCGGCGGACGGCGTCCTCACCGAACACCGCTTCCAGGAGCCGCTGCCCTACGACGGCGGTGCCGCCTGCCACGCCGATCTCCAGCCCTGTCAGTCCCGCGGTCATGGAGAACACCACGATCATGAGCGCTGCGCCGAGGCCGTTGATGCCGAACGACAGCCATCTGGCCTGGGTGCGTTTGCCTTGGCCCTCAGTGCGGATGAGTTCCATCAGGCCCGCCTGCCAGGCCCGTATTTCCGCCGCGGCCTTGTCGGCAAAGCCTTGGCTGGTCCCGGAGAGGTCGTCGGTGCCCAGCAGTTGGCGGCCCGCGGGGTCGGAGCGCCACCGCTGGTCGGTCTCTTCGGCGGCGTTCGCGGCCTCGTCGAGGATGACCGCCTGCAGCCCTGTTTCTATAGCCACTTCCACCCCCACAGCCGGCATGGGTTCGCCCCGGAAAAATGCTCCCATCCGGTCCCGCAGCCGGCCGACGTTCTGCTCCAGGGTCCGGAAGAACTCCCCCGTTCCCACGAAGTCCTGCCACCGCGCGAGAACCTCCCCGCGCAGCAGGGCGCCGTCTTTGGTGGCGTCCAGAATCCTGGTGCCGGCATCGCGGTAGGCATCCTTGGCGTCGGAGCGCAGCGCCGCAGCGGCCTGCTCCTGCTCCTGGACCGCCTGCGCCACAGCGCCTACCCGCCCGGCGAGTGCCCTGACCGTACCGTTCAGCGTCCGCCGGGCAATCTCGGACCGTCCGGCCGAGTCGGCCGCCAGTTCCTGAAGCCAGCTCCTCAGCGGCTGCACGGAGCCCTGCGGCAGCATGCCAAGGTCGTCAAGGTACGTTTCCCGCACGATGAAGAGGCCGGCACCGCCGAGGCCTTCCTGCTGGAGGAGGGCGCGCAGGTCGGCACTCACTTCAGCTTCTGCCTCCTGCGGCACCCGGTCCAGCACCACGGCAACCATGATGTCCCGGGAGGCTGCGTTCAGAAGCAGCTTCCATGG
Organism: Arthrobacter sp. 754; assembly: GCF_040548695.1. Classification (NCBI taxonomy): domain Bacteria; kingdom Bacillati; phylum Actinomycetota; class Actinomycetes; order Micrococcales; family Micrococcaceae; genus Arthrobacter; species Arthrobacter sp. 754. Next base: position 281,291 of record NZ_JBEPSC010000001.1, read on the forward strand.
GACGGCGTCTGCGTAGCGGTTCGCCGTCGTGACGAAGACCCAGAGGTCCGCGGCGGCGAGCAGCTGCCCGGCCAGGCGCCGGTTGTCATCGGAAATGGAGTCGACGTCCGGAGCGTCCAGCAGAGCGATCCCTTTTGGAACCGCGGCATCCGCGACCAGCACGAGTGAGGAGATGGCTTCAGCATCAGGGGTTGCTCCCGCCCGGCTGGCAGGAAGCGGTTCCTTTGAAATGGTTCCCCGGATCCGGCTGAGGGTTGGCAGGATTCTGTGGCCTTCGAACCAGCCTGCGTCCGCGGGATGATGAAGCAGGATGGGCTGCCTCGTGGTGGGCCTGATCGCCCCCGAGCGGGTGACCGGGTGCCCCACGAGGGCGTTGACCAGGGTTGATTTTCCGGCGCCAGTGGAACCGCCGACGACGGCAAGCAGGGGTGCATCCAGGCTGCGGTAGCGGGGCAGGATGTAGTCGTCCAGCTGGCCGACGGCGTTACGGGCGTCCAGGCGCGCCTGTTCGACCTCAGGCAGGGCAAGGGGCAGTGACACAGCGGAAAGATCCGCCCGCACCATTTCCAGCAAACCGACAGCAGCCTCGGCCGCCCCGCTGGGCGGCCGGGCGGCATGGGTCTTCGGTGCGCGGCTCGGCAGCGGAGGAGGAAGTTGCGGGCCGGGCCCATCGGAGGAGGTCACAGCAACATCATGCCAGTTGAAGAAGCATTCCCGTCGGGCCACGGCAGCGGGTTCCACAACTAAAAAACGGCCCCGGGCTGATGCCCGGGACCGATTTTCGATGGTGACCCCAGCGGGATTCGAACCCGCGTTACCGCCGTGAGAGGGCAGCGTACTAGGCCGCTATACGATGGGGCCGCGTACTTCCAACCGGCTGAAGGCCGGTTTGCTAAGCGAGTATTTCACACACTCAGCAGGTGTTTCAAATCGGCAAAACCGGTTCAAAACCCCTGATCCGCTGCGCAGTTCCTGCGACCGAACCAGAGCTGGGATACCAGGACTCGAACCTAGAATGACGGTACCAGAAACCGTAGTGTTGCCAATTACACCATATCCCAATGACACTTTCGGGCCGGATTTTCGGGCTTCAACCCGTGCTCCGTGCGCCTCAGCACGAGAAATTACTTTACCCGAGACTTGAGGCTCGCACAAATCGGCGCAACCGCTGGAACCGCAGCTCCGGGGCCGGAGCAGCGGGTTGCCCGCAATCAGGCGAGCAGCTGGCTCAGGGAGCCGACTTCGTGACCCCCGAACTCCTGCAGCGGCTCCCCCGTCCTGTTGAGCCAGACGCCCACCAGTCCCGCCGCCGTCGAGCCTTCAGCATCCAGCAGCCGGTTGTCCCCCACGAACAGGGTCTGCGCCGGGGCAACGTCCAGGAGGCGGACGCCTTCGAGGTAGATTGCCGGCTCGGGTTTGGCCACGCCCACGGTGTCGGTTCCCACGAGGCGTTTGATGCGTTCCAGGCCGGCGCCATCAAGTTTTGCCCGCTGGTAGTCATGGACGTTATTGCTCACCGCACCGTAAGGCACCCCGGCATCGTCCAGGAGGTCAAGGAGCGGAACAACATCCTCAAAGGCGCGGACGTAGCCGGGCTGGAGCCGGCCGTAGGCCGACAGCCACTGGTGGGATTCCTCGCCGTCGGCCAGTTCCACCCCGAAATGGCCAAGGGCTGCCCGGCCACGCAGCAGCCGCTGGTCATTAAAGGTCAGCTCGCCCGCCAGATACCTGTCGTAGTAGTGCGTGGTTTCATGCGTGAAGATCCTGCCGAACCGCTCCCATCCGCCCTGGTCAAGGCCGGGAAGGAGGTGTTCGCTGACCTCGCGCAGGGCTGTGGTCATTGCGTACTCAAGGTCAACCAGGGTGTCATCAATGTCGAAAAGGACCCCGCGGATGGTTCCGAAGCGGGTGTCCAGGACTCCCTTGGCCGGGGTACCGGTCATGGCCATCAGCCGCGGAAGGTGCGGAGCCGGCGCAGGGAAGATTCCTTGCCGAGGATCACCATGGATTCGAAAAGCGGCGGCGAAATGCGGCGGCCGGAGATGGCTGTGCGCACCGGGCCGAACGCGAGCCGCGGTTTCATGCCGAGGCCCTCCACCAGCGCCTGCTTCAGTGCGGCCTGGATGTTGTCCGGGTCCCAAACCTCCACCGGCTCGAGGGCGGCAATGGCCGCGTCCAGGGCTTCGGTGAGGTTCTCCGGCAGCCCCTTGCGGGCATCATCGGCAACGTCGATGGCGTCGTCGGCTTTGAAGAGGAAAGCCAGCATCTCGGGAGCTTCGCCCAGCAGCGTGATGCGCTCCTGCACCAGAGGTGCCGCCTCGGTAAGGATGTACTCCTGGCGGCTGGTGAGCTCGTCCCCCACAAATCCGGCGGTGCGCAGGTACGGGACCAGGCGTGCCCGGAAATCCTCCGCGTCAAGCATGCGGATGTGGGTGCCGTTGATGGCCTCGGCCTTCTTGATGTCGAAGCGCGCGGGGTTGGCCAGGACGTCGTGAACGTCGAAATTCTCGATCAGCTGGTCCACAGTAAAGATGTCTTCATCCGCGGAGAGGCTCCAACCCAGCAGCGAGAGGTAGTTCAGCAGGCCCTCGGGAATGAAGCCGCGGTCCCGGAGCAGGAACAGGTTGGACTGCGGGTCACGCTTGGAGAGCTTCTTGTTGCCTTCACCCATCACGTACGGAAGGTGGCCGAAGACCGGCATGTAGCTTGCGACGCCGATCTCGATGAGCGCGCGGATCAGCACCACCTGGCGGGGTGTGGAGGAGAGCAGGTCCTCGCCGCGGAGAACGTGCGTTATGCCCATCAGCGCATCGTCCACCGGGTTGACCAGCGTGTAAAGCGGCGAGCCGTCGGCGCGGACAATGACGTAGTCCGGGATGCTTCCGGCCTTGAAGGTGATCTCGCCGCGGACGATGTCGGTGAAGGTGACATCCTCGTCCGGCATCCGGACCCGCAGGACGGGCCGGCGGCCGTCGGCCTTGAAAGCGGCAACCTGTTCGTCACTGAGCTCGCGGTCGAAGTTGTCGTAACCGAGTTTGGGATCCCGGCCGGCGGCGCGGTGGCGTGCCTCCACCTCGTCAGGCGAGGAGTAGCACTCGTAGGCGTACCCGGCCTCCAGGAGCTTGGCCACAACGTCCTTGTAGAGGTCCAGTCGCTGCGACTGCCGGTACGGTTCGTGCGGTCCGCCGACCTCCACGCCCTCTTCCCACGTGATGCCGAGCCACTTCAGCGCTTCCAGGAGCTGCTGGTAGCTCTCCTCCGAGTCACGTGCCGCATCAGTGTCTTCAATCCGGAAAACGAAAGTGCCCTTGGTGTGCTTGGCGTGGGCCCAGTTGAAGAGCGCGGTACGAATCAGTCCGACGTGGGGGGTGCCGGTCGGTGACGGGCAGAACCGGACCCTGACGGGGGTGTCGGCGGTGACGGACGGGAAAGCGGTGTTGGACGCGGAGGCAGTAGTCATAGTGGCTCCAACTTTACCGCGTGGCGCCTTCCCGGAAACCAGTGGACGTCAGCGGCGGACCACCGGGTTGGAGAGGCGCCCGATGCCCTCGATCTCCACCTCGTAACGGTCACCTGCAGTGACAAGGCCGACGCCGGCCGGGGTGCCGGTCATGATGACGTCGCCGGGGAGCAAGGTGAAGGCGTGCGAGACAATGGAGACGAGTTCACGGACGCCGCGGATCATCTGGTTGGTGCTGCCGTCCTGCCGGAGTTCGCCGTTCAGCCGGCCCTGGATCCGGAGGTCCTCGGTATCGAGCTCCGTCTCGATCCACGGACCAAGCGGCGCCGAGGTGTCGAAGCCCTTCGCCCGGGCCCACTGCAGGTCCGTTTTCTGCACGTCGCGGGCTGTGAGGTCGTTGCCGCAGGTGTAGCCGAAGATGACGTCGTCCACCCGGTCTTCGGGAACGTCCTTGCAGATCCTGCCGATAATCACGCAGAGTTCGGCCTCAAAAGAGACTTCATCCGAGAATTCGGGCAGCACGATGGGATCGTTGGGGCCGATCACGGAGGTGTTCGGTTTCAGGAACAGCAGAGGGTGCTGCGGGACTTCGTTGCCGAGTTCGGCGGCGTGCTCGGCGAAATTGCGGCCGACGCCGATCACCTTGCTGCGCGGAATGATCGGGGCCAGGAGCCGGACGTCTTCAAGCTTGTGCCTGACGTGGGTACGCTCCACGCCGTTGAAGAACGGGTCACCGTTGATGACAGTGACTTCCTCACTGCCGGACTCGCCTTCAACAACGCCGTACAGGGGATCAGAATCGACTACAAACCGGGCAATACGCATGGTTCTTACCCTACAGTCTTGGACGGCGGAGGTAGTGGAGCTGTGCTGCCACCGACATTTCCACGGCCCGCCTCAGGTGGGGTTCGACGTCGGCATACACGGCATCCGCCACGGCGGTCACCCCGGCGTCCGGGCCAAGGCGGTCCAGCGCCGCGCGGATCTGGTCCAGCCGTTCGAGGCGGTGTTCCCGGTAGGCGCGCGCGACGACAGCGAGTGAGGGAAGCGTGGGCCCGTGGGCCGGCAGGACAGTGGCGGCGCCGAGGGCTTCGAGCCGGTCCAGGGTCTGGAGGTAATCGCCCAAGGTGCCGTCAGGGTAGTCCAGCACCGTGGTGCCGCGGCCCAGGATTGTGTCGCCGGTCAGCACTGAGCCCTTAGGACCATCATCCGGGAGGTGGAAGCAGACCGAATCGGAGGTGTGTCCAGGCGTGGCCAGCACCCCGATCGCCACCCCGGCCGCAAGGATTGTCTCGCCGTCCTGGAGTGGCCGTCCGCCGTGGCAATGCCCGGGATCCGCCGCCCGAACGGGGGCTCCGGTCAGCTCGTGCAGCCGCAGCGAGCCGGCCGTATGGTCCGCATGCCGGTGCGTCACCAGAATGAGTTCCACGGGGCCGCGGCTGGCCAGAGCCTGAAGATGGCCTTCGTCGGCCGGGCCGGGATCCACCACCACCGAACCCCCGGACCCGGCTGCGGAGACCAGGTAGGAATTGGTGCCCTCCAGGCTCATGGGCCCGGGATTGGGGGCCAAGAGGGACGTTGCCAGGGTACTGCCGGGCCGTGTGCCGCTGCTCGAGGTGGAGTTCACCGCACCATCTTTGCACCGGAGAGGAATAACCCGGGCACGGCTGCAGGTTATGTGTCCCGAACCCACCCTCTAAAGAGAGCATCCCGGTACCCATGAGCACCACACCCACCCGTACCCTGGCCGAACTCCTGGCAGGCGCCGACGCTGCAGGCCACGACCATGCTGCAACGGAGAAGAACACCGGGCTCCAGCACATCCACAACCACGCAACGGGCAGCATCGTCTGGTTCCCCACGTGGAAGAAATTCCGCGAGACCACTGACTGGAGCGAGGCGGTGGAGGGTCTCGCCAAGGATTTCCGTTCCGGTTCAGCTCCTGTGGAGGAATGGGCCAAGGCTTTGCTCGCTGAGGACCTGGCGATACTCCTGAACCGCGCGGCTGCCTCCAGCGACGCAAACATCTTCGTCCAGGAGAACCTCACCCACCACCTGACCCGGACCTGGGCTGTGGGCGACGCCGTCGCGAGGGCGATGGGGACGGACCTGCCCAGCGGCACCACCACGCCAGGTATCTTTGCCGGCTACCCGTACGACGTCTACGCGCAGGATGGCGGTGCGTTCGCAACGGCGCTCTGGAACGACGTCATCGATGCCCGGCGCAACCGGGCATTGGCCGACGAAGCAGCCCGCAAGGCCCTGAAGCCGGTCTCCCGCAAGGCACTTAAGAACGCCGCCCGGAAGGCCGCCCGCCGCTAGGCCCGCCACGTCCCGCGTTCGGGCTTCCCCCGCGCCTTTAACAGCAACGCGGGGTCACTCGATGCCCAATCCGACGGCGGGAATGGGCCAGGAGTGACCCCGCGTTGCTTGGGATCAGACGAGATGGGATCAGGCCAGGCGGGTCAGCCAGCCATGCCTGTCCGGCACGGTGCCGGTCTGGATGCCCAGTAATTGCTCGCGGATGGCCATGGTGGTTTCGCCGGCTTTGGCGTGCTCGGAGCCGATGAACTCCGTGGCGTCCTTCAGCACGCCAATGGGTGTGATGACGGCGGCAGTGCCGCAGGCAAACACCTCGGTGATCTCGCCCGAGGCGACGCCGTCGCGCCACTCATCCAGGGTGATCTTGCGTTCGGTGACCGTCCGGCCCATGTCCTTGGCCACCTGCATCACGGAGGACCGTGTGACGCCCTCCAGGATGGTGCCGGTGAGCGCCGGGGTCACCAGCGATCCGTCCTTCATCACGAAGAAGACGTTCATGCCGCCCAGTTCCTCGACAGCGTTGTCATTGAACTGGTCCAGGAACAGCACCTGCTTGCAGCCGTTCGCCTCGGCTTCCTGCTGGGCGATCAGGGAGGCCGCATAGTTGCCGCCGCACTTGGCGGCTCCGGTGCCCCCGCGGCCCGCGCGGGCGTATTCGCGGGAGATCCAGATGGACACCGGTTTCAGTTCGCCGCCGAAGTAGTTGCCGGCCGGTGAGGCGATCACGCGGAAGGACACTTCGCGGGCGGCGCGGACACCCAGGAAGGCCTCTGTGGCGATCATGAACGGGCGCAGATACAAGGCCTCACCGTCACCTGAAGGAACCCATTCCCGGTCCACTGAAACGAGTTCGCGGATGGCGCTGAGGAAGTATTCAACCGGAAGTTCGGGCAGGGCAAGCCTGCGGGCCGACTTATTGAGCCGTGCGGCATTGGCCTCCGGGCGGAACGTCCAGATGGATCCGTCGGCGTGCCGGTATGCTTTGAGCCCTTCGAAAATCTCCTGGCCGTAGTGCAGCACTGCTGCCGAGGGGTCCAGGGAGATGGGTCCGTATGCTTCAATGCGCGGGTTATGCCAGCCGCCCTCACCATGTTCGTCGACGCTGTAGTCCACCACCGCGGTGTGGTCGGTGAAGTAATTGCCGAACCCCGGGTTTGCCAGGATTGCTGCACGCTCTTCAGCTGACTTCGGAGTTGCCGAGAGCTGCTGGTTGAATTCGACGCCATGGGCAGTCTGGGTCATGGTTCCTCCACGATCGGCTGCCCTGGGAGTCCGTTCAGCGTTGAGCAGCAGGGCAGCATTTGGTGATTCGAAACAAGCTTACGCCCGTTGGCAGCGCCTGCAGGCCGGGCTACAGCCCCGCCGCGATGGCGTCCCCGACCGCACTGGTGGCGCGTGCGCCGCCGTCGCGCTTTTCGACGTCGGCGATCACTGCCGCTTCAACTTTCCGGGCCGCTTCGGTGTAGCCGAGGTGGTCCAGGAGCAGGGCTGCGGAAAGGATGGCTGCCGTGGGATCCGCTTTCTGCTGGCCCGCAATGTCCGGGGCGGAGCCGTGCACGGGTTCGAACATGGAAGGTGCGGTGCGGTCCATATTGATGTTGCCCGAGGCGGCCAGCCCGATGCCGCCGGTGATGGCTGCGGCGAGGTCGGTCAGGATGTCGCCAAAGAGGTTGTCGGTGACAATGACGTCGAAGCGGGACGGGTCGGTGACCATGAAGATCGTCGCGGCGTCCACGTGGAGGTAGTCGTGGGTGACCTCAGGGAATTCCTTGGCCACAGCCTCGACCGTGCGCTTCCACAGGTGGCCGGCGTAAACCAGGACGTTGTGCTTGTGCACCAGTGTCAGGTGCTTGCGGTCCCGGGCGCTGGCGCGGCGGAAAGCATCGCGCACCACCCGCTCCACACCGTGGGCCGTGTTCAGCGAAACCTCGGTGGCCACCTCGTGCGGTGTTCCGGCGCGCAGGCTGCCGCCGTTGCCGACGTAGGGGCCTTCGGTACCTTCGCGGACCACAACAAAATCGATGGTGCCCGGGTTGGCCAGCGGACTTCCGACCGTGCTGTAAAGCTTCGAGGGCCGCAGGTTGACGTAGTGGTCCAGGCTGAAGCGGAGCTTGAGGAGCAGCTCCCGCTCGATGATGCCCGAGGGGATCCGGGTGTCGCCGGGGGCGGCACCCACCGCACCGAACAGGATGGCATCCCTCGTGCGCAGGTCTGCCAATACCTCGTCCGGAAGGGTCTCGCCGGTTTCCAGCCAGTGCTCGGCGCCGAGCTTGTAGTGGGTCTGCTCAAGGACGACGCCTTCAGCCGCGACTGCCTTTTCGAGGACCTTCAATGCCTCGGCTATGACTTCGGGGCCAATGCCGTCACCGGGAATGACAGCCAGATTTATCGTCGATGCGCTCATGCTTTTCAGCTTAACGAAGTCATCCACATGCTGGTCAAGTCGTCTCACAATCCGAACACGCGCCGCCACGCTCTCTCACTTGCTGCAAGAAAACAGAAGACCCTCTCTCACTCTCTTGACGAAAGTGAAAGAGCGTCCTCCAGCAAGCCGCAGGTAGTGACAGAGCGTCGCCTAGGGTCAGGCTTCGGCGGGTTCCTCATATTTCGGGAACACGGGGGCAGGTGCCGGCAGTGCAGTTCCCGGAACGATTGGTGTTCCGAGGGCTGAGAACTGGCGCGCTTCGCCTTCAGGCTGGCCAAGGGTGTCCAGGAGGGCGGCCGTGGCGGTGGGCGTAACCGGCTGCGCCAGGATGGACACTGTCCGCAGCACTTCAAGGGTCACGTACAGCACAGTATTCATGCGTTCGACGTCGGTCTTCCGCAGGATCCACGGCGCCTGCTCGGCGAAGTAGGCGTTGGTGTCCCCCAGTACGCCCCAGATGGCCTCGAGCGCGCGGCTGAATTCCTGCTTTTCGAAGGCTGCCCGGGCAGTCTCCAACAGACCCCCGGCCTGCTCCAGGATTGCGTTGTCCTCAGCCGTGAACGCACCCGGCTCGGGGACCAGGCCGCCGCAGTTCTTGGCCACCATGGACAGCGAACGCTGCGCCAGGTTTCCGAAGTTATTAGCCAGGTCCGAGTTCATCCGGCCCACGATTGCCTCGTGGTTGTAGTTGCCGTCGGCGCCGAACGGGACCTCGCGAAGGAAGAAGAACCGCACCTGGTCCAGGCCGTACTGCTCCACGAAATCGGCCGGCGCCACCACGTTGCCCAGGGACTTGGACATCTTCACACCGTTGTTGTTCAGGAAGCCGTGAATCATGACCCGCTTGGGCAGCTCGATGCCGGCACTCATCAGGAAAGCCGGCCAGTAAATGGCGTGGAAGCGTGAGATGTCCTTGCCGATGATGTGGACGTCGGCGGGCCAGTACTTCCTGAACTGTTCGGAGTCCACATCGGGGTAGCCAACACCGGTCAGATAGTTCGTCAGCGCGTCCACCCACACGTACATGACGTGTTTGTCGTTACCGGGGACGGGGACGCCCCAGTCGAAGGTGGTCCGGCTGATGGACAGGTCCTCGAGGCCGCGCCTGACGAAGCTGATGACCTCGTTGAACCGGTACTGCGGTGCACCGAATTCCGGCTGGGCCTCGTAGAGCGCCAGGAGCCGGTCCTGGTAGGAGGACAGCCGGAAGAAGTAGCTCTCCTCAGCGGTCCAGGTCACCTCGGTGTCCGTCTCCTTGGAGTAGCGCACGCCATCGTCCTTGACCACGGTGTCGTCCTCCACATAGAAGGCTTCATCCCGGACGGAGTACCAGCCCTCATATTTGGACAGGTAGATATCGCCGTTGGCTTCCATCTTTTTCCAGATGGCCTGGGAGGCGGCGTAGTGGTCAGCGTCCGTGGTGCGGATGAACCTGCTGTAGGTGATGCCCAGGGCGGCGTGCGCCGCCTTGTAGACCTCCGCGTTGCGGTCCACCAGTTCCTTGGGCGTCATGCCCTCTTTTTCCGCCGCCTGGGCGATCTTCATGCCGTGCTCGTCCGTGCCCGTCAGGAACATCACGTCATAGCCATCCAGCCGCTTGAAGCGCGCCATGGCGTCTGTGGCTATGTACTCGTAGGCGTGCCCGATGTGCGGCACCCCGTTGGGGTAGGTGATGGCCGTGGTGATGTAGAACGGGGTCTTCTCTGGAGCAGTCACGTGCGGACAATACCTTTGGGTGCGGAGGGACGGGCTAGATAAGTTCAGTCAGCGTATCGCTCAGGCGGACCAGTTCGTGGTCATGTGAAGCGACCAGCACTGCGATTCCGTCCGAGGTGGTGTCCTTGAGGATGCTGATGATGCGGTTGGCTGATGCCCGGTCCAGGCTGGCGGTGGGCTCATCCACCACCAGGACGCGTGTGCCCAGGATCAGCGCACGGGCGATGGCCACGCGCTGGCGTTCGCCACCGGAGAGCTGGGCCGGGCGGTGCCGCATGCGGCGGCCCAGGCCCACGAGGTCCAGGAGGTCCTTGGCCATGTCGCGGCGCTGGTCCACCTCACCGTCCGGGACGGCCGGGAGCAGCACGTTCTCGAGGGCGCTCATGCCGTCGATCAGTGCGCCGCCCTGGTCCACGTACCCGATCAGGGCGCGACGGCGGTCGGCGATTTCGTCATCGCCCATGGTCTCCAGGGAGTCACCTTCCCAGAAGACACGGCCCGACGTCGGAAGCGTCAGGCCAGCACCCACCGTCAGGATGCTGGTCTTGCCGGAGCCGCTCCGGCCAGCGACGCAGTGCATCTCACCGGCGTGCAGCGTCAGGTCAAAGCCCTCCACAACACTGACGGCCTCGGCTCCGCCCTTGCCGCCGCCGTAGCGGATGGTGATATCGCTCAGTTCCAGCGGCGTGCCGTGGTCTGCTGATTTGACGATGGTATTGGCGCGGGTCTGCAGCGGCGCCTCAACCAGGCCGGACCTCCGGTTCCGGTGAACATTCGTCTCGTTTGTCATTGGACCACTTTCGTTGCAATCGGTATCCAGCAAAGTACAGCCACCAGGCCGGCGACTCCGGCCCACAGCGCCGCATAGGGTGCCAGTAGCAGCCCGATGCCCAGCGCACCAAGAACGCCCAGCGGAAGGGCAACCGTGCCCACCAGCGCGTTTTCGAACAAGCGGACCTGGCGGAGCATGTCAGGGTTCCAGCCCATGGCCTCGAGGATGCCCAGGTACTGGCGTTTGGCATTGAGCTCAAACCGGCCTGTAACCAGCGTCAGGATCAGTCCCACCACCACGCCGGCCAGCGCGAGGAGCATACTGGGCAGCGCGATGCTTGCTGCGGCCAGCCCGCTGAGCGCACTCGCACCCGCGGCGCGGGGAATGTCAATGAGCAGAGCCACGAGCCCGCCCACCGCGGCGCCGAACACGCCAACCGCCACTGCCAGGGAGATGCTGTTGAATTTGTTGGTGCTCAGCTGGCGGTTCGCGAACGTCAGCGGTGAGTCGACGGGGATCAGCCGTTCGTCATGCTGGGGTTCCTGGTCCACAACGTCCCTGTGGCGCAGTTGCTGGGCGGCGAAGAAGGCGGCCGCGGCATACAGCACCAGGACGGACGCGGACACTACGGCAGTTACCAGGCTCCAGCTCACCAGGCTCAGGATGATTCCTGCGACGGCGAGCAAGGCCGCACCGACACCGAATTCCTCGAGTACCCAGTTCCGGATGCGCCGCTGGGTCCAGCCCATGGCCCGCAGGGTGCCCGCTTCACGCTTGCGCTTCCTGATGTAGCTGACGGTCGAGGCACCCGTGAGAAGGGCCGCGCCGCAGAGCGTCAGGAAGAGCAGGGTGACGTTCGTGCCGGTAAGTGAACCGGAGACGGCATCTGCCGCGTTCTGCCTGACCCACGACTGCTGCACCGTGCCCAGCGCCGATTCCTTGCCGGCGCCATCCTTTGAATATCCGGGGACGAAGATGCTGGCGTCTTCCCGCGAAGAACCGGCCACGACGGTGGCCTCAAGTCCCATCGCGCGGATCTCGCCGGCGAGCTTTTCAACGTCCGGCTGGGCTTCCTTCCAGCTGCCGGGCGCCTTGGCCCGGACACGGACGGCATCGATCACGGCAGCATTGTTCTTGTAGCCACGGGCTGCGGCCAGGCCGTAGTAGTCAGTGATGGCGCCCGCGGACTGGCTCGCCAGACCGGTGGCGCTGAGCGGGGGCTTGAGTTCGCCGGCGGTGACCGTCTTGCCCTCGGCATCTTTGGTGCGGGTCAGCGGTGTGGGGTCATAGCCGCCCAGCGGGAGCCGGTTGACGTCGCCTGCGGCCTGTCCCACGGCGGAGGGATCGAAGGTTCCGTAGACCATGGCCAGCGGTGCGGCCAGCTTCTCCCCCGTTGCCAGGTCTTCCCGGTAGGACCTTTCATCCACGGGTTGGCGCTGGGTCTGGTCCACGGGTGCGCCGTTGGCGCCCTTTTCGGGAAGCCTGTTGACGGTGACCCAGTCGCCCGGGACAGCGGTCTTGTCGACCGCCCCGTTGGCGGCAGCTTCGCCGTCCGTGTATCGCGGCGCAGCGGCAAAGTCGGTGCTCCACGTCGCCGGGGTGTAGAGGCCCTGGTTGAAGTTGCCGGCGCTGCCGAGGAGGCCGGAGTGATCGGTGGAACCGGGCCAGGAGAGGGCGAATGGATCCTTGGACACGAAGGGCAGGTAGTCCTTGCCCAGTGAGCGCGATGCCGTGCCGACTTCCTTCACCACCTTGCCGGCGGCGTCGATCTCTTCGATTTTGACGTTGTACTTGAGGTCCAGGGACGTGCCGGAGCGGACAATCAGGGGAATCGCCTGCGAGTCAGCGGTGAGTTGTCCGCTGCGCTTCGCCTGCTGGTACTGCGTCATCAGGGGTGCCCAGTACTTGAGCTTGACGCCAAGGAAGTCAGGGCCTTCATTCAGTTCGGCCATGCTGATGCCGTTGGTAAAGAGGCTTTCGAAGTGCCGGCCAATGGCACCGGCGTTGCGGGCATCGGCCGGCGGGGCCTTCTGGAGCGGTGCCAGGAAGTCGCCCGCCGCGCCGAGCAGTGCCCGCTCGGAGACGGGGTCGACGGCGACGACGGACTCCGTGACCTCAGGCGAGAGGGGCAGGGAGACCGAGAGGTTGAAGAGGTTGTGTTCGGAGCCGCCGGCCGGTGCGGGGAACTTGATGCCGGTTTCACCGGCGGGAGGGGCTATGCGGATGCTGGTGCCGCCGGCGGACTTCTCTTCGACGAGGCGGGCTTTGCCCAGCTTGCCTTCGGCGGTGGACTTGAAAAGCGTCTGCTCGGAGACGCCGTCCGAGCTGACGGCGCTGGCAGTCAGGCGGTAGCTCTTGGCGGTGTCGCTCAACACGGACTCTGCGGCCGGCCATTTGCCGGGCTCAGTAGCGCCGGCGGCCTGGTCGGTGGTGGCCGTTCCGGCCAACCCCGAGTTGTAGCCGAGGTAGTCCATGGCGTCGAGCCGCGGCGCCTCCAGGTTCTGGGTCACGCGTGAGACGAGGCTGATCGGGGCCGCCACGGAGGTTCCGGTGAGCTTCCGGATGTTTTCAAGCTGGTCGAAGCTGATCCCGCCGCCGCCGTTGGCGATCTCCGGCTGCATCAGCCCTCCGGAGCCTGCCTTGGCCTGAACGAGGACGTCGTAGAGCCCCCGGGAGTTCTCATCCACCGTCCTGTTAAGCGCGGCCTGAGACTGGCCTTGGACGAGGACCGACAAGCACATGGCTGCGATCAAGATGGCCGCGGTCAGCAGCAGCACTTTGCTTCTGATGAACCTCTGGACGGCGTTCATTGGGCTCCCTGAAACCTGGATTGCGTGCGCACACAGCTGTCCGCGGGCGGCGGACATGAAGGCATTTCCTGCCTGGTGTGCAAAAAGTATTGGCCGGTCTGCCGGCGCTGTCCTGAAACAGGACCTAGCCATTGTAAGCAGACCGGCCAATCATACGTGGCCGGAGTTAAGGTTCGGCTCACGCGTCATTCATGGCACTGCCGTTCTTAGTCTTCGAGGTCCACTTCGCGGACCATTTCGGCCCCGATGCCTGCCTTGATGGCATCCAGGACCTGCTGGGGAACGGAGCTGTCGATGGTGAGCAGGGCCAGGACCTGGCCGCCTTCGGCCTGCCGCGCCACCTGCATACCGGCGATGTTGATGTTGTTCATGCCAAGGATGTGTCCGATGGTACCGATCACGCCCGGACGGTCGGCGTAGGAAACCACCACGAGGTGCTCGCTGATGGGGATCTCAACGTCGTAGCCGTTGACTCCAACAAGTTTCTCCACCTGCTTGGGTCCGGTCAGGGTCCCAGCCACGGAGATCTGCGAGCCGTCGCTCAGGGCGCCACGGAGGGTCAGGACGTTCCGGTAGTCCTCGGCGTCCGGCGTGGTGATCAGGCGGACGTTGATGCCGCGCTGCTCGGCGATGACCGGAGCGTTGACGTAGGAAACCTGCTCGGTGACGACGTCGGCGAAGATGCCCTTGAGGGCGGCAAGCTCCAGGACCTTGACGTCCAGCGCCGCGATCTCGCCGGCCACCTCGACGTCGATCTGGGTCACGGAAGCATGGGTCAGTGCGGTGAAGATCCGGCCCAGCTTTTCGATGAGCGGAATGCCGGGGCGGACGTCGGGGGCGATCACGCCGCCGGCGACGTTCACTGCATCCGGAACGAGTTCTCCGGCCAGCGCCAGGCGCACGGACCTGGCCACGGAGACGCCGGCCTTTTCCTGGGCTTCGTCGGTGGAGGCACCCAGGTGCGGGGTGACCACCACGTTGTCCAGGGCGAAAAACGGCAGGTCGGTGCTGGGTTCCTTGACGAAGACATCCACGGCTGCCCCGGCGATCTGGCGGTCCTCCAGGGCTGCGTAGAGCGCTTCTTCGTCCACGAGGCCGCCGCGGGCAACGTTGATCACATACGCGGTGGACTTCATCTTGGTGAAGGCGTCAGCGCCGAGCATGCCGACCGTTTCCGGCGTCTTGGGCATGTGGATGGTGACGAAGTCGGACTGGCTGAGCAGTTCGTCCAGGGTGACGAGCTTGACGCCGAGCTGGGCGGCGCGTGCCGAGGTGATGTAGGGATCGTAAGCGAGGATCTCGGTGTCGAAGCCCTGGAGGCGGGCGGCAACCAGCGCACCGATGCGGCCGAGGCCGATGATGCCGACCTTCTTCTCGAAGAGTTCGATGCCGGTATATTTGGAACGCTTCCATTCACCGTTTTTCAGTGCCGCGCTGGCCTGGGGAATGTGACGCGCCAGGCTCAGGATGTGTCCGACCGTGAGTTCCGCGGCCGAGATGATGTTCGACGTCGGGGCGTTGACCACCATGACGCCGGCCTGGGTGGCGGCTTTGATGTCAACGTTGTCCAGGCCGACGCCGGCGCGGGCGATGACCTTGAGGTTCTTGGCGGCGGCAATGGCTTCGGCGTCCACCTGGGTGGCGGAGCGGACCAGGATGGCGTCCACGTCGGCGATGGCGGAGAGCAGCTGGGAGCGGTCGGCCCCGTCGGTCTGGCGGATTTCGAAGTCCGGGCCCAGGGCCTCGATGGTGGCGGGCGAAAGTTCTTCGGCGAGCAGTACTACGGGTTTTGACACGGCTGATCCTCTGCGTTGCAGTCCTTGGGATGGAACAAGTCTAGGCCGACGGAAAGGCCGGGCTCACATTGTTAAGTGTGAACCCGGCCTCTCTGTCGTTATATGCGGGGCTTGCCTGAGGTCCGCCCCGGCGTTTGTCCTAGCGGGCTACGGAGCCTTCGGTGTAGTCGTCGCTGGTCTTGATCCAGGAGAAAAGCTTGCGCAGTTCGCGGCCGGTGGCCTCGATCGGGTGGTCTTCACCCTTTTTGCGCAGTTCGGCGAACTCGGGTCCGCCGGCGTCCTGGTCATCGATGAAGCGCTTGGCGAAGGTGCCGTCCTGGATGTCCTTCAGGACAGCCTTCATGTTTTCCTTCACCTCGGGGGTGATGACGCGGGGGCCGGAGACGTAGTCGCCGTATTCCGCGGTGTCCGAGACGGACCAGCGCTGCTTGGCGATGCCGCCTTCGACCATGAGGTCAACGATGAGCTTGAGCTCGTGCAGGACCTCGAAGTAGGCAACCTCGGGCTTGTAACCGGCCTCGGTGAGGACCTCGAAGCCGTACTGGACCAGCTGTGAGGTACCGCCGCAGAGAACGGCCTGCTCGCCGAAGAGGTCGGTTTCGGTCTCTTCGGTGAAGGTGGTCTCGATAACGCCTGCACGGGTGCCGCCGATTGCCTTGGCGTAGGACAGTGCCAGTTCCCGGGCCTTGCCGGAAGCGTTCTGCTCCACGGCGATCAGGTCGGGCACGCCGCGGCCGGCTTCAAATTCGCGGCGGACAATGTGGCCCGGACCCTTGGGTGCCACCAGGGCGACGTCGACGTCTGCCGGCGGCTGGATGTAGCCGTAGCGGATGTTGAAGCCGTGGCCGAAGAACAGGGCGTCGCCGGCCTGCAGGTTCGGAGCAATGTCCTCGGCGTAGACGTGGCGCTGGACCTGGTCCGGGGTGAGGACCATGATGAGGTCGGCTTCGGCGACGGCGTCGGCAACGTTGAGGACGCGCAGGCCCTCGGCTTCTGCCTTGGCACGGGACTTGGAGCCTTCCTTGAGGCCGACGCGGACGTCGACGCCGGAGTCGCGCAGGCTCAGGGCGTGGGCGTGGCCCTGGGATCCGTAACCGATGACGGCAACGGTGCGGCCCTGGATGATCGACAGGTCGGCGTCGTCGTCGTAGAACATTTCAGTCACTTTGGGTGTCTCCTTTTGAGTGGATTCTCTGGTGTAAACAGTCTGTTGTGTTGCGGTACTGCACGGGCTGTGTGCTGCGCCTAGGCGCTGCGCAAAGCCCTGTCACTCATGGAGCGGGATCCCCGTCCAACGGCCAGCGTGCCGGACTGCACAATTTCGCGGATGCCGAAAGGCTCGAGCACTGAGAGCAGCGCGGTGAGCTTTTCGGGGTGGCCTGTTGCTTCAATGACTACGGAGTCTGTGGAGACGTCAACCACTGAAGCGCGGAACAGGTCTGCAGCCTGGGTCACCTGCAGACGTGTTGCGGCATCCGCACGTACCTTGACCAGGATGTGGTCTCGCTGCACGGAAGATTCGGGGGTCAGCTCAACGATCTTGATCACGTTGACCAGTTTGTTGAGCTGTTTGGTGACCTGTTCAATGAGGTCACCGTCGGCGTCGACGACGACGGTCATCCGGGACATGCCCGGAACTTCCGTCGGGCCGACGGCCAGGGAGTTGATGTTAAAGGCACGGCGGGCGAACAGGCTCGCGACGCGGGTCAGTACGCCGGGCTTGTCTTCGACCAGAACGGACAGTGTGTGGCGGCTCATGATCAGTCCTCCTCTTCCCATTCCGGGGTCATGTTGCGGGCAACCTGGATCTGGTCATTGCTGACGCCGGCGGGCACCATCGGCCACACCATGGAGTCGGGGCTCACCACAAAATCGATGACCACGGGGCGGTCGTTGATTTCGAGGGCCTTTTGGATGGTGGCGTCGATGTCCTCGTCCCGCTCACAGCGGAATGAGGCGCAGCCGTAGGCCTCGCCGAGCTTGACGAAGTCCGGGATCCGGACGGTCTTGTGGCCCGTATTGAGGTCGGTGTTGGAGTAGCGGCCCTCGTAGAAGAGGGTCTGCCACTGCCGGACCATGCCCAGCGAGGAGTTGTTGATGATGGCAACCTTGATGGGGATCTTGTTGATGGCGCACGTAGCAAGTTCCTGGTTGGTCATCTGGAAGCAGCCGTCGCCGTCGATGGCCCAGACCACCCGGTCCGGCTCCCCCACCTTGGCGCCCATGGCCGCGGGAACCGCGTAGCCCATGGTGCCGGCACCGCCCGAGTTGAGCCAGGCGTGCGGGCGCTCATACTTGATGAACTGCGCGGCCCACATCTGGTGCTGGCCCACACCGGCAACGTAGATGCCTTCCGGTCCGGTGAGCGCCCCGATGCGTTCGATGACGCGCTGCGGGGCGGTGAGTCCGTCGTCGGGTTCGGTCCAGCCCAGCGGGTAGGTTTCCTTCAGGTTGTTCAGGAAGGCCCACCAGGTGGTGAGGTCCGGCGTGCCGGCCGCCTCGAACTGCGTGCGGACGGCCTCGGTGAGTTCAGGAATGATTTCCTTGACGGATCCGACGATCGGCACGTCCGCTGTCCGGTTCTTGGAGATTTCGGCAGGATCGATGTCCGCGTGGATCACCTTGGCGTTCGGTGCAAAGGACTTCAGGATGCCGGTGACGCGGTCATCGAAGCGGGCTCCCAGGGTAATCAGGAGATCCGACTGCTGGAGCGCCGTCACCGCCGAAACGGTCCCGTGCATGCCCGGCATGCCGACGTGCTGCGGGTGGGAGTCCGGGAACACGCCACGCGCCATCAGGGTGGTGACCACTGGTGCGCCGGTGAGTTCCGCCAGTTCACGCAGCTCTACGGATGCGTGGGCCTTGACGACGCCGCCGCCCACGTACAGAACCGGCTTGCTGGAAGCCGCGATCAGCTTGGCCGCCTCGCGGACCTGCTTGTTGTGCCCGCGGGTGACCGGGCGGTATCCGGGAAGGTCGATCCTGGGCGGCCAGGAAAAGGTCATCTGCCCCTGCTGGGCATCCTTCGCCACGTCCACCAGCACTGGGCCGGGACGTCCGGTGGAAGCCAGGTGGAAGGCCTCCGCCATGACATGCGGGATGTCATTGGGGTCGGTCACCAGGAAGGAATGCTTGGTGATGGGCATGGTGATGCCCACGATGTCGGCTTCCTGGAACGCGTCGGTGCCGATCACGCCGCTGGAGACCTGGCCGGTGATGGCCACCAGCGGGACGGAGTCCATATGGGCATCCATGATGGCGGTAACGAGGTTGGTGGCACCGGGGCCGGAGGTGGCGATGCAGACGCCCACCCGGCCGGTAACCATGGCATAGCCTTGCGCGGCGTGGCCGGCTCCCTGTTCGTGACGGACCAATACGTGGTTCATGTTGGAGGCCATCAAGGGGTCATAGGTAGGCAGGATCGCGCCACCGGGCAAACCAAAAATATCGTCGACGCCGAGTTCTTCGAGCGAGCGGACAATAGCTTCTGAACCGGTCATCACCGTTGGGGGTACAACGTTGTTCGGTCCAAGGACAGGAGAGACAGCGGCAAGCTCGACGACGGCGTCAGCCGTTCGGTCGGCACGGTCCGGAGCCTTGGGGGCTCCAGCGGACTTTGTAGCCATCAGCGAGGGGCTGATTGGCGATCCTTTGCTCATCGGACTCTTCCTTGTGGATCATCTGTGGTTCTGTCGAAACTGCGGAAATAAAAAAACCCCTCAGCCTGGCGGCTTTTCGAGGGGTTGCGCGTGACTGTTCGTTACCAGTGGAGGCTATGGAGCCACGCGCTTGGTAAGGACGACGACTGCTTCTGCAGCGGCGCAGCTTGTAACGAATGCGATCATGCGTTCAGTTTTCCCTCTGGTGGAAAGCGTGTCAACGAAGCGATACGCGATCTCACCATGTGGACGTCGTTGTCCACGAGCCGGGCGCTGCTTTCCGCGCCCGGCCGTCAGATTTTTGCGGTGTTACCCGCAGTATGCGCCGGTGGAGGCGCTGTGCACCAGCTTGGCGTACTTGGCCAGGACGCCCTTGGTGAACTTGGCCGGCAGCGGCTCCCAGCCGATCCTGCGGGACTCGAGTTCGGCCTCTTCCACCAGCAGGTCGAACGTGCGGGCCGCGATGTCCACCCGGATGCGGTCGCCGTCCTGGACGAAGGCAATAGGGCCGCCGTCCACAGCTTCCGGAGCGACGTGGCCGATGCACAGGCCGGTGGTGCCGCCGGAGAAACGGCCATCGGTGAGGAGCAGGACGTCCTTGCCCAGACCGGCGCCCTTGATGGCTCCTGTGATGGCGAGCATTTCGCGCATGCCGGGGCCGCCCTTGGGGCCTTCGTAGCGGATGACGACGACGTCGCCGGCCTTGATCTTGCCGTTGTCCAGAGCGTCCAGGGCACCCTGCTCGCGCTCGAACACGCGGGCGGTGCCTTCGAAGACGTCGGCGTCGAAGCCGGCGCTCTTGACGACGGCGCCTTCCGGGGCCATTGAACCGTGCAGGATGGTGATGCCGCCGGTCTTGTGGATCGGATTGTCCAGGGCCCGGAGAATCTTGCCGTCCAGGTCCGGCGGATTGATCGCTTCGAGGTTTTCCGCAACGGTTTTTCCGGTGACGGTGAGGCAGTCGCCGTGCAGCAGCCCGGCGTCGAGCAGTGCGCGCATGATGACCGGCACGCCGCCGATCTTGTCGACGTCGGTCATCACGTAGCGGCCGAAGGGCTTGAGGTCACCCAGGTGCGGGATCTTGTCGCCGATGCGGTTGAAGTCCTCGAGGTTGAGCTCAACCTCGGCTTCGCGGGCGATGGCGAGAAGGTGCAGCACGGCGTTGGTGGAACCGCCGAACGCCATGGTGACCGCGATGGCGTTCTCGAACGCCTTCTTGGTCATGATGTCCCGGGCGGTGATGCCGAGGCGGAGCAGGTTCACCACGGCTTCGCCTGACTTGCGGGCGAACTCATCACGACGGCGGTCTGCCGAGGGCGGGGCTGCCGAGCCCGGCAGGGACATGCCCAGGGCTTCGCCGATGCAGGCCATCGTGTTGGCCGTATACATGCCGCCGCAGGCGCCTTCGCCCGGGCAAATGGCCTTTTCGATGCGTTCGAGGTCCCCGAGGCTCATCTTGCCCGCGGCGCACGCGCCGACGGCCTCGAAGGCGTCAATGAGGGTGACTTCCTTCTCGGAGCCGTCTTCGAGCTTGACCCAGCCCGGCATGATGGAGCCTGCGTAAAGGAAGACGCTGGCGAGGTCCAGACGGGCCGCTGCCATGAGCATGCCCGGCAGGGACTTGTCGCAGCCGGCGAGAAGGACCGAGCCGTCGATGCGCTCAGCCTGCATGACGGTTTCCACGGAGTCGGCGATGACCTCGCGGGACACCAGGGAGAAGTGCATGCCCTCATGCCCCATGGAGATGCCGTCAGAGACGGAGATGGTGCCGAACTGCATCGGGAAGCCGCCGCCGGCGTGGACGCCTTCCTTGGCGCCCTGGGCCAGCCGGTTCAGGGAAAGGTTGCAGGGAGTGATTTCGTTCCAGGAACTCGCGACGCCGATCTGGGGTTTTGCGAAGTCGTCATCCCCCATTCCGACCGCACGGAACATGCCGCGCGCAGGGGCTGCATGGATCCCGTCGGTGACAACCCGGCTTCGGGGTTTGATGTCGATCTTGTTCTCGGTTGCGATCTGGGTGTCCTCACTCATGGGTGAAAGTCTATTGCTCCGGACAGGAGCCCAAAGACCGTAATGGCCCTGTTAAGCAGAAAAAAGCGGATATTTCGATCAAATGCTGGACTTCCGTCTCAAATATTGAGACAACCCGAAGACCTGCGGCAGCCAATGACGGCGAAGACCATGGGGCGGGCGGGATTCTCCGGCATCGGCGCCGCAGCGGACACCAAGCCTAGACAGTCACGTTCGCGCCGACGTACCGTCAGGGAAACGGCAACCCTGCCATAGGTACTGAAGGGCCCCGCTATGGATTTCGTCTTCTGGATAATCATTATTGTGCTCATCATCGGCGTTGTGTGGTGGCTGCTGAACCGCAACAATTCCTCGAAGGGCGGCTCCGTGCCGGGCCGGGCGGAAGGCGGCCTGTCAGGCGGCAGCGCGGCCGCATCAGCAGAAGCAGCCGGCACAGCAGGGATACCCGGCGCGGCGGGTTTCGGCAGTCCAGCCGAACCGGCAGCCCCGACGACGGCGGACGAGGCGCCCGCTGCTTCGCGCCCGGCTGAGCCCCGGGAAACTCCGGCAGGGCCGGCCACCATCGGTGAACGGGCACCCGCAGAACCCCAAGCCGCAGAACCCACCCACGGTGTTGAACCACAGGAGGCCGAAACCAACAGGCGTGCTGTGCCTGACAACGTTGACGCGGCTGGCAACGGTACTGCAACCGACCACGGTCCTGAGACGGACCGGGGTACTGCAACCGACGAAGGCGAGTGGGAAACCCAGTGGTCAGAAGCTGACGGCTCCCCCCACGCGGCCACCCACCGGCCCGCAGCCCGCGAATCCTCGGGCGCCGGCGCCTCACAATGGCCTGTGACACCTCCGGCGACCGAAACCCCTTACGTCCATCACCCGGAATACACAGAACCTCATTCCCCGACGTTGCCCGGCGCCGAAACGGCTGCGGCCGAAGCTGCCGATGAAGCCGGGAAGACTGAACCAGCGCAGTCCGGGACCCGGGTCGCTCCCGCCGGGACGCATGTTTCTCCCGCCGGGACCGGGTTTGCAGACAACGGTCCCGAAACGGAAACGGCAGACCGGGCCCGGTCATCCGCGGCTGTGGAAACGGCTGCCAGTCACGTGGCCGAGCCTTCGGGAACCGCTGTTGACCGCGAAGGCGCGGCAGAACCCGCCGGCCATTTGGCTGCGGACCAGCCGTACGGAGCGGGCTCCGCATCGCCTGCCCAGGATGGCAGCGGCCCCGTGGACTTCGACGTGAAGGGCGACGCCGGGACGATGGTCTATTACGAGGAGGGGCACCCGGAGTATGAGCAGATCAGAGCCGACGTCTGGTTTGAGTCCCCGGCACATGCGGAGGCCGCCGGATTCCGTGCTCCGCGGCGGACCCGGCTCTAGGGCTGCCCCCGGTTCTCTCAGAGGCTCCCTGGCGGGCACTTCGTCAGGGAAGCCCCTGCTGTGGAGCTTCGCCGCGGCCTTCGGCATGGCCCTATTGCTGTCAGGGTGCACCGGTGACAGTGATCGCGCGCCGACCGGCAGCAGCACCGACGCCGCGACGGCCACCGCAGCGCCCCTGTCAGTGACAGGAAAGCTTGACCTCCGTCTCGAAATTCCCTGGGCAGCGGTTTTCCTGCCGAACGGAACGGCTGTCATCTCCGAGCGCGAGACATCGCTGCTGAAGGCCGTCCGGAACGGCCAGGCTTCGACGATCGGAAAGATAGCGGGAGTGGCTCCGGCGGGTGAGGGCGGCCTGCTGGGGCTTGCCCTCTCCCCCGATTTCGCCAATGACCGCTTTCTCTACCTGTACTTCACGTCCCCGCAGGACAACCGCATCGCCAGGGTGGAGCTGACGGAGAAACCGGATGGATCACTCTCCGTCGGCGGGCCCGAGGTGATTTTCACCGGCATCCCCAAAGCTTCCACGCACAACGGCGGCAGGATCCGGTTCGGACCGGACGGCTTTCTTTACGTGGGGACGGGCGACTCGCAGCGGCGGGAACAGCCACAGGACACCAACGCCCTGGGCGGAAAAATCCTGCGGCTGACCAGGGAGGGCGAACCCGCGCCCGGCAATCCGTTCGGCAACGCCGTGTACAGCCTGGGCCACAGAAACGTCCAAGGACTGGCCTGGGACGCCGAGGGCCGGCTGTGGGCCAGCGAATTCGGCCCTGAAATCGACGACGAGCTCAACCTCATCGCGCCGGGAGCCAACTACGGGTGGCCGGCCGTCACGGGAGCGCCGCACCGGGAAGGGTACCGCGATGCCAAGGTGGTGTGGCCTTCGACGGCGGAGTCCTCGCCAAGCGGACTTGAGATAGTGGGATCCACCGCCTATCTGGGCGCGCTTCGCGGCCAGCGCCTGTGGACCGTCAGCCTGGCGGGCGAAGACGCCAGTGCGCCTGTGGCCTATTTCACACGCGAGTACGGCAGGATCCGGGACGTTATCCGCACGCCCGACGGCGGCTTCTGGTTGCTCACAAACAACCAAAACCCCGATTTTGTGCTGGTTCTGGCACCCGGCGAATGACCCTGAACACCAGTGCCACGTCGATTTCACATGGGCCGAAAGTTCGTGTAGAGTTTCATGTCGTTGCGGAGATCAACGGGGAAAGAAAAAGCCCGGGAGATCACCACAAAGAGATGCACCTCTAGCTCAATTGGCAGAGCAATTGACTCTTAATCAATGGGTTCCGGGTTCAAGTCCCGGGGGGTGCACCAAAGAAACCCCGTCCTCATCGGCCCAGGCCGTGAGGGCGGGGTTTTCGTTTGCCCGGAGATCAAAGTATGGGAGATCTGCGGACTGTCTTATAACGGCGATGCCTCTGATACTGGGCGGGCCCAGGTCAAAGACCTTTTCCCATCTAAAGGGCGCGCCCGGCTGCAGCTGATCAGGGCCGCCAGGGGCGTGTCAGCGGTGTGTAAGCTCGGGGCTTCGGAGTCCCCTGTAGGCCGCCACGACCCCGGCCAGGAAGATGAGCACGGCGAGGTAGATCAGGCCGAGGTGCCCCAGCGTTGCCAGACCCCAAGGGTAGTGCGCGGGGAGGGCCACTGCCAGGCCGACGACCGGGACGACAACCGCTGTGGTGAACGCCCACCGTTCTCCGCGGCGCACCCCGTACCAGGACAGGCCTGCCACGGCCAGCCCTGTTGCAGCGATGAAGCCGCTTACCGCGATGTGCAGATGGCTGATGTAGTGATACAGCTGTGGGCTGAACGCCTCGATCTCTGCCTTCCCCTTGTCCACCTGATCGGGTCCAATGCCCAGTTCCAGGAAGGCGTCCGTGAAATTGAGCACCAGGAAAATGACGGCGTATCCCACGAAGGCCAGACCGGCGAGCGTCATGAGCACGGCTCCCGTCCGGAGGCTGGACTGTTTCTGCTGGGGAGCTTGGATGGTGGACACGGCCACCACCCCCTTTCTTATTCAAGTAGGTACTTGAATAAGAATCCTTTGACAGTATGATTGTCAAGATAATTCTTGAACAGGAGGCGCGAGTGGGCGGCCAAAAGGAAAAGGATGAGCTCTTCGACGCCCTCGTCGAAGCTGCCAGGGTGTTGGGGAACGGCAGGAGGGCGCAGCTGATCGATGTCCTTGCACAGGGCGAGCGGTCGGTTGAGGAGCTGGCCGCGGAGATCCACCAAAGTATGGCCAATACATCCCAGCATCTGCAGCGCCTGCTGCGGGCCGGCCTCGCCTGCTCCCGACGCTCGGGGACCCGGATCTATTACTCTCTCGCCAGCCCGGCTGTGGAGCGGCTGTGGCGGTCACTTCGGGAGACTGCCGAAGCGCACACCGGGGAGCTGGACGGTCTCGTTCGTGCATACGTCGGCGACCGCGCCGACCTGAGTACCATCACGCGGGACGAACTGCTGCTGCGGCTTCGGCAAGGCGACGTCGTTGTGCTGGACGTGCGGCCGCAACCAGAGTACGCGGCCGGGCACATCCCGGGTGCCCTATCGGTGCCCTTGCCGGACGTGAAGTCCCGGCTGCGCGAGGTTCCCCAGGGGAGCGAAATCGTCGCCTACTGCCGCGGGCCATATTGCGTGTATGCGGATGAGGCCGTGCGGTTGCTCACCGGCGACGGGCGCCGTGCGGTAAGGCTTGAAGACGGCTTTCCCGAATGGAAGGCGGCAGGGCTCCCGATAGAACATTCGGGCAGGTGAGCCGCTCAGTTCAGCGGAGCGCCGTCAACCAGGGCGCGGGCAGCGGGCGAAGCGAACTGGCTGGCCAACTCTCGGACGACTGCCTGGAGTTCCTGCCGCAGGAGCTCAGGGTCGATGGATGCGGCCGCAAGCACGGAGCGCTCCATCTCTACAGCTGCCAGGGCCGCTTCACGTCCGCTGTCAGTGAGGGACACCACCTGGCTCCGGCGGTCCGACGTGCTGCGGACCCGCACAATGTGTCCGTGGGACTCCAACCGGCTGAGGGTTTTTCCCATGGTCTGCGCCTGGACACGCACATACTGGGCCAGTTGGGCCTGCGTCATGGATCCTTGCGCGGAGAGTACTTCGATGGCGATCACGCCTGCGTGTGTCAATCCTATAGCGCTCAGTTTTTCGTTCCAGGAGTGTTCGACGAGGCGCGCCGCAGTGGACAAGAGGCGCCCAGTGGGCCAGTGATCCATGTCAGGCATACCAGCAAGTATAGCCAGTGCTCATTGGCCCTTGCTGCGCATGCTTACTAAGCTGGTGTGTCCCGCCTGCAACTAGGAGATTAAGAATGGCCGACAGACTGATGACCGGTGCCGATGCTCCCGGGTTTACCTTGAAGGATTCAGCCGGAAATGACGTCAGCCTTGCCGCCGGCGACGGCGACGGCTCCGGCACGATTGTGTACTTCTACCCGGCCGCCTCCACTCCTGGCTGCACCAAGGAGGCGTGCGACTTCCGCGATAACCTGGCCTCCTTCGCGTCGGCCGGCTACCGGATTCTCGGCGTGTCTCCGGACCCCGTGAAGAAGCTTGCCGCGTTTGCGGCGAAGGAGGCACTCAGCTTTCCGCTGCTCTCGGACGAGGACCACGCCGTCGCGGAGGCCTATGGCGCCTGGGGGGAAAAGAAGAACTACGGGAAGACCTACCAGGGGCTGATCCGGTCCACCATCGTCGTTGACCCTGACGGAAAAGTGGCGTTGGCCCAATACAACGTCCGGGCCACGGGCCATGTGGCCAAACTGCGGCGCGATCTTAAGCTGGACGCCTAGCCGGATACGGGGCAAAGAACCGCCTGACGGTACCCCCGCCTGGCCGAGGCTACAATGGAAGCTGGCATCCGCCGTCGCACGTTTTTCAATCCCTGACCGGGTAACCGGGCAGTACGGAATTACAGTGGCGGCAACTGCCATGCGCGAGTGGTGAAATTGGCAGACACGCAGGATTTAGGTTCCTGTGCCTTCGGGCGTGGGGGTTCAAGTCCCCCCTTGCGCACAATTCCAAAGTAAAGAGATCCAGGCCCAGCGGCCTGGGTCTCTTTTCGTTTAACAAAAATAAAACTCCTTTCGTTTACCCATCCGCTTCCGGGTAACGGCCGAATACCCATTGAGACACCAGCCAAGGGCAGGTGCCCAACAGTCGCAAAGAGCCACAGCAGACACTTCGTCTTCAACGGGCAATAAACCGGCACAAATAAGGAGAAATTCAATGCAGTCATTCAAGCGCACAACCTTCACCGTCGCAGGCGTTGCAGCTGCAGCCTTGCTGAGCCTCACGGCTTGCGGCGGAGCCTCAACCGCTACGAGCTCAGCAGCTCCCTCCGCTGCGCCGTCGGCTTCCAGCATGGCGCCGTCACCGAAGGCATCAGCCACTGCCGCCGCCATGGATCCGGCAGCCAACCTGGTCGGCGCCGGATGCGCAGGCTATGCCGAGAAGGTCCCCACAGGAGCAGGCTCGGTGGCCGGGATGGCCCTTGACCCGGTAGCAGTCGCGGCGTCCAACAATCCCATCCTCACCACCCTGACCGCTGCTGTCTCCGGAAAGCTGAACCCCAAGGTTAATCTGGTGGACACGCTCAACGGCAGCGAATTCACGGTCTTCGCCCCGGTGGACGACGCCTTCGCGAAGATTGACGCGGCTACCATCGAGACGCTCAAGACGGACGACGCCCTCCTGAGCAAGATCCTGACCTACCACGTTGTCCCCGGCCAGATCACTCCTGACAAGATCGCCGGAACCCACGCCACGGTCCAGGGCGGTTCCGTAACGGTCACCGGCAGCGGCGACGCACTCATGGTTGACGGGGCCAAGGTGATCTGCGGCGGCGTCAAGACGGCCAACGCAACGGTATACCTGGTCGACTCGGTGCTGATGCCCAAGTAATTTCCAGGGCCGAACCCCTGCACGGCCCGGAGGCCCGTTCCCACGGAACGGGCCTCCGGCGCGTGGGGCGGGGTGGGTTTCCTGTGCTGTCAGGAAGCACCGACGTGGGTCCACTAGACTGTGTCCTTTGGCCCGCGGTCCGCGGCGCCCGCCGGACAGCCCAGAGGTGATACACGAGTGCCCAGCAGTACATCGCGGCGAACGGTCATCAAGACCGGCACCGTTTTCATGGCCCTGGGCCTGACGTCATGTACGGGCAGCCCGTCACCGTCACCAACACCGGCGTTGCCTTCAACAGCGGCTCCCGGCACGGAGCCGGCCCAAACGTTTACGTTCGGCACAGCGTCCCAGCCGCTGGGCCTCGATCCGGCCCTCTCCAGCGATGTGGAAAGCTACCGGATCACGCGTCAGATCCTCGAAGGCCTCGTGGGCGTTGACCAGACCACCGGAAAACCCACCCCGCTGCTGGCCACGGAATGGAACGAATCCGACGAAGGCCGGGCCTACACTTTCAAGCTTCGCAGCGGCGTCACTTTCCAGGACGGCACCCCTTTTAATGCCGACGCCGTGTGTGCGAACTTCAAGCGCTGGTTTGCCTTCCCAGCGGATCTGCGGCGTCAGGCACCGGGTAGTTCCTTCAAGGGCGTCTTCAAGGCGCACGCCGATGAAGCAGCCCTGTCCATCTTCAAAAGCTGCACGGCGGTGTCCCCGGACACGGTGCGGATTGACCTCACGCAGCGATTTACCGCCTTCCTCCAGGCTCTGACCCTTCCAGCCTTCGCCATCGCCTCCCCGGCTGCCCTGGCCGCGGGCACAGCGGATGTACTGGACCAGGTCCGCAGCGGCAATGCCGTGTCCCGGTTCGCCACCAAGCCTGTGGGGACCGGGCCGTTCAGCCTTGCCGCCTGGGACGATGCGAGTGTCCGGCTGGTGACGCATCCGGATTACTGGGGCGACCGCGGACAGATCGCCACCATCAATTTCGTCACCTATGACCATCCCCAGACGCGTCTCCAGGCCCTGCTGGACGGCAAGATCGACGGCTTCGATGCAGTGACAGTGGGGAACTTCGACCAGCTGGTCAAGCGGGGAATGCAGATCGTCCAGCGTGATCCCTTTTCGGTGATGTACCTGGGCATCAACCAGGAAGTGCCTGTCCTGCAGAACGAGAAGGTCCGGCAGGCGATCGAGCTGGCCATCGACAAAGAAACCCTGATCCGCAAGTTCTTCATCGACAACACGGCCAAGGCCTCCCAGTTCGTCCCGCCCAAGATCAGCGGCTTCAACAATGAAGCACCCGCCCTGGGCCACGATCCGGTCAAGGCCAAGGCCTACCTTGCCCAAGGCGGCTACAAGGGCGAAGAGCTCAGGTTCTACTATCCGCTGAACGCAACCCGCCCGTACCTTCCGACACCCGAGAAAATCTATGCGGAGATCAGCCGGCAACTGACCGCCGTCGGACTGAACATCAAGCCTGTCCCGGTGGACTGGTCCGATGGCTACCTCCAGAAGGTCCAGTCACCCGGGGACCACGCCCTTCACCTGCTGGGCTGGAACGGCGCCTATGCCGATGCCGACAACTTTGTGGGGCCGCTGTTCGGCGAAAAGAACGGCGAGTTCGGTTACCAGGACCCGCAGGTCTTTTCCAAGATCAACCGGGCCAGAGGCCTGCCTGCGGGCGATGAGCGCAACGAGCTGTACCACAGCATCAACGCCCAGATCGCGGTGACAGTGCCTGCCGTCCCCATCGCCTTCCCGATTTCGGCCCTCGCGCTGTCGGACCGCGTCAGCAACTACCCCGCGTCCCCGGTCCTGAATGAAGTTTTCACAAAGGTCCAGCTGAAGTCTTGACGGCCCCGGCCAATTTCAGTATGCAGGCGGTGCGGGGATATTCTGTGACAGCCAGAGCCGCTGCTATCGGAGACTGATTGTGACCTTCATTTCCAAGACCCAACATGCCGACGTCGTACTGATTGGCGGCGGCATCATGAGCGCCACACTGGGCGCCTTCATCAAGCAGCTTGAACCCAACTGGACCATCTCCCTGTTCGAACGGCTGGACCAGCCGGGGCTGGAAAGTTCAGACCCGTGGAACAACGCCGGCACGGGACATGCCGCCCTGTGCGAGCTCAACTACTCCCCCGCAGCCAAAGACGGCTCCGTGGACCCCTCCAAGGCGCTGCTGATCAATGAACAGTTCCAGCTTTCCCGCCAGTTCTGGTCCCACCTGGTGGAAGAGTCGCTGATCGGCTCGCCGAAGGGCTTCATCAACACCGTTCCGCACATGAGTTTTGTGATCGGCGAGAACAACGCCAAATTCCTGAGGACCCGCTTTGAGGCGCTCAAGCCCCACACCCTGTTCCGCAGCATGGAGTACTCCGAGGACCACGCGCAGATTGCCAAGTGGGCCCCGCTCATCGTCAAAGGCCGCGATCCGAAGCAGCGCATCGCCGCCACCCGTGCAGCGGAAGGCACCGACGTGGACTTCGGCGCACTGACCCGGGAGTTGACCACCTACCTGGGGAACAACGGCGTCGAACTCAACTACGGCCACGACGTCACCGGGATCTCCAAATCGTCCGACGGCGGCTGGGACCTGTCGATCAAATACCCGGCCTCCGGGGAACACGGGAAGATCCACGCCAAGTTTGTGTTTGTCGGCGCCGGCGGCGGCGCGCTGCACCTCCTGCAGGCCTCCGGCATTCCCGAGAGCAAGGGCTACGGCGGTTTCCCCGTCTCCGGCCAGTTCTTCCGCTGCACCGACGAAAAACTCGCCGCCCAGCACAGCGCCAAGGTCTACGGCCAGGCTTCCGTTGGCGCGCCGCCCATGTCCGTTCCCCACCTGGATACGCGCTACGTCAACGGGAAGCGTTCGCTGCTTTTCGGACCCTACGCCGGATTCTCCACCAATTTCCTGAAGAACGGCTCCTACCTGGACCTGCCATTGTCCATCCGCCCGAGCAACATCATTCCGATGCTGGCGGTGGCGAAGGACAACATGGACCTCACGGCGTACCTCGTCAAGGAGGTCGCCAAGAAGCACGCCGACAAGGTGGAGGCGCTGCGCGAGTACTACCCGGAGGCCAAAGACGGCGACTGGGAACTGATTACCGCCGGCCAGCGTGTACAGATCATTAAGAAAGACCCCAAGAAGGGCGGCGTACTGCAGTTCGGCACCGAAGTCATCGCCGGCCGCGATGGCTCCATCGGTGCCCTGCTTGGTGCCTCGCCCGGAGCTTCCACCGCAGTCCCCATCATGATCGAACTTCTCCAAAAGGCCTTCCCCAAGAACTTCAAGGGCTGGCAGGGGAAACTTAAGGACATGATGCCGGGCTACGGCGAAAAGCTCGACGAAAAGCCGGAACTGGCCGCTGAACTCGAAATGGCAACCGCCAAAGCCCTCCAGCTGGACAGCGTTTCAACCAACGCCTGACCCTGCGGGGGCAAGCACGCAGGCCGGTCCGGCCCGGACTGGTCCACCAACCCCACAGGAGAGAACGCGATGTTCCGGCTGGCACAACTTTCACTTGCGAACCGGGCGCTGATCGCGCTGATCACCGTCTTCGCGTCGGTGTTCGGCGTGATAACCATGTCATCGCTGAAGCAGGAACTCATTCCCTCCATCGAGTTCCCGCAGATCACGGTACTTTCGGCGATGCCCGGCGCATCACCGGAAGTGGTGGACAAACAGGTCAGTGCACCGCTGGAGACGGCGCTGAACGGAGTCGAGGGCCTTGAGTCGACGTCGTCAACCTCACGCAACGGCGTCTCCCAGATCACCATGGTGTTCACCTACGGGACCAACCTCGACCGCGCCCGGAACCAGATCGACCGTGCCATTTCCAACGCCAAGCGGTCCCTGCCCGAGGACGTACAGCCGCAGGCCATCGCCGGCAGCATCAGTGACTTTCCCATCGTGTTCCTGGCTGTCTCCTCGGACAGGCCGCTCAGCGAACTGAACGCGGACCTGCAGCGGCTTACAGTTCCCCGGCTGCAGAAGATCGACGGCGTCCGGGGAGCCGACGTCACCGGCGGCGCCACCCAGCACATCGAGATCCTGCCCCGGCCGGACGCCATGGCAGCCAAGGGCGCCACCATTGCCTCCATCAGGGATGCCCTAAGCAACAACGGCGCACTGATTCCGGCCGGAACCATCCAGGAGAAGGGCAAGACCCTATCCCTCCAGATCGGCAGTCCGGTTGATTCACTGGAGGCAATCAAGGCGCTGCCCGTCGGCGGGGCCAAGGACGCCGCGACCATCGCCGCGGTGGCGGACGTCAGCCTGCGCGACGACGAACGGACCTCCATC
Organism: Arthrobacter sp. 754; assembly: GCF_040548695.1. Classification (NCBI taxonomy): domain Bacteria; kingdom Bacillati; phylum Actinomycetota; class Actinomycetes; order Micrococcales; family Micrococcaceae; genus Arthrobacter; species Arthrobacter sp. 754. The sequence goes on from NZ_JBEPSC010000001.1 coordinate 312,884, forward strand.
ACCCGGACCAACGGGCAGGAAACCCTGGCGGTTTCAGTCACCAAGAAGCCCGAGGGCGACACCGTGGGGATCTCCCATGCAGTGAACGATTCCCTGGCGGCCCTGGAAACGGAACTGGGTTCGAACGCAAAATTCACCGCCGTCTTCGACCAGGCCCCCTTCATTGAAAAGTCCATCAAGGACCTCACCACCGAAGGTCTGCTGGGGCTCGGCTTCGCGGTGGCAGTCATCCTCGTGTTCCTGATGTCCGCCCGCTCCACCCTCGTCACCGCCGTGTCCATCCCGTTGTCGCTGCTGATCACCTTCATCGGACTGTCCGGAACCGGCTATTCGCTGAACATCCTTACACTGGGCGCGCTCACCATTGCCATCGGACGCGTGGTGGACGACTCGATCGTGGTCATCGAAAACATCAAGCGCCACCTCAGCTACGGGGAGGAGAAGGTGGCCGCGATCCTCACCGCCATCCGTGAGGTGGCCGGTGCCATCACCGCCTCCACGCTGACCACCGTGGCGGTCTTCCTGCCAATCGCCTTCGTTGGTGAGCTCGCCGGTGAACTCTTCCGCCCCTTCGCCCTGACGGTCACCATGGCGTTGCTGGCGTCCCTGCTGGTATCCCTGACCATTGTTCCGGTTCTTGCCTACTGGTTCCTCAGAAGCCCGGCTGCGCCTGCGGCCGGCTCCCCCGCTGCGGGTTCCTTCGCCGCCGGCGGCGTTGCCGCTGCTGCCCGGGCCAAGGCACAGGAAGCCGAGGCGAAGAGCCCGCTCCAGCGCGGGTACCTGCCCATCCTCGGCAAGACCCAGAAGCATCCTGTCCTGACGCTGGTGGCCGCAGCCCTGGTGCTCGGCGGCACGGCGGCCATGACGCCGCTGCTGGCCACCAACCTGCTCGGCGACTCCGGGCAGAACAGCATGACCGTCCGCCAGGTGATGCCGGCCGGCACCAGCCTTGCGGACACCAGTGCTGCCGCCATCAGGCTCGAGGAGGTCCTCCTGGGCATCGAGGGCATCAAGAACGTCCAGGTCACCTCGGGCAACGCCCAGGCGGGCTTTGCCGCGCTGACCTCCTCCGGTTCCTCAAACTCCACATTCACTGTTGTCACCAACGAAAAGGTGAACCAGGCAAGGCTTCAGCAGACGGTCCGCGATGAGCTTGGCAAGGTGGCGGACGCCGGGAAGATTACGGTGGGCTCCCAGCAGGGAGGCTTCGGGACCTCCTCCACGGTGGACATCACCATCAAGGCCGCGACATCCGGGGACCTCCGGACGGCCAGCGACGCCATGGTGCAGGCGATGACCGGAGTCCCTGGAACCAGCGAGGTCACAACCAACCTCGCGGCCAGCCAGCCGGTGGTCCAGGTCAAGGTGGACCGGGCCAAAACCACCGCCGCCGGACTGAACGAGGAACAGGTGGCCGGCGTCCTGGCTTCGACGATCAGCCCCATCCCCGCCGGCACCGTCCGGATCGACACCGACGACTTTCCGGTGCAGATCGGCAAAGGCACACGGTTCACCAGCATCGATGCGGTCCGGAACATCGCCCTCCCTGCGGCGGGCGCGCCGGTGACCCTGGGGAGCATCGCCTCCGTGGAGCAGGTGGACGTGCCGGTATCCATCACCGCCAGCAACGGACAGCGGACCGCCAAAGTGTCCGTCACGCCGTCGGGCTCCAACCTCGGAGCGGTGAACACAGAAGTGCAGAAGCGCCTTGAGACTGTCAGCCTCCCGGCAGGGGTCACCGCGGCAATCGGCGGCGCCACCACCCAGCAGGCGGAGTCCTTCCAGCAGCTGGGCCTGGCATTGCTCGCGGCCATCGCCATTGTGTACGTGATCATGGTGGCCACATTCAAGTCGCTGATCCAGCCACTGATCCTGCTGGTCTCGGTTCCCTTTGCAGCAACCGGTGCGGTTGCCCTGCTGCTCGTCACCGGAGTCCCCCTGGGCCTGCCGTCCCTGATCGGCATGCTGATGCTGGTGGGAATCGTGGTGACGAACGCCATTGTGCTGATTGACCTGATCAACCAGTACCGGAAGCCGCGGAACGGGCTTCCCGGGATGAGCGTTGCGGATGCCATCACCCACGGGGCGAGGCAGCGCCTCCGCCCCATCCTGATGACCGCCCTGGCGACCGTGTTTGCCCTGACCCCGATGGCGCTGGGCCTGACCGGGGGCGGCGGCTTCATCTCCCAGCCGCTCGCAGTGGTGGTGATCGGCGGGCTGGTCTCCTCCACCGCACTGACCCTGGTGCTGGTTCCGGTGCTGTACCGGCTGGTAGAGGGCCGGCGGGAAAAGAAGGCGCTGCTGCGGGAGATGCACAACCGCCCGGAATTCACGCCAGCGGACGACGTCGATGCCGAGTTCCGCGACTGGACCACCGGCAGTGTGCCCAAGGTCAGCGGCCGCCGCGCCGCCGCGGGCGACACCCAGTAGCGCCCCGGCAAACGGCCGGCGACTTCAGGGAATAATCGCGAGGGTCCTGCGTTGTATCCGTCGATACATGCAAACGCATGGAAATCTGGTATTGTAGAAGCAAGCCCAGAGAACACCAGGAAACGGAAGGCCATACCATGCAGATCGGCGTATTCAGTGTCAGTGACATCACCACTGACCCCACCACCGGCCGGACACCGACGGAGAACGAGCGCATCAAGGCCTCCGTGGCCATCGCCAAAAAGGTCGAGGAAATCGGCATGGACGTCTACGCCATCGGCGAGCACCACAACCGCCCGTTCTTCTCCTCCTCACCCACCACCACGCTCGCCTACATCGCCGCCCAGACCGAGCGGATCACCCTTTCAACGGCCACCACGCTGATCACCACCAACGATCCGGTCAAGATCGCCGAAGACTTCGCCATGCTCCAGCACCTGGCTGATGGCCGTGTGGACCTGGTCCTGGGCCGCGGCAACACCGCTCCCGTGTACCCCTGGTTCGGCAAGAACATCCAGGACGGCGTCGAGCTGGCCATCGAAAACTACGCACTGCTGCGCCGCCTGTGGGACGAGGACACGGTGAACTGGTCCGGCAAGTTCCGCACGCCCCTGCAGAACTTCACGTCCACTCCCCGGCCGCTCGACGGCGTCGCCCCCTTCGTGTGGCACGGCTCCATCCGGACGCCGCAGATCGCCGAAGTGGCCGCCTACTACGGTGACGGCTTCTTCGCGAACAACATCTTCTGGCCCAAGGAGCACTACCAGCAGCTGATCGGCCTGTACCGCGAGCGCTATGAGCACTACGGCCACGGCAAGGCTGACCAGGCGATCGTGGGCCTCGGCGGACAGTTCTTCATGCGGAAGAACTCCCAGGACGCGGTCAAGGAATTCCGCCCCTACTTCGACAATGCTCCCGTTTACGGCCACGGTCCGTCCCTGGAGGACTTCACCTCGCAGACACCGCTCACCGTGGGCAGCCCGCAGGAAGTCATCGAAAAGACCCTGACATTCCGTGAGTACTTCGGCGACTACCAGCGCCAGCTGTTCCTGATCGACCACGCCGGCCTGCCCCTGAAGACGGTGCTCGAACAGCTTGACCTGTTCGGCGAGGAAGTGCTCCCTGTGCTCCGCAAGGAATACGCGGCCCTCAAGCCGGCGCACGTGCCGGACCCGCCCACCCACGCCGGCCGCGTCGCGGCCCTGATGGCTGCCCAGGCCACTGAAACAGCTTCGTCGGAGGCGTGATGGCAACCGAGCGGAATGACTCATCGGTCCGCCTGGCCGCGGAAACCTGGGAGTCCCTGTTCAGGGCCCAGGTTGCGGTCATGCGGAAACTCCAGGCCGGTCCCGCCTTCCGGGAGGTTGCCGTGAACGAGTACGACGTGCTGTTCACGCTCTCCCGGTGTCCGTCCGGCTGGCTCCGGCTCAACGAACTCAATGACCATGTGCTGCTGAGCCAGTCAAGCCTCAGCAGGCTGGTCGAGCGGCTGGAGAAGCGGGGGCTCGTTGACCGGATGCCGGCCCCTGACGACCGCCGGGGCGTGCTTCTGAAGCTGACGGAGGAGGGGGCTGCCCTGCAGAAGGAAATCGGCCGCGCCCATGTGCGCGACATCTCCAGCCTGGTGGGGCCCGCCCTCACAGCCGCCGAGCAGAAGGAACTTCAGCGCCTCACCGAGAAACTCCGGCATTCAGTGGGTGCCCGCCCGGCAAAGCAGGACTAGCCGTACTGCCCAGGCGGTACTACTAGCCCAGCACTACCAGCGTGGCAGGGTCCTCCGCCGGCAGCGCGCCGTTGACCACAGCGGTGACGCGCAGTTCGTTCAGGGTCAGGCTGCCGCCCACGGTGGACAGGAACGCGGTGTCGGACGAATCCCGGCCTGCAGTGATCCGCAGCATCGACTCCCGCGGGGCAAGCCCCGTGGGGTCGATGACATGCCAGGCCCCGTTGACATGGGCTTCGGCCACCGCGTGGAAGTCCATGGGGCTCAGCCCGGGTGCGTAGACCGCGGCAAGCCGTGCCGGGATGTCCTTGGAACGAAGCAGTGCGATGGCAAGGTGTGCAAAGTCCCGGCATACTCCCCTGCGGTGCAGAAGCGTCTCGACGGCGCCGTCGGTACCCCTGGAGGAACCGCTGATGTAGCGGAGCTCGCCATACACCCAGCTCCGTACTGCATGGAGCAGTTCCTCGCCGTGCAGTCCGCCGAATTCGGCATAGGCGGTGGGAAGCAGCCGGTCAGACTCGGCATAACGGCTGGGCCGGACATACCGGATGAGTTCGGCCAGCGTGGCATCTTCGGGGACGGCCCGGCCTGCCACAGTGGCTGTGTACTCAACCGTAACCTCGGAGGGTTCGGCGAACTCCATGTAGTGGAGCCGCCCGCCATGATGGTCAGTGAGTTCACGGACCGGGACCGGCTGCCCGGCCGCGGTGACCGTGAGGGATTCGGTAAATGAGGCGTAGCCGGAATTCCTGGCTACAGCGATGGCCAGGGCTGCCTTGGTGTCGGCCACGGTCTTGAAGACCATCCGTGCGGCAACGGTGCGTTCCATGTATCTCCGGGGTGTGAGGTAGTGGCAGAACTTCCCGCTCCAACCCGGCGCTCATGGAGCCGGCGGCAGGACTAGTTTTTGATCTCCAGAGACATTAGCATCCGCTGGACGTTCGCGAATTCAGCACTCTCGCTGACGTACTTGGCTGCCTGTTCAAGGGTGTCATATGCCTTGGCCGGAGCCACTTTCTCATCCGGGGCGAACGCCCTCAGCACCCCCACGTCCCCGAACGAGTAGTCGCCCTTTCCCGCGGGACCGCGGACCACGTTGCGGAGCCCGCACGCCCGCCCGTCCGCGCCGCCCACAATGTTGGTGATGCCGTAGGAGCCGAAGTACCGGTAGCCCTGGATCACGCGGAACACCACATGCGGGGCGATGGTACCTTCGCCGGTGAGGCCGGGCAGCTCCACCGGCACGCTGCTGACCACTACGTAAGGCTTCCGGGCGTCCTCGGGGCACTCAGAGGACGACGGCGGCAACCCGGTCCGCAGCGCGGCCACGAAGGTGCCATCCTGCTTTTTCACGTCGATCTTCAGGGCACCGGGCAACGTACCGTCTTCAGGCGGGACGGACTGGGCGATCCATTCCTCCGGCAGGTCAAAACTTATGGTCTTGGCGGGATCGGTGAATGTCTTCCACGAAGCGGCCGTTGCGGCCGGGCCGGGGGTTGCGGAGGCAGATCCCTCCGGAGAGGCGTTTGGTGCCGTTGGGCTGCCGGTGGCCGCCGGGCTGGCGTCTTGGGAGGCGGATGTGTCCGGCCGGGCTGTCCACGCCGGAGCGCTGCCGCCAGGGGCGGTGCACCCGGCAACCAGAGTCCCTGCAGCGAGGAGCACTGCCACCCGCAATCCCCACGATCTCGCCCTGCATGTCATGCCGCCAGCTTAACGGTGAAGACGGCGTGGCCGCGGCGGGGCCGGGCTGCGTGTCGTTGACCGGACATTCCCCTCGCCCAACAGGGCTAGGCTGGTGGCTATGGCGGAAGAGCAGTACGGCGCAGACCAAGAGAGCCTGGCGGATATCTCCGCTCTCGACATTGCAGACTGGCGGCTGCGGACTTTTGCCCTCTACGACACGGTGCGGAGAATTTCCGCCGACAGCCCTGCTGAGGCGCATTCCCATTGGCGGCATGAACGCGACCGCATGTTCGCCACGCATCCGGCATCCGCCCTCAGCGCCCGCGACAAGCAGCAGTTCTCCGGACTCAAGACAGCCGACTACGATCCCATCTACCGCTTCCACGTCCCGCTGACCCTCCAGGGCGCCGGCCGGGAGATGAGTGTGGACACCGGGACCGACGGCGTGGTCCACTTCGTCCGGCTGGGGACCTTCGATCTCCCTGAGATGGGCCAGCTCGCAGTATGGAGGCTTCTGGGTTACGGCGGCGGAATCTTTGTTCCTTTCCGGGATGCCACGGCCGGCCAGCCCGGCGGCAGCTACGGCGCCGGGCGGTACCTGCTGGACACCATCAAGGGCGCGTTCCACGGTGTGCGCGGCTCGGGGCCGGACGCCGAGTTTGTCCTGGACTTCAACTTCGCCTACAACCCGTCCTGCGCGTACAACGAGGCGTGGGCCTGCCCGCTGGCCGGACCGTCCAACCGCCTTGCCGTTGAGATTCCCGTGGGCGAACTGTACTAACGCATCCCGCCGCAGCGAGGACGTAGGATGTCATGATGACTCCCAGCGCTCCCCGCCGCCTCGCGCGTGTCCGGCCCTCCCCTGCGGCTGCTCCTGACGAGCAGTTTTTCGTGGCCAACGATGCCCCGGACTTTGACTCCGCGGCCGGCCGCTCATGGACTGTCGTCCCTTCCCCCTTCACCGCGTCCCGGGCAAATGCCAACAGCCCCGCGCGGGCAGGCTGGGAGACCGGCACCGTGGTGGACCAGGATTCGTTCACCTTCCTGGCGCCGTCGGTTCCGGCCAACGTCCTGGGCATGGCCCACAACACGGGCAAGCCGGGCCGTGACCTCCCGCCCCAGGCATTCCACAAGGCCGCCTCCAGCGTGATCGGACCCGGGGATGCCATCGAGTTGAGCTCCACCGTGGGCTACGTCGATCCCGAAGCGGAACTGACCGTCGTCATCGGACGGAAAGCCCGCGGCCTGACCCTGGACACGGCACACAGCGCTGTCCTGGGTTTCACCATCGGCAACGACGTGTCGGCCCGCGACCTGCAGAAATCCGACGAACTCTGGATCAGCGCCAAAAGCCAGGACACCTTCACCCCGGCGGGCCCGTGGATCGTCACGGACCTCGATGATTCCGACGTTTCCATCGGCATCATCCACAACGGCGTGGAACTGAAGCCCGCGTCCAGCTCCGACCTCGGCTGGAAGGTGGACGAGATCCTTGTCTACCTCAGCTCCTTTATGACCCTGCACCCCGGCGATCTGGTCCTGACCGGCTTCCCGGCCGAGTGCACCCGCATCCGGCCGGGCGACACGGTGGTGTGCCGGATCGAGGGCATCGGGGAACTCGCCAACCCGGTCAGGACGGCCGCCTGGGAGGATACGCCTGCCTGATGTGACAGGCTGGACCCATGGAAACCCCTGCTGCGCCCGCCACCCAGCTGGCGCAGCGGCCCATCCGCCACGCACCGGCCACCCGGCACCACCGCGGAATCTACAGGTTCCCCGTGGTCCGGCAGCTCATCCGGTTCACCGGTGTAGGCATCATCTGCACCGCCGCCTCGCTCGCCCTCTATGCCCTGCTGCGCCCCTGGCTGGGCCCCCAGCTGGCGAACGCGGCCGCGCTGATTCTGACGTCTCTGATGAACACAGCCCTGAACCGCAGGCTGACGTTCAGGATCGCCGGGCAGCACAGGATGGCCCGGGACCATCTGCATGGCGTAATCGTGATTGCCGTGGCTCTGGTGATCACCGGCGGGAGCCTCGGCGTACTCCACTGGCTCCATCCCGAGGCCACAGTGGCAGATGAACTGTGGACCACCACGCTCTCAGGCTTCCTTGCCACGGCCGTGCGCTTCACTATGCTCCGGCACTGGATCTTCCGCCGGGCCCGCCACATCTAGGGCGCGCCACATCCAGAGGCGGTCAGGCCCGGCCAAGGGTACGGATGCTTCCGACGGCGGCGCCCACGGCTTTCGCAGCCGCTGCAAGATCGTCGCCGCTGACGGTCGAATCGAAGCTGAACCGCACCGCTGTCTGGGCAACCTCCGCCTCAAAGCCCATGGCCGTGAGGACCGGCGACGGTGCATCTGAGCCCGCGGCGCACGCCGAGCCGCTGGAGCACACCACGCCCTGCCGCTCCAGCTCCAGCAGGACCGATTCCCCGCTGGTCCCCGGGAAGCAGAAAGATGCCACCGAGGGCAGGCGTTCGGTGGGGTGGCCGGTCAGGACAGCCCCCGGAACGGCCCTGAGGACCTCGCGAATGAACCCGTCCCGCAGCGTGGAGACGCGGTCTGCGAGTTGCTGTTGCCCGGACTGCGCCAGGGTCAGGGCCGTGGCCAGGCCCACCGCGCCTGCAACGTTTTCAGTTCCGGACCGCCGCCCGCGTTCCTGGCCGCCGCCGTGCACCAGCGGCTCGATGCGGGTCCGGCCCCTGACGTAGAGCACGCCGGAGCCCTTGGGCGCCCCGAGTTTGTGCCCCGAGATGCTCAACGCATCCACCCCCAGGATTTTGACGTCCAGCGGCAGCCAGCCCGCGGCCTGGACGGCGTCGGTATGGAACGGAATGCCCTGCGCCCGTGCCAGTTCCGCCAGCCGTGCGACCGGCTGGACCGTCCCTACTTCATTGTTGGCATACATCACGCTGGCCAGCGCTGTCTCCGGCCGGAGTGCGGCGGCGAGCGCCTCCGGCGTCACACGGCCTGTGCCGTCAACAGGAACCACGTCAACGGCGAACCCGTGGAACCGTTCCAAATATCGTGCCGACTCCTCCACAGCCGGGTGCTCGACGGCGCTGATCACCACCCGGTTGAACCGGGGGTCAACCGCCTGCCGGGCCAGCGCAATGCCCTTAACGGCGAGGTTGTCGGCCTCGGTGCCGCCGGAGGTGAAGGTCACCTCGCCGGGACGGCAGCCCAGGACGCCGGCCACCGCCGCCCTGGCGTCGGCGAGCGCTGAGGCAGCTGCCTCCCCCAGCGAATGATGGCTGGAAGGATTGCCGAACTCCCCCGTGAGATAAGGCCACATGGCGTCGAGCACTTCGCGGCGGACGGGGGTGGTGGCAGCTGCGTCGAGGAAAATCACGGCCTGTTCACTTCACGCTCAGTTCGACATCGAGGCCCAGGTCCAGCGCTGCCACGCTGTGGGTGAGTCCGCCGATGGAGATGACATCGACTCCGGTGGCGGCGATGCCGGCCACCGTCTGCAGGTTTACGTTGCCGCTGGCTTCCACCCTGGCGCGGCCGCCGACCTGCGCCACGCCGGCCTTCAGGCCGTCCAGTGTGAAGTTGTCCAGCATGATGGTGTCCACACCGGCCGCCAGCACCGGCTCGATCTGCTCCATGCTGTCCACCTCCACTTCGAAGTGGGTGGTGTGGCCCAGCTGGGCTTTGGCTGCAGCCAGCAGCTCCGTCAGCTTGGCCGGATCACCGCCGGTCATCACCGCCAGGTGGTTGTCCTTGGCCAGGACCGCGTCGGAGAGGCTGTACCGGTGGTTGGCCCCGCCACCGCAGCGGACGGCGAAGCGTTCCAGGATGCGCAGCCCGGGAGTGGTCTTCCGTGTGTCAGTGATCCGGGCAGTGGTCCCGTCGGTCAGTTTTACGAATTCCGCGGTTTTGGTGGCGATGGCCGACATCCGCTGGACCAGATTCAGGGCCACCCGCTCAGCCAGCAGGACCGAACGCGCCCTGCCGCTGACCCGCGCGAGGTGCGTCCCGGCGTCGAACCGTTCCCCGTCGGTGAGCAGCAGCTCCACTTCGGTGTCCGGATCGACGAGCAGCATCGCGTCCCGGAACACTGTTCCGCCGCTGAAAACACCCGGAACCCGGGCGTTCAAAACAGCTGTTGCGCGCGCCTCTACCGGTATGAGCAGCTGCGACGTAATGTCCCCGGCCGGCGCATCCTCGGCGAACGCCCGCTCCAGGATCTCCCGCACCGGCGCTGCCGGAAGGGTCAGTTCAAACACGGCTGTTCTACTCATGGACAAGGCTCGCTTTCGGGCGCATTCGGTAGCTCTCTTCAAGTTCTTCGATCATGGCCGCATCCACCGGGCTGTCACTGCGGTAATGGGCGCCCAAGGACTCCCGCCGCCCAAGGGCAGCACGCACCAGCAGCTGCGAAGCCAGCAGCAGGTTGGCGTCCTCAACCCCCCGAGGACCGCCATCTGCGGCCCACCCCCCCAGCACAGCCGCCGCCTCACGTAGCAACACCCCATTACGGAGCACCCCGGCCTTGGCAGTCATCAGGCGCCGCAGGGCATCCCGGGAAAACGGCCCAGGACCAGGCGCTGGTTTGAAGCCGGTTGCAGGTTGGGATTCGTCGAACGGTAATCCTCCGCGTGCTCCCCACGATCCCCCTCGCCTCGCAAGCTCGGCCAGGGAACCCTGATCGCGTGGGCCCTCGGCCGCTAGCGGCCACCCCTTGATGCACGCTTCCGGATCACCGCCCGACGAATCAGTCCCGCCCTGCAGGAAGCTTTCAACAGCCCGCCGGCCGAATACCAAGCCTTCCAACAGTGAGTTGCTGGCCAGGCGGTTCGCCCCGTGCACGCCGGTGCAGGCAACTTCGCCGGCGGCGTAGAGTCCGGGAACGCTGGTCCGGGCGTGGAGGTCGGTGGTGATGCCGCCCATCCAGTAGTGGGCAGCCGGAGCAACGGGGACGAGTTCGCGGGTCCAGTCGATGCCGGCTTCGCGGGTCCGGGCGCTGAGGGTGGGGAAGCGCTTCGCGAGGAAGCCTCGGCCCTTTGATCGTTCAATACCCCTGGCGTCGAGGTACACGTGGCCGTTGGGGTCGCCGAGTTTGGCCAGGTGGAGGGCGATGCTGCGGGAGACGACGTCGCGCGGTGCAAGTTCGGCGTCAGGGTGATATTCGGGCATAAACCGCTTGCCGTTCGAATCGGCCAGGATGGCGCCTTCGCCGCGGACGGCTTCGGAGATGAGCATCGGCTCCCGTTGTGCGCCGGCAGGGTTCACCAGGCAGGTGGGGTGGAACTGGAAGAACTCGAGGTCTGCCACGGCCGCGCCGGCACGCCAGCCCAACGCAAGGCCATCGGCGGTGGCGACGGCTGGGTTGGTGGTCTGGGCGAAGAGCCGGCCGGCACCGCCGGTGGCCAGCAGCACGGCGTCCGCTCCCACGGTGACGCTCGCGTCGTCGTGGGTAAGCTCAACGCCGGTCACCCTGCCGTGGGTCTGAAGCAGCGCGGTGGCGTGGGCATGGGCGAACAGCCGGATGGTCCCTTTGGCCTGCCGGGCCAGGACGGCGCGGATCAGGGCGTCGGCCACACCGGCGCCGGTGGCGTCTCCGCCGGCGTGCAGGATCCGCGGGGCGGAATGTGCTGCCTCGAGCCCCAAAGCGGGGTCGCCGTCGTCGTCCACGTCAAACCGCACGCCGAAACGCTGCAGCCCGGCGATGTCCCGGCGCGCCTCGGTGCACAGCAGCCGCACCGCCTCCTGGTTGCAGTGGCCGGCCCCCGCCTTGAGGGTGTCAGCGATGTGCGCCGCCACAGTGTCTCCCGGCGCGGGCTCGTCCAGGACTGCCGAAATGCCGCCCTGGGCGTACCAGGTGTTGCTTTCCTGAAGGTCGCCTTTTGTCAGCAGCACCACATCCAGGCCGGCGTCCGCCGCCAGGAGCGAGGCGTACAGCCCTGCGATGCCGCTTCCGACGACGACCAGCCGCCGGGAATGGATTCCGGTCATTACGGCCTGGCAGCGAGCATGCGCTCGAGCGCGGTCCTGGCATTCTCCTGCACGGAATCCGCGACGGTGATGCGGTTGACGATGCGGCCCTCCACAAGTTCTTCCAGGACCCAGGCGAGGTAGCCGGGGTGGATCCGGTACATGGTGGAGCAGGGGCAGATGACCGGGTCCAGGCAGAAAATGGTGTGCTGCGGGTATTCCGCTGCCAGCCGGTTGACCATGTTGATTTCAGTGCCGATGGCAAACGTGGCGGGTTCGGTGGCTGCGGCAATGGCCTTCTTGATGAAGTCGGTGGAGCCGGCGGAATCGGCAGCGTCCACTACCTCCATGGGGCACTCGGGGTGCACAATGACGTTGACTCCGGGGAAGTCGGCGCGGGCCTCCTCGATCTGCCCCACGTTGAAGCGCTTATGGACTGAGCAGAAGCCGTGCCAGAGGATGACGCGGGAGTCCAGCAGTGCCTGTTCGTCGTTGCCGCCGAGTTCTTTGCGCGGATTCCACATGGGCATCTGCTCCAGCGGCACTCCCAGGGCCTTTGCGGTGTTGCGGCCCAGGTGCTGGTCCGGGAAGAACAGGACGCGCTGGCCGCGTTCGAAGGCCCATTCCAGCACTACCTTTGCGTTGGAGGATGTGCAGACGATGCCGCCGTTGCGGCCGCAGAAAGCCTTCAGGGATGCCGAGGAGTTCATGTAGGTGACCGGGATGACCGGGACGCGGCCGGCGTCGTCCTTTTCTGTTCCGAAGATCTCTTCGAGCTGTTCCCAGCATTCCTCGACGGAGTCGGTGTCCGCCATGTCCGCCATGGAGCAACCGGCCGCGAGGTTGGGCAGGATGACGGCCTGTTCCGGGGTGGACAGGATGTCCGCGGTTTCGGCCATGAAGTGGACACCGCAGAAGATGATGGCCTCTGCGTCAGGCCTGGTCAGCGCAGCGTTCGCAAGCTGGAAGGAGTCCCCCACGAAGTCGGCGTACTGGATGACTTCGTCTCGCTGGTAGAAGTGGCCCAGGATCACCGCGCGGTCGCCCAGCTTTTCCTTGGCTGCGCGGATCCGCACATCAAGCTCGGCGTCGCCGGCGAGCTTGTACTCCTCCGGCAACTGGCCCTGGCGGGGCGTAGCGGCAGGGGCAACGTCGGCGCTGGATGCGCCAGGGCCGTAGGCGGGCGCTCCGGCGAGCGCCTCGGCAAGGTCGTACTCCCACGGGCCTTTCGCGAGGGCGGGGCTGCAGGTGGCACCCGCCCGGCCAGCGGCTTTGCCGGCAGCCGCGGTTTCGGCCTGTTCCCGCGTGATCAGCTGGATTGCTGTATTGACGCTGCTCATGGTGTGCTCCTGTTATCGGGGTCGAGGCCGGGGCGGCCGGTGAAGCGGTAGAGACGTGGTGGACGGTGCTTGCCGCCCTGCAGGTATTCGCCGGTTTCCACAATCTCCGGCGTGGATTTAAGCTGGCGCCGGAAATTGGCCGGATCCAGGCGGGTGTCCAGGACGGCCTCGTAGACCTCCCGGACCTGGGCGAGTGTGAAGTACTCCCCCAGGAAGTGATAGGCCACGGAGCCGTAGGCCAGCTTGTTCCTCAGTCGGAACAGCGCGTACTCGACGATGGCGTTGTGGTCGAAGGCCAGGTCCGGGACTTTGTCAGCCCGGAACCACCTCACGTTCTCCGACTCATCGGCGAGGGCGGCCTCCGTGGGCTGCACCAGCGCCCAGTAGACAATCGAGACGACGCGCTGGGTGGGCGAGCGGTGCAGCCCGCCGAAGGCGTAGAGCTGTTCCAGATAGCTCGGCGCCAGGCCGGTGGTCTCCTGCAGGTTCCGCGATGCGGCGTCCGGCAGCGATTCGGTGTGCGTCAGCGGTCCGCCCGGCAGCGCCCACAGGCCCTTGTACGGCTCGCGGATCCTGCGGACGAGGGGCAGCCAGAGGGTGGGGCGGCCCGATGATTCACTGGGCCTCAGTGCGAAGATCACGGTGGAGATGGCCAGGGACGGCGCGGCTTTCGCGCGCTCGGAGACGTTAGCTGACGTGCCGTACATTGCCTTCCACCTGCCTTCCGTCGTCCATACTGCCCGGGCGGTTTCTATGGCCGCGGCTCCAGTTAAAGTCAAAGTGACTAGAACTGATTCTACGTCCACTGCCGTCCGATTCAAAATGTTTCACTGCCGCCATTCCTCGTTGCGGAAAGGCGGCGGGACCCTGACTGCCGCGCCCTGACTGCGACCGGACGCGGTGACCCCGGCGGCGAGCCGGGCAATCGCCTGTGTCCCAGGGCCGTCGCGAAAGGCGGTAATGTCAATTGGTCCCTCGCGGACACCCCCAACCCCAAGAAGGTTCCCAGGCATGACACTGCAGTCCACCCAGGTGCGCCCCGAAGCGCCTCGTCTCGGCCACACGATGAAGAGCCGCCAGCTCACCATGATGGGACTGGGAAGTGCCATCGGAGCCGGCCTCTTCCTGGGCTCCGGGGCCGGGATCCAGGCTGCCGGACCGGCCGTGCTGATCTCGTACCTCGTTGCCGGCACGCTCATCATCCTGGTGATGTGGGCCCTTGGGGAAATGGCCGCCGCACACCCCACGAGCGGCGCGTTCTCCGTGTACGCGGAGGTGGCCCTGGGAAAAACTGCCGGCGCCACTGTGGGCTGGCTGTGGTGGCTTCAACTGGTGGTGGTCATCGCCGCGGAAGCGCTCGGAGCTGCCGGACTCCTGGCGACAGTCTGGCCGGCCCTGCCGGTCTGGGCGCTGGCACTGGTCTTTATGGTGGTCTTTACGGCCATCAACCTGGTGGGGGTCAGGCATTTCGGTGAGTTCGAGTTCTGGTTCGCCATCCTGAAGGTGGCTGCCATTGTCCTTTTCCTGGCCGTGGGTGCCGCACTGCTCCTGGGGCTCCTTCCCGATGTGGCATCCCCCGGACTGGCGAACATCACAACAGATTTCGCTCCGGCCGGCATTGGTGGAATCGCGACGGCTCTGTTCGTTGTCATCTTCGCCTTTGGCGGGACCGAGATCGTTGCTGTGGCCGCCGCGGAAACCGAAGACCCGGAGCACAGCGTAGCCAACGCCGTGCGGACAGTGCTGTGGCGGATCCTTGTCTTCTACATTGGTTCCGTTTTTGTTATCGCGGCCGTTCTTCCCGCCACCTCCCAAGGGCTCGCCTCGCCCTTCGCGGGAGTTCTGGACGCCGCACGGATCCCCGGGGCAGGAACGGCAATAACGCTGGTGGCCGTGGTCGCACTTCTCTCGGCTTTGAATGCCAACCTTTACGGCGCTTCCCGCATGGTGTACTCGCTCGCCGAACGTGGCGAGGCGCCACATCTTCTCGCCCGGCTGGGCAAGGCAGGCGTGCCGGTACCCGCCGTCGGCGTCTCAGTGGCTTTTGGATTCTCTGCCACCGTTCTGGAACTGCTTTTTCCGGACAGAATCCTGCCCGCGCTGTTCCAGTTGGTCGGCTCAACGTGCCTCGTGGTGTGGGGCACTGCCCTGGTATCCCAGCTGATTCTCCGGCGGCGCGCCGACCGCAACGGCACCCGCCTGCCCCTGCGGATGCGTTGGTTCCCGGGACTGACCATTGTTGGACTGGTGCTGCTTGGACTGATCTTCGCTGTGGGCTTCAGCGCCGAGAGCACCCGGTCCCAGCTCTTCAGCACCATCGCCCTGATCGCCGCCCTCGCCGCTGCGTGCTGGTTCGGGCGCCGGGCAGCCGCCTCCCGCCGCGAAAGAGCCAGCCGAAGCTAGCGCATCCGCTCGCACCGCTTCGGGTGCCCGGGCGGAGTGCAGCCGGCCTCAGTGCACCAGCCTCAAGCAGGGGTGGAAAGGACGGAATCCGCTGTTGAACTGCCCGGTCCACAGACAGGTAAAGTGGTGCGTACCTCCGGTGGGCTGCCGGAAATCGCGGCCACCGAAGGATGACGCAGCCAAGCGCCGGGTCCGCCTGGGCGCCGTACTTGATGATGAGGACTGACACCATGAGCGGCAGGCACACCGGCGAGATGCATTCCCACACAGTGGAAGGGACGGATCCCCAGCTGTATGTGCAGGTGCATGAACCCGCCTCGGATGCCGGGCTGCGGCCGGTCCTGCTGCTGCACGGGTTCTCTTCCTCCAGCAAGCTGAACTGGGAGGACACCGGCTGGGTCTCGGCTCTGCTGGAGGCGGGCCGGCGTGTCATTACCGTGGACCTGCCCGGGCACGGCCGCAGCGGCGCCCCGGAGGACCGCGACTCCTACTCCCCCAGCCGCATCCGCGCGGACCTGCTCCAGATAGCTTTCGACGCCGGCGTGCGGCCCCTGCACCACGGCGACGCTTCCAGCGGCGTGGACGTGGTGGGATATTCGCTGGGTGCACGCCTCGGCTGGGAGTTCGGCGCCACACAGCCGGAGATCGTTCACCGGCTGGTCCTGGGCGGACCAAACATTTCGGACCCCCTGGCCGCCTTCGACCTCGTGGCGGCGCAGCGCTACCTCGCCGACGGGACCCCCATCGCCGACGAATCCACGGCCGGGCTGCTGAAGATGGCAATGCTCATGCCGAGCAACAACATCTTCGCGCTGCTTTCACTGGTTGAGGCCATCAAGGACGAGCCCTTCGACCCCGCCGAAGCCGTGCCCCATATGCCGATGCTTCTGGTGGCCGGCGACAAGGATGAACGCGCGGCCACCATGCCGCAACTCGCCGAGCTCGGGATCAGGGCCGGCTCCATGGCCGAGCAGCTGGTCCTGGCCGGGCGGAACCACACGAACGCCATCACCAGCCGGGCTTTCAAACAGGGTGCCATCGCCTTTCTCGCTGTCTGACCCCCTACCCGAGCAGCAGCACTTTACAGCGGGTCTGAGCGTGTCAGCGAGCCTGAGCCGGCCCGGACGGCAGGGGCAGGCTTCAGCGGCCGCCGCGCTGTTTCAGCCGCGGGGTCGCAACTGCACGTTGGGAAGTACCGGGGCGGGCAAGGGAGCGGGCATGTTGTCGGGGTAGGGGCCAAAGCGCGGGTAGGGTGCCCCGTCCGGGTAAGTGCCGTCTTCGGGCGGCTTGGCCGCTTCGGCGCCGATCTCGGCCTGCCAGGCGGCGCGGTAGGCAACCACCTCTTCATGGGTCCTCCCGATGAAGTTCCACCACATGACTATCTGTTCGCCAAGGGGCTCGCCGCCGATGACGAGCACCCGGACCGGGTTCACCCCGGCCTCCAGCACCAGGGATGACCGTCCGGCCGGCAGGTAGACGAGATGGTCCACCGGCACCTGGCCGCCGTCGAGCCGCAGATCGCCGGTGTCCAGCAGGATCCCGTGCTCGAAGTTCCGGTCGAGCTCCAGCTCGAGCCGTGCGCCGGGCCTCAGCACCGCCTCGGCTCCCAGCAAAGGAGGGGTGTAGGTTTCCACCGGCGACGTCGAGCCGGCCAGCGATCCGAGGAAGACGCGGACTTCGGTTCCGTCGCCGAGGACCGGCTCCGGCGCGTAGTGCTCAAAGGTCGGGGCCATGTGCCGGGTTGCCTCCGGCAGGGCAAACCACAGCTGCGCTCCGTGCAGGATTGAGGTGTCCGGGGTAGAAAACTCCTGGTGCGAGATGCCCCTGCCCGCGACCATCAGGTTCACCTCACCGGGACGGACCACAGCTGTGAACCCTGCCGAATCGCGGTGTGAAATCTTGCCCGAGAACAGCCAGCTGACCGTCGCCAGGCCTGTATGCGGGTGCCGGGGCACGTTCATTCCGCCCGATGCCGGCACAAGGTCGGGTCCATAGTGGTCTACGAAGCACCAGGCACCGATCAGGCTGCGGCGCTTCTGCGGCAGCGTCCGCCTGACGTCCATGGCACGAACCCCACCAAGGGGAACCTCCCTCGGCGGGAGGACCTCGGCATCGCCGAAGGTCTTCTCAAAGGCGCAGACCACTTCTTCGGGAACGGTTTCGAGGTTGCTCATGGATAAAGTCTAGGTCGGGCAGCATGAGGGCCACCGTGCCTCCCGCCGCCGCCGAACCAGAAGGTAGGCTGGAACCGGGGTGGCGAGAGAGCCTGAGAGGGAGCAATGAGCACGCGTTTTGAGGACCGCACCGATGCCGGCGAGCAGCTGGCAGCGGTGCTGACGCAGTTCCGCGAACGTCCCGACGCCATTGTCCTGGGCCTGGCACGCGGTGGCATTCCCGTGGCGGCTGCGGCCGCCAAAGCGCTTTACCTGCCCCTGGGTGCTGTCCTAGTCCGCAAGCTCGGCATTCCCGGCCATGACGAAACCGCATACGGTGCCTTGGCCTGGGCCGGAGGACGGGTTGTTCGGGTCCTCAACCGGCCCCTTATTGCCCGTGTTTTGGACCACGGTGTCCGGCAGGAGTGGCTGGACGAGGTGGAACAACGCGAACGGGCCGAACTGCTCCGTCGGGCGGAGGCCTACCCCGGGATCCACCACGACCTGACCGGCAAGACCGTCCTCCTGGTGGACGACGGCCTTGCTACCGGAGCCACCATGCGCGCAGCCGTGGAGGCGGTGCGCTCCGCCGGCGCAGCCAAAGTGGTGGCGGCTGCTCCGGTGGGTTCAGTGGAAGCCGAAGAGGCTGTCTCGCGGGTCTGCGATGCCGTACTGTGCCTGCACCTTCCCGGCAAGTTCCGTGCCGTCGGCAGCTTCTACCGGCACTTCGAGCAATTGACTGACGAGGATGCAGTCCGCTTCCTGAGCCGGTAAGCAGGCTGCCGGTCCGGCGGAACTCCCCTGCACCAGTTGCAGGAACGGCCAGTTGCAGGAACGGCGGGACCCGGCCAGATGGCCGGGTCCCGCCGTTCTATGACGCAGGGAACTTTCTAGTGGTGGCTGCTGACGCCGAGCGGGCGGCCCTTGGTTTCCCCGGCAAGGAGTACGCCGATTGCGGAAATAACGCACAGGATCATGATGTAGATACCGATGGATCCGGTCCACTTGGTTGCCTGCATCAGCGTCTCCGCGATGGTGGCCGCGAATGCACCACCCAGGATCGCGCCGAACGCGTAGCCGATGGAAATGCCTGAGTAGCGGACGTTGGCCGGGAACATCTCGGCATACATTGCGGACATCGGTCCGTAGGACAGCCCCAGGCCGATAGTCAGGACGAACAGCGCCAGGCCGTAGAGCATGATGTTCTTGGTGTCGATCAGGGCGAACATCGGGATCATCCACGCAAACACAATGCCGTACCCGATCAGGAACGTCTTGACCCGGCCGATCTTGTCGGAGAGCCATCCCCCGACGAGCGTAAAGATCAGCCAGCCGAAGGACGCAAGGGTGGTGGCCAGCAGGATCTCTGCCACCGGCATCTTCAGCGTCTTGGTGGCGTACGAGATGAAGAACGCGATCAACAGGTAGCCGGCAGCGTTGTTGCCGATGAAGATCATGGTGGAGTAGAGCACGGACTTCTTGTGGAACTTGATCAGCTGTCCGAGCGGAGCCTTGGCCTTCTCCTTGCGTTCGATCATTTCCTTGAAGACCGGGCTCTCGGCCACTGCACGGCGGATCAGGTAGCCCACCACAATCAGCACGATGGACAGCAGGAACGGCACCCGCCAGCCCCAGGCGCCGAAGTCTTCTTTGGACATGCCGGTGTTGAGGAAGTACAACAGGCCAGTGGCCAGGATCATGCCAACGGGAACGCCGATCTGCGGGTAGGCGCCAAACAGGCCCCGCTTGCTCCGGGGAGCGTGCTCAACGGCCATCAGGGCCGCGCCGCCCCATTCACCGCCTGCGGAGAAGCCCTGGATGATACGGAGCAGGATCAGCAGGATCGGCGCCCAGACTCCGATGTCCTTGTAGGTCGGCAGCATGCCGATCAGGGCCGTGGCGGCGCCCATCATGATGAGGGTGAAGACCAGCATGGCCTTGCGTCCCAGCCGGTCGCCCAGATGGCCGGCAATAACAGCCCCCAGCGGGCGGAACAGGAAGCTGATGCCAATGAGGGCGAAGGACAGGATCTGCGCAAGGCCGGGGTTGGAGTCGTTGAGCGGGGCGAGGAACAGCGGGGACAGCAGCGTTGCTGTCAGCTGGGCGAAGATGAAGAAGTCGTACCACTCGATGGTGGTGCCGACCAGTGTCCCGGCGAGGACCTTGCGTTCCTCATGCTTGCTGCTGGGGCCGGTCTCTGAGTCGACGTGTGAAGTTGCGGTCATTGGAACTCCGTGGCTGGGGGCAGCGCCGGTTGGGTACGCGGCTGCCAAAGGTGATTTCAGGCCAAGCGATTTACTGATCGAACGGTCAGTTAGTACGAGAGTACCCGAGCATGTGACTAATCGCACTAATTTTTTGATTATAGCTGCCATGAGTTCTATATTTGAACTTACTATTCGAAATCAGGACACAGTATCCGGCCAGCCAACCAAGGGCCCGAAGCCTCGCCTGCGCCGCCCCCTAGGATGGAAACCATGACTTCCACCGCCGCGGCCTCAGCAGGACAGGCACCGGCTTCCCCGTCCCAAACCCTTTCGCGTGGCATCCGCGCCCTGGAGATTCTGGCGGCCGCCCAAAGCCCGTTGACCATTGCCGAACTGGCCGACGCCATGGGGGTTCACCGCTCCGTGGCCTACCGGATCCTGCGGACCCTGGAAGACCATTCCCTGCTGGTGCGCGATGATGCCGGCAAAGTCCAGCCCGGGCCGGGACTCGCCGTTCTGGCCAGGGGTGTTTCGCGCAATCTGCAGACAGCCGCCCTCCCGGAGCTGACGCAGCTCGCAAATGCCCTGGCCATGAGCGCTTTCGTGGCGGTATGGGACCGCGATGACTGCGTCACGCTGGTGACAGTGGACCCGCGGCACACCGGAGCCGGCATCGTCCAGCACCCCGGCTCGCGGCACCCGGTCAGCGCCGGGGCCCCCGGGATCGCCATCCAGTCAGCGTACACAGAGGCTGATTGGCACGCGGCTGCCCCAGGCACCCCGTATCGGCCGGAGGCCGCGGAAGCGAGGAGCCGGGGCTATGCCGCCAGCCACGATGAGGTCATTGCGGGGGTTTCCTCCGTGGCCGTCCCTGTGCGGGTTCCCGGCGGCAGGCCCGCCGCCCTCGCCGTCGTCTACATCCGGGCCGGCCAGGATCCCGACAAGGTAGCCGCTGCGCTGGTGGCCGGTGCCGGCCGGATCGAAGCGCAGCTGGGCTGAAGGCTCCGCGCCCTTGTCCCGCCGGGCGGTTTGCCCGCAGCACGCTAACCGCCGACGGCGGGGGTAGGGGCGTGGGCACGTCTGTCATACGGCATGCGTATGTCTGTCAGACCAGGACCTCCGCGGCGTCGGAAATACGGAGGGTTGAACCGTTGCGTCCCTTAAGGACCTGAAGCTGCGTGCCAATGCGCTGCTTCATTTCGCCGACGTGGCTGACGAGGCCCACCACGCGCCCGCCGTCGCGGAGTCCCTCCAGTGCGTCCATGACCTGTTCCAGGGACTGTTCATCCAGGCTGCCAAAGCCTTCGTCCACAAAAAGCGTCTCAATCTGGATTCCGCCGGCTTCCTGCTGGACAACATCTGCCAGTCCCAGGGCCAGCGAGAGCGATGCCATGAACGATTCGCCGCCGGAGAGGGTGGACGTGTCCCGGCGGTGCCCCGTCCATTGGTCGACAACTTCCAGGCCCAAGCCGGACTTCGCCCCGCGTGCGGCCCTCGCGTCGGAATGCTGCAGCAGGTAGCGGCCATCGCTCATGGCGACCAGGCGTTCCGAAGCCGCCAGGGCCACCTGCTCAAGACGTGCGGCCAGAACGTAGCTGTTCAGGCTCATGCGGTAGGTGTTATCTCCACGGCCTGCCGCGGTGTCGGCCAGCGCCGTCAACAGCAGCGCATGCTCCCGTGGCCCGCGTCCGGTTCCGGCCAGCCGCCCGTACTCCTTGCCGATGGCGGCCAAAGATGCCACGGTGCGCGAGGCGATGGCTGCGGCGAGGTCAGCGTCCCGTGCCTCCCGCGCGGCCTGGTCAGCGGCCGCCTTCAGCTCCGCTTCCCTGGCCACTTCAAGGGCCTCGTCCACGGCCGGATTCGCCAGGGCTTCCTGCTGTGCCAGCAACAGCTCTTCGGACGCGAACAGCTCAGTGATCCGGGCCAGCTCATCCTGTCCGGTCCGAATGTCGGCAAGCAGGGCAGCAGCCTCGGTTTCCGACAGCAGTTGCGCAAGTGCATCCTCGGCCGAGCTGAAGCCCGCCTCCGGCAGCGCGTGCTCCAGCTGGATCCGGGCTTCACGGGCCCGCGTCTCAGCCCGGTCCAGTTGTGCCTGGGCGGTCAGGGTTTTCTCCAGAGTGGCGGCGGCATCCTGCAGGGAACGCAGCCTGTGCGTGAGGCTGCGGTGACCGCTGCGCAGGCTGGAAAGTGCTTGTTCAAGCGACGACAGCTGGTCCGAGACCTCCGCTATGGCAGCAGCCACCCGGGCAAGTTCGGACGCCGCGCTGAGGGTTTCCGACTCCACGGCGGCAATCCGGGCTTCTTTTGCCTCGAGCTGTTTCCGTAAGTCAGCCAGATCCTTCACGGCAGTCTGCGACGCCCGTGCAGCGCTTCGGGCAACCTCGACAGCCCGCAGGGCCTCTTCTTCGGGGGTGTCGCCGCCCTGGCCGGCCAGCACGGCTACCAACTGGTTGGCTTCACCCAGCGCTTTGTCCAGCGCGGAGAGCGTGACCTCCGCGGCCTCGTGCGCCTGCTGGGCCTCTTCCTCCGCCTGGCCCAGCCCAAGCGCGGAGGCGGCCGCCTCCGCGGGAGCCGGGTGCGCCGCGCTGCCACAGACAGGGCAGGATTCCCCCTCAACCAGGTGGGCGGCGAGTTCCGCAGCGGCGTTGGCGAGTCGTTCTTCCCGCAGGTCGAGCCAGCGGAGTTTCTTTTCCAGCTGGATCTCCCGGGCCGCAGAGTGGCGGTCCACTGCCAGCTCCCGGGAGGCCAAGGCAGCCCTGTACCGGCGGACGACCTGAAGAAGCTCGTCCGCGGCGTCTGCTTCCTTAGCGTGGAGCGTCGCCGCCGAAGCCAGCTCCTCCAAAGGCAGAAGCCCGGCAGCCAGACCCGTGAGCTCCGAGCGCAGGTTTTCCAGCAGGTCGCCTCGTTCGCGCTCCGATTGTGAGAGTTCCTGCTGCTTCGTGACCAGGGAACGGCGCCGCCCGGTAAGCTCAGCCAGCCGTTCTTCGTCCGGCAGCGTCGCTTCCACGACGGCCAGCAGTGACCGGAGCCGGCTGAGTTCACGGGCCACATCGAGGGACCCGAGCACGCCCGGCCGCTGTTCGTCCAGCGCCCCAAGGTCAAGCTGTGCCAGCTCGGGTTCCTCTTCCACCGCCATCCGAAGCAGGGTGATGGCCGACTCCATGGCTCCGGCGGCATGGCGGACCTGGTTTTCACTGGCCTCGACGGCCTGCAGCTGGCCGCTGAGAACTTCAGCCTGGCGGTGCTGCGCCAGGCGCCCTGCTTGGAGCTCGAGTGTTGGACGGGACGCCTCAGCGGCTGACCTCCGGGCTGCCGCGGCTGCCAGCCTGCGGCGCCTTTCCCTCCGGGCAACCTCGCTTTCGAACTGGCCGGACGCAAGCCTGCTCACCGCCGCGGCCTCACCCGCCGCTGCCGACAGTCCCGCGGCGCGGCGTGCCGCCCCTTCCTGCAGCCAGGCTATCCGGTCACCGGGCCCCTCCGGTGAGCGGGATGCGGAATCCTCAAGGTCCAGCGGGGAGGCATCCGCTTCAGCGCGCGCCAGCAGCAGCTCAAGCTCGGCGTTCAGCCGTGCCACATCGTTCCGTGCCGCCTGGGACTGAACCGACAGTTCCTGCTCCAGCGCCTCAAACCGCTGGGTGCCGAAGAGTTTTTGCAGCAGTTCCAGCCGGTCTGCCGCCTTGGACCTCAGGAACGCCGCAAAGTCGCCCTGGGGAAGCATCACCACCCGGGTGAACTGCTCCCGGTCCATGCCCAGCAGGGCGGTGATCTCGGCGCCGGCTTCATCGTTGCGTCCCGATTTCTCCGTCCAGGCCCCGCCGATCCGTTCGCGGAGGAGAGTCTTGGCCTGCTGGGTGGTGAAGCCGTTCTTGCCCCGGGCGCTCGGCTTCTCCCATGAGGGGGACCTGCTGACTTCAAAATGGCGCCCCTGGGCGGAAAACTCACAGGTGACCGCCGGTTCCAGTGCCGGCTCCGCGTGATCGCTGCGGAGCCGCTTGCCCTCCTGGCGGGCCCCCGGCACCGATCCGTACAGGGCAAAGCAGATGGCATCGAGCACACTGGTCTTGCCGGCCCCTGTTGGTCCGTTGAGGAGGAAGAGCCCGTGGGCGCTCAACCTGTCGAAGTCGATTTCCTCCGTGCCGGCAAAGGGTCCGAACGCGGAGATTCTCAGGCGGTGGATTCTCACAGCGCTGCCTCCCGCAGGCGCACGTTGTCCAGGGCAGCGGCAAGCGCCGCCCGTTCGGGTGCATCGGCACCGCGCCCCCGGACGTGTTCCAGGAAGCCGCAGCAAACGGACAGATCATCCTGGGCCTCAGCGAGCCTGCTGCTGTAGCTCGCCGACTGCTTCACGGTGCCCCCCTGGGGATCAAATCCGAGGACCAGGGTGTCCGGGAAACGGACCCGCAGCCGTTCCATGGCCTGCTGCGGCCTTTGTGCATCCGTCAGGGTTATCTGGCAGTACGCTCCTTCAGCCCAGGTGTGCTCTCCGGACTCCAGCAGGTGGGCAATGTCGCCGCGAAGCACAGCCAGCTTCCGGGGCGCCTCCCACGTCACTTCCGCGATGCTGCCAACGCCGTCCGGGCCGACGTCGATCAGCCAGCCTCCTTTGGTGTGCTTGGCTTCCGAGAAGGAGTAAGCCAGCGGCGAGCCCGAATACCTGACGTTCGGCGAGAGGGTTTGCCGCCCGTGCAGGTGCCCCAGTGCGGTATAGCTGAAGCCGTCGAAGAGATCCAGGGGCACGGCCCCCACTCCTCCGATGCTGAGATCCCGCTCGCTGTCAGAGCTGATCCCGCCGCTGGCGAAGGTGTGGGCCAGTACCACTGAATGGATGGCGCCAGCCTTGCCGCGTTCTGCCAGGTCCGTCCGGATGCGCTCGGCAGCGGCGCGCGTCACCTCGAAATGGCTTGCAGGCTCCACGCCGAGTTGTTCGGCGACGAGGCGCGGTTCCAGCCAGGGAATCCCGTAGATGGCCAGGACCGCACCATTCCCGCCGTGATCACCGGCCCCGGGTGTGAGGGGCAAAATGATGGGTTTGTCCAGGTCCGCCAGCCTGGTCCGCAGGTGTACGCCGCCCCGCTCCAGCAGCCGGGAGGCGAACCCCAGCCGGATGGCGGAGTCGTGGTTGCCGCTGGTCAGAACCACCTGGGCTCCGGCCGCTGTGAGCCGGACCAGTGCCTCATCCAGCAGCCCCACCACATCGACGCCGGGAAGGGCGCGGTCATAGACGTCCCCGGCAATCAGGACAACATCCACCTCATGCCCGGAGACGGCGCTGACGAGCTGATCGATGAAGGACCGCTGGGCGTCCAGCATCCCGACGCCGTGAAACGACCGGCCCAAGTGCCAGTCCGATGTGTGCAATAACCGCATATTCCTACGCTATCGGCTGCCACTGACAGTTTCGGCAACCGCCGCAGCGGTCCGTCCTAGCCGCGCTTCCCGTCGAAGAAATCCCGGGCCTCATCGCGGCGGTCCGTCTCCTCCGGAGTGACCGCAGCGGAGGCTGGAGCGGCGGACCCGTGGCCGTCAAGGGATGCCGCGTCCCCGCCGTCGAATGCCGCTTCTTCAGCGTCCAGCCTGTCGTCCGCAGGCGTGGGGCTCGTGGCCGGTACGGCAAAGCCGCGGAAGACCAGCCCTGCGATGGCCGCACCCACCAACGGAGCAACCCAAAAGACCCACAACTGCTCAAGGGACCAGGTGGAGCTGAACAGCGCGGAGGCTGTGGCACGGGCCGGGTTGAACGGGGCATTGCCCACGGACAGGCCGAGCTGGAGCAGGACGGCGAAGGCGAGGCCCACGGCAATGGCGGCCGACGCCTTGTTGGTGTCCTTGTTGTTGGCGGTACCGAGGAATACGGCTACCAAAATGGCGGCGCCCAGGACTTCCAGCAGGAGGACTGCGGCGAGGGGGGCCTGGATGATCGAGTGCTCGCCAAAACCGGCTGTCACGGTGTCGAAGGCGGTCCTGCTGTCCTGGATGCCGGGCAGGGTCCGGAGGATGCCGAACAGGGCCAGTGCGCCCAGAAGGCCACCCACCAGCTGCGCTCCGATGTACGCTGCCGCATCGGCGAGGCGGATCTGTCCGGCGACGGCATGGCCAACTGTGACCGCCGGGTTGAAGTGTCCGCCGGAGACGTACCCCACCGAGAGCATGGCCGCAGTCACCGCAAGGCCGGCTGCGAGCGCCGCGGGCAGCGGGCTGGACTGCGGAATCGAGAACAGCGGCACGCCAAGGCCGGCCACCACGAGGAACAGGCTGCCGAAGGCTTCCGCGGAAAGCCTGGCTGCCAGACCGTGGCGGACTTCGGCAGTGTTTCCTGCTGCCGGCGCTGGGGCGGGATCACGGTGGACGGGCACGGGCGTGGTCATGGTGGGGCGGTCCTTATCAGTGGGGTATCGCTGCGGCGGGGAACAAACGCGCCGGCCGCTGGGAATTCGTGGGGGCCATTGCATTCTGCCAAGTGATTCTGGGCATTTGCTGAGTCCGAGCTTAGCGCCCGGCGACCCGGGGCCCGGCCGCCGCGGTAAATTTACTGTCATGAGCATCGATCAAGACGCATTCGCGGCGCCCTCGCTGAAGTCCCGCATCCACGGCTGCCTGCTGGGCGGCGCCCTGGGGGATTCACTGGGTTATGCCGTGGAGTTCGATTCGATCGAGGCGATCCGAAGCCGGTTCGGCCCCCACGGACTGACGGACCTCACAACGCTTGAGGGCGGCAGCCACTTTTCGGACGACACGCAAATGACGCTGTACACCGTGGACGGACTGGTGGAGGCACTGGAATGGGCCAATGATGGGGTGGGCGCGGACGTCAACGCCTGCCTGTGGCTGGCCTACCTGCGGTGGCTGGGTACCCAGGGCGGGCCGGCACACCCGGCGGCCCCGGCGCCCCCGCCGCGGTGGATCGACGGCAACGAAGTCCTCAGGCATCGCCGGGCTCCGGGAAATGCGTGCATCTCGGGCCTCGCCGGCGGGGAGATGGGGACGATCTACCGGCCCGTGAACCCCGATTCGAAAGGCTGCGGAACGGTGATGCGCTCGGCGCCGTTCGGCCTGATTCCCCATATATCGGCCGACGCCGTCTATAAGTTCAGTGCCGACGCCGCGTCGCTGACGCACGGCCATCCGTCCGCCCGGCAGAGTGCCGGCAGCTTCAGCCTGCTCATCCACCATCTCGTGTCCGGGCACAGCCTGCACGCGGCGGCGGCGGCCGTCCTTGAGGACGTGCGGGGGCTGAAGGACGTAGCGTCGGAATTGCCGGAGCGGCTGGAAGCCGCAGTCAGCCTGGCCGGAGAAGCAGTCCTGCAGCCTGAGGAACTGGTGCGGCAGCTCGGTGAAGGCCGGGTTGCGGAGGAAGCGTTCGCCGTCGGGCTTTATGCCGTTCTGGCTACCGCTCCTGGCGCCGGCTCCGGCGTGTCACCGGAAGAGCATTTCAGGGCCGCTGTGGCGCTCGCCGTCAACCACAGCGGGGACAGCGATTCCACGGGGTCGATCGCCGGAAACATCCTGGGTGCCCTCTACGGCGAGGACTGCCTGCCGAAGGCATGGCTGGAGGCCCTCGAAGCGCCGGAGGTCATCCGGGGCATGGCCGATCAACTGGTGGGGGTTACGACCGCCTGAGGGACACGTTGTTGCAGGCCTCGCAGACGTCCTCGGGGATCAGTCCCCGGCGCTGCAGCAGCCCGAAAATGACGCAGCCCAGGCAGAACCCGGCAAAGGCCTCCAGTGACGCCGCGGCGATCAGGACCGCCAGCACTATCCAGGCAGCCGGGGCCGCGCCGGCAGCGAAAAGGATCAGCGCAACGGTGGAGACCACCGTACCCATGCCCTGGGCGAAACGCTTGGGGGGCCCGGGAACCAGGCGCGCACGGCCCAGCCTGGGCGCCAGGACCTTGACCGAGAGCAAAGCGAGCGGCGAAATCCGTGGCCCGAAGAGCACCCGCAGCCAGAATCCAGCAGCCAGCAGTACCAGACCCCACCCCCACCCGGTCAGGAGTGTCGCGCCCGCCAGGAGCACCACCAGTCCGGCGGTGATCCGGGCCGCGTACTCGTTGACGGGATTCGGAAAGGCGAACACAGCGGACCAGTTGATGCCCGTGGTCTTGCTTCCGGTGAGGTTAGTCATCCTGCAAGGCTAGGAGCCGCCGGCCCCGGGGGAAAGGTTTGTTGCGCCGCATGAACCCGGCGGCCCCTTTTGCCCTGGTATTCGAAGAGCGGGCAACCAGGGCTACTGGGTAAAAGCGGTTCCCGCCAGCGGCGCGTAGCCGCCCACCATCTGAAGAAACTCGCCTTCGGAGAGGACCTCTATGGCCTGGCCGCGATCGTGCAGCTCCAGGACGCGCCGTGCCTTGCCGGTCAGCCTCCCGGAACGGAGGTCCGCGGCCACAAACCCGTCTCCCACCACCAGCACCGTGGTCCGCGCCGTCACGCGGCTTTCCGGCCGGGCACCCAGCTCTGCGGACCGCACTTTTGCTTCCGGCCGTGCCATGGCGAGCTCGCCGGTAAAGACGACAGTCTGGCCGTACAGCGGGTGGGACCGCTCGGCGTCGGCATTGGGCACAGGGTTGGCACCCTCCTCCGGCCAGCCTGACAGGAACGGCCGGACCAGCGCCGCACCGTTGCCACTGGCCGACACCCCCGAAACGGCGGTCAGGCTGGCCTTGGAGAGGGCATCACGTGCCGGGTCAAACGCATGCTGACGCGGCAGTTCAAGGCCCAGCGACAGGTACAGCTCGGCGATGCTGTTGGCGTTGTTACGCGCTGCGATGTCAATCAGGATGCCGGCGCACGCGCGGGCATCCTCCGCGGCGTCGTGGTGGTTGACCAGCGGAACTCCTGCTTCCTCGGCGGCGAACGGCAGGGAGTTGGAGACCAGCGAATAGCAGCGCCGGGACAGCATCACGGTGCAGACGTAGTCGTAGGCCGGGCCGGGCAGGCCGGAGACCTCGAGCCCGGACCGGATCACACCGAGGTCAAAGGCGGCGTTGTGCGCGGCCAGGACGTCGCCTCCGATGAACGCGCCGATCTCCGGAAACAGCTCGCCGAACCGCGGAAGGCCCGCTACGTCCTCGGACCTGATGCCATGGATCCGGACGTTGTGGTATTCGAAGTGGTCGTGGCCCGACGGCGGCCGCATCAGCCAGGATGCCTCGTCCACGACGCGTCCGCCACGGACCTTCGTCAGGCCCACCGCGCACGGTGAACCGCGGAAGCCGTTGGCCGTCTCGAAGTCGATCGCCGTAAAGTCCAAACCCACGGCCCATACTTTACCTTCGAACCCGGCCCGGACCTGTCAAGTACCCTTGAGTGGTGAACTTCCTTGCGATCAGTGACTTTGCCGTGCCCTTGCTGGGCGGAGCAGGACCGGTCCAGCCGCAGCTGGCCTCCTTCCTCCCCGACTGGCTGAACCCCCAGGTCTTCCTGGCCGATCCTGCACTCGCGCCCTGGGTGGTGCTGCTGGTGTGCGGGATCGTCTTTGCCGAGACCGGCCTGCTGGTGGGGTTCTTCCTGCCTGGCGATTCGATGCTGTTCACGGCCGGACTCCTGGTCGCCACCGACACCATCAAATTCAACGTCTGGCTGCTGGCGCTGCTGATCGTCATTGCGGCTATCGTCGGCAACCAGACCGGCTACCTGATCGGGTCCAAGGCCGGCCCGGCAATCTTCAACAAGCCGAACTCCAGGCTTTTCAAGCGTGAGAACGTTGAAAGCGCGCACGCCTTCTTCGAAAAGCATGGGGGCAAAGCCCTGATCCTGGCCCGCTTCGTCCCGATCATCCGGACCTTCGTGCCCGTGATTGTGGGCGTGGCCCAGATGAGCAAGCGAAAGTTCTTCCTGTACAACGTCATTGGCGCCGTGCTCTGGGGCGGCGGCGTGACGCTCCTCGGGTACCTCCTGGGCGACCGCGTGCCGTGGGTGCGCGAGAACCTCGACATCATCTTCATCGCCATCGTCCTCGTCTCAGTGATTCCCATTGGCATTGAGCTCCTCCGCGCGCTTTCCGCCAAGCGCCAGGCTGCCGCCTTCGGCACCGACGCCGTCGACGAATTCATTGAGGAACACGCTCCCGTCGAGGAGCGCAAGACCAACCTGGACTAGGCAAGTCCGCAAACACGTGAGGGGCCCTGCGATGCAGGGCCCCTCACATGTTTAAGCCAGGCAGCGTTCAAGTCCGGCGGCGCCATCGGTCCGGAGGCCACCGGAACCTACCGAAGCCCACGACTACTGCCGGCCGAGGGCCTCGACGATGGCCGGCACCAGGGCCCGGAAGGCCTTCCCGCGGTGGCTGATCGCGTTCTTTTCCTCCGACGACAGCTCGGCACAGCTGCGGCTCTCCCCCAGCGGCTGCAGGATGGGGTCGTAGCCAAAGCCGCCTTCACCGCGTGGTTCCCTCAGCAGGATTCCCTCAAGCTGGCCGTACTCGACCACTTCGCGGCCACCGTCATCTGACCCCGGAACAGCCAGGGCCGCGGCGCACACAAACGCCGCTCCGCGGTGGCCGTCCGGCACATCGGAGAGCTGGTCCAGGAGGAGCCTCAGGTTGGCGGCATCGTCACCGTGCCTGCCTGCCCATCGCGCAGAAAAAATCCCCGGAGCTCCGCCCAGGACATCAACTGCCAGCCCCGAGTCGTCGGCGATCGCCACCAGGCCCGTCGCCTCGGCGACAGCGCGGGCCTTCAGCAGCGAGTTCTCGGCAAACGTCACGCCGGTTTCGACGACGTCCGGCCCACCCGCCGCGGCGGCATCCACCACCTGAGTGTCGACGTCGAGCCCTGGGATCTGTCCGCGCAGGAGGTCCCGAAGCTCCCTGAGCTTGCCCTGGTTGTGCGTGGCCAAGACAAGGCGGGGCGCGTCAGCTGTGCCAGGAGCAACATCCATACGGCCGGCGTCCACGCGGCCGGCATTCACAGGACCGGTAGTCACAGGACGTCGGCGAGGGTTTCCCGCTGGATCGCAGCCAGCTGGGTGGTGCCAAGCAAGGCCAGGTCCAGCAGCTGGTTGAGCTCGTCCCGGTCAAAGGGTGCGCCCTCGGCGGTGCCCTGCACCTCAACGAACTTTCCGGAGCCGGTGACCACAACGTTCATGTCGGTCTCGGCGCGGACGTCCTCGACGTACGGCAGGTCCAGCATGGGGACGCCGTCGATGATGCCCACCGAGACGGCGGCGATGGTGTCGATCAGGGGCTGCGCGTTCCGGGCGATGAGCTTGTTGTCCCGGGCGAAGCGGATGGCATCGGCCAGCGCCACGTAGGCTCCGGTGATGGCCGCGGTGCGGGTTCCGCCGTCAGCCTGCAGGACGTCGCAGTCCAGCACAATCGTGTTCTCACCCAGTGCTTTGGTGTCGATGATGGACCGGAGCGACCGGCCGATCAGCCGGGAGATTTCGTGCGTGCGCCCGCCGATTTTTCCCCTCACGGATTCCCGGTCGGAGCGGGTGTTGGTGGCCCGGGGAAGCATGGCGTACTCGGCCGTCACCCAGCCGCGGCCCTCGCCCTTGAGCCAGCGGGGCACCCCTGCCGTGAGCGATGCGGTGCACAGGACCCTGGTGTTGCCGAATTCGATCAGGGCCGATCCCTCGGCCTGCTTGGACCATCCCCGCGTGATGCTGATGGGGCGGAGCTGGTCAGGTGCGCGGCCGTCGGCGCGTATTACGGGCACTGCAGTTGCTTCAGAAGTCATGCCTTTAGCTTATCGACTTCGCCGGCTCCCTAAATCGTGTAGTGCACCCCAGCCACGGCAACGGCGACGTCGCCGCCGAAGACCGGCCGGGCTTCAGCCATGACGGTGGTCTGTGAAGTCCAGACGGGGATGTGCGTGAGGAGGAGCCTGCGCGCTCCTGCTGCGGCCGCTGCCTCACCGGCCCGTTTGCCGGTCAGGTGGACATCCTTGATGTCATCGTCCCTGCCTTCTTCAAAAGCGGCCTCGCAGAGGAAGAGGTCAGCGTCCTTGGCCGCCTCCTCCAGCCCCGCGCAGGAATCGGTGTCGCCGGAATAGGTCAGGACGCGGGTGACCTGGCGGCCGTCCTTGTCCGGCTCGGTCACCTCGACCCTGAGTGCATAGGCCTCTTCGACGGGATGGTTCACTGCGAACGGCGTTACGGTGAACGGCCCCAGCGGCACGGATTCTCGTTCGGTCCAGTTGGTGAAGTCGAACTCCTCATGCATGCCGGGATCCAGTTCCAGCCCGTAGGCGGTGGCCATCCGGTCCGCGGTGGCCGCGGGCCCCCACACCGGGATCCTGCCGCGTCCCCAGCCGCCCGGTTTCCACCTGACCGCCACGTGCAGGCCGCACAGGTCCATGCAGTGGTCCGGGTGCAGGTGGGTGAGGAAGATGGCGTCGATGTCTTCCAGGTCCGTATAGCGCTGGATGGCGCCCAGTGCTCCGCTTCCCAGGTCCAGCACGATCTTCCACGTCCGCTCGCCGTCGCTGGCTGTCAGGAGGTAGCACGACGCCGGCGAGCCGGGACCGGGAAAGGAGCCTGTGCAGCCAACGATGGTGAGCTTCACAGGCCGGGACCTCCGGCCCTGCGGGCGCTGACGAAGTTCGAGATCCTGGGTCCGGCGGTGCGCAGGGATGCGGCGTTCCGGGCAGCTGCCACCATCTCGGGGGTGATCCGCGCCAGGCTGCCCGTGGGGTACTGGGCGGCGACATGGTCCACGTGCTGGACGGAGAGCACCTCGGGTCCGAGGAAGCGGCGTGCCAGCGCCTCGAACTGGGCGGCGTCACCTGTTGCGATGAAGTGGTGTTCGGGCGCGCTTTCCGCGGTGCGCTGGAGGTCATGGGTGACCAGCGCGCGGTAGACGTCCTTCGCCGTTTCCTCGGCGCTGGACACCAGTGTCACGTCATCGCCCATCACGAAGGAAATCACCCCGGTCAGCAGCGGATAGTGTGTGCAGCCCAGCACCACGGTGTCCACGCCGGCGGCCTTCAGGGGTGCCAGGTAATCCTCGGCCAGGGCCAGCAGCGCCGGGCCGGTGGTGATCCCTGCCTCGACGTAATTGACGAACTCCGGGCAGGCGGCAGACGTGATGGCCAGGTCCGGCGCGGCGGCAAAAGTGTCCTCGTAGGCCCGGGAACCAACGGTGGCGGACGTTCCGATGACGCCGATGCGCCCGCTGCGGGTGGCGGCGACAGCACGCCGTACGGCCGGCTGGATCACTTCGATCACGGGAATTCCGTAGCGGGCCGTATACCGCTCGCGGGCGTCCCGGAGGACAGCCGCCGACGCCGAATTGCAGGCGATGGTGAGGAGCTTGACCCCGGAGTCCACCAGTTCGTCCATCACACCCAGGGCGTTGGCGCGCACTTCCGCGATGGGGAGCGGCCCGTAGGGACCGTGGGCGGTGTCCCCCACGTACAGGATCGATTCGTTGGGCAGCTGGTCAATGATGGACCGCGCCACCGTCAGTCCGCCGACGCCCGAGTCGAAGACCCCGATGGGGCGGGAGCCCACGGCACCGGCGTTGTCGCTGGCGGCGGGCTCCGGCGCTTCCGCCACTGGATCCATGCTCGAGGCTGTTGTCATGATTATTCGAGGATAGGTCTTCCCTGAGTCCGCAGCCATCTCATTGTGGCGGCCGACTCATGTCGAATGTGTCACAGTGCGATCCACAGGGGCATCACCTGTCCGGTTCAGGCGCGCGAATCCAGCGACTGGAGCATGGCCTGGACCAGCGATTCCTGCAGCCACGTGGTGAAGTTGTACACGAGCGCGAGGTAGCTTTCGACGTCCTCCGCCTGGGACCAGTCCTGCATCAGGTGCACGTGCTCAGCATCCTCCTCGTCCCGGATGTCCAGGCGCTCAGCCAGCACGAGGCGGACATCGTTCAGGGCCATCGACCAGTGCCGTGCGCCCTCGGCGGTCAGGACCACCTCGTCCTTGTCCAGGTCCAGCGCCGCGGCGCGCAGCGCGCCGATCTTCGTTTCCCGCAGCGAGCGTTCGGTGAGCTGGCGGAACTCAAGGGACGCGCCGTCGTCGTCCTTCGCGACGTTGGGCAGAAGTCGCTTGACGGCCCTGTCGGCAGGTTCGCGGACATCCATGTCCAGCCCGATCAGCGCGGCAAGCGGATCCTGGTTTTCGCGCTCTTCCGGCTGGAGCATGGAGATGACGTCGTCGATCAGGCTGCGGAGCAGTTCCCGTTCAGCCGGTTCCAGGAAGCCGGTGATGCCTTTGAGTCCGTTCTTGAATGCTTTAGCCACGTTTTCCCTTGCCCTGTCCGGATCCGCCGGATTTCTTTGAGTTTCCGCCGTTTCCGCCGCTGGCCTTTTCCACGGTGGCCCACAACCCGAAGCCGTGCATGGCGACGGCGTGCCGCTCAACCTGTTCCTTGCTGCCGTGGGCGACGATGGACCGGCCCTTCTTGTGGACTTCCATCATCAGCTTGTTCGCTTTGGACTCGGAATAGCCGAAGTAGCTCTGGAACACGTAGCTGACATAGCTCATCAGATTTACCGGGTCATTCCAGATCACCAGGTTCCACGGGATGTCCGGGGCGGTCAGGGAATCCGCGGAGGCCTCGGTGCCGGTCCGGGTCCCCTCCCGGACCCCTTCCCGTGTATCAGGGCCGGGCGCAACGCTTATGGTCATCTGTCC
This sequence comes from Arthrobacter sp. 754, assembly GCF_040548695.1. Classification (NCBI taxonomy): domain Bacteria; kingdom Bacillati; phylum Actinomycetota; class Actinomycetes; order Micrococcales; family Micrococcaceae; genus Arthrobacter; species Arthrobacter sp. 754. Next base: position 347,354 of record NZ_JBEPSC010000001.1, read on the forward strand.
ATTCTATGGGGATGCTGGGCCCACGCCGGCGAGGGCCCCGCGGCGAAGCGAAGCGAGACGCGGGAGCGGGTGGGTGGGCCCACGCCGGCGAGGGCCCCGCGGCGAAGCGAAGCGAGACGTGGGAGCCGGTGGGGACTAAAGTGAATTTTGTGAGTACCCCTGCCGGCTGGGACCATCCCCGCACGTCCTTGTACACAGACCACTACGAGCTGACCATGCTGCAGGCGTCGCTGCATTCCGGCGCCGCCCACCGCAAGTCGGTGTTCGAGGCCTTTGCCAGGCGCCTGCCCGATGGCCGGCGGTACGGGATCGTGGCCGGTACCGGCCGGCTTCTCGAAGGCCTTGCCGACTTCCGGTTCGGCGAAGCGGAGCTGGACTTCCTGGGCCGGACCGGGGTGGTCAACCAGGACACGCTGGACTATCTGGCGAACTACCGGTTCTCCGGCGACATCTGGGGCTACCCGGAAGGCGAGGCGTACTTCCCCAACTCCCCCATCCTGATTGTCGAATCAACCTTCGCTGAAGCCTGCATGCTGGAGACCTACATACTCTCGGTCCTGAACCACGACAGCGCCATTGCCTCGGCCGCGTCGCGCATGATCAGCGCGGCAGGCGACCGGCCGTGCATTGAGATGGGGTCCCGGCGCACCCATGAGGAGGCGGCAACCGCCTCCGCCCGGGCCGCCGTCATCGCCGGTTTCCACAGCACTTCCAACCTTGAGGCCGGCATGCGGTACGGCATCAAGACCGTCGGCACTGCCGCGCACTCCTTCACCCTCCTGCATGACACTGAACGCGAAGCGTTCGAGGCCCAGCTCGCCTCCCTGGGGGAAGGCACCTCGCTGCTGGTGGACACGTACGACGTCGAAACAGCGGTCCGTGCGGCCGTTGAGCTGGCGGGACCGAAACTCGGGGGCGTCCGCCTCGACTCCGGCGACCTCGTCGCCCAGGCACAGTGGGTCCGCCAACTCCTGGACCAGCTCGGCAACGAGAACACGCGGATCATGGTCACCTCGGACCTCGACGAATTCGCGATCGCGGGCCTCCAGTCCGCCCCTGTCGACTCCTACGGCGTGGGCACCTCGCTGGTGACGGGCTCGGGGGCCCCCACGGCCAGCATGGTCTACAAGCTGGTCAGCCGCACCGACGACGCCGGTAACTTCGTGTCCGTGGCGAAGGCCGCCAAGAACAAAACCAGCATGGGCGGCCGCAAGTACGCGCTGCGCAAGCTCAACGAGCGCGGCATCGCCACCCAGGAAGTTGTGGGAATCGGCCACCGTCCCGATGACGACGGCAACGACCGGCCCCTCCTGCAGCAGTTCATGAAGAACGGCGAGCTTCTCCCTGGCTGGACCGGGCACGAGGGCGTGATGCGCGCACGCCAGCGCCATGCCGACACCATGGCCGAACTGCCCGCCGTGGTTAACCGACTGCAGCGCGGCGAGCCTGCCATTCCCACCATCTACGAGGAGAACTGATGTCCCGCGCCCTGATCATCGTCGACGTCCAGAACGACTTCTGCGAGGGCGGTTCGCTCGCCGTGCCCGGCGGTGCCCACGTGGCGTCGGCCATCAGTGACTACGTTGACGCCCACCACACCGAATTCGACCATATTGTTGCCACGCAGGACTGGCACATCGATCCCGGTGCGCACTTTTCCGACACCCCGGACTTCAAGGACAGCTGGCCGCGCCACTGCGTAGCGGGAACCCGGGGCGCCGAACTCCACCCGGACCTGGACACCGAATACATCCAGGCGTACTTCCAGAAGGGCCAGTTCGCCGCGGCGTATTCCGGGTTCGAAGGCCTGCTGGCGCCCGAGGATGCCGTTCCCACCGGCGAACGGCTGGCCGGTTCCCTTCCCGCCGACGCGGACGCCGGGGACTACTCGCCGGCGGATGACGCCATCGGCCTGGACGACTGGCTGCAGAGCCACGACGTCGAGGACGTGGTGGTGGTGGGGATCGCCACCGATTACTGCGTCATGGCCACCGCACTGGATGCGGTCCAGGCGGGCTACTCCGTGACGGTCATCCGCTCGCTTACTGCCGGCATCGCCGAGGACCTTGAGGATGCCGTAGCCGAAATGGAGCTCGGCGGCGTCGAAGTCAGCTGATCACTTCCGGCGGGTCATCGGCGCCCGGTCACTTCTGCCCGGTCACTTCTGGCCGGTCACTTGCGGCCGATGAACCAGTCCTGGAGCTTCCGCAGCCGCGACTGAAGCTGCTCCTCGTTGGCCTGTGCCACCGGCGGACCGCCACAAACGGTCCGGAGCTTGGTGTGCACCACGCCGTGCGGGGTCCCGGTCCGGGCAGACCAGGCAGCCACGTTCTTGGCCAGCTCGTTCCGCAGGTCCATCAGCATCCGGTGGTCGGGCATTGCAGGAGCGGCTGCCGGTTCAGCCACCGGCGAGCGCCGGTTCTTCCGGTTGAGCTGCTCGTGCTGGCGCTGCCGCAGGAGAGTGCCTACCTGCTCGGCGTCCAGGAGGCCCGGAATGCCCAGGAAATCCAGCTCATCCTCGGAGCCCACCTCTCCCCCGGTGCCGAACTCACCGCCGTCGAACAGGACGCGGTCAAAGGAAGCCTGTGAATCGAGGGCCTCAAACTTGCCCTTGGTCAGGCTGTCCGAGGCTTTGTCCTCCCGGTTGGCCTCGGCCATCAGGGAATCCTCGGGGCTGAAAAGGCCGTCGCCGTCCTCTTTTTCGGGGCGGTCCAGGGCGTGGTCCCGCTCCAGTTCCATGGAGTTGGCCAGTCCCATCAGCGCCGGCACCGACGGAAGGAACACCGAGGCGGTTTCACCCCGCTTACGGGCACGGACAAAGCGTCCCACTGCCTGGGCGAAGAACAGCGGAGTCGACGTGGACGTCGCATAGACGCCCACGGACAGCCGCGGCACATCCACGCCTTCAGAAACCATGCGGACCGCCACCATCCATCGTTTCCCGCTGGTGGTGAACTCCTCGATCTTGCTGGAGGCCTTGGCGTCGTCGGAGAGAATGACGGTTGGCGACTCCCCCGTAATCTTCTTCAACTGCCCGGCATAAGCCCTGGCATCCTCGTGGTCAGTGGCGATAACCAGGCCGCCGGCATCAGGGACGGTGCGGCGGACCTCGCTGAGGCGCTTGTCCGCTCCGGCCAGGACAGCCGGAATCCATTCGCCGGCCGGGTTCAGCGCAGTCCGCCAGGCGTGCGCCGTGATGTCCTTGGTCACAGCGGCCTCGCCGAGGGAGGCAGCCATCTCTTCCCCGGCGCTGGTGCGCCACCGCATCTGGCCGGAGTAGGCCATGAACATGACAGGCCGCACCACGTGGTCGCGCAGGGCGTTGCCGTAGCCGTAGGTGTAGTCCGCTTTGGACCGCCTGATGCCGTCACGGTCCTCGGCGTATTCCACGAAGGGAATGGGTGAGGTGTCCGAACGGAACGGCGTACCCGTCAGGGACAGCCGCCGGGCCGCGGGATCGAATGCCTCTTTCAGGCCGTCACCCCATGACAGGGCCTCGCCGCCGTGGTGGATCTCGTCAAGGATCACCAGCGTCCGGGCGGCCTCAGTCTTGGCGCGGTGCAGCATCGGCTTGCTGGCCACCTGCGCGTACGTGACGGCCACACCGACGAAGCCGCGGCCGTGCTGGCCGTCGGCGTTCTTGAAGTTCGGATCGATGGCGATGCCCACCTTGGCGGCGGCGTCGGCCCACTGCCGTTTCAGGTGATCCGTTGGCGCCACGATGGTCACGCGGTTCACCGCTCCGGCCTCGATGAGCATGGAGGCCACCCGCAGGGCGAAGGTGGTCTTGCCGGCGCCGGGGGTTGCTACCGCGAGGAAGTCCCGGGGACCGGTTCGGAAGTAGAGGTCAAGCGCTTCCTGCTGCCAGGCACGGAGTTTTTGGGCGGTTCCCCAGGCTGCGCGTTCCGGATAGGCCGGAGGCAGGGTGGGGCCGCCAAAGAGCGTCTCCGTCACTACTTGTTGTTGCCTGAGTCCCCTCCGGGACCCTTGCCGCCGTCGTTGCCCGGGCGGAGGCCGTCATAGACCTCTTTGCACATGGGGCACACCGGGAACTTCTTCGGATCCCGGCCGGGCGTCCACACCTTGCCGCACAGGGCAATGACAGGCTCGCCCGTCAGCGCGGATTCCATGATCTTTTCCTTGCGCACATAGTGCGAGAAGCGTTCCCGGTCGCCGGGCTCCACTTCCTGGCGCAGCTCTTCGCGCTCAATGGTGGCCGTGGACGTTCCAGCCCCGGAAAGCTCGCGCATCGGGTCGTTTTCGAGAGGGTCCGTCATGCTAGTCATGGCATCCATCTTAGCCTCCCCCGGCCCTGGACGTTCGACGGCGGCCGGACCGTTTCGCCCTCACAGTCCCTGCCAGGCGGGTTTGTGTTCGTACGTGTGCCGGTAGAAATCCGCCAGCTTCAGCGAGGATGCGGCAGCTTCATCCACCAGGATGGTGGCGTGCGGGTGGAACTGCAGGATCGACGCCGGGCAGAACGCCGAGACCGGACCTTCCACGAAGTCACGGACAGCCGGGGCCTTACGCGCTCCTGTGGCAACCAGGACGATATGCCGGGCTTCCATGATGGTGCCCAGCCCCTGGGTAACCACGTGGTGCGGCACCTCCGCCAGGCCGGAGAAGAACCGGGCATTGTCCCGCCGCGTCTGTTCGGTCAGGCTCTTGATGCGGGTCCGCGACGCGAGGGATGATCCAGGCTCATTGAAACCGATGTGCCCATCGGTACCCACGCCCAGCAGCTGCAGGTCCACCCCGCCCGCTGCCCGCATTGCGGCCTCATAGGACCGGCAGGCGCCGGGTAGATCCTTCGCGGCGCCGTCGGGTGTATGGACATTGTCCTCGGGAATGTTCACCCGGGTGGTGAACTCGCGCCGGATCACTTCCCGGTAGGATTCCGGGTGCCCGGGTGCCAGGCCCACGTACTCGTCCAGTGCAAAGGCGTGCGCCTGGCTAAAATCCAGGCCGCCGCTGTGGCGCCCCGCCAGTTCATCGTAGACGGGCAGGGGCGAGGACCCCGTGGCCAGGCCCAGCACTGCCTCCGGCTTCTTCCGCACCAGTTCCTCGATGGCGTCGGCGGCCAGCTTTCCCATCTGCCTGCTGCCCGGGAGGATGACGACTTCCATGGATCACGACCTTTCGTTGGGCCGGGCTCAGCGGTTCACGGTCAGCTGGGCCAGCAGTTCGGGACCGCGTGCATCGAGCCACTTGCCACCGAGCCGGATGCCTGCCGCAAACAGGGCCAGTCCCAGCATCAGGCCGACGGCCAGGTTGGCCCACCCCAGGACGGGATTGCCGGTGAGCAGCTGCGCGATGAACAGGACCACCTCGGGCAGGACCAGGAGGCCCAGGATACCCATGCCGGCGAACTGCACAGCGAGTGTCTGTCCCACATTGCCCGGGGGCTTTTTGAACGGGCTGTCGCCGGGCAACGGAACAGCAACCGTGTAGCGCGCCGACACCACGGAGGACAGCCCCAGGCCCGTGAAGAGGACCCCCAGGCTGAGGCCAAGCTGACCCGGCAACTCCGCCCAGCCGCCGGTGAAAAACGCCTGGCCCACCGCAAAGATGAGCACCACAGGCAGGGCGAAGGCGAGGCAGGCCAGCGCCCGTCCCAGCCGGTCATCCACCCCCCGCACGCCGGTGGCGACATGAAGGGCAAATGCTGTGTTGTCATAGGAGACGTCCGCCGAGATGGACCAGGCCAGGAGGAACGCTGACAGGGGTGCCGCGAACGCCAGGGACCCATAGTTGCCGGACTGGCTGCCCTGGAAGACCAGCAGAACGGGCAGCAGCGGTACCACCACCAGGGAACCCGAATAGCGGGGATCCCGCACCCAGTACGTCAGGGACCTTGCCGTCACGGCACCGGCCGGCGTTGCCGGCAGCAGCCCGAACAGACCCAGATTTCCGCCCTTTCGGCTCCCGCTTCCGGCGAACGGCGGATTGACCAGTGCCCGCTCCAGGAGCAGCTTCCAGCACCAGGCGAGGCCCGCTAAAGTGGCCACGGCAAGAACGAATTTGACGGCGGCCTCCAGGGGCCGGCCGGCGGCAACGTCGCCGCCGAGCGACCACGCCGCACCCAGGGGCGTCCAGGACAGGGTTGCCGTCAGCTCCGTGAGGAACCCCGCTGAGGCGGCTATTCCCCTGCTGACACCCGCCACAATGGGGCCCATCATGACCAAAGGGATCATGAAGGCAATGGCGCTGACGTCCTTGAAGCGGCGCGACGACGCCAGGCTGGCCGTTGCGGTGGTCACCACCCTGGACAGGACAATACAACTCATCACGCCCAGCGCAGCGCCCACCAGTGCGGCAGCTGCGGGGAGCGGGCCCCGGGCCCAGGTCCACACGGTGGCCAGGGCAACCAGCGCCGTGGCCAGGCCGGGGATGCCGATCAGCCCACCCAGTGCCAGGCCGGTCAGGAGCTGCGGCATGGGGATGGCTGACGTGGTGAACCGCGCAGGGTCCAGGGTCATGTCCACCGCCGAGGCCGCGATGGGAACAATGCCCCACCCCAGCAGGGCCGCCGACCCGCCAAGCACTACTGCCATGTGCGCAAGCTCCGGATCCGCACGGCGCAGCAGAACCAGGGCCACCACCAGCGCCCCCACCAGGCCCAGCGCGTACAGTCCACCGAACGCCATGCCCACAAGTTGCCACGGGCTGCGGCGCAGGCCGTTGCGGAGCAGGGTCAGCTTCAGCCTCAGAAGGTGCGCAACCATTCCAGGCCTTCCGTGTGGTTGCGCCCGCCCACCAGCTGAACGAATCTTTCCTCCAGCGACTGACCGGCGCGGACCTCATCCACCGTTCCTACGGCGAGCAGCCTGCCGACGGCCACCACGGCCACGTGGTCGCACATCCGCTGGACCAGATCCATGACGTGGCTGGACACGATCACCGTCCCGCCGGATGCAACGTAGCGGTCCAGGATGGCGCGGATGTTCGATGCGGAGACGGGGTCCACGGATTCGAAGGGCTCGTCCAGCACCAGGAGCCGCGGAGCGTGGATCAGCGCGGACGCGAGGGCTATCTTCTTGGTCATGCCTGCGGAGTAGTCCACCACCAGGGTCCCGGCGTCGTCGCCAAGGTCCAGTGCGGACAACAGCTCACCCACCCGGGAAGCCACCACTTCCTTGTCCATGCCCCGCAGCAGTCCGGCGTAGGTGACGAGCTGCTCGCCGGTCAGCCGGTCAAAGAGGCGCACGCCGTCAGGCAGGATGCCCATGAGCTTTTTCGCCTCCAGCGGCCTGGCCCAGACGTCAACCCCGTGCACCACCGCGGTGCCGAAGTCCGGCCGCATCAAGCCGGTGGCCATCGACAAAGTGGTGGTCTTGCCGGCGCCGTTGGGGCCCACAATGCCAAAAAACGAACCTGCCGGGACATCCAGGCTGATCCCGTCCACGGCGATTTTCCCGCCGAAACGCTTGGCGAGCCCACGGATTGACAGGGCAGGTAACGGGCCGGCGGGCGGCACCCGGTCAGGATGCGGAGCAGTCATAGAGTCAGCGTAACGCCTCGGCTCCGCGCGGGGTGAAGGGCTTATTCGCCAGCGGCGCGCCTAGAACGAATGCCGTGGGATGGCACGTTCATATTGCGGCGGCCACGCCAGCTCGTGTCCAAGTTTGAATGCGGCGCGGAGCCACCAGTGCGGATCGCGGAGCGCCGCCCTGGCGATGAACACCCCGTCGGCCTGTCCGGTTGCCACGGCATGTTCGGCCTGGTCCGCGGAGGTCAGCAGGCCCACAGTTCCGGTGGGGACATTGGCTTCCCGGCGGATCCGCTCGGAGAAGCCTGTCTGGTAACCCGGGCCGGGCCTGATGTCCTGATGGGCCACGGCGCCGCCGCTGGAAACGTCCACGAGGTCAACGCCGCGCTCGGCCGCCTGGGCGGCCAGGCGGACGGATGCCTCGATGTCGACGCCGCCCCGCGCCCAGTCGGTGGCAGAGATCCGCAGCAGCAGGGGCATGGATTCGGGGATGACGTCGCGGACCGCATCAACGACGGCGAGCATCAGCCGGTTGCGGCCTTCCTCGTCGCCGCCCCAGGAGTCAGTCCGTGTGTTGGTCAGCGGGCTCTGGAACTGGTGCAGGAGGTAGCCGTGGGCACCATGCAGCTCCACGGTGTCAAACCCGGCATCGACCGCACGGACCGCGGCTTCGGCGAAATCACCGATCACCCCGTGGATCTGTTCCCCGGTCATCCCGGCCGGTTCGGCATAGCCGTCAAATGCCGTCGGCGAGGGGCCCACCGTGGACCAGCCCCCGTCGGACTCCGGCACGCTCCCCCGTTGCCCGGAAAAGGGCCAGTACGTGGACGCCTTCCGCCGGCGTGGGCCAGCTGGACCCCGATCTTCGTGTCGGCGGCACCGTTGCGGTGCACAAAATCAGTGATCCGCTGCCAGGCTTCTGCCTGTTCGTCGTTGTAGAGCCCGGCGTCCCTGGGGCTGATCCGCCCCTGCGCATTGACGGCGGCCGCCTCGGTGAGGATAAGCGCGGCGCCGCCGGCGGCGAAGGAGCCCAGATGCATCAGGTGCCAGTCATTCGGCACTCCGGGGGCGCCGTCGGGACCGCAGCTGTACTGGCACATGGGCGAGACCCAGCCCCGGTGCTTCAGCTCCAGCGAGCGGAGCTTCAGCGGCTCAAAGAGTGCCGGCACTAGAACAGCACCCTGGCCAGCCCCTGCCGCGCCTTGCCGACACGGGGGTCGGTGGTGCCCACCACGTCGAAGAGCTCCAGGAGCCGGACGCGTGCGGTTTCCCGTTCCGGGCCGAAGTTCCGGCCGATGAAGCTGACCACGCGGTTGAAGGCATCCTCCACATGACCGCCGGCGACGTCCACGTCGGCCACGCCCAGCTGGGCCTCCAGGTTGTCGGGTTCGTTGGCGGCGAGGGTCCGGAGTGCTTCGGTGTCCTCTGCGGAGAGCGCCTGGAGCCTGGCCATCAGTTCCACCTGGGCGAGGCCGGCCTTGGCTTCGGCGTCGGCGGGCATCTCCAGCAGGGCCTGGCGGTAGGCCACCGCTGCGGCTTCGTAGTCGCCTGCCTCGATGGCGTCGAAGGCGGCCTGGTGCAGCGGCGGCAGCGGGGCAGGCTCGGCGTCCTGCTGCACTCCCCCGCCAAGGCTGCCCGTGACGCCGTTGGCTGCGGCGACTTTCAGCAGTTCATCCAGGATGGCCCTGATCTGGGGTTCCTCGGCGCCGCCCTGGAAGAGGGGAACCGGCTGGCCCTTGACTACGGCGATTGCCGTGGGGACAGCCTGGACCTGGAATGCCTGTGCGAGCTGCGGGAACGCGTCGATGTCGGCGGTGCCCAGGACCAGCCGGCCGGCAAAGCTGTTGACCACGCGTTCAAGGGTGTCCAGCATCCCGGCGGATTCGGGTGAGTAGGCGGCCCACAGCGCGATGACAACCGGAACCTGGGCAGAAAGCTCCACCAGCTCCTGGAAGTTGCTTTCGGTGACGTCGACCCTCAGCGGAGCGGGGCCGGCGTCGGGGTTCGCGGTACCGGCCTGATCGGCGGGGGCCTGCGGACCCGCGGGGGTGTTGCCGGGGACCGCGGGCGGCGCCTGCCGCTGTTTCAGTGAAGAAAGGTCGACGGCGCCACGCAGGTTAAGCAGGCTGGCAGCGGCTGGAGGGACTGGGCGGGAAGCTGGCGAACTCATGCTTTCCACTCTAGCCACTCCGGCCGCTGCCGGGTGTACTGCGTGAAGGGGTTTACCCTTTCGGCCCTACTTGAAGCTTGCCCCTACCAGTCCACGGGTGGCTGCCACCAGCTTCATGGGATCGGTGGAGCCTGCGGGCGGGACATAGACCGCCATCGACTCGGCGAAGTTCAGGACCATGCCGGTGGTGGTTTCCTTGCCGCCGGCGAGCGCCGCGGCGTCGTCACCGATGGTGAGTTTGTCGCCGGAGGCCTTGGGCGTGCCGTCGAAGCCGAAGTTAATCCGGCCCAGAACCAGCGCCCCGCCGTCGGCAGTGCGGAATACCACGGTGCTTTCCGGCACCACCTTGTGGGTGAAGGAGAAGGTGCCGTTTTCACCCGACTTGACCACCTCTGCCTGGTAGGAGAGCGTATCGGCAATGTACGGCGAGGATGCGCCTTCCAACAGCTTGTCCTTGAAGCTCGACTCGGGGTTGGCCAGGCGGTCGGCCAACCCGGCAAGGGCTTCTTCACCGCTGTAAAGCAGCCCCGACTTGTCAGCGGCGGCCAGGGTCTGCGTCCCGCTCCGGTTGATCGCCGGGAACGTTGTTCCTGGCTGCAGCGGGGTGGTCTCGGTGAGCTTGTAGTTCTCGCGCGGGGACGGCTGGACCAGGGTCAGGAGCTGCGGGACAACGTTGCCGTCGCCCTGGGTGACAGCCAGGACCGAGCGGGGCCAGCTGCGTTCACTGGTGACCACGGTGGTGAGCAGCTTCGTGGAACGGACCGGCATGCGGGCTTCATAGGTACCCACCTGGGAACGGATTTTGTAGTTCTGCGTGCGGACTTCAAGCTCCGTGCCACCGACCCGCTCAGCGAGCTTGGCCGCGTCCTTTGCGCCGTCACCGGCGTCCACGGCGCTGGAGACCTGTTCCAGGATCCGGCGGAACTGGGCGTCCAGGAGGACGGGCGAGGCCGGTGCCTCTGCGGCAGGGGATCCGGTTGCCGGAGCCGGGGCGGGTGTGGTGGCAGCACTGGCGGCGCCACCGGTTACCGCCACAACGACGGCGGTCACAGCGGCAACGGCGGCTCCACCGGAGACCATCTGCAGCTTCGAAGAGGACCGGGCTTCGGACTTCGCCCGGGCACGCTGGGCAAAACCGCTGCCCTGGCCGTCGCCTTCGCCGTCCTTCTTCCTTGCCGAGAGGATCGCCAGGGCGATGCCGGCCAGGATCAGGAGCCCGCCGAGGACCATCAGCGGGACGGCCCAGGGTGTGGCGGTGTCATTGGGGAATGTCATGGAGATCGAGGAGGGCGCAGGCTTGGTGCCGTCGGAGGCCAGCAACAGGGACCATTCCCCGTCCGCGGGCGGGGTCCAGGAGTACTCCAGTGCGCCGCTGGCGTTTTCGGTTGAAACCCACAGGTCCGATCCTGCGGGGTTCGGAACTGTTGCCTCGCCGTCCGCGTGTTCGAGCTGGAGCGATTTCTCGTCCTCGGAAACCCCCGTCACGGTGTTGTGGGCACTCTGGCCCACCCAGGCATCCACGTCATCGGGCCGGCCGGCCGCGAGCATGAAGGCGCCGTCCCCCTCGATCTTGATCTTCACCGTTCCACCGTGCAGCGTGCGCAGTTTCTGGTCGATTACGGTCAGGGGTGCCGCGGCCGCATCTGACGGGGCCGAAGCCGTGAAGGTCGGGGAGGGAGCCCAAATGGTTTTCTGGCCGATACCGGCCAGAAGTGTCAGGAGGCCGAGCAGCACGAGTGCGACTGCAGTCTTGAAACGCAAGGAAACACCTATCATCAGCGGGGGTTTACCCTCAATAGTAACCGTTTTGTTACCGGGACCCCCTTTTGGGGCCCGTCGGCGGCCCCGTCAGGTCCCGCGCAGGCCCTCCCGACCGGCCGTTCCCGCGTCTGGTACCAAGGCTGCTGATAGTGTTTGCGATGATCATCACACCGGCACGCACACGCGGCGCCACGCACGGAACGGGCCCCATAATCCAGTGACTGACAAGACGGATGAGTCCTCCGCGGCACACGAGAATCAACCGGCCGCAGGCGCCCCGCAGTCCCTGCCGGAAAAACCCCTGCAGGCAAAGCCTGCCAGGAGAAAGCGGACCGCGGCCGCGGCCGCCGCCTTGGGCTTCATTGCCCGCCGCCTCCGCCAGCCGCTGCCGGGGGCCCAGCCCAGGCTTCGTTTTGAGATGCCGCCGGAATTGCCGCCTGAGTACCAGGCCGCTGAAGAGGACACCGCAGCGGACGGCGAGACGTCTCCCCAGTTCGGCAAGCCGGGCCCGCGCATCTCCCCTCAGCATCCGCTGTACATGGGTTTCATGGGCACCGTGGGAGTGGGCCTTGCACTGCTGGTCTACTGGATCGGTTCGAACACCACGCAACTGCTGCTGTGGATTGTGGCCGCGCTGTTTATCGCCCTTGGGCTGGAGCCGGTGGTCGGTTGGCTGGAGAACCGGAAGATTCCCCGCCCGGCCGGCATTCTGCTTTCCGTCGCAGTACTGGTGGGTGCGGTGGCGGGGTTTTTCGCCACCCTCATTCCCACGATTGTCGAACAGGTCACGGAAATTGTGGAGCAGGCACCCACCTGGGTGCGGGACTTCATCGATTCTGAATTTTTCCGCACCGTGGACAGCCAGTTCGGCATCCGCGACCGCGTCACTGAGGAACTCGATAAGTTCGTCAATGATCCGGCCGCCATGGGAGGGATCTTCGGCGGAGTGGTGGGCTTCGGCTCCACCCTCGCCAACGGACTCTTCGGCACCCTGATTGTCCTGGTCCTGAGCCTTTACTTCCTGGCGGCGCTTCCGGCCATGAAGAAGTGGGGCTACCGGCTGGCCCCCCGCTCCCGGCGGCCGCGGGTTGCCGCGCTGTCCGAGGAGATCACCCGTTCAGTGGGCAACTACGTGATCGGCCAGGCCTGCGTTGCCTTGCTCAATGCCCTGTTCGCCTTCATCGTAATGTCCATCGTCGGGGTCCCGTTCGCCCTGCTGCTTGCCTTCGTGGTGGCGCTGCTGGCGTTCATCCCCCTGGTCGGCGGGCTCATTGCGGGCGTGATCGTGGTGCTGATATCACTGACCGTGGGCTGGCAGACGGCCGCCATCTACGCGGTCTGCTACTTCGCCTACCTTCAGTTCGAGGCCTACTTCATCTCCCCGCGCATCATGCAGAAAGCCGTGGCCGTGCCCGGGGCGGTGGCCGTCATCTCCGTCATTGCCGGCGGCAGCCTGCTGGGCGTCCTGGGCGCCCTGATCGCCATCCCCACTGCCGCCGCCATCCTGCTGCTCCTGAAGGAGATCTACATCGTCCGCCAGGACAAGCATTAGGCGACGGCCGTGGACACCGGCCCGTTCCACTCCTGCGGCAGGCCTTCGGGGCCGGAACCGGCTTCGGTGACGTCATCGACGATCTCATTGAGCGCACGCGAGGCGTATTTCTCCCCCACCCAAAGGTGCTTGGCGCCGTCGACCGCTACCACCCGGGCATGGGGCACCAGGCTGAAGCGTTCTGCGGCAGCCGCGGGCTGAAGGTAGTCGTCGTGCTCGGGCACGAGCACTGTCAGCGGTTTGGCCGCCTCCGCCCACAGCCGGAGATGGGCGTCAGTGGCGCGGTGCAGCGGCGGCGACAACAGTACTGCGCCCTCGATCTGGCTGGCCACCGGCTCCACGGCGCCGTACATCAGCGCCAGCTCGGTGCCGAAGGACCAACCCACCAGCCAGCGGTTGGGGAGCTGACGTTCGACGGCGAACCGCACCGCCGCCTCGACGTCGAGCCGCTCGCCGATCCCCTCTTCGAACGTTCCGGCGCTGGTGCCGCGCGGCGATGACGTTCCGCGCGTGTTGAAGCGGAGCACGGCCACACCCGCCAGGGCGGGAAGCCGGTAAGAGGCCTTGCGGAAGACATGGGAGTCCATGAACCCGCCGTGGGTCGGCAGCGGGTGCAGGGTGATCAGCGTCGCAGTGACCGGGCCCGATTCCGGCAGCGCCAGCTCCCCCACCAGTTCGTGGCCGTCCTCCGTGTGGAGGTGGATGTTCTCCCGCCGGGCCGGCAGGACCGTGGAGGCACGGATGGGTGACGGGCCCGAGGGCTGGGTGAATTCGAACGACGCCGGATCAAAAGTCATGCCTGCCAGCTTAGCGACTCAGGGGCGGGGGCCGGCGAGCCGGGTGCCTCAGCGGTAGCGGTAGGACCGGGACAGCCAGCAGTTCGTGTGCCAGTGGCGGCGTTCGGCAAGACCGGCCGCCGCCCCGAACAGGTGGTCGTCCTTCCACACCACCAGATGGGCAATCCCGGGAACCACTGCAGTGGAGCAGCCGGGGCAGATGTAGGTCTTTTCCGCGTTTTTTGCGGTCATGGTCCGGACCATCCACTCGCCGTCGGGGGCGCTCTCCCGGCGGGCAATGCCTGCCCGGGCACGCTCCAGATCCAGCTCAGGGACTTCCCCGCTGCCCTTCTTTCCTGCGGCCCTGCCGGGAGGTCCTCCCGGTTTTCCGGAGGCCGGGCGGCGGGGGCGGTTGGAACGGGGCATGCCTCCATTCTGCCCCAGCCCCGGTAGTGTGTACGGCGTGCGACTTGTCATAGCCCAATGCTCCGTTGATTACGTTGGCCGGCTTAAAGCCCATCTCCCCCTTGCCACCAGGCTCCTGCTGGTTAAGGCCGACGGCTCGGTGCTGGTCCACTCCGACGGCGGTTCCTATAAGCCGCTGAACTGGATGAGCCCGCCGGCCACACTCCGTGTGTCGACACCGGACGACGTTGACCTTGAGCTTGGTGTCACTGAGCAGTGGACCGTGCAGTCGGCCAAGACCGATGACCGGCTCATCATCAACATCCATGAGCAGCTCCATGAGTCCTCCCACGACCTGGGCGTGGACCCGGGCCTGATCAAGGACGGCGTCGAGGCGGACCTGCAGCGCCTGCTCGCGGACCAGATCGAGACGCTTGGCGAGGGCTTCTCACTGATCCGTCGCGAGTACTTCACCGCGATCGGACCGGTGGACATCCTGGCCAGGGACGCCGCCGGCGCCACCGTAGCCATCGAGCTCAAGCGCCGGGGCGACATCGACGGCGTGGAGCAGCTGACACGCTATCTTGAACTCCTCAACCGGGATCCCCGGCTGGCGCCGGTGCGCGGAATCTTCGCGGCCCAGCAGATCAAGCCGCAGGCGAAGGTGCTGGCCAACGACCGCGGGATCGACTGCATCACGCTGGACTACGATGCCATGCGCGGCGTGGATGACAGCGAATCCCGGCTGTTCTGAAGCGCCGCACGCCCCTGACGAGGGGATTCATCCGCTTTTTACCTAAGATTTGCTGGATTCGCCGGTCAGAGCCGTTGACCTGACAGGAACGGCATGAAATTCTTAGGACAGTCTTTGTGTAGGTGTTTTTCATGCTCGCAAGACAAGTTGCGAGCGCGAAGCTCCTGCAGGGCCTGTTCCCAAGGAACGGGCAGTGAAGGATTCTTCTCGCGGAGTGACCAAGTCCGGCACGAGGTGTGCTGGCCTTAGATAAGTTCCATAATGAGGAGAAATAAAATGGCACAGGGAACCGTCAAGTGGTTCAACGCTGAAAAGGGCTTCGGCTTCATTACCCCGGATGACTCCGATGGCGATGTCTTCGTTCACTACTCCGAGATCCAGACCGGTGGATTCAAGACCCTCGATGAGAACCAGCGCGTTCAGTTCGAGATCGGTCAGGGCGCCAAGGGCCCCCAGGCAACCGGCGTAACGCTGGTCTGATCCCCGCTTCGACGGCCGCCAGGTGCGGCCTTCAGCTACAAGAAGATCCCCAACATCCGTGCCGGGGATCTTTTTGTTTATGACGGCAGGCCATGCCCCCGCCTCAGCTGACGAGGCTCCGGACGAGCCGCGCCCCTTGGCGCAGCGAGAGGCCCGGCAAATAGGCACGGGTGAGAGCGCGTCCAATTGCCGGCAACTGCAGCGGGTCCTGGTAATACAGGTACAGCGCCCGGTACTCGGGCTTGAAACGGGATTTGAACGCCGCCAGGGACCGGAACCCATAGACGGGTTCCAGGGCGTGGCCCACCACATCAAGGATGCGGACCAGGTTCTCGGCCGGATCCGTCGCGTCCTGCTCTTCCCCCTCCCCGGGATGCTGTGCAAGCGGCGACCCGGAGAGCGAAATAACTTCCACGGAGTCCCGCAACTTGAGCACCGCGGAGGCAATCAGGAACTCCATCACCCCCGGAAATCCTTCATCGGCCCGGCGCATCACGTCCAGGGTGCGGCTGACCACCTTCCCGCCGTCGTAAACGGGCAGCCAACTGGTGACCCCGTGCACGGAGCCGTGGCCGTCAACGGCCAGGCAGCACAGCACCTCGTCATCCATCAGTTCATCAATGCCGCCGAGCGTGAAACCCATTTCGGGAATGGTTTTTGCCGCTGCCCACTCCTCCGACACCTCGCTCAGCCGGGCGCGCAGTTCCACCGGAAGTCCGTGGTAGGTGCCCCAGACAGCTTTGACCCCTATTTTGGCTGCCCGGTTCAGCGCTGTCCGGACGTTCTGCCATTCCTTACCCTTGAATTCGAGCTCCTGGATGGCAAGCCGGGTTTCCTGGGCCACCGCGACCCGCTGGAAGCCGCGCCGCTGAAGCAGCGGCCACAGCGTGCTGTCGCAGGAGTAGAAGGCGGGCACGAGGGCCCCGCCGGCACAGTAGTCAAGGAATTCCTCGGCAGTCCGCAACCGGGTGTCTGCGGCACCGAAGGGACCCGCGAGCGTCAGGGCAACGTTGCCGTGCTGCTGGTAGGCAACCGCGCCGTGTCCGTCCGGGCTGAACCAGTAGCGGTTAGGCTCCCAGAGGGCCATCCACGACAACGAATCGCCGCCCTGATGGAGGAGCATCCGTGCCTTGGCCCTGTCATCGTGCCCGGAGTCGCTGCCATGATGCCGTCCCAGAAGCACGGACCAGACCCCGGCCAGGGCAACCAACCAGAACACCGGTCCGGAGTAACCGAAAATCAGGGACTCCAGGCTGTTGCGGTCGGCAAAGACCCGGCGGTACAGGTTCGGAAGCGGCACAGGAAGGTACTGCCTGGACAATTCGGCCAGCAGACCCAGCAGGCCGCCGTCGCGCGTCATTCCGCCGGCCCCGAACCAGGCGACGGTGTAGCTCCCGGCCAGGAAGAGCCAGACACCGCCCACCACGGCTATGAGTTTGCGGCGGGCGCTTGGGACCGTCTCCACCCGGAACTGCCTCCGGTTAATCCACAGCAGCACCGCGAGCAGGAGGGGCACAATGACCAGGGGCAGGATGTGGGCGAACCCGGAGCCCATGGCGGCGGTCTGCGGCCGTGACGGATAGTGCGGTATCAGCGCAAAGAGAGCCAGGTAGACGGCCGCCAGTGCGGTGACGGCAAGCTGGATTGCCAGTGTGATGCGCAGCGCCATTCTGCGGCCGCGGCGCATGCCGTCGGCACAGATCAGCAACAGGACAACCGGCACCACTGCCACGGCAAGTCCGAGCGGCCCGGTGAATCCCGCCCGGCCCACCTCCAGGCACGAGGCCTCCACAGTCGGGCCGCAGTTTGCTTCGAGCTGGCCCAGCGTGGGCACGGGATTCAGGACCACGTCCCGGAGCAGCGCCAGCGGACCGGTAGGTGTGCGGGCCACTGCCGTCAGGATGGGCCCCACGGCAAACACAGCCACCGTCAGTGCCAGGAGGTTCCTGGTCTCACGGCCTGTTGAACGCGGCGCATGCAGATGGCTGAGGTCACCCTGGTGCCACCAGCTGGCGGCGAGGCCAAGAACGGCTCCTATCAGTCCAATGACCGTCTCCGGATGCCCCACGTACAGGACCAGCAGGAGGGCAACGGAGAGCACGGCGGTCCACAGGCGGCGGCGCCAGAGGAGCGGGAGATGGCCACTGGCCGCCATGGAAACAGTCAGGACAGCGGCGTAGGGCCCGATCAGGCTGTAGTCCGCCATGAGCCCCAGCCAGCCGTCTCCCGCGTAACGGGCCAGCTGGGTCAGGAGCAGGAACACCGTGACGCCGGCGAACTGGCCGCAGAGGAATATCAGGCCAGTCCGGAGCGGTCCCAGCCTGCGCTCGGCCAGGCCCAACAGCAGCAGGATCATCAACGATGCAACAAGGTAGGCCAGCGGGTTGGTGGCAAAGAACAGGGACGTGAAAAGCGCCCACCAGGCGCCGCCCCTCAGTCCGGGGGCGCTGACGCCGGCGACGGGCAGAAGCTCCACAGGCGGACCGCTGAGGTAACTCCCGGTGAGGGCACCGACGGCCAGGAAAAGTCCGAGGATGCACAGCGTCAAAGGTACGGAGCGCACGTAATCCCAAAGCTTCCGGGCAGCCGGCAACCCCACAGTTGACCAAAGCAGCGCAGGCGCACGGACCTCGTTCAGGGTCCTCACTCCTCCCATCCCCACTGCCTGGCCAGGAGGTCGAGCCCGTTGGTCAGGCCCGGAGTCAGCATGTCCCAGGAATGGCCTACGTGCGGGACCTCGTCCTCCCCCACCGTGAACCCTGCCCCGCGGGCAGCCGCGCTCAGCGCACGGAGGTTGCCCACGAACTCCGGATCGGTGGCGCCTGCCGCGAAGTAGGCCACACTGCCGGGGTATTGCCGCTCGCCCATCAGGGTCAGCGGCAGCTGTGCGTCGAAGGCACCGGTATCGCCGTTGAACGCTGCATCAACGGTCTTCTGGCGTTCCTTGGCCAGTGCCGGCTCCCTCTCGCTGGCGAAGGCCAGGACACCGGCATAGAGTTCCGGATGCCGGGTGCCCATTTGTATGGCGCACGTGGCCCCAAAACTGAACCCGCCAACTGCCCACCGCTTGTGGTCGGAGTCGACGTCGAGATTGCCCAGAATCCATGCCGGCACATCCACTGCCATGTAGGTGTCAGCCTTGGCCATGGCGCTGTCCATGCAAAGGTAATTCGCCGACTGGCTCCCGTTGGGGTCCACCACCACCACCACAGGGGCCACTCCCCCGTGATCCGCCGCGAAACTGTCCATGCGCCGCTGCAGGGAACCCCCGGTCAGCCAGTCCGCCGGGCCGCCGGGCTGGCCGGGAACCAGCACCAGGACCGGAAGGCTGGGACGGTTCGAGGCAAAGTAGGCAGGGGGCAGGTAAATGTAGGAGTCGCGGGTCTGGAGGCCGGAGGCCGTTGCCGGAATGGAGGCGGTGCGCAGGACGCCGTCGGGGGGAAGGTCACCGGCGGGCTTCCAGCCGGACAGGGTCTGCGCGGTGCTGCCGGCCTGGCGCTTCAGCTCCTGCTCAAGGGGCGGGATCCGGGAAAGAGCCGTGCCCGTAAGGTCCGCCACTGTCCTGTTGAGGCCAAAGTAGGCGTTGATCTGCACGGCGGCAAGCAGTATCACCGCCAGGAGGGCAACACCGTCCAGCGTACGGCTGCGCCATGATCCCGGCGGGAGCCTCAGCAGCAAAAGAAACAGTGCCACGACGGCGGCAAACACCCAGGCAAGGACGTCCCACGGCAGTTCGTCAGGAAAAACGGAAGTCAGGTAGATCAGGATCCAGTGCACCACGAGGACCAGGCCGGCAGCTGCGGCCAGGGCGGCGGCAACGCTAACGAACCAGCGGCGGCGGGTCAGCGGCCGCGGTCGGAAGATCAGGTAGACGCCGGCAGCAACGCCGAGGACCCAGGCCGTCCAGTAGAGCGGCCCGTCCGTCAACCTGATATCGGCGATCCAGTCCACGTGCCTAGCGCCAGGTACCTACGCCGACGACCGGCCCGGCTTCCAGCCAGGAGGACAGTCCCGTATAGGCATCGAATTTCATGGCCAGCCGAAGGTCCTGGCCTTCATAGCGCAACTCGACGATCACGACGTCAGGCTGGACCTTCACAGCCTCAGCTTCGGTGGGCTTGCGGCGGCCGAGCAGCTCCAGCGAGCTGCGCTTGAATTTGTGTTTGGGACGGACGCTCAGGGAGAGCAGCCGGAACCACTCAAGATCGTTGTCCTGGTAACGACAAACCCCCATCTGCCAGCTGTTTCCAGCCAGGCAAATGGAGGCGTCGGCCGTGCCCAGGGCGCGCCGCAGGTTGAAGCGGCGCACCCCTGAAAGGCACAGTGTAAAAATCAGCAATCCGAAGGCGATTGCCAGTGCGATGAACGTAAGAGTCGGAGCGTCCATCAGGGTCGTGCTAGCGGATCCCAGCAGTAGCCGCGTCACCCAGTTGGGCGTTGTCAGCAACAATCACCACGCGGTTGTTGTCAACGGAGAAGAATCCGCCGTCAACAGCTACGGCAATGCGGTCCCCGGAAACCGGCTCAATGGCCAGTTCACCTTCGGCCAGGATCGCCAGCAGGGGCGAGTGGCCGGGCAGGATTCCGATTTCACCATCGCTGGTGCGGGCCTTGACCATCTTGGCCGCTCCGGACCACACGAAGTGGTCCGCTGCGACAATCTCAACCTCAAGCTCAGCCATATTACTTGGTCTGTTCCTGGATCTTGGCCCACTGGCGCTCAACGTCATCCAGGCCGCCGACGTTGAAGAACGCCTGCTCTGCAATGTGGTCGAGGTCGCCGTCGCAGATGGCAGTGAAGCCTTCGATGGTGTCCTTGATGGCCACCGTGGAGCCTTCGACGCCGGTGAACTGCTTGGCGGTGTAGGTGTTCTGGGAGAGGAACTGCTGGATACGGCGTGCACGCGACACGACGATCTTGTCCTCTTCCGAGAGCTCATCGACACCGAGGATGGCGATGATGTCCTGGAGTTCCTTGTTCTTCTGCAGGATCTGCTTCACACGGACAGCCGTGTTGTAGTGATCCTTGCCGATGTACTGGGGGTCCAGGATTCGGGAAGTCGACGTCAGCGGGTCAACGGCCGGGTACAGACCACGGGAAGCAATTTCACGGGACAGTTCCGTGGTTGCGTCGAGGTGTGCGAAGGTCGTGGCCGGGGCCGGG
Source organism: Arthrobacter sp. 754 (assembly GCF_040548695.1). NCBI lineage: Bacteria > Bacillati > Actinomycetota > Actinomycetes > Micrococcales > Micrococcaceae > Arthrobacter > Arthrobacter sp. 754. The sequence continues at coordinate 367,905 of NZ_JBEPSC010000001.1, forward strand.
TCGGTGTAGTCATCTGCGGGAACGTAGATGGCTTGCATCGAGGTGATGGAGTGGCCCTTGGTGGACGTGATGCGCTCCTGGAGGAGTCCCATCTCGTCTGCCAGGTTGGGCTGGTAGCCCACAGCCGACGGCATGCGGCCGAGGAGGGTGGAAACCTCGGAACCTGCCTGCGTGAAGCGGAAGATGTTGTCGATGAAGAGCAACACGTCCTGGTTCTGGACATCGCGGAAGTATTCCGCCATGGTCAGGGCGGAAAGGGCCACGCGAAGACGCGTTCCCGGCGGCTCATCCATCTGGCCGAATACAAGGGCAGTGTCCTTGAGGACGCCAGCCTCTTCCATTTCAACCCAGAGGTCGTTGCCCTCACGGGTACGCTCGCCGACACCGGCGAAGACGGAAGTACCACCGAAGTTGCGGGCAACACGGGTGATCATTTCCTGGATCAGGACGGTCTTGCCAACGCCGGCGCCGCCGAAGAGGCCGATCTTTCCACCCTTGATGTACGGGGTGAGCAGGTCGATGACCTTGATGCCGGTTTCCAGCATCTCGGTGGAACCTTCAAGGGTCGCGAAGGCAGGTGCCTTGCGGTGGATCGGCCAGTAGTCCGAAGCCTGGATCTCGGACTCGTCAACGTCGAGGGGCTTGCCCAGCACGTTGAAGATGTGACCCTTGACGCCGTCGCCAACGGGCACGGTGATGGGCGAGCCGGTGTCCACAACGCTGGTACCGCGGACGAGTCCGTCGGTGGCCTGCAGGGAGATGGCACGAATGAGGTTGTCACCCAGGTGCAGGGCGACCTCGAACGTTACGGTCTTGGTTTCACCGTTGAGAGTAATCTCCGTGGTGAGGGCGTTGTAAATCGAGGGGATTGCGTCAGCCGGGAATTCGACGTCGACAACCGGGCCAATAACACGGGCAATACGGCCGGTAGCACCGGACGTTGCTGCTACGTGTTCGGTAGCGGTGGCAGTCATCTCTCTCACTTCACTCAGTAGATGGCGTGGGGGTTAAGTTTATTTCTTGGTGCAGGTACAGCTGGGCCGGACCGTGCTGGCTAGGACGCACTCAAGGCGTCGGCACCGGCAACGATTTCGGAAAGTTCCTGCGTAATTTCAGCCTGACGGGCAGTGTTGCGCAGACGCGTGTACTTCTTGATGAGGTCCGTCGCGTTGTCGCCGGCGGACTTCATCGCCCGCTGGCGGGCTGCGAGCTCGGAAGCTGCTGCCTGCAACATGGCGGCGAAAATACGTGACTCGATGTAGCGCGGAAGCAGAGCATCAAGAACCTGCTCCGTTTCCGGCTCGAATTCGTAGAGCGGCAGGAGGTCCGATTCGGACGCAGCCTTCTCTTCGACAACCTCGAGGGGAAGCAGACGGATGACAGTCGGTTCCTGCGTCACCATGGACTTGAAGCGGGTATAGACAACATGGATCTCGTCAACGCCACCCTCTTCGTATGCGGTGGCGAAGTCCTCCAGCAGTGCAGCACCAACCTCGCGTGCAACTTCGAACACCGGGGCGTCCGTGTTGCCGGTCCATCCGCGCTCGAAAGCACGGTTCCGGAAATCGAAGTACGCCTGCGCCTTGCGGCCCATCACGTAGGTCTTGACTTCCTTGCCCTCCTCGTGGAGCAGCTCAATCAGGCCTTCAGCCTGCTTGAGTACCGTCGCGGAGTAGGACCCTGCAAGGCCGCGGTCAGCGGTGATGATCAGGACGGCGGCGCGGCGGATCTGTGCCGGCTCGGTGACCAGCGGGTGGTCGATCTCGCTCTGGCTTGCCACAGCAGAAACGGCACGCGTGATCGCGTTTGCGTAAGGCAGTGAAGCCGCTACGCGTGCGCGGGCCTTGCCGATGCGCGAGGTAGCGATCAGTTCCATCGCCTTGAAGATCTTGCGCATCGACGTGGTCGAGCTGATCTTCTGGCGGTAGACCCGAATCTGGGCTCCCATACTTTTCCTTTCCTAAGATCCCGATGGCCGGGACTGCCGGAAACCCGAAGGGCCTCCGGCAGTCCCTGCCAGCGAAACTAGCGCTTCTGCTTGACGATTTTTTCCTGGTCGACCTGAGCCTCGTCGATGGCTTCGTGCTCCTCGTGGCCAGCACCTACCAGGAGGTTGTCGCCCTCGCCGAAGAAGCCCTTCTTGAAGGCCACGATCGCGGTCTTCAGTGCTTCAGCGGTGTCATCGTCCATCACGTTGGTCTGCGCCAGCGTGGTCAGGATCGAGGACTTGTGCTTGAGGTGCTCCAGGAACTCGGTCTCGAAGCGGTTGATGTCCTCAACCGGGACCTCATCAAGGTGGCCGTTGGTACCGGCCCAGATGGACACGACCTGGTTCTCAACCGGGAACGGTGAGTACTGGCCCTGCTTGAGCAGTTCCATGAGGCGGGCCCCACGGGTCAGCTGCTGGCGCGATGCGGCGTCGAGGTCCGACGCGAACATTGCGAAAGCCTGCATGTCACGGTACTGAGCCAGTTCCAGCTTCAACGTGCCGGAAACCTTCTTCATGGACTTCACCTGTGCAGCGCCACCGACGCGGGAGACGGAGACACCGACGTCCACGGCGGGACGCTGGTTGGCGTTGAAGAGGTCCGACTGCAGGAAGATCTGGCCATCGGTAATGGAGATCACGTTGGTCGGGATGTACGCCGAGACGTCGTTTGCCTTGGTTTCGATGAGCGGCAGGCCGGTCATCGAACCCGCTCCGAGTTCGTCGGAGAGCTTGGCACAACGCTCCAGCAGACGGGAGTGCAGGTAGAAGACGTCGCCCGGGTAGGCTTCGCGTCCCGGCGGGCGGCGCAGCAGCAGCGACACAGCACGGTAGGCCTCGGCCTGCTTGGAGAGGTCGTCGAACACGATCAGGACATGCTTGCCGCCGTACATCCAGTGCTGGCCGATAGCCGAGCCGGCGTACGGTGCCAGGTACTTGAAGCCTGCGGGGTCAGACGCGGGGGAAGCCACAATGGTGGTGTATTCCAGCGCGCCGTTGTCCTCGAGGGTCTGGCGGACAGCAGCGATCGTGGACGCCTTCTGGCCGATCGCGACGTAGATGCAGCGCACCTGCTTGCTGACATCCCCTGAAGCCCAGTTGGCCTTCTGGTTGATGATGGTGTCGATAGCGATAGCCGACTTGCCGGTCTGGCGGTCACCGATGATCAGCTGGCGCTGTCCCCGGCCGATCGGGATCATGGCGTCGATAGCCTTCAGACCGGTCTGCATCGGCTCGTGAACCGACTTGCGTGCGGTCACGCCGGGCGCCTGGAGTTCCAGGGCACGGGTGGTTTCGGCCTTGATCTCGCCAAGGTCATCGATGGGCTGGCCCAGCGGGTCAACCACTCGGCCGAGGAAGGCGTCGCCTACCGGCACGGACAGGACCTGTCCGGTGCGGTGGACTTCCTGGCCTTCTTCGATTCCCGTGAAGTCACCGAGGATGATGACACCGATTTCGCGCACGTCGAGGTTCTGGGCCAGGCCCAGGGTGCCGTCTTCGAAGCGAAGCAGCTCGTTCGCCATGACCGAGGGAAGGCCCTCAACACGGGCGATGCCGTCACCTGCGGTCGTTACACGGCCGACCTCTACGCGCTCAGCGTTTCCGGGTTCGTAGGACGCCGCGAACTCGTTCAACGCAATACGGACGTCGTCGGCGTTGATGGTCAATTCGGCCATCTGCAGTCCCTGCTCTCCTGTTTTCGTGATCATCGTTGCTCACGATGACCGGGGTTTCGTTTCGTTAAGTTGTGCTTGTCCGGCTAACCGGCCAGTTGGCGCTGAAGCTGGCCCAGCCGGGTGATAACCGAAGCGTCAAGCACTTCGTCACCCACCTGGACACGGATGCCGCCGATCAGTTCAGGATCAACACTGATGTTGATCTTGAGCTCGCGCCCGTACAGGGCATTGAGCCCTGACTGGAGGCGGGCGTACTGCGTCTCCGTGAGGGGACGCGTCACCTTGACCGTTGCAATCCAGCGCTGCTGCCGCTTGGCTGCGAGCTCGGCGAACCGGGCCACCAGCTTCGTCGGCTTGATGCCGCGTGGCTGTGAAACTGCCTGGCCAATGAGGACTTTTGCTTCCTCACTTGAGCCGGGCACCAGCTTCTCCGCCAGGCCGATCTTCGCTGCAGCACTGGCCTGCGGCTCCGACAGAGCACGTTGTACCTCGTGGTTGGAGGCAACGGCCTGGTTGAAGGAGAACAGATCGTTCTCCAGTTCTTCCAGCCCAGAGAGTCCGGAGGCAGAAACGGCCGACTTGTTTTCAGCAACGGCTATGACCACCGTTGCGGCAAGCGTCTCGAGTGCATCGCCGATATCACGGGCCGATGCCCAGCGTGAGCTGGCCAGTCCGGCCGCGATATCCGCAGCATCAGCGGAGACTTTTCCGCCAACAAGCTGCTTGACCAGCGCCGACTTTTCGTCACCGTTGCGGGACGGGTCAGTCAGGGCGCGGCGCAAGCCAGCCGAGCTGTCCACCGTTCCCAGGATTCCGAAGAGTTCCTTTGCCAACTGCAGCGAGGCAAACGGAAGCTGGGCTTCCAGTTTGGTCAGCGCCGTGGTCAGCGATTCGCTCGATACACCTGACATTACTTAGCTGCACCTGCGTTCTGGTTCTCCAGATCTGCAAGGAAGCGGTCAACAACGCGGGCGGAACGCTCGTCATCGTTGAGCGCCTCGCCAACGATGCGGCCTGCCAGCGTAGTGGCCAGCGTGCCTACCTCGGAGCGCAGCGACACAACTGCGGCCTGGCGCTCCGATTCGATCTGCACGTGTGCCTGGGCTGTGATGCGGGCAGACTCTGCAGCTGCCTTCTCCTTCAGGTCCGCAAGGATCTGGGCGCCTTCGGCACGGGCTTCCTCGCGGATGCGGTTGGCTTCCGCGCGGGCATCATTGAGCTGCTGCTTGTACTCTTCGAGGGCAGCGGATGCTTCCGCCTGGGCCTTTTCAGCCTTGGCGATGCCGCCTTCGATTGCCTCAGCGCGCTCTGCAAACGTCTTCTCGAACATCGGGACAATGAACTTGACCACGATGAACATGAGGACAGCAAAGCCGACGAGGACAACGCCCATTTCCCAGACGTTGGGTACCAGTGGGTTAGCCTCAGTGGCAGCTGAGATGATCACCTGGTTCATAATTCACCCGTCCTTATCTACTCGGTCTTGGATGTTCGCTTGGTTCTGAAGTCAGACTTAGAGAACGAAAGCGAAGACCAGGCCGAGGATGGCGAGGGCTTCAGTCAGCGCGAGGCCGAGGAATGCGATCGGCTGCAGGACCCGCTGGGCTTCCGGCTGGCGTGCGACGCCGTTGATGTAAGCGGCGAACACGAGACCAACACCGATACCACCGCCGATTGCGGACAGACCGTAACCTACGAGGTTGAGATTGCCTTCCATTTTATTCCTTTCAAGATGCCATCTATGTGGCAGGTTGTTTGGTTTGCTTCATCCCCGCAAGGGGAAGTTTGTGGATGCCTAGTGGCTGTCCGCGTGCAGTGCGCCCTCGATGTAGATGGCGGTAAGCAGCGTGAAGACGTAGGCCTGGAGCGCCATGATCAGCGCTTCCAGCATGTACATGGCGATGGCGCCGCCGAGCACGAGGAGCGAAGTGCCCTTGAGCAGGATGTTCTCCTGCATGATGAGGTACTCGATGCCCGAGCCTGCAATCATGACGATCAGGTGACCGGCCAGCATGGTGGCAAACAGACGGAGGCTGTGCGTGACCGGCCGGACCAGGAAGTTGGAGATGATCTCGATCGGGATGATCAGGGGAAGGATGTAGACCGGTACGCCGGAGGGTACGGTGGCCAGCTTGAAGTACTTCAGGCCGTTCTTCCGGATGCCGATGGCAATCCATGTGACGTAAACAATGCCCGCGAGGACATAGGCGCCGCCGACGTGCGAGAAGCTCGGGAGCTGGAGCACGGGAATTGCGCCGTAGATGTTGTTTACGAGGATAAAGAAGAAGAGGCTGAACAACAGCGGCACATACTTCATGAAATCTTTGCCGCCGATAATGTCCTTGGCGATGCTGTTACGCACAAAGCCGTAGGCCATTTCACCAGCGAACTGGAGCTTGCCGGGGACAAGCTGCTGCTTACGGGCAGCTAGCAGAAAGAATGTAGCGATAATGACGACCGACAGGATAACCAGCAGCATCTGCTTGGAGAATCCGTCCGCCACCCCCCACGGCAGGATTGCCGGCAGGTGCATTTCTTCAATTCCTGGAGGAGTAAACTCTCCAGAATCTTGGGCCGGGAGCGCAAGCGCGATCAACGCGTTTCCTCTCTGCAGTGTCCATCATTGGGCGTATGTCGGGGACCGGCGGGTTTTCGCTCCGCAGTTCCCCCTGTGAAATTATTTGGCATTAGTGTTTCCGTCTGCGGACGGGCCGCTCCCTGCGTCGCTCTTACCGGCAGTGTTTCTTGAACTGGTAAGGCCATGCATGTGGGAAAGATAGAAACCTCCGACAGCTCCAAGCAGAGCGCCTGCGAGCACGATCCAGCGGGTTCCCCACAGATAATCCAGACCCCACCCTATCAAACTCCAGACGATGATTCCGCCAATTATGTAGCTGAAGACGGCCATCCCGGCGTTGTATCCGCCGTCGCTGTTTTCCGCAGATACCCCTGGTGTGGAGGCGTTGGTTTTGAAGCTTCCGGCACCCTTTCCGGGCGTGTGCTTCGACTCAGGCATTATGGGTTTCCTCGGCTTCGGGGTCGTTGTAGATCTGAAGCCGGGCCCTGCTGAACGCATAAAGCTCGGCCGCCTGCCACAGGACCACAGTGGCAACTGCCCCGATAACGAACCATCGGCTGTTCAACCAGGCGGGGGCGCCGATCACAAAAAGCACGACGGCGAAGCCCACGACTTTGATGAAATAGGTCGCAACGAACATACCGATTGCCCCGGAAGGATTCGTGCGGCCCACGAAGTGGCCAACCAGGAGGCTGACGGCGAAAAAGAGCATCACCAGCAGGCCACCAAAGATGGACGACAGCGCGGCCGCCGGCCCGTCCAGAAGGAGCGCAGCCAGGCTGGCGAGCAGCAAGGCGGCTCCCCCGGCTACGGAGCTGACGGCCAGAAGGCGCAGCCACAGGGATTTTGTGGGACCTGAGACACCAACGGGTCCGGAGCCGGACGTTGGTCCGGGTTCGGCGTTGGAGGTCATGAGATCCCAATCGTCGAGGGTGTTCGGTGGTTTCAGTAGCGCGGCGATGTGCCGCACCTGAATTCTACACGAGATAGAACATGACGGCGCCGCGGTGGCCGCCGCGCCTCCTGGCGGCCTAGGACACGGGTGCCCGGGTGACCTTCCGGCGCCGACGGAAGCGTCGGATCAGGTCCGGCGAAACCAGGTATATCGCCAGGACGGCGAGACTTCCGGCGACACAAAGCACTACGGTGGGCAGCGCTGCCGTGGCGGCAATGAAGCTCAGCACGATGAGCGCGGCAGTGCACGCAGCGACCGTGCCGGCGGACTGCAGGTGCGAAAAGCCGACGTCGGTCAGCCGCTGGTAAACGTGCTCGCGGTGGGACGCGTACCACCGTTCCCCCGCGCTGATCCTGCGCAGCAGGGTATAGCCGGTGTCTGCCACGTAAACCAGGATCGGAGCCAGTATGTACTCCACATAGACACCGCTGAAGAACCCGGCCACCGCCAGGGCCGCAACCGAGGCACCGAGCAGGTAGCTGCCGACGTCGCCCAGGAAGACGGAGCCCCGGGAGAGGTTCCAGGGCAGGAAACCCAGGAACGCCATGGCCAGCACGGCACCGCCGGCGGTGAGCCAGGGCAGTCCGGTCAGCTGCCCGGCCACCGCATACGCCGAGCCCGCGAGGATTCCGTGGAAGCTGGAAATGCCGTTGACGCCGTCCATGAAGTTGGCAATGTTGATGTAGGCCGCAATGGCCAGGGCCGCCAGTGGCAGCCACCAGAAGGACTGGCCAGTGAGATGGATCAGGGCGGCAGAACCCACGGCACCGATCCCCAGCTGCGCCGCCGCCCGGCCACGGATGGAAAGGCCACGAAGGTCCTCGACCCAGCCAACCACTGCGCTTGCCGCGATGATCGCGAGTACAACAAGGAAGACCGAACGGTCCACCGTCACTGCCCCCAGCCCGACGGCGGCCGCGTATCCGATGCCGGTGGCCAGGGAAACGGCCACCCCCATGCCCCGGATCGTGGTCCGGCCGTGCGATGACCGGGCGGACGGAACATCCACGACGCCCATCCTGACCAACCAGGGCTTGACCGCAAATGGAAGCAGGAGGCTGGCCAGCAGGGTGATGCCGGCGGCGAGCCAGATGGGCATCATGACGCCGCCCTGACGTTCTGGCCAGGTTCATCGGCTTCCTCGTCGGGGATGGACGCGATGTCGATTCCCTGCTCGGCCTCACAGCGGGCCAGCCAGACATCGATGTCCAGCGCGGCGGGGTCCTGTTCCTGCGCCCTGGTGTGCGAAATCTTCGGATGCAGGGGGCGCTGGTCCAGCTCGCCGATGCCAACGAGTTCCTCGTGAAGCTTCTCACCGGGACGAAGGCCGGTGTAGACGATGTCCACCTTCTTGCCGGACATGGCGATCATGCGCTGGGCGACATCCAGGATCTTGACCGGCTCCCCCATGTCCAGGATCATGACTTCGCCGCCGCGGCCGATTGCGCCGGCCTGGATCACCAGCTGGCACGCTTCCGGGATGGTCATGAAGAACCGGGTGACTTCGGGGTCTGTGACGGTCACCGGGCCGCCGACGCGGATCTGCTCGGTGAAGAGCGGGAGCATCGAGCCGCGGCTGCCCATCACGTTGCCGAACCGGACGGAGACGAATTTGCGGCCGGTCTGGCCGGCCATCCAGGCAGCCAGCTTCTCGGCCACGCGCTTTGAATGACCCAGCGCCGTCGTCGGGTTCGCCGCCTTGTCGGTGGAGATATTCACAAAATGTGAAACGCCCGCGTGCTCGGCCGCCCGCAGCACGTTCAGGGTGCCCAGGACGTTTGTTTTCCAGGCCTCGACCGGATACTGCTGCAGCAGCGGCGCGTGTTTAAGGGCGGCGGCGTGGAAGACCACCTCGGGGCGGCGGTCCTGGAAGATCTCCCGGAGGGCGGCACCGTCGCGGATGCTGGCCAGGACCGTGTCGCGGCCGGCGAGCAGTCCCCGGCCGGTGATGGAGATCTGGGTGTGCTGCAGCCCGGTTTCGTCGTGGTCAAGCATGATCAGTTCCGCCGGCGAAAACTGGACGATCTGCCGGCACAGTTCGGAGCCGATCGAACCGCCGGCACCCGTGACCAAAACTCGCTTGCCCTTGATGTAGCCGGCGATCTCGTCCACCTTGATGTCCACCGGGCGCCGGCCGATCAGGTCCTCGACCGCCACGTCGCGGAAATCGGAGAAACCCTCGGGGGCACCCCGGCCCAGCATGTCCCGCAGCGGAGGCAGGACCAGCACCCTGACGTTCATGCCGGCGACGGCGTCTGAAATGCGCCGGACCACGGAAGCCTCGACATTGGCAAATGCCAGCACCAGGACGGTGGCGCGGGTGCGCCGGATGATGGCCGGCAGGTCGTCGCCGCGGCCCTGGACCTGGACGCCGGAGAGCCGCAGGTGTTTCTTGCTGGGATCGTCGTCGATCAGGCCCACCGGGAAGTACGGCGAATCGGCGTCCTGCAGCATTCGGGTCAGCAGGGAGTTGCCGAGGAAGCCCGCCCCGTAGATCAGGGTGTTTTGGGCGCCGTCGCCGGGACGGTTCTTACTCTCCGCATACAGCCGCTTGGCGTAGCGCGCCGCCCCCATGAAGAGGCAGGCGAACGGGAAGGCGATGAGTCCGACGCTGCGGCCGATCCCGATGTCTTCGTAGAGTACGAGCAGGCTCAGGGTGATGGAAGCGGCCACAATCACGGTGACGAAGACGAGGGCCTTGGCTTCCTGGAAGCTGCCGTACGGATACCTGCCGCGGTACAGTGCCAGCGCATAGCCGGCGAGGGCCTGGACCACGATGGCCAGCGCCATGATGACCATGGCACTGACAAGCTGTTCCTCGCGTACGCCCATTTCGTAGCGCAGCAGCAGCGCCAGGATGATCGCTACGACCCACGACATCGAATCGAGGAAGAGCTGGATCCAGATCCACAGCGGGGGCTTCTTCTCGTCATGTGTTGCGGCAGGTCCGCGCGCTTCAGATTTCGTAGTCAACAGAGATTGCAACCGACTTCCACTACCACGGCGGCATGCGCCTGTTTCAAAAATTACCCGGCCTTGCAACTGCCGGAATGCAGCCGGGTCTTCCTCGATACTAATCGCTGACAGGCCGTAAACCCGGTTCCGTGTCGGCGGGAGGGGCCCGGAATCCCGATCACATCCGGGGTCAGTCCGGTTTCCGGCCAGCCTCAAGGGCCACCGGCGGCATCGGCTGCCAGCTCCGGTCGGCGAGGATGCCGCGTGATTCGCGCCAGCCCTGCCACAACGCACCGGCCCCCTTCAGGCTGCGTTCGACCAGCACCAGCCGCACAATTTCCTTCAGATATGTCAGGGCCGTCCCGGCGCCGAATCCGAACCTGTTGTACTTGCCGTAGGCACGCAGGTACTGGGCCACGTGGCCCCGGTTCCGCATCACGTAGCGCCGGCTCAGGTCGGAGGAATCGTTGAGGTGGCGCACGCCCAGATCCACCTGCCGCTGCGCCCGGACTTTCCTGATGACAAAGGCGTTGACATAAGCCACCGGCGTCTGTTGTGCAGCGAGCCAGCCGTAGATGAGGTCGTCCCAGGTGATGAAGAACCGGGGGTCCGGCAGCCCGATGCTTGCGGCCAGCGGCGCGCTGATCAGCATGCCCTCGAAATTTCCGACGTTCGTGCGGAAAACCTCGGATTTTCGGAAGACGTCCCCCGAGACGGGCAGGAACACGCCAAGCGCCTCGACGAAGTGGTGCTGCCAGAAGAAGGGCTTGCCCGCTGCGTCGTAGCGGCGGCCGATCATGCACGAGTAGTCGGCGGTGAACCTGTCCAGCGCCTCGACCGCCCCGGGGAGCACCTCGACGTCGTCGTCCATCAGCCACAGCCACTCGGCACCGGCCGCCAGCGCAAGTTCGACACCGCGCGAGAATCCACCGGAACCGCCCACGTTCGCGGCCAGCCGCTCATACTGGATCGGAAGCTCTCCGGCGGCAACCGCGCGGGCGACAACTTCTTCCGTGTGGTCGCTGCTGGCGTTGTCCACCACCAGAATCCGGTCCGGCCGGGTACCCAGGCGGCTGAAGGAATCGAGCAGGTTCTGCAGGAAGTCGGCACGGTTGTAAGTGACGACGACGGCATAAAGGTTCTTCACGCCGGCCTAGCTGTTGCTGGACATCAGTTGGGCGGGCGAGCCGAAGCCCTTTCCGCGGAAGCCGGTGGAGTAGGCCCCGAACCAGTGAGCCAGGCCCTTGAGGTCGCCGGTCTTCAGGAAGTAATACGGGAAGCCCACAATGTCAGCGCTGAACCAGCGCAGGCTCCGGTACTTCCGGGTGAGGTAGCCGCGGTTGCGGAAGTAGCAGTAACGCTTGAATTCGCCCTCGGGAATCACGGGGGTGATGAAGCCGCCGAAGAGCGGCTTCATCTCCGTCCAGGTGGCCGGGTGCTGGACGGCGACGGTGGCCAGGGTGCCGTACTTCAGGCCGGCCTTCTTGACCCGGGAGAGGAAATCGACCTCATCGCCGCGGATGAAGAACTTCACGTCGGGGATGCCGATCTTGTAGAAGACCTCAGTGCGGATCAGGGCGCCGTTGAAGAAGTGCACCATGTCCGGAAGGTAGCCCATCGGTGCCAGCCGGGAGCGGTCGTTGGTCAGCAGTCCGTTGATCCGGAAGTTGAACGAGAGCCGGTTGGGATCGGCCGTGGCGGCAACGAGTGGGCTGACGATGTCGAGCTGGTGCTCGTCGGCGGTCTTGAGCAGCTCGGCGAGGCAGCTGGCGTCCTCGGGGTGGCCGTCGTCGTCCATCAGCCAGATCCACTCCGCGCCGCTGGCCATGGCGGCCAGGATCGCGTAGGCGAATCCCCCGGCACCGCCGAGGTTGGCCTCGGAACGCAGGTAATTGATGTTGTCACCGCCGGCATTGACGACGTCGGTCGCCGGGACGGTGCCCGAGTCCACCAGCGCGATCGAGTGGATGGGGGCGGTCTGTTCTGCCAGCCCCTTCAGGAGGAGCGTAAGTTCCTCATGCCGGTCAAAAGTTACTGCCGCGACGGCGATTTTGGGCTGCATGTCAGTTCCTCGGTGCATCGTCGGCGGCGGTCGCGGTGGCACCGGTGTTCTCGGCGGCCGGCGTTTCTGTGGTGCTGTCCTCAGCGGCTGGAATTTCCTCCACGGGTTCCTCTGCCATCGGGATCTCGCCCAGACCCAGTACGCCCGGAACGTGCTCGCGGAGTTGCTCCAGGGACACTGCGCCGTTGCGCACAACCCGCAACAGGGGGCCGGTGGCATCCACGATGGTTGAGGGCACGGCGGCCGTTCCGACGAGGGGCCGGAAGCCGCCCTCGAGGTAGACCTCCACGGATTCGGAGAGCTGCTCGCGTGCCTCCGCTGCTGTTTGGGCAGGGGCGTGGCCGGTGCGGTTGGCAGAGGACACGGCCAGCGGACCGGTCAGCGTGAGGAGTTCCTGGGCCACCTCGTCGGCAGGCATCCGGAGGGCCACCGTTCCGCGGGTCTCGCCGAGGTCCCAGTCCAGGGACGGCTGGGCGTGCAGGATCAGGGTCAGGCCGCCGGGCCAGAAGGCCTCAGCGAGTTTGCGGGCATCGGAAGAAATATCCGTGGCGAGTCCGTCCAGTGCGTTGATCCTGGGGATGAGCACCGGCGGAGGCATGGTGCGGCTGCGCCCCTTGGAGACCAGCAGCATGGTCACGGCCTGCGGCGAAAAGGCGTCAGCAGCAATCCCGTAGACGGTGTCAGTGGGAAACACCACGCACTTCTTTTCGTTGATGGCGCGCTGGGCATGCTCCAGCCCCAGGGCACGCTGATCCTCTGAGGTGCAGTTGTAGGTTGTGGTCACTGGCCTATTCTTTCATCACTCGTTGTGCGGTCCGGCAAGCACTGCGCTGGTGGCGCGTTCTTTGCCGTTGAGGTCCAGGTGCGTGGTGACCTCAGCCCAGGCACCCGTCCGCTTCATCATTCCGGCGATCCAGGTCGACTGGACTTCAGCGTGTTCCATCACGAAGTAGCCGCCCGGAACCAACAGCCGGGCAGCCGAGGCGGCCGCCGCCGTCGGCAGTTCCATGCCGTCCGCTCCCCCGCCGTACAGGGCTTCGGGGGGATCGTGGAGTGCCACCTCGGGTTCGTTGGGGATGGCCTCAGCGGGGATGTACGGCGGGTTGGAAACCACGACGTCGAACGTTCCGTTAAGTTCCGGCAACGCGTTCCGAAGGTCCCCCAGGACGAGCTTTACACCCAGGGGAGCGAGGTTCTTTGTTGCCCAGGCATGCGCGAAAGGACTGAACTCCACTGCATGCACTTCCGCGCCCGGAACCTCGTGCGCGAGGGAGCCCGCGATTGCGCCGGAACCCGTCCCCAGGTCCACAATCCGCGGGTGCGCCATGCCTTTGACATGGTCAATTACCAGCTGGACCACCGATTCTGTTTCCGGCCGCGGGATGAAGACGCCGGGCCCGACCGCCAGCTCCAGGTAGCGGAAATGCGCCACCCCGGTGATGTGCTGGAGCGGGATCCGGCGGGCGCGTTCGGCAATCAGTTCCGCGTAGCCAGCAGGCGCCGGCGAGTCCCCCAACATCATCGCCCGCAGCCTGCCGAGCCCTACACCGAGGAGGTGGTCCGCCAACAGTTCGGCGTCGACACGGGGGCTGGGGACCCCGGCGTCGCGCAGGATGGCCGTGGCTTCACTGACGGCAGTCCGCAGGGACTGCCCTTGCCGGGGTGTCGAGAAGTCGTTTGTCACTGTAATTCTGTTGTCACAGGGTGCGGCTATTCGCCGATGGCGTCCAGGCGTGCCTGTTCGTCCATCTCGATGGCCGACTGGATGACGGGCTCAAGGTCGCCGTTCATCACCTGGTCCAGGTTGTACGCCTTGTAGCCGGTGCGGTGGTCCGCGATGCGGTTTTCCGGGTAGTTGTAGGTACGGATTCGCTCTGACCGGTCCATGGTGCGGATCTGCGACTTGCGCTGGGCCGAGTTCTCGGCGTCGATGATCTCCTGCTGGTGCGCCAGGATGCGGGCACGGAGCACGCGCATGCCGGCTTCGCGGTTCTGCAGCTGGGATTTCTCGTTCTGCATGGCCACCACGATGCCGGTGGGAAGGTGCGTGATGCGGACAGCGGAGTCCGTGGTGTTCACGGACTGCCCGCCGGGCCCCGAGGAGCGGTAAACGTCGATCTTGAGGTCGTTCTGGTTGATGTCCAGCTCTTCGGGCTCGTCGACCTCGGGCAGCACAAGGACGCCTGCCGCGGACGTGTGGATCCGGCCCTGCGATTCAGTGACCGGCACGCGCTGCACACGGTGCACGCCGCCCTCGAACTTGAGCCGCGCGTAGACGCCCTCGGCGGGATCGTTCGAGTTACCCTTGACGGCCATCTGGACGTCTTTGTAGCCGCCCAGATCCGATTCCGTGGCGGAGATCAGTTCAGTCTTCCAGCCGCGGGATTCCGCGTACCGGGTGTACATCCGCAGGAGGTCGCCGGCGAACAGCGCGGCTTCGTCGCCGCCTTCGCCGCCCTTTACCTCAAGGATCACATTGCGGGCGTCGTCAGGGTCCCGCGGAATGAGCAGGCGCCGCAGCTTGGCAGAAGCAGCCTCCATTGCCGCCTCAAGCTCGGGAACCTCGGCAGCGAACTCGGGGTCCTCCCCCGCCATCTCCTTGGCAGCAGCAAGGTCATCGCGGATGGCCTCCCACTTGTGATAGGCCTCAACAATGCCGTTGAGCTGCGCAGACCGCCGCCCGAGCTTCCTGGCGAGCCGCTGGTCAGCGTAGACAGCAGGATCCCCCAGCTGCGCCTGGATAGCCTCATGCTCATCAAGCAGGCCCTGTACGGACTCAAACATTTTCAAAACCTCTTTCGACTCTTTACAAGTCTAGTTACTGCAACGCGGGGTCACTTACCGCCCAATCTAAGGCCTTTTTTGGGCTCAAAGTGACCCCGCGTTGCTCCTGGTGCGGCGGAACCGCTTAACGACGAACCGCTCAAAATATGCCGGCCAGGGAGCAGTCGATGACTCCCAACCTTCGCAAGCTCAGGTCGGGGTCCTCGTCATCTCCCTTACGGGCCTGCCGGAGCCGGGTGGCTTGGGATCGTAGATCGCAAGCCACCCGGCGGAGGGGCGGGGCCGGCATATTTTGAGCGGTGGGCTCAGCTATTTGTCGTTATCCGACTTCGCACCAAGCGTCGTCTTCTGGACCTGCATGAGGAACTCGACGTTGCTCTGGGTCTCCCGGATCTTGTTGGTCAGCAGCTCAAGGCTCTGCTGCGTTTCGAGTCCGGAAAGGACGCGGCGCAGCTTCCACATGATCTTGACTTCCTCGGGGGAAAGCAGGTTCTCTTCGCGGCGGGTGCCGGACGCGTTGACGTCCACCGCCGGGAAGATGCGCTTGTCAGCCAGCTGGCGGGACAGGCGGAGCTCCATGTTGCCGGTGCCCTTGAACTCTTCGAAGATGACTTCGTCCATCTTGGAACCGGTCTCCACCAGGGCCGTTGCCAGGATGGTCAGCGAGCCGCCGTTTTCGATGTTGCGGGCTGCGCCGAAGAACCGCTTCGGCGGGTACAGCGCTGCGGAGTCGACACCACCGGACAGGATACGGCCGGAGGCCGGTGCTGCCAGGTTGTAGGCGCGGCCCAGCCGGGTCATCGAATCAAGGAGCACAACCACGTCCATGCCCATTTCCACGAGGCGCTTGGCGCGTTCGATGGAGAGCTCGGCCACGGTGGTGTGGTCATCGGCGGGACGGTCGAAGGTGGAGGCAATAACCTCACCCTTGACGGTGCGCTGCATGTCCGTGACTTCTTCGGGGCGTTCGTCAACAAGCACCATCATGAGGTGGACCTCAGGATTGTTGGTGGTGATGGCGTTGGCGATGGACTGCAGGATGAGCGTCTTTCCAGCCTTCGGCGGGGAGACGATCAGGCCACGCTGGCCCTTGCCGATCGGGGCAACCAGGTCAATGACGCGGGGGCCGATCTTCTTGGGGTCGGTCTCGAGGCGCAGGCGCTCGGACGGGTAGAGCGGAACCAGCTTGGCGAACTCGACGCGGTCCTTGAGCTCTTCCGGCGTCTTCCCGTTGACCGAGGTGATGCGCACCAGGGCGTTGAACTTCTGGCGGGCGGACTGCTGGCTGCGGTCCTCGCCATCACGCGGTGCGCGGATGGCGCCGACTACGGCGTCGCCCTTGCGAAGGTTGTACTTCTTGACCTGGGCGAGGGAGACGTACACGTCGTTCGGGCCCGGCAGGTATCCGGAAGTACGGATGAACGCGTAGTTCTCCAGGACGTCCAGGATGCCGGCAACCGGCAGCAAAACGTCGTCCTCGGTGACCTCGACGTCGTCAACATCAGGACCCTGGGCGCGGCCCCGACGGCGGTCGTTGCGGTCGCGGAAACGGTCGTTGCGGGAGTTGTCCCGTCCGTCGCGGCTGTCCCGGTTGTCCTGGCCGCCTGGGCGGTCATTACGGTCGTTCCGGTCACGGCGGTTCCGGCGGTTCCGGCGGCTGCCGCCGTCGGCGTCGTCGGTGTCGCGGGTGTTGTCGCGGGTGCCTTCACGCTGGCCGGCCTCACGGCTGCCTGCGTTGTCACGGCCGCCGTCTGTGGCTGCTTCGCGGACGTTGGTGTCGCGGGCGCCACGGGTACGGCCGGCGTCACGACGGTCACTACGCTGTCCGTCGCCGGATTCCGCGCCCTGAGCGTCAGTGCGCTGGGTTTCGCCGCGCTGGGCGTCTGTGCGCTGGGTTTCCGTGCGTTCGGCCTGGCGCTGTTCAGCGACGGGCTGCTCCGACGGCGCCTCAGCGGTTTCCGCTGCCTGCGGGGACGTTGCGGCTGCTTCGCCGCGACGACGGTTGCGGGTACGGGGCGGGCGGCGATCGCCGGCGCCTTCCCCTGCAGCGCCGGACTCGGCCGGAGCGGCCGCCGGAGCTTCAGCCGGTGCAGCGGCCGGAGCTTCTGTGGCAGGCGCCTCGGCTGCTGACGTTGCGGGAGCGGCAACAACGCCGTCGCTCACTGCACGGCGGCTGCGGCCACGGCCACGGGCGCGGGTTCCCTCGGCGGCGGGGGCTTCGGCCGTTTCGCTCGCTGCCACGGGGGCGGCAGGAGCCTGGGCCTGGTGGTTTTCAGTCGCCTTTTCGGCCACCTTGGCAGTGGCCTTGCTGGGCGACGTTCCCGCACGGTGGGCGGAAATGGCGGTGACCAGATCCCCCTTGCGCATGCGGGATCCACCGGAAATGCCCAACTGGCTGGCAAGTGCCTGCAGCTGGGCGAGCTTCAGGCCGGCGAGGCCACTGCTCTTGGTGGGTGCGGCCGTTAACGATCCGGCAGCAGAAGTTGATGTGTCCACAGCTGAAGACAGCTCAGTGGTTTCGGTCACGAAGGATCCTTCCCCCTCGACGGCGTCCAGACTGGGAGCTGGACGCGATGATTTGATCGGGCCGCAGTTCAGATCTGCAGCCGGGATTTCGGCCTTGCCGGTTGGATTTCGGCCAGCAGGGCCGGATATTAATTCACCTCACGCACCGATTAATGACGGAACGCTGGACTGTCGGCTCAGGGGCAGACACTTCTTGCTGCAGATTCCTGCGACAGACCAAGCAGGCGGCACCGGAAAACATTGCGCAGTAGGAGATCGAAATGCAACTAAGTGCAGTAACAGATCAGATAGGCGGAATTACCGCCGGTGCAAGTCCACCTTAGCACCTTCAACGTCCACTGCGAGCTTCAGCACACGCCAGCCGACGCTTGGCGTGTTGGCGGTCGTAAACGAGTCTATGAACGACAGTACTTCTGCGGCTTCGGTCTCTCCGTTGGCGAGCACCAGGACAGTGGGCCCGGCCCCGGACACCACTGCCGCGTGGCCCGCATTGCGCAGGGCCCTGATCAGTGCCGCGCTGGGACGCATGGCCTCTGCACGGTAGCTCTGGTGGAGATAGTCCTCGGTTCCGGCGAGCAGGAATTCGGGCTTCTGCGTCAACGCGTGGATGAGGAGCGCAGCACGGCCGGAGTTCATTGCCGCCGCATGATGACCCACTGATGCGGGGAGCAAGGCGCGCGCAGCCTCGGTGGAAAGTTCGAAGTCGGGGACGGCGACGATAGGGATCACGGAAGCATTCACCGTGGCGCAGGTGCTGCTGTACCGGTCACTGTCCTGCCACGACAGCGCCAGTTCGCCGAAAATCGCCGGGGCGACGTTGTCCGGATGGCCTTCCATTTCGCTGGTCAGCTGCAGGATCCAGTCCCGCCCACGCTGCGTGGCCTCCGGCACGAGGGCGTTGGCTGCGGAAACAGCGGCCACCACGGCCGATGCTGAGGAGCCAAGGCCCCGGCCGTGGGGGTTAACGTTCTGTGCCGTAATCCTGAGCCCGCCGTGCTTGTAGCCAAGCCGCGCAAAGGCGGCCTCCATGGCCCGGACAACCAGGTGGCTGGCATCCCGGGGAAGGGTGTCCGCCCCCTCGCCGCTGAGCTCGAAGACCAGCTCGTCCGTTTTGAGGCTCTCCACCGTCAGGGTGTCATGCAGTGCCAGGGCGAGGCCCAGGCTGTCGTATCCCGGGCCAAGGTTGGCGCTGGTGGCCGGGACCCTGACGGTGACGCGCTGTCCTGACGCGATGACGGGAAGGTCAACGGCCGTGGGCGAGGTGGTTTTCAAGGTTACTTTTCTTCCAGTCCCAGTTCAGCTGCAACCGTGACAACGTCGTTGGAGACCTTGACCGGCTGCACCTCGCTGCCGTCCTCGGTCCGCAGGGCCCACTGCGGGTCCTTGAGGCCATGGCCGGTGACGGTGATGACGATGGTCTTGCCGGAAGGAACCTCGCCGGCGGCGTGCTTCTTGATCAGACCGGCCACACCCGCGGCGGAGCCGGGCTCAACGAAAACGCCTTCGCGGGCTGACAGCCAGCGGTGGGCGTCGAGGATCTGTTCGTCGGTTACCGCGTCGATGAATCCGCCGGACTCGTCCCGCGCGGCAATGGCACCGTCCCAGGAGGCGGGGTTGCCGATCCGGATGGCCGTCGCGATGGTGTCCGGCTCCGTGATGGGGTGCCCGGCCACAAACGGTGCCGCCCCTGCGGCCTGGTAACCCCACATCTGCGGGTTTTTCGTGGACACGGCAGGCAGCGTGCCGGCTGTATCGGACTCGAACGGCGCGGAGTACTCCTTGTAGCCCTTCCAGTACGCGGTGATGTTGCCGGCGTTGCCAACAGGCAGGATGTGGATGTCCGGGGCGTCGCCGAGTGCGTCGACGATCTCGAAGGCGCCCGTCTTCTGGCCCTGGATACGGGCGGGGTTGACGGAGTTCACCAGGAAGACGGGGTAGGACTCCCCCAGCTTCCGCGCAATGTCCAGGCAGTTGTCGAAGTTGCCATCGACCTGCAGCAAGGTGGCGCCGTGGGCGATCGCCTGGCTCAGCTTGCCCATGGAGATCTTGCCCTCGGGAACCAGCACCGCGCACTGCAGGCCTGCCGCGGTGGCGTAGGCAGCAGCCGAAGCCGAAGTGTTGCCGGTGGAAGCGCAGACAACGGCCTTAGCGCCTGAGGCGACGGCAGCGGTCATGGCCATGGTCATGCCGCGGTCCTTGAACGAACCGGTGGGGTTCATGCCCTCCACCTTCAGGTAGACCGTGGACCCGGTGAGTTCAGAGAGCTTCTGCGCGTGGACCAGCGGTGTGCCGCCCTCGCCCAGCGTGATGACCCTGGTGGATTCCGTGACGGGCAGTCGGTCAGCGTATTCGCGGATAACGCCGCGCCATTGGTGAGCCACTTAGACTCCTTCTACCCGCAGAACGGATGTAACTGAATTGATGACGTCCAGGCCCTTGACGGCCTCGACGGTGGCTGCGAGGGCGGCCTCTGATGCGCGGTGCGTGACGATCCGCAGTTCGGCGGACTCCACGTTGGACTCGGCGTCCCGGTGGATGGTCTGCCGCATGATTTCGATGGACACCCCGTGCTCAGCAAAAAGCTGGGCGATGCGGGCCAGGACCCCGGGCTGATCGGCGACGTCGAGGCCGATGTAGTAGCTGGTGGTTGCCGCTTCGATGGGCAGGGCCGGGATGTGGCCGGTGGTGGTTTCGGTGCGCTGGGGTCCGCCCAGTACCAGGCGGCGGGCGGCCGAAACGAGGTCACCGAGCACGGCAGACGCCGTCGGGGTGCCACCGGCGCCCTGGCCGTAGAACATCAGTTCACCGGCGTTTTCCGCTTCGATGAACACGGCGTTGAACGCGCCGCGTACCGCGGCCAGCGGATGCTCACGGGGAAGCAGCGTCGGGTGGACGCGCACCGAAACGCCTTCGCCGCCGCCTGTTTCCGCGCCTGTGGCGGGAAGCTTTTCGGCGATGGCCAGCAGCTTGATGACAAAACCTGCGTCCTTTGCCGCGGCGATGTCTGCCGCGCTGACGTTGGTGATGCCTTCGCAGTGGACGTTTTCGAGCGCGAACCGGGTGTGGAAGGACAGCGTGGCGAGAATGGCAGCTTTGGCGGCGGCGTCATGGCCTTCGACGTCGGCGGTGGGGTCCGCTTCCGCGTAGCCGAGGCGCTGGGCTTCGGCGAGGGCGTCGGCGAACTGGGCGCCTGTCGAATCCATCTGGTCCAGGATGAAGTTGGTGGTTCCGTTGACGATGCCCAGCACCCGGGTGATCCGGTCGCCCGAAAGGCTGTCGCGGATGGGGCGCAGGATGGGGATGGCACCGGCCACGGCAGCTTCGAAGGACAGCTGGACGCCGGCCTTGTCAGCCGCCTCGTAAAGGGTGGGCCCGTCCTGGGCCAGCAGGGCTTTGTTGCCGGTGACTACGCAGGCGCCGTTGCTCAGCGCGGACAGGATCAGCGTGCGGGCCGGCTCAATGCCGCCCATCAGCTCGATCACCAGGTCGGCATCCTTGACCAGGGTGTCGGCGTCGGTGGTGAAGAGTTCCTGCGGCAGGTCGACGTCGCGCTTGGCATTCACATTCCGCACGGCAATGCCGCTGAGCTGCAGTTTGGCACCGGTACGGGCGGCCAGGGCGTCGGCGTCCTCAATGAGAATCCGCGCAACCTGGGCCCCAACGTTGCCACAGCCCAGGAGGGCTACTTTCAGGGTTCGCAATTCAGTCATTCAGACTCCCATGTCGCGGTTGAGCAGATCTTCTTCGGTTTCCCCGCGGACAATCAGCCGGGAAGATCCGTCGCGCACCGCGACAACGCCCGGCCGGGCCAGATAGTTGTAGTTACTCGACAGGGCCCAGCAGTAGGCGCCGGTACCCGGTACAGCAAGCAGATCACCGGCTGCCACGTCCTCGGGCAGATATACATCTCTAACAACTATGTCGCCGCTCTCGCAATGTTTGCCCACCACGCGGGACAGCTGCGGCGCCGCGTCCGAGGTGCGGGAGGCGAGAATGGCCGAATAATCCGCGTCGTACAGCACCGGGCGGGCGTTATCGCTCATGCCGCCGTCCACCGACACATAGCGGCGGGGATACGTAACGTTTTCCGTCTGCGTTCCAGCTGTTTCGGCTGTTCCAGCGGGCGGCGCGTCGACGCGGACGGTCTTCAGGGTGCCTACCTCGTACAGCGTGAACGCCGTGCTGCCCACGATGGCGCGGCCCGGTTCAATCGAGATCCGGGGGGACCTGATGCCCAGTTCGGCGCACGTGGAACGCACGACGGCGGCCATCGCCTGCGCGATCTCGGCTGCGGGGCGGGGCGTGTCCACGGGAGTGTAGGCAATGCCGTAGCCGCCCCCCAGGTCCAGCTCGGGCAGCACAATGGAGTACTTTTCCTGCATGGCGGCGAGGAAACGAAGGAGCTTCTCGGCGGCCAGGGCAAAACCGTCAGGCTCGAAAATCTGGGACCCGATGTGGCAGTGCAATCCCAGCAGTTCGATGCTGGCATAGGCGGTGGCTGCCGCCACTGCCTCTTCGGCGGCCGAGAGGCCGGCCTCTTCGGTGGTGTCTCCCGCCATGGAAAGGCCGAACTTCTGGTCCTCGTGGGCGGTGGCGATGAACTCGTGGGTGTGGGCGTGCACGCCGGGAGTCAGGCGCAGCATCACTTTGGCGGTTTCGCCACGGCCTTCGGCGATCTTGGCTACCCGCTCCAGTTCGTCGAGGCTGTCCACCACGATCCGGCCCAGTTTCATGTCGAGGGCCCGGTGGATTTCGGCGTCGGACTTGTTGTTGCCGTGGAGAGCGACGTCCGCTCCGGGGATGCGGGCCCTCGCAGCGACAGCCAGCTCACCGCCGGAGGCCGTGTCCAGCCGCAGGCCTTCTTCCTCGACCCACCGCACCACAGCGGTGCACAGGAACGACTTGCCGGCGTAGTAGACGTCCACTCCCCCGCAGATATCAGCGAACGCGTTGTTGAAGGCGTCGCTGAAGGCGCGGGCGCGGGCGCGGAAATCGTTCTCGCTCATCACGAACAACGGCGTTCCGTACTGCCGTTGCAGCTCGCTGACCGTTACGCCGGCGATGGTGAGTTCGCCGTCGTCGTTCCGGTCAACGTCCTGGGCCCAGAGCGGCTGGTGCAGGGCGTTCAGATCGGCGGGAACGGCAAGCCATTCAGGGGCCAGGGGCGACTCGTGACCCGCAGAGGTCGAAGGCTGTACTGACATGGGGATCACATCCGTTCCGGCGCGGAAACGCCAAGGAGGTGCAGGCCGTTGGCCAGCACCTGGCTGGTGGCGTCGTTGAGCCAAAGGCGGGTGCGGTTGACGTCCGTCACCGGCTCGTCACCCATGGGCGCGATGCGGCAGGCGTCGTACCAGCGGTGGTACGCGCCGGCAATCACCTCGAGGTGGCGGGCCACCCTGTGCGGCTCTCGCAGTTCAGCTGCCTTGGCCACGATCGAGGGGTAGCTGCCCAGGTAGGAAAGCAGCTCGTTCTCGGTAGCGTGGTCCAGCAGGGAAGCCTCGAACGCGCTGCGGTCCACACCGGCAGCGACGGCGTTGCGGGCGGCACCGCGGGTACGCGCGTGGGCGTACTGGACGTAGAAGACCGGGTTCTCGTTGCTGTGTTTCTTCAGCAGGTCCGGGTCCAGGGTCAGCGGCGAATCGGCCGGGAAGCGTGCCAGCGAGTAGCGCACGGCGTCCTTGCCCAGCCAGTCGATGAGGTCTTTGAGCTCGATGATGTTGCCGGCACGCTTGGACAGCTTGGCACCGTTGACGGAAACCAGCTGGCCGATCAGCACCTCGATGTTGACCTCGGGGTCGTCCCCGGCGGCAGCCGCAATGGCCTTGAGCCGGTTGATGTAGCCGTGGTGGTCCGCGCCGAGCAGGTAGATCTTCTCGGTGTAGCCGCGGTCCTTCTTGGACAGGTAGTAGGCAGCGTCGGCGGCAAAGTACGTCGGTTCGCCGTTCGCGCGGATCATGACGCGGTCCTTGTCGTCCCCGAAATCGGTGGTCCGCAGCCAGACCGCACCGCCGTCGTCGAACACGTGGCCCTGTTCGCGGAGGCGGGCTACGGCACTTTCAATAGCGCCGGCGTCGTGCAGTTCCTGTTCGGAGAAGAACACGTCGAAATCGACGCCGAAATCGGCGAGCGTGGCTTTGATGTCCTTCATCTGCGCTTCGTAGGCCGCGGCGCGGATGACCGGGATGGCCGCCACTTCGGTCAGTTCGCGGATGTCCGGGTGCGCAGTGAGCACCTCGTGGCCAAGGTCCGCGATGTACTGGCCGGGGTAACCGCCGTCGGGAACGGAAAGGCCGTGGAGCCGGTTATAGACGGACTGGGCAAAGACGTTCATCTGGGTGCCGGCGTCATTGATGTAGTACTCGGCGGTGACTTCAGCGCCGGAAGCACGCAGCACCCGGGCGATGGCGTCGCCGAGAGCGGCCCAGCGGGTGTGCCCGATGTGCAGCGGTCCGGTGGGGTTGGCGGAGACGAACTCCATGTTCACGGTGTGTCCGGCGAGCGCCGAGTTTGTGCCGTACTGTGAGCCCGCTTCGACAATAACCTTGGCGAGGGAACCTGCAGCACCTGCATCCACGGTGATGTTCAGGAAGCCCGGTCCGGCAATATCCACCGCGGACACGCCATTGATGGACTTCAGCCGGGTGCTCAGCACAGCGGCGAACTCGCGGGGATTGGTGCCGGCCTGTTTGGCCAGCTGGAGGGCGATGTTGGTGGCCCAGTCGCCGTGGTCCCGGTTTTTCGGTCGCTCCACGCGCACATCATCAGGGACGGCTGATGCGGAAAGGGCAATTTCGCCGGCGGCGACGGCATCTTTCAGGCAGGCGGATATGGCGAGGGAGAGTTCTTCGGGAGTCACACCTCTAGCCTACCGGGGGGTGCCACGTGGACGAATTTGAGCGTTGGGCGACACAGCCCGCACACGGTGCAACCACAGGCTGAACCATTACGCTGATTCCGACGTTGAGTACACCGTAAGCACCCAGCCCACGAAACGAGACCCTTATGAGACCGTCAGTCCGCAAGAGTGTTTTCGCCGGCGTCGCCGGCCTTTCCCTGGCGGGAACGGTCGCCGGCTGCGCACCCTCGGCCACACAGGGTGCATCGGACCCCGCTACCTCCGCCGGCTCCTCGGCCGCGGCCCCATCCACTACATCGCCGTCGGGCACCGCATCCTCGCTGGCCAGCAGCGGCTCCGCCTACAAGGACGGCACCTACAGCGCCGACGGCACGTATGTATCCCCCAACGGCACTGAAACCGTGGGGGTGGAGCTGACGCTGGCCTCAGGGACCGTCACTGCGGTGAACATCACCCAGCATCCGTCCAATCCGAACACCAGGAAATTCCAGGGCGAATTCGCCGGCGGCATCGCGGCGCAGATCGTGGGCAAAAGCATCGACGAGCTCAACGTGTCCAAGGTCGCCGGATCCTCGCTGACCAGCGGCGGTTTCAACAAGGCCCTCGAAACGATCAAAGCCGAGGCCAAGTAGGCCGTGCCGCATCCGGAGTGGGCGGACTTCGCATTCGACGGGATCGGTACCCGTTGGGAGATCTCCACGCCCCGGCCGCTTGAGCATGCAGTCCGCTCGCGGCTGCTAGCCGCGGTTGAGAAGTACGACGGCGACTGGTCCCGGTTCAGGCCCGATTCGACGGTAAGTGCCATGGCCCGGCAGCCCGGGCGCTATACGTTACCAAGCGAGGCAGCGGCCCTCGGCCGCCTGTACCGGGCACTTTACGAAATCACCGCCGGAGCAATGACTCCCCTGATCGGTGGCAGCCTGCAGCAATTGGGGTACGACGCAACCTACTCCCTGACACCTGCGGGCGCTGCGGTGCCTGCACCGCGCTGGGAGGATGTCCTGGACTGGGACGGCCCCGTCCTCACCACATCTTCTCCGCTTGTCCTCGACATCGG
Organism: Arthrobacter sp. 754; assembly: GCF_040548695.1. Taxonomy (NCBI): domain Bacteria; kingdom Bacillati; phylum Actinomycetota; class Actinomycetes; order Micrococcales; family Micrococcaceae; genus Arthrobacter; species Arthrobacter sp. 754. The sequence goes on from NZ_JBEPSC010000001.1 coordinate 393,344, forward strand.
CGCCGCAGGAAAGGGCCAGTTGGTGGACGTCCTGGCGGCCGAGCTGCGGTCCTCTGGCGTGGTTTCCTTCGTGATTGATGCGAGCGGCGACCTGCTGCACTCCGGCACCGATCCGGTCACAGTGGCGTTGGAACATCCGTACGATCCGGCGCAGGCAATCGGCACCGTCTCGCTGGGCAGTGGCGCGTTGTGCGCTTCAGCCTCAAACCGGCGGGCTTGGGGCGACGGCCTGCACCATGTGCTGGATGGCACCACGGGGCGCCCGGTCAGCACGGCCGTGGCCACATGGACCATGGCGGAGAGCACCATGGTGGCCGATGCCTTGGCGACGGCGTTGTTCTTCACTCCGGGCGCTGAGCTGGAACGTACTTTCGACTTCTCATGGCTGGTGGTTTTTTCTGATGGAAGCGCCGCCTTTTCCTCCGGATTTGAAGGGACACTGTTCACATGAGTCCTGTTGATGCCCCGAAAGCAGGCGCGGCCGTTTCACCTGCGGGCAGGTTGGATACCCTGCTGGGCAAGTACACGATGTACCGGCTCATACTGTTGGTGCTGGCCGTCCTTGCTGCATATAGCCTCCTGCTCAACGCCTTGGGATGGCTCACGTTCGGTATCCCGCAGATGCTGGTGCACCTGGCGCTGTGCTTGGGCCTGACGTACCTCTCCAATCGCGGGCTGGCGGCACTGTTTCAGGTGCGTCCGCATTCGGAGTCTTCCCTGATTACGGGCCTGCTTCTGTATTTCCTGTTCTGGCCCGCCTTTGCGCCCTTGGACATGGCAGGAGTGGCCCTGGCTTGTGTGCTGGCCTCCGCCTCCAAATACGCACTGGCCTGGCGCGGCCGGCATATCTTCAACCCCGCGGCGGCCGGTGCGTTCCTCGCCGGTCTGACGGGGCTGAACATCGCCACGTGGTGGGCAGCGACGCCGGCGATGTTGTGGCTTCTGGTCCCGGGCATCCTGCTGGTCCTGTACCGGACGCGGAAGTTCCTCATGGCATCCGTGTTCGTGGTGATTGCTTTGGCCATTGTTACGGCGGAATTGCTGCAGGCAGAGGTGTCCTTCGGCGGCGCCCTCTGGCAGGCCTTGGCGCAGCGGCCTTTGCTCTTCTTTGCCGGCTTCATGCTGACCGAGCCGCTGACTCTGCCGCCGCGCCGATGGCAGCAGCTCGCACTTGCCGCTGTGGTGGGCGTGGTGTTTGCGGTGCCGTACAACTTTGGCTTCCTAGCCAACTCGCCGGAGCTTGCACTGCTGCTGGGCAACCTCCTGGCGTTCCTGGTTGGCCAGCGCGGAGGGCTGCGACTTCGCTTTGCCGGGTCACGCGCTTTAACGCCCAGCACCACGGAGTTCGTTTTTGAGCCGTCCCGGCCGGTCCGCTTCCTCCCGGGCCAGTACATGGAATTGGACCTGCCGCATGCCAAGTCGGACGGCAAAGGCCGACGCCGGGTGTTCAGCCTGACCAGTTCCCCCGGCTCAAGCACGGTCAAGTTTGGCGTCCGGACGGCGGAGCCACTTTCCGCCGCCAAGAAGGTCCTGTTGGCACTGAAACCGGGTGATGAGGTGGCGGCGACCTCTGTGGGAGGCGACTTTGTACTGCCGCGGGATCCCAAGGAACCGATCCTGCTCATCGCGGCCGGCATCGGCATCACCCCATTCCTGGGGCACCTCTCGGCAGGTGCCGCCCGGGATCGAGACGTAGTGCTTCTGCTCCTCGCCCGCAATGCCGAGGAAATTGCCTACGCCAGCGAACTGCAGGAATCCGGCGCCCGCGTCCTGGCGCGCCTGGCGGACGGCTCAGCTCCGCCGTCGTTCATTACTGACGCCGGCGTTGCCGCTGGGCGGCTGGACGGGGCGTCGCTGCGGGCGTTGGTTCCGGATATCGCCGAGCGTTCGGTGTACGTATCCGGGTCGCCCGCGAGTGTTGCCGCGCTGCGGCGCGCGGCCCGGAAAGCGGGCGCGCGGCGTGTGCACGTGGATTCTTTTGCGGGCTACTGACCGGGCGTTTTCCATTGCAGGCCACCTTCCTGCTAAGCTCTAGGACGTCCCGCTGGCAACGGCAGGATCCCTGGATTGCCCTCGTAGCTCAGGGGATAGAGCGTCTGCCTCCGGAGCAGAAGGTCGTAGGTTCGAATCCTATCGAGGGCACAATGAAACCCCCACCGCTTGTCTTAGCGGTGGGGGTTTTTGTATTTGGTTCGCTTTGGTTATCCGATTATCAGCCGCCTTGGTTTTGCGGGACCGGGATGGCTCCGGGGCATCCTTGGCCGTGCGGATTTTGATTGCAGTCGTCCGCGTAGTTGCGGGTGATGGAGCGCCACACGCTGACAGTCTGCGGCGGGGCGCTGAACTGGCCCTGGCCGGGGATGGGTAATGGTGGCCCGCTGTTGACCGAGTACGTTCCTTGGAAGGACGTTGTCAGGACCACCTGGAAGTCGCCCGTATTCGTGTAAACGTGACTGGTTCTCGTCTTCTCTCCCCAGCGCTCCTGCGGAAGGGGTCCGCCCATGGACGGCTGAGGACCGAACACGGTTCCGTCGCCGTAATTCCAGGTGTACTGAACCGGTGTGGCGACTACGTGCACTTTCTGGCCGAACATGGTGACATCGAACTGCTGCTCGGCGGCGTTTGCGTAGAAGTTGGTTTCAGCCCCGCGTAGGGTGTGCGGGCTCGGCTGCGCCACGACCGTCCCTGCATTGACCGGCAGACTTTGGAACTGCTGTTGGATCTCCGCGGCAATCTGCTCAAGCACGTCAACGGGTTTTTCGTCATAGATACAAGTTGGGCCTGCAAAAAAACTCCACACACGCGGAGCAAAGTCCGCGAACGACCGATACCAATTTACGCTTCTTCCGTCGTCGCCCGCTGTGCAGGCGACGTCCGGCCCAGTGCAATTGGAGCCGTCAAGAATCGGGTCAGCCCTGCACACGTGCTTGTACAGGTAGACATACGGATCGTTCTCCGCCACCCCCATAGGTACTTGAGTCCAAGATCCTGAATCAGGGTGCTGAAACCACGTCCCGAGAGTGGCGCCCGTTTCGTCCCACTCGCCCTTGACAGGTGAGTCAGCTGCAGAGGCGGCGGTGCCTGATGAGAGTGTCAGATAGCTGAGCACTAGAAGTACGCCAATCGCGCTACGGGCAATCTCTTTCATTTTTCATTGACCAGATGCTCAACGGTTTTCGCCTTCCACTGACCATTTTCAAATGTGGAAATCATGATATCGCCGATTGCGGGGCCGCTCTTAGATGTCTCGTCCAAGGTCTTGTCGGCTCGGTAATAAGAAACTGGATCCTGTCGGACTTGAATCAAGACCTGATATTCACCGGGTGTTACCTCAACGAACTTGGTCTGCGCCCCCTCGACCACCATTCGCCCGCCGACAAGCCACCTACCGTCCGAGTGCCAACCTTCGACAACCTCTTTAACCCTCCCACAGCTACCACAGTCAGGACCCGAGATGCTTTCGAGTGGTTTGATATCCCCTGTCTCGTAGGCGTACGTCAAAGTGGCATACCAGTACCGGGCAAAGGCCTCGAGTCCTTCCTTCGTCTCGGTCCTCGCCACTTCGGGCAGCACCGGAAGGGGAACATTTTGGGCTCGCCCTGTTGCGTCCGCGGGTTTGTACGTTGCGGTTGGCGTTGGGGTTGCTCTCGGCGAGATGGACTCAACAGCTGAGGATGTCGCTGTGGCGGCCGGGCCGGGGTCACCACCGGAATTGCAGCCCGAAAGCGCGGCGGCCGCTGCCACGACAAGGGCAACGCTGACCCCTCGGATGCGCCAAGACGAAGTGAGTTTGTGCGATGTCATGGGCAGCTAATCCCCCGATAGTTTTCAAAACGCATTGCTCCGGACAATGACTCAAGGGTAGCCCAGCCGACATTTGGGTGATCAAAGTTATCCACAGCTACCCGCCCACGGTTCTACCACCCGGGAATTGATATAAAAAGTCACATGCCGATGGCACACCCATATCTCGGAAGATTTAGGCAGCGAAAAGTGGCTCCGTGAAAGCGGACTACGTTGCCGCCCTGCTGCTCGTCTCCAACCAGAACCAGTCGGCAATGTCGGACGTACCAGGCTGGACGGTGTCCGCAAGCACGCCGAGCAACACAGCCTCTGAGCTCCAGCGCTCGGCGAGTGGCGGGCTTAGCCATTGTTCCGGCAGTTGTGGTGGTTCCCAGTCGGGGTATTCGCTGGCGTAGCGTCTGCCTGACGGTGAGATCCAGCCCGGCGGTTCGTGTTTGGTTGCCGGGCCGGGTGTCCAGCCGCCGGTGTGCCGGAGCTTGTGGTGTTTCGGGCAGGGCTGGGCCAGGTTGGTGATGCCGGTGGTGCCGCCGTGTGCCCAGGCGAGGAGGTGGTCCGCTTCGTTGTCCAGGGATTGGTTGTGGCAGCCGGGGAACGGGCATTTTCCGTCGCGGAGGCGCAGCCATTGGCGTTGGGCTTTGGTGACCGGGTAGCTGGTCCGGCCGATCTCCAGCGGTGCCCCGTCCCTGGGGTCGATCAGGACGCGGTGGAACGACGTGGCGCCGTATGCGATGAGCCTGCGTGCCATGGTGACCGGGATCGGCCCGAACCCGTCCAGCATGGCCGGTTCATCGGTGGCGCCGAGGAGGGACATGATGGGCACGGTGAGAAGGACCTGCGCCCGTGGTGAAGGAACCCGCCCCGCGGCGCTTCCGTCCGCGTCCCCACAGAGGAGCAGGGTGGCGGCGATGTCGGCACGCATCTGGGTCATGGTGCGGTCCTCGTCCTGGCCCTGCAGGGCGCGGGCGGCGGCGGTGGTGCGGTTCCAGATCCCGGCGGCCTGGTCAGCGGGCAGGTACGCCGAGAGCCAGGCCATGCCGTCCCGGTCCGGCCGGTATTCCAGCCGCCGGTCCGCGACACTTCTGGTGTGGCGTTTTTCGATGCTCACCGGGTGATGGCGTTCCCGCCAGATCCTGGCCTTGTGCCGGAACCGGGACGGGACCAGTTCCCCGGCCGGGCAGCCCCGGTTGGGGTTCTCCGCCCCGGGTCCAGGAAGTGCGCCTCCAACGCCTGAGCAGCAGAAGCGTCGAGGTTGGCGATTTCGTCCACCATGACCCGGGCATGCTGCCAGGACAGCGACCCTGCCGTCAGAGCGGAAAGGGTCAGCGGCAACGCGGTGGTCAGGGCCTGGGATTCGGCCAGCAGGGCCCCGGCGGTCCGTTCGCTGACGGTCAGCACACACGCGACCTCTGCCACGACGGCCATCTCCTGCGCCCGATCAGAGGTATCGGGGGACGCCAACGCCTGGGCCGTGCCGGCATACCCGGCTGCCGCGTGGACCGCCACAGCGGCGACCTGCGAATTGAGCCTGGCGGTAAGGGCCAGCGTGTCCAACCAGCCATCGGCTTCCCGGCGCAACGGATTATCAGCAGCGCACCCAGCCAGCCGGGCAGCGTCCGCGTTCCCGGTGAACCCGGTATGCCCGGCAACACTGGCCGAGTCCGTGCCGCCCTGAACCGCAGCGAGCAGCGCCGCCGCGGAGGCACAAACAGCCTCCGCCGCCTCAACCGCCACCCTGTTTCCCATACCTCTACCCTGTCAGGGGGCACTGACATTTATGGTGACCGGGTTCTGCAGCCGCCCTTCTCTGCAGCCGCCCTATTCTGCAGCCGCCATTCACGCAGCACAACTCGAAACTGCCGGCAGAGGCGCAGGCTCTGCTGGGCTACAAAGGCAGCATCCTTGGAAGGGAATGCAGCCCCCCCGTGACAACCCGCCGCCGTCATACAGTCCATTCCAGCTTGAGTCAACGCCTTGCAGAGCCTCCGCGTCGGGCGGCAGATCGAGCCACCTGGTGAGCCTGCCCAAGATTGTCAGTGGCCCCTCATAGGCTGTTGATACCAACTTCAGGGGGTAGGCCATGCACCGTCCAGCTACATTTTGTTCCATCATTCCGCCCTACCTGCTGCGGCGTTTGGCCCGGCAGGACGCACCGCAGTTCCAGAGCGCCGCCCGCGCGGCAAAGGAAGCGTTGAGCCACGTGAGGTCGGTCCTGTCCGCCAGGACCCAGCCTGCTCCCGCAGCTCCGCATGGGCTGCGGGACGTCAAACCCGGTCCGCCCAACCGAAGCGTTTACGACGCGGCCGGCTCTGAGATCCTGCCCGGCAAACTGGTGCGCAAGGAAGGCGACCCGGCTTCCGGCGACGTGTCCGCAGACGAAGCTTTCGACGGCCTCGGGCACACGCACCGCCTGTATGCTGACGTCTTCGGCCGGAATTCCATCGACGGCGGGGGGCTCCCGCTCGACGCCGCTGTGCATTTCGGCAAGCTCTACGACAATGCCTTTTGGGACGGACGGCAGATGGTCTTCGGAGACGGCGATGGCGAAATTTTCCAGCGCTTCACAAGCTCGCTGAGCGTCATCGGCCACGAGTTGGCCCACGGAGTCACCCAGTATTCCGCCGGCCTGGCGTACCGGAACCAGGCGGGCGCAATCAACGAATCGATGTCGGACGTTTTCGGAGCGCTCGTGGAACAGTACGTCAAAAACCAGACCGCCGCGGAGGCAAGCTGGCTTGTTGGTGAGGGGCTCTTCACGCCCCAGGTGCAAGGTACGGCCCTGCGCTCCCTGAAGGCCCCCGGCACCGCATACGACGACGACGTGCTGGGCAAGGATCCCCAGCCCGATTCGATGGACTCTTACGTGCGGACCAGCGCAGACAACGGCGGCGTCCACATCAACTCCGGCATCCCTAACCGCGCCTTCTATCTCACCGCTGAATCCCTGGGGGGAAACGCCTGGGAGGCGCCGGGCCGGATTTGGTACGACACCCTCACCGGCGGCTCGCTCCCTGCCGCCGCCACTTTCAGGATGCTGGCCCGGGCGACGGCGGCGTCCGCCGTCGAGCTTTATGGTTCCGGTTCGGCGGAGCATGACGCCGTCCGGAAGGCGTGGGAAACTGTGAAGGTAAAGCTGTAACCAGTGCTTTGCCATCCCGCCGAGCGGACGGCCAAGCTGCAGGGAAGACCAGGAACCAGGCCATGAAAATCAGTGTGGAGCGCACCGGCGGCCTCGCCGCGCTGACACGGGTATGGACGGTGAACGCCGTAACGGAGAGCGCGAGAAACCAGTGGCAGCCCATCGTTGAAGCATGCCCTTGGGATGCGGTGCCAAAGACAGTCCGGGCAGCAATCGCTGAAACCGCTGCCCCCCAGCCGGATCGGTTCATCTACTCGATCAGGGCTGGTCAGCACCGCGCCGCCCTGCCGGAACAGGCCGTCACGGGTCCGTGGCGTGTATTGGTGGACACGACGCGCCAGGCTGCGGAAGACTCCCCTGCCGGACCCGCTCAGGTTCGCCAGTAAGCGGTAGGCGAATAACTGGCCCGCTAATAATTACCCCACTGATGCGAGCTGGCCGCGGAACGCCCGGCGGTAGGACTGCGGGCTGGTGTCCAGCACCTTCGCAAAGTGGTGGCGGAGCAGCACAGGATGCCCGAAGCCGGATTCCCGGGCAACCTCATCGATGTTGAGGTCCGTGGACTCCAACAGTTCCTGCGCCCGGATGACCCGCTGGGAGTTCAGCCAGGCAGCCGGCGTCGCCCCGGTCTCTGAGCGGAAGCGGCGCGCGAAGGTCCGGTCCGACATGTGCACCCGGGAAGCCAGGTCACTGACGGTGTGTTCCCGGTCAAGGTTCTGCACCATCCAGCGCAGCAACGCCTCCATTGGCGCCGACCCGCAAGTGGGCATTGGCCGGTCAATGAACTGTGCCTGGCCGCCGTCGCGGTGCGGGGGCACCACCATGTCGCGGGCGATGGCTGCCGCAACGTTGGCGCCCAGTTCCACGCGCACCAGGTGGAGGCAGGCATCAATCCCCGCCGCGGTCCCGGCGCTGGTAATCAGGTTGCCATCCTGGACATACAGCACGTTTTCGTCCACGCGTACCTCGGGGTACCGGCTGGCAAGCTCCTGGGAATAGTGCCAGTGCGTGGTGCAGCGCCGGCCGTTCAGGATGCCGGCGCGGGCCAGCGCGAAAGCGCCGGAGCAGATGGACATTACCCAGGCTCCCCGGGCGTCAGCCGCCCGCAAGGCCTCCATCACGGATTCCGGAACATCTTCGTCCCGCCCGTAGGGGGCCATGATCACGAGGTCGGCATCCTTGGTGGCTTCGAGGCCCAAGCTGACGTGCATTGAGAGGCCCGATTTCATCCGGACGTCGCCAGGTTCAGGCGTACAGACACGGAAGTCGAACGCCGGAACCCCGCTGCCGCGCTCTGACCTGTCCAGGCCAAACACCTCGCACGCGGTGCCGAATTCGAAGATGGCAAAGTTGGGAACGACGATCACAGCTACTGTCTTCAGCATGCTTCCATTATGGCAGAAATTTGCTCTTTTTGGTCATTTCTGCCACTGTTTTGAAGGCAGCCCCCGGAGCAGGATTGAGCCATGGAAATCTTCGGAATCATCCTCCTTGTACTGCTCCTCCTCGTCCTGGCAGGCACCGTCGCAGCGCTCCTGCGCGACGGCCTCGGCCACAATCCTCCTGTCACCTCCGATCAGGCCTGGTCCGCCCTGGACCTGCCCAGCTCCAGCTACACATTGCGGATATTCTGATCCGCAGGCTTTACCCCACCCATCCGAACGGCACGCAGGGACCCGGCCCATCAGGAGCCGGGTCCCTGCGTGCTGTCCGGGTTCCCGGCTCTGGTTGTCCAGCCAGAAGCCGGCCGGCGAGGACGGGAAACAGCCGATGCCCCAGTAGACTGGCAGCAGCCATGACATTTCATATCTCCTACCCTGCTGAGCTGCCCGTTTCCGAGCGCCGCGAGGACCTGATGGCTGCCATCGCCGCCAACCAGGTGACCATCATCGCCGGGGAAACGGGCTCCGGCAAGACCACCCAGATCCCCAAGATGTGCCTCGAGCTTGGCCTCGGCGATAACGGCCTGATCGGGCACACGCAGCCGCGTCGTCTCGCGGCCCGCACTGTGGCCGAACGCATTGCCGAGGAGCTGGGCGTGGAGATCGGCCAGGAGGTGGGCTTCCAGGTGCGGTTCACAGGGGAAGTCAGCCGCTCCACCAAGGTCAAGCTGATGACGGACGGCATCCTGCTAGCGGAGATTCAGCGCGATAGACTGCTGCGCAAATACAACGCCATCATCATCGACGAGGCCCACGAACGCAGCCTCAACATCGACTTCATTTTGGGCTACCTCAAGCGCATCCTGCCCCAGCGGCCGGATCTGAAGATCATCATCACCTCGGCAACCATCGATCCCGAGCGCTTCGCCAAGCACTTCGGCACGGACGAGGATCCCTCCCCCATCATCGAGGTTTCCGGCCGGACTTACCCGGTGGAGATCCGGTACCGGCCGCTGTCGCAGCCGGCCGGCGGTGCGGCGGACGACGACGACGCAGCGTCCGACGACGAGCTCGAGGAGGACCGCGACCCCCTGGATGCCGTGTGCGACGCCGTCGATGAACTCGCCGCTGAGGCCCCCGGCGACATCCTGATTTTCTTCTCCGGCGAGCGCGAGATCCGCGACGCCGCTGAGGCACTCAACGCGAGGATCCAGACGAACCGCCGGCTCGCAGGCACCGAGGTCCTGCCGCTCTTTGCCAGGCTGAGCCTGCAGGAACAGCACAAGGTCTTTCACCCGGGCAACAAGCGGCGCATTATCCTCGCCACCAACGTGGCCGAAACGTCCCTCACCGTCCCCGGCATCAAGTACGTGATCGATACCGGGACAGCGCGCATCTCGCGTTACTCACACCGCACCAAGGTCCAGCGGCTGCCGATCGAACGCGTATCGCAGGCGTCGGCGAACCAGCGCTCCGGCCGGTGCGGGCGCGTGTCCGACGGCATCGCCATCAGACTCTATTCGGAAGAGGACTTCGAGTCCCGCCCCCTGTTCACCGACCCCGAAATCCTCCGTACCAACCTGGCTGCCGTCATCCTGCAGATGACTGCCATGGGGGTTGCCCGCGGTCCCAAGGACGTGGAGAACTTCCCGTTCGTTGAACCGCCGGATTCGCGGGCAATCAACGACGGCGTGACCCTTCTACGTGAGCTCGGCGCCCTGAATGCCGTACGGCCCGGGGACGCGAAGAGCGGCGGGCTGACCGCCGTCGGGCAGAAGCTTGCCCAGCTCCCGGTCGATCCCCGGCTCGGCCGGATGATTGTGGAGGCGGGGAAGCGCGGCTGCGTCCGCGAGGTCATGATCCTGGCTGCTGCACTGACAATCCAGGACCCGCGCGAGCGCCCCACGGACAAGCAGCAGCTTGCCGCCGAGAAGCACGCACGCTTCCGCGACGAAAACTCCGACTTCACCGGCTTCCTGAACCTCTGGAACTACATCCAGGAGAAGCAGCAGGAACTCTCCTCCACCCAGTTCCGCAGGCTGTGCCGGACCGAGTTCATCAACTACCTCCGGGTCCGGGAGTGGCAGGATCTCTTTGCCCAGCTCAGGCAGCTGGCCCGGCCACTCGGTATCAGCCTGGATAACAAACGCCTTGCCGATCCGGTGGGCAACCACGAGGGAATCCATGTCAGCCTGCTGTCGGGGCTGCTGAGCCACATCGGCATCCTCGACGAACGCAAGCGTGAGTACGCGGGCGCGCGCGGCAGCCGCTTCGCGATCTTCCCCGGCTCTGCGCTGTTCAAGAAGTCCCCCACGTTTGTCATGGCAGCTGAGCTCGTGGAGACCAGCCGCCTCTGGGCAAGGGTCGCTGCAAAGTTCGATCCCGTCTGGGCAGAACAGGTGGCGCCGGACCTCGTCAAGCGCAGCTACAGCGAGCCGCACTGGTCCACGAAAATGGGCGCCGTCATGGCCTACGAGAAGGTCACCCTTTACGGCGTTCCCATCATTCCCCAGCGCCGGATTAATTACAGCCGCGTGGACCCGGTCCTTGCCCGCGAACTGTTCATCAGGCATGCGCTGGTGGAGGGTGATTGGAAGACCCACCACAAGTTCTTCCACCGCAACCGCGCCCTCCTCCTCGAGGTGGAGGAGCTCGAAGCCCGGATGCGGCGGCGCGGCCTGCTGGTGGACGACGAGACGCTTTTTGAGTTCTACGATGCCAGGCTCGGCCCCGAGGTGGTGTCCGAACGGCACTTCGACAAATGGTGGAAAGAGGCGCGTCAGAAGAACCCGGACCTTCTGGACTATGACAAGTCGCTGCTGCTCAGTGAAGACGCAGATGACCTGGACGAGTCCGCCTATCCCAAGACCTGGCTGCATAAGGGCTTCGAGCTGCCGCTGACTTACGAGTTCCATCCGGTGGCGCCCGGCTCGCCGCCCAACCCATCCGACGGCGTTACGGCCGAAGTGCCAGTGCTCTTTTTGAACCAGCTCGACGACGCCCCCTTCCGCTGGCTGATCCCGGGGCAGCGTGTGGAGCTCGTGGCCGCCCTGATCAAGTCGCTGCCGAAGCAGATCCGCAAGAATTTTGTCCCCGCCCCCGACGTCGCCCGCCAGGCCGTTGCCGCCCTGGAGTCGGACTTCGATCCGGCCAACGATGACCTGGAAGCTTCGCTGGAACTGGCCCTTCGCCGGATCCGGGGACAGGTCATCCCACCCGGGTCCTGGAACTGGGATGCCGTACCGTCCCACCTGCGCGTGAGCTTCAGAGTGGTGGACAGCAAGGGGAAGGTACTCGATGAAGGCAAGGACCTGGCTGCCCTCCAGGAACGCCTGGCGCCGGCAACGCGCCGGGCCATTGCGGAATCATTGGGCGCAACGCCCGGGACCACCGCGCCGAAGTCCGGGGGAAGGTCCGGTGCAATACCCGCAGGAAACTTGAGCGTGTCCGGAAACGGGATGACGCCCGGCACTGCCCCCGGCTTCCGCGAGCAAACCGGCCTTACCGAGTGGTCCTTCGGTGCTGTGCAGCGGCAGGTCAGCAACACCGTCAAGGGCCATACCGTCACCGGGTACCCTGCACTGGTGGATGAAGGGACCTCGGTGGCACTGCGCGTCTTCCAAACGCCATCGGAACAGCTGGAAGCCATGCGCGGCGGGGTGATCCGGTTGCTGGCGCTCAGGGTCCCCGCCCCGGACCGGTACGTCCTGGAACACCTGAACAACACCGAGAAACTCACGTTCAGCCAGAACCCGCACGGCTCCGTGTCCGCGCTGATCGCTGACTGCGCCCTCGCTGCGATCGACAAGCTGACCCCGGCTGAGTTGCCATGGGACCGAGAGTCCTTTGATGCCCTCTATGAGCGGGTGCGCGCCGAGCTGATCGATACGGTCTTCAGCGTGACGGCCGTGGTGGAGCGGATCCTGGCCAGCACCCGGCGAATCGAGAAGCTGCTGAAGGGGACCACCAGCCTTGCGCTGATCAGCGCCCTGAACGACGTGAAGAGCCAGCTCGAACAGCTGGTCTATCCGGGCTTCGTCGCGAAAACCGGGTACGCGCAGCTGAGCCAGCTCCCCCGATACCTCGCGGCCATCGAGAAGCGCCTCGAAAGGCTGCCGGGCAACGTCCAGCGCGATGCACTGAACATGGCCGTTGTCCAACGTTTGGAGGACGACTACGACGACGCCGTCTCGGCGCTGCTCCCCGGCCGGCGGGTCGGTGCCGAGTTGACGCAGGTGCGCTGGATGATCGAAGAGCTCCGGGTGAGTCTCTTCGCCGTCGAACTCGGAACCGCCTACTCCGTCTCCGAAAAGCGGATCAGGGCCGTGCTCAACAAAGCCCTCGCGCCGGCCTAAGCCCTCACGAGGCCCCCTAAGCCTGTCCGGCCGGCTTAAATCAGTTTCGGTCGGGCACGAACCCGCCGTAGCCGGCAGCCCGCAGACCTTCGCGGAGCTTCTCCGCGTTGGCGTCCAGGACGGCGGGGTCCGGGTTCTGGTCCGCCGAGGCGAAGTCGAAGTCAGCCATGCTCCTGGACGGCCACACGTGGATATGCATGTGGTTGATTTCGTAGCCCGCCACAATCAGTCCTGCCCGCTCGGCCGGGAAGACGTCCAGCTGGACGGCGCCGATCCGCCGGGCCACTTCCATGACCTTGGCGAGCGTCTCAGGAGACGCATCGGTCCAGCGGTCAACCTCCTCGGTGGGGACAACCAAGGTGTGCCCGTCGGCCAGCGGACCGGTTGTCAGGAAGGCCACGACGTCGGGCTCACGCCAGACGAACCGACCGGGAATCTCGCCGTTGATGATCTTGGTGAACAGGGTGCTCATGCGTTTGCCTCCTTGGCCGGGGCCTGCAGCGTGCTGGTGTCCAGCACAAAACGGTACTTGACGTCGCCGGCCACCATCCGGTCATAGGCGTCGTTGAGCTGGTCTGCGCGCACCAGTTCGATGTCGGCAACCACATCGTGTTCAGCACAGAAATCGAGCATCTCCTGTGTCTCGGCGATCCCGCCAATCAGCGAACCGGAGTACGAGATCCGCCGGCGGATCAGGGCCCTGGGGTCAACCGGCGGCATGGCCTCGGACGGGAGCCCCAGCTGGAACAACTCGCCGTCCACGCGGAGCGTCCGGAAGAAAGGGTTCAGGTCGTGCGGGGCGGCCACGGTGTCGATGATGAGGTCGATGCTGCGGTTCGCGGCGGCCATGGCGTCCGCGTCCCGGGACAGGACGACTTCGTCGGCCCCGAGTTCCAATGCCGCCGGTACCTTGGCCTCGGAGGTGGTGAAGACCACCACGCGCGCGCCCATGGCCTTGGCCAGCTTGACGGCCATGTGGCCGAGGCCGCCAAGGCCCACCACACCCACCACGTCGCCTTCCTCCACATCGAAGTGCCGGAGCGGGGAGAAGGTGGTGACTCCGGCGCAGAGCAATGGTGCGACGGCGGCCGGGTCAAGGTTGGCGGGCACACGGAGCACGTAGCGGCGATCCACCACCACGGAGGACGAATATCCGCCCTGGGTGATGGCGTCGCCGTTGCGGGGGTCCTTGGCCCCGTATGTCCCGGTGATGCCGTTTTCGCAGTACTGTTCCATACCGTTCAGGCAGCTTTCGCATTCCCGGCAGGAATCAACCATGCAGCCGACGCCCACCCGGTCACCCGGGGAGAAATCATCCACGGCCGAACCGACGCGGCTGACGGTTCCCACGATTTCGTGGCCCGGCACCAGGGGATAGTTCTGGGTACCCCATTCACCTCGGGTCGCGTGCACGTCCGAGTGGCACAGGCCGCAGAATTCGATGGCGATCTCGACGTCGTCCTCCTTGAGGGCCCGCCGTGCCAGGGTCAGCGGGACGAGGCCACTCTCGCCGGAAACGGCCCCATAGGCAGCGGCGAGGACGCCCGTGCCGCGATCGGGGGCAGGGGCCTCGGCCGGCAACACGGGGCGGGCAAGGGGCGGCGGTACCGGTCGTCCTGGAGTCATAGTGCGACGCTACCCCCGGTGGCCGCGGCATCGCCAATCGGCTCGCTGCCCGTGGCCACGGGGAGCCTGGGATTGTTCGACCATTCCGAGAATGACCCCGGATACAGGGCGGCCCGGAACCCCGCGATTTCGAGGGCGGCAACCTCGTGGGCTGCCGTGACGCCCGAACCGCAGTAGACAGCAACCCGAACGTCCCCGGTGATTCCCAGACCCTCAAACCGGCGCCGCAGCGCGTCCGGAGGAAGGAACCGTCCGTCCCTGTCCACATTCTCCGTTGTGGGCGCGCTCAGGGCGCCGGGAATATGGCCGGCCCTCGGATCGACGGGTTCGATCTCACCCCGGTACCTTTCGCCGGCCCGGGCATCCAGCAGGATGCCGGTTGCCGGCCAGCCTGCTGCTCCGGACGCGCCGATTGCTGACATCCGGCCGCGGCCACCGAGTGAAGCCTCAAAGGAAACGTTGCCGACGGCGGCCTCAACGGGCCCGGTGTCCACGTCCAGTCCGGCGGCCTGCCAGGCGGCCAGGCCGCCGTCGAGCAGGTACACCTCCTCGAAACCAGCGTTGCGGAGCATCCACCAGAGCCGGGCGGCAGCCATGTTCCCGTTGTTGTCGTATGCCACGACTGCATCGCCGTCGTTGATTCCCCAGCGCCTGGCGGTCTCCTGGAAATCGGCGGCGGAAGGCAGCGGGTGCCTTCCCCGGGACGGGTCGGCCGGTGCCGCAAGCTCGGTGGCAAGGTCGACGAACACCGCCCCGGGAGGTGCCCCTCCAGGTAGTGGTCCCGGCCATTGGGGTCGCCCAGGACCCAGCGGACGTCCAGCACAACAGTGGGCTGGCCGGCGGCAAGGCGGGCATCCAGGGCAGGTACATCGATCAGTGGACCCATTGTTCTCCCCGGCACGCCTAGATTTCCACCGATTCGCCGGCCGCAAGATGGGTGTACTCGGTGCCGTATTTATGTCCTAATCGGGCCACATGGGACTCTGCGATCTTCACTCCCATGTCGTTCAACAGCCCGTCGTGGATTTGGAACGCCTGGGGGGCCCGGACTGCGATGACAAAGTCCACCACCTCACTGACCTTGCTCCAAGGTGCATGGAGCGGCACCAGCAAGGTCTTGACATTGAGCCCGTCCGGAACAATGAAGGAGTCCCCCGGATGGTAGACGTTCCCGTCCACCAGGTAGCCGATGTTGGCCACAATGGGCACGTGCGGATGGATGAGCGCATGCTGGCCGCCGAAGCTGCGGATGTCGAAGCCGGCTGCCTCAAAAGTGGAACCGGGTTCAACGGTGTGGATCCGGGCGGCCTGCTGCGGCGCGTCCTCACGCAGGTGCGTGGCCACTCCCGCAGGAGCGAACACTGCCAGGTCCTCTGAGCCGCGGAGGGCGTTAACCACGGCCGGCACATCCACGTGATCGCCGTGTTCGTGCGTGACCAGGATGGCGTGCGCCCCGGCCAGCGCTTCCTTGGTCTCGGAGAACGTCCCCGGATCCAGCACGATCACACGGTTGTCCTTTTCGAGCCGGACGCAGGAGTGGGTGAATTTTGTCAGCTTCATAGCGCCAGCCTAGGTTCCGGCTCCATGACTGTCCAAGGAAAACAGGAGTGTCCAAGGAAAACCGGCCGGGCAGCACCGGCTGGTAATCTTGATGATTGCCACCGTCCCTCAGTGAAGCGAGTACCACCATGCCGTCCGGCACCAAAGCAGACGCGTCGCCGTCGAACGCTGCATCCGCGGGCGGCGCTTCCGGAACGGGGCCGGGCAAGGAGCAGCGCGTCACCAAACAGCGCCTGGCCGTCAGCGCCGCTTTGGACGAGCTGGACGATTTCGTCAGCACGCAGGAGCTGTACCGCATCCTGCAGAACCAGGGCGTCTCGGTGTCGTTGGCTACCGCCTACCGGATCCTCCAGTCCCTCGCGGAGGACGGCCTCGTGGATGTGTTGCGCAACGGCGAGGGCGAAGCCGTCTACCGGCGCTGCGCAGTGACCGGCCACCACCACCATCTCCTGTGCCGCAACTGCGGGAAGGCCGTGGAGGTCGAGGCCCCTGCGGTGGAAACCTGGGCAGCCCGGATAGCCCAGGAACACGGCTACACCGAAGTGGCCCACACCGTGGAGATCTTCGGGCTGTGCCCAGAGTGCACGGCGCTCAGGGCCGCCGGCACGCTCTAGGGAATTACCGCCTGGTAAATGCCCTCACGGAAACACCCCCACCGTCACTGGGCGTGAACGAGGCGCCCGTTGATGCCCTTCCTGGCCCGGAATGTCCCGATGACGCGGCACACGACGTATATAAGGAATGACAGCGTGGTGACGTAGGGACTGATCGGGATGCGCCCGCCCAGCGCGAGCAAAATTCCGCCCACGGTGGCCGTCACGGCGAAAACAACACTGAGCACCACCAGCGCCACCGGGGAGGACGTCACGTGCAGCGCGGCCGCGGCCGGGGTGATCAGCAGAGCGAGCACAAGCAGCGCCCCCACCACCTGGATGGACAGCGCCACACTGACGCCCAGCAGCACCATGAAGATCAATGCGAGGGTCCGCACCGGTACACCGCGGGCTTCGGCCAGCTCAGGGTCAACGCTGGCAAAGTTCAGCGGGCGCCAGATGATGACGAGTGCGGCGATCACGGCCACGGCAGCGCCGGCCAGCACCTGGAGCTGGACGGTATCGACTGAGACGATCTGGCCCGTCAGGAGGCCGAACTTGTTCGCCGCCCGCCCCTGGTAGAGCGACAGGAAAAGGATGCCCAGGCCCAGACCGAACGGCATGATTACGCCGATGATGGAGTTCTTGTCCCGGGCCCGGACCCCCATCAGACCCAGGAGCAGCGCCGCAGCCACCGACCCGATCAGCGAACCGAACACGATGTCCGCACCGATCAGCAGGGCAAAGGCGGCGCCCGCGAATGACAGTTCGGAGATGCCGTGGACGGCGAACGCCAGGTCCCGTTTCATTACGAAGGTGCCCACCAGTCCGCCCAGCACGCCCAGAACCGCCCCCGCCCAGATGGAGTTCTGGACCAGTACCAGCAGTTCCCCGTAGTTCTCGAAGCTGAAGATCGCACCGATGATGCTGTCCGCGTCCATTAGGCCACCTCGCCGGCCGTGACGGGAACAACGTCGTGGTGGTGCGTGGTTGCGTCCGGCAGGCCGACGACGACGATGCGCCCGTTGGCGTGGATGACTTCCACGTGGGATCCATACAGGTCCGAGAGAACCTCGGTGGTCATGACTTCCTGCGGGGTACCTACCCTGAAGCGGCCGCCGGCCAGATAGAGCACCCGGTCAACGTAATCGATGATGGGGTTGATCTCGTGGGTGACGAACACCACCGCGCTGTTCTGTTCGTGGCACTGCTTGTTGATGAGCGCGCTGACGGCCTGCTGGTGATGCAGGTCCAGGGATAGCAGGGGTTCGTCACACAGGAGGACCTTGGGGTCGGTGGCCAGGGCCTGCGCGACCCGGAGCCGCTGCTGCTCACCGCCGGAGAGCATCCCGACGGGAACCTTGGCGTAGTCTGTGGCTCCGACGAGTTCCAGCAGCTCGTCGATTCTGCGGTTTGCCCGGGACATGCCCAGGCGCAGGCCCCACCGGTGTCCGTCGACGCCGAGCCCCACCAGGTCCCTGGCACGCATGGGAGTGTCCGGGGCAAATGATTTCTGCTGCGGGATGTAGCCGATGAGGCTGCTCCCCCGCTCCACCGGGCGGTCCCCCAGTGTTGCGTGGCCGGACTGCAGCTCCTGCAGCCCGAGAAGGACCTTCAGGAAACTGGTCTTTCCGCTGCCGTTGGGACCCAGGACTGCGAAAAACTCGCCCGGGTTGATGTCGAGGTCAAGATCCTCCCAGAGCGTCCGTTTACCGAACTGCAGGGACGCCCCGCGGAGGCTGACCACCGGTTTCAACTATTTTTCTCCAAAACTTTGCCGACGTTCTCAACATTGTCCGTCATCCACTCCAGGTACGTCTTGCCCTCCGGAAGGGTTTCGCTGAAGTCTATGACGGGAACACCGGCCGCTTCCGCCGCCTTCTTCAGGGCTTCGGTCTGGGGGCCTTCGGTCTGGGAGTTGTAGGCCAGGAACCGGAGTTCCTTGGATCCTGCCAGGTCCGTGGCAGCCTTCAGGACGGCGGGCGGGACATCGGAGCCTTCTTCGATGGCGGCGGTGTAGTCCGCAGGTGTCCGATTCTCCAATCCCGCCGCTTCGAGCAGGTACATCGGAACAGGCTCGGTCACGGCCACGGGTGCACCTGCACCGCTGGCCTTCAGCGCCGCAAGCTTGCCGGCCAGGCCGCCCACCCCGGTCTTGAAGGTGGCAGCATTTGCCGTGAACACGGCGGCTGACGCGGGTTCGAGTTCGCCCAGTTTGGCCGCCACGGAATCAGCCAGCTTGCCCATCGCGTCCACGCTGTACCAGACGTGTTCGTTGAACTCGCCGTGGTCATGCGCATGCCCTGCATCCGTTTCACTGGCAGCCCCGGATTCGACGGCGGCCGGCGACTCGGCGCCGGTTTCCTCCGGCGCCAGGCCTGAGACTTCCACGGCCGACACGATCTTGCTGTGTGGAATGTTGCTGTCATCGGCCAGTTTGTGCAGGAAGTCGTCGTACCCGCCGCCGTTTTCGATCACCAAATCGGCTTTGGAGACCAGGAGCCGGTCCTGCGCGTTTGCCTCGTAAGAGTGCGGATCCTGGCTGGCCTGGTTGATGATGGAGGAGACGTTGACCTTGTCCCCGCCCACCTGCCTGGCGATGTCCGCGTAGACGTTGGTGGATGCCACGATGTCTACCGCGCCGGCAGAGGTCTCCGAACCCGACGGCGGCGCAGTCCCGCTGCCCGGGCTGCAGGCCGTCAGGAGAAGGCTCAGGCCCGCGAGGGCTGCGAGGGGCGTTCGGATGGCGGCGGGGTGACGCACGGAAACCTCAAATCAATACAGGAATGGACTTTTCTGCTTTACGGAGTCTATCCCTAAATGGGAATGATTCCTATTTAGAAAAGACCTCGGGTCCGGCCGGCGCCCACTCTAGTCACCATTGGGCTGCCCGAGCCGCCTGATTCCGGTCGCCTGGGTGGCATCCCGGATCTCGCCCACGAGCTGCTCGATCACGTCCTCAAGGAACAGGACTCCATGCGTCTGCCCGTCGGCGCCGATCACGCGGGCAAGGTGCGAGCCCGTGCGCTGCATGACCGACATTGCTGTCTCTACTTCGTCGTCCAGGGAGAGATTAGCCAGCGACCGGATCCGGCTCTCGGCGATGGGATGCTGATAGTCCGAGTCGGGGATCGACAGCACATCCTTCACGTGCAGGTAGCCGGCGATGATGCCGTCGTCATCGAGCATGGGGAACCGGGAGAACCCCGTCCTGCTCACGGCTTTTTCGAATTCCACCGGTGTGGTGGCCGCTTTCAGCATCACCAGGTTATCCAGCGGCACCATGATGTTCGATGCCGTATATTCCGAGAACTCGAGCGCGCCGGTGATCAGCCCCTGGTCGTCATCCACCAGCCCGTGGCGGGTGGACTCCTGAACGATCGACTGGACTTCCTCCAACGTGA
Organism: Arthrobacter sp. 754; assembly: GCF_040548695.1. Classification (NCBI taxonomy): domain Bacteria; kingdom Bacillati; phylum Actinomycetota; class Actinomycetes; order Micrococcales; family Micrococcaceae; genus Arthrobacter; species Arthrobacter sp. 754. Next base: position 413,204 of record NZ_JBEPSC010000001.1, read on the forward strand.
AAGACGAGTTCACTTCATCCTTGGGCTCAATCCGGAGCAGCTTGAGGATGTGGTTCGCAGACCAGTTCAGCGCCACGATGGCCGGGTTGACCAGCCTTGCCACGAACATCAGCGGCGGAGCCAGGAGCAGTGCGGCCTTGTCAGCCACGGATACCGAGATGTTTTTCGGCACCATCTCCCCGAAGGTCACATGGAGGAAGGTCACCACCATCAGGGCGATGGCGAAGGCTGCGACGTCGGCGACCTCCACTGGCAGCCCCACGGCTTCCAGCGGCGCAGCCATCAGGTGATGGATGGCCGGTTCGGCCACCTGCAGGATCAGCAGGGAACATACGGTGATGCCCAGCTGCGCGCAGGCCAGCATCAGCGAAACGTTCTCCATGGCCCGCAGGGTTGTCTGCGCCCGTTTGGAACCGGCGTCGGCAAGGGGTTCAATCTGGCTGCGCCTCGCGGACATCACCGCGAACTCGGCGCCGACAAAAAACGCGTTGCCAAGCAGGAGGACTATCAGCCAGAGAATTCCGGCCCAGTCACTCATCGTGCGCTCCTGTCATCCGGAGCGGGCTCTGGTTCGGGCGAGACCGGGTGGAAGCAGATTCTGTCGATCCTTCGGCCGTCCATTCTTGTCACGCTCAGGCTTCCCCCGCCAACAGGGACGGTGTCGCCCACGAGGGCGATGCGGCCCAGCTCGCTCATGACGTACCCGCCGACGGTTTCGTAGGCAGACTCGTCCGGAACGGTGAGGCCGGGAATCTGTTCGGAAAGCTCGTCAGGACGCAGCAGTCCGGGAAAGTACCAGTCACCCGAGGCGCTTTGGAGCAGGCCCGGGCGGACCTTGTCATGTTCGTCGGCCACTTCACCCACGATTTCCTCCACGAGGTCCTCAAGGGTGGTGATGCCAGCCGTTCCGCCGTATTCATCGAGTACGACCGCGAGCTGGAGGTTTCCTTCCCGCAGTTCGGCCAGGAGGGCATCAAGGTGGATGGTCTCCGGCACCCGGAGGACATCGGTCATGATGGCACCGGCCTCCAGGTTGGCCCGGCGGTCCCAGGGCACGGCAACGGCTTTTTTGACGTGGACCAGGCCTTTGATGTCGTCGGAGGACTCGCCGATAACAGGGAAACGGGAGTACCCGGTGCGCCGCGCGGCGTCCAGGATTTCCGAGACCGGCTGGTCGGCGTCGATGGTTTCAACGCGGATTCTCGGCGTCATGACATCGGCGGCCGTCCGCGCCGAAAAGTTCAGCGTCCGCGCCACGAAGTTGGCCGTGCCGGCGTCGAGCGTTCCCATGGCGGCGGAGCGCCGCACCAAGGAGGCAAGCTCGGCGGGCGTCCGGGCACCGGAAATCTCTTCCTTGGCTTCAAGACCGAAGATGTTCAGTACTTTGTTGGAGAAGCCGTTGAGCACCACGATGGCGGGCTTGAAAATCGCCGTAAAAACCAGCTGTGGCCGCGCCAGCGCTTTGCCCACCGGAAAGGAGAGCGCGATGGCCATGTTTTTGGGCACCAGTTCGCCGAGCAGCATGGACAGCAGCGTGGCCAGCGCCATGGCGATGACGAGGGAAATGGATGCGGCAGCCACTTCGGGGATGCCGACGGCGGCCAGCGGACCTTCGAGGAGCCGGCCCACGGACGGTTCCATCACGTAACCGGTCAGCAACGTGGTGAGCGTGATGCCGAGCTGGCAGCTGGAAAGCTGGGTTGAGAGGGACTTGAGGCACTTCAGGAGCGGTACAGCTCCGGTGTCACCGTTGTCGATGGCACGCTGGACAGTGGCCTGGTCAAGAGCAATAAGGGAAAATTCGACGGCGACGAAGAAACCGGTGCCGGCGATCAGCAGGAAGCCTGCCGCGAGGAGCAACCACTCCATTCAGCATCCCGCCAAAATGGCCGGAGTCCGGGGAATGCTGCCAGGCGGAGGATGGTCGGCCGGGGCCGATGATGTTTCCACAGAGGCTCTGCCGGCATGAACCGAGGGAGAGTGATGGGCGCGTGAACGGGGTTTGCCGGCTCTGCGGGTGGACTGCGCGGCGCTGCTGTTTACGCTCCGCTGACAGCCCCCAGGCCGGCACCTAGATTTACTGTCCATAAGGATCACAGTCTACAGGAGCGGATTGGCCCGTCCCTGTCCTCGAAAAAGGCCCTGGCGGGTGTGCCCGGCGCGCCACAATTGGGCTTCCGGACGTCATTCCATGATTTGGGTCACCCTTATTGGCAGTTAACACAGGATGCTCATTAGACTGGCAAAGGTCTGGGTTCAGAGGACGCAGAGACTGGTTCGAATGTTGTGCTGCGGCACCTTGGCGACCAGAGAGAAATCAAACTCATGGAAGAGGCGTATTTCAAGTGCCAGAGCAGCCTAGCCACCGTCTACCCGAGGAATTTGGCGGAAACGAGTGGCTCGTCGATGAACTGTACGAGCAGTATCAAAAGGACAAGAACACCGTGGATGCCAAGTGGTGGCCCCTGTTCGAATCCTTCGACTCAGGCAGCGGATCTTCCTCCAACTCCAATGGGAGCACGGCAACTGCCGTAGCCAACCCCGCCACCCGTGAGATGCCTGCCGTGCCGCCGGCCCCTCCTGCGGCTGCGCCCTCCCCGGCGAAGCACGCGGCACCGGCCCCGGCAGCCGCCCAGGCGGCTCCGGCCGCCCCTGCACCGGTAAAAAAGGCCCCGGCCACGGTCGCCCGCGACGGCGCAAAGAAGACCGAGGCAGGCACCGGCACGCCGCCGATCCCCGCGCAGCTGCCCAAGAACGTCAAGGCACCCACGGCTCCTGAAGAGGACGTCGTTTCCGTTCTTCGCGGCCCGGCGAAGGCCATTGCCACCAACATGGTCACCAGCCTTGAGGTCCCCACGGCCACCAGCGTCCGGGCCATTCCGGCCAAGCTGCTGATCGACAACCGGGTGGTCATCAACTCGAACCTGGCCCGCGCCCGCGGCGGCAAGGTTTCCTTCACCCACCTGATCGGCTACGCCGTCATCCGGGCCCTGTCGCAGTTCCCGTCGATGAACGTCTACTACGACGAGATTGATGGCAAGCCGGTCGCCGTCCAGCCCGCCCATGTGAACTTCGGCATTGCCATCGACATGCCCAAGCCTGACGGCACGCGCCTGCTGATGGTTCCGAACATCAAGAAGGCGGAGACCCTCAATTTCTCCGAGTTCTGGCACACCTATGAAGACCTCATCAAGCGTGCCCGCGCCGGCAAGCTGACCGCTGACGATCACCAGGGCACCACGGTTTCGCTGACCAACCCCGGTGGGATCGGCACTGTCCACTCCGTGCCGCGCCTCTCCAAGGGCCAGGCCGCAATCATCGGCGTCGGCGCATTGGACTACCCGGCCGAGTTCCAGGGCGCCAGCGAGAAAATCATCGCGCACAACGCCATCAGCAAGGTCCTCACGCTGACCTCCACCTACGACCACCGCGTCATCCAGGGTGCAGGCAGCGGCGAGTTCCTCAAGCTCGTACACCAGCTGCTGCTGGGCGCGCAGAACTTCTACGACGAGATCTTCGAGTCCCTCCGCATTCCGTACGAGCCGGTCCGCTGGAGCCCCGACCTGCAGGTCGATCCAGCTGACGAAATCAACAAGGTCGCCCGGATCCAGCAGCTCATCCACTCCTACCGCGTGCGCGGCCACCTGATGGCTGACACCGATCCCCTGGAGTACGTCCAGCGCAAGCACCCCGACCTAGATGTCCTCACTTACGGCCTGACGCTGTGGGACCTGGACCGCGAGTGGCCCACCGGCGGCTTCGGCGGCGCACCCATGCTGAAGTTCCGCGACATCCTGGGCGTGCTCCGTGACGCTTACTGCCGCACCACCGGCATCGAGTACATGCACATCCAGGAGCCGGAGGAACGCAAGTGGTTCCAGGACCAGCTGGAGCACCCGTACTCGAAGCCCAGCCGTGAAGAGCAGCTGCGCATCGTGTCCAGGCTGAACGCAGCCGAAGCGTTCGAAACCTTCCTGCAGACCAAGTTCGTCGGCCAGAAGCGTTTCTCGCTCGAGGGCGGCGAATCCCTGATTCCGCTGCTCGATGCCATCATTTCCGACGCCGCCGACGACGGCCTGGACGAGGTCGCGATCGGCATGGCCCACCGCGGCCGTCTGAACGTCCTCACCAACATCGCCGGCAAGACCTACGCCCAGGTGTTCCGCGAATTCGAAGGCACCCAGGATCCCCGCTCGGTGCAGGGCTCCGGCGACGTGAAGTACCACCTCGGCACCGAGGGTACGTTCACTTCGGAGAACGGCAACGAGACCAAGGTCTACCTCGCCGCCAACCCGTCCCACCTCGAGGCAGTTGATTCTGTGCTCGAAGGCATCGTCCGCGCCAAGCAGGACCGCCTGGACCAGGGCGAGGCCTTCCCGGTCCTGCCCATCATGGTCCACGGCGACGCTGCGTTTGCGGGCCAGGGCGTGGTTGCCGAGACACTGAACCTCTCCCAGCTCCGTGGCTACCGCACGGGCGGCACCATCCACGTTGTGGTCAACAACCAGGTCGGTTTCACCACGGCACCGTCGTCGTCGCGCTCTTCCACGTACTCCACTGATGTTGCCAAGATGATCCAGGCGCCGGTATTCCACGTGAACGGCGACGATCCCGAAGCCGTGGTGCGCATCGCGCAGCTCGCTTACGAGTTCCGCCAGCGCTTCCACAAGGACGTGGTGATCGACATGGTGTGCTACCGCCGCCGCGGCCACAACGAGGGTGACGATCCCTCGATGACCCAGCCCATGATGTACAACCTGATCGAAGCCAAGCGCTCCGTCCGCAAGCTGTACACCGAGGCACTGATCGGCCGCGGCGACATCACCGAGGAAGAAGCAGAGCAGCTGCTGCGCGACTACCAGGAACGTCTGGAGCGGGTGTTCGCCGAGACACATGCTGCCCAGACCTCGCCGATTCCGATCATCACCGCGGACTCCGCTGCCGTCTCGGACCTGGAGCGTCCCATCGCCCAGCAGTCCGACTCCGGCTCCAATGCTCCGGTCTCCACTGCCATCTCCCCGGAGACGCTGGCCCGGATCGGGCACGCCCACATCGAGATCCCCGAGGACTTCACCGTCCACGGCAAGCTCAAGCAGCTCCTCGAAAAGCGCGAACAGATGTCCCGCGAAGGCGGCATCGACTGGGGCTTTGGCGAGATCGCAGCCTTCGGCTCGCTGATCATGGAGGGCGTGCCTGTCCGGCTTGCCGGCCAAGACTCCCGCCGCGGCACCTTCGTCCAGCGGCACGCCGTGTTCCACGACCGCGCCAACGGCAACGAGTGGCTGCCCCTGGGCCACCTCTCCGACAACCAGGCCAAGCTGTGGATCTACGACTCCCTGCTGTCCGAATACGCTGCAATGGGCTTCGAATACGGCTACTCCGTGGAGCGGCCGGACGCGCTGGTCCTGTGGGAGGCGCAGTTCGGTGACTTCGTCAACGGCGCGCAGACCATCATCGATGAATTCATCTCCTCGGCCGAGCAGAAGTGGGGCCAGCGTTCATCCCTCGTGCTGATGCTGCCGCACGGCTACGAAGGCCAGGGACCGGACCACTCCTCCGCGCGGATCGAACGGTTCCTGCTGATGTGTGCCGAAGAGAACATGATTGTGGCCAACCCGACGACGGCCGCATCACACTTCCACCTGCTGCGCCGCCAGGCGTACAGCCGGCCGCGGAAGCCGTTGATCGTGTTCACGCCGAAGCAGCTGCTGCGCCTCAAGGCTGCCGCTTCGTCCGTCGAAGACTTCACGACCGGCGCCTTCCGCCCCGTGATCGGTGACCATGAGCAGCTGGCGGCCAACGCCGTCGAACGCGTGCTGCTGGTCTCGGGCCGCCTGTACTACGACCTTCTGTCCACCCGGCAGAAGACCGATGACAAGACCACCGCGATTGTCCGTGTGGAGCAGCTTTACCCGCTGCCGCAGGCGGAAATTGCGGCCGAACTGGCAAAGTACCCGAACGCCGAGGTTATCTGGGCGCAGGACGAGCCCGCCAACCAGGGTCCGTGGCCGTTCATGGGCCTCCACCTGCCGACCGCGCTGGACCGCCCGGTCCGGCTCGTGTCGCGTCCTGCATCGGCCTCCACCGCTGCGGGATCCATGAAGCGCCACGCTGCCGAGCAGGATTCCCTCCTGAAGCAGGCATTTGCACGGAAGTAGCCACGGTGGCTGCCCGGCCGGACGTCGAAATACCAGACTCCGGCCGGGCAGTTCTGTTTAATGGGTGGATCATAGACATGCCGGCTGACCCCAGCCGGCACGGACGTAAAGAGGGACTTGTGGAAGACAGGAAGCTGCGACTCGCAGCTGTAGGAGATGAATTGCTGGCCGGGCTGGGCGATCCCAGGGCGCTCGGCTGGCTGGGCCGCGTACTGGCCCGCACTCCGCAGGACGGCATGGCGCTGGAAAGCTATGCCCTCCCCTGTCCCCAGGAGGGCACGGAAGGCCTGGCTGCACGGTGGCTGGAGGAGGCAGGGCGGCGGTTCGGCAACGACCACGAGAACCGCCTGGTGATCGGACTCTCCGGACGGGACATCGAGTTCGGCCTGTCCACTGCCCGGAGCCGCCTGAACCTGGCCAACATCCTCGACACCGCCTCGCAGAACCGGATCGAGGTGTTCGTGGTGGGTCCGCCGCCCACCCTGGACCCCGAACAGAACCGCCGCCTCGCCGAGCTGAACACAGCCTTCGCGGACGTCACCACGCGGCGCAAGCACCTTTACGTGGACACGTTCTCCCCGCTGCTGAACCACGAACAGTGGCGCCAGGACCTGGCGGCGAACGCCGGCACCCCCGGACAGGCCGGCTATGGCCTCATGGCGTGGCTGGTCCTCCACCGCGGCTGGTTCCAGTGGCTGGGGCTCGCGACACCGGAGTAGGCCACCAACCCTCTCTCACTTGCTGCAGCCAAACGTGCAACCCTCTGTCACCGCGTGAACTGCTCCCCGGAAGTTGGACTGAGAAATTCAGTTCGGACTTCCGGGGAGCAGTTTTATGCATGCACGTAGTTCATTGTCTGAGGCTCAGCGCGCGGCGGCTGTAGCGTTGTTTGAGAAGGGTGTCGGGTACATGTCGGCGGCTCGGTCGCTCGATGCGCCTCGTGTGCCGGTCAGGGCACTGTATGGGCGGTGGAGGATTCATGGGCAAGGAGTGCTGGTGAGCAGGCCGGCGAGGTCATACTCTTTCGAGTTCAAGCTCGCCTTGGTCGAGCGGTTCCTCGCGGGCGAGACCGGCCCCGATCTTGCAGTCGAGGCAGGTCTGGCCTCGCGTGAGCTGCTGCAGAAGTGGGTCCGGGCGTATCGGCTCGAAGGTGAGGACGGGTTACGGCCTAAGCCTGGAGGCAGACCGCGGAAGCCCGATTCCCCGCCGCCTGCGGAGTTGCCCGAGCTTGAGCGGTTGCGGCGGGAGAATGAGCGGTTGCGCGCTGAGGTGGCGTATCTGGGAAAACTGCGGGCCTTGAGGGAACAGGGACGACGGTAAAGGTCCAGGCCGTCGTTTCTCTCAAGGCTGACTATCCTCTCCCGGTCCTGCTGCAGGTCGCGGGTTTGGCCCGGTCTACGTTCTTCTATCACCAGGCCCGGCTCCAGGCGCCCGACCCGAAAGGGAAGCTCAAAGCGGCGGTCACCGAGGTCTTCGAGACGAACCATGGCCGCTATGGGCACCGGCGGGTCCATACGGAGCTGCTCAATCAAGGGTGGACGGTCGCGAAGAAGACCGTGTTGAAGCTGATGCGCTCACTGCAGCTGGTCTGCAAGGTCCGGCGCAGGAAGCGCTACAACTCCTACAAGGGCGAACAGGGCGCGGTAGCGCCCAACGTGCTGAACCGGGAGTTCGAGGCTGATGCGCCGAACCGGAAGTGGGTTACCGATGTGACCGAGTTCAACGTCGGCGGCCGGAAGCTCTACCTCTCACCGGTCATGGACCTCTTCGACCGGCAGATCATTTCTTATACGGTGGGCTTGTCGCCGAACCTGGCGCTCACCAACGATTCCCTGCGTGAGGCTCTGACCTGCCTGCAGCCCGGTCAGCAGCCGCTGGTGCACTCGGACCAGGGTTTTCAGTACCGCCACGCCTCCTGGCGCACCCTGATCGAGGGCGCCGGCGCGGTCCAGTCGATGTCCTGCAAGGGCAACTGCTACGACAACGCCGTCATGGAGAACTTTTTCGGTCACCTCAAGGAAGAACTCTTCCACCGCGTCCGCTTCCTCAACACCGACGCACTGGCAGCTGCAATCAAGGACTACATCCACTGGTACAACACCAAAAGAATCTCCACAAAGCTCGAAGGCCTAAGCCCGGTGCAATACCGAGCCCAAGCCCTAGCAGCTTAGGATCTCATTTAGCCAGTCCAACTTCTCGGGACCAGTTCAGCGCGACAGAGCGTTGCCGGAAAACGCGCAGTAAGTGCGAGAGCGTCTGTTCGCGATATATCTTGACCCGAAATGTACTGGGGAGTATCTTGGGTTTATCAGTCACGATATATCGCGGTCTTGGAGGATTCATGCCGGAGAACAACTGGACCGTCACAGGTCCGCAGACCATTGATCTGGACGCCGTTAAGTCACTGAAGCTGGGCATGGTCCGCGGAAGGTTCGACGTCGTCACCCACTCGGAGGACGTCGCCCGGGTGGAGATCACGGACGTCCACGGCGATCCTGTCGCGGTGTCGCTGACCGATGGCCGGCTTGAGGTCCGCCACCAACTGCACGGCCCGCAGGGGTGGTTCAAGAACCTGATGGGAACGGTCAACCACAACAGCAACAACTCGGCCGTCATCAGCATCGCCCTGCCCGCCGGCATTGATGTGGAAGCAGGCACGGTCAGCGGCGACGGACTGGTTTCGGGCATCAGTGGGCACACCCGGCTCAATACAGTCTCGGGCTCCGTCATGGCGGACGGCACTTCCGGGGACCTGCACGTCAACACCGTCAGCGGCGAAGTCATCGTGCGAAACCACGACGGCGTCCTGACCGCCAAGAGTGTCTCGGGCGAGGTTACAGCGTCCGGCCATTTCACCAACATACGGGCCAACACCGTCAGTGGCGACATGAGTTTTGACCTGCTCAGCTTCACCAACGACTTCGGCGCCAATTCGGTGTCGGGCGATCTCACCATCAGGTTGCCGCACGACGTCGGGGTGGACATCGTGGCGAAGTCAGCCGGCGGCGGCGTGGTGGTTATCGACGACCAGAAGTACACCCAGCCCGGCGGCAAGCTGGAGACAATTGCCGGACCGGACGGCAAGCTCATGCTGGTCCGTACCAACTCCGTATCCGGCAAGACGTCCATTTTCCATGGCCAGCCGGCGCGGAACGGGGAAGCCGAAGACCCGGAAGCAGCACACTGATGCCTCCGGTATTCGCCCACGGTGCGTTGCGGCTGTACCTGCTGGCCCTGCTCGAGTCCGGGCCAAAGCATGGCTACGACCTGATCAAGGCGTTAAGCGAGCGGTTCGGCGGCACGTACTCCCCCAGCGCCGGCACCATCTATCCCAGGCTGGGCAAGCTTGAGGAAGAGGGGCTGGTGGTTACCGAAACAGCAGGCCGCCGCACCAACTACCGCATCACGGAGGCCGGGCTCGCAGAGCTGAACAAGCGCAGGGACGAGCTCGCCGGCGTCGAAAATGACATTTCCGCCTCTGTCCGCCGTCTGGCCGACAATCTGCGCGAGGACGTCCGCGCCAACATGCGGGGGCTGCGCGCAGACCTGGCGGCGACGGCCGAGGCGGCCCGTTCCACCGCGCGGGCCGCCGACTTCAGGAATATCGGCCGGCAGCCAACCGAAGGGATCCGCGAACTCAAGGAGGCCGAAATGCTGCTGCAGGCATTCCGAGACGATCTCCGGGTAGAGCTCCGCCTGCACGCGAGCCGGCAGCCACTGAGCCCCGTGACTCTTGAAACGGTCAAAACGGTGCTGGACCAGGCGCGTATCTCCATCCGCAACTCGCTGCCCGGCTGAGCCGCCGCGCAACCGTCCATGAGCGCGTCCGGTTTCACGGCCTGTCCCATGGTGTGGGAGACTTGAGGGCAGCTCTTTTGAGTACCAACATTTAAGGAGGCCAGCTATGAGCAAACGTGCACGCAAACGTCGTGACCGTAAGCGTGGCGGCGCGAACCACGGCAAGCGCCCCAACGCCTAAGCAACAGCTTGGAATATCGGTTTAAGCGAAGGACCCCGGAAGCCACACGGCATCCGGGGTCCTTCGTCTTTGGTTCTGCTGCTGAATCAGGCGCGTCAGGCGTCCACCGGGCGGATGGCGTGGATCCGGTCCAGGATGGCATTCTTCAGGTTCGCCGGGGCGGCCTCGGTACATGAGCGCTTGACCACCTTGCGGATCACGCACTCGAGGTCGTACTGCTCGGTGCAGTCAGGACATTCATCAAGGTGGTGCTTGATCTCCGTGATGTCCTCGCGGGTCAGCGCTCCGTCGAGGTACTCGTAGATGCGCTGCATCCGCGTATCATCGCAGTCGCCCAATCCTTGGCAGTCGCTCATTTCCGGTTCTCCTGTTTTGTATTTGCCGCCGTGTCCTGTGATTCGACGGCACCTTTGAATCCTCTTTCGGCGGCGTATTCCGCCAGCATGTCCCGCAGCATCTTCCGGCCGCGGTGGAGCCTGGACATCACCGTGCCGATGGGCGTGTTCATGATGTCCGAGATTTCCTTGTACGCGAAGCCCTCGACGTCGGCGAAGTACACCGCCAGCCGGAACTCCTCCGGAATGGCCTGCAAAGCGCGCTTGACGTCTGTGTCAGGCAGGTGGTCCAGCGCTTCCGCCTCCGCCGACCGAAGTCCGCGGGAAGTGTGCGACTCCGCCCGGGCAAGCTGCCAGTCCTCGATACTGTCCGAGTTCGACTGCAGCGGCTCACGCTGCCGCTTGCGGTAAAGATTGATGTACGTGTTCGTCAGGATCCGGTACAGCCAGGCCTTGAGGTTGGTGCCGGGCTTGTACTGGTGGAAGGCCGAAAACGCCTTGGTATAGGCCTCCTGCACCAGGTCCTCCGCGTCCGCGGGGTTCCGGGCCATCCGCATGGCCGCCGAGTAGAGCTGGTCCACATACTGCATGGCGTCGCGCTCAAAACGGATCCGGCGTTCTTCGGTTGATTCCGTGGCCACATCCACGGCCTGCTCGGCCGAACCCGGCGCGTCCGTTTCCGACGCATCCGTTTCCGGCACTGCGGCTTCAGTTACTGCGGCTTCCGGCCCTGCGTCAGGCACTGCGGCTTCAGGCACCTCCGCTTCAGACCCGGCTGTGCCCGTCCCGGCAGCTCCACGCTGGGCGTTGTTGCTCGCTTTGGCTTCGCGTCCGGAGGCCTCATACATGGCCTCAACGGCCGGATCCAGGGTGCTCATTGAGTTCAAGTCTACTGTGACGGCTTTGGCGCGCGGTGTTCCGTACTCCGGAGGATCGGATTCCAGAGTATGCAGTACTACGGGGCCTGAAGAGTCCATCCCGTCCAACAGCGATCTCAAGGGCAACTCCACTCTGTGTCAGGCCACTCCAAGTAAAGCCAGTTCCAAGCACTGGCCACTGAGGAAGAGGCGCGTATCTCTGGCGGCAATTCGTTGCCGGTCAATTCTTCGGGCCGCCAAACGTTCGACGGACCCGCAATCCATAACCCCACGTGGCAGGCAAATATTCCCCAAAAGTGCAAGACTAGAACCGACTTCGCCGCATTCGACGCGGTTCGTCCAGCCAGGAGGAAATCCATGTCCTTTGTCCGTAATCTCGCCCGTCCCATGCTTGCCTCGAGTTTCGTCGCCGCCGGGCTGGACAAGCTCAAGAATGCCGACGACACCGCCCAGCAGCTTTCGCCGCTCCTGAAGAAAGCAGCAGCATCGCTGCCCTTCCGGGCCGACGAGCGGACGCTGGCACGGGTAATCGGCGGAACGCAGGTTGGCGCCGGGGTGCTGTTCGGCCTAGGCAAGTTCAGCCGTCTCTCGGCAACGGTACTGACAGTCATCTCGCTCCTGAACACCTTCGTGGAATGGCGCAGCGCCGATGTCAGCACCAAAGCAGGCCGTGAGGCCCGGCGGAACCAGTTGCTGAAGAACGTCTCACTCAGCGGCGGAGCTCTTCTCGCATCAGTTGACACCGCCGGCAAGCCGGGCCTCGCCTGGCGTGCCGAGCACATCGCCGCGGATGCCAAAAAGACCACCGGCAAACAGCTCCATAAGGCGGACAAGGCAGTCCGCCGTGCCGTGGAGCAGGCAACGGGGGCGTAAGGACGGATGACCGGTTCCACCCCCGCAGCTTCCGCCACCGCCCCCGATACTGTTCCGCACTGGCCGGCCCCCTTCGCCGGCCGGCCGATCAACGCCACTGTCACAGTGCCGGGTTCGAAATCCCTGACCAACCGATTCCTGGTGCTCGCCGCGCTGGCCGACGGCCCGTCACGGCTCAGGGCCCCCCTGCACTCCCGGGATTCCGCCCTGATGATTGATGCGCTCCGCCAGCTGGGTGCCACCATCACCGAGGTGCCCGGCGACGGCGCCTTCGGGCCGGACCTCGAGGTCGTTCCCTTGAGCCAGGAGGCGCCGTCGTCACGGACGCGCATCGACTGCGGGCTGGCAGGAACCGTGATGCGTTTTGTCCCGCCGCTTGCGGCACTGCGGAACGGCGTGAGCGACTTCGACGGCGATCCCCATGCCAGGAAGCGCCCCATGGGCACCATCATCGAGGCGCTGAAGGGGCTCGGCGTAACAGTGACAACGGACGACGGCGGCACCCCCTCTTCGCTGCCGTTCAGCGTTGAGGGCACCGGGGAAGTCCGGGGCGGCCACCTGGTGATCGACGCCAGCGCGTCGTCACAGTTTGTCTCCGCGCTCCTGTTGGTGGGTGCGAGGTTCACTGAGGGACTCCACCTTGAGCACGTTGGAAAACCCGTACCCAGCCTGGACCACATCAACATGACAGTCGCAGTGCTCCGGGGTGTAGGCGTGGCAGTTGATGACTCGGTGCCCAACCACTGGGTGGTGGCGCCCGGACCCATCCGCGCGTTTGACCGGCGCATTGAACAGGACCTCTCCAACGCTGGCCCCTTCCTGGCCGCTGCACTGGCCACGGGAGGAACGGTGCGGGTTCCGGACTGGCCCGAAGGAACCACGCAGGTGGGAGATCTGTGGCGAAGCATCCTCGCGGAACTGGGCGCGGAAGTCAGCATGGCTGACGGTGTCCTGACTGTTACCGGCGGACCTGAGATCAAGGGTGGCAATTTTGCCGAAACGAGCGAACTTGCCCCTACCGTCGCGGCGCTTTGTGCCCTGGCCAGCGGTCCTTCAACGTTGACCGGCATCGCTCACCTGCGCGGCCACGAGACAGACCGGCTCGCAGCACTCGTCACCGAAATCAACCGGCTCGGCGGCGATGCCGAGGAGACCAGCGACGGCCTGGTGATCCGCCCTGCCAAGCTGCACGCGGGCGTCGTCCACAGCTACGCCGACCACCGGATGGCAACCGCGGGCGCCATCCTGGGCCTGGCGGTACCCGGTATCGAGGTCCAAGACATCGCCACCACAGCCAAGACCATGCCGGAGTTCACGCGGATGTGGGCGGACATGCTCGCCCAGGGCGGATCAGCAGCTGCGGTGGCGGAAGGTTCCAGCGATGGCGCGCAGCACTGATTCCTGGGATGAGTCCGATGTCCGGATCCGGCCGAGCAAGAAGGGTTCCCGGCCGCGTACCAAGGACCGGCCCAGCCACGACGACGCCGTCACCGGCCGCATCATCACCGTTGACCGCGGCAGGTATACCGCCATTGTCGGTGAAGGCTCAGGGGACGAACGGGTCATCATTGCCGCGCGGGCCCGCGAACTGCGGCGTTCCCCCGTGGTGGCCGGCGACTTCGTCTCCCTCGTAGGGGACGTCTCCGGCGAACCGGACACGCTGGCCCGCCTGGTCAGGATCCAGGACCGCCGGACCCTGCTTCGCCGCAGCGCGGATGACACGGACCCGATTGAGCGTGCCGTGGTGGCCAACGCTGATCAGTTGGTGGTGGTGGTGGCCGCCGCCAATCCCGAGCCACGCACAGGCTTTATTGACCGCGCCCTCGTGGCCGCGTACGACGCCGGCATTGAGCCGCTGCTGCTCGTCACCAAGGCGGACGTCAAGGACCCTGCTGAACTGTTGTCGAATTACGAGCACCTGGACTTTCCGGTCATCATCAGCCGGACGGCAGACTCCGCAGCTTCGGGCATCGACGCCCGCTCGGACGACGGCCTCTCCGCGCGGCTGGACAGCGATGCGGTGGAGCAGCTCCGGGCGCACCTGGACGGGAAAGTAACGGTGATGCTGGGCCACTCCGGCGTTGGCAAGTCCACCATGGTCAACGCGCTCACGGGAGCGGAACGTGCCACTGGCGGCGTGAATGCGGTGACGGGCCGCGGCCGCCACACGTCGTCGTCGGCCCTGGCCCTGAAACTGACCGACGCCCCGGCGGGCAGCTGGATCATCGACACCCCTGGCATCCGCTCGTTTGGCCTGGCCCACGTGGACCCGGACCGGATCCTGCGGTCTTTCCCGGACCTGGAGCCGGGCACTGATGCCTGCGAACGCGGCTGCAAGCACAACGCCGCCGCCGTCAACTGCGGAGTGGACGCGTGGGTGGCCGCCGGCAACGCGGGCCCAACCGGACCGGCCCGGCTCGCATCGCTGAGGCGGCTGCTGGGCGCAGATCCGCGGCTGGAAGGCCAGGAAACCAAGGAACTGGGCAGCATCAGCTAGCTGCTGGACGCCCACCTCCCCGGCTCAGCAGCCGGAAGACGGTAGTTTGTAACCATGATCCAACCCGCTTCGAGCTACAACGATGACCTGCGCCTGGCCCATGTGCTGGCCGATTCCGTGGATGACCAGACCATGAGCCGCTTCAAGGCACAGGACCTGCACATCGAGACCAAGCCTGATCTGACGCCGGTCACCGACGCGGACAAAGCCGCCGAGGAAGCCATCCGCGGCCAGCTCTCCCGCTCGCGTCCCCGCGACGCCGTGCTCGGGGAGGAATTCGGCAGCTCCGGTCACGGGTCCCGACGCTGGATCATTGATCCGATTGACGGCACCAAGAACTTTGTCCGGGGCGTTCCGGTCTGGGCAACGCTGATCGCCCTCGTAGACGAAGGCGAACCGGTGGTGGGAGTGGTCAGTGCACCCGCCTTGGGGAAGCGCTGGTGGGCGGCCAAAGGCGCCGGTGCCTACATGGGCCGGTCGCTCGCGGCCGCCACCCGGCTCCGTGTCTCGGACGTCTCCAAGCTGTCAGATGCCTCACTCTCCTATTCGAGCCTGGGCGGCTGGAAGCAGCGCGGCAACCTCGATGACTTCCTGGGCCTGACCGAGGACGTCTGGCGCACGCGCGCGTTCGGCGATTTCTGGTCCTACTGCATGGTGGCCGAAGGTTCCGTGGACATCGCCTGCGAGCCTGAGCTGAACCTGTACGACATGGCTGCGCTGGTCCCCATTGTGGTGGAAGCCGGCGGCCGCTTCACCTCGCTCGAAGGCGTGGACGGGCCGTTCGGCGGCAACGCCCTGGCCACGAACTCCATCCTGCACTCCGAGGTCCTCAAGCGGTTGAATCCGGATCTGGACGATCTCCTCTAGTCCGGTTCAGGAGCCTTTTTCCGAACATTCGACGGCGGGCGCCTCCTCAAGGGGGCGTCCGCCGTCGTATCTTCGGACAAAGCAGGGACCACCCAAATGCGCGTAACAAAGCCCTTAACATTCGTCCGGGCTTTTTCCCGGCCGAGGAGATGTCCTACGCTCTTAACAGGTCACGAGTGCCAGCGCTAAACCCCGGTTTGCTGGCCGGCAACCCTCCATTCGCGGTGGGGTGCCCCGGGTGACGACCAGGCCGGTCCGGAACGGACCCGGCAAGCGCGGATTCCCGGCCACCGGGCGTCCTTTCAAAGTGAGGTCTCCGTGACAACTGCCACTGTCTCCCCCCATGCCGTTTCCCCTGTTCGCACACCCAACTCCGCTTTCGGCGATCCGTTCGCCATCGCCGGGCGCCCCCTGTCCGCCGTCACCGGCGCTGAAATCCAGGCGCCGCTGATCCAGGGCGGCCACATCCGTTACGCCAACCTGGATTACGGCGCATCGGCACCGGCCCTCTCCGTGGTGTCCGCCTACCTGAACGAGATCCTGCCGTTCTACGCCAGCGTCCACCGCGGCGCCGGCTATGCCTCGCAGATCAGCACCTCGGTCTACGAGAACTCCCGGAACGTCGTGCGTAGCTTTGTGGGCGGCCGCCCGGACGACTCCGTGATCTTCACCCGGAACACCACGGACTCGCTGAACCTGCTGGCCGGCTGCCTTCCGCTGACGGATGGACGGCCAACCGGCGATGTGCTTTACCTCGACATCGAACACCACGCCAACCTCCTGCCGTGGCAGGGTGTCCCGCACCGCAGCGTCGTCGCCGCCGACACGATCGCGGGGACCATCGCGGCGCTCCGTGCCGAATTTGAGCAGGGAAGCGTCAGCCTCCTCGCCGTCACGGGCGCATCCAATGTCACCGGCGAAATTCTCCCCATCAGAACCCTGGCCACCTTGGCCCACGAGTTCGGGGCCCGGATTGTGGTGGACGCCGCCCAGCTCGCTCCGCACCGCCGGATCAACATCACCGCTGACAGTATCGACTACGTGGTCTTCTCCGGCCACAAGCTCTATGCCCCGTTCGGCGCCGGTGTGCTGGTGGGCCGGACGGACTGGCTCGACGCCGGCAAGCCCCACCTCGCCGGCGGCGGCGCCGTCCGTGAGGCACGGCTCGACGGCGTCAGCTGGGCCACGGGCCCCGCCCGGCACGAGGGCGGCTCCCCCAACGTCCTGGGTGCGGCCACGCTGGCCCGCGCTACCCAGGTGCTCGCATCACTGGATCAGGAACGCTGGCACGCCCACGAATCAGCCATCAGGGCTTTCCTGGTGGAAGGACTGCAGAAAATCGACGGCGTCACTGTCCACCAGATCTTCTCAGACACGGACGCCGAAACCGGCACCATCGGCGTCGTGAACTTCTCAGTTGCCGGCTACGATGCGGGACTGGTGGCTGCCTATCTTTCGGCCGAGCACGGCGTCGGCCTCCGGGATGGCCGCTTCTGCGCGCACCCGCTGCTGAAGCGCCTCGGACTTCCCTCGGGATCGCTGCGGGCGAGCTTTGGAGTGGGGTCCCGGCTTGAGGACGCACAGCGACTGCTGGCCGGCATTGAGCAGCTCCGAAGCACGGGCCTCGGTTGGGATTACGTGGTGGATTCAGGTCGCTGGGTTCCGGCCAACGACACCCGCACGTACCCGGAGTGGGCGCCGAACACACCCGGCACCGCCGGTGCGGCACCGTGCCTTGATGACTGAGCTTTCCTGATCAGCAGGCCACGATCAGGCGGCTGCGGTCCCATGCGGTAAATTCGAAGGATACCCATGGGCATCAGTTGAAGGAGGCCGCACGTGGCACGGGGTGGCCCCAGGCTTGACCACAGCCGCCGCCGGGAGCTCGGCCAGAGCTTCGAGGCTGGCGGGGAACACTACCAGCGGGTACGCCCCGGCTACCCCGGCGAATCAGCGGACTGGCTGATCCCGGCCGGGGCCAGGGACGCCGTGGACGTCGGCGCCGGCACGGGCAAGTTCACCGCCCTCCTGCTGGAACGCGGCCTCACGGTCTCAGCGGTGGACCCCTCCGGGGACATGCTTGAACAGCTGCGCGCCCAATACCCTGAGGTGTCCATAATCCAAGGGACAGCAGAGGCGACAGGGCTCCCGGACTCTGCGTTCGACGTCGTCAGCGTTGCGCAGGCGTGGCACTGGTGCGATCCGCTGCCCGCTAGCACGGAACTGGCACGGATCCTTCGGCCCGGTGGAACGCTGGGGCTGATCTGGAACCAGCTCGACACGTCCATTCCCTGGGTTCACCGGCTATCCCGCATCATGCACGCAGGCGATGTGTACAAGCCTGGTTTCCGGCCGGTAGTGGGGCCCGGGTTTGAAGGCCTCGAGAGTCATGTCACCCGGTGGGAGGACAGCCTGAGCACTGCGGACATCATGGAGCTGACGATGTCCCGCAGCTATTACCTGCGTGCCACGGAGGCAATCCGCGGCAAGGTCTTGGCCAACCTCGACTGGTATCTCCACGAACATCTGGGACACGATGCCGACGAAGACATCAGCCTGCCGTATCTGACCCTGACATGGCGGGCAGCCAGGGTGTGATGCCCGCCAGCAGGTAGGCTTGGGGGGTGAAGACCAGCGCGCCCTCCTCCTCCATCGAGGACTACGTCAAGGTCATATACGGCTTTACGGAGTGGCAGGCCAAACCCATCACGTCCTCGCAGTTGGCACAGCGCCTGGGCGTTGCGAACTCATCGGTCTCGGAAATGGTGCGCAAGCTCAAGGACCAGGGGCTGGTGGACCATAAACCATACAGCGCCATCACCCTGACACCTGCCGGCGTTCGGCTTGCGCTTTCCATGGTGCGCCGCCACCGCCTGATCGAAACCTACCTTGTGCAGGAGCTCGGTTACAGCTGGGACGAAGTCCATGATGAAGCCGAACTGCTCGAGCATGCGGTGTCTGACACGTTCATTGAGCGGATGGCCACCAAGCTGGGCAACCCGCAGCGGGACCCGCATGGCGACCCCATCCCCTCGGCAGACGGCACGGTGCTGTTGCCTCCCGCCCACCTGTTGGCTGAACTCGATGAGGGCCACACTGGCAGGATCACGCGCATCAGCGACGAGAATCCGGACCTGCTGCGATACCTGGCGGCGGAGGAAATAGACCTCGACGCCGAGGTGGAGGTCCTGGGGCGCAGGCCGTTTGGCGGCGCCCTGATGGTGCGGATCCGCCACGCCGGCAGGAGCCGGGATTACGATCTGGCGGATGAAGTGACGGCGGCGCTGTGGGTTCACAGTGACCACGCCCACGCGGGCTGTGTCC
This sequence comes from Arthrobacter sp. 754, assembly GCF_040548695.1. NCBI lineage: Bacteria > Bacillati > Actinomycetota > Actinomycetes > Micrococcales > Micrococcaceae > Arthrobacter > Arthrobacter sp. 754. Next base: position 432,115 of record NZ_JBEPSC010000001.1, read on the forward strand.
TTGTACCTGCCTCATGAGAATCGCCGGAATGCCTGACTGGCGGGCATGGCTGGCAGTTGCTTTGGGTGGATTTGCCGGCACGGAACTCCGCTACGGCCTGGGACTGGTTTTCCCTGAATCAGCCGGCCAGGTCCCTTGGACCACGCTGGGCATCAACGTGACGGGGAGTTTCGTGCTGGCCGTTCTCACAACGCTCTGGATCGCCAGGCCGGCCACGGCTTTCTGGCTTCGCGCGGGCCTGGGGCCGGGCCTGCTGGGCTCGTTCACCACGTTCTCTGCGGTGGTGTTCTCCGTGGACCAGTTGGCCCGGGCGGGCGGGCATCCCGTGTGGATCTCCTACCTCGCGCTGTCCCTTCTGCTCGGTCTGGGTGCCGCGGCTGGCGGCTGGCGGACGGGGCGGCTGGTGGCTGACCGGCTGACGGTGGTCTCATGATGACTGCTGTCCTCGTGGGAGTATTCGGGATGGCCGGCGCCCTGTTGCGCTTCGCCGTCGACAGCTGGTTCGCCCACCGGGCGGGACGCCGCGCCGCCGTCGACTCCGCTGGTAGGCCCCGGCACTGGCCGTGGGCCACGCTGATCGTCAATGTCGGCGGGTGCCTCATCATCGGACTGTCCATCGGTATTACCGGGCGGCTCGGTTTGGACACTGCATGGCAGCTGGCCGTCGCCACCGGGCTCGCCGGCGGGCTGACCACCTTCAGCTCTTGGACGACGGCGACGGTCCGGCTTCTGAGCGAGTCGCGGTTCGGCGCAGCGGCCCTCAACGTGGGCGCCAACCTGGCCGCCGGTTTCGCGGCTGCGGCCCTGGGCATCGCCATCGCTTCCTAGCTGAAAATTCCCCCAGGCGCGGTGCCGCCGTCGTCGTTCGTTTACCGCTTAGCTGGTTTGGCGCGGTCCCGTATCGTTGACTGTGATGATTAGCAGACGCGACGCGGCAATTGCCCTTGATGTACCGATGGAAATGGCGCAGCGCCATGGCATCCCCAAACGCCTGACCGAAGCCGAGCTGGGCGAAATCCTGGACAATCCCCCGGCCTGGCTGACCCAGTCACGGGCGAACCGGACGGGCAAGCGCCCGGTCTGGGTCCACCTGGAATGTGCCGTCTGCGGCTACGAAGAAGCGGCCCGCCCTAAAAAGTGGTGGCCGGAATTCACGTATGTGATCTGCGGGCACCATGCGCCCGGTGAAGTTCCGCAGGTGCGGCAAGGCTTTATCAGGAGCGAGTTCGACGGCGTCGGCACCCGTTTTGTGGGCATCGCGGACGTCCCGGTTCCGGACTGATCCAGGGCTGATTCCGTACCCGTTCAGGGCATTACATTCGGGCACAAAAAGGCGTATTTTACGAAGAGGGACGCAGCCCGTCCCCCTGCTGTAAGGAGCACGCCATGCCTGACAAGACACCCCACCAGAACCTGTCGAAGAAGCCGGTTAAGACCATCAAGGAAAAACGCGCCGAGAAGAAGGCCAAGAGCCCCGAAGGTGCGCAGGACCCTGTAGCCCACCTGAAGAAGCGCCGGTAGCTTTACCCGCCGTTCTCAGCCATCTCTTCCGGGACGGCCGCCAGATTCAGTTCCTTGCCGTCCCTCAGGACGCTGATCTGCAGGTGCTGGCCGATTGCATCGGCGAACAGCAGCTTCTGCAGGCTTTCCGCGTTGCTGACGGGGCGGCTTCCGGCTGTCATGATGATGTCCCCCGCCTGCAGGCCTGCGTGGTCGGCCGGGGAACCAGCCAGAACCTCCACCACCCTAAGCCCGTCCCGCTGGCCCGTCCTGATCACGGCACTGGCATTGAGGCGGATGGGTGTGCTGACAACACCTAGATAGGCGCGCCTGACGCGGCCGTCCTTCAGCAGGGCTGAGATGATGCGCCGGGTGGTGGCGTTGATCGGTACGGCCAGGCCCAGCCCGGCGCCGGCCACCGCCGTATTGATTCCCACGATGCGGCTGTGCGCATCGGCCAAGGCACCACCGGAACTGCCGGCATTGAGTGCCGCGTCGGTCTGGATGACGTCCTCGATCACCCGCCGGTTTCCGCCCGACCATACTGGAATGGCCCGGCCCAAACCGCTGACCACGCCTGCGGTCACTGATCCTGCCAGCCCCAGGGGGTTGCCCACCGCGATGACAAGTTGGCCCACGCGGAGCGTCTCGGCGTCGCCGAACTGTGCCGGGGCCACCTTCGGTGCCTTGCCGCGGACCACCGCGAGATCGGACAAGGGGTCCACCCCTACCAGTTCCAGGTCGGTCCGGCTGCCGTCCGCAAACGCGGCGTGGCCATGGTGCGTGCCCGCCACGACGTGTGAGTTCGTCAGAAGGTAGCCGTCCTCTGTGAAGAGGACAGCAGAGCCGGCGCCGACGCGGAAGCGTCCGTTCCGGCGGTTTCCGGTCATTTCTATGGCCGCAACGTGGGGTGTGACGGTGTCGGCCACCCGCATGACCGTCTCGGAGTAAAAGTCCAGCGGTCCGTCGTCGGCCGCCGGGGGTGGACTGGGCTTGCGCAGCTGGTCCATGGCGCTCCTCCTGGTGTTACCGGACCCGGCAGGTGCGCTTGGGTCCTACGGCGTACAACGACGGCGGCCGCGCGGCTAGTCCCGGAGGTGTTACGCCATAGGTGAACGAAGATGGCGTCCCTGGCAACGGGCCTGGTTGCTGGGGTTTGAATGGTTCCTGGGCACCGCCAAAGGTAGATCCCAGGCATCACAATTTGGGGGGTACCTATCCCCCCTAAGTGCCCGGCAGCAGGAAAAACCCGCGGATCCCGTTGCTAGATTTGATCATGACCTTGGGGCAGAAGGGCACAATTCATTCCGGGCCCGCAGCCTCGTCCCGGATCGAGTGGATTGACGCTGCACGCGGGCTTTGTGTCATTGCTGTGGTTCTGTTTCACGTCGGATACTGGCATTTCCTGAAATTCGAGCACGCCGGCAGCATCGCCTTCCCGCTGTGGGAAACGGTGGCCATTGCGCTGGGCTCCGTGCGGATGCCCCTTCTTCTTGCTGTATCCGGGATGCTTGCTGCATCCAAGATCCGGAACGGGTTCGGCAATGGAAAGGCGCTCAGTGCCAGCCTGACCAACTACTACCTGTACGCCGTGTGGCTGCTCGTTTACGCATTGCTTAGTATCCCGGCTGCAATGACCGGGGCGACTCCCCGCGCTGGCGGCCGTGAGGATGATCACGGTCCTGACGCAAGGCAGTGATTCCGGCCAGTGGACCAAGGTCCCCGAACTCGCCTTCTTCTTCGCCCTCGGAGTTTACGGAAAAGCGCTTCTGATCCGCATTGCCGAGGTCCGCAAATTGGTCCACGCAGCAGTGGCGATCCCGCTCTTCCTTGGGCTGTCAGGAATATCGCTTGCGTTGGACCTGAACCCTGTTGTCGATCAGGCGCTCTTCATCCTGAGGGGCCTGGCAGCCATCGTGGCCCTCGTCGCGGTAATCAGTGCACTGACCAGGAACCGTGGGATAGCCGCGGCGGGTTCGTGGGTCGGAAAGCGAACGCTGGGCATTTACGTACTGCACGTCCCGGTCATGGACGGCATCGTCCTCGCCTTCCATGGCCCACTGGGTCCGGCCGCCCCGGTCATCGCAAACTCAGTCACGATGGCCTTCATCTACCCACTCGCCCTGACCGCGGCCGTCGCCTTGGCATGCACTGGGTTGGAGTACCTCCTGAAGAAATGCGGGCTCAGTTTCCTCTTTCGCCGTCCGCAGGCCAAGACGGCTGCGCGCCACCGGCAGCCGGTCTAAGCCGCGCCGCGGGACCGCTCTTCGACGAAATCCGGGCAAAGAAAAACACCCCGGTCCGAAGACCGGGGTGCAACCGGTGGCCCGACACATCCGTGAAGGATGTCCCGACTCACCTCAGAGGTGGAGATGGGGGGAATTGAACCCCCGTCCGATGTCGTGTTAACAGGTCTTCTCCGGGCGCAGTTTGCGTTGGATTTTCTCGGCCCCAGCCCTCTTGCAAACAGGAGGCTGATCCGGGCCCAGTCATCTAAGAGTCCCGCTCACCCCGATGACGGAGGTAAGCAGCAGTGGCTATCTAAATGACGCCAGTTTCCGGGGCAATAGCAACCTCGGGCTGACGGACTGTCTTACTGCTTAGGCAGCAAGAGCGAAGTCAGTGCTTTTTGCTTTGGCACTTATTGGTTTGCAGACAGCGTTTACGAGATAATTCTGCATCCTCGACCCGCTTCACCTGTCGCGACTAACATCGTCGAAACCGATCATCCCCATATTTTGTTATCAAACCGGCTGAGCCTTTGATTGCTCGGAAAACCCTGCCGGACTATTAATCATAACGCATCAGGTGCCCCGGATCATTCCCGGGCAAGTCCGGGCTAGCGGCGGTTGCGCTCCCGCAGCTCGCGCAGCGACTCACGCTTGTCCTGCTGCTCGCGCAGCGTCTGGCGCTTGTCGTACTCCTTCTTACCGCGGGCAATCGCGATTTCCACCTTGGCCCGCCCGTCCAGGAAGTACAGCTGCAGCGGAACCACGGTGAAACCGGACTCACGGATCTTGGACGAGATCCTGTTGAGCTCCTCACGGTGGAGCAACAGCTTCCGGCGGCGGCGTGCCGAGTGGTTGGTCCAGCTCCCCTGGTTATATTCCGGGATGTGGATGCCCTCCATCCACAACTCGTCGTTGTAGAAGGTGCAGAAGCCATCAACCATAGAGGCGTGGCCTTCGCGCAGGGACTTGACCTCGGTCCCCATGAGGGCGATGCCGGCCTCGTAGGTGTCAAGCACATGGTAGTCGTGCCGGGCCTTCCGGTTGGTGGCCACCACTTTTCGGCCACTTTCTTTGGGCACGGCGGAACTCCTCAGTTCTTGAATCCTGGTTCACTCCGGCCAGTCCGGCGCGGAGTCATACCAGTGTACGGCAGGGGCGGACCGTCCCTAAAGCAGCCGCATCGGGTCAACAGCGGCGCCGTTGAGCCAGGTCTCAAAGTGCGAGTGGCATCCGGTCGAGTTACCTGTGCTTCCCGAGTAGGCGATGAGCTGTCCCTGGGAAACCTGCTGGCCGTTGGATACCACCACGCTGGCGTTGTGATAGTAGATGGTGGTCAGCGAGTTGCCCTCCACCACGCCGTGGGAGAGCTTCACCCGGAACCCGCCGCCGTCGGAGGAGTTCCAGCCGGAGGAGAAAACCTCACCGGCCGCAGCGGCGTACACGGGAGTGCCGCACCCTGCTCCGAAGTCGATGCCGGTGTGCATGTAGCCGCCGGAGCCGTAAAAATCGATGGTTCCCGGCGGGGTGGCCCGCCAGCCGAAGCCCGACGTGATGGGAACGTCGCCGGAGAACGGATGCCGCAGGCCAAAGGCCGACGGCGAACCTGTCACCGGTGTGTAGCTCGCCTGCGGCGGCGCTGGCTGGTTCCGGGCGGCGGCCTCCGCTGCCGCTGCAGCTGCCGCGGCTGCTGCGAGGCGCCGCTGTTCGGCTTCCCAGGCTTCACGGAGCCGGCGGTCCCGTTCTACGATCTCGTTGGCTACGGCGTTCTGGCTGGCCTCAACCGCGGCCATTTGGCTCTGAATGCCCGGCTTGGCAGCCTGCAGCTCAGCGTCAAGGCGGGTGGTGTCGGCGATCAACTGGTCGACCTGGGCCTTCCGTGCCTCTGCCTCGTCACGGGCCGCCTTCTCCCGCTCCAATGCGGCGTCAGCTTTGGCCTTCAGGTCCCTGATTTCAACCTCAACGGCTTCAAGCCTGGCCTGGGAATTCACGTTGGTTGCGCTTTGCTGGGACAGTTTGTCCATGGCCGCGTTCTGGCTGCGCATGGCCTGGTCGGCCAGGTCCATCGTCTCGGTCAGGCTTCCGCCGTTGTTCGCCCCAAAGAACAGAGTCAGGTTCGAGGGTACGCCGCCGGACTTGTAGGCCTGGGTGGCGATCTGGCCAATCAGCTTCTTGGTGTCGGCGATTTTCTGCTTGTCGGTCTCAAGCTGCTGGGTGATTTTCGCTTTGTTCTGCTGCGCGAGGTCAACGCGCGTCGTCAGCGCTTCAACTTCCTTGACCGCGCTTGCCACCCGGCCCTGCGCTTCCAGAAGTGCCTGCTGGGCACCGGGCAACTGGCCCTGGTAAATCACCAGGTCGCCGGCGGCCTTTGCGATCCGGGAATCCACGAACTCTAGGGACTGCTGCACCCGCGCAGCCTCCGCTTTAAGGGCGGCCTGCTTGTCTTCCAGTTCATCGGCCCGCGCCACAGGGGCTGAGGCGCCGAGGCTGGCGGCGAGGACAAGTACCAGGACGCCACTGAGCATGCCGCTGAGGCGGCCCGCCGGACGTCGGCGTTCTGCCCGGTGACGGGGCGTAGTTCGGTGCAATACGTTCATAGGGATTCCTTGTTCGGTTTGCACAGCCTAAACCTTCAAATATCTGCGTAAGGTCAAGAGGGACGAAATACCAGCCAAAGATCCGCCAAGGATCAGCAAAGCGGGCGCAAGGATAAGCGTCTGGCCCGGTGAGATGAAAGCGGTGTCCGGATACTGCTTGGACAGGTACTCGCCCAGGAAGAAGTGCGCCACGGCCCACAGCGTCCCGGATGCCAGTGCGGCACCCACCACGGCCGCAATGACGCCTTCGAGGATGAACGGCAGCTGGATCACCATCTTGGACGCGCCCACCAGGCGCATGATCCCTGTCTCCCGGCGGCGGCTGAACGCGGACAGCCGGATAGTCGTCGCTATAAGGAGGACGGCGCAGATGATCATCACGCCGGCGATGCTGACGGCCACAAGGGATGCCGCATTCATGGCCGAGAACAGCCGCTCCAGCAGCTGCCTCTGGTCAATGACAGTCTCGACGCCGGGCTGGGACGAGAATGTCTCACTGATGATCTGGTACTTTTCCGGATCCTTCATGTTGATCCGGAAGGAGGACGGGAGCTGGTCCGGCGTCACCGAATCAACGATGGGTGAATTCGAGAACTGGTCCTTGAAGTGCTTGTAGGCCTCGTCCTTGGACTCGAACTGGAAATCGTTGACGTACTGGGCCACCGCGGGTGACTTCAGGAGCGTCTTGAGGTTCTCCTGCTGCTCGGGGGTGACCGGACCGGTGGCGCAACCTGCCGCCGTCGAACCGTCGCTGCAGAGGAAGATGGCAACCTGGACTTTGTCGTACCAGTAGCCCTTCATCTGGTTGATCTGCAGCTGCAGCATGCCGGCCGCGCCCACGAAGGTCAGGGAGACGAAGGTGACCAGGATGACGGAAACGACCATGGAGACATTGCGGCGAAGGCCGCTGCCGATTTCGCCCAGTATGAAAGCGAGCCTCATCGCTGCCCCTCCCCTGCATCCCGGCGGTCCGGCTCGGTGTCCCTGTGGCGGTCCGGTTGAGCCGGCGGCGTCTCATCCCGGCCGCTGGCATCCTTGAGCCGGCGGGACTGGCCCACCACCGGAATCATGGAGGTGTAAAGCGCCCTGGCCTCGTCGCGGATGACCACGCCGTGCTTCAGTTCCACCACGCGTTTGCGCATCTCGTTGACGATGTCGTCGTCGTGCGTGGCCATGACCACGGTGGTGCCGTTCTGGTTGATCTTGTCCAGCACGCCCATGATTCCCATTGAGGTAGTGGGGTCCAGGTTGCCGGTGGGCTCGTCAGCAAGCAGGATACCGGGCCGGTTGACCACCGCGCGGGCTATGGCAACGCGCTGCTGCTCACCGCCGGAGAGCTCGTGGGGCATGCGGCGCTCCTTGCCCTCCAGGCCCACCGTCTTAAGAACTTCAGGGACGGTGTCGCGGATGACGCTCCGGCTCTTGCCGATGACCTGCATCGCGAAGGCAACGTTGGCAAACACGTTCTTCTGCGGAAGGAGGCGGAAGTCCTGAAACACCACGCCGATTCCGCGCCGAAGCCTGGGCACGCGCCAACTGGAGATCTTGGCGACGTTTTGCCCGGCCACGTATACGGCACCTGAGGAGGCTCTGTCCTCCTTGAGCACAAGCCGGAGGAACGTGGACTTGCCGGATCCGGAGGCGCCCACGAGGAATGCGAACTCACCACGGTCGATTTCAAGGCTGACATCGTCCAACGCAGGACGGGCTGTCTGGTCGTAGACCTTGGTGACATTTTCGAATCGGATCATGGCCCTAAATACCCTGCAGGGCATGGCTTATGCAGCCCAGATCTGCAGCCGGCGCGCGGGCTTTCGTTTGGGGGAAGTAGAGCTCCGGCTCCTCGACTATACGCAGTCTTTTCGCCGGTTTTCGGGGGATCCGGGGGTGTGTCGCCGGATCAGGCCCGGTGAGCGTGCGTGTCAGCTACGACTTGTCTGCGTTGCGGTTGTCCGTCCGCCAGCGGATCCCGGCGTCGATGAAGTCGTCAATTTCGCCATCGAACACGGCAGAGGTGTTGCCCACCTCATGTTCGGTGCGCAGGTCTTTGACCATCTGGTACGGATTCAAAACGTACGAACGCATCTGATCGCCCCAGGAAGCCTTGACATCACCGGCGAATGCTTTCTTGTCAGCGTCCTCCTGCTCCTTTTTAAGGAGAAGCAGACGGGACTGCAGGACGCGCAGGGCTGCAGCGCGGTTCTGGAGCTGTGACTTTTCGTTCTGCATGGACACCACGGTGCCCGTGGGGATGTGCGTGAGGCGCACCGCTGAGTCCGTGGTGTTGACCGACTGGCCACCCGGGCCGGAGGACCTGAAGACGTCAACGCGGATCTCGTTATCCGGGATGTCGATGGAGTCTGTGGACTCGATGAGCGGAATCACTTCGACGGCAGCAAAGGACGTCTGGCGGCGGCCCTGGTTGTCGAAGGGGCTGATCCGCACCAGCCTGTGTGTTCCGGCTTCGACGCTCAATGTGCCGAACGCGTAGGGGGCCTTGACTTCAAAAGTGGCGGACTTGAGCCCGGCTTCCTCAGCGTAGGACGTGTCCATGATCGTGGTGGGGTAGCCATGGCGTTCGGCCCAGCGAAGGTACATGCGCATCAGCATTTCAGCGAAATCCGCAGCGTCCACGCCGCCGGCACCGGCGCGGATGGATACCACAGCTTCACGTTCGTCGAACTCGCCCGAAAGCAGCGTCACCACTTCGAGTTCCTTCAGGGCCTTCTTGATGGACTCGAGTTCGGCGGCGGCTTCGCTCATGGAGTCGGCGTCGTCCTCGTCCTGGCCCAGTTCCACCAGAACCTCCAGATCGTCGATCCGGGAGGCAAGCTTGTTCAGCCGCTCGAGCTCCGACTGGCGGTGCGAGAGCCGCGAGGTGATCTTCTGGGCCGCAGCGGGGTCGTCCCACAGGTCCGGTTCGCCGGCGCGCTCGCTCAGTTCAGCGATGTCTTCCTTCAGTGCCTCGACATCGCTGACTCGTTCGATGGAGGTGTAGGTGGCGCGAAGAGCGCGGATTTCTGCGGGAAAATCAATAGTGGCCATGGTTGTTTAAGCCTACGCTATCCAGCTGAAGGGCCCGACTCCCCCGTGTCCGCTCACCGGGTGAGCCGCGAACGAGCGGTGGAAACCGCCTCGATCCTGATACCGTCCGGCACCAGGAAGTTCACCACCGGAGGGTGGACAGCCGCGGTGAGAACCACGACGGCGGTGGACCCGTCGGGGCTGCCGGTCGCCGCTGAAACGCCCAACTGGTCGAACCTGGCCGACGACGGGCTCCGGGCGATAAAGTCCGCCGCCACGCTGCGGACCCGTCCGGAACCCAGCACCGCGGAGGGTGTCCCGTGGTCGCCCGCGACCTCGCCGAGGGTGTAGCTGTCGGCGGCGGCAAGCGAAGCTCCGTCGGCCAGGGACAAAAGCCGCTTGTGTTCCAGGTAAACGCTGGAGATGCCGATGACGACAGTGACGACCAGCAGGGCAAGCGTGACGTAGCCAATGATCAGCACAATCATCTGGCCGTCATCGTTGGTCTGCCTGGGGTTGGGCTGGGGTCCCTGCCTGGGAGTCTGCCTGGGACTCTGCGGGGCAGTCGCGGCCGGGGTCACCGGAACCTGCCGACCAGTTGGGTGGACGATGCCTCAACTTCGCTCGCGCTGAGCCTGAAGTCATCACTGAACGGGACGAACGGCAGCGTCACGGTGAGATTCACTGTGACGGTGACTGCCGTGCCCGGGGACTGGCAGTCGGCCGGTTCACAACGGGTAGAGACCCGCGCCCGGCCGGCTTCGTGGCCAAAGTCCGCGAGCGCGATGACGGCCGCCTGCTCCGCCGCGGCGTGGGCCGACTTCGCATCCGGCTGCGCCACGAAGACTTTTGCTGCCTGGTCAGCCGCACCCACAACGGCGAAGGACCCTCCCTGAAGCTGGCCGATGGTGATGATGAAGTACACGACGGGGACCATCAGGAGGAGGGCCAGGAACGTGAATTCGACCACCGCGCTCCCCTCTTCATTGGGCCTGACGATAACGCTGTCTTGAGCCAGCGGCCCTGATGGATGGTTTGCTCCGGCCGCCGGCACCTGGAGACGGAGTCGTGGACGGCTCCGGCAGAGGGCCTCGTCGAACCTGCGGGCGAGGCAGGAAAGCAGGCCCTTAGGGCTGGATGGCCGCATGTCCCTTCACCTCCAGCAGGTCCCGGGGACCGATGAGTCCGATAACGGGCATGGGAGCCTTGATGGTCACCTCCAGCGTCCGCAGACCTTGGAAGGTCACTTCGGATGTGCTGATGTCCTGGGCGAAGTCGGGGTTCAGGGCCGCCCCGATCAGCGCGGACGCCCGTTCCTGCGCATCCGAGGCTCCCCGATCGGCCAGAGTCCCGTAGCGCGCACCGGAAGCAGCGGCGTCGATGAGCGTATTTCGGACGTGCAGGACGAGCGTGAGCTGGATGATTGCCAGGAAGAACATGGTGAGCAGACCGCCAACCAGAACAAAGTCCACCACAGCCGAGCCGCGTTCGTCCCTGCCCAAGCCCGGGCGCACGCGCCCCTGCTGATGGGGGCAGGACCGGCCGGGACCGGACTGGCTGGACTCAGGCATACGCTACTTTCCGACCCGGTCCATTGCCTGGTTGAACATGGTTTCGAGGGCAGGGCCCGCGAGGGCCAGGAGTCCCGCCACGAGGACGGCGGACATGAGCGTGATCATTACCCACCCCGGAACGTCGCCGCGTTCCGGATGGTCCTGGGGGAAGGCGTTTGTATTTTCCCGGACGGATTCAGGGTGCCGTAGAGGTGCGCTCATCAAGGACCATGCACCCGCAAAAAGTGCGAGGAACAAAAAGCGGCTCGAGATTCCCAGGTTCTTCATTTTCAGTCCCATTCAGTGTGTGAGTTATTCGTGGTCAGGAGATGGCTAAGTGGTTGTCCGAGGAAGTGACTGCTTGGCGCCGCCATGGCTACAGGCCCAGGCTGATTGCAGCGATACCAGGGAACACGGCAAATACCACCGTCAGTGGGAGGACTCCGAAAACAAGCGGCACCATCATGGCAATTTCTTTCTTTCCGGCCGATTCCATGAGGTCGCGTTTGGCCGTGTCCCGGACGTCCTGGGCCTGAGCCCGGAGCACGTCTGCCAAAGGAGTGCCCCGCTCCACGGCGACGATGACGCCGTCGACAAATCGTACGAGCGGGCCGAGGTCGGTCCGGGCGGAGAATTCGTGGAGTGCTTCCACGAGGGGTTTCCCGGCCCTGGTCTCGGCGAGGATTTTGGCGAAGTCCTTGGCCAGTTCCCCATGCGCACTGCGGCAAACGCGGTCAAGGGCGCCCGTGGCGCTTTCGCCGGCGCCGACGGCCAGAGCCATGAGTTCGGCGAGGCTGGGGAACTCAGCCATCATGCGCGTCTCCCGCCTGCTGATCTGGACGCCCAGCCAGTAGTCGCGGAAGAGGAAACCGCCCAGTGCGCTTCCCAGGACCGCCACCACAGCCAGGAAGGGACTGAACCGGCCAGCGACCGCGCCAAGGATTACTGCGGCCAACGCTGCAGCGAACCCGGCCGCCGCCCAGAGAAGTTGCTCGGCCCGGAAATCCACCGGCGTTTTGTTGATACCGGCCTGCGCAAGCCTGCGGTTCAGCGCCTTCGAACCAAGGTTCAGCTTTCCCAACGCAGTGAGGCCGTCACGTAGCAGTGGGCGCAATATCCGCTCCAGAGGCCCGAACGGGGTGGCGTTCTGGCCGCTCGGACGCAGCAGCCGCGATTCAAGGTTCTGTGACTTCAGCTGGGGCTCGATGCGCTCGACGAATGTGAGGGGACGCATGAAAGGCAACCGAACGAACACCAGCCAAAGCCCCACCCCGAGCACGATGCCGCAGATTACGGCCGCCGCAGAGATTCCGTTCATCGGAGCACCCTTTCGTCCCGAGGAAGGGCACCGATGCGGAGCATGATGGAGTAGCAAAACAGCGATATGACGAGGCCCCCCAAAAGGACGCCCGCTCCGACGGGGGTGTTGTACGCGCTCACTGCCTCTGGCCGTGTGGCCAGGAGCATCATGACGATCCACGGAGCGGCAACGGCGAGCCGGGCGGCGTTCACGGTCCAGGACTGCCGTGCCTCGAGTTCGCTGCGGGTGCGGGCATTTTCCCTCAGGAATTCGGCCAGGGTTCCGAGCATCTTCCCCAGGTCCGAGCCGCCCACTTCGCGGGCCAGCCTGAGGGCCTCGACGATACGGTCGGCCACCGGATCGGCCAACCTGTCCTTGAGCCTGTTGATGGAGGCATCGAACTGGCCGCCGGCACGGTAGTCCGCGCCGAAATCCCGGAAGACATGCCGCAACTCCTCCGGGCCCTTTTCCCCCAGTTGGATAAGAGCCTCCGGCAAGGAAAGTCCGGCGCGGATGGCGGAACGCAGATGGTCAACCACGTCCGGCCAGAGCTGTCTCAGCACAGCGGTCCTCCTCGCGGCGCGCCAGCGGACCACGCTAATGGGAAGCCAGGCACCGAACAGTCCGAAGCACACCGAGATTGGCCACGACCGGCTGACCACGAAGAAAACGAGCGCAACGAAGAGGCCCAGTCCAAGGCATGTGGCAACGAGGCCCGTACCGCTTACCTTTTCAATTCCCGCGGAGGCCAGCAGGTCCTGAAGGCGGCTGACCTTCGGGCCGCGGCTTACCGCTGGCGGCTTGTCCCAGAAGGACCACCAGATCAGGAAAAGCCCTGTCCCGGCCAGCACCCCCAAGAAAGGTGCCATCAGCGCGGTTCCAGCAGCGCCGCGACGTCGTACCCTGCGCGTGCGAACTTTTCAGGGGCCGGCATCGAGTTGGCCCGCGGCTGAAGCTGGCCCTCCGCCATGGCGAAGATCATGGACGATTCGATGATGCCGTTTTCCACGCGCCGGCCGAGGGACAGTATTTCAGTCACCTGGCGTCGGCCGTTGGCGTGACGGCTGCAGTGGACCACCAGGTCGATGCAGGAAGCCACAGTTGGGACCACAAACGCGCTTGAGATGTTTTCGCCTGCGAGCAAAGGGAGCGTGCAGATCTTGGTGACGGCATCGTGGGCAGAATTTGCGTGGACGGTACACATCCCGGGCAGGCCACTATTTAGGGCGATCAACATGTCCAGGCTTTCCGCCTCCCGAACTTCGCCCACTACCAAGCGGTCCGGGCGCATCCGCAGCGCTTCCTTTACAAGCCGGCGCAGCGGAATCTCACCCTCGCCCTCCAGGTTGGGTTGCCTGCACTGGAGGCCAACCACGTCGCGGAGCGGGAACTGAAGTTCAAAGATTTCCTCAACAGTAATGACCCGTTCACGGCTGCCGATGCTCGCGGCGAGGCAGTTGAGCATGGTGGTCTTGCCTGCCTGGGTGGCACCCGAGACCAGGATGTTCAGTCCGCTGGAAACTGCGGCCCCGAGGAAGCGGGCGGCCTGCGGGGTCAATGTCCCCAGCTCTACAAGATGCTCAAGCCGGCTGGCTTTCACGACGAACTTCCGGATGTTTACGGCCCAGTGCCGGCGTGTGACGTCCGGAATGACGACGTGGAGCCGTGATCCGTCCGGCAGTGCGGCGTCGACGAACGGGGAAGACATGTCCAAGCGGCGGCCGGAACTCTTGAGCATGCGCTCCACGAGGTCGCGCACCTGTTGGTCGGTGAGGCTAAGGGAGGTCAGCTCTGACTCGCCGTTTCTCGCCACGTATATCTCGTTGGGGGATTTATTTCAATATACGTTTCTTTCATGACGCTCGAAGAGATGAAAGCCAGATTCGCCGGCAAGCGCGTGCAGTTCGTCGGCATGATGGGCAACACTGACGGGCCTGTAGGTAAGGTCTGGCGAGTCACCAGGTATGGCGTTTGGGTCACCTTCGAGGACGGGCACCGGGAACAGCTTCACCCTGAAGACATCCGAGTCACCGAACGCTAAATAGTCTCACCCAGCCGTTAGGCTAACCTCGTCCCGCTGGGGGACGGGAACAACAAAACAGAAACAGGTCTCAGTCATGGAAAAAATCACCACTCCCGCCACTGTCCGCGAACTCGGTAACCAGGCAGAAGCCCAGGGCAAGACCGCGACTGAGCGCTTGATCGAGTTCACCACGCCGCCGGCAGGGTTTACGAAGGACTCATCCAGCACGGAAGACTGGGCCACATTCTCCGGCCCCACGTTCGAGGGCGACGGCTGGAAGGTCACAAGCCACTGGACCCTTGAAGATGGCGTGACGTTCTATGTTGATGGCGACGGAGACAATGCCCTGAAGGGCGCAGAGGCCGGAAAGATCGCTGAGGCACTGGCGCAGATAGCCGCGCTGATTTAGCACGCCTGCGCTGTTTCCCACACAAAAAGAAACCCCCACCCGGGAATATCCCGGGTGGGGGTTTCTTGCGTTTCAGTCGAAAGACGGGTCAGCCTTCTATCGGAGGCCGGATTAGTTCCTAATCGTTCACGCGCTCAACCGATGCGACCCGCTCGACTGCTATCGACAGAACCCGGCCCTTTGCATCTGTCGTGAAGTGGAAATAGCCGTCGTTGATGCCGTACTTCTCAGCCTCTACCTTGCGCTGTGAATTGGTTCCGCCGTTGATTTCAAACGTAGCCATGAAATACCCCCTGTTGTGGATGATGCTTGCACCGCCCAGCATAGTGGCGGAGTGCGACATGAAGAGGCCCCGGACCCCTTATGAGGTCCGGGGCTATTTTCGTTTGCGGTCTACCGGGCGCGGCCTCCTGCTATGGCGGCAACGCCGTTCATCCCGGCATTCACCGCTGAACTAGCGGCGCTGCGGACGATTCCCTGTACTTCCTCGCCCGTAAAGGGGTTGGTTACGTACACGGTCATGTCACCCATGGCGCCGGACAATGGTGCCGATGCCTGGCGAGCCGGTGCGCTCGCCGGCGCGTACAGCGTGCCAGCCCTGAGCGGCTGTGTGTCGCCGCCGTTCAGGCGTTCAAGGTTCCCGTAGCCAATTGCCTTGGCCGCGGATGCCTTGATAACAAACTCATCCTTCGACAGGAGCGCCGGCACTGAGTCGGAGGTCGGTGTTCCGGGCCCGTAGACCCGCCCGCCGGTTGCGTGCCGTGCAGGATCGAGCCCAACCATGGAAGGGTCATCCCTGTTTTCTGACATGTTGACTTGCTTGTTGATCGTCTCAATCAGCATGGAGACGCGGCGCCCGTCGAGGTCGTCCGCCTTGCCCTTGATTGAATCGAGCTGCGCCGAAGCGTGATCCTTCATCCACGCCTCAATCGTCACGCCCGGCGGGATCTTCAGAACGTCCCTTGCAAGGTCTACAGCCGCCTGCCCGGTAATCCCAAGCTGCCCCGCGCCCGCAATGAGCGCGTTATAAGTGTCAGCGAGATTAGCCTGAAGCGATTCCTCGCTGGCACCCGCCTTGGCGTTGGAGTCCACAACCCGGATACCCGCCCCGGCAATAGCATCCAGCGCAGCCTCGTTAGCGCGGCCCTGCTCCGTGTTGGTGTCCAGCGTCATCCCGTTCTTAATGACCGACGCTGAGAGGCTGTCTATGGACTCCTGGAAGCCACGTGCAGCATCCCTAGCGCTGAGCTGCAACAGCCCCGCATTCAGGAGGGACTGGGCGAAGTTGTCGAGGTTGACGATCGCGCCGGCTGCGTCGATGCCTACCTCTTCAAGAGCCTTGGCCATGTCCTCAGTTACGGGTTTAGCCTGCCCTGCCGCGTTGGTGAATGTTTCCGTTGCGCCTGCTGCTTCCCGCATGGACGCGGGGACTTTACCCATGGCGAAGTCGAGCAAGTCCTGACCTTCAAGAGTGACGCCTGCCTGAGTGGCGAGCCCCATAAGAGCATCCCTATAGCCTGGCAGCGCGTCCAGTGCTTCCTTCGCACCCTTGCCGTTCCGTTCAAACTCCTTAGTCAGGGCTTGGAAGGACTTCGCCGCTGTCTCGCCAGCACCGTTCTTAGCAAGGTTCCCCATCTCGTTGCCTAGGCCATCAAGCCTGGCTTCAAGCTGCGAGATCTCGCCCTTGGGGAAGGTGAGGAAGGAGAGAATCGGATCAAATAGCTTATTGCCGGCGTCATTGAAGTTCTGGTTTGTCAGTCGGCTGACTGCGTCGGAAAGGTTGTCGATGTTGCTGACGGACTGGCCGAGCGCGACGTCGTAATTCCCGAAGATGGAGTCGAGCCCAGAACCCGCATTGACCGAGCCCGCAGCTTTCCCAACCTTGAGAATCGCCTGCCCGTAGTCCTCTGCGGATTTGGTGTGCTTCTCCGTGAATACTGCCGCCGCGATCTGGAGGGCTACCAGAGCACCGACCGCGCCGCCCGCAGCCTTCCCTACCTTGGAAATACCACTGGCCGCCTTGGGTGAGGCCGTGGCGAGATCCTGCATGGATGTTCGGAACTCCATGAGCTTCGGGAGTGCCGACATTACGACCCCGCCGAGTAGGAGAGCGCCGCCAGCAATTCCCGCGATTCCTACGCCTGCATTCAGGACGGGGGCGGGGATCTTGCCTATGGCGTCTACTAGGTCCTCAGCGCCCTGTACAAGGCCGCGCAAGGACTCTGCGGCACCAGAGCCACTCTTGATAAGCACGGAATCGAACGAGCCTCCCAGCTTTTCGATATCACCCGCGAGGTTGTCGGTTTTGATCGATGCCGTTACGGCGGCATAGCCCTGATCGTTTACCTTGTCCGTCCAGTCAGAGATACCCTTGGCGCCCTGCTCGTAAAGGACGTTCGCGGCCCGAACTGCATCCGAACCGAAGATGACTCCCATAGCCGCGTTACGGGCTTCCGGAGTCAGGTCCTTCATCGAGGTCTTCAGGTTCCCGGCGAATGCCTCAAGGCCCTTGAAGTTCCCCTGGGCGTCATAGGCGGAGATGCCCAGTTCCTTCATCATGCTTTCAGCCTCTTTGGACTGGGGCGTGAGGCGCTGAAGCATGGACTTGAAGGACGTTCCCGCGTCCGAACCCAACAGGCCCGCAGAGGCGAATGCTGCGAGCCCGCCAGTGGTCTCTTCGATTGAGAGCCCCGTAGACGCCGCCACAAGGCCCGCCTGATTCAGTGCCGCGCCCATGTCCTGAACGGAACCTTGCGCCTTGCCTGCACCGGCCGCGAGGAGGTCCGCAAGGTGAGGGATATCCTCTCCCGCGAGCCCGAACTGAACGAGCGCCGACGCGCTAATTTCTGCTGCCTCAGCAACGTCGAGAGATCCAGCCGCGGCGAGTGACAGTGCGCCCGCGAGCCCGCCGCCAAGAATATCCTTTGTGGCCACGCCAGCCTTCGCCAGTTCGTCAATACCCTGCGCGGCTTCCTTGGCAGAGAACGCGGTGTCAGCGCCGGCACTAATAGCAGCCTCACGCAGCATTTCCATTTCTGCGGAAGTGCCCTTGACTGAGGATTGAACCTCTGACATTGCCGAATCGAATTCGGACGCCGCCTTTACCGCGAGCCCTATGCCCGCGAGCAAGGCGCCGCCCATAACCATTGACGCCTTACCGACGCGGTCCAAGTTCTGCTCATTGTCCCGAGCGAACGCCGCCGTGCGATCAGCAAAATCACTGGTCGCCTTCTGCGCCGTCCGCATATTGGAGACGAAATTGCTTACTTTCGCCTCGATCGCTATTGATACGCTTCTATCTGCGATGGTGTCCTACTTTCCTTTGTTGTGTTTGCCATAATCGTTGGGCCGGAAACTGCCATCCAGGACAGCGGCCCAAACGTTGGGGCCCTCTCCCCATCCGTAAGTGACGCCGGCAATGTTCACGCGGTAGCAAGCGCCGCCCTTGAACCATGCCCTGACGTCACCGCGGGGAGAGGGTAAAACCTGCTGCGTAATGCGGCGCGGATCTGACTCAAGAGCGTGCGTTACAGGCTCCGGAGCGCGGCGCCTAGCCATGAACTGCCACGGCATTACGGTGAGCCGCCCACCGGCTGTTATTAGCCTTCTGTGCCCTGATCTGAGCCACGGTCTGAGGCTTGGAATCATCCTCAGCCGGAAGGGCGAGGGCGCTTATCGTCTTCGCCAGGGAATCGCGGTGTTTGCGGATCTCGTCATACACGCGGGAAACGACAGGCTGGCCGGTACTGCCAACCGTGATCAAATCGCCGTCAAGAATCGCCGCCCGGAGGATCTCCAGCTCATCGACAGTCCTGCAAGCCTCCAAAAGCAACCGCAATTCCGGTCCTGTGAGGTCAAAATCGTTCAGCGTTTCCCGCCAAAGCTTCTTACCGCTCGCCCGCAAATCCGCGGGGGCGGTTGGCTTACCAGCCATATCTATCTCCTATCGAAAGTGCTTGAAAAAACGGGGCCCGGGGATCACTCGGCAATCCGCTGACCTCACCGGCGGTCTTTTTTTTGGAGGCGCCTCGGTCGGCTCCCGGTACCCGCCTGTGTGTCCTGTGTGCCAGGCGGCTGCGTGTTGGGCGCAGCCGCCTTGGCTGTGGGTCTGCGACTACCGCATGACGATGGTCTTGCCGTCTGTGGTCTGGGGCTTGTAGTCCTTGTCCTCGGGGTCTACTGCGACGGGGCCATAACCCCACTCGCCCTGGACGTATCGCGTCTCCATGTCTGCTGCTCGTCGGTAGCTGCGGAACTGTTCGAGCGGACGGGCTTCGATGGTTGCCCCTGCTTTGATGAGTGCAGCCCACTTGCCTGCTCGTCCTTCGGTGCTGTCCCATGCTTCCCATATGCGGCGGCGGTGCTGTTCGCCGGGGTTGGTGGTGAGCGGGAGCTGGTCATCGTTGCCCGTAATGATGGTGCCGGCGAGCTTGGCTGCGGTGAGGAGTGCGGGGATCTGTGCGCTGAGCTTGGGGGCGAGGACTGCCGCGGTTGTCCAGGCTTTGCGCTGGGCGTCTGTTGCGTCCATCAGGGCCTCAGCTTCGGCGTCCGGGTCTACGGCGTTGCATGCTGCTGTGAAGTCCTTGGCGGTGGCGTTGAACCGTTCCCGTAGTGCGTCGTAGTTGGTGGCGGCTACCTTGTTGTATTCGAGGCGCAGGGCGGGGTAGACCTCTGTGGCCACTGCTTCGTTTACTGCTGCAATCTGTACCGGGCCTGTCTGCTGTGCGAGTGCGAGCCCTGCCAGGAGGTGGACTTGTTCGGCTGGTTCGGTGCCGATGACCGCGGCGGCGAGGCGTGAGGCGGCGTTGTTGTCGCGGTCCATGAATGCTGTCCAGCGGTTGTCGATTCGCTCATATTCTGCGGTGACCGATCCGCCGGCTGCGAGGACGGCGCCGATGTTGGAGCGGAGGTTGTGGAGGCTTTCGATGATGGGCATGTGATTCTCCCTAGAGTTCGTTGGTAATGGTGGTGTTGGTGCCAAGGATGCTGGCGAGTGAGTTGGTTAGGGCGTCTGAGTTGAGCGCCGGGGGTTCGGGCGTTGCTTCCGGCGCCGGGGCTGGTTCCGCGGTCGTGGAGATGCAGGGGTTTTCGCCGCGGGTCAGGTTGCAGTGGATGAGTGCCTTGATGTCGAGGCAGGTGCATTCGGTCATTTAGATGACTGGCCGTTCTACTTGGTCGATGAGTTCGTTTGAGAGCCTGATTGCGTCTTCTGCTGTCAGGATGGCGAGGCACTGCTTGGCCCGGAAGATCACGACGGAGGGTGCTTCATTCCCGCGGGTGTCTTGGATGATTCCGGCGCGGGCGTACGTCTTGCTGGAGCCCGTCACGTTTTCCAAGTAGCGGTTCGGGTAGGAGATGAACGGCGTGAGGTTCATGCTTTGGCCTTGTGGGCATCGAGTGCCGCGACTATCTCTAGTGCTAGGCGTAGTGCCTCAGCAGTGGGCATTAGGCCGCGAATGTCTTTTCTGCCCCAAATGATGACGCCGGCTTCCTGTTCGCAGTCGGGTGCCTCTATCAGTGCCGGCTGCGCCTTGAGGTTCTGCGCGTCTTTGAGGTTTCGGTCGTAATACCGGGCTGCGCTGATAAACATCGGCTTTCCCTTTTCGTTGTGGTTGGTCACGCGTCGGCTTCGAGTTCCCGGACGCGTTGCCGGCTCTGTGCCAGCTCTTGGCTGAGCTCGGTTACTTTGGTCAGGACTGTGGCGGTGACGCCCATCCAGTGCCCTATCTGGGTATCCGCGTCGGCATCGGCCGGGGGCGGGTTTTGGCGAAGGAAAGTGAGTACGTCGGGTTCCAGCGCGGCGACAATGCGCGGGTCCGAGAGGAATGCGTCATTCATGAGATCTCCTGAAGGTTGGAGCAGGTGAAGCAGAGGTTTGGCTTTGGTGTTGGGTGGAGTGGGCAACCGTCGGTCTTGGCGGTTTCGTCGGTCCCGTCGGTTTCTTTTGGAGGAGTCATGCCCATCCGACGCCACACGTTTTCGAGCGACTTGCGGAAGTATCCACGTTTGGAATCGCCCTGCCTGGTTGAGTGGAGCTTGAACGCGGTTACCAACATCCGGCCGAGTCGCTGGGAGTTCAGTTCCTTGCCGTAGTTGCTGGCTTCACTCCACATGGCGGGGTTGTGCATAATCAGCTTGTGAATGAGGACTGTTGAGGGGGTGAACGCGTCACTCCCGTCCCATACGTCCCTTATGTCCTTGAGGAGGATCACAGCCGGGGGCAGGTGGTTGATTCCGTCTTCTTTATCCATCTCTGCCTCCGCTATGTCTCTCTTAATGAGTTCGTCAGCGATGGCGGCCCAATGCTCGCCCGCTGCTGTGGCTACCCGCTTGATGGGGTTCCAACGTTCCTTGATGCGACCTATGCAGCCCTCAGGGAGTTCGGGGCGTACCGTCCGCACAAACTCGCGCGACTCTTCCGCTGCCTCTACGAGGCGTCTTCCGAGTTCCTGGGCCTCTTCCTCTATTTCTTCCCAGTCGGAGGATTCGACGCGTCCTTCAAGGTCTGGCATGAGTAGCACGCGGATGCAGCGTGAGCGGGTATCGTCTGGGAGGTTTGGAGCGTTGCCGGCCATCGCTACCGGTGAGAATGTGGACATCTCGCTTACGTCCCACTCCCCTCCCTTACTGGGAACCAGTACGGGGCGGGTTGCTCCCCTTTTGTAGCCAGAGTTCAGGACGGCTATAAGGTCTTCCACGCCGGGCTTCTTGGGGTCAAGGGACCTGTCTACTTCATCTATGAGGATGGTTCTCATGGACTTGTTGAGCATCCGGGTAAGGAGAGCAGGGGATGAGAGTGAAGCGGCCTGTATGGGGCTCAGGCAGAGCCTGGACAGGTGTTCCAGCACTGTTGTCTTACCGGATCCCGGCATGGACGAATCCAGCACGAGCCGCGGCGTTGTGTAGGTCTCAAAAGCAAGGTGAGTGTGAGCTGCCCAAAGTGTCAGGAGGTCCAAATCAAGGTCATCCATGACGCAGACAAACCGGGCGAGCCAGGCTCTCACGTCGGTTAGTACCCCCGATATGGAACCGACGGAACTGACGGAACCGGTTGAACCGACGGATTGGGGGTCTGTAATCAAACCGACGGAACTGACGTAAGCGGCGGAACTGACGGGCTCGTAAGTGTCAGCGCGGAAGTAATCGGGGATCGTCATCGCCCATCCCCTGCCATCGGTATGTAATGGGACGCGGGAGATGCCCTGTAGGCCAGTACATCTATCCATTCCCGGGCGCGGCGGGCCGTGGTGCGGACGTCTGGAGCGTCTGCCATGAACTCGCGGATCTCGTCATCTGTCACTGTGCACCGCCGGGAGTGGGCAGAAGCATGCAGAGGACGAGTGTTGCAGGGTGCCCCGCCATGGCGGCCCTGTCAGCGGCAGCTTGGGCACTTTTTAGCGACAGGAACACTCGACGTCGATACTTGCCGGCGGCGGTCTCCACGACTATGACATGTACGCCATTTACCAGCGCCGCCGCCATAATTCCGTCTACTGCAACTGGTATGCTGTTGGTAGCAAGATTTACAGCCGCCTTGGATTCGTGCCCGGGGCGGCTTTCTTGTGCGTGGGTCATGCAGCACCACCACGCAGCAGGACCGAAACGCGGTCTATCTGTTCCTGCGAGAGCCTGGGCGCCGAGGCGACTACTTCAGCGACGTAATTGGCTAGTCGGTCGGCCTTGAGGTTGCGGCGTGCTGCCAGCAGTTCAGGATCATCGGCGGAGCGACTTCGAGAGAGTGACGCGACTCTTGCGCGTTCAGTTGTCCAAGACAAGAAAAGCCTCCGAGCATGGGAAAATTCCCTCTGCTTGGAGGCTTGCTGTTGCGACGGCTAGTAAATCACCTGTCCAACTCCTTGAGACTATAGCACCTAAACGGCGTAGCTGCTAATTCTTGGTGTGTTTTCTTGCAGACTCGAGTCCTGACAGGGATATTTCGCGCCATCCTGCACGCAGTAGCACAGCGATAACAGGCTGGAGTGACTCGGACTTGTAGGTGTATCTCAAGCCACAAGCCTTGCATTCCAGGGGCCAGCGGCTACGGCTGGCTTGGTGGGCCGAGTGGTTAGTGATCGGTATGCCCGCGCCATCAACAGAAACGGGCTTGTCCTCAACTAAAAGCTGCTGATGCGCGCCGGCCACCCGCAGCGCATGTCCGGAGCCCGTGGGGTAATCCGGTGAGACAGCCCAGACCAGTTCCCCTGTGGATTCCATCCATGGGTAGTTGGGAACAAATGAGGCAATGAACCACGGCTCGCCCTCGTGTGAGCTTTCCTCACAAAAGACGCCTAGGCGTAGCTCCGGGGACCCATCTGTGCGGATGGGTGAATCCCAGTCAAAGAGCCGTTTGGGCGCTTCGTCGAGGGTCGGTATCTTGTAGGTCCAGTCACTCATGCTTGCTTCCATTCGATCTTGACCTGCTCTGGAGTGAATCTGATACCCGGCCCTGACGGCAGGATGGTGACGGTTGCGAGCTGCCGGATAATTTCCCGCTTCCGGTTGATCGTGGTAGACCCCCACGCTACAGCCGCGTTTTCCCCTGTCATTCCATCCAGGATTCGGACTGGCTGGTACTTCGTGACCTGAGCCTCAGCCTCAGCCAGGCTAGCTTTTAGTCGTTCATTCATTCGGGCCATCTGCCGCGCTGTGATGGTGCCGTCTGCGTAGTCGTCGGCTGCGGTGTCCATGCGGGCCAGTATGGCGTCACGTGAGCTTGCAGCGGCCGCAAGGTCGTCGGGCTTCTCCGATAGATGCGCTAGGACGTCAGGGCGGGACAGGCGGGCAATCATGACCGCCTCAACCACCTCGTCCACGGGTTCCATCTTCCGCGTGAGCTTCATGCAGTCAGAGCAGGCGTAGTTGGATCTGCGGTGCGTTCCGTCGGGTAGGGGCTTGTGCATGTTTGGGCGCATAGTCCCGCCGCAGCGTCCGCAAAGCGCAATGCCGGAAAGCAGGTGCTTTGGTTCAATGCCGCGCTGGTGCCGCCGGCCCGGAGCCGTCAGCACGGCCATAGCCTGATCGTAGGTGTCTTGGCTGATGATGGGTTCCCATTCGCCTTTGCCGATGATCTGTCCCGCGTGTGTGCGGTGCCCGGCGTAGCGGGGTTTGCGCAGCATGTTCCCTACAACGTTGCCTATGAACGCGTTACCTTGGCCTGTCCTGAATCCCTGCTCATTCAGGTACTTTGCGAGGTAGCGGAGCGTGTCCCCTGCGATGGCTCGGGCATACAGTTCGCGGATGACTTCCGCCTCCGCTGGCACGATTGCGTCACGGCTTCCGATCCGACGCCCGTTCTCATCCAAGATAGGTTCCCGGCGGTAGCCGAATGGCATAACGCCGTGGGACTTTCCCGCCTTGGCATTCTCCTGAAACTTTCGCTTGAGGCGCCGCGACATCTGCTCTACCTCATGCCGCGCCACACTGCCTTTGATGCGGGCCGTGAGCCTGCCCTGCGGTGTCGCTAGGTCCACTTCCCCGCCGATGGATGCCAGTGCGAGACCGTGGGTGTCAGCTAGTCCGATAAACCGCTCCAACTCCGCGGGTGTGCGGGTGAGCCTGTCCACGTCCCAGACCACTACGGCGTCAATCGTGCGGTGTTCGATGGCGTCAAGCATCCGTTCATACGCCGGGCGCTTCTTGGTCCGAGTGGCTGAGACGTCGTTATCCGTGAAGATCTCCCCCAGCGGCCAACCGCGTCGAGACGCCTCAGCCGTGCAATCCTCAATCTGGCGGGTAACACCTAGTGCTGTTCCCTCGTCGGAACTGATGCGGGCGTAAACAGCACAGGATCGAACGCTTTTCGTCATATCTACAGACTAGCGGAAAGAAACCTATATCGCGTCTTGACTGGCGCGTTGATCCAGACTTCCTCGATGGACGGATCGTCCAGCAGCGGCTGAAGCACCCCGAACCCGGCCACCGCGTCGAAAACGAACCGACGGGCGGCTTCCAAGGGTCCGATCGGCGGGAGCGGGCCCATCAATGCGCGCTCGTCGTAATCGCTGACAGCCGCCTCAACCAGGCGGCGCACTTCGCCGGCCTGCTGCGAAGGATCCAGACCCCGACGGCGGATCAGCTCGCGGACTTCGTCCTCCACGATGCGCACAGCGTCCATGAGTTCCCCAATACAACTGCCGCCCCCGGCGGAGGCAGTCCAACTGGGATACAGCCTAGGGAGCATAGACCATGCCGCCAAGTCATATGGAGCCACCTGTGGATAACGGTTGACACATCTTTAACAATGGCACCAGCGGAAACACTGGTTGCACCAGCCACTGGAGTGTTAGGGTGAGCGCGTTAAGTCTCAATCACACTGTCCGGCGGCTCCCTGGGGGATACACCGGAACAGCTACCCAGATGAGCGTTCAGGGGAGCGCCTCATTGCCTCCGGAGCCAAGAAAAATGAAGCGGAACCCGTCTCAGTCCCGTCATCCTGTCATGCAGTCCATATGGGCAGTCCTATTGGGGGTCCTACTGGTGACTGGGCCGAGCCCCTCCGGCGTCGCGTTTGCTGTTGAACCGGCTCCGGCTTCTACAGCCGATTCCGCAACCGCTCCAACAAGCGATCCTTCCCAGCCTGCTGTCGCGCCTACGGCATCAGCTCCGGCCCCGGAGCCAATGCCCACTACGTCCGCCACTCCAGTCTCACCGGTGCCCGCAACACCACCGACGGCGGCCCCCTCCGTCGCCGCGTCGGTGCCGGTCGCCACGATGAACGAGGCCATGGCTGAAGCCGCCGGCACTGGTGGAGCGGAAATGGGTCAGCGCTCCAAGCGAGTGACAGCGTCCTCCCCCTCCGCCAGCATGAAGATGCTCACCACGGAGTCACTATCGACTGAAGGCACCTGGATGCCCACGTTCGGCATTCAAGGATTGGACGTGAGCGGCCACCAGCCGAGCGTCGACTGGCAGCAGCAGTGGAACATGGGCGCGCGGTTTGCCTATGTGAAGGCCAGCGAGGGCAACTACTTCACAAATGATTACTTCAACTCCCAGTACCAGGGATCGCGCAACGTCGGCATGATCCGCGGCGCCTACCACTTCGCAATCCCCAACTGGTCCTCAGGTGCCGACCAGGCACGCTACTTTGTGCAGAACGGCGGCGGTTGGTCAGCCGACGGTTACACGATGCCGCCGGTGCTGGACTTTGAGTTCAACCCCTACGAGGGCCGGACGATCAACGGGTTCTACTTCGGCAACACGTGCTACGGCATGTCCCCGGCTCAGCTTGGCTCATGGGTCCGGGACTTCGGCAGCACCATGCAGGCGCTGACCGGACGCCTTCCCGTTATCTACACCAACACGAGCTGGTGGAATCAGTGCCTCGGCAATCCTGCAGGGTTTGGTGACTACCCGCTGTGGATCGCGGCGTACCCCAGTTCTGCTACCAACAACGCGGGCCCGGTTCCCACGTCCAGTTGGGGAACGTACAGCATGTGGCAGTACAGCAGCACCGGACCGCTCGCTGGCGACTCCAATGTTTGGAACGGGGACAGCCAGCAGTTGGCTGCCTTCGCGACCGGGGCTTTTCCGTCCAATCGTGCCGTGCTGGCCAGGTCGGCAACCAATCCCACTCTTTACTATGTCTCGGCGTCGAAGAAGTATCCGATCTCGGATTGGGGGACGTACCTGCAGCTGTCCACGTTCGCTGGAGAGTTCCAAACGGTTAGGCAGGCAGATCTCGACAATGTGGTTACAGGCAGATCAGCAACCAGATTCGTTAGATCCGACGACGGGTCCATCTACTTAATGGACAGCGGACGCCGGTTCCACGTGTCGTCGTGCGAGCAGATGCGGGACTTCGGAGGCGGTTTATGCGAAGCCTGGCTACCGGTTCCTGCTGACCAGCTTGCCGGCGTTCCTGTTGCGGGCGTCTTGTCGAACCTCGTAACGACCAACGCCGGCCAGACCTATTACATAGCCGGCGGCGCGAAACGAGAACTTTACGATATCGAGTCCGGAAGGCTGGCCGGGGTCAGTGGAACGCCGTCGTCCCTGAACGTTGAATCAGTCCAGGGCATCCCTTATGGGCTGCCGTTTATTCGCAACGACGTGCGGGTTTCCGCCAGATTCTCTGGCGACCAGTTTGTCTACACCGGGGGGAAGCGAACGCTGGTCATCCCCGACTTCGCCACCCAGAACACCTGGTTCACGTCGCTGCCGTCCCGCACGATGGATAACGACAGTCTGGCCTTGCTGGCCGGACAGTCAGCCTTTGCAGGTCTTGCAACCACGCCGACAGGTGACGTCACTGCCATCGCTGGTACATCGAAATACGTTTATACGAGCCGGAGCGCTTGGCCAAGCGGCCAGCCCAATTTCTCCCAGGCCCTTCTTGACTCGATCCCTACAAAAGCCGTAATAACAACAACGCCCTTCATAAAGTCCGCCCGCTCGAGCCTGATATCAGGCATGGTGGCGGGCGCCCGACGTGCCGTTCCAGACTGGTCAACGCTTGCCGAACTCGGAGGCACGGCACCCAATGGCATTCAGACCCTTGAGTACGCAACCGCTGAGGGACCGGCCGCAGGAGCAGCGCTCCACACGCCGGGAACCTTGGTCGTGGCGCCAGATAGCGCCACTGTCTACTACATTGCGGACGAATTCGACGCCCTGCCGCTGGAGAGCTTTGCCGTGTCAGATCAGATTAGCGCCCGTCAACTCGTCTTCGTCAGCACCGCTTCCGTCCTCGGATACAACCGGACCAAGCCGCCCTTGACGCCTGTCCTGCTGTGCGGAGGAGCCAAGTACTTGGGCCTGGGAAACGGCTCCTTCCGTTTGCTTGCGGCCACACCGAATAGCCAGACTCTTCCCGCCACGACTTTGAGCGCGGGCCGCTGCAGCGCTATCAACCTCGGCGCAGGCCAAACGCCCACTTCGCGCCCTGTCTTTGTCAAGAGCCCCTACGACTCCACCGTGTGGTGGATGAATGACGGCACCAAATCTGCAGTCTCCGGCTGGTCGGCGCTCATCACACTCAACGGCGGGGACCCGAATCCCACGATCGCAGTGTTCGGAGGGACCGCGATCGGAAGGGTACCGACGCAGTAACCCAACCCCGTTGTTGGCTCTTCGTGGCTTATGTGAGTCCAATTTCACCGAGGGCCCTGCGTGTCGTCATTGTCGATCGGACCCGCCATCGGGCCGCCTGCCTCAATCCACCAGTCTGGTCTTGGGCGGTGTCGTTCTGATCTTGGTCTGGTTTCGTTCGAGGGCATGACGGGGCCCCGGCCTTGCTGCCCGTGGTGTTCCTTGTTCCTCAATTTCGGGACATGGATGGTGTTCCGGTTCCATGGTGGCGATGGCGCGTCTAACGGCCGGGCCCACTGGACGGTTCGGACACTTTCTGCGCCGAAGATGACCGCCGGGTCGCGGTCGAGGGGATCCCGATCAGCGCGTTCACCCCTTGCTGCGAGTAACCTTGTCCGGAGGCTCGCCGGACCCCCTGACCGAAACGCGATTGGAATCATCGACCGTGGCTGCCACCTGCATGGATTTCCCGATCCGACGGCATTCTCCGTCTAAAACGCCGCCGAGCCCTCAACCCGGTCGGCGGATCGGGGCTTAGCGATGCGTCCCCGATGGGACTCCTAGGCGCAAGACCGGTATCGTGGGGGAGGCTGACGGGGAGGCATGACTGTGGAAAAAAACATGAGACTGGCAATCGGGAGGAAGTTGCGAAGCCGCGACTTTTGGGTTACTTGGGTTCTGCCGCTGGCCTTCATCCTGGGACTCCTGGCCCTGTATGTGGCAAGCGAGCATCGCATCTATTTCTACGATCCGCGCGGCTTTCAAGAAGTGGCCATGGGTGCATCCGGGGCAATCCGTCGCGGGCCGTATGAGTTGTATGAGTGGCTTAGGGCGCAATCGCTGGGCGAGTATCCGCCTTATTGGTCCCTTCCGCTGGCCGTGTTGCCGCCAGAGGTCCTCAACCTGAGGGTGCCCTACGAGATGGCCATGGGTGCGCTTGGTCTATTGCCGCTGAGCGTTTTCACGACCAAGATCGCGTGCCGCATCTTCGGCCTGCGCGTCACACCCTGGATGGTACTTGTGGCGGGCCTCAACCCTTTGGCGTTCCTCGTGTGTGTGCAAGGCGTGCCCGATCTGATAGGAATGTCTCTGATCCTGGCTGCTTCCTGGATCCTGATCTCCCGTCCGATGGAGCGTTCCACCCTGTTCTGGGCACTACTTGTCGGCGCGGGCGCGCTACTGGTGAAGAAAAACTTCCTCTTCGACCTCGCGGCAGTCGTGGCGTGCTATATGCTCGCCTTCGCTGTCGCGGCTCTGCGATACCGGCACCCGCCAGAACGGTGGCGGAACCTCCTCACTGAGGTATTGAGCCTGCGGGTGCTATTCGCCGCGGCCGCCGTCGTAGCAGGCACCGCGATCCTGACCCCAGGGACTTTGTCCTCCATCTTCGGGCGCGATAACTCGCTGTTCTACGTCAGCTACCAGACGTCGCTGGGTTATGCCCTCTCGAGCAACCTGTCGTATGCGGGCGGTTTCGTGGCTCTCGCCCTTGCCTTCTCAGCAATCGCCGCGCTTGCAATGCTGATTGCCCGGCGGACATCGCCCCCGGTCACGCGTAATGCGGTGTTCGTGGCGATGTTCCTGGTCTGCTCCGAAATTCTGTGGGCGTTCGTGCAGAAGCAGGCCGGAATCATCCATCAGGTGCACGTTTGGCCGCTACTGATGATGCTTGGCTTCGTCGGCCTCGTGCGTGTAGTGCCGCGCCCCCGCCCCGTTATCCGCCAAGGGATCGCACTTGTTCTCGCGGCAGTCCTTTTCGTGTTCATGTACGCGCCAGCCCCTGCCCTCAATGGCATGAGAATAGCCGCCTCACGTCTGTCGGCCGGGATGTACCCAAACGTCACCGAGCCGTTCGTCCAGACGAACTTTGGCAACCTGATAGCGATTGCGACGACTGTCCGGACTTTATCTGGAACTGACGGGCCCGTGCTTGTGCCTATTGCGTCCACGGCCTTCAATTCGAGCCTCCTTTATCAGGCCTACGTTCAGCAGGTAGGTACCCCGATCCCCGATATCTACCAACCTCCCCAGGTGGACCTTCGGGATGCGCTGCCTTGGTCCACGCTTATCGGTGACGATGGGCGTACCGTGCTGGTCTCCCGTGACTGGGTCCCGGACCTTCCGGACGGCCACCGCAATCTGCAAGCGATGAACGAGTTCCTTGATTCGCCCGCTGCGCATCGGTGGATCAGGTCCTCTCAGCCGTTGGATGCCGGGGTGCCAGGACAACTCTCAGACCTCCGGGTGATCCACCTGGTAATACCGGAAGGCGACGCCCTTACCTTCGCAGCAGCCGTTCAACCATTCCTGCCTGTTAGTGCCGATCATGGGCTGCAGGGGGCTGTAGCGCTGCTCACCGATCATGACCGGCGGACGGAGGGACCAAGCGCTCAGACACCTACCCTGTGGACGGCCACAGCAGGTTCGTTTTCGGAGCCGACACGACTGCTCGTTGAGGGCGCGGCCACGGGCTCAATAAGCCTCGGCGTTAAGAAGGAAGGCTGCGATGGCCTTCGCTACGAGTGGACAGTGTTGGGACAATCTACAACCAGTCCGCCCGTCACGGGCGTGGAAGCCAACGAGGGCACGCTCCAGCCAGGTGCAACGCAGACACTCCAAATCCCGGGCGCCGGCCAGGGCGGCGGGCCGTGGAGCCACGTCCTGACACTAGGAGTCGACGGCCAGACGACGGGGTGCCAAGTCAGCGTCAGTGCGGAAAGCTGATCCATGCGGAAGTTGGGTGCCCCTGACCTGGGCGGCCGCCCTGTCGTATGGCCGGCAGGGTGTCGAGTCCGGGACAAATCGGAGGAGGAGTAAGAGCACGGTCACTGTGAGGGAGTTTAGTTTATGCTGTGCTAGTCCTCGATGGTGGACTGCGTGCGGCGGGCTGGCCATAAAGAAAGCCGACCCGAAATCTGAACCACGCAGGAACCCAGCCGCCCGCCAGCAGCCGCATTACACGGCCCTGGACTGCTCTTCTGGGCCCTTTCCCGGGTCCCCGGAAGACTGAAACACGGGCTCAAACCAGGGACAGGACCACGAGCCTTGAATGAGCCTACTGGGGCCGCGCCTGAGCTGCCGCCAGCTTCTTCGACCTGCCCGACTACCGTGTCATCTCCGCCAGTGTGGTCAGCGCCGGGTCATTATCGAAACCGACCAGCCACGGGGCTGCCCGACCTGCGGTATCGTGGCATCGCGCTGGAGAGTGCGGCGTCTCCAGCGGATCCGGGACATCCCGGTCGCCGGGTCCGTGGACGTCCTCTGGTCCAAATTCCGCTGGTACCGCGAGGAACCTGCCTGCCCGCGGCTCGGCGTCGTCGATGGCCGGGACCACAACGGCGTCGGAGACTGGCCCTTCGCCCGCCCCCTGGCCTGGCGCCTTGGCGTGCAAGTCGTTGCGATCGACCCCTCAGCCGCGTTCCGGAAAGCCCTGCGGATGTGGCTTCCACGCACCGCCGTAGCAGTCGATCATTTCCACCTCGTCTCCCTCGGGAACCGGGCCATGGCTGAGGCCGAACGTGGCCCACCGCCTAGAGGAAGTCTTCGCCGCAGACGACCCGACCGGCAAGCTCGAAGCAGTCTGGAAGGTCAAGGAACAGCTGCGGACACTGCGGCGCACGAGCTCCCTCGCCGACGCGGACGCCGCGAAAGAGGACCTCAGAGCCCGCCCTTGTTGAGACTGCCGCCCGGCCGGAAACGAACAAGCTCTACCGGGCCGTCTGCCGGTGGCGGAAAGAGATCGAAACCCCTGTCGCCGACGCAACCACCAGCAAGGTCGAAGCCAACAACACCGGCATCAAATACAACAAACGCACAGCGCGCGGCTACCGCAACCCCGGCAATTACAAATCAGTTATTCTCATGAGAAGTGCCGTCCGGACGGCGGCATGACACTCATCCGGGAATCCCTTTTCCCACGAACCGTGAAGCGACAAGAACGGCCCGGACTGGGGCCTCTCCCTGCCGGCACTGACCCTCCCCGTTCGCCCCCCCCCATTCCGGAGGCAGGCAGAGCCATGATGCGTGAACCGTGGCCGCGGGGATGGGAGGATTTTGGTGAACCGTGGAGCTTTGCGGGAGAGCCCTTGGCCGCAAGCAGCCTCACCGGTCCTGAGTGCCGTAGTACCTACTGGTGTGCTTCGAGACAAGCTGCCGAATGCGGTCCTGCTACGGCTTGAACAAGAAGTCGGTCAACCTCCCCAGCACAATGTTTCGTTCCAAGTGCTTGAAGTGATAGTTCCGGGCATTGACGCCCATTCGCTGCCTCTCGGACTCCGGAAGGGACAGAATCGACTCCAGGTTTGAGGCCAAGGTCTGGGCGTCGCCGGCGGGTCCGACGCGGCCGCACCCGGAATCCCTGATCAACTCTCCCACTTCGCCGTCCATGGCCAGCACCACGGGGCGCCCGGCCGCTACGTAAGAAAGGACCTTCGCCGGTATCGTCGCTTCGAGGAGATCGCTCTTCACCAGGCACCCCACCAGGACATCCGCAATCGTGGTGTATGCGGGAATCTCTTCAGGAGAAACTTGACCAATAAACTCGAAGCAGTCCGAAAGGCCTCGAGATTCCACCGAAGATTCGATTTCCCGTCTGCTCATACCATCTCCAACGATGATCCAACGGACTTCCTGATGGCCCCGGTCCCGTAGCAATTCGGCCGCCTCGATCATTGTCTCGAAGGACTGCGCCGGTGAGATATTGCCAGTGAAGACGACATTAAATCGCCCTGAGAACCTTTCCGCGAGGGATTCATCCACAATGTCTACTTCGTAGAATTTTTCGCAGGCCTGGGGAAGGACTACCACCTTTTCGGGGGCCAACTTAGAGGCCTCCAAAACCCTCTCTTTCATGAGACTGGACAGGACCACCATCTTGTCCACCTGGCGGTAGTGCCAGTGCGAAACGGCAGTTGCCAGGCGACGTGCGAGCGGATTCCCCACCGGGAGTACAGAGAAAAGGTTCTCAGGCCAAAGATCGAGTACGTACATAGTCGTTTGTACGCGCTTGATCCGTCCCAAGACGATGCCAGCGATGCTCATCATGACCGGAGAAAGCTGGTAAAGGAAAATTCTGTCGTAGCGGTTGAAAATTAGGGCTGGCAGGCGAAATATGCTGGTGATGGGGAAAGAAACATAGTTAAGAAAGATGCGTACGCCGGTGTTTCCCTTCCGCGGAATCTCCGGTGCACGAAATATGCGCACCCCGCGGTGACGCTCGCTGTATGGACCCTTCCACGAGTATCCGGGGAAAAGCTCGCCCTTCGGGTAGTTGGGCAGACCGCAAAGCACGTCGACTTCGTAACCACACTCAACGAAATAGTCGCAGATGTCAGTGATACGGAAGGACTCCGGCCAGTAGTGTTGGCAGACGACGAGAATCCGCTTCGGTGAAGCCAACGGCCTATGCCCCTGCCTTGCGCCAGATGAACTTGTTGACGATCTTTGTATGACTCTGGATGAGTTTCGCGACCTTGATAGAGACGTTTGTGTCCTGGTAGTCCGGAACTGGTGCGGCAGTAGCATTGGCGGCCTTCATCGCACGGGTCATCTCGATCGCGCGCACTATATCGCTGGAGTTGATCCCGCCGATGACAAAGGCTCCCTTGTCCATGACCTCAGGACGTTCCGTCGATGTCCGCAGGGAAACACCACTGAACCCCAATATGGCGCTCTCTTCGGCCAGGGTGCCGCTGTCGGAAAGTACGCAAAAAGAGTCCAACTGAAGGCGATTGTAGTCAAAGAATCCGAACGGCTCCAACAGTCGGATGCGATCATCCAGCACGACTTCGTGGCGAATCAAACGTTGCCTTGTTCGAGGATGAGTCGAAAAGACAATCGGCATATCGTAGGCCACTGCGATGTGATTCAAGGCGGAGGTCAGCGAGGCGAAGTTGGCCTCGTCGTCAACGTTTTCCTCACGGTGCGCGGACACCAGCATGTAACGGTCTATTTCGAGACCCAAGGATTCCAGGACAGCACTTTCAGCGATTCCGCAGGCACTGGCTGCCAGCACCTCCTGCATGGGTGAACCCGTTACGAAAGTGAACTCCTTCTTCAACCCTTCAGCGTCGAGGTTACGCCTGGCATGCTCCGAGTACGGCAGGTTGACATCACTGATGTGATCAACGATTTTGCGGTTGATCTCCTCCGGAAGGTTTTCGTCGAAGCAGCGGTTCCCCGCTTCCATATGAAAAATCGGGATCTTAAGCCGCTTGGCGGAGATGGCCGACAAGGCGCTATTCGTGTCTCCCAGGATCAGAATCGCGTCAGGCCTGATTTCACTGAGAACCTGGTATGACTTGGCGATGATGTTCCCCATCGTCGACCCTAAGGTGTCCCCAACTGCTTCCAGATAGTAATCCGGTTCGCGTAGCCCGAAGTTGTCGAAAAAAACCTGATTCAGGCTGTAGTCATAATTCTGGCCCGTATGAATCAGAACCTGATCGAAATAGAGGTCGCAAGCCTTGATCGTCATTGCCATCTTGATAATCTCAGGCCGCGTTCCTACAATGGTTGCGATCTTCAACTTGTCTATCACGTGGTGTTCACATTCAGTAGTGGGGATAATACTCTCTGTGCATGTCGATCCACTGCCGCATTTCGCGGATCTGCTGCGAATAAGGGCTGACGCTGAAATCAAAATCTTTTCGCGTATTGGCCAGCGTCTTATCCGGGGCTGGACGATGATCAGCTTCGATGACCAAGTCGTCGCGTCCGAATTCGGCCTTCATCAGGTTCAACAAGTCGAATTTTGAGATGTTTCCCTCAGGTACAAGGTGATACAGCCCCGTCAGACCTTGATGCATTGCAGCTTCGATACCGCGGGCAAGCTCTATAGTGGTTATGCCATTCCAGATGGCTTCCGTATATCCGCGGATGGTGCCCCGCTGTGCCATAAACCAATTGAACAGCCCCACACCATCAGCCCTAAGGTCCGGACCGATGATCGACATTCGAAACGTGAGGTCCTTGCTGTTTTTCAGCTCGCCCAATGCTTTGGAGCGATCGTAAAAGGACTCTCCATCATACGGATCAGTCTCCCTGTACGGCGCTCTGGTTCCCGCGAATACGCAGTCCGTGCTCAGGTGCACAATCCTCGTGGTCGTGTCACGGGTTGCTTTTTCCAACAGGTGTGGAAAGTAGCCGTTTGCATAGGCCGCCAAAGCGGGGTCGTTCTCACTAGCCTCAATCAGGATTCCGACACAGTTCACGATGATGTCTGCGTCTGCGTGGGCACTCAGGAATTCGAGGAGTTCTTGCTGGTGAGTGACGTCTACTTTCGGCGCATCAGGCTCGAGAGCCGTCCGGCCCCCCACCGGGAGCACGTCATGGCCCAGTTCACGCAGATGAACGGCAATAACATGTCCCGCCATTCCCGTGGCGCCGAATACAACGACCTTCATGAGGCTCTTGACTCAGTTCCCGCCACGACCGCCTGCATATAGTCGGTGGTCATTATCTTCGCTGCAACCTCATCGACTGTCAGCTGGCGAGTATTGGAAGAAGTGTACTCGGTCAGTGCCTCAGCAATGTTCTCTCCCTCTTCGAAGAACTTCCCATAGTTGAGGTCCCTCGTGTCCGCTGGCACACGGAAGTAGCTGCCCAGGTCCTCTGATCTCGCACGTTCTTCGCGGGTAAGGAGGGTCTCGTGCGATTTCTCTCCGTGCCGTGTCCCGATGACTTTGATTTCTGCATCCGATCCAAGGATGTTCTTCACGGCAGCGGCAAGATCGGCGATATTTGATGCATCGGACTTCTGGACGAAGAGGTCACCTTGTTTGGCATTCTCGAAGGCGAAGAGCACAAGCTCAACCGCTTCATCAAGATTCATCAGGAACCGGGTCATGCCGGGATCAGTAATGGTAATTGGATTGCCGGAAGCGATTTGACTGACAAACAATGGAATCACGGATCCCCTGGAGGCCATCACGTTGCCGTAGCGGGTGCAGGAAATCATGGTCTCATTTGGATCAATGTTTCTGGACTTCGCAATGACTATCTTTTCCATCATTGCCTTGGAAGTCCCCATGGCATTGATTGGGTAAGCCGCCTTGTCCGTCGAGAGACAAACGACCTTTCGCACGCCCGCATCAATGGCGGCGGTCAGTACGTTGTCTGTACCGATGACGTTGGTACGGACGGCCTCCATCGGGAAAAACTCACACGACGGCACCTGTTTGAGTGCAGCAGCATGGAAGAGGTAGTCAACCCCGCGGACAGCTTCGCGGACGCTTTCGATGCTGCGAACATCACCGATATAGAATTTGAGCTTGTCGCTCCTGAATTCCTTGCGCATGTCGTCCTGCTTCTTCTCGTCACGCGAGAAGATACGGATCTCCCCGATGTCGGTGTGCAGGAAATGCTTGAGCACGGTATTTCCGAATGAACCAGTGCCGCCTGTAATCAGCAGCGTCTTGTCCTTGAACAACGGGCCTCCTTGGAGTCGGACGGACTGGCCGTCCGAGTGCAGCGTCATGCCAAACGGAAACAACCCTATCAGCCATCCAGCCTGTCACGTGGCGGCGCGAAGGTGCCAAGCGAACCTTCCGGGTATCGCCCTGCAGGCCCTGGTGCCCGTCCTTGGGGGTATGTCCGCCAGCGTAGACTTGAAATCATGAGTGGATTGCCGACCCTGCCGGTTCTAGTGATCATGCCCGCCTGGAACGAGGCGGCGACCGTCGCTAACACGATCTCGGAAATACTGCAGGCAAATAATGGTTACCACGTCCTTGTCGTCAACGACGGGTCTACTGACTCGACGAGCGCCAGGGCGCGGACTGCCGGTGCAACTGTCATCGACCTCCCCTTCAATATGGGCGTCGGCGGCGCGATGCGCACAGGATTCAAGTACGCCCAGCGACACGGATACTCGCGCGTGGTCCAAGTGGATGCCGACGGCCAGCACAACCCCAAAGACATCGACGCTGTACTGTCTGGACTTGAGCGGGCCGACATCTCAATCGGGGCCAGGTTCACCGAGAAGGGAAACTACAAGGTCTCAGGAGCCCGTCGGCTGGCAATGATCTTCCTCGCCTCGGTGGTGTCGAAACTTGCACGGACGCGACTCTCGGATGTTACGTCGGGTTTCAGGGCGGCAAACTCAAAAGCCATCATCCAATACCTTGATCACTATCCAGCCGAATACCTGGGTGACACCATCGATTCCCTTGTCGTCGCAATTAAATCCGGTTGTCGAGTCACCCAGGTGCCCGTCGAGATGCGTGTCCGCCAGGGCGGCCGCCCGAGTCACAATCCCTTCCAGGCATCCATCTATCTGCTGCGCAGTGTGTTTGCACTGCTCTTTGCATTGACCCGAAAACGGTCGTCCGTTCAGATCTCCGAAGGAGGGCTCTAAATTGGAATTGGCAGCATTCTTATTTGCCCTACTGATCGTTGGACTTGTTTTGGAGCTGGTCCGGCGGCGGCAATTCCGGGAGAAGTACGCTGCCCTGTGGATCGTTGTCGGCGTCGCTGCTCTTGTTCTGGCCGCGTGGCCGCAGCTCCTGGTCCGTACGAGCGAAGCGCTCGGGGTCCAAGTTCCGTCGAATCTCCTTTTCGGGCTGTGTATTGTCCTCCTTCTTGGTGTGAGCCTCCATTTGTCCTGGGAATTGTCGGCCGTTGAGGATGAAGTCCGGACGCTGGCGGAAGAAGTAGCACTCCTTCGAACAGCGATCGACCAACTCCTGCCCGAACCCAGCGTATGGTCCGAAGGCAGTGAACAGAAGCCGGGCGCTCCCCGCGACTCAACGAACTGAAGCTGCATTTTGGGCGCAGCGTCGATGGGTTGACCTGAACTCTTCATCCGCTCGGGCCAACGGCATCCCGGCAGGAGCAGTGGCGTAACTTTTTTACGGAAGTGACCGGACGCCCTAGATGCCGAGTTTCAGGTGAGTACGCCCAAGCGAGACCACATGGACCGTAATACCTAGCGCCGGGCCCAGAAGAAGAGCCAAAAGTGTGCGTATCTCCGCATCAAAAGGAGTCAGGAGCAACATCACTGCCAGCGCGGTGGCCGAAAGCCAGCCACTGGAGTAAACCAAGTGGCGGCCCAACGCCGCGGCCAAGGCACCCGAAAGGCTCAGTGTGGCCAGCAGTGCAGCGCCCAGGGTCAGGCCGGCGAATGTCAACCAGCCGAGTCGATAACCAGGTCCCAACAGGAACTCCATTAGTGGCGAGCCAAACCAAGCGGCCAGAACAGCGCCAACAACGCCCACAACGCCGATTATCCGGGCTATCGGCCAGAGTGCCCTCAGCCCACGATGCCGGTTGTTCATGAAATGAGCCACCGCTACGCTCTGATAGGTCATGAGGGGAACCATGAGGGGAGCGCGCGTCAGTGCTGTGGCCATCAGGAGCGGTGCCGTCGTCAAATACTCTTCCGCCGAAGTGGTGAGCCTCAGCAGTACCGGGAAGCCGACAACAAGGATAGCGCTGGAAACAGTTGACGTAGCGGCATGCACGATTCCGGTGACCAGCGGTCTTGGGAACAGACTGCTGCGCAGGGCGAAGGCGCGGCGGACAGAAGGCGATGCACCGAGGCTTAGGACGGAAACAAACGTCGCAGCAGCGGACGCAGCCGCAAAACCTTCCACCGTGGGCAACAGCAGCAGGACCAGGCCCACCAGGCCCAATCGAGCCAGGGCCTCGGTCGCAATCAGCAGCGAGTACTCATTCCATCGCTGGCTGCCCGCAAGCGTCCCGGTGAGACCCATCTGGAGCGCATGCCCCACGAGACCTGCCGCACAGAAGAGTGCCAGCAGTTGGCCCTCGCGGCCAAGGATGGCCGTTGACCAAAACGGTGACGAGGCCATCACGAGTAAACCAACCAACGCACCGAATCCCAGGGCGACTGCTCCCAGCCGCCAACCGCGGCCTTCAGTCGCATCAGGGTCGGAGCGGCTAAGGAGCGTGTGTCGAGTGAATTCTGGTTGAAGACCGGTCGTGATCCCGAACGCGCAAAACATGAGCGCCCAGAAGGCCAGAAACTCCGCGTTGTCCGCGTGGCCAAGAGCACGGGCTGAAATCATGAGCACCAGGTAGCTGCTCGCGGCAGCAATCACAGATGCGGCTGCGACTCCCCCGGCGCTTTTCCTCCCTATTATGGAGGTGCGCCGAACAGGACGCTCCTGCCCTTGATTCCTCTCAGCAGTCATCGACATTCTGTCCCGGAGCTCCGGGCGTCCTGAGGCAACGTGTACCGACGCGAAATGTGTGGGGCCTGCCAACACCGTGTTGCATCATGGGCACAGATATGCCTTCAACCTACTGCGCCAATCCGCCGGACTGAAGCCGGCACTTTCCAGCTTATCCAGCTTCAGGGTGCTGTGCCTCGGCCGCGGAGCAGCCTGTTTGCCGGCGAAGTAATCTTCCGTGGACACGCCGGTGACGGAGTCGCGATCGGCTCCGACTATTTCGAAAACATCGGCAGCGATCTCTGCCCAGGATGCCACGCTTCCGGTATTGGACAGATTGTATGTCCCGTACGGAGCAGATACTGCCACGAGATGCTTGATGCCAGCCGCTAAATCAGCGGTAAATGTGAGCCTCCCAAATTGGTCGTTCACCACCGCTGGTTTTACTCCGCGGCTCGCCAACGACGCCATGGTGCGCACGAAGTTGTTGCCCTCCCCGATCACCCAACTGGTCCGTACTATGTAGTGCCTGGCCAGGGAGCCCACCACGGTGTCCCCCGCTCCCTTCGATTGCCCATAGACGCCCAGCGGGGTGAAGGGCTCGTCTTCGTCGTGCTCTTCAACCCGACCGTCGAACACATAGTCGCTGGAAACGTGCACCAGGAGAATTCCATGTTCGGCGGCGATCTTTGCCAAGGCTGCAACCCCCGTGGCGTTCACGGCCCAGGATTCAGCACGCCCCTCAGGAGTTTCGGCCTTGTCGACCGCAGTATAGGCTGCGGCGTTAATTATGGTGTCGTACTGGCGCCAGGCGATCTCCAAAAGGGACTCCGGCTTGCCCAAGTCGACCGTGGTCCTGTCCGCGACCTCCAGGCGGGAATCGCCGTCGAACACTTCCTGTAAGGCCAGCCCCAATTGCCCGTGTCCACCAATGAGAAGAATCTTTCTGGGTGGAATCGGAGCAACCT
Source organism: Arthrobacter sp. 754 (assembly GCF_040548695.1). NCBI lineage: Bacteria > Bacillati > Actinomycetota > Actinomycetes > Micrococcales > Micrococcaceae > Arthrobacter > Arthrobacter sp. 754. Next base: position 471,878 of record NZ_JBEPSC010000001.1, read on the forward strand.
CTGCCAGCATTGGGTGCCCCAGATCCTTCTCAGAAACCTCAGCCCTGTCAAGCGGAATCGGCCAATCAATGCCCAGTGAAGGATCGCTGAGATTGACGAACGTATAGGCAGTCTCCGGCGACCAGTGGTCATTAACCAGGTAGACATACGACGTGTTGGCTTCCAACGTCTGATAAGAGTTGGCCACGCCCCTGGGTATGTAAATTGCTTGGCCGGGGTCAAGTTCCGTCGTGAACTGCGCACCGAAGCTCGGACCTTCACGTAGATCCACCCAGGCGCAGAAAATCCGGCCCGTCGCAACCGACACGAACTTGTCCCACGGTTCCGCGTGGATACCCCGCGTTGTGCCGGCCTTGTCGTTGAAGGAAATGTTGTTCTGTACAGGGCTGAAGTCCGGCAGGCCGAGCTCCATCATTTTTTTTCGCTGCCAGTTTTCCTTGAACCAGCCACGGTTGTCACCATGGACAGGGAGGTCAAAAAGCAGCATCCCGGGAATGGAAGTCCCTTTGGCGGCGAGCCGCTTTTGAAACTCCATCCCTATTGACCCTGCTCTTTGTATTTGGCTTCGGTGGCAGCCTTTTGCGGGCGCCACCAGGGCTCATTGTCGCGGTACCAGGCGATCGTGTCCTCGATGCCGGCGTCAAAATTGGAGAACTGCGGTTCCCAACCGAGCTCATTCCGGAGCTTGGTTGAATCGATGGCATAACGCAGGTCGTGGCCGGCCCGGTCCACCACATGGTCGTACGCGTCCGGGGACTGACCCATGTGCTTGAGGATCAACTCGACGACGTCCTTGTTGTTCTTCTCCCCGTCGGCGCCGATCAGGTATGTCTCGCCGATCCTGCCCTTAGCGATGATGGCAAGTACGGCTGATGAATGATCGTTTGCATGGATCCAGTCCCGGACATTCTCGCCCTTGCCGTAAAGCTTCGGCCGGATCCCATCAATAACATTAGTAATCTGGCGCGGGATGAACTTCTCCACGTGCTGGTAAGGACCGTAGTTGTTGGAGCAGTTGCTGATGGTGGCCTGCAGGCCAAAAGAGCGCACCCAGGCCCGGACAAGGAGGTCAGAGCCCGCCTTAGTGGACGAATACGGGCTGGAGGGGTTATAGGGGGTGTCCTCCGTAAACCGCTCCGGGTCATTGAGCTCAAGATCGCCGTAGACCTCATCCGTGGAGATGTGGTGAAAACGCTTGTCATGCTTCCGGGCCGCTTCAATCAGCGTATAAGTGCCGATGATGTTCGTGTCGAGGAATGGGCGGGGGTCATGCAGGGAGTTGTCGTTGTGCGATTCGGCGGCATAGTGAACGACGACATCATGCGCAGCGACGAGCTCGTCAACCAGGGGCAGGTCGCAAATGTCACCCTGAACGAACTGGAAGCGCTCCGCCGGGAGATTCGCAAGCGACTCCAGATTACCGGCGTATGTCATCTTATCAAGGACCGTTACGTGGTTGTCCGTCGAGGACATGACGTAGTGGACAAAATTGGAGCCTATGAAGCCGGCGCCGCCGGTTACTAAAAATCGCTGCATAGTTTCAAAGGTTACCGGATTTGGATGCTGCGCGAGTCAGAGGAAAGATAGGCTACATGCGCGGAATAATTTTGGCCGGCGGGACCGGCTCCAGGCTTCATCCGATTACCTTGGGCGTCAGCAAGCAACTGATGCCGGTCTTCGACAAGCCCATGATCTACTACCCGCTCTCCACACTTATTCTCGCGGGCATCCGCGACATCCTGATCATCACCACTCCGCACGACGCAGAGCAGTTCCAGCGGCTCCTCGGAGACGGCTCGCAGTTCGGCGTCAATCTCACTTACATTCAGCAGCCCTCGCCCGATGGGTTGGCCCAGGCATTTGTCCTTGGCGAGGAACACATCGGAAATGAGACCGTTGCCCTGGTCCTCGGGGACAACATCTTTTATGGCCCCGGCATGGGCACCCAACTGCGTCGCCACGCCAACATTGACGGCGGCGCCGTGTTCGGTTACTGGGTCAAAGAACCTTCAGCTTACGGCGTGGTGGAGTTCGATGCTGCCGGTAAGGCCATCTCCCTTGAGGAGAAGCCGGCCAAGCCCAAAAGCCATTACGCCGTGCCTGGCCTATATTTCTACGACAACGACGTGGTGAGCATAGCGAAAGATCTGAAGCCTTCTCCTCGCGGCGAGTTGGAGATCACTGACGTCAACAGGACCTATCTTGAGGCAGGCAAGCTTCAGGTTGAAATTCTGCCGCGCGGAACCGCCTGGCTGGACACAGGCACTTTCAGCGACCTTAATGATGCTTCGAACTTCGTTCGCACGACCGAGAACCGGCAGGGGTTGAAGATCGGGGCTCCCGAAGAGATTTCCTGGCGCCTTGGTTTCTTGACTGATGACGAACTCCGGGAGCGGGCGCTGCCTCTGATGAAGAGCGGTTACGGCGCATATCTTCTCGAACTCCTTGACCAAGGGGCGTAGTATCTCCCCCGCGGCGGCCCTAAGCTTGACGAGGCGCGAAGCCAGAAACGGTGTCGGCACTGCAACCGATGACCCGGGCTTTCGACACTACGCGTCGACCTTTGCCGTTGCATTTGCGTTGATATTTGGCTTGTCAGCCTCGTGGACATTCGCCAGCCCGCTCATGAGTGTTCCAGATGAACCTGCTCACGTCATCAAGGCCGCCTCAGTGGTACGTGGCGACCTCCGCGGCACCCTTGATGTAGGTGGCGGACCAATAAGGCTTGTCACGGTGCCAAGGGGCATCGAAGAGTTTGCCCACTATGGGTGCTTTGCGCAGAACGTACTTATTACCCCGCAATGCGTCGATAGTGTTCCGGGCGACAAGGACACCCTCGTCCAGACCCGAACCTCGGCTGCGAATTACAACCCTGTCTATTATTGGGCTGTCGGTCTGCCCACTCTCGTGTGGTCGGATAGCAAGTCCGTATACGGCATGCGACTGCTCAATGCACTACTGTGCAGCGTACTGTTCGCAGCGGCCTTTGCCGCCCTCGCGTGCCTCGGGGCACGGCGCTGGAGTATCGCGGCTTTGGCGGTTGCGATGACCCCCATGGTGCTGTTCCTCAACGGCGCGGTGAATCCCAACGGTCTGGAAGTTGCCGGCACAGCCTGTGTATTTGCGAGCCTCCTCCTTCTCTTCGAGAAGTCAAAGCAGCTGGCGTGGCACGTCCCCGTCATGGCAGCAGTGACAATGTCCGGCGCCTTGCTCGCAAACGCAAAACCTTTGGCCTGGATGTGGCTGGCAATCGCCGTTCTCGCCGCACTGCTTCTTTCCTCGTGGCCGGATGTCCGGCGCATGCTGAATCGGCCTGTCTTCTGGATTGGGTCGGGTGTCGTAGCGATCGCGGTCGCTTGCGCAGTGGCATGGATCATTGTCGTCAATGCATTCGAAGGTATCCCCTTCGAGGCGGCCGGTATAACTCCAGCTGCCGGCATGGAGATCATGGCCGACAGGACGTTCGAATATTTCAAGGGATATGTGGGCCAATTTGGCTGGCTGGAAGTTCCGCCACCTTTGATGGCGTACACCGTCTGGATCGGGCTCGCGATGGCGTTTGCAATATGCGCGTTTGCGCTGACTCGAGGGAGGCTACGCTTGACCGTAGCCCTTGCGCTGGTCGCGATCGTGGGACTTCCTCCAGTGCTCCAGGCCCAGGCGGTTGAGTCGGTCGGGATCGTCTGGCAAGGGCGCTACCTTCTAGCGGTCTTTGTTCTATTCCTGATGATATGCGGCGTAGCAATCGATCGTGCCACTGTGGCTGCGGGCGAAGCATGGGCGCCCGGCATCGCCAAAGGAGTAGTAGTAGTGCTGGGGGTCGCAGCACTCTGGACCTTTGCCCTGACGCTGCGGCGCTTCGTGACTGGTTTGGCAACCGACAGGCTTTGGGGGCAGATGTTTTCCTCCCCGTCCTGGACGCCGCCGGGTGGCGTGGCCCTGGCACTCATCCTTCACGCCGCCCTCATCACGGCCGCCTGCGTGATTGTTCATCGCATGTTTGTTCGGGCTGCGGCGGATGTCCGGAGCGTACCGGCGCAGGTGGAGCCTGCCTCCGCGCAGGTGCCATCAGAAACAGTCTAGGTCTTGACCCACGAGACTTGGCTCCCGCCGGCCGTCCAAGCGCGCCGGCGGGCGGTTAGGCGACAAGCGAATTCGTGAGGTTACCGCTGGTCGAAAACGCCTTGGACGTCGGGCGGCCATCGATTGAGTTACATCACGACCTGTGCCGACTTTCCCCGTGTGTCAGCACAGGTCGAAAACTGAGCCATTCGTGGGCCTTGGCGTCCAGCGATCATTGCAACAACACCTAAGGTCAGGCGCTCCACCAGGAAAACAGGAACAGCAATCCCGCCGCGTGCCGGATTGTACGAAGCAGCCGTAGCCCCCGCAGTTGATGGCGACACGGCCGCACGGTCGTTCCGAAGTCGGAGACATGAAGAAGTACAGTCCCATCCTATCGGAGGCCGCCTGTGATCTCCCGCACGTTACCTTTTTCGTAGCCCCGGTCCTGTTGGAGGATGAGAGTGTGTTGGCCGGTCGGTCCCGGCATGGTTTCTGTTCCCAGTCGTTCATGACCCGGGGGGTGTTGTCACCGGGACCGGCCTGGCGGCAGTTGATCGCTGGTAGAGGCACGACGACGGGTCCCTCGTAACGTGGATGCCGACTCCTGCCGCCGTTGACCAGCCAGCACAGGACGGTGACGCGCGAAGAAGGAACTCGGTGTGGCGGTGATTCTGGATCAGCAGGACATAGACGTATTCATCGGATTGGATGTGGGGAAATCCCGCCACCATGCGTGGCCCTGAATCGCACGGGGAAGAAGCTCTTCGACAAGGCCCTGCCCAACGACAAGGCCCGGCTGCGGGAGATCCTGGATTCCTTGTCCGCCAACGGGAAGATCCTGCTCGTCGTGGACCAGCCGGCGACGACCGGAGCGCTGCCTGTCGCGATCGCCCAGGCATCCGGTGTGGCCATGGGCTACCTTCCAGGCCTTGCGATGCACAGGATCGCGGACCTGCACCCGGGCCAGGCCAAGACTGATGCCAGGGACGCGGCGATCGTCGCCGAGGCCGCCCGCACCATGCCCCACACACTGCGATCCATCGCCGTGGATGATGAAACGCTGGCCGAACTCGCCGTTCTTGGCGCTTTCGACGACGACCTCGCCGCCCAGATCACCGCAACCTCCAACCGATCCGCGGGCTGCTCACCCAGATCCACCAGCCCTCGAGCGGGCACTGGGCCCGCATCTCGATCACCCGGCCGTAGCTGACCTGCTCACCCGTTATCCCACACCGGCTGCACTGAGGACTGCCGGCCGCGGACATATCAAGGCACGGCTGAAGAAGCGCGCACCCCGCGCCGCCGAACGCCTCACGGACGCAGTCTTCGCTGCCCTCGGAGAACAGACCGTTGTGGTCGTGGGCACCGGCGCGGCAGGGGTCGTGCTGCCGAAACTGGCTGGGCAGCTGCTGTCCCTTCGCCACCAGCGCGATGACATCGCCGCCCAGGTCGAAGCCCTCGTGGAGGCCCACCCACTTCACAAGGTCCTGACCTCGATGCCCGGAATCGCGTCAGGACCTGTGCCCGAATCCTCACCGAAGTGACCGGCAAACACTTCGCCAGCGCCGCCCACCTGGCCTCCTACGCTGCATCGCACGCGTCACCAGGCGCTCCAGGACATCCGGGGCGAACACACCAGCAGGCGCGGGAACAAGAAACTCAAACGTGCCCTCTTCCTCTCCGCCTTCGCAGCCCCGCACCACCCGCCCTCGCGCTTACTACGACCGGAAACGAGCCGAAGGCAAACGCACAACCAAGCCCTCATCGCCCTCGCACGCCGACGCTCAGACGTCCTCTTCGCCATGCTCAGAGACGGAACCCTCTACCAAGACCCCGAACCACGAAATCTGCCCTCAGCGGCTTGACGAAAACCATAGAGGCACCCCCCTTCTCTCCGAGTCCGAACGGATCCCGATGGCGCATCTGTTGACTGCCCGGCGCTGCTCGTAGGTCAGCTGCCGGGCCGGAGAGTCGAAACGCTGGCGCGCCAGCAAGGGTTCATGGGTGCCGGTCCAGGCCTGCCCACCCGAATACACGATGCCTTGGCGTAAGGGGAGCTTGGAGAGGCGGTGTCGGGAGCGCATGAGGTCTCCCCGGACGTCTTCGCGGGAGCGGACCAGATCCCGATCGTGTAACGGTACCCGGACGCCGGTGACCTCACCGAGCTTGCCCTGCCGGGCCAAATGCTGCGCATCTTTCGCATCGGTCTTTACCCGGTCCCCAGATGTGCACTGGAGCTTGGGCGGAGCTGCGACCACCGTTTCGACCCGGCGGCCAGCAGGAACCTGGCCAGGCCGAAGCCTGTCGGGCCCGCTTCGTAGACGACTCCCACCGGCGATGCCAGAGGATCCCGGCAAGAATCTCGCCATGATCCGGAGTCATCCGGTGGAGAATGATTCCCCGGTCTTGTCAGCGCGTCCAAGGCGCCGGCCAACGGTGCGGGCATGGACGTCCAACCGACCCTTGTACGCTCGAACGTAGCTGGAAACTCCAAATTTCAAATGTGGCCTACCTGTCCACGGAGTGTGGCAGGCAACCCACGCCTTGCTTAGAAAAGGAGGTTCCGCCCCTGACCACACTTCCGGGTCCTTTCGACAGAGGCCATCCGCGCCTCGGCCAGGACCGGAACATCACTGCCCCGAGCGCATCACACGCCCCGTCAAGCTGGGTGATCCGGATCCGCATCGGCGACGGTGGCCTTCAGAAGGATCCGATGCGACCTGGGACGCCAGCCTCCTCCTGTTCGAATCGTCTAGAGGCGGACGCCGTATACAAATACTTGTTTGTCCTGCCAAATCATCTGGTGATCCAGCGTCAGGCATGACGCAGTCACCGGCTCGGTTGACAGTATTCGATCAAGCTCGGGCCAAGCACGCCCCAGAGTGCAGGGATCGATTGCGACACCAACGGCGTCAAAATCATTGTTGTCCCACTTTGTGGGTGCTCCGGGAGTCCATGAAAAGAAGATGTAGCCTCCGCCGCGATTCCAATTGACTGATTCCGCGCCCGAGGGGTCCAGCCTTCGCCAGGCTTCAAGATTCGGTCCGGAACGCTGAAGGCCTGAAAGCGAAGGGATGCCATTTGCCAAGAGCAATGTATTTAGCGCCGGGTCATTGCTTGCCCACAGCTTTCCACTTTCTCGCACTGTCGCTGCCTGGTTGGCCACCCACTCTGCAGTACTCGAAGCGCGGAGATCACCCACACCAGCGATTACGGGGTTGACCCGGACCACAGGAATGAGCGCCAAGACACATATGAGAGTCAAAGGCCAAACACGGTGCGGGAACTTTACCAACACAATAACGGCGAATGCCACCAGCGCTGCAGAAGTGAAACTGGCCTCAACCGTAAGGTCCGGTAGTTCTGAACTCCTGAGGAGTTCGCCCGCGTACACAGTCACCGCACCGCAGGCAATTCCTGCAGTCAAGGCAAGGCGCCAAGTCCCGTCTCCGCGCATGCGAGCCAGTAAAAGCGCGACCAGGACCACCGCAACCATGCCGATTACCTGAGAAACCCGGTAGGGGGGGATCAAACTGAACAGAGGGAACGACCGGCTCCATTCACCCAGTGGTAGCGTCATCCAAGCCAGCCAAAGCGCGGCCCAGCATGCCATCGTCAACTCCGGGATTCGCTGTAGCCATCCTCCTGCCCGCCAACTAACGGCGAATAATAGCGCCGCCACGAAAAAGAGGACCGTGAATGAAGTCGACAGCTCACTGGAGTTGATGCCGCTGGGCACAGATCGTAGCAATTGCCACAAATGAGGTGCGTCGAATATCTGTCCGAAAGGCTGAGGCTCCGCGATAGACCTCCGACCGCCCGGGTAGACAGTACCCGTCATGGCTGACAGTCCGGCGCGGTTCTCCCACAGGGTGCCAAGCCCGAACACTACTGCGGCGCCTGCAGTGATGCCGACGGCTACAAGCCGGGGCCTTAGCGATGCTTTCCGTGTGAGCACAAAGAGAGTTGACGCGACCAAGAGAGGAGTTCCGAGCAGGATGGCCCACGGCGCATACGACGAAGGCATTCCAGCAATAAGGATGCCAGCAGCAATAGCAAGGAGTGATCCCCGTACCCTTCGCATCTGCTCAAACGCGCGAAATGCCGCGATCATCAACGCACAACCGGCGGCGGTGTAGGCCATCATATGGACGGGAAGCAGCGACCACCACGCATTGGCCGGCGAGAGAGCAATCAGCCCCGCAGCGAACCACCCGTACCGGGTGGACAGGCCCATCAGCTTGAACCACGCCGGAAATGCGAGGAACAGGAACAAAGTAGGCAACCACCAATGAGCGGCGAAGAGTACGTCGTGGGGAACGAACGCACCCAAACGCAATATCTGTCCGTCGAAAAAGACCAGTTGCTCGAAAACGCCGTTAGTCGGATAACGGTGAACTAAGTCTGCCCGGGCTGCCAAAGGACTGAGGCTAGGCGAGTCCCCTGTCGCGATGATTGAAAGTGCAATAGCCGAGTTAGCGTGTATTTCGTCAGATCGGATCGGCTGGGCTGGCCCGAACTGCCACCCCAATGGACTGGTAGTTTCCTGCCGAAGATCTGCTATTCCAATGGACGAGGTTGTGACGCCTGCCAACGAAACAGCGAGGTATGCAATGACCACCAATGCTCTCGCCCAGCGATCCCCAACACATATATTCGTCCACAATTTGCTCAGCTGTTCAGACAATGTCGGCTGCCACGAGCTCGCCCGGAACCGCCGGCGCGGCCCGACCGACGCCTTGCCGACTCAAACGACGGCCCCGTATCACCGTGACTGTGGACCAGATCAGCATTCCGGCTACAGCCAGGGCCCAAAGCGGGATACCAACTCGCCATCCGGGAGGCTCGAAGCTAATGGTGATCAACTTGCCTTTGGCATCACCCGGAATAGCCAGGCCAAGGAGATAGCCGCCCACTGGACGTTGAGTAAATTGGGCACCGTCGATGCTGTATCCGGGCCACGGAAGCCGGCTCAGTGCCGCGCGCCCGCCGGATGCAGGCACCTCGTCTACCCGAAGGACGACTTTAGTGTCGTCCCGCGAGATTTCGCTCAGTTGTGTCCCGGAACGGGTCCAAGTGACACCACCGGCAGGGCCCAAGGGTACGTCACGGCTCCATAGGATGGTTCCCTCGGTCTCTGCCGCTACGTGCCAACCGTCAGGAACTTTGGGGATCTCCACTTCTTCGTCCCGTGAGACGTAGTTGTTGGAGGCCGTCGCTCTTTGGGGCTTGTTGAATGACTCTTTGAGGATCTGAACGTTATCGATGTGCAGCTCATCAACGAGCAACATTCCCGTCTCCGCCCTGCGGTCGAACAACCGTTCAGCAAGTTCCGGACACGTCCCTCCCAAGTAGCGTAAGCAAAGGAGCTCATTGAGCTTGGAATAGCCGACCAGTTGATAGCGGTTCATGACGGTGGCGTCACTCACATACCAGGCGTTGGCCATGAGCGTCTGCTCCCATGTGACCTGCTCCTGCGGATAATCCAGTGGATCACCAACTACGATCACATCGTTTCTCACGCCCTGGAGAACACCCTTATAGGTAGAGACGTCTTCGGGTTGATTCGCGATCGATAAACCGCTGCGGGGGGATGTCCGGTGCTGGAGCACCGTGGTCGCCGTCGTCGCAAGCAGCACACCGATCGCGAGGAGTGAGAGCGCGCTCAATCCGTACTTATTCCAGCGGTGTTCCTTAACTTCCGGGTGGTTCAGCAGCCACCAAATGCCCAGAAGCCCGCTGACAACCAGGACTGATGCCAAGGTGATGGTTAGGAACCGCCCTGGAATCTGCGCCCAGCCGAGATAAGCCGCCAGCCCGACGAGCCCCAGTGCGAAGTAGAGGGAGGGACGGCTTATCACGGGCCGCCTTGAGCGGGCGAGCGTAACCACCAACAGCAGAACCGCCGCCATCGCGACGTAGGGCATGAAGCGGGCAGGATAGCGCAGTGGACCGATGGTCGTCGGCAGCAGGACAAAGGCGGCGGATGCTGCCAGGAAGAAGAACAGGTCGCGGAGTTCGGTTGACAGTTTCTGGAAAGCGCTCCAGCTAATGAACGCGATGGCCGGCAGGAACCATGCAATATAGGCGGCCGGGCTCGTTGCCGCCGTTCCCGACCACCACCAGGAAAGAAGCTGGGGGTAAGCGGTGGCGATCGGGGCCATGAGCAAACTCGTGAAGTCGATGCTCATGTAGTCGTCGTTCCAGACGCCCGTTGTTCCGCGTGTAGTCACTGCAGCGGTAAGGACCCCTGGGAGGAATACGACGACGGCGACAACCCCCAGGGAAACACCCGTAATGGCAATGCGGACCGCTTGCAGCCACGCCCTCCTAATCAACGTCTCGATACCGACGGCGAGGAGGATGAATCCGATAGCGACGGTGCCGGCTACATAACCGACTGTGACGATGAGATAACCCGTGACAAAGGCCCAGATGGGGTTGCGTTTGCCAGCCATGAGCTCGCGCAGTTCCGCCCAGAAAAACGGAAAAATCGCCCACACGAGTGCTCCGGTGACCCACGACGGCGCATCGAAATACATCGTGAAACCGTTGAGTGGCACAGCTATGCCGGCTACGAAAGCCCATTCCGGCGGCACGGAGTAGCTTCTGGCGAGAACGAAGGTCCCAATTCCCGCGACTATAAGCATGGCGACCTTCAACGCCGTTGTCAGGACAACGGCGTTCGGGCTGATATAGGTAAGAACACCGAACAGCATGACCAACGGGTTCCAAGTGCCCCACTGTCCTTCGGCAATGAAGTTCCCGCTCGACCAGACTGAGGGGCTTAGGACCGGCACTTTCCCCTGAAACAGACTCTCACCGAGGTGGTACCACACTCCGTAAGCGCCGTTTTCCGTATCGTCCTGGAAGTAATACCGGCGGTAGAACATCAGCGGGATCAGACTGAGCATCAAGACCGCTCCGGCCGTTGACAGTAGCCACTTCCTGTTGCGTGACGAGGGCGGTAGGGAAGGCTGCAATTCACGATCCGTTCAGTTTGGGCATGCGTCCGCCGCAGTGACAGCGCGCGAGGGACAGGGCCCATATTACCTGAGGGACGTTCCGGACGCTGCAGGCGGAGGCTGCGCACGGTCCCGGGGGATCCAAGCATGTGGCGCCGGCGCCAACATTGCCCGGTTGAGCCGGTAGAATCTCCTAATATGACGCTCGCTCAACCAGAGACCAACTCAACGCCCCATCGCATATCCGTGGTCATCCCCGTGTACCAAGGCGAGAAGACTCTGGTGGGAGTGGTTAACGAACTTCTCCCCTACCGGCAAGTGTCAACCACTAAGGGTGGCCACGATTATGTGGTCTCGGAAGTCCTGCTGGTCTTTGACCATGGTCCAGACAATTCAGCCGCCGTCATCCGGTCTCTCACTGGTTCCATAGATATAGTCCGTGGCGTTTGGCTGAGCCGCAACTTCGGGCAGCATGCTGCCACGTTGGCCGGGATGGCCTCCGCTGGGGGCGACTGGGTCGTCACAATGGATGAGGATGGACAGCATGACCCGGCAGCCATCGGTGATCTCCTTGATACGGCCATGACCGAGAACGCAGCTGTGACCTACGCGATGCCCAGCAATCCTGCGCCGCACGGTTTCCTCCGGAACGTGGCTTCGAAGGGCGCCAAGCGCGCGGTTCGCTTCCTGCTCTCCAGCGACGATGCTACGAGCTACCAGAGCTTTCGTCTGGTGACCGGTGAAGTCGCACGCTCGGTCGCCGCCTATGCAGGTCACGGTGTCTACCTCGACGTCGCCATGGGTTGGATTGCCGACAAGACAGCGACCTGCCCGGTGATGCTGCGCGAGGAGGGTGACCGCCGCTCCGGCTACCGCCTGCGCTCCTTGCTGTCACATTTTTGGCGCATGGTGATTTCCAGCGGAACGCGTGGGCTTCGCCTGGTCAGTCTGATAGGCGCAGTTTTCGCACTGGCTGGCATCGGGCTCGCCATCTACTTCATCATCGCCTACCTGACGGGCCACGGAGCCGGCCAGCAGGGTTGGACATCAACCATGGTGGTCCTTCTAGTAAGCACGGGGGTCACCCTTTTTGCCTTGGGGGTCATCGCTGAATATGTCGGCGTTAACGTCAATATGGCGATGGGGAAGCCTGCCTACCTGATTGTGAGCGACCCCGCATTAGGTCCGCTCGGCAAGACCGCTCATCAGTCACCGGCCCCGTTGCCCTCCGGCCCTGTGGCTAATGCAGGGTAGGCCCACGTGGGTGATCGGCGCCGGAGGCCTCCTCGGCAAGGCTGTCGTCAGAGAACTTCAATCGCGCGGCGTTACTGCCCTGACCAGCAAGATTCCGTGGTCCGACCCCGAGTCCGCGCTTAATGCATTCAGGAATGGTGCCGCGGCACTCGCTGAGGCAGCGGCTTCGGGTCCCTGGACGATTGCCTGGTGCGCAGGCGCCGGCGTCACCGGAACCTCTCCTGAAGCCCTCGAGGCAGAACTCTCGCTGTTTTCGCAAGCGCTCAAAGTGTTCGAAGAGGACCTCTGCGCCGACGGAGGACAGAACGGGGCAATGTTCCTGGCGTCATCGGCCGGGGGCGTCTACGCGGGGTCAAGCACCCCGCCGTTCACAGAGGACAGCCCTGTGCAGCCTCTGGCGCCGTATGGATTCGCCAAGCTGCGGGCCGAAGCAGCGGTGGCCGACTTCGCACGGCGTACGGGCGTCCGGACTTTAATCGGCAGGGTCAGCAATTTGTACGGCCCCGGCCAAAACCTGCGGAAGCCGCAGGGCCTCATCTCGGTTTTTGCCAAAGCGCACCTCACGGGCGCTCCGGTTTCGGTCTACGTGTCATTGGACACCCTGCGGGACTATCTGTTTGTCGACGACGCGAGCCGGCTTGTTGCGGACGGACTCGACCGACTGGTCTGTCCTGACGTCCAGGCAGGAGAGTCGGTCATCAAGATCTTAGCGTCTCAGCGGGCAGACACCATCGGGAATCTTATTGGTGCTTGCCGCGCGATCTTCAAGCGGCGCCCTCTGATCATCCTGGGCGCATCCCCCTTCGCCAAGGCCCAGGCGCATGACCTGCGCCTGAAATCCACGGTCTGGGCCGAACTGGACGCGCATCCCGTGACGCCGCTTGCAGTTGGCATCAACAACACGGTCCAGGAAGTCCAGCGGCTGGCCCTCTCGGGTCAACTCTGACGCGGCATGCAGCCGCAATTGAGAGCCTGCCGGCGCTGGCCCGTTGTGACTGCCTTGCCGCTCTTCGGTAGTCTAGGGTGTGTCTTTGCCGGTAACGGTTCCAGGAATTCAAAGAATAGGTCGGTCCCATGAAGCAGCCTGAAACGCCCGGAGAGGCTGTCAAGGGTATCCATAATGGACCTCCGGGACCCCTCCTGAGGATCATTAAGGACGAACGAGTAGCCTTCGTCCTTGTGGGAGGCGCCAACACAGCCTTCAGCACCGGCCTTTTTATAACAATTGCATGGTTCAACCCCGGCCTGCCCTCGCCGGTGGTTCTCAGCATCGCATTCGTCGTTTCGCTGATAGCGGTGTTCTTCGTCTACCGGAAGCTGGTGTTCCGCGTCAAAGGCCACTTCTGGTTGGATCTGGGCAGGTTCACCTTAGTCAACCTAACGATGTTCTTTACGAACATGGCGCTGCTGCTGCTGGCCCACGAAGTCCTCGGATATCCGCAGATTCCGGCCCAGATAGCCATCACGTGTGTGACCGTCATCATCAATTACTTCGGCCACAAGTATTTCTCATTCCGCCGAAACCCCGAATCCGTGTCCCCCAAAGAAGCCTCCAAGGAAAGCACCACATGATCCCCAAAGTCTCGATCGTCGTTCCAGCGTATAACAATGTCCAGTACATCGATGAGACCCTCCAGTCGGTGTTGAATCAGACCTTCGAGGACTACGAGGTGGTGATTGCCGACCATTCATCGATCGACGGTACGGCTGAAATTATTGCCCGTTACGCGGACAACCCCAAAGTCCGCGTTCTGACACCGACGCCGACCGGCGGTGGAGCCCAGGCCAACTGGAACCGCGTCAGCCAGGCGGCCACAGGGGAATACCTCAAACTGGTGTGCGGCGACGACCTGATCTCGCCCGACGCGCTGAAGCTCCAGGTAAAAGCCCTCGAGGACAACCCGGGGGCTGTCATGGTCTCGTCCCGCCGTGATCTCGTTGACGCCAATGGGAGGCTATTCCTCAAGGGCCGCGGGCTGCAGGGCGTAGACGGCCGAATAAGCGGGCGAAAAGCCATCCGAGCCACCGTTCTCGCTGGCTCCAACATCTTTGGCGAACCTGCCTGCTCACTATTCAAACGCGAGCTGCTCGCCGTGGAAGGATGGTGGGATAACTCCCACCCCTACCTCATTGACGAAGCGACACTGGTACGCATCTGTCGCCACGGCGACTTTGTGGCGCTGCGCGAAACTCTGGCGTCCTTCAGGATCAGTGCAAGCCAGTGGAGTGTGAGGCTGGCCCGCCAGCAGTCCGACCAGGCGATCGCTTTCCATAACCAGCTTAGGAAAGACGACCCATTGCTGCTTAGCCGGTTCGATGTGGCGGTTGGAAACGCAAAGGCAATCGCGATGTCGTACGCGCGGCGACTGGCCTACGTCCGGCTGAACCGGCGGATGGGACATCAGCACGCCGTCCAAAGCACGGTCTAGCTTGTAGGAGCGCCGCCCACGCGGGCGGCGCTGTGCGGCCGGATGTGCTGGTGGCGCCTTGGCTTTAGCAAGGCGCCACCAGCACATCAGGACGCTGGCGTCGATTCTGTCTGCCGCCGGGGAAGCTCACCTGCGGCTCCACCACGGCGCTGCGGCGAAGCCCTGCGTTTCCGTCCTCGACGTAAGAAGAGTTCGGCGAGAGTCCAGGCTGCGGAAACCCCAAGTGCCAGAACGATGGAGCCAACGACAACCGGCCAACCCGGCGGTTCGAATCGCACCGTGATGATTTTTCCGGCAGACCCAGCCGGAATGTCCATTGCGAGAAGGTACCCGCGGTGCGGCGCAGTGATAGCCGCCCCGTCGGCATCGTATCCTGGCCATGCCAGTCGGCTGAGCACTGCCTTACCAGCAGCATCGCCCATCCGGTCCACGCGGAGCACAACCTCCTGATTGCTTTCCGAGACCAAGGAAAGGGCTGTTCCATCTGAGGACCAGACCAGTTGGCCAGTGTTCAGCAACGGCTGGTCACGGACCCATGTAGCCGTGTCGACGGACCTGCTGGCTTCGCGCCAGCCAACCGGTGGGCTGGCATTGAACGCTCCGTCGGACAATGGGTCTGGATCACGAAGGAGTTGGACCGTGTCGATGGACAGCAGGTCCGCCAGCGGCTTGCCTGTAGCAGCGTCGGCCTCGAACAATTTTCGGCCGGACGCTGGACACGTCCAGCCATGACTGGAGATACAGAGGTCTTCAGCGTATTTCGCAAACATGATTGGCGAATACAGGTTCTGGACCTCGGCAGAATTCAGATACCAGGCGTTTGCGGCGAGCGTTTCATTCCAGATTCCCGGTCCCAACACAGTGGGATCCCCGACGATAAATGTGCCGCCTTGGGCTGCGGGAAGTTGACCGGAGTATCCTGCCCGGCTATCAGGCATTCGGTAGTCTGGCAGGGGCGAAGATTTAAAGGCCACATGCTGACCCACGGCGATGACCATACTCACCAACAGTATCCCTGCGGCCACCACTGCCGGGCCTTTGAGACGCGGCCGTAGCCGGGGAATATAGAGCAACAAGAGAACCGCGGCGATACCTCCGACGGACAGCAAACCGAAGAGCGCTGCAACCCGGAAAGACGGGTACTGGCTCCAGGCGAGGTACAGCCCGGAAAAAACCAGCGCGGAGGTGATGATGATGCGTCCACGGCCCAGCGTTGTCACCCTGAAGCGCGAGACCATCACTGACAGGGCCAGCAGTGCCGCCAAAGAAACATACGGCATGATCCTGATGGGAAAGCGAAGAGGCCCCAGATCGCTGGGAGCCAACGTCAAGGCCAGCGCCACCAGCCCTACGACCCCGAGGGACGACAGTTCCCGGCCGGCTGCCTTCACCTTTGCATAGTCCACAATGGTGAAAAGGGGAAGGAACCAGGCCACGTACAAGAGTGGGACAGTGGCAAAACTGCCCCACCACCCAGTGACTTGGGGCAGGCTTCCAGGCACCCAGGCCGTCAGCAGGCCGGTCAGATCGGGTGTCAGGAAGCCATTGTTCGTGATGCCGCCGGTGCGGGCAGTTACTGGAGCAGTCAGAACGCCTGGGAGGTAAACCGCCAGCGCCACAAGCCCACAGACCATGCCGGCGAGAAGCAGGCGGACGGCTCCGCTGCGGCTACGGTGCAACCACGCCTCAATGAGCAGACCCGCGAATACAACGGCCAAAAGGAGCGTTCCGTGGACATAGCCAATAGTTATTAGTATGTAGGCGGGAGTTATTGCGGAGAACGGATTTTTGACCTCAAAGGCCATCCGACGCAGCCCGCACCACGTGATAGGCAGGAGGCTGAACACCATCAGCCCAGTGACCCAAGAAGCCGCATCGATATACACAGTGAATCCGGTCAGTGTCACTGCAACCCCAGCGATGGCTGACCATTCCGCGCTTGCCTTGTAATTCCTGGCCAGCAGGAAAGTGCCTGCCGCCAGTGTGCAGAGGAAGGTGATCTTCAGAATCGTCGAAAAGAGGACAATGTTTGCTGAGCGGCTGGCTGCCCAGCCCATAAAGAGGATAACCGGGTTCCAGATCCCCCATTGCCCCTCGGCGGCGTAGTTGCCAGCCCCCCATGCACTGTCACTGAAGAGCGGCCACTCCCCCGCGCTGAGCTTGGTCCCGATTTCGAACCAGATGCCGAACGCGCCGGCTTGGGTATCGTCGAAGTAGTAGAACCTGTTATTGGTGACGAGCGGAATCAACGAACCGAGGAGAGCGACCATCACAGTCACTGCCAGCCACGTCAGATCCCCGCGCTTGCGCAACTGACTCACAAACTATCCCCGGACTCCGCGTGAGCGGAACGCCGCCTCAGCTCCGACACGACCGCGTGCACTTCGCCGTCCATAACCACATTCCCGTGCTCAAGGAGGACTCCCCGCTCGCAAACGGTTGACACGAGGTCAAGATCATGGCTGACCACAAACAGCGTCTTCCCGTGCGCGGACAGTTCCTTGATCTTTGCAATGCACTTTCGCTGGAACGGTTCGTCGCCGACGGCGAGAATCTCGTCGATGAGGAAAACCTCTGGATCGGTGTGAACAGCGATGGAGAAAGCCAATCGGAGGTACATTCCTGAGGAGTAAAACTTCACCTCGGTGTCGATGAATTCGCCGATTTCAGAGAATTCAACGATGGAGTCGAACATCTCATCAATCTGTTTCTCGGTCATGCCAAGGATGGCACCGTTGAGGTAGACGTTGTCACGTCCACTGAGGTCGTGGTGAAAGCCTGCCCCAACTTCGATGAGGCCGGCTACGCGTCCGCGGGTGCGGACGGTACCTCCGTCCGGCTGAAGAACACCTGAGATCAGTTTAAGAAGCGTGGACTTGCCGGAGCCGTTAAGCCCTAGGAGTGCCACCGTCTCCCCCTGCTTCACCTCCAGGGACACGTCAGTCAATGCCATAAACCTCTTCGACAGATCGCCCTTGCGTCCCTTAATTAACCAAACCAATGCTTCCTTGAGGGAACGGGTATGGCGAAGAACGAATTGTTTGCGGACGCCAATGCAGCTAATTGCAATGTGGCCGTGCGACGTCATGTCAGAGCTCCTGAGCAAAATGTAATGAAAGGCGCCGGAACATCAACTGACCAAGGAAGAGGATGGCGACGGAAATGAGCAAGGACACTGGGAGCCAGAAGGTCAGCAAATCCGGGGCCATCGTCTCGCTGACCATCTGGTCCGCCTTTAGCGTCGGCTCCCAAAACGCCCAGTGGAAGATTTCGACGGCGGTGGTGATCGGGTTTAGTTGGTAGACCCAGTACAAGGGCCCCATGACCCGCTCCACCATGGTCCATACGTAAAGCACGGGAGAGGCCCAAGTGACAACCATAACGATCATGTCCACGATGTTTTCCGAGTCGCGGAAGTAGACGTTGACTGCGCCGAACATCAGGCCAAGGCCGGTAGCCAGCACAGCCATCATGAAGAAGATTAAGGTCGCGGCCGCCAGTTGCAGTACCGACGGCGTCCAGCCGACAGCCAGGCACGCCGCAATCAGCACTACCAGTTGCGGCAGGAAATGGGCGGCTGAGACCCACACAGTCGCCGCCGGAAATAACTCGCGCGGGAGATAGATCTTCCGGATGAGGTCCCGGTTGTCGACGATGGAGCGGGTGGCATTCGACAGGGATTCCGTGAAGAAGTTCACCAGGACGATGCCCGAGAAGAGGTAGATCGCGTAGTTGGGCGTCCCTCGTTCAAGATTCAGGAAGATGCCGAGCGCAATGAAGTAAATCAGAAACTGCATCAGTGGTTTCACATAGGACCACATCAGCCCAAGCACTGATCCCCGGTAGCGGATCTTGATTTCCTTGCGTACCAACAGCTTCAACAGGAATCGATCGCCGTATATGTCGAGGAGGCCCCGGCCCATACCGGGCCTGACGAGTTGGTCAGCCTGTCCGGCCATCTACCGACCGTCCCTGGCATCGGCGTCGAACGTCTTCTTCCACGCTGCCATCGAGGTAATCTCAGGAACTGCGGCGCGGTACTGCGCGGCAAGTTTGTCCCACTCCCGATAGAGCCGGAGATGCAAGCCAGTGGCCTCCACCAGCATCGACTTCAATTTTTTGGGGTCGCGCCGGTACCAGGAGGCTCCGGTACCCTCAGCATTGGACACGATAACGCTGTCGTAGTGGGCAAGCCGGAACCAGCGGTTGTCGCGGTGGGCCAAGAAACCCTGCGGACGTTGGGAGCTCTCCGGCGCGGGAGATTTGACCAGTTGCCGCGCCACGGTCTTGATACCCCAGGAAACGAGGTCCTTCTTGCGCGGCATGCCGATAGCTGCTCCCCCAATAGGGCCCCGGCCCAGCTTTGGCGCAGGGAATTCGTCAACGTCCTCCTTCAGCTGGGCGTCCGGGTACTCGGACTTCAGGGCATTGATCTCCGGAAGTCTTGTGGCCAGGACCCGGTGGAGGTCATCTGGTCCCTTGAAAATGTCCTTGAGCGCCTCGATCCGGCCATGCTCGGTGAAATACTGCATGGAAACGAGGTGCTTAACATCAGCCTGCACAGACTCCCGCAACACACGGCCGCCCTTAGGATAAGGGCTGTGAATGAGCGTGGTAATCAACCGGTTACGCCCGTGGAAGTACGACTGCCAGCCGACCATATCGTCTTTGTCGGCCCACGAGACATGCCATACCGCTGCACCTGGTAGAGATACGGTCGCAAAACCGGCTTCCCGGGCGCGCAGACCGTATTCGGCATCGTCCCATTTGATGAACAGCGGGAGGGAAAGGCCGATCTCCTCGATCACCTTGGTGGGGATCAGGCACATCCACCAGCCGTTGTAATCGACGTCCACGCGGCGGTGCAGCCAGGCAGTCTGCCGGAGGTTTGCGACGCTGAAATCGTGGCGCAGCTCCATGTCGGCGTGTGGCTGTGCGGGCACGATTCGGTAGGGGTCAACGACTTCGCCGAAGGTGTGCAGGACGCTGCGGCTGTACAGGTCGAACATGTGCCCGCCGACGATCGTCGGTTTGCGACAGCGGTCCGCGAACGTGAGTAGCCGGACAATGCTCTCGGGTTCCACGACAATATCGTCGTCAAGCAGCAGGACGTAATCACTGCCGTTCTCCACTGCCTCGTACATGCCGCGGGCAAAGCCACCGGACCCGCCCAGGTTGGCCTGGTTGATGACGCGCAGCTTGCCCCCAAGTGCCGCCTCAACCTCGGCGAAGCCCTCCTGGTCCTCCACTTTCTGCGTGCCCTGGTCCACGATCAGGATTTCCTTGACGTTCGTGAGGACCTCAAGGTTTTCTGCGAGAATTCTGGCGTTGTTCAGGCAAAAATCTGGCTTGTTCATGGTGGTGATTTCCAGAGTTACCTGACCATTTTCACGAGCAGCCTCCGCGGTCTCCCAGCGTCCGCTTTCCAGCACCAGCCCATCTGCACTGGCGGCAAGATCAAACCAGTACCAGCCACCGTCGCCG
Source organism: Arthrobacter sp. 754 (assembly GCF_040548695.1). NCBI lineage: Bacteria > Bacillati > Actinomycetota > Actinomycetes > Micrococcales > Micrococcaceae > Arthrobacter > Arthrobacter sp. 754. Next base: position 492,075 of record NZ_JBEPSC010000001.1, read on the forward strand.
AACGGCTTGAGGGAGAGCTCGAAAACCGAGGTGGCCTCTCCTTCGACATGGTGCCCATCAACGCGTTGAACGGAACCCCTTGCGTTTGACTTGTAGACCGTGACCGTTCCGGCGCCGCTGGTCCTGACGACGAGCCGGATATCGCGGACGGATGTCCATCGTCGCCAATAACTTGCCGGGAAGGCGTTGAAGTAAGTGCCGAACGAGATCTGTTCACCGGATCGAACGCGCATGGATTCACGAGTGAGAAGGTCCTCGAAGTGCGCCTGGCTGCTGCCAGAACTAAACATCTGCAGTTTGTCTTCAGGCAGCTTAGGCGAGCGGGCCAGTTCGTCGTTCTCCCGGAGCCGGATCCCGCTAGCCGGGCCGGCATCCACGTACAGCGGGATGGTGTCTGTCTGATCGGCGGAGGGCAGGATTACCCGTTGGATCGTTGCCCAGTCAATGACTGCGTCGCCGGAGCTCATGCAGTGACTCCTCCACTTTCAATTTTGGCGCCACCCTCAAAGTGCGGGCGGATTGTATTATCGAACATGGTCAGCGCGGACCCGATGGCCATGTGCATGTCCAGGTACTTGTAGGTACCGAGCCGTCCGCCGAAAAGTACGTCTTTCTCGGCCGCCGCCAGGTCCCGGTACTTGAGCAGGCGCTCCCTGTCCGCGGCCGTGTTGATGGGGTAGTAGGGCTCGTCGCCCTTCTCCGCGGCGCGGGAGAACTCGCGCATAATGACGGTTTTCTCCGTCTGGTACTCGCGTTCCGGGTGGAAATGGCGCGGCTCGATGATGCGCGTGTAGGCCACATCGGCGTCGTTGTAGTTAACCACGGAGGTTCCTTGGAAGTCGCCGACGTCGAGCACCTCCTCTTCGAAGTCGATGGTGCGCCAGGAGAGGTCGCCTTCAGCGAAGTCGAAGTAGCGGTCCACTGGACCGGTGTAGATGACAGGGATATTGCCGACAACCTTGTTCTTGCTGTACTCGTGCGACTCGTCGAAGAAGTCGGTGTTGAGCCGGACTTCGATATTCGGGTGTTCCGCCATCTTCTCGATCCAGGCGGTGTAACCGTTCGTCGGGAGGCCTTCGTACTTGTCGTTGAAGTACCGGTTGTCGTAGTTGTAGCGCACCGGGAGGCGGGAGATGATCCCCGCGGGCAGGTCCTTGGGATCCGTCTGCCACTGCTTGCCGGTGTAGTGCTTGATGAACGCCTCGTACAGCGGCCGCCCGATGAGCTGGATGCCCTTATCGTTCAGGTTCTGGGGATCGGTTCCCGCCAGTTCGCCGGCCTGTTCCTGAATCAGTGCCTTAGCCTCACCCGGGGTCATGTTGGCGCGGAAGAACTGGTTGATCGTAGCCAGGTTGATCGGGAGGGAGTAGACCTCTCCCTTGTGCACCCCGTACACCTTGTGGACGTAGTTGGTGAAGGTGGTAAACCGGTTCACGTACTCCCACACGCGTTCATTCGAGGTGTGGAAGAGGTGGGCGCCGTAGCGGTGGACTTCGATCCCGGTCTGCTCTTCAGTTTCGCTGTACGCGTTTCCACCTATGTGGTGGCGGCGGTCGAGTACGACGACCTTTAAGCCGAGCTCAGTGGCGGCCTGTTCTGCGATTGTCAGGCCGAAAAAGCCAGACCCTACAATGACGAGGTCAGCGGTCACAAAATCTCCAGTTTCGAGTGAGGGCAGCACAACACCATGCCTTGTCTGCTGTTCCAGCCTACCCGAGACCCCGTTGTGACCGTCCAATTGGGTGAGCCATCACCCACCCCCAGGCCTCAACCCGGTTCGCCTCCTTTTCCACATAACGCCGTCCAGTCCACATAGGGACACCCACCCACGACACCCGCCCACGTGATGGCTACCTTGGAGAAAAGCTGACCGTTAGGAACTGAAAACCATGTTGTTGCACTGCACGCTCGTCCGGAGCCCCGGCGCTGCCCTGCAGGAGCCCCCGGCAGAACTGACCATCGAGGGCCCGGAAGGGCACCCGGGAACGGAACTGCAGGCACAACTGACCGCCCGTTTCAGGACGGGACGGGTGTGCGTCGACGGCCAGGATGTGGGTTCACTCACTTTCGGACAGCGTCCGCTTGTCAACGGAGCCGTTCTTGTTGACGGCGCCGCGCCGGACGGCGGGCTCCGGCCGAGGCAGCGCACCTCGGATCCTCCCGCCTCACTTGCACTTGCGGTCCACAGCGGCGCCGGGGCTGGCATCGTTGTGCCACTCCGGCGGGGCACGTACACCATCGGCCGGAGCCACGGTGAAATCCTCATTCCCGACGCGGATCTTTCCCGGGAACATGCGAGCCTGGTGGTGACCGAGTCCGCTATCTCGATTGTGGATCTGGACAGCGCCAATGGCACCGAGGTGGACGGCGAGCGCGTGCGAAGCGCCATCATTTCGACCGGATCGACCATTCGCTGCGGCAATTCGACCCTGTCTTTGGTCTTCCTCGAACAGCCCGGTAGCACATTGGATGAAGCCGGGCTGGCTGTCGACGAGCCGTTAATTGTCAGCCGGCGTGAGGATCCCGCCAACCGTACGGCGCTGCTGGTGACGGCTGTGTTGCCGCTCGTCATCGGGGTGGGACTGGCCGTGGTCACCGGCATGTGGATGTTCCTCGCCTTCACCGCCGTCTCGGCGGTCTCCATTGTGGTGCCTCTGATCTCCGGCCGCCGGCAACGCCGCGAACTCGCTGCTGCGGTCCGCGCCGCCGTGGCCACCGATCAGGAACGACGACGGCGGGCCGCCCCGCCGCTGTCGGACCTGACCGTCGCTCTCAGGATCCGGGGCCGCGGCAACCTCGGCGGGCCAGCGCGCATGCAGGTGCCCGGTCCGGGCGAGGGCAACGGTATATGGCTGCGCCTGGGCCAGGCCGTGCAGCCGGCCAACCTGCGGTTCGAGCCGCCTGATCCGGGCCGGTCGATTCCGCCTGGCGGCATGCTGCCGTTGACCCTCAACCCGGACAAGCCGCTCACCACAATCCGGGGGCCGAAGGCTTCGGTCGTTGGACTCGTTCGGTCCCTCGTCATCCAACTCGCCGGCTATCCTTCGGGCTGCGGCATCCGTGTGCTGATTCATGGCAGCGCGGACCAGCTTCCGCTCGGCGCCCGCTATCTGAATGGCATCACGCTCTCCAGTGCGGCAGCCACGCTGGAGCCAATGCTGCAGCGCGATCCCCGCCCCGGGCAAGGAGTCCTGATTCTGCTGGATACCGCCGTATCCGCTGACCGGATCATCGGGACTGCTCACGCGAAGGCGTGGCAAGTCCTGCGGTTCGTAAGCAGCACAGCAGCCACGATGCTGGCCGATGTCGAACTCGGTGAACGGTCATCGCTCTTCCGCGCAGGTGACGAGGACATCCGGTTCGCCCCGGATCTGGTTCCCTTGGACGTCTTCAACACGTTGTGCCGGCAGTTGGCGCACAATGCCACTGAAGCCGCGCCCTCCAGCCAAACCATCCCCACGTCGTGCCGGCTTGAGGACCTGCTCCCCCACTCGGCAGCGGAAACGTCGGAAAGGTGGTCAGCGAACTGCAACCGCGCCGGCCTTGCAGTCCCCATCGGCATCGGCATGGGCGGTACCCGCATACTCGACCTTGAAGCGGACGGGCCCCACTTGCTGGTCGCCGGCACCACCGGTTCGGGCAAGTCCGAACTCCTGCGTAGCCTGACGGTTGCCCTGGCGCTCAGCTACCCGCCGGATCGCATCAACTTCCTCTTCGTCGACTTCAAAGGTGGCTCGGGACTAGGGCCACTGACCGGGCTGCCGCACTGCGTGGGAATGCTCACAGACCTTTCGAGCCATGAGCTGGACAGGGCCTTACGGTCCCTCCGGGCCGAAATCAGGTACCGCGAGCAAGCCCTCGCCGGCGCTCAGGCACCCGACCTGTCGTCCTACCGATCCTCAACAGCTGGTGGCCCACCGCTCCCCCACCTCGTGATTGTCATAGATGAATTCCGCATGCTGGTAGAGGAGGCACCCTCGGCTCTTAGTGAGCTCATGAGGATCGCGGCAATCGGCCGTTCGCTCGGGATTCACCTCATCATGGCAACGCAACGTCCCCAAGGGGCGTTGACGGCGGACATCCGCGCTAACGTGACCACAAGCATTGCGCTGCGCGTCCAATCCGAGATGGAGTCCATGGACATCATCAATTCCAAAGCCGCAGCCGGCATCAGCGTAGATACTCCTGGCAGGGCCTTTCTGGTGCGTGGGACAGAAGCTCCAACAGAGTTCCAAGCCGGTTCGCTGACAGCAGGAGCCGTGGATACCGAACCCGCCGGAATGTCGGTTCACTTGGCGGTGGAATGCATTGACTCCCCCACGGAAACGCCGCGGCCCGGGGCTGTTGGCCCCGAACAGACTCCCGCCACGGCAACCGCTCCCCTGGTTGCTGCCATGTCCGGACTGTGGAAGTCCGTGGAAGGCAGAGCCGTCCGGAGACCCGTGGCTTCGCCGCTCCCGACTGTGCTGCCCGAACCTGATGGCTTCCCCATCCCACCGGCTGCCACCGGTTCGGTGGCTGATTCAGCCGACGGTGCAGGGCACGCTGCCCATGGCGGCCGTGGCGGCGGTGCCGGCGGCAGCGGCAGCGGCAGCGGCAGCAACGGCTGGTCCGTCGGACTCGGACTGATGGACCTCCCCACCGAACAAAGGACAGCACCCCTGATCTGGGAACCTGCCCGGCTCGGACACCTGGCGCTTGTCGGCGCACCGGAGTCTGGAGTCCCGGAGGCGATCCGGCTGGCTGTTGTGGCTCTGGCGTCACACCCGGTGGAATCGCACTTGTACGTCCTCGACCCGGACAGCTCGTTCAATGGAATTGCTTCCCATTGTCGGGTGGGTGCCAGGGCCGGTCTCCATGAGGTCCGGCGCGCGGTCCGCATCCTGGAGCGTCTAACGCAGGAGCAGTCCCGGCGTCTGGGCCGCACGGCCGATTCGGGCCACACCCCACTCGTGCTGGCGGTCGCCGGGTGGGGTTCGTGGGTCTCGGCTTTTCGTGCCGGCCCTTGGGGCTGGGCGGAGGATCTCGTCCATGACCTGGTCCGCGACGGCGGCCGGGCGGGGATAACAGTGGTTATCTCCGGGCAGCGCGAACTGGCGACCTCCAGGTTCTTCGCAGCCATTCCCAACCGGGTGTACTTCCCGGCAGGGTCCAGCGAAGACAGCCGGCTGGCCTGGCCGAAACTGCCCTCGACCTTGTCGGCAAGCGGGCGGGGCGTCGCAGTAGGGGCCCTGGTGGCAGACGGTTCGCTTTCCGCTGTCGACACCGCCGTTTGTCAGTTCTACACGCCACGCGCGGAAGCTCAGGCAATCTCGGCCCGCCAAGCGAAAGATCCTTCCCTGCTGAGCCGGCCCTTCCGCGTTGAGCCGCTGCCGGAGATGGTCCCGGCGGGTCAAATACCGGGCGCGGGAACCACACCGAGGCCCACCCCGGGACACCGCGTCATCCGGATCGGCGTTGGCGGCGACGAACTGGACCCGGTATCCCTCCGGCTGCAGTCAGGCGGGGTCCTTGCCGTGCTCGGCGGCCCCTCGTCCGGGAAGTCATCCTTTCTCCGGCTCCTGCCTGCGCTCAACCCCGGGTCTGGACCGTGGCTCGGGCGTGAGCCGGCAGCCGAACCCGCGGTCTACTGGCCCAAGGTCCTGCGCCAGGTGGCTGCCGGCGAAATTGACCGGGGGTCTGTGGCATTGATTGACGACGCCGACCTCCTCGCGCCGGAGGTGAACCGCGACCTGGCTGACCTCCATGCGCTGGGCCTCACCATGGTTTTTGCCGCCGGCTTCAGCCCGGTTATCTCGCAGCGGATCCCGTTGGCGCTGCAGGCCCGCAACTCGGGCTCGGCATTGCTGATCGCGCCGAGGTCTTTCCTGGACGGAGACCTCTTTGGGGTTCGGTTCGAAGCGGAACCAAACCCTCCCCCGGGACGTAGCGTCTTGATCCAGAACGGCCGCGCCGCCCCGGTCCAGTTGGGCTGGATACCTCCGGATAAGGCTGGAACACCGGCGGCCTGACAAGCGTCAGCGGCTACAGGGCCGGCGGCAAGTCGCCCGTCCGGGAGGCGTAGCTGATGACGCGTTTGTCGAACAGAAGAACCAGGGCCGTTACGGCAGGCACCAGCATGGCAATCCCCGCCAATACAACGCCGCCCGTGAGAGTCGGAAAGCCGATGGTCAGGACAAACAGCTGGGCAACAAGGGCGGCAGCCCGCGTCCACCGGCGCCCCCGGAGGAGGAAGGCGGCAACCGCATAAAGCCAGGCTGAAAAAGCGAGCAGCAGGCCCAGCGTGAAGACTGCTCCGGCAAAGGATAGGACCGGCGCGTTGGTCAGGAGTTCGTAGCCATACCAGGCCGCGGCAACCAACAAGGCGGTGGCCTCCGCGGCAACAATCAGCGCTATCACCACGATGCCGCGCGGACGCTCCACGGCGGCCGCCTGCTGGGGTCCAGCCGACCCATCGCCGCTCGCCGACTCACCCGAACCGGGCTGGCCCGGATCAGGCTCGGGCGACGGATCTGGAGGGTTCACGGGGGGTCTTGACACACTGGCACCCTACCGGACATAGTCGGACAGTGGTGCGGGTCGGCAGCAGACATGTGATGCATCGCTCAGCAATCCGGGGATTTCAAGCCGTATTACCCCTTGTTTACACAGCGTTAACATGACAGGCTTGACCCAGATGACAAGGGGGCCCCGTAGGGCCCCTTTCCTTTGTAGCCACTCGTGAATAATTTCACAAGAGCTTTTTCCCAGAAATGGAGCAACTGATCAGCATGGATTGGCGTAACCGCGCGGCGTGCCTCGACAAGGACCCGGAACTGTTTTTCCCTGTCGGAAATACGGGGCCGGCACTTCTCCAGATCGAAGAAGCCAAAAGCGTTTGCCGCCGCTGCCCCGTTGTTGACACGTGTCTCCAGTGGGCTCTGGAGTCCGGCCAGGACGCCGGCGTCTGGGGCGGCATGAGTGAAGATGAGCGGCGCGCCCTTAAGCGCCGTGCAGCACGCGCCCGCCGCGCCTCCTAGCCAGCAGCAAGACAAGACGGCAGCAAGACAAGACGGCGCCAATGAGGCGCCAACGCATTCAGAGGCCGATGGCCGCGATCCTTTCAGGAATCGCGGCCATCACCGTTTAAGGGCCGTTCCGCCTGAGCGGCGACCGATGGCCGGGCGTCCCGGTTAGGCTACCGGCGTCCTGATCGGCGGCGCCCGGAACGGCAAAACCCTGGACTTATCTCGGCGCCAGGCTGAGCCGGATCTGGACAGCGGTGCCGCCGCCCTCGCGGGGCCGCCACTGGATGGAACCGCCCAGCTCACTGGTGACAAGGGTGCGGACAATCTGAAGCCCCAGCCCCTCGACGTGCGGCGTATCCGGCAGCCCCACGCCGTCGTCGGCGACAGTGACGGTCAGCAGTTCCTCGCCGTCCTCCTCCTCGGAACGGTCCGCCATCAGCCACACTGTTCCTGCGCGCCCTTCCAGGCCATGCTCGACGGCGTTGGTCACCAGCTCGTTGATGACCAGGGCCAGCGGGGTGGCGAAGTCGCTGGGCAGTTCGCCAAAGAGCCCGGAACGCTCGGTCTTCACCTGTTGCGAAGGAGAGGCCACTTCGGCTGACAGCCTGAACTGGCGGCCGATGAGCTCGTCAAAGTCGACGCTCTGGGCCAGGCCCTGGGACAGCGTTTCGTGGACCAGCGCGATGGTGGCCACCCGGCGCATGGCCTGCTCCAGTCCCTGCTTGGCCTCGTCGCTGACCATCCGACGGGACTGCATGCGCAGCAGGGCGGCTACGGTCTGAAGATTGTTCTTCACGCGGTGGTGGATTTCGCGGATGGTGGCGTCCTTGGTGACGAGTTCCATCTCCCGGCGCCGCAGTTCGGAGACATCGCGGCACAGCACCAGCGCGCCGAAGCGATGCTGCTCGTCCCGCAACGGGATGGCACGCAGCGAAAGGCTCACCCCGCGTGACTCGATCTCACTGCGCCAGGGCATCCGCCCGGTGACAACGAGGGGCAGGGTCTCATCCACCATGCGCCGGTCACGCAGCAGGCTGGCAGTCACTTCGGCCAGGGAGCGGCCTTCCAGGGACTCGCCGTCGCCCAGCCGCCGGAAAGCGGACACACCGTTGGGGCTGGCGTACTGCACGATGCCCTCGGCGTCCAGCCTGATGAGCCCGTCACCGACACGCGGAGCACCCCGCCGCGAGCCCGTGGGGGACGCGAAGTCCGGCCACAGCCCCAGTGTTCCCATCCGCAGGAGGTCGTAGGCGCATTGCCGGTAGGTCAACTCAAGCCGGGAGGGCATCCGGGAACTGGACAGATCCATGTGCGTTGTCACCACGGCCAGGGTGCGGCCGTTGCGGACCATCGGAACCGCCTCCACACGCAGCGCCATGTCGGTGCTCCAGTTGGTCTCGCTGGACCTTTCTATGGCCCGGCTCCCCCAGGCCTTGTCCACCAGCGGCTGCAGGTCCGAGCGGATGGGCTCTCCCACGAAGTCGCCGTGGAACACCGTGTGGGTGGTCGATGGCCTGACGTGCGCCAGCGCCACGTACCCGTAGTCAGGGTGCGGGAACCAGAGGGCCAGGTCCGCGAACGCCAGGTCCGCGACCATCTGCCAGTCGCCAACCAGGAGGTGCAGCCATTCGGCATCGCCCGGCCCGAAATCAGCATGTTCCCTGATGGGGTCCGTAAAGATTGCCACTGCACCTCCAGTTGCGACGCGGGATTCCTAGCGTCGGACGATTGACCTCAAGAGCCTCAATGCTACCGACAGTGAGGCCATGTCGTCGGACTCGAGGGAGTTGACCTCGTCGAACATGGTCTTCGCCCTGCCCAACTGCTCCGCATTCTGGGTTTCCCAGTCCTTCAGCCTGTCCTCCGCAGAACCGTCCGACGGCGTCGACTCAAGCACCGCCGTCGTCATGTCGGAAACGGTGGAATAGAGGTCATCCCGCAGTGCGGCCCTCGCCAGCGCCTGCCACCGATCCTGCCTCGGCAGTCCGGTGATCCGCTCCAGCAGCGAGTCGATGTGGAATCGGTTGAACACCGTGTAGTAGACGGCCGCGATCTCTTCCACGGGTTCATTGCGGGCGTGACCGATCTTGGCAATGTCCAGCAGGACGAAGCTCTCAAAGAGTTCCGCCCAGCGGAGCGCAAGGTCTTCCGGAAGTTCCCACCCGCGTGCCTTCTCCAGCCAGCCTGCCACCCGCTCCCGGTCATCGCCCCGCAGGTAGTCCAGCAGCCGTGCCCGCATCGGATCCATCAGGGGCTTGAACTCTTTGACGGTCTCGGCGATGGAGCGCGACGTGCCGCCCTGGCTCAGCAGCCAGCGGACGGCGCGGTCCAGCAGGCGGCGGATGTCCAGATGGACGGTGCTCCAGTGCTCGGTGGGGAACGACGCCGGCAGTCCGTTCAGCTCGTCCACCATGGTGTTCAGTTCGTAGATTTCGCGCAGTGCCACAAAGGCTTTGGCCACGGCCGCCTCCGTGGCGGACGTCTCCTCCATGGTGCGGAACGCGAACGTGATGCCGCCCATGTTGATCATGTCGTTGGCCACCACGGTGGCTATGATCTCCCGGCGCAGCGGATGGGTGTCCAGTTCGGCGTCGAACCGTTCGCGAAGCTGCTTCGGGAAATACGCGCGCAGAGTCCCGCGGAACCACGGATCGTCGGCGAGGTCGCTCGCCCGCAGCGCCGTGGCGAGCTCAATCTTCGCGTACGCCGCCAGAACCGAAAGCTCAGGTGACGTTAGCCCCTGGCCCTGGCCAAGCCGCTCCCGCAGCGTTTCCGTACTCGGCAGTGCTTCAAGGTCACGCTTCAGGTCAGCCGACTTCTCCAGCCAGTCCATCAGGCGCTCGTAGCTGGGGCTCCACTCAGCCACCCGCATCCGGTCATTGAGGAGCAGGATGTTCTGGTCCACGTTGTCCTCCAGGACCAGCCGCCCCACCTCATCCGTCATGGACGCGAGGAAGCCCGCGCGTTCCTCGGCGGACAGCTTGCCGGCCGCGACCATCCGGTCCACGAAAATCTTGATGTTGACTTCATGGTCGGAGCAGTCCACGCCGGCGGAGTTGTCGATCGCGTCAGTGTTCAGGATGACGCCCTGGAGCGCAGCCTCGATGCGGCCCCGCTGCGTCATGCCCAGGTTTCCGCCTTCGCCAACCACCTTGACGCGCAGGTCCTTGCCGTCAACACGGATGGCATCGTTCGCCTTGTCCCCCACGGAGGCATGGGTTTCGGTGCTCGCCTTGACGTAGGTTCCGATGCCGCCGTTGTACAGCAGATCGGCCGGGGCCAGCAGGACGGCGCGGAGCAGCTCGGGCGGGCTCAGCTCGGTGGTTCCTTCCGGCAGGCCCAGCGCGTTCCTGACCTGCGGCGAGACCGGAATGGATTTGGCCTGGCGGGGATAGACGCCGCCGCCTTCACTGATCAGGGACCTGTTGTAGTCGTCCCACGAGGACCGCGGCAGTTCAAACAGCCGCTGCCGTTCCCCGAATGATGCTTCCTCGTCCGGGGCTGGGTCCAGGAAGATATGCCGGTGGTCGAAGGCCGCCAGCAGCCGGATGTGCCGCGAGAGCAGCATGCCGTTGCCGAACACATCACCGGACATGTCGCCCACGCCCACCACCGTGAAGGGCTGGGTCTGGGTGTCCACGTCGAGCTCGCTGAAATGGCGTTTGACCGACTCCCAGGCACCACGCGCGGTGATGCCCATGGCCTTGTGGTCGTAGCCCACCGAACCGCCGGAAGCGAACGCATCGCCGAGCCAGAACCCGTACTCCGCGGCGAGCCCGTTGGCGACGTCCGAGAACGTGGCCGTCCCCTTGTCGGCTGCCACCACGAGGTAGGAATCGTCGTCGTCGTGCCTGACAACGTCCGACGGCGGAACAACAGTTTCCGCCGCAGCGTCGGTGACGAGGTTGTCAGTAAGGTCCAGCAGCCCGCGGATGAAGGTCTTGTAGCTCTCAATGCCCTCAGCCATCCAGGCTGACCGGTCGACGGTGGGGTCCGGCAGTTTCTTGGCGAAGAATCCGCCCTTGGCCCCGGTGGGCACGATCACCGCGTTCTTGACGGTCTGGGCCTTCACCAGGCCAAGGATCTCCGTCCGGAAGTCTTCCCGGCGGTCTGACCAGCGAAGCCCGCCGCGGGCCACCTTGCCGAAGCGGAGGTGGACGCCCTCGACCCGTGGGGAATAGACCCAGATTTCGAACTTCGGGCGCGGAAACGGCAGTCCCTCAATCCGCGAAGGATCGAGTTTGAAGCTCAGGTGCGGCTTGTTCTGGTAGTAGTTGGTGCGGAGGGTGGCCTCGATCAGGTTGGCGAAGGTCCGCAGTACACGGTCGGCGTCGAGCGTCTCCACCTCTTCGATCGCAGCTGACAGCGCCGCGCGCACCCTGGCCTGCGCGGCAACGCGCTCGTCTTTGCCCAGGGCCGGATCGAACCGCGCGGCGAAGAGCGCGGTCAGGGCCTTGGTAACCTGGGGATTCGCGAGCAGGGTGTCAGCCATGAACCCCACGGAGTTGGTGTTTCCCATCTGCCTCATATACCGCGCGTAAGCCCTCAGAATCGTGATCTGGCGCCACTGCATGCCCTCGCGCAGCACGAGCCGGTCAAAGCTGTCAGACTCGACGGCGCCGGAGATCGCCGCGCCGAACGACTCAGCCAGCAGCTGCCCGGTGGCCAGCGGGTCGATGCCGGCGGGGTACTTCAGCCCGAGGTCGTACAGGAAGAAGTCGCGGCGGTCGGCGGTCTCGATTTCGAAGGGCCGTTCGTCCAGTACTTCCAGCCCCATGTTGTGGAAATACGGCAGGATCTGGCTGAGGCTCTTGGGCTCCAGCATGTACAGCTTGACGCGGGCGTCCTCCTCGAGGACCTCGCCCGCGCCCTTGGGCAGGTACACGTTGACTCCGGGCCGTTCCTGCGCTGCACCTTCTGCGCGTTCTGCCTGGGCCCCGTATTGCTCGAACCGGGTGATGTCCTCCAGCGCGTCCTCGACCTCGTAGTCAACGCGGTAGCCGGGCGGAAAGGCCTCGGACCAGAGGCTGGCGAGTTCTTTGGCGTGCTCATCAGCGCCGCGTTCCCGCAGGACCTCGGCGATGCCCTCGCTCCACGAGCGCGCCGCCCGGACAAGCCGCTTTTCGAGCTCATCGGTGTTGACGTCGCTGACGTCGGCACCCTTGGGCAGGCGGATCCGGAAGAAGAGCCGGGCGAGGGCGGACTCCGTCATCCTGGCCTCGTAGTCGATGGACTCCGCCCGGAAAGTGGACCGCAGTTCTTCCTCGATGCGCAGCCTGACGTTGGTGGTGTAGCGGTCGCGCGGAAGGTAGACCAGGGCCGACATGAAGCGGCCGTAGATGTCCGGGCGAAGGAAGAGCCGCGTGCGCCGCCGCTCCTGGAGCTTCTGGATGCCGGTGGCCGTGGCAGCAAGATCTTCGGTTTCGATCTGGAACAACTCGTCACGCGGATAGGTCTCCAGGATGCCCAAAAGGTCCTTGCCGGAGTGTGAATCCGGCGGGAAGCCTGCGCTGCCCAGAACTGCCGCCACCTTCTCCCGGACCACGGGAATGTCCCGGACAGACCCGGTGTACGCGCTCGTCGCGAACAGGCCGATGAAGCGGCGCTCGCCATTGACGTTGCCCGCCGAATCGAAACTCTTGACGCCGATGTAGTCCAGGTACGCGGCCCGGTGGACGGTGGACCGGGAGTTCGCCTTGGTGATCACAAGCGCCCGCTTCTCCCGCGCCTTGCGGCGGCCCACTTCGGTCAGATGCTGCACATGCGGCGAGTCCGGCTTGGCACGGAGCAGGCCAAGTCCGCTGTCTTCGCGCAGTTCCAGCACGTCCTCGCCGTCCACGGTGATGAGGTCGTACTCGCGGTAGCCGAGGAAGGTGAAGTTGCCGTCGTCCAGCCATCGCAGGAGTTCCTGCGCCTGCCTGAGCTCGGCGATCTGGGCGGGGTTGGCAACCTGGTCCAGGCTGGCCGAAATCTGCAGGGCCTTGTTCCGCATCTTGGGCCAGTCTTCGACGGCGGCGCGGACGTCGCCGAGGATCCGGTCCAGGCCGTCCAGGAGCGACGCCTGCGCACCGTGGGAAACATGACTGATCTCCACAGCGATCCACGACTCCATGTGGGAGGCATTCTCACCTTGCGCGATCAGGTGGGACATGACGGGCATCGCCGCGGTGTCGCCGCTGGAGATCCCGATGTGGGAAGGGACGCGGTCGACTTTGACCAACTGCCCCGTTTCCCGGTTCCTGGTTACGACAAAAAGCGGGTGCAGGACAAGGCGGATTGCAGCCTTCTGGCGGACCAGCTCTGCATTGACCGAGTCAACAAGGAAGGGCATATCGTCCGTGACGACGTAAACAACACTGCTGTCCGCCTCGTTGACGATGGAAACCTTCGCCTGGCCCGGCAACCGGCTGGCTGCAACCTTGCGGTGCGTTTCCGCCCGGGCGGCCAGGACGTCCTGGGGATAGCTTCGGGCGTCCTCTTCTGCCAGATGCTCGTAATAGTCCGCCAGGAAGCCCTCCCGGTCTTCAATGGCCAGGGACTGATCCTCCACGCTGGATCCAGACGACATCGACAAACGCCTCCATCAGAAGTTTATTGCTGCCCCGTTGCAGCTCCTATGGTGAGCCTAATCCTTCAGGCGGCGCCTCGGTGTGGAAGAAAATACAGAGGATCGCAAAGATCGCTGGACACGTGCACAAACCAAATCCGCGATGGACCGCCGCAGCTTCGAGTCCGGGGCGGTTTCCAGCAGCAACGAGCCGGCAAGCAGCGCCGCGTCGGCCACGGCACTGTCCGACGGAAGAAACGCAGTGATGGCCGACGACGGACCGTACCTCTGCCAGGCGTCCCGCAGCTGACGTTCCGGCGATCTGCCCACCGCGGCCGCCCGCACCTTGTTCAGCACCACAACGGGCGACACATGAGGTACCGCCGTTTCAAGGTCAGCGAGCCCCCGGACAAGCCGGGGAACGCCCACTGGGTCCGCGGCCCCGACGGCGAAGACAGTGTCCGCCACTTCCAGGCTCCGCAGGGTGGCGGCGTTACGGCGCGGCGCCATCGTGTCGAAGCTGAGTTCCTCATCTGCCTCCAGGCAGAACCCCGCATCCACCACGACGACGTCGGCAACCTCCTTCGCCCGGTCAAGCACCAGTGACAGGGCTGCTGCCCGCAGCTCGGTCCACCTGTCGGCGCGCGTGATGCCGGTCAGTACGCGGAAAGTACCCAGTTTGGTGGTGACGGGGGTGGCCACCTTCAGCAGGGCATCGGCGTCCAGCAGCCCCTGGTCCGCCAGCCTGCACGCCTGGGCAAGGCCGGCCGATTCATCCAGCAGGCCCAGGACCGCCGCGATGCTGGCTCCATAGCTGTCCGCATCAACAAGGAGCACGGATTTGCCTTCTGCCGCCAACTCCCCCGCAATGTTGGCGGCGATGAAGGTTCTTCCCGGGGAACCGGCCGGTCCCCACACGGCAATGATCCTCCCGGTACCTGAGGCCGGCGGCACGTCCGCCTGTTCCGCGGGCATCTGGCGCAGCGCAGCACCCGTATCGCCCACGCCGCTGCCGTAGCCGACGTCCCGCGTGCTGCCGGTCAGTTGGGCAACCGCCTCGGCAATCCTGCCTGCCAGCGCGGCTGACTCGACGCCGGCCAATGTGGAAGCCACGCCGATCCCGCGCAGCCGGGCGGCTTCTTCGGGGTTGTCTGTGAGGGCGATTATCGCCACCCCGACCGCGCCGAGCCTGTCAACAAGGGAAGCAGTGAGGCCTTCGCACCCGTCGGCCACCACGGCGGCCCTGGCGAGACCGCTTTGGCAGGCGGCGAGCAGTTCGGTCAGTTCAGTGCATCGCCTCACCACTGTCACAGGACCGTGCAGCCTTTCCAGACCGCCGACGACGTCCTCCTGGGCCTGACCGACAGTCACAACGGGGATGCTCATGACGTCCCTCCGCCCGGGTTCCACACCACAGAGATCTTGGCATGGTTCGCCTGGGCCCCCAACAGGGCCGGCATCTGGCCGTCCGCGACGAGGACCATCAGCACTGTGCTGCGGGCGGACCCCAGGGCTGTGGAGCCCGCGGTCACCTGGGCGATTTCGGCGCCGGGCAGCAGCAGTTTCGGCTCACTGAAGCCGTTCCGTGCGTCGGGGGCCGCAACCCACACGTCAACACGCGTTCCGGCCACGGCTTGTGGCGGGAGTGCTTCTTCGATTGCCACCGCAACCGGTTTCCGGTCCAGTGCGTCAACAGTGGCCAGGCTTTCCTTGGGCACCAGCTGGCTTTTTCCGATTCGCTGGACTGCCACGAGCCCTTCGGGAAGCCCTGCCTCAACCGTGACGTAGTGCTCTTCAGTCTCTCCGAGCCGGACCTTTGCCCTGACAACGTTTTCGGTGGTCAGCTTCTCGCCCACTGCGATGGAGTCCTTGGCCGCAAAGACCTCTGTGGTCCGGTCGGCACTGCCAACAAGGGAGATCACTCCCACGACTGATGCCAGGACCAGCAAGATGCCAACCAGCAGCCGCGGATCCTTCCACGACGGCGGCTTCAGCCTGGCACCCGCGGTTGCAGCATCATGGCTCATGCCTGTCTCCCCCTAAACTCGCGCCGGACGGCTTGCTGCACCCGGACACCTCATTGTTGCGGCATGCACCCCGGAACGAAAGTCAAAAGTCCAAACAACATCAAACTGTGGATAACAGCGCCAGACGGCTTCTTCGGTGGCAAAATGGATGCATGCCCAGATTCCTCACCCTCGCCGACGTTGCCGAACAACTCCAGATCAATTCGCCGGCAGCCTATGCACTGGTCCGCAGCGGCGAACTCAAGGCCATCCAGGTTGGCGGAAGGGGACAGTGGCGGGTTGAGGAAAAGATGCTGGAGCAATACATCGAGGAGCGCTACGCCGAGGCCAGCCGGATGATTCAGGAAGCGAAAGCAAAGCAAGCCTGAGCATGCCGGGGCAGCCCGCCCCCATCCATTGACTGCTACAACTCGGCACCCGTCCGTGACCGGATGGCACCGAGCGACTCAAACGGGATGGTCGCGACCTGTCGGACCTGGGATGCCCGTCTGGCTTCACCCGGGCTGACCAGCGCCACATCAAAGAAGTCACTGCCAACCCTGTCGATGACACCGCTGAGTCCACTGTCCCGTTCCGGCCCGCTGCGAAGTGTCACTACCAGCTCAGACCGGTCCCGGGCGAGGCCACGCAACGCCGACGATAAGCCGATCCGCCTCCGCACCGGTGAGGGCTCGGCAAGCGATGTACGCCCCAACCCTGTATAACGTGCGACGGCGCCATACGGAATCAGGATCTGGTGGCGCACCTCAGTGAGAACCAGGGCATCTGCCGCGGCGTGACTCAAAGTGCCCTCATACGTTCTTCCGCAGAGCAGGTGGACTGTCAGATGGCTGTTTAGCGAGCCCCGCAGCCTGTCACACAGTGCAATTGACGCGATTTCGATTCTTGCCCGCTCCGAGATCTCTGCTTCGACCTCCAGCCGGTCGCCCTCGGCAAACTGCGCCTCCATGTCACTGAACAGAGCATCCCAACGCATGGGGCCAAGCGTAAGCGGCCTCTTCCCTGGCGGTCAATCACGAACGAGTTCTTTCCAGTCTATGGACAAATCCGGCTCTACTCGGTCAAACTGGATTCAGATGTATCAAACAACATCAAACGGCATCAAAAGGAGCTGTTAGCGCTATGGACGCAACAACTGCACGCGGGCTCAGGGCTGATGCGGCCATGGCTGCTTCAGTCCTGCTGCTGGGGCTATTTCTGTTTCTTACCGGCATGGGCTTGATGGAACGATGGCAACAGTCTGCCGCTCGCCGGCAGGGGCCGGACAT
Source organism: Arthrobacter sp. 754 (assembly GCF_040548695.1). Lineage (NCBI taxonomy): Bacteria > Bacillati > Actinomycetota > Actinomycetes > Micrococcales > Micrococcaceae > Arthrobacter > Arthrobacter sp. 754. The sequence continues at coordinate 508,924 of NZ_JBEPSC010000001.1, forward strand.
CGATGACCTGCTAGGTGCCGTAGCCGTTTGGGCAGGGCTCGCCATTGTGGGCTGGTGGATTGTGTCTGTCCTGCTGGCCGCAGCTGCGGCCGTACTGGCGAAGTACGGCCGAAAACGAGCCGCAGTAAAGGCGGGCAGATTTTGTCCGGCCTTTATGCGCCGGCTCGCACTCGCCGCGTTCTCTGTGCAGTTGCTGTCCGCTCCGCTCGCTCAAGCGGCAGTTCCGCCGGCAGGACCCGCCTGGGTGCCGACGCAGGAGGTAGCTGTCCAGGCGCAGTGGGCACCCACCGCTGCCTCGGAGGCGATGTTGGGACCAGGCATTACGGATACTCCGGACCCAGCGTCGCCAACGCAGCAGCCTGCGGCACTTCCGCCTGTTGAACCTCCGACGCCGGCGGTCCGCCCCGAATGGCGCCCCAGCGCGCCTGTCCCCGATCCCGGGCTGCTGGCGGCACAGCCTATCCGTGCGGCGCAGGGACTGCCGGCACCGCCGCGGGAAATCACGGTACTGGCAGGGGACACGCTTTGGGACATCGCGTCCCGCCAGTTAGGGCCCACGGCAACAGATGTGGACGTCGCCCTCCAGTGGCCACGCTGGTACGAAGCCAACAAATCCCAGATCGGGGAGAGTCCTCATGTCCTGTTGCCCGGTCAGATCCTGAAATCACCTTCCACGGCCTAGCCGGCATTTCAACATTCATCCGCACATCCGCACATCCAAGGGGAATCACATGAACACCGTTACGCCGATCCGCTCCGCGCTGGCCGATTCGGGCCCCGCAGCCGCAGTCCGCCGCGTGCCCCTCCCGGCCACAACAGCGCCTGGTCCGCCACTGCGGGCAGCAGATGAGACCTCCGAAATCCTGGCCATCACCCGAAGCACCGTGCAGGCAGCCATGGAAGTCCTGGCCGGGATCCGTCCGGTCCATCAGCTGGCCCGCCGCCTGGATCCCCGCTGCCTGGCGGCACTCCAGCACCGTGCAGCTCTCATCCGCCGCGAACAGGCACGCACGGCCTCACCCTTCCTGGCCAAGCTCCACAGGAACTCCGTAGTCCGTTCGGTCCGGGCATGCGAGGTGGCTCCCGGCATTTACGAGGCAAGCGCCGTGGTGGTTGACGATGTGCGGGCGCGGGCAGTGGCTGTCCGGCTCGAGCGGAGCAAACAGGTCTGGCGGATTACAGAATTCATGATTGGTTGACACAGAAGGCTGTGCACATAAACAGAGAAGTGCCCCGAGCGGCTGCTCCGGGCACTTCTCTCATTCAAGCCTGACCGGCCCCTGAAACAGCAGGTCAGCGGCGCTTCTTCTTTGCGGGCGGACGCTTGGTGGCATCCTGTGCCGCGGCCTTGGCGGGGTTGCCGGACCGGGACGAGGAGCGGCCCTCCACACGGGTCTGCGTGGCTCCGTCCTCGCCCGGTGCCGTGTACTGCAGCTGCGCCGGCTTCTCCGGCGCTTCGAGCCCGGCAGCGCGGATCTGCGGTTCGAGGTGCTCGGTGTGGCCACCGGCGGCATCGGCCACCACGACATCCTGGGCGGGAGTCACTTCCACCTCAAGGTTGTAAAGGAAGCCCACGCTTTCTTCGCGGATGGCCTCCATCATGGACTGGAACATGGTGAAGCCCTCGCGCTGGTACTCCACCAGCGGGTCGCGCTGGGCCATGGCACGAAGGCCAATGCCTTCCTTCAGGTAGTCCATCTCGTAAAGGTGTTCCTGCCATTTGCGTCCAATGACGGACAGCACCACACGGCGTTCCAGCTCACGCATGCTCTCGGAACCGATAACCTCTTCGCGGGCCTGGTAAACCACGCGGGCATCGGAGAGCAGCTCCTCCTTGAGGAACTCGACGGTGAGCCTGGACTTGCCGCCCGCTTCGTCGATGATCTCTTCGGGGGTCACGCTCACGGGATACAGCGTCTTCAGGTTGGTCCACAGCTGGGTGTAGTCCCAGTCGTCCCCGTTGCCCTCGGCCGTGGCGGAGTCGATGAGTGCGGTGATGGTGTCCTCAATGAAGAACTGCACTTTCTCATGCAGGTCGTCGCCTTCGAGGATCCGGCGCCGGTCACCGTAGATGGCTTCGCGCTGGCGGTTCAGCACGTCGTCGTACTTTAGGACGTTCTTGCGCTGCTCGGCGTTCCGCCCCTCGACCTGGCCCTGCGCGGACGCGATGGCCCGGGAAACCAGCTTGGATTCGAGCGCCACATCATCCGGAACGGAGCTGTTCATCAGCCGCTCGGCGGCACCTGAGTTGAAGAGGCGCATGAGGTCATCGGTCAGGGAGAGGTAGAAGCGCGATTCACCGGGGTCACCCTGGCGTCCGGAGCGGCCGCGGAGCTGGTTGTCGATACGACGGGACTCGTGCCGTTCAGTTCCCAGCACGTACAGGCCGCCGAGTTCGAGCACTTGCTCGTGTTCGTCCTTCACGGACTGCTTCGCGGCCTCAAGGGCGGCTGGCCATGCGGCCTCGTACTCCTCGGAGTTCTCTTCCGGGTCCAGTCCACGCTTGGCCAGTTCGGCCACTGCGGTGAACTCGGCGTTGCCGCCCAGCATGATGTCGGTGCCTCGGCCTGCCATGTTGGTGGCAACTGTCACTGCACCCTTGCGGCCGGCCTGCGCAACGATTGCCGCTTCACGGGCGTGGTTCTTGGCGTTCAGGACTTCGTGCCTGATGCCTTCCTTGGCCAGCAGCCCGGAAAGGTACTCGCTCTTTTCAACACTGGTGGTGCCCACCAGGATGGGCTGGCCCTTTTCGTGACGCTCGGCAATGTCCTTCACGACGGCGTCGAACTTGACCTTTTCGTTCTTGAACACGAGGTCGGACTGGTCGATCCGCTGCATGTCCCGGTTGGTGGGGATGGCCACCACTCCGAGCTTGTAGGTGCCCATGAATTCGGCGGCCTCGGTCTCGGCCGTACCGGTCATGCCCGACAGTTTGGAGTACATGCGGAAGTAGTTCTGCAGCGTCACCGTGGCCAGGGTCTGGTTTTCGGCCTTGATCTCCACGCCTTCTTTGGCCTCGATGGCCTGGTGCATGCCTTCGTTATACCGGCGCCCGGCAAGGATGCGGCCGGTGTGTTCGTCAACGATCAGTACCTCGCCGTCGAGGATGACGTAGTCCTTGTCCCGTTTGAAGAGTTCCTTGGCCTTGATGGCGTTGTTCAGGAACCCGATGAGCGGAGTGTTGGCGGACTCGTAGAGGTTCTGGATGCCCAGGTAATCCTCCACTTTTTCGATGCCGCTCTCCAGGACACCGACGGTGCGCTTCTTCTCGTCGGCTTCGTAGTCCTCGCCGGCCTTCAGTCGCTGCACCACTTTGGCGAATTCGCTGTACCAGCGGTTGGTGTCCCCCTGGGCGGGGCCCGAGATGATCAGCGGGGTGCGGGCCTCGTCGATCAGGATGGAGTCGACCTCGTCAACGATGGCGAAGTGGTGGCCGCGCTGGACCAGCTCCGACTTGTCCCATGCCATGTTGTCGCGCAGGTAGTCGAAGCCGAACTCGTTGTTGGTGCCGTAGGTGATGTCCGCGGCGTACTGCTGGCGGCGCACGGCGGGATCCTGGTTGGAAAGGATGCAACCGCTGGTCAGGCCAAGGAACCGGTAAACACGGCCCATGAGGTCGGACTGGTACTCGGCAAGGTAGTCGTTCACCGTGATGACATGGACACCGTTACCCGTGAGGGCATTGAGGTACGCCGGGGCGGTGGCCACGAGCGTCTTTCCTTCACCGGTCTTCATTTCGGCGATGTTGCCCAGGTGCAGGGCGGCGCCGCCCATCAGCTGGACGTCAAAGTGGCGCATGCCCAACGTGCGGGACGAGGCCTCGCGCACGGCGGCGAAGGCCTCCGGAAGGAGGTCGTCCAGCTGTTCCCCGTCCTGGTAGCGGGCGCGGAGGTGGTCCGTTTCCTCGCGGAGTTCTGCGTCCGTGAAGGTTTTGAACGAGTCCTCAAGGGCATTGATCGAGTCGGCATAGGTCCGCAATTGCCGCAGGGTTCTCTTGTCACCCGTGCGGAGAAGTTTTTCGATAAGTGATGCCACGTGAAGATACTCCCAGTCTTATGCCGCCGATTCTGGCGTTTTTAGTCTACGGGAGAGACACAGGCCACGCGTTCGGTGTTCCCTGAGAGCGGAGCGGACCACGACGGCCGGTGCAGGGCAGCTGCCAGGGGCCCGGCCAGGTCACCGGCCGGGCTGACCACGATGTCCGCAAGCCCCAGCCATTGGGCCATCAGTTCCAGCTCGGCGGCAAGTTCGACGGCGGTACCGGCCGGCGCGTCCGGCTCGGCGTAGGCGGACCTGACCAGCAGTTTTCCGGCAGCCCGGTCGGCTTTGAGGTCCACGCGGGCCACGATGGTTTCGCCCAACAGGAAAGGCAGGACGTAGTACCCGAAACGGCGGCGGTGCTCGGGGGTATAGATCTCGATCCGGTAATGGAACCCGAAGAGCTCTTCCAGCCTGCGCCGCTCGAAGACCAGGGAGTCAAAGGGGCTGAGCAGGGCCCGTCCGGTGGCCCGGCGTGGCATTTTGGCGTCAGTGTGCAGGAACACTTTCCTGTTCCAGCCAGCGACAGTGACGGGCTCCAGCCGGCCGGTCCCGATCAGATACTCGACGGATTCCGCCGCAGCCTTGACCGGTGTGCGGAAGTAATCGGCGAAGCACTTCACCGTTCCGATGCCATGGGCCTGCGCAGCCGCATCGATGAGCCGGTTCATGGCCTGGACGGGGTCCGGTGTTTCAGTAACGGCCAGCCGGTCCGGCAGTACCCGGGCCGTCAGCGCGTACCTTCGCTCGAACTGCTCGGTCCTCGATGCTGAGGAAATGAGACCTTCCTCGAACAGGTGCTCCAGAACCCTTTTGACGGCGTTCCAGTTCCAGCCCCAGTTTTCATCGCGCCTGGCTTCAACGTGCCCGATGCTCGCGGTCAGTTCGGCCGCCGTCATGGCCCGACCCCGCGCAAGCGTGTCCAGGACTTTCCCTGCCACCGCCTCGAAGAGTTCCGGGTCCATCCCAGAGGCTCCCACCCACTTCCGTCTTTGCCACAGGAGGAGGTCCTGGAAGTGCTCCGGCCTGATGAAACTCGCCTCGTGGGCCCAGTACTCCATCATGCGCCTGGGGTGTGAGCCGGACATCCGCTGCAGGATGGTGCGGTCGTAGTTGCCCAGCCTGGAGTAGAAGGGCAGGAAGTGGCTGCGGGACAGCACATTGACGGAATCGATCTGGACCAGCTGGAGCCGGGCAAAGGTGCGGCCCACCGTCCGTGAAGTCACGGGGCCGGTGGGCCGTCCTTTGTCCAGTCCCTGCGCTGCCAGGGCGATCCGCCGGGCCTGGTCAAGGCTCAGCGTCGCTGGCACTGCAGTCCTTTCCTATGGGGCGTCAGGCGCCCTGAACCTTCGAAGACTCGTCACCGGAACGGTAGGCGAGGATTTTCTCTTCGATTGCTGTTTCCCCCGGCTCGCACTCATGGTCCAGGGTGATCACGCCGTAGGTCCAGCCACGACGGCGGTAGACGACGGAGGGCGTATTGGTGGCTTTGTCCACGAAGAGATAGAAATCGTGGCCGACGAGCTCCATGTTGTCCACGGCATCGTCGAGGGTCAGTGAGGCCGCGGGGAAGACTTTGCGCCGGATCAGCACGGGGGAATCTCCGGCGGGGATGTCATTCTCAACCTCATAGGGCGAGCGCTCAACAGCCGGTTGCTGCGGCTCCTGGCGATGGCTCGCCTCAACGTAGATGGGTTCGTTGGCGCTGGCGGGCTCCAGTTCGGCCGTCGCCTCGCGAACGGCCTTGGGTGTATGCCGCCCGTGGTGGACCTTCTTGCGGTCCTTGGCGCGGCGGAGACGCTCAAGGAGCTTGTTGTAGGCAAGATCGAACGCAGCGAATTTATCTGCGGCGCTGGCTTCGGCGCGGATTACCGGTCCCCGGCCCAGAACCGTCACTTCAACGGTGAGCTGGTCACCGGTCTGGCGTGCATTCGTTTCCTTGGAAACCTTCGCGTCAACGCGCTGGACCTTGTCGCCCAGTGACTCGATCTTCGAGATCTTTTCACCGGCGTATTCGCGGAAGCGGTCTGAGACCGTCAGATTTCGTCCGCTGATCATAAACTCCATGGTGCCCTCCAAATGACTTCGGTGACACGACGGCGGAACATCCCGGGAGCCGATCTGATTGACAGTCAAGCCCCTTTCCGAGCCGCTATCGAAAGGTACAACTTGTTCTTGGTACCCACCACCGACGTTAGTTCATAGCCCCCCGTTATTCATCCTTTATTCGTTTATTTTTTTCTAAGACGGGCCCCTTCGCGCCGGCTGGCGGGGATGCTGATCCGCCGCCGGCTGAATCGGGCGGGCGTGTCGCCGCGAGCACCACAGCGCCCGTTACCAAGGCACCGCTGAGGTGGAGTGCGCGGGCCGCCTCGGCCAGTGTTGCGCCCGTGGTGAGGACGTCGTCGACGATGATGCACCGGCGGCCTGCCACCCGGGAGCGCTTGTACGCGGGGACAGTCATGGATCCCCTCACCCGCCGTGCCCTCGCACCGCGGCCGAGTCCCTTCTGTCCCCCCGGCAGCTTTTCCAGGGCTGCGCGACGGCGGGACTTACGGATGACGTCCACCACCGGAACGCGGGCACCGGTGGTTCCCCGGCCCAGGGCTGCCAGCAACAGGTGGATGGGGCTGAAGCCCCTCTTGACGAAGGCAGTGGTGCTGCTTGGCACCGGAACCAGGCACACGCCGTCGACGCCGGAAGTTGCTGCGGCGATGCCCCTTTCCAGTCCCCTGGCGAGCACGGCCTTAAGTTGGTGCTGGCCGTGGCGCTTGAAGGACAGGACGGCCTGGGCCAGCTCCTCGCGATAGACCCCGGCCGCCACTACGGGAAGGAGGATGCCGCCGTCGACGTTCATGAGTGCCGGCGCCTGCTCCTCGGCCCTGAAGGGGTGCCCGGTGAGGAGCCGGACCCGGCGTTCGCAGGCGACGCACAGCGCCAGGTCCTCGGCACCGCAGCAGACGCAGTCCACAGGGACTGCGAGTGCCAGGAGCTCGGAGCCGGCAATGGCCAGGTTCTCAGCCCCCCTGAGCCAACGCCGCCGGTGTCCACCGCGGTGCCTGGCAGAGACCAGTGGTGGTGGCTCAAGGTCCGGATCCACCGAAACCTCCCTGCAGGAAGGTTGGACCGCATGCTGTTCATTGCTCACGCCACCCAGCGTCTCCCCGGCTTCATCCGCCCGGCAATACCAGGCATGCGCTATGTGGAAACCGGGGTTCAGCAGTTCAGGCCCAGGACACGGAATCGCTAGCCGGCGAAGGAGGGATCGACCGGACCCTTGAGCTGCGGCGACCAGCCGTTGCCCAATCGCTGGAAGACTCCGTCGGCCGACTGGCCGTAAATCTCTTCCACGCCGTTGCCCGCACTGAGCCACACCAGCCCTGGCCAGGGCGCAAGCTGCTGCGGTTGCCCGGAGGTCAGGGACAGCAGCTCCGGGGTGACATTTTCCGCCGCCGAGCCCTTCATCACTGCAACCGTGGTGTCGCTGACCCAGACTCCCTGGTCCGGGTCACCGGACGTCACCAGGGTTATCGGCGAAGTCAGTTCCTTCGGCGTGCCGTCGGCGTTCCTGATAATCCCCGCAATCTGCACCTTGGATTTGCCGTTCTGTTCCGAAATTACCAGTGCCCGGACGCCTTCGCGGGAGATCCTCAGATCCTTGACGGTCCGTCCGGCCAGCCAGGCCGGCGAGAGCGTCACGGTGGGAACCGCGGCACCCTCGGCCACGCCGATGGGCCGGTACGCCACCACTTCCGTGCCGCCGTTGGCCCCGGGCCCGGCGGCCCACACCCAGTCAAAGAGGCTGAAGGAGGGGTGGGTGATGGTGCTCCGGGTGGTCAGCGCCCGCGCAGGCTGTCCCGGCAGCATGCTGTAGAGCGTCGTCCGGCTCTCGTTGAGGAATGCGACGGTCTTCGATACCGGGGATTCCGCCGGGTACCGGGGTGCGAGCGAGGAAACCGGCTGCATTTCCGGAAGCGGGGACACCCTGTTGTTTTCGTACCGCACCAGCTCATTGCCGCTGACGGCGATCTGCCGGGCAGCCACATTCTTATCCCGCACCGGAGGCAGCACCGAGCCGTTGTCCTCGACCCGCACGAGGTCCTGGTTGGCGCGCAGCTCAACATTGACGACGTCGGGCTGGCTGCGGAAGGTCAGGGCCAGTTGGGTCTGCATCCGGAGCCGGTCCTCCGTGGATGCCTCCGTCAGTTCCTTGGCGCTGAGGTCCACCTGCGCCGCCCCGGAAACAACGGGGACCGATTCGCGCGCAAGTTTGATCCCGGAAGGGAACGCGCTGACCACGGCGCCCCTGAGATAGGGGGCAGGGCCGGCGAGAAGGGCGCTGGTCATCGCCTTGACTGTCTTGTTCTTGATGAACCACCTGACATCAGGCACGGCATAGGTGAAGCTGGGATCGTAAAAGTAGATGGGGTAGGCGCCGTAGATGACCTTGAAGGTTTCCTCCGGGATGGCGGTCCCGTTCGGGATGGCGGAAATCCGCCATTCACCGTCCACCTGCGTGACGGTGGCGGGAATGTTCTCGATGGTCCCGGGCGGGGTCTGGGTGGCGATTCCGTCGACATCCACCGTGTAGGCAACATCCAGCTGGTAGTTGTACACATTTTCGACGCCGGTGCCCACCACCTGGGCTTCGCGGTACACCAGGGCCCGCTGGTCCGGCTTCCACGCCACTGACGCGGCCTGGGTCAGGTACTCGCGGGCGACTGCGTAGTCGCCCTCGTATCCGGTACCGGCCCGGTAGAAGTAATCGATGATGCTCTCCGGAGTCGCTCCGGGCTGCGGCGCCGCAGGGAGGAACACCGGGGCGTTGAGGTTGCCCGCACTGCCCTCTGCACTTTTTCCGACAGGTCCGGAGGTAGGGATACGTGCGCAGGAGGCAAGGAGCAGGACGACGACGGCGAGCAACACAACGGCCCTCAGCCGTCGCCGCGATTCAGGTCCGGTCATGAAGACTCCTTCGATGTGGCTGCCGCCCCGGACCGGGTGCCCTCTGCCGAGGCCGATGCGGTGACGGGCACTGCGGGCCCGGGGTCCAGCACTACCATCCTGTTCTCTTGCGGCACGCCGGGCAGGACGATGTCCTCCGGCTCCAGCTGGACAGGCGAACGGTCGATCTCCTCGCCTTGGCGCAGCGGTATGGTCAGGCGGAAATTGGATCCGCTGCCCTTTTTCCCCCACGCCTGCAGCCACCCGTTGTGGAGCTTGGTGTCCTCCATGGCGATGGACAGGCCAAGCCCACTGCCACCGGTGGTCCTGGCCCGCGCCGGATCGGCCCGCCAGAACCGGTCGAATACCCGGGCAGCCTCGGCCGGAGTCATGCCGATCCCTAGGTCGCGGACGGCGATGCCAACCGCGCCCTGGTTGGCCGCGACAGTGACGGTTACCGGCTTGCCTTCGCCGTGCTCAACTGCGTTGAGGATGAGGTTCCGCAGGATCCTGTCGATCCTCCTGGCGTCCATTTCCGCGACGATCCCCTCGGCGGGCGCCCGGAGGATGATCTCGGACCCGTATTCGGCGGCGACCGGGGCCGCCCCGTCAATGACGTGGGCGACGACCTGGAGGATGTCCTCGGGCTCGGCGTCCAGCATGGCCACACCGGCGTCGAAGCGGGAGATTTCCAGGAGGTCGGCCAGCAGGGACTGGAACCGTTCCACCTGGTTGTAGAGCAGTTCCGCCGAGCGCTTGTTGATGGGATCGAAGTCATGGCGGGCGTCGTAAAGGACCTCGGCGGCCATCCGGACCGTGGTCAGCGGTGTCCGCAGCTCATGCGAGACGTCCGAGACAAACCGCTGCTGCATCTGGGACAGCGTAGCCAGCTTGGTGATCTGCTCCTGGAGGCTGGCGGCCATGTGGTTGAACGAGGCGCCGAGGCGGGCAACCTCGTCCTCCCCCTTGACCACCATCCGCTCCTGCAGCTGGCCGGCCGCGAGCTTTTCCGACACCAGGGCAGCATGGCTTACCGGGCTGACCACGTTCCGCGTGACGTACCAGGCGATGGCGCCGATCATCAGTACCAGCACCGCGCCGCCGGCCAGCAGGACCCCCTGGATTTCGTCCAGGGTCTTCTGGGCGGTGTTGAGGTCATAAATCAGGTAGAGCTCATACACCGTCCCGTTGAACGTCACCTTGTTGCCCACTGCGATGCCGGGCCGGTCCTCGGTCCCCACCGGGATGACGGTGGATGCCCAGTACTGGTCCTTGCCCGAATCCTGGACCGCCTTCCGGAGTTCAGGCGGGATGACACTGACGGTCAGCTGGTCCGACGCCCTTGACTCCACCCACCTGTTCCGGGGCTTGGTCTGCTCCGGCATCGCCTCAAAGACGTACCGGCGCTGGATGACGGAGCCCCGCCCCTCCACCGCGTTCAGGGTGTCGTAGACGAGGGTGATCACACTGGACTGGTCCGTGACCTGGGCGCCGTCGAAGGTGTCCTGGACCTGTTTGACGTTGTAACGGGTCTCGGATTCGGCCTGGGTCAGCCGCTCCTGGAAGAGGTTGTTGGCAATCTGGTTCGATAGATACGCGCCCACAGCCCCGAACGAGGTCACCGCCAGCAGGAGGGTGGTCAGGACGGTCCGGAACTGCAGGGACCGCCGCCAGCGGCGCTGCAGGGACCGGCCCAGATAGCGGACGGCCGGGAAGAAGCGGCTCAGTCCTATCCGGACAAGGCGGGCCACCCGCAGGCCCACAATGAGGGCGCGGCGCCGCCAGATCCTTGCCCGGAACGGCAGCCTGGCCAGTTCGGCTGCCAAGGCATCCGAATGTTCGGGGCCCTTTACTGCGGCCGCACCCGGCTCGCGGTCATCGCCGGGTCCTGAGGGCTCAGGAACCTGCTTTGTAGCCGACACCACGAACCGTCAATACTACTTCCGGGGCTTCCGGATCACGTTCAATCTTCGACCGGAGGCGCTGTACGTGGACGTTGACCAGCCGGGTGTCCGCCGCATGGCGGTAACCCCACACCTGCTCCAGCAGCAGCTCGCGCGTAAACACCTGCCACGGTTTCCTGGCCAGCGCCACCAGGAGGTCAAATTCCAGCGGCGTCAGGGAAATCCGTTCGTCGGCGCGTTTCACGGTGTGGCCGGCCACGTCGATGGTGATGTCCGCTATCCGCAGTGTCTCGGGCGCCTTCTGGTCGCCGGGGCGCAGGCGGGCCCGGACACGGGCCACGAGTTCGGCAGGCTTGAAGGGCTTCGGCACGTAGTCGTCGGCCCCGGATTCGAGTCCGCGGACGACGTCGGACGTGTCCGACTTTGCGGTGAGCATCACGATGGGCACGTCGGATTCCGACCGGATCTGCCGGCACACTTCAATGCCGTCCACCCCGGGAAGCATGAGGTCAAGCAGCACAAGGTCCGGCTTCGACGAACGGAAGATGTCGAGCGCCTGGCCGCCGTCAGCGCAGAAGACCGGCTCAAAGCCGTCATTGCGGAGAACAATTCCAATCATCTCGGCCAGCGCCTCATCATCGTCAACTACCAGAATGCGTGCCTTCATAGTTATATGTTCCCTTATTGAACAGGCTTTGTCCTGCTCAACGCCTTGTACGGCATGGCGAAACACTATGACGCCCGACGCCGGAACTATAGGCTGACAGGACGCGGACAGTGCCGCAACGGGGGAAGGAACAGGTTGTCACACCAGGATCCGAACATGCGGCCGTCGCAGGGCGACGGGCAGTCTTCGTGGGGCCAGCCCGCTGGAGGGCGTCCGCCGCAGAATCCGTCCGGTGGCCCGGCGCCGTGGGGGCGTGCGCCTGTTTGGGGTACACCGCCGGGCGGGCAGCCGGCCTGGGGTACACCGCCGGGCGGGCAGCCGGCCTGGGGCACACCGCCGCCGAACCCCAACGGCGGCCTGCCGCCCTACAACCAGCGCGGCTACGCGGCACCGCCGAAACCCGGCATCGTCCCGCTTCGTCCCCTGATGTTCGGTGAGATCCTGGACGGCTCATTCCAGGCCATCCGGGGCAATGCCAAGGCAATGCTGGGGGCCGCGCTGCTGGTGCAGTCCATTGCGGCAGTGGTGGCTGCGGTCCTCACAACGTTTACCGCAACCTCGGCGGCGTCGATCGAGACCTGGGCGGCAGGGCTGACGGACCAGGATCTGATTTCTTTTGTCCTGTCCTTCGCCGGAGGGATCCTGCTCGTTTCGGTGCTGACGCTGTTCCTGTCCGCGGTGCTCCAGGGCGCCATGGTCGTTCCGTTGGCCCGGGCCGTCCTCAACCGCTCCACCGGGTTCGGACAGATGTGGAAGCTGGCGCGCTCCCGCGTCTGGCCCCTGATCCGCCTCGCCGCCCTGCTGTTCGCCGGCGGCCTGCTCGCGGTGCTGCTCTTCGCGGCCTTGGCCGTGCTGCTGATCAGCACTGTTGGCGCCGCGGGGGCCCTGGTGCTGATCCCCCTTGGCCTGCTGTATGTCCTGCTTTTCATCTGGATCTACATCAAGCTGATGGTTGCGCCGGCCGTGGTTGTCGTCGAAGAACTCGGAGCCCTGGACAGCCTGAGCCGTTCCTGGCAGCTCACGCGCAACAACTGGTGGCGGCTCCTGGGCATCACCCTGGTGGTGAGCATCATGGTGGGCGTCATTGCACAGGTGGTCATGATTCCCGTTTCCCTGCTCTCCAGTTTTTACACCACAGTGGTTTCGCCCCACGGCGGGTCCGAGCAGGCACTGATGACAGCAATCGTCGCGGGCGTGGCCACGGCAGTCATCGGCGCTCTTGTCGGCGCCGTGGGCTTCGCCTTCCAGACCTCGGTCATGGCGCTGCTGTACCTGGATCTCAGGATGCGGTGGGACGGCCTGGACATTGCACTGCTGCGGCAGCTCGAATCGGGTGCCGATCCCGACGGCGTTCCCGGCCGGGGCGTGCCGGTATACCGGACAGGACCCGGGAACGGGCCAGGAAACGGGCAAGGGAACGTCATGGGGAATGGTCCGCGGCCACCATACGGGGCATGGCCGAATGGCCGCTGAACCCCCGGTTTTGCCTGGCCGGGACGAGGCACGCCGCTGGGCCCAGGAGGAACTGGCCAAGCCCGAATACCGTGACGCCTCCCCTGAGTGGCTGGAGGACGTCTGGGCTGGCTTCCTGGACTGGCTTCGCTCCCTGGACGGCGGTTCCGGGGCCGACACACCCGAGGTGGCCCCTTGGATCGGCGTGGCCATCGCCGTCCTCATCGGTGCCGCGGTCATCCTTGCCCGCCCGCGCCTCAATACACGGGCCAAACGGTCCGTGGACATGTTCGACGCCGATCCGGCAGTCACAGCCACGGCGTACCGTGGGCGGGCGGCGGCTGCAGCCGCCGCCGGGAACTGGAACGCCGCCGTCGTCGACTGCTTCCGGGCACTGGTGCGCACCGCCGAAGAGCGGAACGTTCTGGACCCCCGGCCGGGCCGGACCGCGGACGAGGTGGCACGGGAACTGGCCACGCCCTTCAGCCCGGAGGCCCGGAATCTTGTCCAGGCCGCCCGGATGTTCGACGGGATTCGTTACGGCAACGAGTCCGCTGACCGCTCGGCCTACGCCGCGATGCTGGAGCTGGACACGGCCTTGGGCTCGCTGAAACCGGAAAACCGACACGTCCCTGGCGAGTTCGAGATTGCCGGCCGCGCCGACGCGGAGGCTCCGCGATGACGCAGGACATCCAGGCGGACGCGGGCTCCTGGGTCCGGCGGCACCGCGGTTGGGCAGTATCCGGGCTGGCGGCCGCCATCGGACTCGCCGTGATTGTTGCGGGCCAGCTCGCTCCCAAGGGTGACGCGTTGCCGTTGTCCGTTCACAATGCGGGCCCCGACGGCGCGAAAGCGGTCAGCCGGATCCTGGGCGCCCACGGAGTATCGGTGAAGGACGTGGGTTCCTTCGACAGCGCGGCCGCGGCGCTCGCAGACAGGCCAGGAGCCACCCTGCTGCTGTACGACCGGAGCGGATTCCTGGAAGGCTCCCAAGTTGCTGCCCTGAGCTCAGCCGCAGAACGGGTGGTGCTGGTGACGCCCCGCCTGGGCACCCTGACGGCGCTCGACGCCGGCATCAGCCAGGCAGGTGTGGTGCCGGATTCGGCACCATTGCTGGAACCCGGCTGCGGCCTCCCGGACGCAGCGGCAGCCGGGCCAGTCTCCGGTGAAGCCGGCTTCCTGTACGACGGCGGCACGGTCTGCTACCGCCCGCCCGGCAGCGCCGCCGGGCTGCTCGCCTCCACCGACGGCGGCGCGGTCACCGTGCTGGGAAATAGTTTTGCCATCAGCAACCGCGCGTTGGCCCAGGACGGCAACGCGGCGCTGGTCCTGCGGACCCTGGGCAAGGCCCGTGACGTGGTCTGGTATCTGCCGGGGCTCGGCGATGCCGGCGCAGCGGAGCCTCCGCAGACTCTTGACGAACTCGCCCCGGACTGGGTGTCCTATCTGGGACCCTGGCTCATCTTCGTGGCCGTCCTCGCCATGGTGTGGCGCGGGCGGCGGCTGGGTCCCCTTGTTTTTGAACCGCTGCCGGTGGTGGTCAAGGCAGTGGAAACTGCCGAGGGCCGGGCACGGCTCTATCATGACGCCCACGCGCTCGGCCGGGCCCGGGACAACTTGCGCGCGGGCACGCTGGTCAGGCTGGCGCAGGTTCTGCGGCTGGGCGCCGGTGCAACTGCCGACGACGTCGCAATGGCGGCAGCGCGGCAGCTGGGCCGGCCGGTTGCAGACATCAGTGCCCTGGTCAACGAGCGGCCGGGAACTGAAGCAAGGCTGGTGCAATGGTCACAGGCACTGGAGAAACTAGAGAATGAGGTCAGGACCCGATGAACGAATACCCCCGTGCCCAGCAAATCCTCGGTTCCGAGCGGCTATTCCCGGATGGCCGGCACCAGCCTTCCGGACACCAGCACGATCCTGCGCGCCAGGCACTGCTGGATGTCCGCCACGAAGTGGCCAAGGCCGTGGTGGGCCAGGACGCCACCGTCACGGGAATGCTCATAGCGCTGCTATCGGACGGGCATGTGCTCCTTGAGGGCGTCCCGGGTGTCGCCAAGACGCTGCTGGTCCGCGCCCTTTCGGCAGCGCTGAGCCTTGACACCAAGCGGGTGCAGTTCACACCGGACCTGATGCCCGGCGACATTACCGGTTCCCTGGTCTATGACTCCCACACTTCGGCTTTCAGCTTCCGGGAGGGTCCGGTCTTCACGAACATCCTGCTCGCTGACGAGATCAACCGCACACCGCCAAAAACCCAGGCATCCCTCCTGGAAGCCATGGAAGAGCGGCAGGTCTCCGTGGACGGCGTGTCCCGTCCGCTGCCGTCACCCTTCCTGGTGGCGGCAACCCAGAACCCCGTTGAATACGAGGGAACCTATCCCCTGCCCGAGGCCCAGCTGGACCGTTTCCTGCTCAAGCTGACCATGCCGCTGCCAGGCCGGACGGACGAGGTAGAGGTGATCCGGCGGCACGCGGCCGGCTTCAACCCGCGCGATCTGGACGCGGCCGGCGTCCGCCCGGTGGCCGGTGCCGAGGACCTTGAACGGGCGCGGCGGGCCGTGGCGGCTGTCGCCGTCGAACCGGAAATCATCGGCTACATCGTGGACCTGGTGCGCGCCACCCGGCAGGCGCCGTCCTTCCAGCTGGGCGTCTCCCCCCGCGGCGCAACAGCCCTGCTCAATACGTCCCGCGCCTGGGCCTGGCTGTCGGGGCGGAGTTTCGTCACGCCCGACGACGTCAAGGCACTCGCGCTGCCGTGCCTGCGACACCGGGTTGCCCTGCAGCCTGATGCGCAGATGGATGGAGTGCGCGTGGACGACGTCCTGGGCAGCATCCTGGCCTCCGTAGCAGTCCCCCGCTGATCCGCCTCCGCGATGGCCCTCTCCGGACGTTTCGTGGTGCTCGCCCTCGTGGGGCTGGTGCCTGTCCTGCTGCTGCCTGGCTGGGGAACGGTCCTGGCCGTGCTGTGTGCCCTCACTGCCCTGCTTTGCCTGGACCTGTCACTGGCAGCTTCACCCCGGACCCTTGCCGTCCGGCGGGCCGATCCCGGCAACGTCACCCTTCATGGGTCAGCGGTTTCCGTCCTCACCGTGGCCAACAACGGCCCGCGCCGCCTCCGGGCAACCATCCGGGATGCCTGGCAACCCTCCGCCGGTGCCCAGGACCCGGTCCAGGAACTCCAGGTGCCCGACGGCGAGAGCCGCCGCATGAGCGTCCGGCTCCAGCCCGCCCGCCGCGGTGACATGAAGGCTCCGCACGTTACTGTGCGCTCCCATGGGCCCCTGGGACTCGCAGCACGCCAGCGCACAATCACCTGCCCCGGCGTCCTGAGGGTGCTGCCGCCCTTCCATTCGCGGAGGCACCTGCCGTCCAAGCTCAGGAAGCTCCGTGAACTGGACGGCAAAGCCGCGGTGCAGATCCGTGGTGCAGGCACTGAATTCGATTCGCTCCGGGACTACGTCCGCGGAGACGACGTCCGTTCAATCGACTGGCGGGCAACCGCCCGGCGCTCCGCCGTCGTGGTGCGCACCTGGCGCCCGGAACGCGACCGCCGGGTGGTGATCATGCTGGATACGTCCCGGACCTCGGCGGCGAGGATCGGGGACGAGCCGCGGCTGGACACGGGAATGGAAGCGGCGCTGCTGCTGGCGGTGCTCGCCGAACGCGGCGGCGACCGGGTGGACTTCCTCGCCTATGACCGCCGCCAGCGCGCCAGGGCAGGATCCGCCACCTCCGGAAACCTTCTGGGCCAGCTGGTGCAGGCGATGGCTCCGCTTGAGGCAGAGCTGATCGAACTTGACTGGTCCAGCATCCCCGGCCAGATCCGGGCGGTCTCCGCCCACCGGTCCCTGGTCGTCCTGCTGACGTCGCTGGACGGCGGGGCACCGGAGGAGGGGCTCATTCCCGTTGCTGCGCAGCTGGCGCGGCAACACGTTGTGGTGGTGGCCGCCGTCCGCGATCCCATGTTGGGGCTGATGCTCCGGGAACGAACGAACGCCACCGACGTCTTCCGGGCGGCATCGGCCGAACGCGCGCTCCTGGAACGGGCAGCCGTCGCGGCCGAGCTCCGGCACCAGGGAGTGGAAGTGGTAGATGCGGAACCGCACCAATTGCCTCCGCAGCTGGCCGACATGTACATCCGCCTGAAGGCTGCCGGTAGATTGTGAACCAACCACGGCTCGTCCGGCGGTACCGTCCAGGAGGTCAGCAATGAACGATTCCATCTACAAACAGGCATTGGGCGACGACTTCCACCGGCTGCAGCCTGAACTCCAGGAGTATTTCTCCCTGGTCCCCGGCTCCGGACACTACGGAGTGGGTGAAGGCGTCTTCGACGTGGTGGGCTGCCGGCAGGCGTGGCTGAGGCCGCTGCTGAAGCTCACTTCCGGGGAAGAGGCATTCTTCCCCGAATACGGCGAGAACATCCCGTTCAGGATCGAGAACCACGCCCACGAGGATCCGTTCGGTCGTTCCAGCCTGACTGCCCGGCGCGAGATCCGCTTCCCCGGCCACAGCCGGATTTTCCAGGACACGACCACCCTGACAGAGTCCGCCGACGGGCCGCGGCTGGTGGACTACCTTGGCAGGTTCCGGCGCATGGTGACGGACCTGAATGTCAGCGTGACAGACGAAGGGAGGCTGCGAGGAGTTTCTGAAGATTCCCGGCTCTTCCTTGGCCCCCTCCGGATGCCGCTGCCTGCAACTGTTGACGCGAAGGCCTACGCCGAACAGTGGTGGGACGCAGACGCGGGAGAGCAGGGGAAGCACCGGATCCAGGTCAAGGTCATCCAGCCCCAGATCGGCCAGGTGCTGGTCTATGCGGGCAGTTTCACTTACCGCCTCCGCCCGTACCTCGGCGGCACCGCGGCGGAGAGTTTCCTGCCCCGCTACGCCCAGCCGGACCGGTGGGAAAGCCGGCTGTAGAGGCTAGCCGTGGGCCTGCTGGTTCAGGCCGTCGGCCACCTGGGCAAGCCGCGCAAGGACCGCGGTGGCGGTGGACGGGGTGTGGCGGGCCAGTCCCTCAGACGGGGTCACCCGCACAAGGCCCAAGGACGCCGCCGGAAGGCCCAGCTGGCGCCACGGCCGCCACAGCGCGTCCACGGCGTCGGCAACCCTGGGCAGGGTGCCGTTGCTGAGGTCCAGGGCGCCTGCCCAAAGCCGCTTGCCTGCTTCAACTGCCGGGGCCAGCTGCTCCCACTGCCGTGTTGTCAGGGCTTTCAGCGGAACGGCCACTCCGTCCGCTCCGGCAGCCGTTATCCGTTCGATCGGCGCCTCGACTTCAGGGACCGAGATAACGACCTCGGCAGCCCCGGCAGCGCGGAGGGCCTCGATCACCAGCCGCCAGGCTTCGGTGACCTCCTGGCCACTGACGGCCCGCAGCGTGCGGTAACCGCTCGACGTCGGGATGGTGCCGGCAAGCACGGCTGCGATGTCAGGCTCGTCGAGCTGGACCACCAGCCGCGCGCCGGGAACCGCGCTTGAGACCTTGGACAGGTGGCTGTGGACGCCTGCCGCCAATGAGGCCGCAATGTCCCGGCGGGCTCCGTAATCCAGCAGGGCACGTTCGCCGTTGTGCAGGTGCAGCCCGGCCGCGAGGCTGAGCGGTCCCATCAGCTGGAGCTTGATTTCGGCGGCAGGGGTCTCCTCCGTGCCGGCTACGTCAGCCAGGACGTTGATGTCAGTTGACAGCGCAGAGGCGGCCCGGCGGAAATCCTTCCCCGGACGGTCCACCAGGCGCCAGCCGTAGGGCTGGACATCAACTGCCAGCTCTACCAGAAGCGACGCAGTCCGTCCCAGGGTATCCGAACCGACGCCGCGGTCCGGAAGTTCTGCCAGAAACGGCATGTGCGGGCTGCCGAGCTCACCGCGGATGATGCGGGCGGCCTCCACGGGGTCCTCCCCCGGCCAGGGACCCAGCCCGGTGGCGGTTACTTCCACTCTGCGGCAGCCTGGTGGTCCTCGGCGATGGCCTCGTGGTGGCGGATGACCTCGCCGATGATGAAGTTAAGGAACTTTTCCGCAAAGGCGGGATCGAGGTGGGCGTCCTCTGCCAGCCTGCGGAGGCGCGCGATCTGGGCTGTTTCGCGGCCAGGGTCCCCCGCCGGGAGCCTGTGTGCGGCCTTGAGGAAGCCCACTTTCTGGGTGGCCTTGAACCGTTCGGCCAGCAGGTAGACGAGGGTGGCATCGATGTTGTCAATGCTGGACCGGATGGACAGCAGTTCCGCCATCACCGAATCGTTCACCTGGCCGGCCAAGGAGCTCGCGGCTGGATCGAAAGTGTCGGTTTCGGGACCATCGTGGTTTTGCTGCGTCATGATCCAAGTCTATGGGCAGCTGCCTTGCGGGGCCCGCTCTACGTCCCTGCACGCTCACACGTGACGCAGACCGGGCCCCGCAAACAGCCCCTGGTGACCGGCTTAAGTGGCCAGCAGTGCCCGGTGCGCCTCGCGCCGCCGCGCCTGCTCGTCCGGATCAGGGACCGGAAGAGAGGCGATCAGCCGCTTGGTGTAGTCGTGCCGGGGCGCACCCATGACCTGGCTGCCGATCCCCTGCTCCACCAGCTTCCCCTTGTAGAGGACACCGATCCATTCCGAGAGGATGTCCACCACGGCGAGGTCGTGGCTGATGAACAGCGCGGCAAACCCAAACTCGGCCTGGATCTCCTTAAACAGTTCCAGTACCTTCGCCTGCACGGAAACGTCCAGGGCCGACGTCGGCTCATCCGCGATCAGGAGCCTCGGGTTGAGGATCAGTGCCCGTGCCAAGGAGGCCCGCTGCCGCTGCCCGCCCGAGAGCTCGTGGGGGAACCGTTCAGCGTACGACGCCGGCAGCTGCACTGATTCGAGCAGATCGGAAACGCGTTTACGCGCCTGCGCCGGGCTGGGGTTGGTGTGGATGATCATGGGCTCTGCCACGCAGTCGCCGATGGTCAGTTGGGGGTTGAATGACGCGGCCGGATCCTGGAAGACAAAGCCGATGTCCTTCCGCAGCGGTTTGAACGTCCGCTCCTTCATGTTCAGCATTTCGTAGCCAAGCACCTTCAGGCTGCCTCCCGTGGTCCGGTTCAGGCCTGCGATCGCCCGTCCGATGGTGGTCTTCCCTGAGCCGGATTCTCCCACCAGCCCGAAGACCTCACCTTCCGAGACGGTGAAGCTGACCCCGTCCACGGCCTTGAACGCGGGGGCTCCCAGCCGGCCGGGGTACTCGATGGTCAGGTTGGTTGCCTCCACCAGCACTGGCGAGCCCTGGTGGGCGCGTTCCTTCAGTCCTTCGGAGGCCGAGTTCCTGCCCAGGTGCGGCACAGCGGCCAGCAGCTTCTTCGTGTAGTCCTGTTTGGGTTCCGCGAACAGCGCCCGCACCGGCGCTTCCTCCACGACGTCGCCCTGGTACATCACCACGACCCGGTCAGCGAGGTCGGCCACCACCCCCATGTTGTGGGTGATCAGCACGATCGATGTTCCGTATTTGTCGCGGAGGTCCCTCAGCAGCTCCAGGATCTCCGCCTGGACGGTGACGTCCAGGGCCGTGGTGGGCTCGTCCGCCACAATCAGCCCGGGGTTCAGGGCCAGGGCGGCGGCGATCACCACACGCTGTTTCTGGCCGCCGGAGAACTGGTGGGGGTAGTAGTTGACCCTATGCTCAGGATCCGGGATCCCCACTTTGCGCAGGGCCTCGATGGCACGGGCTTTGGCCTCCTTGGCCGAGACCCGCTTTCCGCCCGGGCCTCCGGCGTGGGCCCGGATACCTTCGGCAATCTGCCAACCCACGGTGAAGACGGGGTTCAAGGCGGTGGAAGGCTCCTGGAACACCATGGCCACGTCGCGGCCACGGATCTGCCGCAGTTTCGAGGCGCTGACGCTGATGACGTTGTTTCCGTTAATCAGGACGGCTCCCCCGCTGGTGGCGGTCTCCGGGAGCAGCCCAAGGATGGTCTTGGCCGTGACGGTTTTGCCGGAACCCGATTCGCCCACGATTGCCAGGACCTCGCCGGAACGGACGTCCAGGCTGACGTCCTTGACCGCGTAGACGTCGCCGCCGTCCGTGGCGAACGTGACCTTCAGGTGGTCGATTTCCAGGACATTTCCGGTGCCGTTCCCGGCGCCCAGTTCGATGATCTCGGGACCGCTCATGCCGGCACTTCCTTTTTCTTCGTCACGCCTGTGGCCTTGCCTTTGGCAGCGGAACCTGCCCGTTTGCGTCCGCGCAACCGGGGATCGTTGAGGTCATTCATGCTCTCCCCCACCAGTGTCAGTCCCAGGACGATGAGCACGATTGCTGTGCCCGGGAAGACACCCGTCCACCAGATGCCGGAAGACGCATCGGACATGGCCTTGTTCAGGTCGAAGCCCCATTCCGCCGCAGAGCTGGGTTCGATGCCGAAGCCCAGGAAACCCAGGGCGGCCAGGGTGAGGATCGCTTCGGAGGCGTTGAGCGTGAAGATCAGCGGGAGTGTGCGGGTCGCGTTGCCGAAGATGTGCCGGCCGATGATCCGTGCGCTGGAGGCACCAACCACCTGGGCGGATTCCACAAACGGTTCCGCCTTGAGGCGAATGGTCTCAGCCCGGATCACCCGGAAGTACTGCGGCACAAACACGGCAGTGATGGCGAACCCGCAGGCGAGGATGCCGCCCCAGAAACCGGACTGGCCCTTGTTGACGGCAATCGATACCACAATGGCCAGCAGGAGCGTGGGAAAGGCATAGATGGCATCGGCGATCACTACCAGGATCCGGTCCAGCCAACCACCGAAGTAGCCACTGATCAGGCCAAGGAAGACTCCGAGGAAAATGGCCATGAGGACAGCAACAGCGATCATCGTCACCGCCGTCTGGGAGCCCCAAATGACCCTGGACAGCACGTCGTAGCCGCCCACGGTTGTGCCCCACAGGTGCTTGCCACCCGGCCCGGCCTGCGCAGGGAACGTCCCGGCGTCGTCGGAGATCTGCGAATAGCCGTAGGGCGCGAGCAGCGGCGCAAAAAGGGCGGTCACCAGGAACACCGCGCACAATACGACGCCGATCAGCAGCATGGTGCGCTGCAGGCCGACGCTGCGCCGGATGTGGGACGAGACGGGCAGTCTGTCCAGCAACGGCTTCTTTTTTGGCGTAAATGCTTCCGCGCTCATCAGTACCTCACCCGCGGATCAATCAGGGCCGCGGCAATGTCCACGACGAAGTTGGTGACCGCCACGATAACGGCCAGAAGCATGACGATGCCCTGGACGGCGACAAAGTCGCGCGCCGTAAGGTACTGCGCCAGCTGATACCCGAGGCCCTTCCATTCGAAAGTGGTCTCCGTCAGCACTGCACCGCCCAGCAACAGGGCGATCTGGAGGCCCATGACGGTGATGATGGGGATCAGTGCAGGCTTGTAGGCGTGCTTGGTCACCAAGCGGTATTCGCTGACCCCGCGGGACCGCCCTGCCTCTACATAGTCCTTGCCCAAGGTGCCGATCACATTGGTCCGGACCAGGCGGAGGAAGACGCCGGCGGTCAGCAGTCCCAGGGCAACGGCCGGAAGAACTGCGTGGTGGACGACGTCACCGAAGGCTGCAAGGTCGCTGCTGCGCAGTGCATCAAGCCAGTAGATGCCGGTTGGCGCCGACAGTCGGGCCATCGCCAGCTCGGTGGTCGTGGAGGCACGGCCGGCCACAGGAAACCAGCCCAGGCCAACGGAAAAAGTGAGCTTCAGCAACAGGCCCGCGAAGAAGACGGGGGTGGCGTAGCACAGGATGGCGAAGAAGCGCAGCAAAGCGTCCGGGACCTTGTCGCGTTTTTGTGCCGCGACCATTCCCAGCGGGATACCTATCAGCAGCGCCACAACCAGGCCGTTGACGGCCAACTCCAGGGTGGCGGCGCCGAATTTGGTGAGCATCTCAACCACTGGCCTGCCGTCTGAGATGGTGCGGCCAAAGTTGCCGGTGATGATCTGGCCAAGGTACTCGAGGTACTGGATGAACAGGGGCCGGTCATAGCCGGCCTGGCGGACCAACGCATCAATCTGCTCTTGCGGCAGGCGGCCGCCCTGGGCCGCCGTGATGGGATCGCCGGTGATCCGCATCAGGAAGAAAACCAGGGTGACGAGGATGAAGATTGTCGGAAAGATCAGCAGGAAGCGGATCAGGATGTACTTCCCGAGGCCACCTCCCGCGGATTTGGATTTGGGCGTCGCAACCGTTGGCGGCGGCGCATCAATTAATGTGGCCATGCTGTCCCTGCTTGTTTTGGAACGAGGAAAATGTGGGAACGCCTGGGAGGCAGGGCCAGCCGGCCCCACCTCCCAGGTTGATGCTGTGGAATTACTTGGAAACCTGCCCGAGCCGGAACTTGAACGAGGCGTCCAGGGTGGAATCCACGCCCTTCACGTTTTTCCCTGAAACGGCCACCTGGGCGCCCTGGAGCAGCGGCAGCGTGGAGATGTCCTTGGCCAGCAGGTTCTGGACCTCCTGGACCTGCTTCTCACGCTCGGACTTGTCAGCGGTAACCAGTTGCTTGGCGATCAGCGCTTCGACGTCCGCGTTGGAGTAGTGGTTGTTCATGAAACCGCCCTTGAGGAAGAACGGTGTCAGGTAGTTGTCCGGGTCGCTGAAGTCGGGGAACCAGCCCAGCTGGAAGACCGGGTAGCTGTCCTTCTTCGAAGCCGAGTTGTAGGTGACCCACTCAGTGGACTGCAGGTCCACCTTGAACAGTCCGCTCTTCTCCAGCTGGTCCTTGACCATGGCGTATTCGTCACCGGATGACTTGCCGTAGTGGTCCGGGTTGTACTGCAGCTTGATGGTCACCGGGGTGGTGATGCCGGCGTCGGTCAGGGCCTTCTTGGCCTTGTCCGGACTGGGCTTGCCGGAACCGTCCCCGTAGGCCTGTTTAAAGGATTCGTTGGCGCCCAGGAAACCGGAGGGCACGTTGGACCACATGGGCAGGTAGGTGCCCTTGTAGACCTGGTCCGAGATCGCCTGGCGGTCGATGAGGTTGGCCGCGGCCTGGCGGATGGCCAGCGCCTTCTTCGGATCCGCTTCGGGCGTCTTTGCACCGAAGGGCATGGTGTCGAAGTTGAAGACGATGTAGCGCATCTCGCCGCCCGGTCCGACGTTGACGGTGACGTTGGAGTCTTTCTTGAGGTCGTCGATGTCGGTGGCACTGAGGCTGCGGTTGGCGACGTCGATCTGTCCGCCCTTGACTTCCAGCTTCATGTTGGTCTGATCGGTGTAGTACTTGATCGTTGCGCCGGCGTTGGACGGCTTGCCCAGAACACCCTTGTAGTCCGGCCATGCCTTCAGGCTGACCAGCGTGTTCTTGCTGTAGGAGTCGATGACGTACTGGCCGTAGAAGGCGTTGGCCTTAACAATTTCCTCGTCGCTGAGGAGCTTGTCCGCCGGGAAGACTTCATCGTCAACAATGGGGCCGGCCGGGCTCTGCAAGATCTGGGCGAACGTCTGGTCATTGGCCTGCTTGAGCGTGAACACCACCGTGGTTGCGTCCGGGGTGGCGATTGACGCGATGTTGGTCAACAAGGATGCCGGGCCGTTGGGATCCTTGATTTTGACCTGGCGCTCGAACGAGAATTTGACGTCCTTGGAATCCAGGACGTGTCCATTGGCCCACTTGAGGCCGCTCTTGAGCTTGACGGTAAATTCCGTGGGCTTCGTGAAAGTGGACGATTCCGCGAGGTCCGGGACGGGCTCCGCGCCGCCTGGCTTCGAGTTCAGCAGGAACGAGTAAACCTGGTTCATCACCATGAACGAACCGTTGTCATACGAGCCTGCCGGGTCCAGAGCCGTGACCTTGTCGGTGGTGCCGTACGTTATGGTGCTGCTCGCCGTGGCACCGCCTGTGGTGCTGGTTCCGCCACCGCCGGAGGGGCCCGTGCAGGCAGTCAGTGCGAAGGCGGAAACGCCTGCGAGCGCGATTGCGCTCCGCAAGGCTCTAGTGCTCTTGTTCATCTGTGAACTTTCTGTTCGATGAGTACGCGCTCGCCGCCCGCTTAGGGGTGTATAACTCGAGCGGGCAGCGCGCTGTCCTGATGCGTAGATTCAATCAGACGCCGGGCTCATCAACCGGCTTTTTAGTGAGTTGAGACACAAAATTTACCTGAAAGGTGTTGTGCCCTGCCTAAAGTTCGGCGCGCTGCAGCGACCGTGCGGCGTCGATGGTGGCCTGGCCAAGCACGCGGCTGCCCTGGTAGAGGACGACGGTCTGGCCTGGAGCAACACCCCGGAGCGGGTCGGTCAGGGTCACCAGCAGCTGGGGAGCATCCTCGCCGGGAACCGGCACCATGCGGGCGGTTGCCGGCACCGGGTCACCGTGCGCGCGGACCTGCGCATGGCAGTCAAACTGCGCCCCGGTGGCGATCTCGGCGATGGGCAGGCCGGCCCAGGACACCTTGATGCCGCGGATCTCGTCTATGGCCAGCAGCGCCTGCGGCCCGACGACCACCTTGTTCTCCTTGGGCCGGATCTCCAGGACGAATCTGGGCTTGCCGTCCGCTGCGGGCGTGCCGAGCTTCAGGCCGCGGCGCTGGCCGACGGTGAACGCGTTGGCCCCAGGGTGCTCCCCCACCTTCGAGCCGGTCTCGTCCACGATGTCCCCGGTGGTCATGTCGATCTTCTCGGCGAGCCAGCCGGCAGTGTCGCCGTCGGGGATGAAGCAGATGTCGTGGCTGTCCGGCTTGTTGGCCACTGACAGTCCGCGGCGCTCGGCCTCGGCCCGCACCTCCGCCTTGGAGGGAGTATCGGCCAGCGGGAACATGGAATGCTTGAGCTGCTCGTGGGTCAGCACGCCCAGGACGTAGCTCTGGTCCTTGGCCCAGTCCGCTGCACGGTGCAGTTCAGGGTTGCCCTCGGCGTCGGTGATCACCTTGGCATAGTGTCCCGTGCAGACGGCGTCGAAGCCCAGGGCAATGGCCTTCTCCAGCAGTGCGGCAAACTTGATCCGCTCGTTGCAGCGCATGCAGGGGTTGGGCGTACGCCCGGCAGCATATTCGTCGATGAAGTCCTGAACGACGTCTTCTTTGAAGCGCTCAGAGAAGTCCCAGACGTAGTAGGGGATGCCCAGCACATCACAGGCCCGCCATGCGTCGCGTGAGTCTTCGATGGTGCAGCAGCCGCGGCTCCCTGTCCGCAGGGTGCCAGGCATCCGCGACAGCGCAAGGTGAACGCCGACGACGTCGTGTCCGGCTTCGACGGCACGTGCTGCGGCAACGGCGGAGTCGACTCCACCGCTCATGGCTGCTAAGACTCGCATGCTGGCTTTCTTTTGGGGTCGGGGGCTGCAGGTACCGAGGGCGGGCTGCCATTCAGGCGTTCGCACAGATAACACAATGCCTGCCGCACTATTGTATCGGCACGCCGAATGCTCCCCCAAAAGACCTTGACTGCGCCGGCCGTCACTTCTAAAGTCAGGATTAACAGTTTTAGAAGCAGAGGCGGACATTGGGAGGCGGGCGGAATGACTGTTCAGAACATCGTCATAGCGGGCGGAGGGTTGGCCGGCGCCACGGCCGCCAAAACCCTGCGGGCAGAGGGATACACGGGCCGGGTGACGGTCGTCGGTGCCGAAAGCCACCACCCCTACCTGCGGCCGCCCCTGTCCAAGGAGTACCTGCTGGGCAAGGCCGGCGAGGACGCCGTCCCCGTGGTGCCGGACGGCTGGTACGCGGAGAACGACGTCGGCCTCCGCCTCGGCGTCCGGGTCACCGGCATCCGTCCGGACTCCCACACTGTGCAGCTCGATGATGGGGCTTCGCTGGACTACGGCTCCCTGCTCCTTGCTACCGGGGCGACGCCAAGGGCCCTGCGCCTGCCGGGAAGCGATCTGGACGGCGTCTCGACGTTCCGCACCCTGGATGACAGCCGTCGATTGCGCAGCGCCCTGGGCACAGGCGGAAAGAATGTGGTGATGATCGGTTCGGGCTGGATCGGCATGGAACTGGCGGCCGCGGCGGCAACGTACGGCAACCACGTCACCCTCCTGGGCCTTGAAGAGATCCCCCTGGCGGGCGCCATCGGCCCGGACCTCGGACGGTTCTTCCGGGGGCTGCACGAAGCCAACGGCGTCAGTTTCCGGCTCCCGGCCTCGGCGCGGGAGATCACCGGCCGGGACGGGGTTGTCACCGGGGTCATCGCCGATTCGGGCGAACTGCTTCCCGCTGACATCGTGGTCGTCGCCGTGGGAGTGGTTCCCGGGACAGGACTTGCCAAGGAGGCCGGGCTGGCCGTGGACAACGGGATCCTCACGGACGCCTCGCTCCGGACCAGCGCGGACGGAATTTTTGCTGCCGGCGACGTCGCCAATGCCCTGCATCCGTTCACCGGCCAGCACCACAGGAGCGAACACTGGTCCAACGCCCTCAATGGCGGCAAGGTGGCAGCAAAGGCGATGCTGGGCCAGGACGCCACGCTCAGCACGATTCCCTATTTCTATACAGACCAGTTCGACGTCAGCATGGAGTACTCCGGCTTCCCGGCGCTGGCTGCGGGCGCCGAGCCGGTGATCCGGGGTTCGCTGGAGGACAAGGAGTTCATCGCGTTCTGGCTGCAGGACTCGCGGGTGGTGGCCGGCATGAGCGTTAACTGGCCACGGAAGGAACAGCCGGGGGCGCAGAAAACCATCAAAGCCCTCATCTCGGCGAAAACCCCCGTTTCAGCCGGCCGGCTTACCGATCCGTCCGGCGGTCTCGGTCAGCTCCTGCCGGAAGCGGCCTGACGGGCCACGGTTCCCGCCGTCTGTATGGAGGACTCGTGCCCGGCCATTCCCGCCTGGCTGGCGCGGGCGTAAGCCCCAGGGAGGGCGGCAAGCAGGGCATCGACGTCGGCCTCGGTTGACGCGTGGCCCAGCGTGAAGCGCTGGGCACCCCGTGCTGTTTCCTCGTCCAGTCCCATGGCCAGCAGGACATGGGACGGGCGGGGTACGCCGGCCGTGCAGGCGGACCCGGTAGAGGATTCAACCCCTGCCAGGTCCAGCAGGAACAGCAGGGAATCGCCTTCGCAGCCCGGGAACGTGAAATGCGCATTGCCAGGCAGGCGCCCCTCCCCCGGCGCACCCCGCAGCACGGCCTCAGGCACGCGCTCAAGGACGCCGTCGATCAGCCGGTCACGGAGGGCCGCAATGCGGACGGTCTCCGTGGCCAGCCGGGCGGTGGCAGCCTCCGCCGCTGCCGCAAACGCCGCTATGGACGCTGTGTCCAGGGTCCCGGAGCGTACGTCCCGCTCCTGGCCGCCGCCGTGCTGCACGGGGGTCAGCTTGACGGCCCGCCCCAGCAGCAGGGCACCCACACCCACCGGTCCGCCGATCTTGTGCCCGGACACCGACATCGCGTCCAGCCCGGAGGCTTTGAAATCGACCGGCAACGAGCCAAACGCCTGCACGGCGTCGGAGTGGACCGGAACTCCGGCCGCGTGCGCCAGCTCGACAATCCTGTGGACGGGCTGGACTGTGCCCACTTCGTTGTTGGCCCACATGACCGTCACCAGCGCAATGGATTCCGGATCGCGGGCGAGTTCGGCGGCAAGGAATTCGAGGTCCACCACGCCCTCGGCGTCCACGGGCAGCCAGGTGACCTCGGCGCCTTCGTGGCGTTCCAGCCACTCCACCGTGTCCAGTACGGCGTGGTGCTCGACGGCGGAGCACAGGATGCGCCGCCGGGACGGGTTTTCGCCGGAGCGGGACCAGAACAGGCCCTTGACCGCCAGATTGTCGGACTCAGTGCCCCCGGACGTAAAGATGACCTCGGAGGGATGGGCGCCGGCCGCCGTCGCGATGGCCTCCCTGGCGTCCTCCACGGAACGGCGGGCGCGGCGGCCCGAGCCGTGCAGGGATGAGGGGTTGCCGGTGCGGGACAGCTCCCGGGTCAGGGCTGCCAGCGCCTCCGGAGAAATTGGAGTGGTGGCTGCATGGTCGAGGTAAACGGGCACCCATCAATTCTAGCGGCGACGGCCCTCCTGGCGTCGGTGGCCACGTGACTCAGGGCGGTGTGATCCTGGCGCAGCATTGGCCGGGCACGGAATTCTGCGCCACCCGGTCCGCTGATTCCCCGCACGCCGCCGCCGCGCCCTGCAGGAAGGAGCCGTTCATGGCGCAGACCACGTCGGGGTGCCCGTCGGCGAGCCGATGGAACGGACAGTTCATGAGCACCAGCCCGCCGGCCCCGTCGGGTTCGGGCCGGTAACCCTCGCCGGCAACGAACTCCGCCAGGCCCGGAGCACCTGCGGCGAGCTCCTGGCCTTTGCGGTATGACGTCGTTCGGAGCGAGTCGCCGACCGCACCGCCGGTGGCCGTGGCGTCCTCAATCGCCTCGGCAAGCAGTTCACCGGCGAGATCGTAGTTGCGGTCCGGCACGGAGGCTCCCACCTCACTCGCCGCCGGACGGTACATCTTGGCCGGCCGCCCGGAGCCGGGACCGGTTTTTCCCGGCGCCTTACGGAATTCCACGGCCAGCAGCCCATCCTGGACCAGCTTGTCCAGATGGAACGATGCCGTACTTCTCGCCAGCCCCAGCGCCAGGGCCGCGTCGTCGCGACCCACCGCCTCGTCCGAGGAAGCAATCAGTTCAAAGAGCTGCCGGCGTTTGTCGTCGCCCAGAGAAGCGACGGCGGCCATCCGGCGGATCCAAGGAAGCCTGCGCATTCCGCACCCCTCATTCTAAAAACAAGAACCATTGCTTAAACCTGCACATCTTTCTAAAATGACTATACCTACTTTTAGAAGGAGTGCACCATGGAAACCACAGGAGTAACCAGGTCAGGCGGCAGGGCAGTGTCAATGAACCCGGACCGGCAGGCGTTTTTCCTGCTCCGCACCGTATTCACCGTCGCGCCCATTATCTTCGGGCTGGACAAGTTCACCAACATCCTTGCCGACTGGACCATCTACCTCGCCCCGGTGGCCACGTCTGTGGTCCCGGTCCCGCCCCAGACATTTATGTACGTCGTCGGCGTGGTGGAAATCATCGCCGGGATCGCGGTGGCCCTCCGTCCACGCTTCGGTTCCCTGCTGGTGGCCGTCTGGCTGCTTGGCATCATCGTCAACCTGCTGGTCCTGGGCAGCTTCTACGATGTTGCGCTCCGGGACTTCGGTCTGATGGTGGCCGCCCTGGCGCTGAACCGACTTTCCCCCGCGAGGTCCGGCCGGCTGGACCGCTAGCTCGTGGGCGGAACCAACACGAGGCGTTCACCGACGTCGGCCTGCGCCGCCGCGAGGGTTCCGGCGTCAGGACAGGCAATTGAAATATAAACAGAGGATGCCGCGGTGCTGAAAAACCGGGCCATAACGGCCGTGGACCTGGCGCCCGGAAGCGAAGGCTTTCCGAGCACCAGAACCTCGGCCTTTGGTCCTGGCTTGCCAGGCTCACCGCCCCACCGCAAGGTGGACGTCGTTAGATAGGCGGGCAGGATGCTCGGATCCAGGTAAGCGAAGAGGCCAACGGTTGACTCCTTGTCATCCGCCAACGCCAGAGGCGACTGGTTGGTCCGGACTTTGGCGGCCACCAGGCAGCTGTCCGTTTTCAGATACTGGCTCTCGCCGGCAACATTCTGCTTGACCGTTTTCCATCCGGGCGCGTCCTTGAGCCCGTCTGATATTCCCACCGGGACACCCCTGGCCAATGTGCCGCCTGCAGAGAACGGCATGTCCTTGGCAGCGACTGCCACCGCGTCGTGGCCCGGCGTGATGGTGGGGGTCGCAAGCGCGGTAACGGACTGCACGGCCTTCGGCACGGCCGGATCCGGCACGCCGACACTGCATCCTGGCAGAGCCGCCGCCGCAAGCAGCGATCCCGCCAACAGTCCCGCCGCAGTATGTGCCTTCACGTTTACCCCCATACGATTGCCCCCGCACGGTCGTCCGCGGCCGTGATCCTTCAAGAGTTTATGCCAGCGTGGGAACCACCCGATCCTGCGCAAACGTTATGTGGACAGGCGGCTAAACTGGGCCGACCGGACCGCCTGCCGTGGACTGGCCGGACCAAAAGAAGGATGAGTGCTTGACCGAGAGCAGCAGCTCCCACTACGAGGTGCTCCGCGTGGCCGTGACAGCCTCCGAAAAGGAAATCAAGGTGGCCTACCGCCGGGCCGCACGCAAGGCCCATCCGGACCATGGCGGGGATGCCGCAGCTTTCCGGCGGGTGACCGCCGCCTACGAAACCCTCGTGGATCCCGCGCGCAGGAAGGCTTACGACCGCTCCTACGCCGCGGGCAGGGGCGGCAACGGCTCAGGCAACCATTCCGCGGAACCGCACTTCGATGCCCCCGCGGCAGGGAGCCACGCGTCAGCTTCCGTTCACAGGCCAGGCACGCCGCGCAATACCGCCGGAGATGCGCCCCTTTATGTTCCGCCCTACGACGCAGAAGCCTTCGAGGCCGCCGGGGCGGTCCCCCTCATCCCGCTGAGCCAGGCCAGCCAACAGCTCCACGGCGCTCCGCGCAAGCGGGGCATTTTTGGCGCCGAAGCCCGGATCCAGCGTGAGACGCGGACCGTGCAGCTCATCACCCGGCAGGTCCTGACCGCGATTCCGGCCGCCCGGCTGGTCAACGGACTGCAGTCCCCTGCCGACAACAGCCACATCGACCACGCGCTGCTTTCCGGCTACCGGCTGGCCCTGGTCAATTCCATGCTCCTGCCCAAGGGCGCCTACGCGTGGGACGGGCAGACGCTGAACCACGGAGGGCGTTCCATCGCACCGCCGCAACTCGCCCACGTCGTGCGGGCCATGCAGGACATCTTCCCCGAACTGAACGTCACCGGCTGGACCGTCATCCACAGCCCCGACGGCAACCTCCACGAGCCCGTCATCGACCGCCACCGGCGCGCGGCCGGGTCAACCGACACCATCCAGGTGGTCAATGCCGCGGGGCTCGTCCGCGGCCTCAAACACTTCCTTTCCTCCGGGCCCACCCCGAACGTTGTCAATGTCCCCGTACTGGCAAGGCTGCTGCGCGGCATGCATTGAACCGTTGACTAGGATTGGACGGTGTTCCGTATCCTCTTCCACGCCCCCGAAATCCCCGGCAACACCGGCAACGCCATCAGGTTGGCCGCCATCACCGGCGCCGAACTGCATCTGGTGGAACCCCTCGGCTTCGACTTTTCCGATGCGAAGCTCCGGCGGGCCGGCCTCGATTACCATGACCTCGCCGTCGTCACCGTCCATAAGAGCATCGAAGATGCGTGGCGCGAACTCCAGCCTGAGCGCGTTTACGCCTTTACCTCGGACGGCACCACCAGCTATGCGGACATCGCCTACCGGCCCGGTGACGTCCTGATGTTCGGCCAGGAATCCGTGGGGCTTCCCGAGGACCTCAAGACCGACCCGCATGTCACCGCAACGGTCCGGCTTCCCATGCTGCCGTCCCTGCGTTCGCTGAACCTTGCCAACGCGGCCTCCATTGCCGTCTACGAGGCCTGGCGGCAGCAGGGGTTCAGCGGCGCCCGCATCTGAGCTTCCCCTTCCCGTCCGGCCCACTGCCCATCCGGAGCGCCAGCGGTTCCGAATAACTCCTGACAGCGAAATCAGGGTGAGGGAAGGAGCCGCAGGTGACACTGTTGCAGGCAAGCCGTTCTGGTGTTCAGCCCCGCCCGCGTGCCGCCTCCGGCAGTCCCGGCCGCGATGCCCCGGATTGTCCGCCCGGCGACCTATGCTTGGTAGTGATGGAAACTCCCAACGCGCCGAACTCCGAGGCTCCGGTCACCGATTCACCGGCGGAACTCAGCCAACGCCTGGCAGGTCTGCTCGCCCGGATCGCCGACGGTGACCAGGCCGCGTTTGCCCGGTTCTACGAGCTGACGTCCCGCAGGGTCTTCGGCATGGCCCGCCGTGTGCTCATCGACCCCGAACTCAGCGAAGACACCACGCAGGAAGTGTTCCTCCAGGTCTGGCAGAACGCGGGCAAGTTCAACCCGGACATGGGCAGCCCATTGTCGTGGCTGATGACGATTTCGCACCGCCGGGCGGTGGACAAGGTCCGCTCCTCGCAGTCCGCCACCGACCGTGAGGCGCGTTATGGCGCCAGCAGCCAGGACGTCGACCACGACTCCGTCTCCGATGAAGTGGACACCAAGCTTGAAGCCGAGGCGGTGGTCCGTTGCCTGGAAACGCTGACCGATACGCAGCAGGAATCCGTGCGGCTCGCGTATTACGGCGGCCTGACTTATCGCGAGGTCGCAGAAAAGCTGAACGCAGCAGTACCTACCATCAAGTCCCGCATCCGCGACGGACTGATCCGCTTGAAGACATGTCTGGGGGTGAGTTGAGATGACAGAAATGAATAGTCCCGGAGGCCGCCGTCCCGGTTCGTTTGGTGATTCGATCGCTGCGGACCTGGATTCAGGACGGGCCGTCGACCTTGCCGAGCTTTACGCCCTGGACGCGGTCACGGACGCTGAACGTGCCGCCATTGACCGGTACATCTCTTCCGCGCCCGACGCCGAGCGCAACTCCTTCCTTGAGCGTGTCCGCCAGGCCAGGGAGACGCTGGCCGCCTCGTTCACCGCAGAGGCCGAGCCGCCGGCGGATCTTTTCGCGCGCATTGTCTCGCAGCTGCCGTCGCTGGCGCAGCTGCCGGTTGAGGGCGCTGCCGCTCCGTCCGTTAAGCAGGCACCCGCTGCTGGGGTCCCCGCGGGGGGCATCGATGACCTCGCCGAGCTGAGGCAGCGCAGGGAAGAACGACGCCGGCCCGGCGGGGCGCGCCGCTGGCTCCTCGGCGCAGCGGCTGCCGCCGTCATCGCGCTGGGCGGAGTGGGTGTGGGAGCTTACATGGCGGACCAGAACGATCCCCTGAACCAGGTTGTCCGTGCTCTGGATGTCCGTGAAGCTTCTGTGCCCGTCGCCGCCGGCGGAACCGCCACAGTACTGGTTTCGCCTTCGAAGGATTCGCTGGTGGTGAAGATGAACGGCGTGCCTGCACCTCCGGCCGGCAAGGTCTACCAGATGTGGCTGATCCCGAAAGACGGCTCTGCGCCGGTTTCCCAGGGCCTGATGGACGAGGAAGCGCTGTCCAAGCCTGCCCTCGTGAAGGGCATCGCCACGGCGGCGGCCCTGGGGATCACGGTTGAACCTACAGGCGGCTCCGCAAGGCCCACCATGCCCGTGGTGGCCGCTGCGACACTGGGGGCCTGACAGCCCGGGCGCCTGACCGTGCGGCGCCCGGGACTCTACCTAGAAGCCGGCAATGGTCCCCTGGTCATTGACCGCCACGACGTGGAATGCCTCGGCGCTTCGGCCCTCGGCCATGCCCGCACGCCGTGCATTCGCGGTCATCCCGCTCCGCACGGCGGCCTCCATGGCTTTGACGTCAGGGTGCTGGCTGACGTGGACGTGGATGGCGTCAAGCTTGGCGGGAACGTGGTCCGTGACGTCCACAAAATGGTTCTCGCGCTCCTCCGGCCCGGCGTACAGCCAAAGCCACGGGAGTTTATAGGCCGCCAGGCCCGCCGCGGCCAACTCAGGATAGGCGAACGGGTTCTCCACCGCAGGGTAGACGGCGCGAGTCACGGCCTCCCCTACGGCCAGGTGGTCCGGGTGGCTCTTCTGCAGCCGTTTCCAGTTCCGCTCCGGATGCATGGCCAGCACGACGTCGGGGCGGATTTCGCGGATCAGCTTCACCACGCCCTTCATCACCTCGTGGGTCGGTTCCAGATAGCCGTCGCGTTCGTGCAGGTAATAAATGTCGGTGACACCCACCAGTTCCGCGGCCCGGCGCTGTTCCGAGGCCCTGAGGGCGATGATCTCCGCCCGGTGGGCCGGGTCGAATCCCCCGGCGTCGCCGTCGGTCATGATGCAGTAGCTGACCTGGACGCCGGCGGCGGTCCAGGCGGCGATGGTGCCGGCCGCGCCGAAGTCGATGTCGTCAGGATGGGCCGCGAAACAGAGCACCCGCCCAACCCGGTCCGTGGCCGGGTTGAACGGGCTCTGCGCTGCAACAGCAGGAGGGGTCAAGGATCAGCCTTTTCGCTTCTTGATTTCTTCCGTGGCCTGGGGCAGGACGTCGAAGAGGTCGCCGATGATGCCGAAGTCGGCGATCTCGAAGACCGGGGACTCGGCGTCCTTGTTGATGGCCACAATGACCTTGGCGGTCTGCATGCCGGCCTTCTGCTGGATGGCGCCGGAGATTCCCGCTGAAATGTACAGCTGGGGTGAGACCGTCTTGCCGGTCTGTCCCACCTGGGCGTCGTGGCTGATCCAGCCGGCATCGGTGGCTGCCCTGGAGGCACCTACGGCTGCACCGAGGGCATCTGCAAGCTGCTCAACCGGGCCAAAGTCGCCGTCCAGGCCGCGGCCGCCGGCCACAACGATCCGGGCGTCGGTGAGGTCCGGGCGGCCGCTGGCAACCTTCTGCTCACGGGCGGTGATCCGGGCAGCTGTGGCCGTGGCATCGGCGGGTACCTCTACCGTGATGGTCTCCGGGTTGCTCGGCGCTGAGGCCGGCTCGGGGACTACGTTGTTGGCTTTCACGCTCAGCACGGTGACCGGTGTGGTGGTCCGCGCCTCGGTGGTGTAGGAACCGGCCAGGACCGACTTGTGGGCAGTCCCGTCGGCGTCGACCGCCACGACGTCGGTGATGACGCCGGCACTCAGGCGGATGCCCAGGCGGCCCGCGATATCCTTGCCCTCCGGCGAATTGTCCAGGAGGACGGTGCCTGCGCCGGAAGATGCGACGGCTGCCGCGAGGTAGGCGGCCTTGGGTGCCACGAGGTAGTCATCCAGGTCCGCCGCGGAGGGGCGGAATACCGTGCTGACGCCGTACTCGGCGAAGGCCGCCGAGACGTCGTCGCTGAGGTCGCCGTTAAGGGCTACAGCTGTTTCGCCCAGGGACCGGCCCAGGGTCAGCAGTTCGAGGCTGCTCTTCTTCAGGGCCTGGCCCGGGTTATCGATGAATACGAGTACGTTTGCCATGTCTGTGATCCCCTTTAGAGCAGCTTCTGGGCGGCCAGGAAGTCCACCAGCTTGATGCCGGCGTCGCCTTCGTCGGTGATGATGGTGCCGGCAGTGCGCGGCGGACGTTCCTCGGCTGAGGTCACGGTGGTCCACGATCCGGAGTGGCCCACCTGGGCGGGATCCACCCCGATGTCTGCCAGCGACAGGGTGGTGATGCTCTTGCGCTTGGCAGCGATGATGCCCTTGAAATTGGGGTAGCGGGGCTCGTTGATCTGGTCCGTCACCGACACCACTGCCGGCAGCGCCGCCTCAACGGTCTCCGAGTACGTGTCTGCGTCCCGGCGCGCGGTGAGCCGGCCGCCGTCGACCGTCAGCGACGATGCGAAGGTGACCTGGGGCAGACCGAGCCGCTCGGCAAGCTGGGCCGGAACGAGGGACGTTTCGCCGTCGGTGGACGCCATGCCGGTGAGGACAAGGTCCACTGCGCCGAGGTGGCGGACCGCAGCTGCGAGTGCCAGCGAAGTCGCTGCCGCGTCTGATCCGGCCAACGCGGGGTCCGTCAGGTGCACGCCCTCGGTGGCGCCCATCTGGAGGGACTTCTTGACAGCGTTCACGGCGCCGGCCGGGCCCATGCTGAGCGCGATGACCTGGTTGCCCGCTTTGGCGCCGCCGCGGGCTTCAGCCAGCTGCAGTGCTGCTTCCAGCGCATACTCGTCCAGCTCCGAGAGGATGCTTTCGTCGCGGTCCGTGGTGTGCCCCTCCCCGTTGAGGTGACGGTCGAACTGCGCGTCCGGCACGTGCTTGACCAGGACGATGATCTTCAATGTCTCTTCCACTGTATTTACAGCAGCCTTCCATGCTCGTGGATAGCCAGCCGGGTGAGGTCATGGCCGCGGAACGCCCGGGGTACGGGTAGGTCCTAGCTAACCATATAGCCGCGGCCCGTCGCCGTCCCGTTAACGCCTGTGTCACCGGGCTTGACCGTTGACAGGCTTTAACGGCCGACGGCGGCGGGCACCGTGTGAGGTGACCCGCCGCCGTCGGCCGTTTTGCCGGGGAGGCGTTCCGGTTCTCCGGCGGGGTGCGGTTACTGGTCCGGCGCCGTGCCGAGCGTGACGTCGAGGGTCTGTTCCTGGCCGTTGCGCAGAACCGTGAGCTTGACGGTGGAACCACCGGCCTGCTCGCGGACGGCGGCGGTGAGCTGGTTTGGTTCGCTGATGACCAGGTCGTTGAACTTGGTCACCACATCGCCCACCTTGATGCCGGCCTTGGCGGCAGCCGAGTTGGGCTCAACCGTGGCCACGTCCGCTCCGACGGAGAATTGTGAACTGGACCCACCCGAGGATTTGTCTTTGACGCTGACCCCGAGCTGGCCATGGGATACCTTCCCCGTATCGATGAGCTCCTGAGCCACGCGCTTTGCGTGGTTGATGGGGATGCTGAAGCCCACGCCGATGTTGCCGCTGGAGGATGAGGAATCTGATCCGGCCGAGGCGATGGCCACGTTGACGCCGACGATCTCGCCCTTGCTGTTGACCAGCGCTCCGCCCGAGTTTCCGGGGTTGATCGCCGCATCAGTCTGGATCACGTTGAGGGAGATGGAGCCCTGTCCGGCGGTGTTCTGGCTCGATCCGCCTCCTGGCGGCGCGAACTTGAAGCCGCCGTCGCCCTGGGAGCTGTCGCCTTCCTTCGGTGCCGCGGATGAGGCGACGCTGATGGTCCGGTTCAGGGTGGAGACGATGCCGTCCGTGACGGTACCGGTCAGGCCGAGCGGCGAGCCGATTGCAATGGCGGTGTCGCCCACATTGAGTTTCCCGGAGTCTCCAAGGGTGGCCGCCATCAG
This sequence comes from Arthrobacter sp. 754, assembly GCF_040548695.1. Lineage (NCBI taxonomy): Bacteria > Bacillati > Actinomycetota > Actinomycetes > Micrococcales > Micrococcaceae > Arthrobacter > Arthrobacter sp. 754. Next base: position 546,635 of record NZ_JBEPSC010000001.1, read on the forward strand.
CCCGGACGCGTTGTCCACCTTGATCACTGCGAGGTCAGAGAGCGGGTCGGTGCCCACCAGGGTCGCCTTGAGCACCCGGCCCGTGTTGGTGCGGACCTCCAGGGCTGCGGAGGCGGTCTGGCCATCCAAAGTGACCACGTGGGTGTTGGTGAGTATGTGGCCCTCACCGTCCAGGATGATTCCGGATCCGGTGCCCCCGGCACTGCCACTGGTTGCGCTGATGGTCACTACGGACGGGGATGCCTTCAGCGCTGCGGCGGTAATGGCGTTGACGTCGTCCTGGTTGTTGACGATGACGGTGCCCGGCTGGCTGTTGCTGCTTGACGCGACGGGCGAGCCGTAGCCGGAAAACGCGCCGGAGCCGACTGTCGCTACGCCGCCGCCAACCAGGCCTGCAGCGAGGATGCTGGCCACGAGGGTTCCCACCCCGAAGGAAGCCTTCCGGCGCGGCGCATTTGCCTGGTCGGCTGCGGAGTTGTACTGGCCCGGGTACCCGGCGGGCTGGCCGTACGGCTGCGGGTTGGGCGGCTGCTGGCCCGGTGCCTGCTGGCCCGGTGCCTGCTGGCCGGGTGCCTGCTGGCCGTAGAACGGCTCGCGGGGAGGGTATACCGGCCGGGGCGCGCCGGGAAGCTGTTGGGTGTGGTTTTCAGATGCCCCGGGACGGTCCAGCCTCTCCGTCGGATTGCCTCGACCGGCAGCGTCGCTGCGGTCCTCCGCAGCGTTCTGTGCGGCAGCCGGATTCTCAGCCGGATGCCGGTTCTCAGGAGCTGCACCCGGGGTGGGGTTCTCAGTCATTGGACTTCCTTTCATCCTCGTCTGCATTAACTATGGACCGTTTGGCTGGAACTGGGGCGAACGTTGGCTGGGAGGTTCCTGAGAGCGTCGCCACTATCATTCAGTGGGTCCCGGAGGGGTTTCGCTGGTGGCATATTTGCTGATGTGGACGCCCCAGTAGGTGCACCATAGAATCAAGAAGAATTGCCACAGCGACCTGCGGCTTTACATCCTGCGTGGGGGCGCTGCTGCATTCTGAGACGACTGATTCGTCCCGAATCGGTGTCAGGCATGCTGAAGGGTTGCACATGCGGTCAAAGTTCAAGCGTATTCTCGCCGTGATCGGCCTGACCGGGCTTCTTGCGGCACCCGCCGCTGCAGCCTGGGCGGAGCCTCCGGTGACCATTCCGTCCGGCACGAACATCGTGGATAACGCAAACGTTCTGGGCAGCCGTAAGGGCGAGGTCCAGCAAGCCATCCAGACGCTGCTCAAGGACCACAAGTACAACCTTTACGTTGTCACCGTGAACTCCTTTGAGAACCCCGCCAAGCCCGAAGACTGGGGCAAGGCTGTTGCGACCCAGAAGTCCATGGGCAAGGCCGACGTCCTGCTGGCGATTTCGACAGCGGGCCAGTTCTATTTCGCGACCGACGCGTCGAGTGCCATCAGGTCCAAGCAGTCCACCATCAGCCAGAATGCCGTCACGGCAAATCTTGCCGGCGGCAAGAAAGATTACGCCCAGGCGGCCATTGACACCGCCAAGGCCATCGGCGATGCAGCCGGCGGCGGCAGCGGAAACGTCCCCGGTGACGGAGCCGGTGCCTCGGTACTGGTCGGAGCGGGCGTTGTAGCTGCAGGCGGCGCGGGCGCCTACCTCTACTTCCGCAACAAACGGAAGAAGGCGGCACAGGCATCCAGCGCCAGCTACGGCCCCCAGGGCGCCGAGCTGGACCCGCTTGCCTCGCTCAGCATTGAGGAACTCCGCCGCAAGAGCGGTTCACTGATCATCGAAGCAGACGACGCCATCAAGTCCAGCGAGCAGGAACTCGGCTTCGCCCAGGCCCAGTACGGCGATGCCGCCGTGGGAAACTTCACGAAGGCGCTTGCCGAAGCCAAAGCCCACATGTCCGAATCCTTCAAGCTCCAGCAGCAGCTTGACGACCACATTCCGGACACCGAGGAACAGCAGCGCAGCTGGCTCGGTGAAATCATCCGCCGTTCTGAGGCGGCGCTCGGTTCGCTCCAGGAGCAGAAGGCAGATTTCGACTCACTCCGCGAGCTGGAGAAAAACGCCCCCCAGGCGCTGGCCGCTGTCAGTGCCGGTGCGCAGGAAGCCGACGCCAAAATCGCCAACGCGGAGCAGTCGCTGACGTCTTTGCGCTCCAAGTACGCGGACAGCGCGCTGGTGCAGGTGGCGGACAACATCACCCAGGCCAAGGAGCGCCTTGCCTTTGTGCAGAACGCCACGGCCACGGCCCAGGAAAAGCTCGCGGCCGGCGACAGCAGCCTCGCTGCCGTAGCCGTCCGCGCCTCCGAAGAGAGCCTCCACCAGACCAACGTCCTGCTCGACGCCATCGCCAAGGTGTCCGCAAACCTGGACGAAGCCCGCGGAGGGCTGGAGGCCGCCGTCGTGGACACCTCACAGGACCTGGCCCAGGCGAAGGCCATGATCCAGTCCGGAGAACACCCGGAACTGGCCGGCCCGGTCGCGGGCGTCGAACAGGCCCTCGCCCAGGTCAAGGCAGAAATCCAGGGCGGGAAGATCGACCCCATCGCCACCCTGCAGCGCGTTGAAACCGCGCATCAGGCCCTGGACCAGTCCCTCACCGGCATCCGGGACAAGCAGGAACAGGCCCGCCGCGCGGAGGCTTCACTGCAGCAGACCATCATGTCCGCGCAGGCCCAGATCAGTGCCACGTCGGACTACATCACCGCCCGCCGCGGCGGGGTTGGCACGGAAGCGCGTACCCGGCTGGCGGAATCCCAGCGCAACCTTGACTACGCCCTATCCATCTCACGGAACGACCCCGTCACAGCCCTTACCTACGCCCAGCAGGCCCACGCCCTCGCGGCGCAGGCCGCGCAGTTGGCCCAGGCCGACGTCGACAACTTCGGCGGCTATGCCAACCAGGGCTTTGGCGGCGGAGGCATGTTCGGCGGACGCGGCGGGGGCGGTGGCGGCCTCGGCGGCGCCATCCTCGGCGGCATCCTCATCAACTCCATCCTCAATGGCGGCGGCGGCGCAGGCTGGGGCGGCGGCCACAGCGACGGCGGCGGCTGGGGTGGCGGCGACGGCGGAGGCTTCGGTGGGGGCGACTTCGGCGGCGGTGACTTCGGCGGGGGCGACTCGGGAAGTTTCTGACCCTCAAAGGCTAGGCGCCGGTCGTTACACCCACTCCGGCGGATAGAAGCGGTACAACAACTGTTCACTGATTTTCAGTGGCCACCACTGAGCAGGACGAAAGGTATACATCATGGTTAAGCAGTCCATTTTCGGCCGGATCGCACAGCTTGCAAAGGCAAATATCAACACCTTGCTGGACAATGCTGAGGATCCGCAGAAGATGCTGGACCAGATGGTCCGGGACTACACGAACAACATCGCGGAAGCTGAGTCCGCTGTCGCCCAGACCATCGGGAACCTCCGGATGCTCGAGGACGACTACAACGAGGACATCAAGAACGCGCAGGACTGGGGCAACAAGGCCCTCGCAGCCTCGCGTAAGGCTGATGAGTACCGGTCAAGCGGGGACAGCGTTGACGCTGAGAAGTTTGACAACCTCGCCAAGGTGGCCCTGCAGCGCCAGATGTCCGCGGAAAACGAGGCCAAGGGAGCAGAGCCCAGCATTTCCTCGCAGCGCGAAGTCGTGGACAAGCTCAAGACCGGCCTTGACCAGATGAAGGGCAAGCTGAACGAGCTCACCAGCAAGCGCAACGAACTGGTGGCCCGCTCCAAGACGGCCGCGGCGCAGTCCCAGGTTCACGACGCCATCAAGAGCATCGACTTCATGGATCCCACCAGCGAGGTTGGCCGCTTCGAAGAGAAGATCCGCCGTGAAGAGGCCAAGGTCCGCGGCCAGCAGGAGCTCGCCGCCTCAAGCCTGGACGCCCAGTTCAACCAGCTCGAGGACCTCGGCGAGCAGGTGGAAATTGAGGCACGCCTGGCCGCCCTGAAGTCCGGCGGAGCCAAGCCTGCGATCGGCGCCGCCGGCAATTCGGCACGGTCGGAATCCACGGTGGACGAGGCGGACTTCGACAAGCTGTAACAGGTACTGCCCTGCTGTGGGGCAGCTGGCCGGGGCCGGGGTTCTTGACGGGCTCCGGCCTTTCCCATGCCCGGACGTTTCCTGTACCGGCTGGTCCGCCAGCGCCGGCCCAGCAGTGTCCCCACCTGTTGCCGGTGTGTAGCGTAGAGGCCATGGCATCCCCCGAATCCTCAATCGTCTGGCTCCGTGATGACCTTCGAATCGAGGACAACCCGGCGCTGTCCCGGGCAGCCGGGCTGGGCCTGCCGCTCACAGTGGTCTACATCCTCGACGAGGAATCCGAGGGGCTCCGTCCCCTCGGAGGCGCTGCCCGATGGTGGCTGCACCACTCCCTGGTTTCCCTCTCGGCGGCCTTAACTGAAGCGGGTTCAGCCCTCATCCTCCGGCGCGGGCCTGCCGCGCAGGTGCTCCGGAGTCTGGCAGAGGAAACAGGGGCCCGGCATGTGCTGTGGAACCGCCGCTATGGCGGTCCGGAACGGGCGGTGGACGCGGGGGTCAAAGACTGGGCCGCGGAGAACGGCATCGAAGCGGCAAGCTTCCAGGCCAACCTGCTGTTCGAACCGTGGACCGTCACCACGGGCAGCGGCGGTCCCTATAAGGTGTTCACGCCCTTCTGGCGCGCCTGTACCTCATCCGGTGAACCCCGGCATCCCCACGAGCGGCCGGACAGCCTGCCAGCCCCTGCCAGGGCCGGGTCGAAAAAGCATGCAATGAGCGAAGACCTGGCGGACTGGTCCCTGCTTCCTGGCTCCCCCGACTGGAGCGGCGGCCTGGCGGATACCTGGGAGCCCGGGGAACCCGGGGCACACCACCGGCTCGAAGACTTCCTGGACGGGCCGGTGCTTGAGTACGGAACAGGGCGGGACGTGCCCGGGGTGGAGGGAACCAGCAGGCTCTCCCCCCATCTCCGGTTCGGGGAAATCAGTCCGTTCACCGTCTGGCATGAGCTCCGCCGCCGTTTCCCCCGACAGGAGAGCGCCGACGTCGGGATCTTCAGGTCCGAACTGGGCTGGCGGGAATTCTGCTGGCAGCTCCTCTATGTGAACCCGCAGCTGGCCACACGGAACTATCGGCCGGAATTCGACCGCTTCGAATGGCAGCCGCTTACCCGGGGTGAGCTGGCTTCATGGCAGCAGGGCCACACCGGCTATCCCCTGGTTGACGCGGGCATGCGGCAGCTCTGGCAGACGGGCTGGATGCACAACCGGGTCCGGATGGCCGCCGCCTCCTTCCTCGTCAAGAACCTTCTGGCCGATTGGCGGCTGGGCGAGGCATGGTTCTGGGACACCCTTGTGGATGCCGATGCGGCCAGCAATCCCGCCAATTGGCAGTGGGTTGCAGGTTCAGGGGCCGACGCGTCCCCATACTTCCGGATCTTCAATCCTGTGACCCAGAGCAAGAAGTTCGACGCCGAGGGCCGCTATCTGCGCGAGTTCATTCCGGAGCTGGCCCACCTGGACCTCAGGAGCATCCACGAACCGTGGAAGCTGCCCGACACCAACGGCTACCCTGCACCGGTAGTGGGGCTTCCCGAGTCCAGGGAGCGTGCCCTGGCGACATACCGGAAGCTGAAGGACACCCTGGGCGTACCGGCGCCGGACTAGGCAGCCGGTGGGCTGTCAGCGGCTGACTTTGCCCATGAGGGACGCGATGGGGCGCAGGAAGATGGGCCGTGCCAGGAACCAAACTGCCACCATGACGACCACCGACGCGAGGAAAATCCAGAAGCCCAGCCAGCCGTCGCCGTCGCTCGCGCCGTACATGTGGTTCAGGTTCCGCAGCACGCCTGTGGCAAGCACCAGGAAAACGTGCACAACAATGAATGCGACGAAGTAGATCATCACCGGGAAGTGGATGGCCCTCGCCAGCTCCATGGGGTAGGCCTTGTTCAGGGCGGCCGCCTTTTTGGGCCAGGCAGGCGAGGTCCTGATTCCGGAGATGAAGGCCAGGGGCGCGGCGATGAAGACCGTTGCGAAGTAGGTCAGGAGCTGGAGCGCGTTGTAGTTGACCCAGCCGTTTTCGGTGGGCCAGTTCAGGGATGCGTACTGGAGGGCGGCAGAGAGCGCGTTAGGGATGACGTCCCAGCTTGTGGGCACGATCCGCATCCACTGCCCGGTCGCGAACAGCAGGACTGCGAACACGAGGCCGTTGAGGACCCAGAGCGCGTCCAGCGTCAGGTGGAACCAGAGTTCCAGCGTGATCTTGGTGGGCGGGTTCTTGGTCTTGATCAGCCCTTTGTTGTTGCGGGTCCAGTGCCCGCTGGGGCGGGTGGTGGTCCGCACCTGCCAGCCGGTCCTGATGATGAGCAGCAGGAAGAAGGCATTGAGGAAATGCTGCCAGTTCAGCCAGGCCGGAAACCCGACCGGCGCGCCGTCGGGAAGTTCCGAGTGGCCCGGGTAGTCAGCCAGGAATGACTGCACCGCCGGCAGGCCGGTCATCCACCGGGCCAGCAGCACCACCAGGACCAGCGCCACGAGAGCAGCGGGAACACCCCAGTAGAGTCTGGGCCGCTTGCCCGTGGCGGAGCCGGGCTTCTTCGTGGGTGTGGACATCGAACAACATTCCTCTCGAGAATGACTGACCAGTGCTCAAATGTGAGGCTCTGCGAACGAGAATACTAGGAACCGGCACTCATCGGGCAAAAGAAGACCCCGGCCGGCGTAACTGCCGGTCGGGGTCTTTCACATGGTTGCGGGGACAGGATTTGAACCTGTGACCTCTGGGTTATGAGCCCAGCGAGCTACCGAACTGCTCCACCCCGCGTCGCTCGAACAACACTACCCTACTTTGAGGGGGACAATTACCGGCTCGAAATGGTGGGGCCGGCCGACGGCTTTGCTTGGGCAAACACGGCCCAACGCTTAAGCAAAAAAGTCCGGACCCTGTTTCCAGGATCCGGACTTTTCACCAGTTGCGGGGACAGGATTTGAACCTGTGACCTCTGGGTTATGAGCCCAGCGAGCTACCGAACTGCTCCACCCCGCGTCGCAAGATCAACTCTACCGTCCGGTGAACGGGAGGCCAAATCCTGGTGGCGTGATGTGCGTCTCGCTGGGTCAGGGCATCAGCTGCTTGCCCCTGGCGACGGCGTGGGCCCTGCTGACGGTGTGGCCTCTGCTGAGGGCGTGGCTGCCGGTGAAGGTGTCGCTTCCGGCGCCGGCACGGGGATCCTGCTTTCAGCCTCAGTGGCCTTCTGGAGGGCGGCAGAAAGCTTCTTCTGCTGTTCCCCATACGCCGCGAAGTCGCCGGCCGCCAAGGCAGCCTGGCCTGCCCTGATCGCGGCGTTGGCCTCGTTCAGCGCTGCCTTCAGGTCAGCCTGGGCGCCTGCACTGACCGCGGGAGGTGCGGTCCCCGGAGTACCCGGAGTCTGGCCGGTGTTATCGGAGTCGCCGGCCGAAGCGCCGGAGTCCCCGCCGAAGAGCTGCTTCAGGGCCCCATCCAGGGTGGGCGCAAAGCCGACCTTGTCACCGAAGGCCACCAGCACGCGCTGCAGCGTGGGGTAAGACGTCTCGCCCGTCGACTTCAGGTAGACCGGCTGCACGTACAGGATGCCGCCGCCCACCGGCAGCGTCAGCAGGTTGCCGTTGAGGACCTCAGAGGCTCCCTGCCGGAGCAGGTTCAGCGCCTGGGAGACCGTCGGGTCCGAGTTGAACTTGTTCTGGGCCTGGCCTGGCCCCGGAACCTGGATCTCCGGCGGAATCTGCAGGAGCCTCAACTGGCCGTAGCTGTCGGCCTTGACGCCCTTTTCTTTCCCGGCGTCCGAGTCAGCCGCGAGGAACCCGTACAGGACGTTGCGGGCGGTGCCATTGACGATCTGCGGAATAAAGGAGGACGTGAGCTGGAATGCGGGCTTCTCCTGGTCAGGCATCTGCAGGGACATGTAGAACGGCGGCTGCTTGACGTCGGTGTCCACGGTGGGATCGTTCGGCACGCTCCAGACATCTTTGGCCTGGTAGAAGCTGCCGGGTTCGGTCACGTGGTAACGGCCCAGAAGCTCGCGCTGGACCTTGAAGAGGTCCTCCGGGTAACGGACGTGGCTCATGACGTCGCCGGACATCTCTGAATAGGGCTTCAGGGTTGTCGGGAACACCTTCTGCCATGCCTTCAGTACCGGGTCCTGGTCATCCCAGGCATACAGCGTCACTGAGCCGTCGTAGGCATCAACGGTCGCTTTAACGGAGTTCCTGATGTAGTTCACCGAGCTGTTGGGCAGCGCGACCGTCCGGCCCGAGGTGGTCTGGGAATCCGTGGTGGCGGCCGAGAGCTGCTCCTGCTGCGAGTACGGGTAGTACTGGCTGGTGGTGTATCCGTCCACGATCCACTTGACGCGGCCGTCGACCACCGCGGGGTACGCATTGCCGTCCACCGTCAGATAGGGGGCGACTTTCTCGACCCGGTCGCGGGGATTGCGGTCATACAGGATCTGGGACGCTTCGTTCACACCATCGGAAAGCAACAGGTCCGAGGACTGGAACTTGATGGAGTAGAGGACCTTGTTGAAGAAGCTACCCACGTTGGGACCGCCGTTGCCGGTGAAGGTGTACTGGGTTTCGCCTTCGCTTTCCTTGCCGGAGGGCCTGTCCTGTTCACGTGGGGTTGCGCCTGCCGGCGCGCCGACTATCGAGTACTCGGGCGAAGTTTCGCCGAAGTAGATACGTGGCTCGTAAGTGGAGTCGTCACCCAGGACCCCGGTGGACGGAATTCCCGACTGCAGGAAATCCGGCTTGCCATCAACGGTGAACTTGTTGCCCTTGGCCGCTACAACCCCGTAGCCGTGGGTGTAGACAACGTGCTGGTTGAGCCAGCCCTGCTGGTTGGTGGCGACGTTCGTCGGATTCAGTTCGCGCACGGCGATGACGGTGTCCTGGATCTTTCCGTCCACCTCGTACCGGTCCACGTTCAGTGCGTCCGGGAACTGGTAGTACGGGCGGTACTGCTCCAGCTGGGAGAACGCATCGGAGATCAGGTTGGGGTCCAGCAGCCTGATGTTGGCCGTGGTCTGGGCGTCCGGGGCGAGTGCGCCCGTGGTGGCCGTATTGGTGGCGTCGTAGCGGTCCACCTGGATCTTGTCCAGGCCGTACGCTGCACGCGTGTTGGCGATGTTCCGTTCGATGTAATCCTTTTCCAGGGTCTGCTCGGACGGCCGCACCTGGAACTGCTGGATGACCCACGGGTACACTCCGCCGGCAAGGATGGAGGTGATGATCAGCATGGCCGTGCCGATGACCGGCAGGCGCCAGCGGCCGATGACCGCGGCAATGATGAAGAGGATTGCCACCAGGCCCGCGGCTACGGCGAGGATCGACTTCGTGGGGATGACGGCGTTGATGTCCGTGTACAGCGCACCTGCCCAGCGCCCGCCGTTGTTCTGCAGTGCGGCGTAACGGTCAAGCCAGAAGTTGACGCCCAGCAGGATCAGGAATGCCGCGCCGGTCACTGCCAGATGGATCTGCGCCGCCCGACTGGTGAACACACCGCGTTCCATCAGCCTGATGCTGCCGTAGAGGTAGTGCGTGAGGATCCCGGCGATGCCCGCCACCACCACAACGCTGATGAGGAAGCCTGTGATGAAGCCGAAGAACGGCAGGCTCATCAGGTAGAAGCTGATGTCCATGTCGAATTCCGGATCCCGCTGCCCGAAGGGTTCCTGGTTGAAGAACAGCAACACCTTCTGCCACTGGCTTGCCGCCGCGCTTCCGGCAAAGAGGCCGAAGAGAATGGGCAGGCCCACCATGACGACGCGGCGGACCGGTTCCAGCTGGGCCTGGTAGCGGTTGAGGTTGTCACGGATTTCGGAATCCGGCGCGTACACAGGCCGCGAGTGATAGGCAATCCGGATCGCGAAAAAGACCGCAAGGAACATGACGGCGAAGCCGGCGAGGAAGATCCCGATCCGGGCAAGGTTTTCGGTCACAAAGACTTCGAAGTAGCCGAGCTGCCGGTACCAGAGGACATCAGTCCAGACATTAGCGAAGAAGATGAAGCCCACTACCACGAGGGCAACGACGATCAGCGTCGGCGTCAGCGCACCGCGTCGTGAGGGGGGTCTTCCGGGCGGGATGGGGCTGGTGGGACGGGACAAACTCGGTACCTCATAGCTGGTCGTCAGATTTACATTGCGAGCGTGCGTGCGGTGGACGTCCGGCACCGGTCAAGCGTGTGGCATCGTCCGTCATATCTGCCACGAGTGGCGGTAATGCTTAGTTCCTGCGCTCAGTCTAGTTGCTGGTGCAGACGGGCAAGGCGGACGTGTCCTGGCCCGAACCGGAGAGTTCGACGGCGTGGCGGGCCTGGTCAAGATTCTCCACTTTGACCACCTGCAGACCGTCCGGAACATGACCGACGACGTCGTCGCAGTTTGCCGCGGGGGCAAGGAACAATGTGGCTCCCCCGGCCCGCGCGCCGTGCATCTTCTGCTGGATCCCGCCGATGGGCCCAACAGTGCCGTCGGGGGTGATGGTGCCTGTCCCGGCCACGTGCTTGCCGCCGGTCAGGTCCCCTGGCGTCACGATGTCAATGATGCCCAGCGAAAACATCAGCCCTGCGCTGGGGCCGCCCACCTTGTCCAGGGACATTTTTACGTCGAACGGAAAAGTGAAAAGGTACTTCAGCATGACGCCCAGGATGTAGCGGCCGGAACCGTTGTCCGTGGGGTTGATCTCCTGCGTGACGGACTCCCCTGCCCGCCTGACTGCCACCGTGGCGGGAGCACCTTTGCCGGCCGCCAGCTCCTCCTGGATGACGGCCAGGGACGTGACCGGCCTGCCGTTGATCGATTCGAAGATGTCACCGTTTTCAATCTTGCCCTCCGACGGCGAACCCTCCGAGAGCCCGGCCGCCTGAAGCTGCTGGCCAAACGGGATGTCGAGCTCCTTGAGGGCCGACGCGACCGCATTCTCCTGTGATGAGGCCATGGCCACGGAACTCTGCTCTTCGGCCTGCTCTTTGGTGGTGCCGGTGGGATAAATCAGTTCTTCCGGGTACACGGACTTGGATCCGTCCAGCCACCCGGTGAAGGCGCCCAGGATGCTGACAGGGCCGTTAGGGCCGCCGTCGACATAGACCGTGGTCAAATCCAGGTTGCCGGCAGCGGGGTAGGTCTCGTGGCCCGTGACGCTGATGACGGGGCCGTTCTGGGCCTGGCCGATGGTGTTGAAGGTGGGTCCGGGGGACTCGACGACGTAGGGCACCGGAACGGTGCCGACGGCGATGCCCAGCCCCAGTGCGAGGATTCCGGAGAGCATCATCACTGACACGCGCTTGTCCTCGGGCCGGTACCGGCGCAGGGACGTGGGTCCCTCCTCGGCGCCCGCCGGGCTGTTTTCGGGGGGTCCGGCACTCGCTGTTGCGCCGGCGTCGAGCTCGGGAGCGTGGTCCTCGCTGGGGTGTACGCCACGGGTTGTAGTCACCGAACCAACACTACGCGGTTGCCACCCCCGCCAGCTTTGCCGACAGCGAACGTAACGCCTCTCCGGCAGACAGTAGTCCCGGCCCGGGGTACCGTGAAAGTTGAACAGTCAAACCGACGATCGGCGGGATCATGACCTCCAACCCACTCAATCCGTCCAACGGCGACGAAACGCCCAAGGATCCGCTGGCAGAGATGCTGCAGAACCTGATGGGCGGCAAGGGCATGGAAGGCTTCGACCCTGCCGAGCTGGCGAAGGCCGCCGGCCTGCCGGACGACCCCAACCTTCTGGCGCAGATGTTCTCGCAGGTCCAGGCCATGATGAGCGCACCCTCAGAAGGTCCGGTGAACTGGCAGCTGGCGCACGAGAATGCCCGCCGCGTCGCGGCCAGCAGCGCGGACCCCTCCGTCACCTCCCAGCAGAGCCGCGAAGTGGATGAAGCCCTGCGGCTCGCCGAACTGTGGCTGGATCCGGTGACTGACCTCCCGGCAACCGGCCTTATTGGCCGTGCCTGGTCTCGCGCCGAGTGGGTGGAGGCCACACTCGGTACATGGAAGCGGCTCACCGAACCGGTGGCCAACAGCATCGCCAATGCGCTCTCCAGCGCCATGACCGAGCAGATGCCCGAAGAGATGAAATCCATGATGGGCGGGGCGTCCTCCATGCTGCAGAACATGGGCGGGGCCATCTTCGGCATGCAGCTGGGGCAGGCCATCGGCGCCCTCTCCGGCGAGGTGGTCAGCTCGACCGACATAGGCGTGCCGCTCGCCGACCTCGAAATGGCCCTGCTGCCCTCAAACGTCGCGTCCTTCGGGGAGGGCCTGAGTCTGCCGGAGAACGATATCCGGTTGTTCCTGGCCGTCCGCGAGGCAGCCCACGCGCGCCTGTTTGTCCAGGTTCCCTGGCTGCGGGGACACCTGCTGGGCGCCATTGAGGCCTACGCCCGCGGGATCCACATCGATACTTCCCGCATCGAGGAACTGGCCCGGGACCTGGACCCGAGCAACCCCGAAGGCATCCAGGAGGCGTTGTCCCAAGGCGTGTTCATGCCGCAGCGGACCCCGGCCCAGGAACAGGCGCTTGAAAAACTTGAGACAGCCCTGGCCCTCGTGGAGGGCTGGGTGGACGAACTCAGTGCCGCCGCCACCGAAAAGCTGCTTCCATCGGCGGCTGCCCTCCGGGAAACCGTCCGTCGGCGCCGTGCCACCGGCGGCCCGGCCGAGCACGCCTTCTCCTCGTTGGTGGGACTCGAACTGCGTCCCCGGCGCCTTCGCGAGGCTGCCGCCTTGTGGGCAGCGCTCAAGGACGAACGCGGCATTGAGGGCCGCGATGCCATCTGGCAGCACCCTGACCTCCTGCCCACCGCCGAGGACCTGGATGACCCCCAGGGCTTCACCGCCCGCCGCCAGCTGGCGGAGGCCAGCGACAGCGAAGTCGACGATGCGCTGCAGAAGCTGCTCAGCGGCGGCTTCGACAACGCGCCTGAGGGTGATGTGCCGGAGGGTGACGCCGGCGCCGGCGATGCCACCGACGCCGGTCCTGATGCCGGTGCCGGGGAGCAGCCCGGCGACGGGGAGGGTAAGCCGGACGACAAGAAGTCCGACGGCGGGAACCCGCAGGGTTAGCCGCCTGTACCGTCCGACGCCGTACCGTCCGACGCTGAATTTTCCTAAGCAGGACCGTTAATCGGCGTCTGCGTCGCCGGGTCCGCCCGGTCCGAGCCCGCGGCCGGTGGCAAACGACACGCCCTCCAGGAAGGCTTTGGCCCGCATCGTGTCGGGGTAGGCCTCCAGCAGCTTCCAGAACGCGGCGTTGTGCCCCGCCACCAGGAGGTGGGCGAGCTCATGCAGCAGCACATAGTCGATCACCCACTGGGGCATGGGCCGGATCTTGTCGGAGAGCCGGATGGTTCCTTCCGACGGCGTCGCCGAGCCCCAGCGCGAGTTCTGGTTGCTGACCCAGCGGACCGACGTCGGGACTGCCCTGCCGGCAAAATATCTGGCGGACAGGTCCGCAGCGTGGGCCGCCAGTGCGGCGTCCGTCGCGGGCTGCCGCTTCCCCTGCTGGGCGCGTTTCACACCCTGGCGGTGCAGCTTGTCCAGCATCCGGTGGACCCACTCCGACTCCTGGGCGGCTGTGAACCGGGCAGGGATGGCCACTACGGCGGTCCCGTTTTCCCAGAATGCAGCGACAGTCCTGGTCCGGCGGGCGGACCGCCGCACCACGACCGGCAGACCGTCATGTGTGGTCAGCGGGGCCTGGGGCTGGCCGCCCTGCGTGCGCCTCACAGGGTGGTGCTTTCAACCAGCACGCGCAGGACGTCCTGGCCGTAGCGTTCCAGCTTGGACGGGCCGACGCCCGCCAGCGCTGCCAGTTCCTCCATGGTTGACGGTTTGGCCTCTGCGATGGCCGTCAGCGTGGCATCCGTGAACACCACAAACGCCGGGACCTCCGCGGTGAGTGCAATTTCCTTCCGCCACTGCCGCAGCGCTTCAAAGGTCTGTTCCTCGTAGCTGGGCGGGCAGTCGTTACAGCGCCCGACCTTGCGTTCCGCGCCGCTGGCGAGCATGCTCCCGCAAACCCGGCAAATGGCCGGGGCGGCAGCTTTGCGGCGTGGCGCCGGGCCCTTGCCCCGGACGCTGGAACTGGCCACTGAGTTGGGCCGGAGTCCGTCCAGGAAGCGTGAGGGCTTGCGGTTCGCCCGGCCGCCGGGCGTGCGCGCGGTGGACCAGGACAGGGCCAGGTGTTCGCGGGCCCGGGTGATCCCCACGTAGAGGAGCCGGCGTTCCTCGTCCACAGCCTCGGGAGTGTCCGCGAAGGAGATCGGCATCAGGCCTTCGCTGAGGCCCACCAGGAAAACCGCATCCCACTCGAGGCCTTTTGCCGCATGGAGCGATGCAAGGGTTACACCCTGGACGGTTGGCGCATGCTGGGCCAGGGACCGTTCCTGAAGCTCGTTGACGAAGTCCGCGAGGCTGAACTGGTCGCCCCGGACCTGGACGAGTTCGTCCGCGAGCGCCACCAGCGCCGCCAATGATTCCCAGCGTTCACGCAAGGCCCCGCCATTGTGGGGAGCTGCCTCCGTGTACCCAAGCGAGGCAACAATATCCCGGACCAACTGACCCAGTGGTTCCGGCGATGAGGTTTCGGCGACTGCCCGGGTGGCGGCCCGCAACTGAAGGATGGCATCCCGGACTTCCTTGCGGGCGAAGAACCGCTCACCGCCACGGAGCTGGTAGCCGATCCCGGCCGCGGCGAGCGCCTGCTCGTAGGCTTCGGACTGCCCGTTGGTGCGGAATAGGACGGCGACCTGGCTGGCGGGAGTGCCGGCGTCGAGCAGTTCCCGGACCTTGATGGCCACGGTGGCCGCCTCGGCTTCGTCGTCAGTGCATTCGGTGAACTGCGGCACCGGCCCGGCCGGCCGCTGCGCCACAAGCTGCAGCGGAGCGGCCCAGGCAGCATCGGCGACCGGTCCGCCGCTGCGCCGCGCCGCCAGGAGATCATTGGCCAGCTTGACCACCTGCGGCGTCGAGCGGTAATCGCGGATGAGCTTCACCACGCTGGCGTCCGGATACTGTGCCTTGAAACCCAGCAGGTGCTTGGGCGAGGCGCCGGTGAAGGAGTAGATGGTCTGGCTGGCGTCGCCGACAACACACAATTCGTCGCGGCCGCCGAGCCATAGTTCAAGGAGCCGCTGCTGCAGCGGGGAAACGTCCTGATACTCGTCCACCACGAAGTGCCGGTACTGTTCCCGGACCGTGGCGGCGACTTTCTGGTCCTCCTGCAGGATGCCTACCGTTATCAGAAGGACATCCTCGAAGTCGATGACATTCCGGTCGGTCTTGACGTCCTCGTAGGACTGGAAGACACGGGCGACGGCGGTGAGATCGAACCCGCCGGGCGTTCCCCTGCCCTGGGCGTTCTCCAGGTAGTTGGCCGGGGTCAGCATGGAGACCTTGGCCCACTCGATCTCCGATGCGAGGTCGCGGATGGACGCACGGTCCGTACTGAGCCTGAGCCGGCGGGACGCCTCGGCGATCATCTGGGCCTTGTGATCCAGGAGGTTGGGCAGCGTGCCGCCCACGGCCTGCGGCCAAAAAAACTGCAGCTGCCTGAGGGCCGCAGCGTGGAAAGTGCGGGCCTGCACGTTGCCCACGCCGAGGTCCCGGAGCCTGCTGCGCATTTCCGCTGCGGCCCGGGCCGTAAACGTCACGGCCAGGAGCCGCTGCGGGCTGTACACCCCTGAATGCACGCCGTAGGCAATCCGGTGGGTAATTGCCCGGGTTTTTCCGGTGCCCGCACCGGCGAGAACGCACAAGGGCCCGTTAAGCGTGCTGGCGACCTCGCGCTGCTCGGCATCCAGTCCCCCGAGGATGCGTTCCTCAAGGGACTCTGTGCTGTCAAAATTCTCTGTGGTCACTTCTGCTGCTCTGTTGTCGCGACGGCCACGTGCTGGCGTCTAACCAATGGGTGGTGCCTGTTCAGGCGTCTGCGCGGTCCAGGATCCGGCCGCCGTACCAGTGCTCGATCAGCGAGCGCGCAATCGACAGCCGGCTGGAGATGGTGATGTCCCCTGCCAACACGGCTTCCTGGAGTTCCTCCCGGCTGAACCAACGCGCCCGGGTCACTTCCACGCCGTCGGGCTTTGCCACGTTGTCTGCCGTGACGGCGGTGAATCCAAGCATAAGGGAGGCGGGGAACGGCCACGACTGCGATCCAAGGTACTGGCATCCGGTTACCCTGACGCCGACTTCCTCGTGGATCTCCCTGACCACGGCCTGTTCAAGGGATTCCCCGGGTTCAACGAAACCGGCAAGGGTGGAATAGTTCTTGGCGTCAACCGGGCCGCCGCCACCCAGCAGGAGCCGTCCGTCCGGACCGACGACTGTGACGATAATGGCGGGATCTGTCCGCGGATAATGTTCCGAGCCGTCCTGGGGGCAGCGCCGGACCCAACCGCCGGCCTCGACGGCAGTGGGCACGCCGCAGCGGGGGCAGTGGGTATGGCCCGCGTGCCAGTTGGCGATGGCACTTGCTTCAACAAACAGGGCAGTGTCCGTGGGGTCAAGGGCGGCCGCCACATCCCGGAAACCGGCCCACGAAGCATCCAACGGGATCCCTGCGGAGCCCGGATCCAACTGTTCAGGCAGGACAAAAAGGACAACTTCGGTCTCTGCCGGGAGATCCGAACCGGCCAGGGCCGAGCCGAGGTAGATGAGCAGATCCGGGGCTGAGCCAAGGCCATGCAGGGCGGCGAGCAGCCGGGGAGCTGGGGCGAGCCACAGCATGTCTCCCTGCACCAGTGCCTGCCGTCCGGAAAGGACCACGGCCAACGTGCCGTCCCGCGCGGCCAGTTCGTCCACCATACCGGGCCGGACACGGTCAGCCGATCCGCGGTCAAGCAGGGCCGGCCGCACCGGAAGTACGGTGTCGAACAGGAGGTTGGCCGGCAGTTCGCCTGCCTGCATCTGGTAGGCCGGTGTTGCGGACTCGGCATGACTCATGTGTCCACCGTACTGACTCGGACCGACAATTTACATTCAGCGGGAACCGTCCGGAGCCCGGCCCGGCCCGGAATACGGAGTTTTGGCGCTTATCTTCAGACTCGCCGCCCGCACATCGTCCGCTGGGGCGCGACTCAATCTACCGTGGAATGGTGAGAAGAAAACCGATCGAACTGGCAGCCGTTGCAACTGCGGCCGTCCCCGGGCTGACGCCAACCGCCGTTAGCTCCGCTGCGGACGATCCCGCGGATTTCGACTCCGCCCTGCTCCTTGACTCGGAAGGTAAGCACTGGAGGGTGAGGTCGCCGCGGCACGCAGAGGCCAGTGCCAGGCTGGAAACGGAATTCCTGGTGCTCCGGGCCTTCGCACCGGCCATTCGGGCTGAACTGCCCTTCCTGATGCCCACCGTGGCCGGCAGCGTCCGGCTCGGCAGCCTGAGCACCTTTGTGTACTCGCACCTGGCCGGCAGCACCCGGAGCGTGGAGGAACTCACGGCAGGTCCGGATGTACTTGCCCGGGAAATCGGAATGGCCCTGGCCGCAATCCACGATCTGCCGCAAACCCTGGTCAGTAACGCAGACCTGCCCAGCTATACCCCGAATGAATTTCGACAGCGCCGGCTGAACGAACTCGACCAGGCAGCCACCACCGGAAAAATTCCGGCGTTGCTTTTGATCCGCTGGGAACACGCACTGGAGGACGTCTCGCTCTGGCGGTTTAACCCATGCGTGGTCCACGGCGACCTCCATGAGGACAACCTGCTCATAGAGGGCAGCCGCGTCACCGCCGTAACCGGCTGGACCGACCTGCGGATCGGGGATCCCGCTGATGACTTCGCCTGGCTGGTTGCCTCCAACGAACAGGACTTCGTCGATTCGGTCCTCAGCAGCTACACGCAGGCCCGCCGTGACGCTCCGGATCAGCACCTGCTCCGCCGGGCCGCCCTGTCCGCCGAGTTCGCACTGGCCCAATACCTGGTGAAGGGCATTGCCGCCGGCGACGCCACGATGGTCGCCGAGGCGGAGGGGATGCTGGAGACCCTTGCGTCCGACATTGAAGAACACGGCGGCCAGGCAATCAGCGTCGAACCCCTGCCAGGCCAGGAACGACCCGCTGCGACAAGCGTCCCGACGCCGGTAGTGACGGTCGCGCCGTCGCCGGCGGTGACTGTCGTCCCGGTACCCGTCCTGCCGGCACAGCCCGTATCCGCCCTGCCTGCCGTTGAGGTTGGCCCCATCCCCGCGGACCCGACGCCGGCACAGGGCCAAGCTGCGAAACCTTTCCTCGTGGCGGAGCCATCAGCGGACGAAGCGGCTGAGGCAGCGCCGGCGGCCCGGTCCGCCGACGACACCTCCACCGCGGCCATCAGCATCATCGACGTCAGGAAGCGCTGACACCGAGGGCAGTGGCAACGATCTGTTCGAGTTCCCCGGCAGAGCCAAGATCGTGCGGCCGCACCACCTGGTTGTCCGCCACATAGAAGAAGGCGGCCCTGACGTCGTCGAGCGCCACGCCCTTCAGCCGGGCCCATGCCAGCCGGTACACGGCCAACTGGACCGACTTAGTCCGGAGCTGTGCCGGAGCAGGCCTGCGGCCGGTCTTCCAATCCACGAGGTCCCACCGCCCATCGGCATCACGGAACACGGCGTCAATGCGCCCGCGGACCACGACGTCGCCCACCCGGGTTTCCACCGGCACTTCCACAAAGGCCGGGGACCGATTGGCCCATTCAGAGGCCTTGAAGGTCGCCACCATGGCGTCGAGATCGTACGCTGCGTCGATGTGGCCGTCCGAGCCCGGCGCCTCGCCGAGGTCAAGCATTCCGGCGGCGCCAAAGTACTCTTCGACCCAGCCGTGGAACGCCGTGCCTTTTCGGGCTGACATGCCGGGTTCGCGTGGTACGGGCCTTCGCAGCCTGCCCACCACCGCATGTGGATCCTCGCCGAGGTCCACCAGGGTGGACGCAGAAATGTGGCCGGGCAGGTGTACATCCTGGCCGCCGGCCCGCCTGGAACGGCGCTCCATCAGCAGGGCGGCTTCAGCGGCCCACCCAGCGGCGTTGCCCCGGAGCCCTCGCGCGGCCGTGACGCCGGCGGCCGCTTTGCCCTCCCCGGCTGGTTCAGCGGCGGGGTTCCACCCCGCAATGCCTGCCCGCACGCGTGCGGCGGCGCGCTCCATCGCCAGCCGTCTTCCCGGTACAAGCCGCAGGCGCTCACCGGTCCGCGGATCCGCCGGCCCCTCCAGCGGGTCATAGGGCCATCCCGCAACCTCCATACCGGCGGTCAGCGGGCTTTTTTCAGGCAGCGAAGCTTCGTCCACCGAAGCGGGGTGCACCACTGCTGCCCCCGCCATTCCTTCCGCCGGCGTGACCAGACTTTCCAGCTCGGCCAGGAACGGCGACATCTCCGCGCGCCCGGCCCTCGAACCGACCCAGGCCGCGCTGGCCACCCACAGGATGTGCTTCGCCCTGGTGTAGGCGACGTAGGCGAGCCGGCGTTCCTCTCCCTCCACGTGGCCCTGGACAGCTGACTTGAAGTCCTTCTCAGCATCAAGCCAGCCCTTTTGGTCCGGCTGGTCAGTATCCCATTGGGGCAAATCCGCACGGTCCCCGCGAAGTGGCCAGGGCAGGGCTGCCGCTCCACTGCTCCATCGGGAGTCCTTGTTGCTGGGAAAGGCGCCGTTATTGAGGCCGGGG
Organism: Arthrobacter sp. 754; assembly: GCF_040548695.1. Classification (NCBI taxonomy): domain Bacteria; kingdom Bacillati; phylum Actinomycetota; class Actinomycetes; order Micrococcales; family Micrococcaceae; genus Arthrobacter; species Arthrobacter sp. 754. The sequence continues at coordinate 566,284 of NZ_JBEPSC010000001.1, forward strand.
ACAAAGACGACATCCCATTCGAGGCCCTTGGAGGCATGGACGGTCAGCAGCTGCACGGCCTCCCGGTTGATGTCCGAAGCAGGAGCCTCGAGGCCGTTCTCCTCGACCGCTGCAGCCTCCAGCCAGGCGAGGAACGCAAGGATGTCCACCCGGTGTGAGGTCCTCAGGAAGCCGGCCGCGGCGTCCTGGAAGGCATCCAGGTTGCGGCGTGCCTGGTGGATGCTGGTTCCGGGGCGTGCAGCAACTTCAATGTCGAGCAGCATGGCCCGTTCCACCTCGCCGAGGAGTGTGGTCAGGTCATCTCCGAGATAGCCGCGCAGCTGCCTTAGTTCGGCTGAGAGCCTGGCGAGGCGTTCGCGTGCCTCGCCGGTCAACGTCCTGCCGTGGGAGGACGTCCAGCCTTCGCGCGGGAGCCAGTCAAGGGCCTCCACCAGGCTTGCGCCATCAGTCAGGTCGCTCTCAATGACAGCGTCATCGGAACCGTCCGCCGCAATGTCCTCCGGTGGGTTGGCTGCAGAAAGATACCCGCGCCGGCGGGCCAGCTGGCCGGACCAGTCCCGGAAAGCCATCAGGTCGGCCGGTCCGATCCGCCACCGGGCGCCAGCCAGCAGGCGCATCAAAGAGTCCGAGCGCCCGGGGTCGGCCAGCACCCGAAGCGTGGCAACGAGGTCAACGATCTCGGCAGTGTCGAGCAGTCCCCCCAGTCCCACGATCTCGTAGGGGATGCCCCTCGACTCGAATTCCCGCCGAATCGTCTCCATCTGCGCCCGGCGCCGGCAAAGGACTGCCAGGGCCGGCGGCACGGGCGTGCCGTCGGCCGCGTGCTCAAAGTCAGTGACCCGGTATCTCAGGACATCCCCGGCGAGTGCCGCGGCCTCCTCGACGTCGGTGCTGAAACGGCCCAGTACGACCTGTCCGGCTGCCGCGAAAGGACTGGGCTGCAGGGGCGGCACATTCGCGGCCGCAGACTTTCCGGCCACTCCGGCCGGTGCTTTCTGTTCCTCGGCCCTTCCCAAGGCTTCGGACATGATGTTGGCCGCCGAAAGGATGGCTCGCCCGTTGCGCCACGCCGTCGTGAGATACGACGTCGGGGCCGGCGCGTAACGCGCCTGGCCGTCGCCGCCATCGCCGCCCTCGCGTCCGTCGGGGCCGTCGCGGCCTTCCACCCGGACGGGGAACTCACGGACGAAGTGGAACAACTGCCCGGCCGATGCCCCGCGGAAACCGTAGATCGACTGGTTTGGATCACCCACTGCAGTGACAGCATGCCCGTCACCGAAGAGCCTCGAAAACAGAACGAGCTGGGCATAGGAGGTGTCCTGGAACTCGTCCAGGAGCACCACTTTGTAGCGCTGCCGCTCCATCTGTGCGGCCAGCGGAATCTCCCTGGCCACGCGGGCAGCCAGGGCCACGAGGTCACCGAAGTCCAGCGCACCCCGCGCCCTTTTGGCAGCAGCATAGCGGCCCACCATGTCAGCAACGCTTGCCCTGGTGCGCAGCATGGCCGCCAGTTCGGCGACACCCTGCGGGGCGTTCTTCGCGGCGCCGGCCAGGTAGGGCCGCTCCTCGAATTCGGCGAGGCGGGCCATCAGCCAGGCCTCGACGTCGGCCGGCTCCTGCAGGTGCTCGGCGCATTCACCGGCGAGCTGGATGACGGCCTTGACCAGCGTGGACTTGGCTGCCCTGAAGTGGCGGTAGTCGCCGTCGAAGGCCTCCACCACTTCGGTGGCGAGCTGCCAGGCCTGCGCCCCGCCGAGGAGCACAACGTCCCGTTCCACCCCGAGCCGCAGCCCGTAGTCCGACACGATTCCGCTGGCAAACGAGTGATAGGTGGATACTTTGGGCTCGAGGGCGTCACTGCTGAGAAGGCCGGCAGGGAAGACGGCGTTCTGCGTATCCTGGGCGGCTATGCGCGTCAGCGAGGCGAGCTTGGCCCTGATCCGCGTGGCCAGCTCACCGGCCGCCTTCCTGGTAAACGTCACGCCGAGGACTTCCTCGGGCCTGACCCAGCCGTTTGCCACGAGCCACACAACGCGGTCGGCCATGGTGGCTGTTTTCCCGGATCCCGCTCCGGCAATGACCAGCCGCGGGGAAAGGGGTGAGGAGATGATGGCGGACTGTTCAGGGGTGGGTGTGTTCTTTTCGCCAAGCAACGCGGAAAGCTTCTCCGGGCTGAAAAGGGGCTCGGGAAGTTTGTCCGGGCTCATTCGGTGACCTGCTTTCCGCGGACACACAGCGGGCAGACCTCCGGAAGCCTGCAGCCATGGCCGCCATGGCCGCTCTTCGATGGATCATGGCGTGCCTCGAAGCTGTTCCCTGCCATCACCGTGGCCGCGCCGGTGACCATTTCAAGCGCCCAGTTCTCCTGCGGATCCAGGGGCTGCTGCTGCTGGATTCCGGGGCTCTTGGTGGTTGTTCCCAGCTGTGCCAGCACCGCCCCGCCAGGCGCTGCCGTGGCGGAAACCCCCACTGCGTCGGTGAAGCCGCCCGCCAGGACCGCAGCCTGGTACGCGCCCAGCTGGGGATGCCGGGACAGCTCCGTTTTTCCCGGCTGGCGTTTGCCTGTCTTGAGGTCCACGATGACCAGCCTTCCCTCGGCATCGATCTCGAGCCGGTCAACCTGGCCGCGGAGAACGGCGGCGCGTGCAACGGACCCGCGTGGATCGGCCGCCGCACCCTCGTCGCCAGGTGCCAGGGCGCCGTCGGCCCCGTTCCCCGCATCTGTCTCAGCATTCTGCCCGTCTACGGACGGCGCCACCGCCACATCGGGGAGCCGGACTTCAAAATCCTGCTCCACGCCCAGCAGGGTTCGGCCTTCACTGCGCATGACGAGGACATACTGGGCGAGCTTGCGCACCATCGTTTCGGCCCGCTGGAAGTCCAGCTTGCCTTCCCAGTTGTCCTTCATTCCCAAGGCGGGCCAGCGGCGGACGAGTTCGGCCACGTATTCGCCGCCGGAGGCATCCGGCATGTCCTGCGCAATGGCGTGGACGAGGGTGCCCAGGCTGCGGGCAAAGTCCGTGGCTGCCTCTCCCCCGGCGGCCTGCACAAACCAGTCAAGCGGGGATTTCTGGACGGATTCCACTTTCGAGGGTGAGACGTAAACGGTTCCTCCAGGTGGAACAACCGGCTCCGACGATGACAGCGGGGACAGGCCCCACCAGCTGTCCGGGTGCGCTCCGGGAACGGGAGGTTCAGCGGAGGCAAGTTCGGCTAGGACCCTGGTAGCTTCAGCGGCTTCGGGCCCGTACTTTCCGTCCAGTTGGGCGTACTGGCGCAGCTCGGCCACCAGGGCACGGAGAGTCATGGGCCGCTCAACCGCAGTGAACACCCTCCCCTCCGCGCCCGGCTCGAGCGGCGCGACGTAGTCCAGGAACGACGACGGCTGGTCATCTTCCGAGGAGACCGCCGTGCAGATCAGGATCTCGCAGGCCCTGGAAACCGCTGTGGAGAAGCTCCGGAGTTCGTCGTAGCGGATTTCCCGCAGCCGGCTGAGCGGGTCGAGCTGCAGGGCATAGCCGACGCCGTGCTCCACTGCGTCGGCATACAGACTGCTGCCCAGAAGCTCACCGCGGAGCCGTGTGTTGGGCCAGACGCCTTCCTGCAGACCCGCCACAATGACCACCGGCCACTGCCGCCCGGCAGCGCTGGCCGGCGTCATCAGCTCCACCGCGTCATCGACCTGGGCCCGCGCCGCAAGGGTGTCCATGGGCAGTTCCTGGTTCAGGAGGTATTCGAGGAACTGCTCGGGGCCGGCACCGGGCATTTGGTCCACGTAGCGCTCGGCAGTATGGAAGAGAGCCATCATGGCATCGAGGTCCCGGTCCGCCCGTGCGCCATGGGACCCCCCGGACAAAGCCGATTCAGTCCACACGTTAGCCAGCCCGGTGGAGTGCCACAGAGCCCAGAGCACCGACTCGGCATTGGCTCCCGGCCCGGCTGCCGCAGCGCGGCCGGCCTGGATCATACGCGCAGTGCGACGGGCGGCGCGGCCTTCCATGCCCAGCGTCCCCAGTGCGCCCGGTTCCAAAAGCGCCTCCACCAGCAGGGCGTCGCTGGTGCGCCCGCCGCCGCCCTGAAGCTCCTCCTGCCGGAGGGACTGCCGGAGCCTGCGAAGTTCAATGGAGGTGGCGCCGCCGATCCGGGATGTCAGGAGCGCGACGGCGGTCTCGGGCGTAAGGAGCGCCGGGTCGAGCGCGATGGCATAGGCATCCAGCAACGGCCGGACCGCGACTTCGTCGCGGACAGCGGATTCAGCCACGGGGACGCGCACCGGGATTCCCTGGCCCGACAGGTAGCGTTGCAGCTCGCTGAGCTGGCCGCCGTTGCGCACGATCACTGCGATTTCGGCAAGATCCCGGCCGTGGTTGACGTGCTGGTCCAGGATGCGCTGGGCAACGTACCGCAGTTCGTGCACCGGAGAAGGCACGAGGTGTGCTTCCACGGTGCCCATGTTCGGTGTGCCGCGTTCCGCGGCCCCGGACCCGTGCAGTGGCCCGGCCTCAGGTTGCGGCTGCTCCAGCCGCCGGGCCAACTGGCCGCCGGCGCGCTGCGAGATCCGCCCGGCGACGCCGAGCCATGCCTCGGCGATGGCGGGGGTGTGCCGATGGGTATGCCAGAGCGGCCGCTCGATGACGCTGCCTCCCGGGGCAAGCAGCCGTGGGAGGTCCGCGACGAGATCGGGCCGGGCACCGCGGAAGCCCTGCACCACGGTGTCCGGAGAATAGGCCACATAGCAGTCCTTGCCCGCGGCGATGTCAGCCAGCAGTTCGAAAACGGCAGGGTTGGCTTCCTGCACGTCGTCCACCAGGACCAGTTGGAGCCGTTCCCGTTCCGCCGCCAGAAAGCCGGGGACGTCCTGGAAAATCTGCCGCGCCGTGGTGATGATCCCGGCGGGGTCAAACGCCTCAGGCATCCGCAGGTCCAGCACGTCGCGGTACTCGGCGTACAGTGCCGCGGCGGCGATCCAGTCCGGCCGGCCGCACTGGCGGCCCAGTTCCGCCAGGTCCTCTGCTGTCCTGCCGGATTCGATGATGCGGTCAAACAGTTGCCGAACCTCCTGGCGGAAGCCGCGGGTCTCAAGTGCCGCTTCCAGATCCGCAGGCCAGGGAAGTTCCAGTCCCGGCATCCGGTGGCCTTCCAGGAGTTCGCGGATGATCAGGTCCTGCTCCGGGCCGGAGAGGAGGCGCGGCTGACGCGCAAGCGGGAGGATTCCTTCCGCTTTGGCCCGGCGTATCAGGTCGAAGGCGTACGAGGCCCACGTCCTGGCCGGCGTGGTACTCAGGCTTCGGTCCAACCGGGCCGTGAACCGGTCCCGGAGCGAGTCGGCGGCGAGGCGTCCCGGAGCCAGGATCAGGATGCGTTCCGGATCCACTCCGTCCTTCAGAGCGCGGCGGACGGCAGCTTCGATCAGGACCGTGGATTTGCCGGTCCCCGGCGCGCCCGGAACGAGCACGGGGCCCGCACCGTGCGGTACCTCAACAGCCTCCCGCTGGTCCGCAGACAACACCGGAACCTCGTGGTGGACCTGCCGTGGCGGAAGGAGGCGCAGGCCCGTCCCGCCGGGGCGGCCTGCGCCGAAGTTCGGCTCAGAGTCGCCGTGGGAACTGCCAAGGGGTTCGACTTCAGGGATAGTTGCGGTCACACAGACATTCCATCATCAGCCACTGACAATCTGCGGAGCCGCCGCTCCAGTTGCTCCGCAATGGCATCAATCCGGTCGAAATCGTCCTCACCCGGTGACCAGCGGGCTGCCGTCAGGTCAACCCGCCAGCGGCCCTCGCCGGTTCTGAGGTAGCCCTCATGATCACCCAGGAGAGGCGTCCCCTCCGCAAGGTAGTGCCGGAGAGCCCTGGCCTCGTGACCCTCGGGGGCCTGGCCGTTGGATTTGAGGATCCGCCACCAGGGAACGTCACTGCCGTAGTGACTCATCACACGCCCAATCTGACGGGGCCCGCCGGACCCCAGGAGCTCGGCCACGTCCCCGTAGGCCACTGCGGTTCCTGAGGGAACCAGCTCAACCACCGCCAGCACCGCCTCGACGTACTCAATCCGCATGGATCCAGATTAGCCGCAGTGGCGTTCCACGATCCTGTCGGTGCCCGCCGGTAGCGTTGAAGCATGACCACCTGGAACACCCTCCCCCGTGCAGCGTTCGACCTCGAAACCACCGGCCGGAATTCGCGTGCTGCGCGCATTGTCACAGCATCAGTGACAGTGGTCGACCACAAGGGCGATGTGATCAAGGAACACGAGTGGCTCGCCGATCCGGGTGTCGAAATCCCGGCCGAAGCCAGCGACGTCCATGGAGTCACCACCGAGCAGGCCCGGCGTGAGGGCCGGCCGGCCGGCGAAGTCACGGGCGAGCTGGCCACGGTACTGCAGGAACTGTTCGACGCCGGAATTCCAGTCATCGCCTTCAATGCCAGCTACGACTTCACAGTCCTCGCGGCGGAGTCTGCCCGCCACGGGATCCGGCAGCTCAGCCGGTTCCCCGTCCTGGATCCATACATCATGAACAAGCAGGTGGACAGATACCGCAAGGGCAAGCGCACCCTGACGGCATTGTGCGAGGAATACGGCATCACCCTGGACAACGCCCATACCTCCGCAGCCGATGCCCTTGCCACGCTCCGGATGCTCGATGCCATGGCCATCAAGTTCCCCAAGCTGAAAATGCCCGCAAGCCAGCTTCACGAGCTGCAGAAGGACTGGGCCGTCAGCCAGGCAGCGGACTTCCAGAACTACCTTCGAAAGACCAAGCCTGCCGCCGTGATCGAGGGCGAATGGCCGGTCCTGCCGCCGGAAGATGGCGGGCGCGGCGAATTCTAGCTGAGAGCTAACTCACGCTTCTCCCCTTGGAAGCGGGCCGCCCCGCCGCCTCCATGGGATTCGGTTCAGTCTGCACTTTCCATTCATTTGATGTTCAGCGGATATCCCAAGCTACGCAAAATTCGACGTTGCGCCCATTTTGCCACCGTTACTTCGTGTGAAATGCCTAAAAGTGGAAAATGAGATGATTAAGTTCTGCGGTAAACCCGCCCCGGCCGGCCGGCATTCTGGGAGCAACGCTCCAGGCGCCACACGCGTAGCCTTTCGGCCCGGTTGAACTTCTGACTCAGATGAAAGTGACTACCTCATGAAGACTAAAGCCATGAAGTGGCTGACCACCGCTCCGGTAGCGGTGGCCCTGGCGCTCTCGCTGGCCGCCTGCGGCTCGGGCACAGCCCAGCCCAGCGGCACCCCCACGGACGCGCTGGCCGGCAGCGACAAGCAGACGCTGGACCGGTACACCACCGCCGACGTCACCCCGATCGAGAAGATCGACAAGACCAAGCTGGGCCTGAACACTGAAGGCAAGCTCGAGGTTGGCACGCTCTCCGACGCGCCGCCGAATATCTTCATCGACCCCTCGGGCAAGTTCACCGGCTACGACAACGAGCTCCTGCGCGCCATTGCCGGCAAGCTGGGGCTTGAGGTTGAATTTGTGGCCACTGACTTCTCGGCCCTGCTTTCCCAGGTGCAGACGAAGCAGTTCGACATGGGCTCCTCCTCCATCTCCACCACCGACGCCCGCCGCGCCAATGTCGGCTTCACCAACGGCTACGACTTCGGCTTCATGGCTGTAGTGGCCAAGACCGACAGCGACGTCAAGGGCTTCGCCGACCTTGACGCCAACGTCCGCATCGGCGTCGTCCAGGGCACCGTCCAGGACGACTACGTCACGAACACGCTGAAACTGGAGCCGGTCCGCTTCCCGGACTACGCCACCGTGTACGCAAACGTGCGCAACGGCCAGATCGATGCCTGGGTAGCACCTTCCCAGCAGGCCACCGGACAGGTGAAGGAGGGCGACGGCACGGTCATCGCCGAATCCGTAGTGAACACCCAGAACTTCACGGCTTACGCAGTGAACAAGGACAACAAGGCCCTGATCGACGCCCTGAACTCCGGACTTGACGCCGTAATCGCTGACGGCACCTGGTCCAAGCTGACCAAGGAGTGGTACCCGAACCGCGAGACCCCCGCCGACTGGAAGCCGGGCAGCAAGGCTGTCACGGTTCCCAAGAGCTGACCCGGGCCTCACCGCGTATGGATCTCCTGGAGCAACTGGGCGATACGTTCCTCAACTGGGAGGAAATGGCGAAAGTCATTCCCTCCCTCCTCATGGTGGGTCTGCCCAACACCCTGATCCTGGCCGTTGCATCGGGCATCCTCGGCTCCCTCCTGGGGCTGGCACTGGCACTCATGGGTATTTCCCGGAATCCGGTGGCCCGCTGGGCAGCGAGGATCTACACCGACCTGTTCCGGGGGCTTCCCGCCATTCTGGTCATCCTGGTGATCGGCATTGGGCTGAGCCCCATAGCCAGGGAACTCACGGGCAACCGCAACCCCTATCCGCTGGGCATCCTGGCACTGACCCTCATCGCCGGCGCCTACATTGGTGAGATCTTCCGCTCCGGCATCCAGAGCGTGGAGAAAGGCCAGCTGGAGGCCTCGCGGGCTTTGGGCTTCAGCTATGGCAGCTCCATGCGCCTGGTGGTGGTGCCGCAGGGCATCCGCCGGGTCCTTCCTGCCTTGGTTAACCAGTTCATCTCGCTCCTGAAGGATTCCTCGCTCGTCTTCATGCTGGGCCTTGCCTCTTCAGACCGCGAAATCTTCCGGATCGGGAACGATGCCATGGCCAACACAGGGAATCTTTCACCCCTGGTTGCCGCAGGCCTGCTGTATCTGATTCTGACCGTGCCACTGACCCACTTCGTGAACTTCATCGACAACCGGCTGAGGACTGGCCGGCCGGAGAAGAAGGAACCGGACGAGTTGGCAGCACCTATCGGCAAGGGGGCACAGGCATGACCGAATTCACCTCCGGCACCCTGACCGGCAAGAACCTGCACCTGTCATTCGGCCACAACCACGTGCTGCGCGGGATCGACCTCCACGTGGAGAAGGGCACCACGGCTTCGGTCATCGGCCCCTCCGGCTCCGGTAAGTCGACGCTGCTGAGGGTCATGAACAGGCTGATCGAACCGGACCAGGGCGATATCCTGCTGGACGGCCGCTCGGTTCTGAAGGACAACCCTGACGAACTGCGCCAGCGGATCGGCATGGTGTTCCAGCAGTTCAACCTCTTCCCGCACAAAACGGTGGTGGACAATGTCAGCCTGGCGCTGCGCAAGCTCCGTAAGCTGTCCAAGGACCAGGCCCGCGCCGAAGCTTTGGAGCAGCTTGACCTGGTCGGCCTGAAGCACAAAGCTGACGCACGGCCGGCCAACCTCTCCGGCGGTCAGATGCAGCGCGTCGCAATCGCCCGCGCTCTGGCCATGAAGCCGGAGGTGATGTTCTTCGACGAAGCCACCTCGGCGCTGGACCCCGAGCTCGTCAAAGGCGTCCTGGCCCTCATGGCCGATCTCGCCAAAGGCGGCATGACCATGGTGGTGGTGACCCACGAAATGGGCTTCTCCCGCAACGTCTCGGACACCGTGACGTTCATGGACGCCGGTGTTGTGGTGGAGTCGGGTCCGCCCGAAAAGATCTTCACCGCACCCGAAACCGAACGCCTGAAAGGCTTCCTCTCCGACGTCCTCTAGGCACATCGACAGAAATCCCCGCTTCCCGGACTGTTCCCCCTCGCATGAGGCGGGGATTTGTCAGGGAGGCGGGGATTTTCGCCTTTCAGGCACAGTTGACGCCCGACGGCGACGCTAGGCCTGCGCGGCTGCGGCGGCTTTCGCCGCGGCCGGGAGGGCATCGAAGATACGGTTCATGGCTGCGTCGTCGTGGGCTGCCGAGAGGAACCAGGCTTCGAAGACGGACGGTGGCAGGTAAACGCCGGAGTCCAGCATGGAGTGGAAGAACGGCGCGTACCGGTAGGTCTCCTGGGCCTGGGCGTCTGCATAGTTGTGCACACCGTTGGCCGACGTTCCGAATGCCACGGAGAAGAGGTTTCCGGCGAACTGGATGGAGTGGTCAACACCCGCTTCGTCGAGGGCGGCGGACAACGCCGAGGAGAGCTCCAGCGAGCGGACGTCCACAAAGGAGTAGACATCGCGGGTGGCGTGCGTCAGCGTGGCTACCCCGGCTGCCATGGCCACCGGGTTACCGGAGAGTGTGCCGGCCTGGTAGACCGGGCCGAGCGGCGCCAGGTAGTCCATCACGTCCGCACGCCCGGCGAGCGCCGCCGCCGGCATTCCACCGCCGATGACCTTTCCGAAGGTGAGCAGGTCCGGGGTCCACGGCTCGGCGGCATCCGGCGCCCCGCCGGTCAGGCCCCAGTATCCCGAGTAGCCGGTCCGGAAGCCGGTGAGGACCTCGTCAACGATCAGCAGGGCGCCGTGCTCGCGGGTGATGCGGGACAGTCCGAGGTTGAAGCCCTCCCCCGGCGTGACAACGCCCATGTTGGCCGGGGCGGCTTCGGTGATGACGGCCGCAATGTTGGGCCCGTGAGCAGCAAACGCGGCCTCGACGGCGGCGAGGTCGTTGTACGGCAGCACCAGGGTTTCGGCGGCTGTGGCTTCGGTGACGCCGGCAGAGCCCGGCAGAGCCAGGGTGGCAACACCGGATCCTGCGGCGGCCAGCAGACCGTCGAGGTGGCCGTGGTAGCAGCCGGCGAACTTGATGATGAGGTTCCGGCCGGTGTAGCCGCGGGCCAGTCGGACGGCGGTCATGGTGGCCTCGGTGCCGGTGGAAACCATCCGCACGCGCTCGGCGGCAGGAACACGCTCCTGCACGAGGGCTGCAAGGTTCGCCTCGTCAGGGGTCGAGGCACCGAAGGACAGTCCGCGGTCCACGGCGGCGTGCACCGCCTCAAGGACGGCAGGGTGGGCGTGGCCAAGCAGTGCCGGGCCCCAGGAGCAGACCAGGTCCACGTACTCGATGCCGTCGGCATCGGTCAGGTATGGGCCCTTGGCAGAAACCATGAACTTCGGCGTCCCGCCCACCGAGCCGAAGGCCCGGACGGGCGAGTTGACGCCGCCGGGCATCAGGGTCTGGGCACGGGCAAAGAGGTCATCGGAACGAGTCATGCCCTTATTCTCCCATCCCCGCGCGCCCCATCTTCCAAGGCGCCGCCGGAGCCCAGGCCGCGCGGGCTCCGGCGGCAGCCGACGACGGTTAAGGTCAGCCGTCCGTCAGCGGTCCGCGGGCATGTCGGCGAGCATGTCCGCGACCAGAGGCGCCACTTTGGAACCGAACAGTTCGATGGAGCGCATCATCTGCCCGTGGGGCAGGGTGCCGCTGCTGTACTTCATCTCGAAGCGGTCCGCGCCGAGGGTGCCCTTGAGCCTGACCACCTTCGCGGCCACCGTGTCCGGGGAACCGATGAACAGCGCGCCGTCCTCGTCGGCGGCGGCTTCGAACTCGCCACGGCCGGCGGGGCCCCAACCGCGCTCCGCCCCGATTTTGTTCCTGGTGGCCAGCCAATGCGGGTAGTACTCCTCAAGGGCCTGTTCGTCAGTCTCGGCCACGTAGCCCGGTGAATGGACGGACAAAGCCTGCGGTTCCTTGCCGGCCTCGGCCAGGGTGCGCCGGTACAGGTCGGCATAGGGGCGGAACCGTTCCGGTTCGCCGCCAATGATCGCCAGGACCATCGGGTAACCGTAGGAAGCGGTGCGGACCACGGACTGCGGCGAGCCGCCAACTCCGATCCAGGTGGGAAGCAGGCGCCCTTCAACGTGCGGGTAGACCATCTGTCCGCGGAGGCTGGCCCGGGTACGGCCATCCCAGTTCACCGGGTTCTGGGTACGCACACGGTCATAGATGTCCAGCTTCTCCTCGAACAGGACGTCATAGTCCCCAAGGTCGTACCCGAACAGGGGGAAGGATTCCGTGAAGGAGCCCCTGCCCAGGATCACTTCGGCCCGGCCGTTGGACAGAGCGTCGAGAGTGGCGAACCGCTGGAAAACGCGGACGGGATCGTCAGAGCTCAGGACCGTTACCGCGCTGCCGAGCCGGATATTCTCCGTGGCTGTGGCGATGGCCGCCAGCACCACCTCCGGCGCGCTGATGGCGAAATCCTTGCGGTGATGTTCTCCCACGCCAAACGAATGGAGCCCGACGGCGTCCGCCACCTTGGCCTGTTCCACCACCTGGCGCAGTACCTCGGCGTGGTGTTTGGGTGTGCCGTCGGCCGCCAGGTCGACGTCGCCGAAAGTGCTGACGCCCAGCCGGATGGTGTCCGCCGGGACAGGGGCGGTGGGGTTGTCCGGGATTACAGGACTGGTCACGGGAAGCTGCTTATTTTCATGCATACGCATACAAACCTCCGGCCGTCCGGAAACATTCCCGGTCGCCGCGATTCAACACGTCAGGATTCCTTGAGCCAGCCGGCAAGTTCGGAAGCCCAGTACGTCAGCACGGTATCGGCACCCGCCCGCTTGATGCCGAGGACGGATTCGGTGATGGCGCCGCGCCGGTCGATCCAGCCGTTGGCAGCGGCGGCCTCGATCATCGCGTATTCCCCGGAAATCTGGTAGGCCGACACCGGCACGGGGCTCATCGCAGCGATGTCAGCCAGGATGTCCAGGTAACTCATGGCCGGCTTCACCATGACCATGTCGGCGCCTTCTTCAAGGTCCAGTTCCACCTCAAGGATGGCTTCGCGGCGGTTGGCGGCATCCATCTGGTATGTCCGCCTGTCGCCTTTGAGCTGGGAGTCCACGGCTTCGCGGAAGGGGCCGTAAAAGGCGGAGGCGTACTTTGCCGCGTAGGCGAGGATGACGGTGTTCTTGTGGCCTGACTCCTCCAGGGCCTGGCGGATGACGGCGATCTGGCCGTCCATCATGCCTGAAGGGCCCAGGACGTGAGCGCCGGCGTCGGCCTGGGCTACGGCCATCTGGCCGTAGATTTCCAGGGTGGCGTCGTTGTCCACGTAACCGTCGGCGTCGAGGACGCCGCAGTGGCCGTGGTCGGTGAATTCGTCGAGGCAGACGTCGCCCATGATGACCAGGTCATCGCCCACCTCGGCACGGACATCCCGGATGGCCTTGTTAAGCACGCCCTCCGGGTCCAGGGACGCCGTGCCGCGGGCATCGCGCACGGCCGGCACGCCGAAGAGCATGATGCCGCCGACTCCCAGTTGGACAGCCTCGGCCGCGGCCCGCTTGAGGGATTCGGTGGTGTGCTGCACAACGCCCGGCATAGAGGTGATGGGGACGGGCTCGCTGATGCCTTCGCGGATAAACGCGGGCAGGATCAGATCCGCCGGGGCCAGCCGGTACTCCGCGGTGAGCCGGCGCATGGCCGGGGTGGTGCGGAGCCGGCGCGGGCGGTGGTTCGGAAAGCTCATCGGATGGTCCCTTCGTTGGCGAATACGGAGCCCAGGGCGGCCGCAATGCCGTCCGGGGTGGGTACTTTGGCGGTGGCCGCCACCGGGATGCCCAGCGCGGCAGCTTCTGCCGCCGTCGGACGCCCGATCGCGACGAAACGGCAACTGCCCAGCGGGAGCAGGGTCGCGGCGATACGGCGTACGGCGCTGGGTGAGGCGGCCACGACGGCGTCGATCGTCCCGCCGTCGAGCTCCCGTCTGGTCTGCGAGGGGCTGAGTTCCTGGGGTGCGGCAGCGGTGGAACCGCCGACGGCGGCAGGCAGTTCCGCTTCCAGGCGGAGCCCCGGCCGGGCCGGAAAGTCGACGGTGTGGTAGGCGATGACGGCGGTGACGGCGGCGCCTTTGGCAGCCAGCCCCTCACGCAGGGCGGGGGCAGCGATGTCTGCCTGCGGCAGCAGCACGCTCACCGGAGCGGCGGCCCACAGATCCACGAGTCCCTCGGCGGACTGGATGTCCACCGGGGCCAGCGCCACTGGGATACCCACGGCCTCCAGTATCTGCCTGGAGGATGGGCCGATCGTGGCCACGCGCGTTCGGGCCGGCACCAGTGCGGCGGGCGGGGTCCCGCGCTCGGCGGCCTTTTCCAGAAGCACGCGCACCGTCGTGATGCTGCTGACCACGAGCCAGTCGAAGGCTCCGGCCGCCAGTGCATCCAAGGCGTGATCCAGGGCGGACTGGTCCGCTGCCCGCTCGAAGTCGATGAGCGGCAGGAGCAACGGTTCGGCCCCGAGGCTGCTGAGCAGCGAGGCCAGCGGGCGTGCCCGGTCAGCGCTCCGGGTGATCAGGACCCGCCTGCCACCGAGGGCGCCCAGGTCATCAGGACGCGGCAAGATCCGCGATCTCCGCGGCGCCGGCAGCAAGCAGGAGCTCGGCCACCTCGATACCGAGCAGCGTCGCGCCGATCTCGGTGAGACCGTCTGTGGCCTTCTTCTCGCGTACTGTCCTGGTGCCGTCCACGGCGCACACCACCGCTTCGAGGTAGAGCATGCTGCCCTTGCGGTACGCGAACGCGCCCACCGGTGCAGCACAGCCAGCCTCCAGACGCGCCAGTACGGCGCGTTCGGCGGTCACCGCCAGCCGGGTGTCGACGTCGTTGAGGGCGGCGAGTGCCTGGGCAAGTACGCCCTGCGGGCTTGCGGCGGACCCGGCACCACCCGGAGCATCGGCCGTGCGGCACTCGATCGCAAGCGAACCCTGGCCGGGGGCCGGGAGCATGACATCGGTCTCGAGGAACTCGCTCACCGTGTCCAGCCGGCCGATCCGTTCCAGTCCTGCTGCCGCGAGCACCACTGCGTCGAGGTCACCTGGGGCGTCCGGCGCGTTGCCCGGGAGGCCGGGCACGCGGCCCAGCCTGGTGTCCACGTTGCCGCGGATGTCCTGAACGTTCAGGTCCGGCCGGACGGCGAGCAGCTGGGCAGCGCGACGGGGCGAGCCCGTGCCGACTTTGGCACCTTGAGGCAGGTCTGCAAGCTTGAGGCCGTCCCGCGCGCACAGGACATCGCGGACGTCGACGCGTTTGGGGGTGGCCGCAATGGTGAGGCCAAGCGCAGAACCCGTGGGAAGGTCCTTGAGCGAGTGCACCGCAACGTCACACGTGTTCTGCAGCAGGGCGTCCCGCAGGGCAGCGACGAACACGCCGGTGCCGCCCATCTGGGACAGCGAGCCGGTCTTGACGTCACCCTCCGTAGTGATGCGGACAAGCTCAACAGGGAAGCCCCCGACGGCGGAGAGCTGGTCTGCGGTCTGCTGGGTCTGGGTCAGGGCAAGTTTGCTGGCCCTGGTTCCGATCCGGACGGTCACCGGGCGCCTGCTCCCCCGGCTGCGTCAGCTGACGCGGCCGGGTAGGGGTCATGCCCGGTACCAACGGTGGTGTCAGCCCCCGCAATGGTGGGCTTCTCCCCGCGGAAGTTCGCGCAGCACCCGGGCCGGCAGACGTCGTACCACGGTCCGAGCCCGGTCAGGGCAGGCCGGTCACTGATGTTGTTGGCGCGGGTGCGTTCGGAGATGAGGTCCACCAGGCCGGTGACGAACTTCCGGTGCGTACCCGGCGTGGGAACGCGCGTGGCGGCCACACCCAGGCTGCGGCAGGTCTCCAGCGCTTCGGTGTCCAGGTCCCAGACAACTTCCATGTGGTCGCTGACGAACCCAAGCGGCACGATGACGATGCCTTTGACGCCCTGGCCGGCTAGCTCCCCGATGGCATCGTTAATGTCCGGTTCGAGCCACGGCACATGCGGGGCGCCGGACCGGGACTGGTAGACCAGCGACCACGGCGCCGTCAGCCCCGATTCAGCCTGAACCCTCTCGATCACCGCCGCGCCGGTGGCCAGGTGCTGGGCAACGTAGGCCGAGCCTTCCTCGAATTCGCGCGGCTCGGCCTCTGACCGGCCGGCGGCCTCGGCATCCCGGGTGGGGATGGAGTGCGTGGCGAAAAGGATATGCACCGGAGCGTCAGGGGTGCCCGCCGCGGCCAGCTGCGCACGCACATCCGCGAGGCCGGCAGCCGTGCCTTCGATGAACGGTTCCACAAAGCCGGGGTGGTCGAAGTACTGGCGGACCTTGTCCACCTCAAGCCGGCCGTCAAGCCCGCTCTCGGTCAGCGCGACGCCGATGTCCTCCCGGTACTGGCGGCAGCTGGAGTAACAGGAGTAGGCACTGGTGGTGACCATCAGCAGTTTGCGGTGGCCGGCGTCGTACGCGTCCTGCAGGGTCTGCGGGATGTAGGGGTCCCAGTTGCGGTTGCCCCAGAGCACAGGCAGTTCAATCCCCCGTGCGGCGAGCTCTCCCTCGAGGGCAGCCTTAAGCTGGCGGTTCTGCTCGTTGATGGGGCTGATGCCACCGTTGACGCGGTAGTGGTGGGAAACCTCTTCGAGCCGCTCATCGGGGATGCCGCGGCCACGGGTGACGTTGCGCAGGAACGGGAGGACGTCCTCCTGGCCTTCCGGTCCGCCGAAGGAGGCGAGCAGGACGGCGTCGTAATCCTTGGGCGGCATCCGGCCGGCCTCGGTGACAGGGTTGACCGCCGTGGTTCCGGACCCGGCCCGGGCGCCCAGCGGGGTCATGCGAGGACCTCTGCAACCTCGGCAGCGGAGACGCGGCGTCCGGTGTAGAAGGGAATTTCCTCCCGGACGTGGTTGCGTGCCTCGGTGGCACGGAGGTGCCGCATAAGGTCAACCAGGTCAACCAGTTCGGGAGCTTCGAGCCCCAGGATCCATTCCCAGTCCCCCAGTGCGAAGGAGGACACCGTGTTGGAGATGACCTGCGGGAAGTCGCGGCCGAGCATGCCGTGATCGCGCAGCATCTTGCCGCGCTCCTCTTCGGGCAGGATGTACCACTCGTACGAGCGGACGAACGGGTACACGCACAGCCATTCGGCCGGCGCCACGCCGCGCGAGTAGGCCGGCGTGTGGTTCTTGGCGAACTCGGCTTCCCGGTGGACGCCCATGGCGGACCAGACGATCTCGGTTCCGGCAAAAAGGGTGCTGCGGCGGATGTCGCGGATGGCCTGCTGCAGGGCCTCGGGTTTCGGCCCGTGGAGCCACACCATCACGTCGGCGTCCGCGCGCATTGCCGAGACGTCATAGCTTCCGCGGTGCGTCACGCCTGCCTCGGCCAGCCGGCTCAGCAGGGCCTCGAAGTCGGCTGCAGCGTCAGCGCTGCGCACGAAATTCTCAGACCGTTTGAAAACCGTCCAAAGCGTGAAGAACTGCTCGGCTGTTTCTTCGGTTTTAGTGACAGATTCGGCAGAAGTGTGGCTCATGGTTACCAGTTTGCCCCTTCCGAACCGGCAAGTCGAAACCAGCGACTTCTACAGGGTGTAGAAGTGGTGAATTTCACAGATCCGGCGCCGGGCGGAGCCCCCAGGCGTTCCCGGCGGCCTCAGATCCGGCGGATGCGGGCGAAAACGAGTCCGGCCGCTCCGGCGGAGCCCAGCAGCCCCACACCGAGCCAGACTTTTGCCGCTTCGGGAGCCGGTCCAGCGTCGGGGGCCGCTGCCGTGGCACTCCTCGAGGGCGTGCTGCCGGCAGTTCCTCCACCGGCTGCCGGGGAGGCGCTTGCGCCCGTGGCACCGTACGGAGAGGGGCTTTCGGCGGGCGTGAGAGCCTGGGCCGAATCCGGCTGGCCTGGACTCCTCGGCCCGGTTGCCGGAACACCGGACACGGACCCGCCAGCGGCCGGAGAACCTCCGGCCGCCCCTGAAACTGTGTCGGGATCCGCACCCGTGTCCGACCGCGGCGGACCTTCTGGAGCCTGTGCGGGCGGGCTCTGGTCGGCTGTGCCGGAAGCTGCTTCGCCCGGCGAAGCCGACGCAGGAACAGCGGAAGAAGAAGGTGAAGTGGAAGAAGGCTCCGGCGCCGTGGGGACCGGCGATGGAGTGGCTGCGGACGGTGTTCCGGCGTTACCGGAAGCTGCGGGCGGGGGTGTCGGCGCCGGAACCGGCGAGGCTGTGTCGGTGGCGTCGGCAGAGCCTTGGGTGACGCCCAACCGGTCCTTCAACGGACCTCTGTGCGCCGGGTTCTTGCCGGAAGTGGCTGCCTGCCCGGGTGCGGGCGGCTGTCTGTCATCGGCCGCAGTTGAGGCGGGCACGCCAGCGGAAAGAACCAGTACCGCTCCGATGGCAGCCGCTGCAGCGCTGCGCCGGAGTCCCCCATGGATACTGGTCCGGGAACGGGAAGTTTCGGACCTGTCAATAACCATAGGTATCGACACTAGCCACACCGGCAGGTCGGGGAAAAACCGAAAAAGTCCCCGCTCGGCCGTCCCTGCAGGACCAATCTTCCGTTGAACAGGGGCGATGGTCAGCCGAGCATTTTTTGGATTTCCCGGCGTGTGTCGGACACCACGGCGGCGAGCCCGTTGCCGGCCACCCACCCGCCCACGATGGCCAGGCCTGGCTGTTCGGCGCAAAGGTCCCGGACCTCGGCCACCCGCGCCCTGTGCCCTACGGCCGCGAAAGGCAGCGCCCCTTCCCACCTGACAACGTCCCAGTCAACAACGTCTTTCCCCTCGAGCTGTACTTCCAGCAGAGCCGAAGCGTCGCGCAGGGCGGCAGCCAGGAGCTCCGCGTCGCTGGCCGGCGCCGGACCCGCCGCCGGGATGCCCGCAACTGCAGATCCTTCCCGGCGGCCATAGGACAGCCGCAGCACATGGGTACCCGGGCCTGCCGCGGCGGCCAGCCAGTCCCACTTCGCAGTGGCGTGGGTGAGGGCTTTCGCTTCGATCCCCGGCGCCTGGGGCGCAACGAGGATCCCGGTGCCCCGCGGACGCCGGTCCAGCTCGGGGACGTCCACCACGAGCGTGACCAACCGGACGTCGGGACCGCTCTCCGGACTTCTGCCGGCCAGTGCGGGCACGGCCGGCAGAAGCAGCCCGACGGCAGCCGGGCCAGGAAGGCCCACCACCAGCAGGCCGCCGTCGTACGTTGCTCCGGCGGCAGTGACGTGCCAGCCGTCCGATGTACGGGCCACAAGGGTCGCGGCGGAGCCGCCCAGCAGCGTGACGCCGCGTTTCTGCAGATCGTCGAGGAGTGCGGAGACGAGGGTATGCATGCCGCCCTCGAGGCCCGCGACGGCGGACCCGGCCTTGGCCAGTGGCTGCCTGCCGGCGTCGGGGGAACCGGATGTTCCCGACGGCGGCACTGGCGTTTCCGGGGCGGCGGGACTGCGCCGCTGGGCGGCGACAGCGGCGGCAAGGGAGCCGTGGCGCCTGATCCCGGCGCGCAGGCCGGGTGCCACCATGTCCACGTCAAGGAGGCCCGGGTCCGCGGAGTGCACTCCCCCGACCACCGGCGCCACGAGCCGTTCCAAGACCCGGCGGCCCATCCGTGCCCGCACCAGCGCCGAGACACTGGTGACATCTTCGGACGCGCCAAGCGACGCCGGCAGGAACCTGTCCAGCGACGCCCGGAGCGAGCCCGCAAAGCCCAGCGTCCTGCGGACCTCGGGATCCCACGGGTTGGCGGGAATGCCCAGCACTCCGGTTTTGGGCAGTTCGCGTGCGCCACCGGGAAGCTGAACCCAGGCGCCGCCGGGGCGGGGTTCAACGATTTTTTCCGCGAGCCCCAGTTCACCGGCAAGGTCCGCAACGGCACTTGAGCGCGTGGCGAAGGACTCGGCCCCGCTGTCCAGGGTGAGGCCGGCCACAACATGGCTGCCCACGCAGCCTCCCCAGTTTTGGGTCGCCTCCAGAACTGTCACAGTGAGGCCTGCAGCGGCCAACTCCCGTGCGGCCAGCAGGCCGGAGATGCCGCCGCCCAGGACGAGTGCTGTCCGGGCGGGCTTCGTCGGGCTGCCCACAGGTCTACTCCGGGGAGATGGAGTGGATGAGTTCGACCACCCGGGTCAGCACGGCGGGGTCGGTTTCGGGCGGCACGCCGTGGCCAAGGTTCAGCACGTGGCCGGGAGCCGACGCCCCGGCCGCTATGACTTCGCGGACATGGGCTTCAAGGACCTCCCACGGTGCGGAGAGCAGCGCCGGATCGATGTTTCCCTGCAGCGGGACGGTACCGCCAAGGCGCCGGTTGGCTTCGTCCAGCGGCAGGCGGTAATCCACACCCACCACGTCCACGCCGACGTCGTGCATGGCAACAAGCAGCTCGGAGGTTCCGGTGCCGAAGTGGATCAGCGGGGCGCCGAGGTGGCGGACGTGGTCAAGGGCGCGCGCCGAAGCGGGCGCCACGTACTTGGTGTAGTCGGCCAGCCCCAGGGAACCGGCCCACGAATCAAACAACTGCCCTGCGGACGCGCCGGCCTCAAGCTGGGCACGCAGGAACATGCCCGAGGCGTCGGCAGCCCAGTTCGCCAGGGCCGTCCAGGTTTCCGGGTCAGCATGCATCATGGTGCGCGGGCCGAGGTGGTCGCGGGACGGCTTGCCTTCAACCATGTACGCCGCGAGCGTGAAGGGTGCGCCGGCGAAGCCGATCAGCGGCGTCTTGCCAAGCTGGGCGACCGTCAGGCGGACCGCTTCCCGAATGGGCTCCAGAGCTTCCCAGGTCAGCTGCGGCAGGGCGGCAACATCGGCCGCCGTGCGGACGGGCTTCTCCAGCACGGGTCCCACGCCGGGCACGATGTCCACGCCGACGCCGGCGAGTTTCAGCGGAATAACGATGTCGGAGAAGAAAATTGCCGCATCAACGTCATGGCGACGGACCGGCTGCAGGGTGATCTCGGACGCGAGCTCGGGGCGCAGGCACGAGTCCAGCATCGCCACACCTTCGCGCACCTTGAGGTACTCCGGCAGGGAGCGCCCGGCCTGCCGCATGAACCACACCGGGCGCCGGGAAGGCTTGCCGCCCCGGTAAACGGTGATCAGCGGGGAATCCGCGGTGCGGCCATCCATCAGCGGGTGGCTGGCAGCGAGCGCACGGCCGCTGGACGGGACGCTGGACACGGCATTGGACACGGCGGAGCTGGAAGTCATGCTCCGATTGTGCCCAAAATCGGGCGCAAAAGATAACGACAGCCTGTCACCCCGCCCCATCCCTCCAGCCTCCCTGCCCGGCCGGTGGCATGTATCACAGGGCCTTGTTGCCGGTCCCACGCTCAATGGTTGTTCTACCGGGCAACGAAAAAGCTATGATTGATCTGCTGTGGTTCTTTTCTCATTGGTGGCTACACACGCCGACATCGATCTTGAGACCGTTGCTCAGTTGAGCAACGGTGCTTCAGAGATCGCCACATCCGCACTCTCCGGATCGCCGGCAGTGACGGGTGCGGTAGTCCTTGCCACCTGTAACCGCTACGAAATCTACGGCGAGGCGCCCCATCCGGACGACGTCGAAGCCGCCCGCGCCGCCCTCGTCTCGCAGATCAGCGGCCTCAGCGGCCTGAACGAACAGCTGGTCTCACGCTCCTTCAGCACCCGGACCGGCTCCGAGGTCACCCAGCACCTCTTCGCTGTCAGCGCCGGGCTGGACTCCGCCGTCGTTGGCGAACGCGAAATTGCCGGGCAGGTCAGGCGGGCCCTCATCACCGCCCAGCACGAAGGCACCGCAAGTTCGGGCCTCGTCCGCCTGTTCCAGGCCGCATCCAAAACCGCCAAGGACGTCGGCGCCCAGACCGCCCTGGGCTCACGGGGGCTTTCGATCGTTTCCGTGGCCTTGGACCTGGCAACGGACCTTTCCGAGAACCCCGACTGGTCAGCGAAGAAAGTCGTGGTGTTCGGCACGGGAGCGTACGCGGGTGCCACCATGGCGCTGCTCCGTGAACGCGGCTGCACCGACATTTCCGTCTTCTCCTCCTCAGGCCGGGCGGAAGGCTTCGTCGCCACCCGCGGCGGCACGGCACTTGATTCAGATTCGCTGCGGCCAGCCGTTGCTGCCGCAGACGTCATGATCGGCTGCAGTGGTTCCGATACCCGCGTTGAGGCCGCAGAACTGGCCCAGATCCGCGGCGGATCACCTCAGCCGCTGATCGCCATCGATCTTGCCCTCACCCACGACTTTGACCCGGAGGTTGGAGAGCTCGACGGCGTTGAGCTGCTCACGCTGGAATCGGTTCGTTTGGCGGCACCGCAGGAACAGGCCGAGTCGCTGGCACAGGCAAGCGGCATCGTTTCCGGCGCAGCCCGGGCCTTCGAGCAGGAGCGCGAAGTCCGGTCCGTGGATTCGGCCATCGTGGCGCTCCGCCGGCACACCATGAACGTCCTGGACGCCGAAATGGAGAAGGTGCGTGCGCGCCACGGTTGCACCGCGGCCGCTGAGGAAGTGGAGTTCGCCCTCCGCCGGATGGTCAAGCAGCTGCTGCACGTGCCCACGGTGCGTGCCCGCGAGCTGGCGGCCAACGGGCAGCAGGACGACTACGTCTCAGCCCTCGAGACCCTCTACGGGATCACCGTCGAGCAGCCGGCCGCGCCGGCCCCGGCGGAATGCCCGGTGGACCACAAAGGCCTCGAAACCGCCTGACGGCCACGTTGCCCTATCAGTTTTAGCCCTCAACCGGCCGTTTTGGCGACCAAAAGTGATAGGGCAACCGGTCAGTAGACGGGCTTCTGGGGCTCCACGTCACGAACCCAGGCCAGGATGCCGCCGTCGAGGTGGCTGACCCGCTCGTAGCCGGCCTTCCGGGCCGCTTCCAGGACATTGGCTGACCGGGTACCGGCCTTGCAGTGGAACACGATGTCCTTATCCTGCGGCAGCTCGGCCCAGGCCTCCCCTGCCAGGATGCGGCCCTGCGGGATCAGCACGGAACCGTCGATGCTCACAATCTCGTGTTCACCGGTTTCGCGGACATCCACCAGTTCGAAGTCCTTCAGGCCCGCCTTGCGCGATGCCAGCATGGTGGCCAGCTGCGTTGCCGTGACAGTGTGCTCGGTATCGGTGCCGGCGGCCGGGGCAATGCCGCAGAACGCCTCGTAATCCGTCAGTTCCGTGATCGGCTCCGCCGCCGGGTCCTTGGACACGCGGATCTCCCGCCAGCTGCCGCCCAGGGCATCAAACAGGGCCACGCGTCCCAGCAGGGAACGCCCGACGCCGGTGATCAGCTTGACCGCTTCGGTCACCATGAGGGATCCCACGGCCGCGCACAGCATGCCGAATACGCCGCCTTCACCGCAGGACGGCACGGAACCGGCCGGCGGCGCCTCCGGGTAGAGGTCGCGGTAGGTGGGGCCGTGCTTCTCCCAGAACACGCTGACCTGGCCGTCGAAGCGGAAGATGGAGCCCCACACATAGGGCTTGCCCAGGATCGCGGCGGCATCGTTGACCAGGTAGCGCGTGGCAAAGTTGTCCGCCCCGTCCAGGATCAGGTCATAGTCCCCGAAGAGCTCCAGTGCGTTGGAGGCGTCAAGCCTGAGATTATGCAGGCGGACCTCCACAAGCGGGTTCAGCGCGGCGATCGCGTCCCGGGCGGATTCGATTTTGGGCCGGCCCACGTCCGCAACGCCATGGATCACCTGGCGCTGCAGGTTGCTCAGGTCCACGGAGTCGTCGTCGACTATTCCCAGCGTCCCGACGCCGGCGGCGGCCAGGTAGAGCAGCGCCGGCGAGCCCAGTCCCCCGGCACCGATGACCAGGACCTTCGCGTTCTTCAGCCGCCGCTGCCCCACAGCACCGATCTCAGGAATAATGAGGTGCCGGGAATAGCGTTCCACCTCAGCCGGAGTAAGTTCACCGGCGGGCTCCACCAGCGGTTCGAGAGTAACAGGGGAGACATTTGCGGTGAATGTTGAAGCCATACTTCAATGTATGCCCCCAGATACCGCGCGGTCATATTACCGCACAGTAAAGTGGAGTTAACTGCAAGCGAAAGTAGGACAACTGTGGTCCATGAAGCACGGGCTGACCGGGCGTCCGGCGGCGAACCTGCCGTACCTCCGCGCACAGGACAACGATCCGCCCGGCTTCCCCGGGACGAACGCCGCGCGCAGCTGCTCGCCGCGGCCCAGGAGGTCTTCGTAGCCAACGGCTACCACGGCGCAGCAATGGACGAGATCGCCGAGACGGCCCATGTCAGCAAGCCTGTGCTTTATCAGCACTTCCCCTCCAAACGCGAGCTGTACATTGCCCTGCTGGACAGCCATCTCGCGTCCCTGACGGATCTGATGCTTGGCGCGCTGAACTCCACCACAGACAATGACGAACGCGTCCAGGCGGTGATGCGGGCGTATTACCGCTTTATCGCCAGCGACGACCAGGCCCACCGGCTGGTCTTTGAATCGGACCTCATCAATGATCCCGATGTCAGTTCCCGGCTCGAAACCTTCAACAAGACCTTCGCTGATGCCGTGGCACGGGTCATCGCCGAGGACACCAAGCTGCCGCACCTGGAAGCCCAGCTCCTGGGCCGCGGACTGGCCGGAATGGCCCAGGTCAGCGCCCGCTACTGGCTGGAAACGGACGGCAATCTGGACCTCGATGTGGCCAGCGACCTCATTTACCGTTTAGCTTGGCGCGGAATCTCGCGCTTTCCCAAAGAGACCTAGACTACAAATAAGAGACCCTTACTGAATTTTGATTGGCTGGGAGGCCCCGCATTGGAAATTAAAATCGGCGTACAGAATATTGGCCGCGAAATCATCCTGGAATCCAACCAGGACGCCGACGCCATTGCCAAGATTGTCGAAGAGGCCATCACCAAGGGCAGCGAACTCCGCCTCAAGGATGACAAGGGACGCGTCATCATCGTTCCCGGCAACGCCCTGGGCTACGTGGAAATCGGTGCCGAAGAGTCCCGCCGCGTCGGTTTCGGCCAGTTCTGACAGCTGGCATCCATGCTCTCACTCACCATTGTTGTCCTCGTTACAGCGGCCGCCGGCTTTGTGGTCTGGGCCAATGACAAACGCCATGCCAGGTACGGCATGGGGTTGCCCGCGGGAGTAGCCGTAGCCGTGGGCGCGCTGAGCTGGATCATCTTCATGACGGCAGGTTTTGGCTACCTTCCCGGCCTGACGTGGATTCCCTGGATCCTGCCCATGCTTCTCGGGACCGCGGCAGCCATCGGCGCCGTCATCTACCTTGGCCGCACGCGCACCCGCCACGACACCATGCGGCTGACGCAGGCTCTCAGGCTGTAGTTGGAGGCCTGTAGTTGGAGCCGGCTCTGAGCCGGGCCGGACTTCAGAATCAGTGTTCCGGCTGGTGCCCCGCCTCGGTGCACACGCAGAGCCGGTTTCCTTGAGCATCCGTGACCACCACCCAATCGGGTGCGTGGTCACGGTTCATTAAGGCTCCGGTTGCCGCCGTCCTGTCCAGGACCGGCCCCGATTCGGCGAGGCTCCAGTGGACATCAAGATGGAGCCTGTTGCTGTTTGGCGTGGGCGTTTCCTGGAACCAGATACCCGGCCCACGGCCGTACGGGTCCACCAGCTCCCCGCCGGGACCCTTCTTGTACCCCAGCGCGACGCGCCACACTTCGGCGATCTCCGCAGCGTCCGCCGTGTCGATGCCGATCTCCACCGTGCGGAACAGCCCCGGCTGCGCCTCTGCCCCTATTTCGGCGGCCACGGAGCCCGCCGCCTTCGCGGCAGCGGCGTCCCGCTCGGTGACCTGGCCCCCGGCGTCATGCGAGGTGTAGCGGATAAACACCCGGTTGTACCGCCAGTCCAGGTCGGGGTGGTGGTTCTGCTCTTCCGCGAAACGTCCGACGGCGGCTATCAGCTCAAGTGCGGCGGCCGACGTCGGCGCCTTGTAGACGGTGACCAGACCGCCGAGCCGGTACCGCCAATCGGGCAGTGCAGCCAGGACCGCGTCGAGCCGGTCCCGGGTGAGTATGTCTTCCATGCCGGCCATAGCGGACTCCTTGGCTCGTTACTCCACAGCCCGGCCCGACGGCCGGCACCAGGTGCCGGCCTAGAGGAACTCCGCGCGGCCTTCCATGGCCGATGACGCCAGGGCGTGCTCGCGGCGCGGTATCCTGCCGGCCGCTTTCGCCAGCCTACCGGCGATGACTGCGTGTTTGAAGGCCTCGCCCATCAGTGCCGGGTTCTGGGCGCGGGTCACCGCTGTGGCCAGCAGCACGGCGTCGCAGCCCAGCTCCATGGCGAGCGCCGCGTCAGAGGCCGTACCGATGCCGGCGTCAAGGACCACGGGCACGGAGGCCCGCGAGACGATCAGCTCGATGTTGTGTGGGTTGAGGATGCCCAGGCCTGTGCCGATGGGAGCGCCCAATGGCATCACGGCGGTGGCCCCCAGGTTTTCCAGGCGCAAGGCAAGGACGGGGTCATCGTTGGTGTAGGCGAACACCTTGAAGCCGCGGTTCACGAGCTGTTCAGTGGCATCCACCAGCTCCACGGCGTCCGGCAGCAGCGTCTGTTCGTCGGCGATAACCTCGAGCTTGACCCAGTCGGTCTCCAGCGCTTCACGTGCCAGTTCGGCCGTCATGACCGCGTCGCGGGCGGTGAAACAGCCCGCGGTGTTGGGCAGGATCCGGATCCCGTGGTCCACCAGGAGCTGGAAGAGAGACCCGGACTCGGCAGGCGAATACCGGCGCATGGCCACGGTGGTCAGCTCGGTTCCGGACGCCAGAAGGGCTGCGCCCAACCCGTCCAGGCTGGGGGCGCCGCCGGTGCCCATGATGAGGCGCGAGCCGAGCCCGACGCCGTCGATGGTCAGGCAGTCGCTGCGCCCTGCGTTGTCCACCGTTGTTCGGGACGCAGCGGTGGTGTTGGTTTCTGTCATGGTGTCAGCCTCCCTGGACTGCGGTGACCAGTTCGACGTCGTCGCCCTCGGCGAGAGCCGTCACGTACCACTGGCTGCGGGGTACTACTTCGGAGTTGCGGGCGACGGCGACGCCCAGTTTCTGCCCGTCGGTCGCCTGGCCACTGGCAGCGAGTGGCCGGCCGGTGACCTGGCTGACCAGGGTGGTGATTGAGGCGTCGTCGGCTACGGCATGCCGCGAACCGTTGAGGGTGATGTTCATGCTGATTCCTTCTGGTGGTCGATGACACCCGGTAGATCCTGGCCGGGGGCCTTCGGGCGTGAAAACCTTGACGGATTCATGGCCGCCCAGCGCCGGTCCCCCCGGCCCTCCATCAGGGCCCGGCAAATAGCCGCCGCCGCTGGGGCAAGCAGCACACCGTGGCGGAAGAACCCGGTGGCGATGATCAGCCCGGGAACATCAGGGACGCGGCCGAGGAGCGGTGCGTTGTCCGGGGTGGCGGGACGCGCCCTGGCCGTGCATTCCAGGAGTTCCAGCTCCGAGACCGCAGGCACCAGGACCTGGGCGTCCCGCAGCAGTTGGTAGACGCCACCGGCTGAGACTGCCGTGTCCGACTTCACGGGGTCCTCTGCAGCGGACACCGCATCTTCCCGCTGGGTCGCCCCGATCACCACTGAGCCGTCCTGCCGCGGAACGATGTACACAGGCACGCCGCGGACCAGCCCGCGGACGGTGGATGTGACCAGCGGGCGGAGGTGCCGGGGAACAGCCAGCCTGAGGATGTCCCCGTAAACGGGCCGGAGGGGAAGGTGCAGTCCCTCCGGCAAGCCGCCCAGGGAGGGCGCCTGCAACCCGTTGGCCACAATGGTCTCGCGCGCCTGAACTGTTCGGCCCTGCGCAAGGCCCACGCCCGTGACGCGGCCGTTCTCCCAGAGGAGGGACCGGGCCCGGTCGTCGACGGCGAATCCGCCGCGTGCACCCCCAACCGCGGTTCCGGCACCGGGCTCGTGGACGGCCAGGAGCCCCCTCAGGGATGCCACCAGCTTCCGGGGATCCACCTGGTGGTCGGCGGCGATTTCCAGGGCGCAGGAAATGGCGGGGCTGAGGAGGCCTTCCTTGGCCCTGGCCTCGCGGACGGTGAGCGGTTCAACTTCCAGTCCGCTGGCCTGCTGCACGGTGCGCAGGTCCATCAGTGCCCGGCGGTCCGCCGCGTCCGCGCCTACGGCAAGGGTCGGCGTCGTCAGATAGCCGGGATCCGCTGCTCCCGCGCGGGCAAGGTCGGCTGCAAAAGCCGGCCACAGGAGGGAGGATTCGAGCATCAGCTCGAGGAGGTCTTCCTCCTGGTAGTGGAGCTCGCTGACAGGGGCGAGCATACCGGCAGCTGCCCAGCTGGCGCCCTGCCCCGGGGCGTCATCGATCAGGGCCACGGAGCGGCCCGAGCGCCGTGCTTCCCACGCAATGCAGTGGCCGATGACTCCGCCGCCGATCACCGCCACGTCAGCTTGAAGCGTCTTCCCAGCGTGAAGCATGAGGACGTTCCTTCCCTACGCCGGTACTAGCCGGATCAGGTCAAGCGGTCGGCTCTGACGCCCTCTCAGCCCCGCAGCTTTATGACGGCTGCAGCGGGCTCCCGCAGTACCCGACCAGTGTAGGGGAATTAGGCTGGCATCCATGAACGTGACTTCCGCACCCCCTTCCGGTCCCGCCGCCTCCGGTTCCACACCTGATTCCGCCGGCGGCCTCCCCGGCAGCGCCAGGCTGTACCTTTGCACCGATGCCCGCCGGGACCGCGGGGACTTTGGCGAGTTCGTGGAAGCGGCGTTTGCCGGCGGGGTGGACATCATCCAGCTCCGCGACAAGGGGATCGAGGCTGCCGAGGAACTGGAGCTGCTGGCGGTGCTTCGGGCGGCGGCCGAGCGCCACGGGCGGCTGTGGGCGGTCAATGACCGCGCGGACATCGCGCTGCTGTCCGGAGCGCCGGTCTTCCACATCGGACAGCAGGACCTGCCGGTGGCATCCGCCCGCTCGCTGCTTGGCGCGAACGGAGTGATCGGGCTGTCGACGCACACCCCGGAACAGGTGGAAGGGGCCATACGGCTGTCCTCCGCCCTGAGCACGCCCGACGGCGGCCTGGACTATTTCTGTGTGGGCCCCGTCTGGGCCACACCCACCAAACCCGGCAGGGCCGCCGTCGGACTGGAACTGGTGCAGTATGCAGCGGAGGCTGTGAAGGCGGCCGGCGGCGACCAGGCCACCGTTCCCTGGTTCGCGATCGGTGGGATCGACCTCGGCAACGTCGAGAAGGTAGTGGCGGCGGGGGCAGGCAGGATTGTGGTGGTGCGCGCCATCACCGAGGCCGATGACCCGGCGGCTGCGGCCGCCGCGCTCCTGGCTGCTCTGGACGCGGGTGCCGCCTGACCCGGCTGCCTGACGCCGCGCCGCCCAATGGCGTGCCGCCAGGCAATCCCCCGCGCGGCGGGTCACCGCGTGCACGATCTGCGAAAATCGGGCTAATCTGACTTTTGTGTCACATCATCGTTTGGCTCCGTATGTCCGCGAACACACCAACGCCCTTGAGGCGGCCCTGAGTGCCCTTCGGACTGAGCTGGAACTGCCGGGGCCCTACCCGGAAGAGGCGGTCCGGGACGCCGAGGCCGCCGTCGCTTCCCACGAGCTGCCAGAAGCCGACCTGACGCACGTCGGGTTCCTCACCATCGATCCGGCCTCGTCCACCGACCTTGACCAGGCGCTTTTCATCGAACGCAACGGTGCCGGGTACCGCGTCCTGTATGCCATCGCCGACGTCCCGTCCTTCGTCCGCCCCGGCGGCGGCCTGGACGCCGAAACCCGCCGGCGAGGCCAGACGTTCTACGCTCCCGACGGCCGCATCCCCCTGCACCCCGAAGTCATCAGCGAAGGGGCCGGAAGCCTCCTGGCCGGCCAGCTCTGCTCGGCCTTTGTCTGGGACTTTGAACTGGACGACGCCGCACACGTCTCTTCAGTGACCGTCAGCCGGGCCCGGATGTCCAGCCGGGCCAAGCTTTCCTACAAGGGTGTCCAGGCCGAGCTGGACGCGGGATCAAACAACACGGTGCTGCAGCTCCTGAAGGAAGTGGGCCTCAAGCGCGTGGAGCTGGAGCGCCAGCGCGGCGGGGCAAGCCTGAACATGCCGGAGCAGGAAATCGTCCAGCTGCCCGACGGCGGCTACCGCATTGCCGCGGCACCGCAGCTTCCGGTGGAGGACTGGAATGCGCAGATTTCCCTGATGACAGGGATGGCTGCCGCCAAGCTGATGCTTGACGGAAAGGTGGGCATCCTGCGCACCATGCCCGCCCCGGACGAGAGGTCGCTGCGGCACTTCCGGATCCAGACCGAGGCCCTGGGCAAACCGTGGGACGGGAAAATCAGCTACGGCGAATACCTCCGCAGCCTCGATCCGACCGATCCCCGGCAGCTTGCCGTGCTCCACTCCGCCGGCATGTTGTTCCGTGGCGCCAGCTACACGGCGTTTGACGGAGCTGTCCCCGACGACGCCATCCAGTCGGCCATCGGCGCCGCTTATGCCCACACCACTGCCCCGCTGCGCAGACTGATCGACCGCTTTGTCCTGGTGATCTGCGAGGCCCTGAGCAACGGGCGGCCGGTACCGGACTGGGCCCGGGAGGCCCTGCCGTCCCTGCCGGAGATCATGGCGGGATCTGATCAGCTTGCAGCACGGATGGAGCGCATGGCGCTGGACACCGTGGAGGCTGCCCTCCTGGTCAATCACATCGGGCAGGACTTTGATGCAATTGTGATTTCCGGTTCCAAACCGCAGAAAGACAACGGGAACGGAAAAAACGGAAACGGCAAGAACGGAAACGGGAAGAACGGGAACGGCCCTTCCGGGGTCATCCAGATTGCCGAACCCGCCGTGACGGCCCGGTGCGCGGGAGATCTGGAATCCGGCACCAAGGTCCGGGTGCGCCTGATCTCCTCGGACATCGCCACCCGGGAGATCCATTTCGAACTGCTGGCCTGAAACTCCCGCATCCTGTTTGAACGGACCAAAGCCGGTTTTCGGGGTCTGTGCGGCTAGACTGAAGAAGTAGAAATGGATGCCCGGTCGTTGATTTCCTTGATTTTGAATTCAACAAGCCCGCCCCTACGCGATCTTGAGATCCACCCGCTGGTCCCCAGTGCCAGCATTTAGATAGCCCGCGATCGGCTTCCACTGGATTTGCTTGCGCGCTTCGAGCGTGCTCCGGAACGGTCATCTGGCCGGCCCGTTGAGCAGGCAGCGCCAATGCCCAAATGAATAAGGAAACTCCCCTGTGAGTGAATTGCATACCCACCAACTGCTGACTGACGACTCCGGCATCGAGACCCTCGAACCGGAAGAAACCATTATCTCGGACGAGAAGCCCCATGAGATCGAGGAGAAATCCTTCGCGGACTACAACGTCCGCGCCGATATCGTGGAGTCCCTCGCCGACGCCGGGATCACGCACCCCTTCCCCATCCAGGCCATGACCCTGCCGGTGGCCCTGTCGGGTCACGACATCATCGGCCAGGCCAAGACGGGTACCGGCAAGACCCTCGGCTTCGGCATACCTGCACTGCAGCGCGTGGTGGGACCGGACGACGCCGGCTTCGACAAGCTCGCCGTCCCGGGCGCCCCGCAGGCCCTGGTCATCGTTCCGACCCGTGAGCTGGCCGTCCAGGTGGCCAACGATCTCCAGACTGCATCCCGCAAGCGCAACGCCCGTATCACCACCATCTACGGCGGCCGCGCCTACGAGCCCCAGGTGGAAGCCCTGCAGAAGGGCGTCGAGATCGTGGTGGGAACCCCCGGCCGCCTGATCGACCTTTACAAGCAGAAGCACCTGAGCCTGAAGAACGTCAAGATCGTCATCCTAGACGAGGCCGACGAGATGCTTGACCTCGGCTTCCTGCCCGACGTCGAAACACTCATCGCCGGTACGCCCGCGGTCCGCCAGACCCTGCTGTTCTCCGCCACCATGCCCGGCCCCGTCATCGCCATGGCGCGCCGCTACATGACGCAGCCCACCCACATCCGCGCCGCCGACCCCGATGACGAGGGCCTGACCAAGCGCGACATCCGCCAGCTCATCTACCGTGCCCACAGCATGGACAAGATCGAAGTTGTTGCCCGCATCCTGCAGGCACGCGGCCGTGGCCGCACCATCATCTTTACCAAAACCAAGCGCACCGCAGCCAAGGTAGCGGAGGAACTCGTGGACCGCGGCTTCGCAGCCGCAGCCATCCACGGCGACCTCGGCCAGGGCGCCCGCGAGCAGGCCCTCCGGGCGTTCCGCAACAACAAGGTTGACGTTCTCGTCGCCACAGACGTAGCGGCCCGCGGCATCGACGTCGACGACGTGACGCACGTGATCAACTACCAGTGCGTCGAGGACGAAAAGATCTACCTGCACCGGGTTGGCCGCACCGGCCGCGCGGGCAACAAGGGCACCGCCGTGACCTTCGTCGACTGGGACGACATGCCCCGCTGGGGCCTGATCAACAAGGCACTGGGCCTGAGTGTCCCTGAGCCGGTGGAGACGTACTCCTCTTCACCCCACCTCTTTGAAGAGCTGGACATCCCGGAGGGAACCAAGGGGCGTCTCCCCCGCAACAAGCGCACCCTGGCCGGCGTCGATGCAGAGGTCCTGGAGGATCTGGGCGAAACCGGGAAGAAGAACACGCGCAGCAGCGGCGGACGCGAAAGCGGCCGGGACAGTGGACGGGACAGCAACTCCCGCGCCGGCGGCGCACGTGACGGCGGCCGCGAGGGTGCCCGTGACACCAGCCGCGACCGCGTCCGGAGCTCCCGCGGCACCGGCGATTCAGCCGGCCGCTCCGGTGAGCGCCGCCGTCGTCCGTCCGAAGCCGCAGCCGCAGGAACTGGCCCGGCTGTCGAAAGCCCGGCAACGGCACCGTCCGACGCCGAGCAGCCCTCACGTACCCGCAGGAGCCGGACACGGACCCGCCGCCGCAACGGCGAAGTGGTGGCCGGCGCCGACAACGGCTCGCTGCCCGGCAGCACCGAGGCCTAAAAACCTCAATGACTGACACCGTCTGGGCGCCGGACGGCAGCAACCTGGTGGTTCACGCAGACAACGCGGAGTTCCTCCCCACGCTGCCGGACGGCGCCTTCACACTGATATACGTTGACCCGCCGTTCAACACCGGCAGGGTCCAGAAGCGCCAGGAAACCCGGATGGTGCTCAACACCGACGGCGACGGCGACCGCGTGGGCTTCAAGGGCCGTTCCTACGACACCATCAAAGGCGCGCTTCACCGTTACGACGACGCGTTCAGCGACTACTGGTCCTTCCTGGAACCCAGGCTGGTGGAGGCCTGGCGCCTGCTGGCCGATGACGGCACGCTCTACCTCCACCTGGACTACCGGGAAGTGCACTACGCCAAGGTCATGCTTGATGCCATCTTTGGCCGGGAGTGCTTCCTCAACGAGATCATCTGGGCATACGACTACGGCGCGCGAGCGAAGTTCCGCTGGCCCACCAAGCACGACAACATCCTGGTGTATGTAAAGAACCCGGCGAAATACCACTTCGACAGCGCCGAGGTGGACCGTGAGCCGTACATGGCACCCGGCCTGGTCACCCCCGCCAAACGCGAACTCGGAAAGCTGCCCACGGACGTCTGGTGGCACACCATCGTCTCCCCCACGGGCAAGGAAAAGACCGGTTACCCCACCCAGAAGCCCGAGGGCCTCATCCGCCGGGTGGTGGCGGCGTCAAGCCGCCCGGGCGACTGGTGCCTGGACTTTTTCGCCGGTTCGGGAACGCTTGGCGCCGTGGCGGCCAAGCTGGACAGGAAGTTTGTCTGCGTGGACCAGAACCAGCCTGCCATCGATGTGATGGCGAAGCGGCTCG
This sequence comes from Arthrobacter sp. 754, assembly GCF_040548695.1. NCBI lineage: Bacteria > Bacillati > Actinomycetota > Actinomycetes > Micrococcales > Micrococcaceae > Arthrobacter > Arthrobacter sp. 754. Next base: position 599,601 of record NZ_JBEPSC010000001.1, read on the forward strand.
GGACCCACGCAGACTTCACTTCGTTCCGGGCAAGAGAGCTGTGAAAGCCTTATCCCTACTCTGGGCTTTCGCGGTCAGGGAGCAGCACATACCACTTGGATGCCATGCCCGGTCTGGCGGTTATCCAAAGCCAGTCCGTTGCCTGCACACATATTGGCCAGCAAAGTGACGGCCTCGCCGTTCATGTAATTGCCCTTTTGGCCGGCGGGTGTCACCGAATCTGTCACGCCAATGAGCGACAACGTTCCCGGGGGAACGAAAATCCAAACATCCGGTTCGAAGGGGAGCACTACCCAGTTACCCTGCACGTAGACAGTGCCGAAGTCCAACACGACTGCTTTCGCATGGGATGTGTCCACAGGCCGGCTGACATTCTCGCAATGAAGTGCCTGTGCGGCGGGAGCGACAAACATCAGCGCGAACGCTGCGGCACCGACGGCTAGAAATTTCCTGATCATGATGTCTCCACTAATTGACGAGAGACCGAACACTGGTCGCGGTTCAAACAGCCGCACCCCGGCAAGCGCAACCTTACTCAGCCGGCCCGATTGGTCAAGATGCTGTAGTTTTTCCCCGCACCACCGGCGTTCCGGTGCCCATCTCTTCAATCCGTGCCAGCACCGCCGGGCTGGTGAGGTTCTCCCCCAGGAGATTGGGTTTACCTGTGCCGTGGTAGTCCGAGGAACCGGTGATGAGCAGGCCGTAGCGCTCGGCCAGTTTGTGGAGGAATGCCCGGCCCTCCGCGGGATTGTCCCTGTGGTTGATCTCCAGGCCGGCCAGGCCGGCGTCGATCATGTCCAGGTAGGTGCGCTCCCCCACGATCCGGCCACGCGCGGAAGCTACCGGGTGCGCAAAGACGGGGACGCCTCCGGCCGCCCGGACCAGTTCGACGGCGGTGACGGGGTCGGGCGCGTAGTGCTGGACGAAGTAGCGCGAACGCGACGTCAGGATCGATGCGAATGCCTCGGCCCGGTCCGAGACCACCCCGGCAGCAACCAGGGCGTCGGCGATGTGCGGGCGTCCGAGGGTGGCGCCGGGCGCCACGTGATGGATGACGTCATCCCAGGTCAGCGGATAGTCCTCCGCCAGGAGGGTCACCATGCGCTCCGCCCGGGTCAGGCGGGCGTCCTTGGCCTTGGTGATTTCCTCGAGCAGCCCCGGGTGGGCAGGATCATGGAGGTAGCTGAGCAGGTGAACGCTGATGCCCAGCTCAGTCCGGCAGGAAACCTCCATGCCCGGCACAAGGACAACCCCGTTTTTGAGCGCCGCGGCGGATGCCTCCGCCCAGCCATCGGTGGAGTCGTGGTCCGTCAGTGCGACGACATCCAGGCCCGCCCGGGCGGCTGAAGCCATCACATCGGCAGGGGCTTCCGTGCCATCGGAAACGTTGGAGTGGGCATGCAGGTCAATCCTCACCTGCCCAGCCTAGTTCACCGCGTCAGCCTGACGCGGGCGCCCGGCACCGGGGAATGCGGCCCGCTTTTGCCTGACCTCGGGCGTGGTGGCCCGACTCACGCCGCTGGTGAGACGATGGTGCGGTGAACTTTGCCGAAAATACCCCTGACTCCGCATCCCAGCCCCTCGAAGAGCGCGTCAACAACCGCTCGCAGCGGCCCAGTTCCGAGGCCTTCAAGGCCTTCATGGCAAGCAACTGGGCACCGTCCAGCCAGGAACTGCCCGAGCGCGACGACGTCGCAGGCCACGCCGCCAACCGGCGCAAAGCCATCTCGGGCCTGTTCAAAGGCGAACGCCTGGTCCTTCCCGCCGGCCCGCTCAAGGTCCGCTCCAACGACTGCGACTACCGCTTCCGCCCGCATTCAGGCTTCGCACACCTGACAGGGCTGGGACTGGACCACGAACCTGATGCCGTGCTCATCCTGGAACCGGTTGCGGAGGGAACGGGCGACGGCGGCAGTCACCACCGGGCCACACTGTACTTCCGGCCCCTGGCCGGCAGGGATACAGAGCAGTTCTATGCCGACTCCCGTTCCGGCGAGTTCTGGATAGGGGCACGGCCGACTCTCGCCGAGTTCGAAGCACGCCTTGGCCTGGCGACGGCCCACATCGATGAACTCGAAGCGGCCATCACCAAGAATGTCGGGGCCCCCGAAATCGGCGGCATTTCCATCCGCCTCGTCCGCAAGGTTGACGAGAACATCGATGCCCTGGTGGACACCGCCCGCTACAACACGGCCAAGGATCCCGAGAACCTGGACCTCGCCGTCCTGGACGCACTGGACGAAAAACTCTCCGAAGCCCTTTCCGAACTCCGGCTCCTGAAGGACGAGTGGGAGATTGCGCAGATGAAGACTGCGGTGGCCGCCACCGTGGAGGGGTTCGTGGAAGTGGTCAAGGCCCTTCCCCGTGCGCTGACCCACGTCCGCGGCGAAAGGGTGGTTGAAGGCGCCTTCTTTGCCCGTGCACGCGAAGCAGGCAACGAACTGGGCTACGACACCATCGCCGCCGCCGGCAACAACGCCACCGTGCTGCACTGGACCCGTAACACCGGCGCTATCAATGCCGGTGAATTGCTCTTGCTGGACGCAGGGGTGGAAGCCGACTCGCTGTACACCGCAGACGTGACCCGGACCCTGCCGGTCAACGGCAGGTTTACCGATGTCCAGCGAAAAGTCTACGAAGCCGTCCTGGACGCCGCGGATGCCGGCTTCCAAGCGGCCCGGCCCGGCACGAAATTCCGGGATATCCACACCGCGGCAACCACGGTACTGGCCGAGCGCCTCGCCGAGTGGGGCCTGCTCCCCGTGAGCGTGGAGGAAGCGGTGAGCCCCGAGGGGCAGCAGCACCGCCGCTGGATGCCGCATGGCACCAGCCACCACCTTGGCCTGGACGTGCACGACTGCGCGCAGGCCAAACGGGAGCTCTACCTTGACGGCGTCCTGACCGCGGGCATGGTCTTCACCATCGAGCCTGGCCTCTATTTCAAGAATGAAGACCTGGGCATTCCCGAGGAGTACCGCGGGATCGGGGTCCGGATCGAGGACGACATCCTGATGACAGCCGACGGTCCGGTCAACCTCAGCGCTGAGTTGCCGCGCAAAGCCGAGGACGTCGAGTCCTGGATGGAAGGGATCTACCGCGAGGTCAATCACGCGGTTGGCAACTGAGGCAAGGCCCTGGCAACAGGGCCTGCCACCCGCAACGGCGCGGAATACCCGTATTTCAGGCAACCGTTGGTGAAGCTCCGATAACAATTCCTTGGCAATCGCTTGCCAATAAGAATCCTGATGAATACGCTTGGCCCGGAGAAAGAAATCGTAGACTGGGTTCAGTTTCGGTTCTCTGCCAATCTATGCCTTCAAAGGAGAAGTTTCATGGGTATGTCACGACCACGTCGCATTGGTGCAATCGCCGCCGCGGCCATCTCCGCACTCATGCTTGCCGCGTGCGGCGGCTCAGGCGGATCTTCGGGCCAGACCTCCGGGGCCACCCCCGGAAAGGTGGACGGCACCGGTAAGACGCTGAACGTGCTGATGAACGTCACCGCGCAGTATCCCCAGGAGCAACAGGCCTGGTTCAAGGAAATGAGCGCCAAGTTCAAGACCGAAACCGGTGCGGACATCCAGTGGGAGACGTTCGCTACCGCGAATGACGAAATGACCCGGATCCAGACCTCTGTGGTCTCGGGCCAGGGCCCGGATGTCTACGGCCTTGGCACCACGTTCACGCCTACTGCCTACTCCACCGGAGCCTTCGTCAAACTCGGGGACAAAGAGTGGAACCAGCTCGGGGGCAAGGACAGGTTCGTTCCCGCAGCACTGGGCATTTCCGGGCCCGATGAGTCCAACCAGATCGGAATCCCCTTCGTGAGCAGGCCCTTCGTGATGGCCTACAACACCGAACTGCTGGCTGCTGCCGGCATTGAAAAGCCCGCAACCACGTGGGATGAATTCACCGAGCAGGCAAAGAAGCTCACCAAGGGTGACCAGTACGGCATCGCCGTCGCCTACAAGGACAACTTCGACCCCTGGAAGTACATCTGGGGCATGTCCATCCAGGCCGGCAATCCCATCATTGACGGCAACAAGGTCCGCCTCGATGACCCCATCACCAAGAAGGCCTACGAGACCTACTTCGGCTGGGTGACCAAGGACAAGGTGGTCGATCCCTCTGCCGTGGGCTGGGCCAATCCGCAGGCACTGGCGGCCTTCGCCGCCGGCAAGGCAGCCTACTTCCCCATGACCTCCCCGCTTTCCATCCCGGCCCTGGATGCCTCCGCGGTGAAGGGGAAGTACAAGTACGCCCTGATGCCCACCGTTCCTCCGGGCGAGAAGTCCAACCCCTCCGGCGGAAAGCCTGCAGCCAGCATCCTCTCCGGTGACAACCTCGTGGTGGCGGACTACTCGAAGCAGAAGGACCTCGCCTTCGCGTTCATCAAGATGATCACCGAAAAGGACGTCCAGCTCAACTACTTCAAGGTCTTCGGCCAGCTTCCCGCCAACCAGGCAGCGGCCAAGGAACTTGCAAGCAACGAGGTCATCGCCCCGGCCCTGGACTCCGGTGCGAAGTCTGTGGCGACGCCGTTCAGCGGTGCCTGGGGCGACGTCCAGCTGTCCCTGACCAACGTCGTCGTCCAGTCCATTCCTGACCTTTCCTCAGGTTCGGTCAGCGAGAGCAACCTGGCCCAGCGTCTCAAGGACGAGCAGGCCAAGTCGCAGACAGCCCTGGACCGGGCCAAGAAGTAAGCCCGGCAGAACAGCTGCGGAAGGTTACAGATAATGGCTAGCAGCGTTACCGAGCCCCGGCCGTCGGACAGCAGTCCGACGGCCGGGGCGGCCGCCGGACCAGGCGAAATCACACCCCCGGGGAAGCGCCGAAAAGGGCTGAGTGAGAAGAACAGGCCCCTCTGGCTCCTGATTCCCGGCGGACTGCTGATGACGATTGTCATCCTCGTTCCGCTGGCCATGGGCATCTGGATGTCCATGATCGACCTGGATCAGTACACCCTCCGCAAATGGGTCAGTGCCGAGTTCATAGGCGTCCAGAACTACATCGAAGCGGCACTCAGCAGCGACCTGCTCCGCTCCATCTGGCTGTCGGTTTCCTTCGCGGTGATTTCCACGGTGGTGACCATACCGCTGGGCGTGGCTGCCGCCGTCGTTACCCAGAACGCCTACCGTGGCCGCGCACTGGTGCGGTCCATTTTCCTCATCCCCTATGTCCTGCCCTCGTTTGTGGTGGCCAGCGTGTGGCGCACCATGCTGCAGCCGGACGGCATCGTGAACGTGACACTGAACAACATGGGAATGGACGGCGGGCTGTGGCTTAACGGTCCCAACTCGTACTGGACGCTGGTGTGGGTGGAAATCTGGGCGGCCTGGCCCTTCATCTACCTGCTGGCACTGTCCGGCCTGCAGGCGGTGGATCACGAGGTCCACGAGGCATCGGCCCTTGATGGGGCACTGTGGTGGAACAAGCTGCGGTACGTGATTTTCCCTTACCTCAAGGGCCCCGTCTCGCTTGCCTTCCTGCTGGCCACGTTGAACCACATCAACAACTTCACCCTCCCGTATGTGCTCTTTGGCGCACCGGCCCCGTCGGACGTGAACGTGCTGCCGATCCTGGTCTACGTCACCAGCTTCCAGAGCTTCCGGTTTGGCCTCAGCGCCGCCATGGCAGTGGTGTCGCTGATCCTGATTGCCATTCCGCTCTTCATCTACCTGCGTGCAGTCCGGCTTGACGTGCACGAGGGAGGAAAGAAATGACCCTCGAGGCCCCCCCGAATCCGATCGAGCAGCAGAAGAAGCAGCCCATCCGGCGTGACGCGGCCCTGGAGGTCACACGCCTCATGCCGCGACCGCTGCTGGCCGTCCTGACGATCCTGCTGTGCGCCCTGGTCCTGACGCCAATCGCGTACATCTTCCTTGCCTCGCTGAACACGGACGTCGGGGTGGCCAGCGGAGAGTTCTGGCCAAGCAGCTTCTCGTTGGACAGCTACAGCAAGATCTGGGATTCCGTCGGGCTGGCAAAGGCCATCGGCAACAGCCTGATCGTTTCCGGGGCAACAGCAATCGTCTCGGCCATCATGGCCATCGGGACGGCCTACGTGCTGGTCCGCTTTGAGTTCCGGGGACGCCTGACCGTACTGCGTGGCTTGCTGGGACTCCAGTCCATACCTGGAACCCTCATGCTGCTGCCGGTGTTCGTGCTCTTCTCCTCCGCGGGCACCTACCTGGGGGTGACCGTGATTGGGACCCTCTGGGGCCTGTTCATCGCTTACCTGACCTTCGCCTTGCCGTTCTCAACATGGGTCATGGTCACCTACCTCCGCGGCCTGCCGCGGGAGTTGGAGGAAGCGGCGCGCATTGATGGCGCATCAAACATTGGCATCCTGTTCAGGATCATCATTCCGCTCAGCTGGCCCGGAATCATCGTCTCGGCGATCTTCGCGTTCCTCCTGGGCTGGAACGATGTGCTGTTCGCCTCCGTATTCACCCGTCCGGACACCCACACTGCCGCGGTGGCACTGCAGGTTTTCGCTTCCGCCGTTGAGGGTGGAGCCATCCCGGTCTATTCGCAGCTGATGGCCGCCGCGCTGGTGTGTGCCGTTCCGGTGGTGGTGCTGTACTTCATGTTCCAGAAGTACCTCGTTGGCGGCCTGACCGCGGGAAGCGTGAAGTAGCAAGCGTCAGGTAGCGGCGTCAGGTAGCGGCGTCAGCCAGGCACTTAACGGGTCAGGCCCGGGGGTTGGATTTCCTCCCCCGGGCCTGACCCGTTTGTGCGTTAGCATATCGATTCGCCGCTAGGGCGTGGCTCCTCCGCCGTCTTTGCCGGAATCCGGCTGGGCTTTGGGCTGGTCAGCAACAGGCTGGGCCTGGGCCGGGTGGCCTGATGCAGGCTGTTCCGTAACCCTGACTCCGTACTGGGGCCGGCCGTCGGGAAGGTCCGGATAACGGACTGCGGCCGGCGCCTTCGCGGGCTGGGCTGCAGCACTGTCCTGCTGGACAGGTTGCGGTCCCGTTTCGGGAACGGCGGCGCTGCCTGCGCCCTGCTGCCCGTACGGATCGTTCCAGCTCGCGGGACGGACGGGGGCCTGGCCCTGCTGGTTATCCGTCTGGCCCGGCTGACCGTGCGCGTCGTGCTGGCCAGGCTGGCTGTAGGGCTGGTTCTGGTAGCCCTGCGAACGGTAGGCACCCGTTGCCGCGTCGGAGCGGGTCATGGGCAGTTGCTGCAGGAGCCGGCGCGCTTCGTGGGCAGCTTCCACTGACACCACGACGTCGTAGTTGGTGGCCACCACCTGGCTGGTGGAGGTGAAATCACGCTTTCCCCGCTGCATGGCATAGGTGACGATGCCGAACAGCATGAAGAAAGCCGCACCCATCAGCACGGATGCCAGGATGGAGAAGTACCCCGGCGACGGCGCGAAGAAGGACAGCATCACGCCAACAAACAGGCCGAACCACATACCGCTGAGCGCACCCGAAAGAGCCACCCGCGGGTAGCTCAGGCGGCCGGTTACCCGTTCCACCATTTTGAGTTCGTTGCCCACAATGGAGACCATGTGGACCGGGAACTGCTGGTCCGCCAGGTAGTCCACCGCCTTCTGTGCATCCAGGTAGGAGTTGTACGAACCGACGGTGTCACCGGCAGGAACCGCACGGGCGTCATCGGGCCCGGCGGGGCCACCGGCCTTGGGAGCACCAAAAATGTTTGACATACTCCCATTCTTGCCCATCTGCATGTGTGCCGCCTGTAATTCAGCTAAAAGTGAGCAGACTCGGTAGCCTGTAGAGGTGAGTACAACTCCTACACGCGTCTTCGTGGCGCGCCTTCTGGGCCTCGACGTCTTCGACCCGCTGGGTGACCGGCTGGGCCGGCTGCGTGATGTCGTTGTGCTCTCGCGCGGAAGCCGTGGCGCCCCCCACGTGGTGGGCATCGTCGTCGAGGTCCCGGGCAAGAAGCGCGTCTTTGTGCCCATGACCCGCATTACGTCCATTGACCAGACACAAATCATCTGTACAGGCCTGGTCAACCTCCGCCGCTTTGAGCAGCGCGGCGCCGAAACACTGGTCGTGGCGGAAATGTTCGACCGCCGGGTCACCCTCAGGGACGGCAGCGGCGACGCCACCATCGAGGACATCGCCATGGACCAGCACCGGTCCCGCGACTGGTTCGTCAGCAAGCTCTTCGTCCGGCGCGGCCATTCGCTGTCGCCGCTGAGCCGGCTGCGCCGCAACGAAACGCTGATCATCGACTGGGCCGACGCCCTGCAGGGTGCGCGGACCGAACCGCAGGCCGCTACCCAGTTCGTGGCCACCCACGAAGACCTCAAACCTGCCGACTTCGCCGAGGCGCTGCAGGAAATGAGCGACAAACGCCGCTTCGAGGTTGCCAGCGAACTCCAGGACGAAAGGCTGGCCGACGTCCTTCAGGAGCTCCCGGAAGACGACCAGGTGGAAATCCTCTCAGCCCTTGACGTCCAGCGTGCAGCCGACGTCCTGGAGGAGATGGACCCTGACGACGCCGCCGACCTCCTCGGCGAGCTGCCGTCCGCCCAGGCAGAGCAGCTGCTGCAGCTGATGGAACCCGAAGGCGCCGAAGACGTCCGGCGGTTGCTCGAGTATGACGAGGACACCGCCGGCGGTCTGATGACCCCTGTTCCGGTCATCCTGCCCCCGGAAGCAACAGTCGCCGAAGCACTGGCGCACGTCCGACGCGAAGAACTGTCCCCTGCCCTGGCGTCTTCGATCTTCATCGCCAGGCCGCCGCTGGAAACCCCCACAGGGCGGTTCCTGGGCGTGGTCCACATCCAGCAGCTGCTGCGGTTCCCGCCGTTCGAGCCGCTGGGAAACCTCCTGGACAAGAACCTCGAACCGTTGTCGGACCAGGCCCACATCAGTGAAGTCGCACGCACCCTGGCAACCTACAACCTGAACTCCCTACCGGTGGTCAACGATGCCGGCCGGCTTGTGGGGGCGGTGACTGTTGATGACGTTCTGGATCATCTGTTGCCCGATGACTGGCGGGCCTATGATGGCGAAGCCCCGATAAGAAAGCTTGGAGGCCGCATTGGCTGAGACCAGCGACCCTAAGAACCCCAGCCGGCGGGGCGCCGCCAAGAATGCGGACAAGGGCGGCCTTGACACCCCGCTGAGCGGCCGCCAACGCATCCTGCCCAAGTTCTCACCCGATCCGGACGCCTTCGGCCACGCAACCGAAGGTTTCGCCCGGTTCATGGGTACACCGCAGTTCCTGGTCTACATGACGGTGTTCGTTGTCGTCTGGCTGGTCTGGAACACCTGGGCGCCGACTGAGTGGCAGTTCGACTCCCGCCTCCTCGGTTACACCCTTCTGACCCTTATGCTCTCGCTGCAGGCCTCCTACGCGGCGCCCCTCCTGCTCCTGGCCCAGAACCGGCAGGACGACCGCGACCGCGTCTCGCTCCAGCAGGACCGGCAACGCGCCGAACGGAACCTCTCCGACACCGAGTACCTCACCCGGGAACTGGCCTCACTGAGGATCGCCCTGCGCGAAGTGGCCACCCGTGACTACGTCCGGGCGGAACTGCGCTCACTCCTTGAGGACCTGCTGGAAGCGCAGGAAGAACTGCGGACCCACGATCCTGCCGGTGCCAGCAGCCACGAGTCCCCGCGTGAGAAGGTCAAGGACAAACTGAAGGAAAAGCGCGACAAACAGCGGAACCCCCGCACGCAGCAGATTCCCAAGGTTAAGCCGAGCCACGCCGCCTACAAGGACGAGAATCCGAGGGACGCGGCCATGAAGGATGCGGCCCTTACAGACACGACCCCTGCAGACACGGCCTTCGGGAACCCGGTCTTCAAGGATCCTGCTGCCCCACCGCAGCCCCCCAACCCCGAAAGCTGAGTACTGCCCGAATGAGTCCCACCTTGGAGCAGTCAGTGCATGCTGCCCTGGCCACCGTGATCGATCCCGAGCTCCGCCGCCCCATTACCGAGCTTGGCATGGTGGACTCGGTTGAGATCTCCGACGACGGCCGCGTCAGGTTGGCCGTACTGCTCACTATCGCCGGCTGCCCCCTCAGAGACACCATTACGGCCGACTCCGAGAAGGCGCTGTCCGCAGTTCCCGGTGTAACCGCCGTCGAGGTCGAACTGAAGGTGATGAACCAGGGACAGCGGGACGCCCTGAAGGAACAGCTCCGGGGTGCCGGCGGCCAGCGCGGCATTCCGTTCAACCAGCCGGGCTCCCTCACCAAGGTCTTCGCTGTGGCCAGCGGAAAAGGCGGCGTCGGCAAGTCCTCCGTTACTGTAAACCTGGCGTGCGCACTGGCCTCCCAGGGGCTGCGGGTGGGCATCGTGGACGCCGACGTCTACGGCTTCTCCGTCCCTGCCCTGATGGGCATCACGCAGGCACCCACGCGCGTGGATGACATGATCCTGCCCCCGGTGGCGTACGGGGTAAAAGTCATCTCCATCGGCATGTTCGTGTCAGGCAACCAGCCAGTGGCGTGGCGCGGGCCCATGCTTCACCGCGCCCTGGAGCAGTTCCTGACTGACGTTTACTTCGGCGACCTCGACGTCCTCTTCCTGGACCTGCCGCCGGGCACCGGAGACATCGCGATTTCCGTCGCGCAACTGCTCCCCAAGGCGGAGATCCTGGTGGTCACCACGCCGCAGGCAGCCGCCGCCGACGTCGCCGAGCGCGCCGGTGCGATAGCGACCCAAACCGGACAGTCGGTGGCCGGCATCATCGAGAACATGTCTTACCTGGAGATGCCCGACGGCGGGAAAATGGCGCTGTTCGGAAGCGGTGGCGGAGCAGTCCTTGCCCAGAGGCTCACCGCCACAGTGGGAGCCGAGGTGCCGCTCCTGGGCGAGATCCCGCTGGACATACTGCTGCGCGAGGGCGGCGACGCCGGTAACCCTATTGTGCTTGGCAGGCCGGAGACTCCGGCAGCCATCGCGCTTACGGGGATTGCGGGCAAACTGGCGGCCAGGCCGCGCGGCCTGACGGGGATGAAGCTCGGCTTGCAGCCGCGGTAATCGCCAGCCCGAAGTCCGCAGCGCGCAATCGGCAGCGGGCAATCGGAAGACTAAGTGGCTTCGGTATCGAAGGGGGCCGCTTCTCCCGGCGGCAGCACCTGGACAACCCGTTCAGGTCGGTTGGCGGGTCCGGTTGCCGTGCCGGCGCCTGCACCGACAGCGGCGGCGCCTGCGACAGCCGCAACAGCTGCGGGTGCACCCGAACTGACAGGTTTGGTGTCATCGTCCAGGAGGGCCTCCTTGATGATGCGCCGGGGGTCGTACTGGCGGGGATCGTATTTCTTCCAGTCGACATCGTCAATGTCGATCCCCACTTCTTCCTTGATCTGCTCCCGCGCACCGGAAGCCATGCGGCGGACTTCCTTCACCAGGTTCGCAAGCTTCTGGGTGTATTCGGGCAGCCTTTGGGGACCGATCACGAGGATGCCGATGATCAGCAGAAGGAAGAACTCCGGGCCGTTGATTCCAAACACTTTAGGAAGATTACCCTCTCCGGAGCCCGGCTGACGATTCCTGCACCAGGGCTGCTGAACCTGTCCCGATCACGGGCCCAGCATTTCTGTGATTTTGCGGATTCCCCGCTCCATCCGGTCAGCCGGGGATTCGTCAGGGGCCGCGGCCTGCGTTGCCGAAGCCACCGTGCCGACACCGGCGTTGATGCCCTCGACAGCAAGCTCACTGAGCCTCTGCAGCAGGGGAACGGCGTCGTCGGCCTGCTCAGCCGGGAGGTCGGACGTCACCAGGAACGTGCCGGCCGCGGTCCTATAGCTGGCCGTCCAGGGAGCCTCACCGCTGACCAGGAGCTCACCGGCCTTCAGCCCGGGATCCGCGGAGCGCTGCTCCACCACCGTGGCGTAATGCTGGCCATCCCACAGGTGCACCTCAACGGCCGGCCGGCCGTTGAGGGTGACGGCTTTGGCAGCCTGGAGATGGAAGCCGAGTGATTCCAGTTCCGGACAGACCCAGCCCTCGGACCGGAGGGCGGACAGCTGGGGCTCACTGAGCTCCCTGCCGTCAGCGGGCAGCTGGGATGCTTGCTGGACCAGGTTGCCGTTCATGACGGTCCCGGTGCCGGCCAGGGGGAGGTTGTCCCCGGCCAGCGTGAACGCACTGATGGCCAGGATTCCGGCAGCGGCCGCGGTTCCGCCGGCGGTCAACGCCAGGACCCTGGCAGCAGGATGCCGGACCGGGGCAGGGTCCGGAGTGGCCGCGAGCAACTCGGTCCTGGCCAGCAGCCGTGCGGCCAGGTCCTCGCTTGCCGGTGGAACTGCCGCTTCGCGGAGCCGCTCAATGTACTGGCGTTCGCGGTTCACCGCCGCGGCACATTCAGTGCAGGTCCGTACGTGATCGGCGCCGCGGTGATGCCGGCGTCCGAAGGGGTTTTGGGGCGTCATGGTGCCGATCAGAGGATGCCGGCGATGCGCGGCAGCGACAGCTTTGGCTTCCGGCCCTGCAGGGGGCGGGGATCCCGGTGCGCCAGCTTTTCGCGCAGCATGGTGCGGCCCCGGTGGATGCGTGAACGGACCGTACCCAGCTTGACGCCGAGCGCGGCGGACACCTCGTCGTAGGACAGCCCTTCCAGATCGCACAGGACGACGGCGGCGCGGAAGTCCGGCGGCAACTCTTCAAGGGCGGCCTGGACGTCGAGGTCAAGGTTGTTCAGCTCGAAGCTCTGCTCCGGCCCGGGCTCCCGGCCCGGAATCCGGGACTCTGCATCCTCCGCCAGCGCGTCGAACCGGATGCGGCTCTTGCGGCGGGCCTGGTCGAGGAACAGGTTGGTGGTGATCCGGTGGAGCCAGCCGTCGAGCGTCCCTGGCTTGAAGTTCTCCAGCGAGCGGAAGACGCGCACGAACACCTCCTGGGTGAGGTCCTCGGCGTCGAACTTGTTGCCGGTCAGGCGGTAGGCCAGCCGGTAGACCTTGGCGGAGTGGTTGGCCACAACTTCTTCCCAGGTGGGCCTGACCCAATCGGCGGAATCCTGTGTTGCAGGGACAGGTGCCACGCCTGATGCTGACATCGTCCACTCCCCTCGTGCATTGCTTGCGCCCGGATAATTTGACATCTCTGGTTCGGCGCCGGCCGCCTTGCGGATGACCGGATACTAATCATTTCAAAATTGGCTGGGAATTACCTGGCCGGAGTTGTTTTCAGCCAAAGGCGCAACTGGTTACCCTCCCGGGATGGTACCCGCAGACACAGTAGGCTGTACTAAACACTCCCCTGCCGCCCAGAAAGCGAATACCCATGAGCGCCGACAAGTCCACGAGCTGGTCCTATGCAGAAGATCTGCCCGTAGAGGACGAGGTCATGCTTCGGGCGAGGGAGCGCTCCTTCGAGCTGGGGGTGACGCCCATCAGCCGGGGTGTTGGAGCGGTCCTCACGGTGCTTGCTGCCGGATCCAAGGCCCAGACCGCCGTCGAAATCGGGACAGGGGCAGGCGTCTCGGGAGTCTGCATCCTTCGGGGCCTCGGCCCGCAGGCCGTTCTCACCACCATCGACGTTGACGTCGAGCATTTGAAGGCCGCCCGCGAGGCGTTCTCGGAAGCCGGCAGCCCGGCCAACCGTACCCGCACCATCTCCGGCCGTGCAGGCGATGTGCTGCCGCGCCTGACCGACGCCGCTTATGACCTGGTCTTTATCGATGCTGACAAGCCCGGGCTGCCGGGCTATGTTGAGCAGGCCATCCGGCTTCTGAAGGCCGGCGGCCTCCTGATCATCAATGACGCTCTGGACAAGGACCGCGTGGCCAACCCCGCAGCCCGGGACGCCAATACCGTGGTTCTCCGCCAAGTGGGCAAGGCCATCCGCGACGACGACCGCCTGGCAGCTGCAATGCTCCCCACCGGCGACGGCCTGCTGGTGGCAGTCAAGAAATAAGACCGGGCCCAATTAAGAGGACCCGATATTGACAGGGCCCCAATAAAACGGGCCCCAATAAACGGGGCCAAAACAGAACAGGGCCCGCAGCATCAAGCTGCGGACCCTGGCAAGGCGGGATTATTCGGTAACGCCTACGAGGCATTCCTTAAGATTGGCCGCCTCCGCCGCGTTCAGTTCGACCACAAGCCGTCCGCCGCCTTCGAGCGGAACGCGCATGATCAGGCTGCGGCCCTCTTTGGTGACTTCCATAGGGCCGTCGCCGGTGCGTGGTTTCATAGCCGCCATGAGGAATTTCCCCTCCATTTAGTCCCAGGACATAGCAGCCCGGGCGGGCTGTGTCCGCATGGTCATATCAAGCCGCTATGGCGGCCCGTACTGATGCCGCCATGGCTGAACATTTCTGAATGATTTTGTCCTTGCTTACTAACTATTATCCTGTAATTACCCGCACGTAGCTAATCGATGGACATTTCCGGCCGCGTCGCATCGGCCGAATGACCGGCCCGGCGGCGCACGCTGTCACGGCGGATAATCGCCGCCGCCGGGGAGTTGGGCCCACGCCCATAGCCAGACGACCCAGACGATCTGGAGCAGCACAAACATTGTCACCACCGTGCCGCGGTAGGCACGGGACCGGGACAGCAGCGCGGCGGCCAGGGCGAGCGGGAAAAGCGGAAGCAGCATTCGGAAAGTGCTGGTCTGCGGGTGCAGGAAAAGCAGCAGATAGCCCATGTAGCAGGCACACCACAGGCGGAGCTCGACGCCGAGCCGCACCACCGGCGGAGTGAACAGCATGAGCCCGAACAGGGCCGCAAAGACAAATGGCGCCAGCACACCCAGGACGGGCCCAAAGAGGTCGACGCCGGTGTCGAACCACGGTTTGAAAAGCACAAGGTCGTGGCCGCGCCACACTGTTTCGGTCTTGGTATAGGCCTCAATATCGCCGGTGGCCGCCCACGCCGCAGCGGGCCAGAGCAACGCCGCGAGGCCGCACAAAGCGGTGAGGCCGGCCAGCGAAGCCAGTTCACGCAGGCTTGGGGTGGAGACCTGCTGATCGCCGCGGACGCGTGCCGCCAGCCCGAAGATGAACAGGAGTCCCAGCATTGCTGCGAAAGGGACCCCCACGGGGCGGGACAGGCACAACACGAGAACCACCGGCATGGCCCAGAGGTAGCGATGCCTGATGACCAGCAGCAGCGCCGTGGCAAGCAGGAAGAGGGTCAAGGGCTCCGCGTAGGGAACCTGGAGAATGGCGGACACTGGAGAAGTCGCGAAGAATGCGACCCCCCAAAGGGCTGTACCGTGCGGAGCCTTATGCCTGAACAGGCTGTAGACAGCGAGTGCCGCCGCCAGGCCTGAAAGCACTGCGATGACCGTCAGCGACGCGGCCGCGCTCCACCCTGTCAGTCCCGAGAGGGCCCGTCCCAGAGCCGGAAAGAGAGGATAGAACGCCCATGCATTTTCCTGGACGTTGCCCGCCTCGTCCTTCGGGAGGACGGACGGGTAACCGTCGGTAACGATCCGCCCATACCAGCGCGCGTCCCAGATGTTGATGAAGTTCCAGTAGTCAGGCGTTGGAGGAAACCAGGGATTCGGCCCCTGGTGAAGCGCTGCAGCCATGAAAACACAGGCGCTGACCAGCCTCGCCACGACGTAAAGGACACCCACCTGCAGCCACCACGGCCAACGCCGGAGCGCATCCTGGGCGCGGGCGGCAAAGGCGCTGACCGAGGCCGCAGTGCCGGTCCGGTCGCCTGTATTGGTGCTCAAGCGCCTGGCTCCGGCCGGGCTACCCGTTCGGCGTCAAGCAGGCGTGCCCGGAGCCTGGCCACTTCCTCATCCTTGGCGGCCAACTGGTCCCGCAGTTCGTCAAGGACCTGGTCCACCTGGTCCATCCGGTAACCGCGGAGTCCAAGGGAGAAACGAATCCGGTCGATGTCGGCCGGTGACGCTTCCGCAGGCAGCAGCACCGGCGGAAGATTTGCGGGCGGCTGTTCGAACCCGCCGGTCAGAAGACCACGTTCGGCCAGGTCCGTTCCGGCTGAGACGGTTGTGGCGGGGTCCGGTCCGGCCGGGTTCGTTGTGGTTGGGTCCGGTCCGGCCGGGTTAGTTGTGGTTGGGTCCGGTCCGGCTGGATCCGTTGTGGCGGGGTCGGTTTCGGCTGCTGGTGCGCCGTCATCCGGTGCTCCGTTCCGGCGGAACCTGCGCAGGATCCCGCGGGGGCCACCGGTGCCAGCCCACAGTGTGGCGCCGATCAGCACGATGGCGAGGAAGACCAGGAAAAAACTCACAGCACCCATCGTGCCAGATCCGGACAGCCGGGCTGCGCGGGCTGGCTATTCAGGCCGCTGCTCTCCATTCAGCGAGGGCGTGATGCCTTCATGCAGCACCCGGTCCACCGCCTCGGCAGGGTCGTCAACAAGCTGGATCAGGTCCAGGTCCTTTTCCGAGACCATTCCTTCTGCCACTAGGGTTCCCCGGATCCATTCGATCATGGGACCCCAGAAGGCGACGCCGAGCAGGACGATGGGAAACGACGTCACCTTGCGGGTCTGGACCAGGACCATGGCCTCGAAAAGTTCGTCCAAAGTGCCCAGTCCGCCCGGCAGGACGATGAATCCCTGGGCGTATTTCACGAACATCGTCTTCCGTGCAAAGAAGTAGCGGAAGTTGATGCCGAGGTCCACCCACTGGTTCAGGCCCTGCTCAAAGGGCAGTTCAATACCCAGGCCAACGGAGACGCCGTTGGCTTCGACGGTGCCGCGGTTGGCCGCTTCCATGGAGCCGGGCCCTCCCCCGGTGATGACCGCCACGCCGGCGGCTGCGAGGTGCCGGCCAACTTCGACACCCATGTCGTAGTACTGGCTGCCTGGCTTGGTCCTGGCCGAACCGAAGACGCTGACAGCAGGGCCGAGGTCCGCCAGGGCCCCGAAGCCCTCAACAAACTCGCTCTGGATCCGCATGACGCGCCAAGGATCAGTGTGGACAAACTGGCCAGGCCCTTTGGTATCAAGCAGATGCTGGTCAGACATTTCCACCGCAGCCTGCTTGCGGCGGAGTTCCAGGGGACCCTTGCGGCGCGGCTGGGAAGTTTTAGCCGGATCTGCGTTGATGCTCATCTCCCAAGGCTAGCCCCACGGCCGCGCCCATGGCGGCAGGTATCTCTTGAATCACGATCCGCGCGAACTTGGGGTGATTCAGTTCATAACCAGCCATTGTTCGCTAGATTCTTCTTATGACTACTCCTGTGCCCGGCGACGCGCTCGTCTCCCTGAATGGTGTGAATAAGCATTACGGACAGCTGCACGTTCTGAAAGACATCAACCTGCACGTCCGCAAGGGCGAAGTTGTTGTGGTTATCGGGCCATCAGGTTCCGGCAAGTCCACGCTGTGCCGTGCCATCAACCGCCTGGAAACCATCGAGGGCGGCAGCATCAGCATCGACGGCAAGGTGCTGCCGGAGGAGGGGAAGGAACTGGCGCAGCTTCGGGCCGACGTCGGCATGGTCTTCCAGTCCTTCAACCTGTTCGCGCACAAGACCATCCTGGAAAACGTGACCCTGGGGCCCATCAAAGTCAAAGGTGTGCCCAAGCAGCAGGCGGACAAGGAAGCCATGGCGTTGCTCGAGCGTGTGGGTGTGGGACACCAGGCGCCCAAGCTCCCGGCGCAGCTCTCCGGCGGTCAGCAACAGCGCGTGGCCATTGCCCGTGCCCTGGCGATGAAACCGAAGGTCATGCTCTTTGATGAGCCAACCTCGGCCCTGGACCCCGAAATGATCAATGAAGTCCTCGACGTCATGATCCAGCTGGCCAAGGAGGGAATGACCATGGTGGTGGTCACCCACGAGATGGGCTTCGCCCGGAAGGCCGCGGACCGCGTGGTCTTTATGGCTGACGGCCAGATCGTTGAAGACGCCACGCCGGAGGAATTCTTCACCAAACCCAAGAGCGACCGCGCAAAGGACTTCCTGTCCAAGCTGCTTACCCACTAGTAACCCAAAAACGAACAAACACTCCAGTTCGCACCCAGGCCGTGACCCACGGCCGATCAATGAAAGGAATGTCATGAAGGCATTTATGACCCGGCGGAAGTCGTTCTTCGTGGCGGCTACCGCTGCCCTGGCCCTGTCCCTGAGCGCATGTGGCGGAAGCACGCCCGGCACCACCAGCGATCCGAAGGTTGCCGAGAAGCCCACCTTTGCCGCCGGCACCACCATGGCGAAACTTTCGAGTGCAGGCACCATCAAGATCGGCACCAAGTACGACCAGCCGCTCTTCGGCCAGGTTGGCCTTGACGGCAAGCCGGTCGGCTTTGACGTCGAGATGGGCAAGTTGATCGCCGCCAAGCTGGGTATCGCGGCTGACAAGATCGAATGGTCTGAGACTGTCTCTGCCAACCGCGAACCGTTCATCGAGCAGGGCAAGGTGGACCTGGTCATCGCGACCTACACCATCAACGACAAGCGCAAAACGGTTGTTGACTTTGCCGGTCCGTACT
The DNA here is from genome assembly GCF_040548695.1 of Arthrobacter sp. 754. NCBI lineage: Bacteria > Bacillati > Actinomycetota > Actinomycetes > Micrococcales > Micrococcaceae > Arthrobacter > Arthrobacter sp. 754. The sequence continues at coordinate 617,960 of NZ_JBEPSC010000001.1, forward strand.
ACGAGGCCGGCCAGGCACTGATGGTGAACAAGGACAACGACACCATCAAGAAGCCTGAAGACGTCGCCGGCAAGAAGGTTTGCTCGGTTACCGGTTCAACCCCTGCTGCCACCATTGTGGACAAGTACAAGGCCGAGCTGGTTCCTGCAGCCACATACTCCGCTTGCCTCGAGCCGCTGCGCAACAAGCAGGTTGAAGCCATCACCACGGACAACGTGATCCTCGCCGGCTTTGTGGACAAGGAGCCTGAGGCCTTCAAGCTTGCTTCGGATGAAACCTTCACCAAGGAGCCTTACGGCATCGGCCTGAAGAAGGGTGACACCGAGTTCCGCAACTGGATCAACGACCAGCTTGAGGCATTCGACAAGGACGGGTCCTACAAGAAGGCCTGGGAAGCCACCGCGGGCACCGTCATCAAGACGGCCCCGGCTCTGCCCAAGATCAACCGCTACTAAGCAGCGCCTGAGGTTGCCGGGACGAGGCCACCAGCTTCGTCCCGGCAACCGTTTCCTGTCTTCACCCCCAACGCCCAGAGCCGAAGGATCCTATGGACGTCATCATTGAAAACCTCCCCCTGTACTGGGAAGGCCTTCTCCGCACTCTCTTCCTTTCTGTCGTCTCGGGGATCATCGCACTGATCGTGGGAACACTTTTGGCAGCAGCCCGTGTCTCCCCCGTTGCGGCCCTCCGCGGGTTCAGCACCGTATATGTGGAAGTACTGCGGAACACCCCGCTGACCATTGCGTTCTTTTTTGCAGCGATCGTCCTGCCACGCCTCGGCGTGACATTCGAGCAGTTCGAGGTCGCTGCCATCATTGCCCTCAGTGCATATACCGCCGCTTTCATCGCCGAAGCTGTCCGCTCCGGCGTCAACAGCGTTCCGATCGGCCAGGCCGAAGCCGCACGCAGCATCGGCATGAAGTTCGGCCAGGTGCTTTCCCTGATCATCCTGCCCCAGGCCCTGCGGACGGTGATCCCGCCGTTGATCAACATCATCATCGCCCTCGTCAAAAACTCTTCAGTGGCAGGCGCTTTCTTCGTGCTTGAACTGTTCGGCTACGGCCGCCAGATGGCCAACGCCAACGGCGACCAGGTCATGGCCGTGCTGCTCGGCGTGGCATTCTTCTATCTGCTCCTCACCATCCCGCTGGGCATTCTGGCGAGCACGGTGGAGCGAAAGGTGGCGATTGCCCGATGACTTCAGTCCTTTACGACGTCCCCGGTCCGAAAGCACGCCGGGTATCACTGATCGGTTCGGTGATCGGCTCCATCCTGATTCTCGGCCTGCTCGCCTTCATCGTCATGACGTTGGCCCAGCAGGGCATTTTTGAAGGCCGCCGCTGGGCCATCTTCACCCGCGCCGATGTTTGGAGGCTCCTGGGCAACGGCATCGGCGCCACGCTCAGTGCCGCCGCCATCGCCGCAGTCATCGCATTCCCCCTGGGTCTGATGCTCTGCCTGCTGCGGATCTCCCTGGTCGCCTGGATCCGGATCCCCACCCGTGTGGTCCTCGAGTTCCTGCGTGGCATGCCGGTGGTCCTGATGATGCTGTTTGTGCTGCTGGTGTTCGGCACCAGCTCCTTCGTCGCGGTGATTGCCGGGCTTGTCCTCTACAACTCGGCCATTTTCGCGGAGATCATCCGGGCCGGCATCCAGTCCCTGCCCAAAGGTCAGCGGGAAGCAGGCCTGACCATCGGGCTGACCAGCTTCCAGTCACGGATGCTGATCGAGCTGCCGCAGGCTGTCCGGCGGATGATGCCATCGCTGGTTGCCCAGCTCGTGGTGCTCCTGAAGGACACCTCGCTTGGCTACATCGTGGCCTACGGCGAGCTCCTCCGGGCAGTCCAGGTGATGGCCGACTTCCTGGGGAACGCCTTCCTGTTCCCCATCTTCTTCGTCGCCGCGGCCATCTACATCACGATCAACATCATCGTGTCCCGGATCGCTGTCTGGATCGAACGCCGTGGATCCAATAAGGCCGCGGGCGGTGTCGCGAAGGCGCCGACCGCCGTCGTGGCTCCGGAACTTCCGGACGCGAAGTAGCAGCACCGGCCATTCATGCAGGAGGGTCCGCAGCCTGTCGGCTGCGGACCCTCCTGCTGTTAAGCGACTCTTCTGCTGTTATTCAGCAGACAGCCAGCTTCGCAGCGCCCGGAGGCATTCCCGGATGGCGTCAGCATCCACGTGCTCGTCGTCCTTGTGGGCCAGCAGCGGATCGCCGGGGCCGAAGTTCACCGCCGGGATGCCCAGTTCGCTGAAGCGTGCGACGTCGGTCCAGCCGTATTTCGGTTTGGGCTCGGCACCGACCGCGGCCACAAAGGACGCGGCAGCAGGGTGATTGAGTCCCGGCCGGGCGCCGGCCGCCGCGTCAGTGCGGACAACCTCGAAGCCTTCCAGCAGTTCCCGGACGTGCGCCTCCGCCTGGTCCGGGGACTTGTCCGGCGCGAAGCGGTAGTTGATTTCCACCACGCAGCGGTCCGGAATGACGTTGCCCGCTGTGCCGCCGTTGATCTTCACGGCGTTGAGGCTTTCCCGGTAGTCCAGGCCGTCAACGTTGATGGTCCGTGGTTCGTAGGCTGCCAGGCGGGCAAGGATGGGCGCCGCAGCGTGAATGGCGTTGCTGCCCATCCACGCCCGTGCCGAATGTGCGGCCTCCCCCACGGTGGTGGCTTCGAAGCGGCTTGTGCCGTTGCAGCCACCCTCCACTGTGCCGTGGGTCGGTTCGAGCAGGATGGCAAAGTCACCGTCAAGGAGATGGCCGTGGTTGCGGACCAGGCGGCCCAGGCCGCTTTTCACCGCTTCCACTTCCTCATGGTCGTAGAAGATAAAGGTGACGTCCCGCTGCGGCGACGCGCCGCCGTCGAACATTGTGGCCGCCAGCGCGAGCTGGACCGCGACGCCGCCCTTCATATCCGTCGCTCCGCGCCCGTACAGGATGCCCTCCCCTGCAATGCCGGATTCCCAGGTGGAAGGCACCGTTCCGCGGGCGCCGTCGGTGACCGGCAGCGGCACCGTGTCCAGATGCCCGGCGAGGATGACCCGCTCCGGCAGCCCCAGTTCGGTGCGGGCGATGATGGAGTCGCCGTCGCGGACTATTTGGAGCCCGGGTACGGTCCGCAGGGCGGCGTCGACGGCGTCGGCGAGCTCCGTCTCATTCCCGGACACACTGTTGATGTCCATCAGGGCAGCAGTCAGGAGGGCAACGTCCTGGCGCAGGTCCAGAGGCGAGGTCAAGGACTCGGAGGCAGCGGTATCGGCAGTCACGTTGCCAGTCTAGTTCGAACCGGGTGGCCGCCTCTCGCTAGACTGGGGCCATGACTGAGACCGCTACTTCTGCCGTGCCCGAAAACCAGAACACCACCACCGACGAACGCTCCGCCTACGGCTTCGGCCTGGCTACCGTAGCCGCCGGAACCGTCCTCGACGTCTGGTTCCCTGCCCCGGCCCTGGGCATTGCCGCCGAAAAGCTGCGCGCGGTGGAAAACGCGGACGAAACCCTCCTCCGGCTTGCCGAAGACGGCACCGACCCGGACCGCGGGACCGAGCAGAAGGTGGTCTTCGTCCAGATCAACCTGGACGAAGCACCCGCCGACACAGCCGATGCCTACCTGCGTCTGCACCTACTGTCCCACCGCCTGGTCAAGCCCAACAGCATCAATCTGGACGGCGTCTTCGGCAAACTCGCCAACGTCGTCTGGACCAACTTCGGGCCCGCCGCCGTGGAGGGCTTCGAACTGACCCGTGCCAAGCTGCGCCGCCGCGGCGCTGTCACCGTCTACGGAATCGACAAGTTTCCCCGCATGGTGGATTACGTGGTGCCCTCCGGTGTCCGGATTGCCGACGCCGACCGCGTCCGCCTTGGCGCCCACCTCGCCGAAGGCACCACCGTCATGCACGAAGGCTTCGTGAACTTCAATGCCGGCACGCTGGGCACGTCCATGGTCGAGGGCCGCATCTCCGCCGGCGTTGTCGCAGGCGACGGCAGTGACGTGGGCGGCGGCGCATCGATCATGGGCACTCTCTCCGGTGGCGGCAAGGAAAAAATCTCCATCGGCCAACGCGTCCTGCTGGGCGCCAACTCCGGCGTCGGTATCAGCATCGGCGACGACTCGGTGGTGGAAGCAGGGCTCTACGTCACGGCAGGAACCCGTGTCCGCGTTCCCGGCCCCAAGGACGAGGTCGGCGAAGACACCACCAAAATCGTGAAGGCCGCTGAACTGTCCGGCGTCCCCAACCTCCTGTTCCGGCGCAACTCCACCACCGGCGCCGTGGAGGCGCTGCCGCGCAAGGGCCAGACCGTGGAACTCAACGACGCCCTCCACGCTAACTGACCTGTCAGTGGCACGTGGACGTGGTGTACGGCGCTTTGCCGTGCTTCTGCTGACTCTGGCTCTGGTAGGCGGCGGGATCTATACAGCTGTGTCCTTCCTGCAGCGCTCCGAAACCCTGGTTACGGAGCGCTGCACAGCCGACGTCGGTACGCAGAGCGCCGAGCTGGCAACCGACCAGGCTGGTAATGCCGCCCTGATCACGGCTCTGGCCGTGCGGCGCGGGCTTCCGCCGCGGGCTGCCAGCATCGCCCTCGCTACGGCCATGCAGGAGTCCAAGCTGCGCAACATCGTGCACGGCGATCAGGCCGGCCCCGATTCCCGCGGGCTGTTCCAGCAACGGCCCTCGCAGGGGTGGGGAACGGAGGCTCAGGTCATGGATCCTTACTACGCCACCAACGCCTTCTACGATGCTCTGGTCAAAATTCCCGCCTATGAGTCACTGGAGATTACCGACGCCGCCCAGCGGGTCCAGCGCTCGGCGTATCCCCGCGCGTATGCCCAGCACGAGGACATGGGCCGCTCGTTCGCCTCAGGCCTGACGGGACAAACCCCGGAGTCTGTGCGCTGTACTCTGCGCGCGCCGCAGGAGGCCGGCCTCCCGTCGACAGTTGAGAGCGGGCTTGCCGCGGCGTACGGGCCCCTTGGCACCGTCACGGAAGGCGACACACTGGTGGTTGAGGCCAGCGGCAGCCAGGCCTGGTCCGTGGCTCAGTGGGCGGTTGCCAACGCCAAGGAACTGGCGGTGACGCGGGTTGATGTCTCAGGCAGGAGCTGGCAGCGTCAGGATGCTGACGGATGGCAGGAGTCGGACGCTGCGGATGGCCAGGTCCGGATCACGGTGGCACCGGCAGGCACAGGCACCTGAGGACCGCCATGCGGATGCAGCTTCCTCAGACCAGGATCTCCACCACCGGCTGGACGTAGCTGCGGAAGAGTTCCGGCTGGGACATCAGCTCGTGGCTCATGAGAATCTTGTCCGGCTCCAGATACCAGGCCCGCTGCTCATCCAATGGCAGCTCAATAATGGTCAGGTTGAAGTCCCTGGCCTTGCGGCCAACCTCCATCAGCCGGTCACCCACCATTTCGCCCAACAGCTGGTCTGATCCGCTGGCCACGCGCTCAGCTTCAAGCCGGGCATATTCACTGCGGCGTTCGCGGGCCCACGTCAGGGCGGCACCGAAGTGTGCCTGCAGGACGCGCTGGAGTGCCGGGGAATTGCCGAAGGCCTCAAATTCAGGCGGGGTCAGCTCCGGCGATGTCTGTGGATACGCCTTCAGTAACTGCTCCCACCAGGCTTCCCACTCAGTCTTGAGCGCGCTCAGTCCGCCTACCTCTGCAGTGAGATGTGAATGGTCCGAGGGCCGGATTTTGGGAGACGCGTGCGACAACGCCGGGTGACCGGCACCGTCAAGGCCGGCCGTGTCTCGGACAAACAGTGCAATCATCAGCGGCCCGGATGTATCCGTGGTGATCTGCCAGTCGGAACCGCCAATTTGGTTCATCCCTATTCCTCCTGTGGCCTGCCTGATCCGGCGCGGGTGCCCCGGCTCCGCTCCCCCGCCTCCCAGTCTATTCCCGATGCCGCCGGACGTGTCGGCCGACAGTTGGTCAGGCCACCGGGACAGCCAGGCTGGTCAAATGCCGCTCCAGGACGTCGCGGCACATTGCCGCCGTCATCCATTCGGGCTGCAGGAGGGCGTGCATGCACAGCCCGTCGATGGTGGCCAGCAGGCGCTCGGCCTCGACCACCAGCGGGTGGTGCCCGTCGCCGTCGTCCGTCACGAGGCTGCTGACCACCTGCCCGATGACGGCGGCCACCTCCCGGTGGCTCCGGTCCCCGATCGGGGCCAGGAAGGGACGGATCCGGGCAGCGTTCCGGAAGGCCATCCAGACGCAGATGTCCACTGCCCGCTCCTCATCGAGGGGCAGGAGTTCACCCAGCAGGGTTAATACGGCCTCGCGGTGCTGACCACTGGCGCTTGTGTTCTCAGTGACGGCAGGCAGTGCGGCCTGGAGCCGGGCCGTTATGCGGTCCACCACCACGGCGAAGGAGTGACTGAGCATTTCCTCGCTGCCGGCAAAGTAATGCCGGACGGAGCCAACCGCGAGGCCCGCCTCGTCTGCAACCTCCCGCAGCGAAGCGCGCTCCAGCCCATCCACGGCGATGATCCGGAAGACCGCTGCAACAATATCCGTGCGCCGGGCTTCGGCATCAACAATTTTAGGCACTAGTACTATTTAGCACACCCGTGCGGTAATCCACTTATCCACGGATGTGGGATAGCGTTGGGGGCATGAAAATTCTGGTCACAGGTGGCACCGGGTACATCGGCTCCCACACTGTTTTGTCCCTGCAGGAAGCCGGTCATGACGTGGTGGTCGTCGACAATCTGGTGAACTCCAGCGAGGAATCCCTGCGCCGGGTTGCCGAGCTCAGTGGCAAAACCGCTGACTTCCACAACGTGGACCTGGTTGACGAGGCAGCAGTCGAACGCGTCTTCGCCGCCAACGCGATCGACGCCGTCATCCACTTCGCCGGGCTCAAGGCCGTGGGCGAGTCCGTCCGGGAACCGCTGAAGTACTACTACAACAACCTCGTGGGCACCCTGAACCTGATCCGGGTCATGGACCGCCACGACGTCCGCTCCATCGTCTTCAGCTCCTCCGCCACCGTCTACGGCGAGCACAATCCCATCCCCTACGTGGAAAAGATGGAAATCGGCGCCAACAACCCTTACGGCCGCACCAAGGAACAGATCGAGGACATCCTCTCGGACCTCGGCGACGCCGATCCCCGCTGGCATATAGCCCTGCTGCGCTACTTCAACCCGGTGGGCGCCCACCCGTCCGGCCGGATCGGCGAGGACCCCCAGGGCATCCCCAACAACCTGGTGCCCTTCATCGCCCAGGTAGCGGTGGGGCGCCGCGAGAAACTGATGGTCTTCGGCGGCGACTACGACACCCCCGACGGAACCTGCCTCCGGGACTACATCCACGTCGTCGACCTCGCCGGCGGGCACGTGGCCGCGCTCAACCACGTAGCAGAGCGCGCAGGCGTCTTCCGCTGGAACCTTGGCTCCGGCAAGGGATCCTCCGTCTTGGAAGTCCTGCGCTCCTTCGAGAAGGCCGTGGGCCAGCCGATCCCCTACGAGATCACCGCACGGCGCGCCGGCGACCTCCCCGCCTTCTGGGCCGACGCCACCTCCGCCCTCGCCGACCTCAGCTGGTCCACCACCAAGACAGTGGACCAGATGTGCGAGGACCACTGGCGCTGGCAGAAGAACAATCCCCTCGGCTACGCCTCTTAAACGCCAACGCGGAGTCACTTAACGCCCTTCCGGGACGTTTTATTGGGCGTGGAGTGACCCCGCGTTGCTGTTAGTGGGGCTTAACGACGTCGGCCGGTCACCTTCGCGGAGAAGGTTACCGGCCGACGTCGTAATTCAGTTGGTGTGGATCAGCGCACCGGGTAATCGCGCTCGGGTTCGCCGATGTACAGCTGGCGCGGGCGGCCGATCTTGGTGTTGGGATCGCTGATCATTTCACGCCACTGGGCGATCCAGCCCGGCAGGCGGCCGATGGCGAACAGCACCGTGAACATCTTCTCCGGGAAGCCCATGGCCTTGTAGATCAGGCCGGTGTAGAAGTCCACGTTCGGGTAGAGCTTTCGCTGGATGAAGTAGTCATCGTTCAGCGCCTTCTCTTCGAGCCGCATGGCGATATCCAGCAGTTCGTCGTTGCCGCCGAGCTTGGTGAGGATCTCGTGGGCAGTGGCCTTGACGATCTTGGCGCGGGGATCGTAATTCTTGTAGACACGGTGTCCGAAGCCCATGAGGCGGACGCCGTCTTCCTTGTTCTTGACCTTCTCCATGTAGTCCTCGGGCTTGGTGCCGTCGGCCTGGATCTGGCGGAGCATCTTCAGCACTGCTTCGTTGGCGCCGCCGTGGGCGGGACCGAAGAGGGCGTTGATGCCTGCCGAAACCGATGCGAACAGGTTGGCGTTCGAAGAACCGACCAGGCGCACGGTGGAGGTTGAACAGTTCTGCTCGTGGTCCGCGTGCAGGATCAGCAGCAGGTCCAGTGCCTTGGCGATGACCGGGTCCACCTCGTACTGCTCTGCCGGCAGGCCGAAGCTCAGCCGCAGGAAGTTCTCCACCAGGTTGTGCGAGTTGTCCGGGTACAGCATCGGCTGGCCAATGCTCTTCTTCAGCGCGTAGGCAGCGATGACCGGCATCTTGGCCATGAGGCGGATCGTGGAGACTTCCACCTGTTCAGCGTTGAACGGGTCCAGGGAGTCCTGGTAGAACGTGGACAGCGCAGAAACCGCCGAAGACAGCACGGGCATGGGGTGGGCGTCACGCGGGAAGCCGCCGAAGAAGCCCTTGAGCTCCTCGTGCAGCAGTGTGTGGCGGCGGATCTTCTGGTCGAATGCGTCCAGTTCGGCCGGCGTGGGCAGGTTGCCGTAGATCAGCAGGTAGGACACTTCCAGGAAGCTCGAGTGCTGTGCCAGCTGCTCGATGGGGTATCCGCGGTAGCGCAGGATTCCGGCATCGCCGTCGATGTAGGTAATAGCGGAAGTAGTTGCCGCGGTGTTCATGAAGCCGGGGTCAAAAGTGACTGCGCCCGTCTGCTTGAGCAACTTGGAAACGTCGTAGCCTTCGTTTCCTTCAACAACCTGGATGCGCGGGAGCTTGAGCTCGCCACCTGCATGGTGCAGGGTTGCGCTGTTGGTCTCAGTCATGGAGTCCCCTTCATGAGGCGTCTGGGCCTCTGTCGAAAGCTTGATCCAACATCCGGTGAGCCGCGCACTGTCCCTGATCGTTCAGGATTACAACACCCGGGCTGCCATCTTGTAGAAAGCCACCATTGATAGTCACTTAAAAAGTACCGCCCCCTGGCGTGTGCCACTAATCGACGACGGCCGAAATGCCCGCAAACGGCGGTCATTGTGGCGCGAGTCACACCATTGTTACGGCGTGGCGGCCAGCCGGGCGACTGCTGCGTCGATCCGCTCGTCAGTGCCGGTGAGCGCAACACGCACAAATCCGTTGCCTGCCTCGCCGTAGAACACGCCCGGCCCCACCACAATGCCGCGGGCAGCGAGACGGTCCACGCTCTCCCAGGTGCTCTCCCCTGCGGTGGACCAAAGGTACAGTCCGGCGTCGGATTCCTTGATCTCCAGGCCGAATTCCTGCAGTGCGGGCAACAGGCGCTCCCGGCGGCCGCGGTAAAGGTCCTTCTGCGTATTGACATGGGCGTCATCGCCCAGGGCCACGCGCATGGCCTCCTGCACCGGGTACGGAACGATCATGCCCGCGTGTTTGCGGCTGTTGACCAGATTGGCCATGATCACGGGATCGCCGGCCACAAAGGCCGCGCGGTAACCGGCCACGTTGGACTGCTTGCTCAGTGAGTAAACGGCCAGGAGCCCCTCATGGGAGCCGCCGGCCACGCGGGGGTCCAGGATGCTGGGCACCGGCTGACCGCCCCGTTGAACGTCCCAGCTGCCCCAACCGAGCTCGGCGTAGCACTCGTCCGACGCCACGACGGCACCGATTTCCCGCGCCTGCGCCACCAGCGCCTTCAGGGACGCAACGTCCCGGACACTGCCGGTGGGGTTTCCCGGTGAATTGACCCAGATCAGCCGCACGCGTGCGCGGGTAGCATCATCGAGTTCGTCGAGGTTGTCCGTGGCGACCGACGTGACGCCGGCAAACGTGGCCCCGATGTCATAGGTGGGGTAGGCAACTTTGGGACGGACGACGACGTCGCCCGGCTTGAGCCCCAACAGCAGCGGCAGCCACGCCACCAGTTCCTTGGAACCGACCGTGGGCATGATGTCCTTCGGGTCCAGTCCGGGAACGCCCCGGCGACGTTCGAACCATGCCGCGATGGCCTCCCGCAGCGGAACCGCGCCGTGGACCGTGGGGTAGCCGGGGGCATTCGCCGCGGCCCTCAGGGCTTCCTGGATCAAAGCGGGGGTCGGGTCCACCGGAGTGCCGATGGAGAGATTCACGGCCCCGCCAGGGTACTCCGAAGCCTTGGCAAGGTACGGCGCCATCGCCTCCCAAGGGTAGTCGGGCAGGTTCAGGCCAAAGCTGTTCACGGCTGCGGTCAACGGTGGGCCCGGGTCAGTCTTGGTTCTGCGGCGGAAGGGCGGCGATCATCGGGTGGTCCTTGCCGGTGTTGCCGATCTTGGCAGCGCCGCCGGGCGAGCCCAGGTCATCGAAGAACTCGACGTTGGCCTTGTAGTAATCGGCCCACTCTTCGGGGGTGTCATCCTCGTAGTAAATTGCCTCGACCGGACACACCGGTTCACAGGCCCCACAGTCGACGCACTCATCCGGATGGATGTACAGGGAACGCTCACCCTCATAGATGCAATCAACGGGGCATTCTTCGATGCATGCCTTGTCCTTGACATCTACACACGGCTGCGCGATTACGTACGTCACGTCCCTTGCCTCTCCACGATTTTCCGGCGGCCGCCGGCTCTGAATCCGGCACGGTGGGCCGGACTGTTGACTACTGAGCCTATTATCTCCCAGCCCGTTCCCGCGAACCTAGCCAGCCCACTTAGTATGAAGTGGTGAGTCTCACTACGCCTTCGCCCGCGGAATTCCTGGCTGCTGCTACGGCGGGAACCCGGGTGGTGGTCCGCTACCGTATTGACGGCGGCCTGACCGACGCGCTGGGGCTGCTGGTGGCCTGCGACGACGGCCACTGCACGGTCCGCACGCGGCAGGCCGACGTCGTGATCCCCTTGGAGCTCGTGGTGGCGGCGAAGGAAGTGCCGCCCGCCCCGCCGCGACGGCGCCCCCGCGGCTGAGTTCCACACGCGGCTGGCTTCAGGCAAAAAAGAAACTGCCGGTACGACGGCGGGTATCCCGCTCGCCGTACCGGCAGTTTTGTTGGCTCTTAGCGCTTAGACCTTCGCGCGGGCGCGGTTGGACTTGGCGCGTTCGCTGGCGTCCAGGATGAGCTTCCGGATACGGATGGACTCCGGGGTCACCTCAACGCACTCGTCTTCGCGGGCGAATTCCAAGGATTCTTCCAGGGTCAGGTTGCGCGGCGGGGTCATGTTCTCAAAGGTGTCCGAGGACGCTGCACGCATGTTGGTGAGCTGCTTTTCCCTGGTGATGTTCACGTCCATGTCATCGGCGCGTGAGTTCTCGCCAACGATCATGCCTTCGTAGACCTCGGAGGTGGGCTGCACGAAGAATGACATGCGTTCCTGGAGCTTGATCATCGCGAACGGGGTGACCACGCCAGAGCGGTCAGCCACGATCGAACCGTTGGTGCGGTACTCGATGGGGCCGGCCCACGGCTCGTAGCCCTCGGCGATGGAGGAAGCAATGCCGGCACCGCGGGTGTCGGTGAGGAACTTGGTGCGGAAGCCGATCAGGCCACGGGCCGGAACGATGAACTCCATCCGGCACCAGCCGGTGCCGTGATTTGCCATGTTGGTCATGCGGCCCTTGCGGGCTGCCATCAGCTGGGTGACGGCACCGAGGTACTCTTCCGGTACGTCAATGGTCATGTGTTCCATCGGCTCGTGGATCTTGCCGTCGACGGTCTTCGTGACAACCTGCGGCTTGCCGACCGTCAGTTCGAAGCCCTCACGGCGCATCTGCTCAACCAGGATGGCAAGCGCGAGCTCGCCACGGCCCTGGACTTCCCAGGCGTCGGGACGCTCAGTGGGGAGAACCTTGATGGAGACGTTACCGATCAGTTCCTTGTCCAGGCGGTCTTTCACCTGGCGGGCCGTGACCTTGGCGCCCTTGACCCGGCCAGCCAGCGGCGAGGTGTTGATACCGATGGTCATGGAGATCGCGGGATCATCCACGGTGATCAGCGGCAACGGCTGCGGGTTGTCTACATCGGTCAGCGTCTCACCAATGGTGATTTCCTCGATGCCGGCGACGGCGACGATTTCGCCCGGGCCGGCGGACTCGGCCGGAACACGGTCCAGGGCCTTGGTAGCCAGCAGTTCGGTGATCTTGACGTTCTTGAGCTCGCCGTTGGCGCGGGCCCAGGCAACGGTCTGGCCCTTGCGCAGTGTTCCGTTGTAGATGCGCAGCAGAGCGAGGCGGCCCAGGAACGGGGAGGCGTCGAGGTTGGTCACGTGTGCCTGGAGCACGCCATTCGGGTTGTACGTAGGCGCGGGGATGTGCTCGATGATGGCTTTGAACAGCGGCTCAAGGTTCTCGTTGTCCGGGGCGGAGCCATCTGCAGGCTGCACGAGGGAGGCACGGCCTACCTTGGCGGCTGCGTAGACAACCGGAACTTCGAGGATCTTGTCCAGGTCCAGGTCCGGAACTTCATCCGCAAGGTCAGAGGCGAGGCCCAGGAGGAGGTCCATGGACTCGTGGACGACTTCCTCGATGCGGGAGTCGGGGCGGTCCGTTTTGTTGACCAGCAGGATGACCGGCAGGTGCGCGGCCAGGGCCTTGCGCAGCACGAAGCGGGTCTGGGGCAGCGGGCCCTCGGAAGCGTCAACGAGGAGTACAACGCCGTCCACCATGGACAGGCCGCGCTCCACTTCGCCACCGAAGTCGGCGTGGCCGGGGGTGTCGATCACGTTGATGGTGATGGTTTCACCATTGGACGACGGTCCGTTGTAGGCCACGGTGGTGTTCTTGGCCAGGATGGTGATGCCCTTTTCCCTCTCAAGGTCACCGGAGTCCATGACGCGGTCTTCAAGGTGGTTGTGTTCGGCAAAGGAGTTGGTCTGCTTGAGCATGGCGTCGACCAGAGTGGTCTTGCCGTGGTCAACGTGGGCCACGATCGCGACGTTACGCAGGTCACTGCGTGATGCAGTGGCTACCGCAGTGTTGGTGGTGGTTTCAGACATGCGTTATTGCTCGATTCAGTGGTGAAGTCAGCTGTTGTATCGCCGCATTTCCAACCGGAACGCACGACGGATTGGCCCATTAACACAGGGCGCCTTCCATCATTCTAGACGCTGAGGGTTTTATTGGCCTAAAAATCGCAGCGGGACCCTCCTCCGCGGGGGTTAGAGTGCCGCCCATCACGGCCGCCTAGGTGACCAAGCTCACGGGAATCCGGGGCTTGGTGGGCGAAAAAGGATGGAGCCGGCGCCCCAAGGGCGCCGACTCCAACCACTCAATCAAACGAAGCGTCAGGCCACCTCGGGCGGGAGCATGAGCTTCGCTCCCGGGATGGCGTTCAGCAGTGCCTTGGTGTAATCCTGCTGCGGAGCGTCGAAGACCTCGTCCGTGGAGCCCGTCTCCACCAGCTTTCCCTTTTCCATTACGCACACGTGGTCGGCAATCTGCCGGACCACAGCCAGGTCGTGGGTGATGAACAGGTAGGTCAGCCCCAAATTGGTCTGCAGGTCCGCCAGGAGATTGAGTACCTGGGCCTGGACAAGAACGTCCAGTGCCGAGACAGCCTCGTCGCAGATGATCACTTCGGGGTCCAGGGCCAAAGCGCGTGCGATCGCAATACGCTGGCGCTGGCCGCCTGAAAGCTCATTCGGATAACGCTGCATGGTGGACTGCGGCAGCGATACCTGGTCGAGCAGCTCGCGGACCTTCTTCTCCCGGCTGGCTGCGTCCCCGATTTTGTGGACCCGCAGGGGCTCCTCAATGGTACGGAAAATGTTGTACATCGGGTCCAGTGAGCCGTACGGATCTTGGAAGATCGGCTGCACCCGCCGCCTGAACTTGAACAGTTCCTTGGCCTTCAGCAGCGACGTGTCGACGCCGTCGAACAGGATCTTCCCGTCCGTCGGCTTCTCCAGCTGCAGCACCATCTTTGCCACGGTGGATTTGCCGGAGCCGGACTCGCCCACGATCGCGGTGGTGGTGCCCCGCTTCACGTCGAAGCTCACCCCGTCCACGGCCGCGAAATCCGTCGTCTTCCCCAGGCCCTGGCGGAGCTTGTAGACCTTGCGCAGGTCCTGGATCTGCAGCACGTTCTCCGAAACGGACGTTTCCGCGGCCGGCGCGAGCAGGTCTGAGGCTTCCACGCCCTGTTCCTTGGCGACCTGGATCCTTCGGCTCGCCAGTGACGGCGCCGACTCAACCAGCCGCTTGGTGTACGGGTGCTGCGGATTCCGGAGCAACTCCAGCGAAGGACCGGCCTCCACCACCTGCCCCCGGTACATGACCACAACTTTGTCAGCACGCTCTGCCGCAAGCCCCAGGTCGTGGGTAATGAGCAGGACGGACGTCCCCAGTTCGGTGGTCATGGTGTCAAGGTGATCCAGGATCTGTCGCTGGACCGTGACGTCCAGCGCCGACGTCGGCTCATCGGCGATCAGAAGCCGCGGCTGGCACGACAGTCCGATGGCGATCAGCGCACGCTGCCGCATGCCGCCGGAGAATTCGTGCGGATACTGCTTTGCACGCCGGTGAGCATCCGGCAAACCCGCCTCGGACAGTACTTTGGCAATGTCATCGGGCCCGCTGGGACGGCCGTTTGCCCTGAGGGTTTCCTTGACCTGGTAACCGATCTTCCAGACCGGGTTCAGGTTGGACATGGGGTCCTGCGGGACCATGCCAATGGTGTTGCCGCGCAGTTCGATCATCCGCTGCTCAGTGGCATGGGCGATGTCCTCGCCGTCGAGCAGGATCTGACCGGCGGAAACACTGCCATTGTTCGGCAGGAGACCGATGGCGGCAAGGGCAGTAGTGGACTTACCTGATCCCGACTCCCCCACGATGGCCACGGTTTCGCCGGGCATGATGGTCAGGTGGGCGTTCCGGACCGCCTGGACGTCGCCGCCGCCGGTCTTGAACGTGATGGCGAGGTCGCGGATTTCCAGGAGCGGCCTGGTGCCGGCGTACCCCGTCTCGTCGACGCGGATCTCTGGAATTGTCATCTTCTTGTCTTTCATCGCTGCCGGCTCTTCGGGTCGAGGGCGTCACGGACGGCGTCGCCGAGCATGATAAAGCTCAGCACTGTTATGGACAGAGCCGCCGCGGGGTAGAGCATGATTTCCGGCTTGGTCCGAATGGAGGACTGAGCTGCGGCGATGTCATGCCCCCAGGACATAACGCCCTCGGGAAGGCCGATGCCCAGGAACGATAGGGTCGCTTCGGCCACGATGAACACACCCAGTTCCAAGGTGGCAAGCACGATGATCGGCGCTAGGGCGTTTGGCAGGACGTGGCGGATCAAGGCGCCAAACCTGGAGACGCCGAGCGAGCGGGCCGCCGTGACGAAGTCGGCATTGCGCACCTCAATGACCGCACCGCGGGTGATGCGTGCCATCTGGGGCCAGGCGAGGAGCGAGATGACAAGCACGACGGTCCAGACGCTCTTGTTCTCCCGGAACAGCGGCAGCTGCGTGATCACCAGAGCGCCGAGAATCAAAGGCAACGCGAAGAAGATGTCACCGAGACGGGCAAGAACGATGTCGAGCCAGCCGCCGTAGAAACCGGCGAGTGCCCCGAATGTCACGCCGATAATCAGCACGCACAGCACGGACAGAACGCCCACAGACAGCGACGCCTGGGTTCCGTGGATGACGCGGGAGTAGATGTCGCAGCCCTGGAACGTGAACCCGAAGGGGTGTCCGGCCGTGGGACCGGCCTCCGAGTTGGCCAATTCGCAGCCATCGTTCGGCGCTACCTGCGAAAGCAGGCCCGGGAACAGTGCGATGACCGTCAGGGCAATGATGAGCAGCGCAGAAATGATGAACAGCGGACGACGCCGGAGCTTCCGCCAGGCGTCGGACCACAGGCTGAGCGGTGCCTGGTCGTTCTTTACGGCGTCAGTTGCCAGCAACGGTGTCTCGTCGATGGGCGCCACAAAGTGGTTGTGATTACTGGTCATAACGGATCCTCGGGTCGAGCCAGGCGTACAGGAGGTCAACGAGGAGGTTGGCCACCACAAAGACGAGCACCAGCACGCTGACGATCGAAACGATGGTGGGACCCTCGGTCCGGAGAACGGCCTGGTATAGCTTGTTTCCAACTCCCGGAACGTTGAAGATACCTTCCGTGACAATGGCGCCGCCCATGAGGCCGCCGAGGTTCGCGCCAAGGTACGTCACCACGGGGATCAGCGAATTGCGCAGGATGTGGGCCATGACAACGCGGGGACGGGAAAGTCCCTTGGCTGTGGCTGTCCGGACGTAGTCCGCGTTCATGCTCTCACTGACCGAAGCGCGGGTCAGTCGCAGAACGTACGCAAACGACACCAGGCCCAGAACGACGGCGGGCAACAGCAGGTTGCCCCAGTCCGCATTCGCACCAACAGTGGGTTTTGCCCAGCCCAGTTTGACGCCGAAGACCAGTTGGAAGACGAAGCCCAGGACGAACGTGGGGACCGCGATAACGAAAAGGGAGACGACCAGGACTGTGGAGTCAAACCAGCCGCCGCGGCGGAGACCGGAAAACACGCCGAAGGCCACCCCAAAGACTGCCTGGATGATGAGGGCTTCTACGGCCAGCATGGCCGTGACCGGGAAGACCCTGCCCAGGGTGGCCGCAATCGGCTGACCGGTGAAGTCGTTGCCCAGATTAAGGGTGAAGAGGTTCTTGAGGAAAATGCCGTACTGAACCCAGAACGGTTCATCCAGGTGGTACTGGGTCCGCAGGGTGTCAATGACCGCCTGCGGTGGCTGGCGGTCGCCGAACAATGCCGCAATCGGGTCACCTGGGAGGGCGAAGACCATGTAATAGACCAGCAGGGTGGTGCCTAGGAAGACGGGAATTACCTGGAGCAGCCGGCGAAGAATAAAGCGGACCACTGGATCACCGGCCTTCCGGGAGGGAAGCAAGGGATGACATTTGTGCCTTCCTGCCGTACAGGACAATGGGGGCCCGGCTGTTGACCGGACCCCCAAAACGCCTGTCGGCAAGTTAGATCGTGGTGATTACTTGGCCGTGATGTTGTAGTACAGGACTCCGCCGTTCCAGCCGGTCTCGGCCTTCACAACGTTGTTGCTCCACACAATCGGCTTCGCGTAATCCCAGAGCGGCAGGCCGGGAAGGTCCTTGAAAAGGATCTCCTGTGCCTTGTTGAACTTGTCGTTCGCCTCAGTGGTGGACTTGGCGGCAAGGCCTTCCTTGAGGAGCTTGTCGAACTCCGGGTTCGAGTACTTCTCGTAGTTGGAGGAAGCGCCCGTGGCCCAGACCGGTCCGAGGAAGTTGTAGAGCGACGGGTAGTCACCCTGCCACCCTGCGCGGGTCAGACCGGGGAGGGACTGGGATTTGCGGAGGTTGAGGACTTCGGCGAACTTGGCGAAGGGCTGGATTTCAGCCTGGATGCCGAGGTTGTTCTTGAAACCGTTGGCTACGGCGTCAATCCATTCCTTGTGTCCGCCATCGGTGTTGGAGGCGATCTGGAGCGGCTTTGAGCTGTCGTACGGCTGGATCTTTTCAGCCTGGGCCCACAGGTCCTTGGCCTTGGCGGCGTCGAACTTCAGGACTTCGCTGCCCGGGATGTTCTCCTTGAAACCATCGATGACCGGCGGGGCGAAGCCCTTGGCCGGGGTGCGGGTTCCGTTGAAGACCACCTTGGTGATTTCCTCGCGGTTGATCGCGTAAGAGAGGGCCTGGCGGCGCAGCTTTCCGGCTTCGCCCTGGAAGTTGACGTTGTAGCCGGGGATGTTCAGCGTGCCGTTTGTGGCTACGGGCTTGCTGGCGTTGCGGTCCGGGAAGTCAGTCGCGAAGGTCTTCGTGGCGTTGGAGGGCAGCACGTCGGTGATGTCCAGGTTGTCGGCCTGGATATCCGTGTAGGCGGGGCTCGGGTCCGTGTAGAACTTGAAGGTCACGCCACCGTTCTTCGCTGCCCGGGGACCGCTGTAGTCAGCGTTCTTCACCAGCGAGATGGACTGGTCGTGGACCCAGGCACCGGTCTTTTCGAACTTGTACGGGCCATTGCCTACCGGGTTTTCGCCGTAGGTCTTGGGGTCAGCCAAGGCTGCGGACGGCAGCGGGTAGAAGGCCGAGTAGCCGAGGCGAAGCGACCAGTCGGCCTCCGGCTGTGCCAGCTTCACGGTAAGGGTGGAGTCATCCGTGGCCTTCAGGCCGGACATGGTTTCGGCGGTGGGCGCAGGAGTGCTTGTCTTTTTGCCGTCAGCCGATGTGGTGGTGGTGACTGCGGAAACCGCCTCATAGCCGTCGATGGACTCGAAGAAGAAGCCGTTGTTCTGCAGGTTCTTGGAGTTCGCGGCGAAGTTCCACGAGTCAACGAACGTCTTGGCGGTGATCGCCTCGCCGTTCGTGAACTTCTGGCCCTGCTTGACCTTGATGGTCCAGTTCTGGGCATCCGGCGACTCAATGGACTCCGCCAGGGCGTTGACCGGCTTGCCGTCGGGGTCGTAGGCACGCAGGCCTTCGAAGAGCAGTTCAACTACCCGGCCACCGTTGGTTTCGTTGGTGTTTGCGGGCAGCAAGGGGTTCTGGGGTTCACTGTTGTAGGCAGTGATGACCTTGTTCGGGTCGCCGGCAGATTGGCTGGCACCGTCATTGCTGCCGCCTCCAGCGCCGCAGCCGGTCAAGGCTAGGGCGGCGATTGCCACCATGCCGAGTGCTTTGGAAGTGCGCGTAAAACGCATTCCGCCTCCTATGAGTTGTGGGAGATATTCAGGGGAAATCTTTTGCTCCCCAGCAGGTCAGTCACAGGTTTGGACTGTGACGGAGACTACATATACGAGAAGCCTAGCCGCACAATGTCCAAATGCTGGTACACCGTTGCCAAACCGTAACCAGTTAATCGCCGATAACTAGCCGGGCGCCGGAAGTTGTGCACGTCACATGTTACTTCTTGGTAGTTCGCGCGGCGAATCGAGGCTGAGCTGGCCCCTCAGGACACCCCTACGGCTTGCTTAAACGCCATTCCCAAACGTTCCACCAGATGCCGAGGGGGCCCGGACTGGGCTTCACTCCCGTCACACGGTTGCTGAAAGCTACCGTTCCCGGGGTCTGGTAAAGCGGCAGGCCATAGGCGCTGTCCCACACGCGCCGGTCGACCTCTGCCATCAACTCGTCCTGCTTGGCGAGATCAGTGGTGGCCGCCAACTGATCCATGGCTTTGTCGGCGTCGGGGTCGGAGAAGCCGTTGAAGTTACTGCCTCCACCGGTCTTGAAGATTTGCGGGACCCGCCCGACTCCGATTCCGGTGCTGATCCAGCCGAGTATCGCAGCATCGTAGCTTCCGCTTCGGAGTGCGGCCGCCCATTCGGTGTTGCCAAGCCCGGCGTCCTCAACCTTGAACCCGGCCAGGCGGGCCGAGTCGCGGATCAGGGAGAAAGCACGCACCCGGTTGGGGTTGTCCCTGTTGTACAGGATCCGGATGGTCGGGGCGGCGTCACGCAACTTCGACTTTGCGCCCTGGATGTCAACCTCCGAATACCCGTCGGATCCGTTGTTTTTCACGGTCTCTTGGTACTTGGGGTGGGACGGCAGGAAAACCTGGGAATCAAGTGGTTTAGCGTCGGCCGCGGACCCGCTCCCGGCAATTGCCTCCACGATCTCCTGCCGCGGGACGGTTTCCAGGAACGCCTGACGGACGTCCTTGCCGGCGAACGGGCCGGAGAATTTGAGATCAAGGTGGTCGTAACCGGCCTGGCTATACTGCACTACGGTGTTGCCCTGGTCCTTCAGTCCGTCGAAAAGGCTTTGGGTACCGGCCGCTGGCTGAGGGGCAATGATGTCGGCCTGTCCGTTCCTGAGCGCGGCGACCGCAGCAGGGACGGCCCCGGTGAAGCGGACAGTGATGTCATCGAGGAACGGCTCGGGTCCCCAAACGTAGTCCCTGTTGCGCACCAGCCTGATCGACGCGCCGGGAACGATGTCCCGAACGATGTAAGGACCGCTGGAAAGATAAATCGCGGGGTCATCCGGCAGCGTCCTGGCGTCGAAGCCCGAGTTCCAGAAGTCGCTGACGCGCTTGAGCGTCGAATTGACTGTGGGATCTGTGGGGTCGCCCCCGGGTGACTCCTTGATCAGGTCAACGAGGTCCGCTTCATCGTTCAGGCCGCTTTTAGCGGCTACGACGTGGGCGGGGACTCCGACGTCGAACGCCGTCTCCCAGTCCGCGTATGGGCTGGTGTACTCCAGGGTTATGGATCGGCCGTCGCTCCCGATCTCGGGAAAGACCGTGGCGCCGAGGCCGGTCTTGTCGCCTGCAGCCGCGAAGTAGGTGGTGCCGGTCCCCGCCGATGCGTCGGCATCATCGAAGTAGCCGGAACCGGCTGCCCAGGACAGGAGGAGATCGCCGGCGTCGATGGCGGCGCCATCGGACCATTTCACGCCCTCGTTGACCGTGTACCTCACTTTTAGTGGCTTGTCGGAAATCTTCTCGTAGCGGCCGAATTTCTCGTTCCGGACCACTTTGACAGAGTCGTCGACGTAGTAGAACCCGGAATGGGTGATATGGCCGATCTTGGTGTTGATGTCAGTATTTCCGTCGGCACTGAAGGGGTTGAACGACGTAAATGCGTTCACTTCTGCCACGGTCACGCTGCCGCCACGGTTTGTCTCGCCAACCACCACTGGGGCGGAACCGCCGGAACCCGAGCACCCCGAGAGAACCAGAGCAGCAGCGACGGCCCCGGTGATGACTTGAATCAAACGCCTCAGGGGCATGCCGTCTCCTTTGCCTGTCCGGTATCAGACGTTGAAGCGGAACAGACCTCTATGCCCGCACGTCGTGGAATGTCCTTGTTTTCCTTGAATTCTAGCTGTTCAGGGCATGGGTCACTGTCGGCATATCATGAGGATCAGCCGTGCACCGATCCCTGAAGGAAGCCCATGCCCGATTCCTCGCAACCGTTACGCAAGCTCGGATTCCTCACTATTGGGCTGTTCGATCCTGCGGATCCAGCCGCGGGGCACGAATCGACCTTGAGGATCATCGAACTGGGCGAGCGGCTTGGATTCGACAGCGCCTGGCTGCGCCACCGCCATCTGCAGTTCGGCATCTCCTCGCCCATCGCGGTCATGGCCGCAGCCAGTCAGCGCACGTCGCGGATCGAGCTTGGAACCGCTGTCACCCCGATGGGATGGGAAAACCCGTTGCGCCTGGCCGAGGACCTGGCCACCGTGGATCTGCTTGCGGGCGGACGGATCAATCCTGGCCTGAGCGTGGGTGAACCAATGCACTACGACACGGTGAAGCACGAGCTATACCCGGACTCCGCCGGGCTGGAGGACTTCAGCTACGCACGCGTGGAGCGGCTTGCCCGTTTGATTGCAGGCGAGCCGGTCCGGGAATTTTCCGGCAAGCAGGGCGTTGTTGAGGAGTTCTCCAACCGCGTGGAGCCGCACTCTTCCGGGCTGCGGGAACGTCTTTGGTACGGGGCCGCAAGCAGGAAATCGGCGATCTGGGCCGGGGCACACGGATTCCATCTGCTATCCAGCAGCGTGATCTTCGCCGACACCAATCAGGAGCCGTCGTTTGCCCGGATCCAGCAATCACAAATCCGCGCCTACCGTGAGGCCGCCGCGGCATCAGTTCCGGCGCACGGACCGGCCCGGGTCTCCCAGGGCCTCGTGGTGATTCCGACCGATACGGCTTCAGCGGAGCAGCGGGAAAAGTACCAGCGGTACGTCGATGAACGCACTCCCCGTACCCGGGCGCCGCACGGGCCAAAGGGGATGCTGTTCGCCCCCGACCTCATCGGCACCAGCGATCAGATCGCCGAACAGCTGTACGCCCATGCAGGATTTCTGGAGGTGGACGAAGTGGCCTTCGCCCTGCCGTTCAGCTTCGTCCGTGAGGATTACGTCCAAATCCTCACGGACATGGCCACCAGACTGGGGCCCGCCCTGGGCTGGACTCCGGCCGGGTAGTTCCCCGACTGTCTGCGGCCATCATCCGATCATGTAGACCATGCCGCGTCCCTCCGCAGCGAGGTTCGCCGTAAAGGTCCGCGCCTGCCGAAGGTAGTTCACGACAATGCCGAACTCATCATCAAAGTCCTGACCGAAGAAACGCAATTCCCGCAGCCGCAACTCCACGTCCTTGTCGGAGATATGCTCCAGGTCCCCCGCGACAGCCAAGACATCCGGTGGGGTCAATGTCCGCACCCAAGGCTCCCACCCCATGCCGTTCATATCCACTGAGCCCTCGAACATCCGATGGGCACGACGGGCGATCAGGCCTGGTTCCGCTGGTGCAGTGAGGCACTCCAGCTGCCGCCAGGCTTTGTCGAGGTACAGCATGTCCCGGCGAGGCACGGTTTGCTTAAACGTCGGGGTGGCAATGGTGACACCGCGGTCGAATCCCCAAGCATCGGCGAGCGGATCATCGGAGAGAAAGCTGAGAGGATCGGCAAGCGCTTGACCTGTCAGGTTGCCGTCGAATGCGTACGCGTAATATCGGATTCCCATTGGCCAAGCATCGCCGGACTGCGGGCCGCACGTAAACGCCATATTCGGGCATGTGGATAAACCCTTGTGATGGACTCCGGCCGGGTATGGAAAATCGCGCCCCGGCTGTGCCCGGACGCGATTTTCCAGCATGAACTACACGTTGAAGCGGAACTCCACGACGTCGCCGTCAGCCATCACGTATTCCTTGCCTTCAATACGGACCTTGCCACGCGATTTGGCTTCGGCCATTGAGCCGGCTTCGATGAGGTCGTTGAAGGAAACGACTTCGGCCTTGATGAAGCCGCGCTGGAAGTCGGTGTGGATGACGCCCGCGGCCTGCGGCGCGGTATCGCCCCGGTGAATGGTCCATGCACGCGTTTCCTTGGGCCCTGCCGTCAGGTAGGTCTGCAGGCCTAGGGTGTGGAAACCTACGCGGGCCAGCTGGTCAAGGCCGGACTCATCCTGGCCGTTCATTTCCAGCATTTCGCGGGCTTCTTCCTCGTCCAGCTCAACGAGGTCGGACTCGAGCTTGGCGTCGAGGAAAATGGCATCCGCGGGAGCCACCATGGCGCGCAGCTCTTCCTGCTTCTCCGGGCTGCCCAGGATGCCTTCGTCCGCGTTGAACACGTAGATGAACGGCTTGGCGGTCAGCAGGCTGAGTTCTTTGAGGTGCTCCATTTCAAGCTTGTCGCTCTTGATCGAGGCGAAGATGGTGTCACCGCGTTCCAGCACCTTCTGGGCTGCCTGGATGGCTGCCAGTTCGGCCGCGTCCCGCTTCTTGATCTTGACTTCTTTTTCGATCCGGGGAATGGCGTTTTCGATGGTCTGGAGGTCGGCCAGGATCAGCTCGGTGTTGATGGTCTCCATGTCCGAGCGGGGATCCACTTTGCCGTCCACGTGGATCACATCCGGGTCATCGAACACGCGGACCACCTGGGCGATGGCTTCGGCCTCACGGATGTTGGCCAGGAACTTGTTGCCCAGGCCCTCACCCTCGGATGCACCCTTCACGATGCCGGCGATGTCCACAAAGGATACCGGTGCGGGCAGCAGGCGCTGGGAGCCGAAGATCTCCGCGAGCTGCTTGAGCCGGGGATCCGGCAGGTTCACGACGCCGACATTGGGTTCGATGGTGGCGAACGGATAGTTCGCTGCCAGCACCTGGTTGCGGGTCAGTGCGTTGAAGAGAGTTGATTTGCCGACGTTGGGCAGTCCGACGATGCCGATAGTAAGAGCCACGAGCATTGATTCTACCGGTTGCAGGAGGCAATGGCCCGCGGGGCCGCCGCAGGTGACCGCGCTGGTGGAATATGTCGGTTCCGCAAATTGTCACAGCCTCATGCCACAGTGAGGCTATGGATGCTTTAGCCCTGATTCTCGCCCTGTTGATGCTGCTGGTGGGTGCCGTTACTGGCGCCGCGGCCGCCTACTTCCTCCTGCGAAGGCGCACCCACGCGCTGGAGGAGGACTTCGACGCCGTCTCCTCCCGCCTTTCGGGCGTAACCGCCCAGCTTGCGGCCGCTGACGCGGAGCGCCGCCTCCTTTCCCTCCAGAACCGGGAACTGGGTGAGGCCCGGAACCAGGACGGAAGTGTGCTGAGGGCACTGGCGCCCGTCGCCGAGAAACTCAGCGCGGTCCAGCAACAGGTAGCGCTCCTGGAACGCGACCGCCTCGAACAGTATGGCCAGCTCGCCCAGCAGCTTCAGGAAGCAAGGCTGTCCGACGCCCAGCTGATCCGCACAACCCATGCCCTGGAGTCGGCCCTCCGGTCCAACAGTGCGCGTGGGCAGTGGGGTGAGGTGCAGCTCCGCAGGGTGGTTGAAGCCTCCGGCATGTTGCGGCACGTGGACTTCCTTGAGCAGGTCCACAGCGCCGGATCTGATGCTGCGCTCCGGCCTGACCTTGTGGTCCAGCTGCCCGGGCAGAAGCAGCTGGTGGTGGACGCCAAGGTGCCGCTGTCCTCCTACCTGGAGGCCCAGGAACTGGGGATGCAGCACGTGCCGGGCGCCGCGGCAAGGAACCCTGCCAGCCAACAGTCCCTGCTGGCGGCTCACGCCAAGGCCCTCCGCGCCCATGTGGACTCCCTGAGCAACAAGAAGTACTGGGATATTGCGGGGAACTCCCCCGAGCTTGTCATCTGCTTCCTGCCTGCCGAATCCATCCTGGCGGCTGCCCTGACCGCGGATGCGACACTCCTGGACCATGCACTGTCCAGGAATGTCGTCCTGGCGTCACCGAGCACCCTGCTGGCAGTGCTGAAGTCGGTGGCTTTCACCTGGCGACAGGATGTGCTCACAGACAGTGCGCGGGAGCTCTTTGACCTCGCCCGGCAGCTTTATGAGCGCATGGGAACGCTGGGTGAGAACGTGAGCAAGCTGGGCACATCGCTGAAGTCTTCAGTGGACCGCTACAACTCGATGGTCGGAACCCTGGAAGCGCGGATCCTGCCGACGGCACGCAAGCTCAATGCGTTGGACGAAGCGGGCCTGGTAACGCCGGCCGCCCTGGAGGTAACCCCTCGTTCACTGGCGGCGCCGGAGCTCCAGGAGGATGACACCGCCGCCTGATGCCGCCCTACGATGAGCCGGCGGTTCCAGTTGTGTCGGTCGCAGCCAATAGAAGCTGTTAGCTGCGGGCCCGGCGGCCACCCAGGGCCCGGCTGACGTCGCCGGCCTCCTTCAGGGTTGCCCGGAGCTCCTTGGGCAGGGAGAACAGGAGATCTTCCTCGGCCGTGACCACTTCTTCCACCGAGCCGTAGCCGTAATCGGCCAGCAATCGCAGCACGTCCTTGACCAGCACCTCGGGCACTGAAGCGCCGGATGTGACACCCACCGTGGCCACGCCTTCGAACCACGCTTCGTCCACCTCATTGGCGAAGTCCACCCGGTACGAGGCCTTGGCCCCGTATTCCAGGGCGACCTCCACCAGGCGCACCGAGTTGGAGGAGTTGGCTGATCCCACCACGATCACCAGCTCGGCCTGGGGCGAGATCTTCTTGATGGCCACCTGGCGGTTCGTGGTGGCGTAGCAGATGTCGTCGCTGGGCGGGTCCTGCAGGGTTGGGAACCGTTGCTTCAACAGCCGCACCGTCTCCATGGTCTCGTCAACGCTGAGCGTGGTCTGTGACAGCCAGATGACCTTCTCGGGATCCCTGACAGTGACCTTGTCCACTTCGTGGGGGCCGTTGATGATCTGGATGTGTTCGGGGGCTTCGCCCGCCGTTCCCTCAACCTCTTCATGACCGTCGTGGCCGATCAGCAGGATGTCGAAGTCGTCCTTGGCGAAGCGCACGGCTTCCTTGTGCACCTTGGTGACCAGCGGGCAGGTGGCATCAATGGTGCGCAGCCCTCGGTCCTCGGCGGACTGGACGACGGCCGGTGACACACCGTGGGCGGAGAAAATCACCAGCGCTCCTTCAGGGACCTCATCCGTCTCGTCGACGAAGATGGCGCCTTGGGCCTCGAGGGAACTGACCACGTGGACGTTGTGCACGATCTGCTTCCGCACATAGACGGGCGGACCGTAGTGCTCCAACGCCTTTTCGACGGCGATGACTGCCCTGTCGACACCGGCGCAGTACCCGCGGGGAGCCGCCAGCAGGACTTTCTTGGGGCCCGATACCGGAGCAGCCGCGGACACTTCTTCTGGCGTACGCCGCCTGCGCGGGACGGTTGGCATCGAAAGGGGCACAGCGGTGGAGGTCATTTCTCCATGCTACCGGTTTGAACCCCGGCGCCCCGGAGAAGCGATGCGCACCACAAGGCCCGCCACTGCGAAGGCCCCGCCTGCCACGGCTGCAGTGAGGGTCCAGGTCCGGAAGCCCTCTGCAGCCGCAGCGACGAATTCGTTTTTGAACATGTCCGCGATTTCATTGCCACTCGCTGTCGCGAGCACGGTGTCTCCGGCGAATTGGGATCCGGCGGTCCACACACCGGCGAGCAGGAGTGCAGCAATTCCGACGCTGAAAACCACCACCCAGCGGCGACGGGCGGCGACCAGTGCCAGCAGAAATGCGATGACGGCACCGATGGCGAGGCTGTACCCCAGCGGCGCGTAAGCCGCCACCTGTTCGATGAGCTGGCGCTGGTTGGCCTGCCCGACGTTGATCAGCGTCTGGCCGGGCGGATCCATCGGCTGCCCCGAAGTCCGGCTTAACTCCTCCACACCCAGGGCAACGAGCGGGGCGACATCCAGGGTCAGCGCAGTGGTGGAGTCAACCTCGGCCGGGAGGCTTCCGGGGTCGGCGAAGCTGAGGCGGTGGCTCCGGCGGATGGTCTCCTCCCAGGCGGCAGGGTAACCCGGCAGCCCGGTCAGGGACTCGGCTGCCGATTTCAGCACCGGCTCGAGGAAGCCTGTCAGGAACTGAGGGACGGCACTGGTGTCTATGGTGCCGACGGCGGCTGCAGCCAGCCGCTGCTGGAACTCGGCATCACGTCCGAGCGGCGCAGCCAGTGCCACAAAGCCATCCTCCTGCACCACACTGCGGTCAAGCCAGATCGCCGGGACGGCCAGTGCTGCAAGCACCACGCCCAGGATGACGGCAACGGCAGAAACAACAGTACGCACAGCAGGGTCCTTAATCATCGGGGCGGCAGTGCCATCTTAGAGGGGCCGGGTGGACGATCAATGTCAGTCCGGGGTGATACAGGTTATGGATAAGGTTGAAACACCACCCCTGCAACACCACCCTGAAACACAAACCCTCAAACACGAACCCTGTCACGAACCCTTCAGCCAGAGGACCGCCGATGCCACCAGCCACACCTTTCCGAGGGCCGGCGCATGTCTGAACAGGCTGCGCTGCCCGGCACGGCACCCTCAACCCTGCCTGCCACCGCTGCGGACACGAGCCCGGACAATCCCTGGCCCCTTCAGCTGCTGTCGCAGAAACTGAAACTGCACATCGACCGGGCACCTGCCGCCTGGGTCGAAGGCCAGGTGATCGAGCTTAACCGGCGCGGCACGAATGCCTATCTGACCCTGCGCGACGTCGATGCCGAGGTGTCTCTTCCGGCTTCGGTCTGGTCCAAGATCCTTGAGCGGCAGAACCTGCCCCTGGAGCGTGGTTCCCGCGTGGTCGCCCTGCTCAAGCCGGAATTCTGGCTGAAGACCGGACGAATCAACATGCAGGTCCGGGACATCAGGCCCGTCGGCCTGGGCGACCTCCTGGCACGTATCGAACGGCTGCGCCAGGCCCTGTCCGCGGAAGGCCTGTTTGCTGACTCGAGGAAGAAGCCGCTGCCCCTGCTCCCCCACCGCATCGGCCTGATCACCGGCCGGGATTCGGACGCCAAGAAGGACGTCCTCCAAAATGCCGCGCTGCGCTGGCCCGCGGTGGAATTCGAGGTCCGCGAGGTCGCCGTCCAAGGCAACACCGCAGTCTCCCAGATCATCCGCGCCCTCAACGAACTGGACGGCCGTGCAGACGTGGACGTCATTGTCATAGCCCGCGGCGGAGGCGCCCTCGAGGACCTCCTGCCCTTCAACAGCGAGGAACTGATCCGGGCCGTGGCAGCTGCAGCCACCCCGGTGGTCAGCGCCATCGGCCATGAAGCGGACCGCCCCCTGCTCGACGACGTCGCCGATCTTCGCGCCTCCACGCCCACCGACGCTGCCAAAAGAATCGTTCCTGACGTTGCCGAGGAATTGGCCAGCGTACGCCAGACCCGGGAACACCTGCGCCGTTTCATCGGGAGGCTGGTGGAACGGGAATCGGAGCGTCTCTCCGCCCTCCATTCGAGGCCGGTCCTTGCCACCCCGGAAGGCATGGTCACTGTCCGCTCCGAGGAAATTGAACGCCTCCTGCGGAGGTCATCTGCCGCCGTGAGCTCCACGGTGGTCCGGGCGGCAGACCAACTGGTCCATCTGCAGGCCCAGGTACGGGCCCTGTCGCCCCAGAAAACCCTTGACCGGGGTTATGCCGTGGTGGAGCTCGTCACCGGCCGCGCGGCCCGGCCAGACCAACCGTCGGGGCACGCTGTGGTCCGCGACCCCGCGCAGGCCCCGGCAGGAACACCGTTGACGGTCCGGGTGGCACAGGGCCGTTTCGGCGCGGCCTCCACCGGCGAACTTGAAGAAGGAGAATGACATGACTGAGGCAAAAACCGGTTCTGACATCGAAGCATTGAGCTACGAGGAAGCCCGTGAACAGCTGGTGCAGGTGGTGGGCAGGCTCGAGGCGGGCGGTGCCAGCCTCGAGGAGTCGCTGGCGTTGTGGGAACGCGGTGAAGCCCTGGCCAAACGCTGTGAGGAGTGGCTGGAGGGGGCAAGAAAGCGGCTGGCGGCCGCACGCGACCAGCCGCTCTGACCAGACCCGGGACCATGCCGGCCCGAACTGTTCAGGACCTTTCGACCAGCTCGCGTTCGATGGGAACATCGAACTCGGCTTTGGGCCATTCCAGCCGCAGGTCAGACAATGCTCCGAGCACCAGCTGCTGCACGGCGATCCTGGCGTACCACTTCTTGTTGGCCGGAACCACGTGCCACGGGGCCGCTTCGGTATTCGTTGCCTCGAAGGCGGCCTGGTAGGCGTCCATGTAGTCGTTCCAGAACGCCCGCTCCTTGAGGTCCCCGCTGCTGTATTTCCAGTGCTTGGCCGGGTTGTCCAGGCGCGCGAGGAGCCGGGATTTCTGTTCATCCTTGCTGATGTTGAGCATCACCTTGACGATTTTGGTGCCGGCGTCGGTCTGGCGCGCCTCGAATTCGTTGATGGCCCGGTAGCGGCGCTTGATCTCTTCAGGCGTCGCCCAGTTGTGGACCCGGTGAATCAGGACGTCCTCATAGTGCGACCGGTCAAAGATGCCCACCATTCCGGCGGCCGGGACTTCCTTCTCTATCCGCCACAGGAAGTCATAGGATTTCTCCTGGTCTGTGGGTGCCTTGAAGGCCTTGAACTGCACTCCCTGCGGGTCCATGGCAGCAATGACATGGTTGACGATTCCGCCCTTGCCCGCCGTGTCCATGGCCTGCAGAATCAGCAGCAACCGTTTCTTTCCGCCGAAGCGTGACTCGGCGAACAGCTTTTCCTGGAATTCGGCCACTGCGCCGTCCAGCTCAGCCAGTATTGTCTGGCCGTCGGATTTGTTTCCCGGATACCCGGGTGTGGCGTCCGGATCCGCGGCGGCGAGGGAAAAGTCCTTTCCGATCCTCAGTGTGTCGGAAGGGTGCTGCTTGAACTCGACGACGCCGTCCATGACGGTCCTTTCCCAAGGTTCCACGTGCCTATGGACACGTGGAACCTAGGCTAGTTCCCTTTGTACCGGCTCAGGAAGTCCGCCATGCGGTTGATTGCCTCTTCGAGGTCCTTGACCAGGGGC
This sequence comes from Arthrobacter sp. 754, assembly GCF_040548695.1. NCBI lineage: Bacteria > Bacillati > Actinomycetota > Actinomycetes > Micrococcales > Micrococcaceae > Arthrobacter > Arthrobacter sp. 754. The sequence goes on from NZ_JBEPSC010000001.1 coordinate 647,903, forward strand.
AGGGTGACCATCCGGAAGTGGTCAGGGCGCACCCAGTTGAACGCCCGGCCGTGCGAGACCAGAATCTTTTGCTCCCGCAGCAAGTCCAGGACGAACTTTTCGTCGTCGCGGATGTGGAACACCTCGGGATCGAGTTTCGGGAAGAGGTACATGGCGCCCCGGGCCTGCTGTGTGCTGACACCGGGGATGGCGTTGAGCATGTCGTAGGCCTTGTTGCGCTGCTCGAGCAGACGGCCTCCCGGCAGGATGAGATCGTTGATGCTCTGGTAGCCGCCGAGCGCCGTCTGGATTGCGTGCTGGGCCGGGACGTTTGCGCACAACCGCATGTTTGCCAGCAGGCTGATGCCCTCTAGGTAGTCGGCTGCGTCCTTCTTGGGCCCCGAGATGCCCATCCACCCCGCCCGGTAGCCACAGACCCTGTAGGCCTTCGACAGTCCGCTGAAAGTGAGGCACAGGACGTCGTCACCGGTCAGGCCGGCCATGTTCACGTGCACAGCGTCTTCGTACAGGATCTTCTCGTAGATCTCGTCGGCAAAGATCACCAGGCCGTGCTTCTCGGCCAGTGCAACAATCTTCCGGAGCGTCTCTTCCGGGTACACAGCGCCCGTGGGGTTGTTCGGATTAATGACCACGATGCCCTTGGTCCGGGGCGTGATCTTGGCTTCAAGATCCTCCAGGTCCGGCTGCCAGCCGGATTCCTCATCGCACAGGTAGTGGACCGGCTTGCCGCCCGCGAGGGCCACCGACGCAGTCCACAGCGGGTAGTCGGGGGTCGGGATCAGCACTTCGTCGCCGTCGTTCAGCAGCGCCATGAGGGACATGGTGATGAGCTCGCTGACACCGTTGCCCAGATAGATATCGTCCACGTGGATGTTCTGGATACCGCGGGTCTGGTAGTACTGCGAGACGGCGGTACGCGCCGAAAAAATGCCGCGGGAGTCACTGTAGCCCTGGGCATGGGGCAGGTGGCGGATCATGTCCACCAGAATGGCGTCAGGCGCTTCAAATCCGAACGGGGCGGGGTTGCCGATGTTCAATTTGAGGATCCGGTGACCTTCCGCCTCCATCTGCTGGGCGGCCTGAAGAATTGGTCCACGGATGTCGTAAAGGACGTTGTTGAGCTTCGTGGACTGCCTGAATTCTGCCATCCATCAAATATGCCACAGGAAGGATGTACTTCCGTTGAGACGTGAGACACACGGACGACGGCGGCTGCCGCACCTGGCCGGGTGCGGCAGCCGCCGTCGTCTGCTGTTATGGGGCAGTCAGGTTCCTACTTGACGATGCCTTTTTCCTTCAGCCAGGACGCGGCAGCATCCTTGGCGTTCTGCTTCTGGCTGCCGCTCACGGCGCGGTTCAGGTTCACAAGGTCCTCCGTGGTCAGCATCCGGGAGACGTTGTTGAGCGCCTCTTTGGCCTTGTCCGTCATTTTCGCCGTGTTGTAAAGCGGCAGGACCTGCTGGGCCTTGAAGTTGTTCTTCGGGTCCTCCAGCACCACGAGATCGTTGTCCGCGATCGACGGGGTGGTGGTGTAGATGTCAGCCACCTGCACCTCGTCGGTGAGGAGGGCCTGCAGCGTCAGGTTGCCGCCGCCGTCGCTGAACGGCTTGAGGGCCTTGAGTTCACAACCGTAGTTCGCCTTAAGGCCCGGGAAACCATAGGCGCGGGTTTCGAACGTCGCCGGCGCCGCCATGGTGAGGTCCTTGCAGACCTTGGCGAGGTCCTCGATGGACTTCAGCTGGTACTTCTCCGCGGTGGCCTTGGTGACCACCATGGCATCCTTGGATTCGGCCTTCGACGCCTCCAGGACCGCCACGCCCTTGGGCAGTTTCCCCGGCAGGGCCTTGTAGATGTCATCGGCCGAGACCTCGGCGGCTTCCTTGTCCACGTGCGAGAGCAGATTCCCCGAGTAATCCGGAACAAGGTCGACCGACCCGTCCTGCACGGCCTTGAAGTAGATTTCGCGGGCACCGATGTTCGGCTTGGTTGTAGCCGTGACGCCGGCGGCCGTCAGGGCACCGGCATAGATTTCGGCAACAATCTGGCTCTCCGGGAAGTCGGCCGAGCCCACCACCAGCGAACCGCCGGCCGTGCCCCCGCCTCCCGCGCTGGTTGTGGCCGTTGACAGCGGATCGCTGCCGCCGCAGGCGGTCAGAGCCACGGCCAGGCCGACGCCGGCCGCCAGGCCGGCCAGTCCACGGCGGGTGAGGCTGTTGCGGACGTTTTCTTTCATGGGGTACCTCCTTGAACAGCAGCTGGCGCAGGCGCGGCAGCTGGGAGATCAGCGGCGGCCTGCTGGCCACCGCGGGAATCAGTTGATAAGCCAGGCGACAGAAGGACTCTTTGCACTCCGGCGAGGACGAGGTCAACAACAATGGCCAGTCCGGCGATGAGCACCGAACCGGACAGCATCCGGGGGAAGTCCTGGAGGACCAGGCCGTCGAACAGATAGCGGCCCAGCCCGCCCAGGGGAAGGTACGCCACAACTGACACGGTGGCAATCACCTGGAGCACCGCCGTCCGGATGCCACCGAACATCACCTGGAGCCCGTTGGGCAACTCCACCTGGAACAGGATCTGCAGTTCGGTCATCCCCATCGCGCGGGCAGCGTCCACCACTGTCCGGTCCACGCTGGAGATCCCGGCATATGTTCCAGCCAGGAGGGGCGGGACCGTGAGGATCACCAGCGCCCACACCGGCGGCATGAGACCGCTCCCTGCGAGTAAGGCAAAGAGGACCAGCAGGCCAAGGGTGGGCAGGGCCCGCAGTGCTCCCGCCACAGCAACGGCCACCACGCGTCCGCGTCCTGTGTGCCCGATGTATAACCCAACGGGTACCGCAATGGCAGCTGCAATGACGAGGACCAGGCCGCTGTATTGGAGGTGCTCCAGCAGCCGGGCCGGGATGCCGGAACTGCCGGTCCAATGGAGTGGATCGGCGATCCAGGAGAAGGTGTCAGCAAAGATATTGCTCATGGCCCGGCCGCTGCATGTATACGGGCATCAGCCACGTAGCCGGCAGCGAGAGGGGCTGCCGGACCGGATGCCTTGGCGGCCCGTGTCCACGGGGTCAGCAGCCTTTCGAGCAGCACCAGGACCCCGTCCATGACCAACGCGAGCACCAGGATGGCAACGATCCCCACCACCACTTCCGTGACGAAGTTGCGTTGCAGCCCGTCGGTGAACAGCATCCCGAGATTACCCACCCCGAGGAGGGCCGCGACGCTGACGAGGGAGATGTTGCTGACGGAAACCACCCGAAGTCCGGCGAACATCACCGGCAGCGACAGAGGCAGGTCGATATCGAAAAAGCGGCGCCACGGCTTGTAGCCCATGGCAACAGCCGCCTGGCGCAGGTCTTCGTCGACGGAGTCGAAGGCATCGAGCGCGGCACGCACCAGAAGGGCAACTGCGTAGATTGTCAGTGCGACGATGACGTTGACCGGGTCCAGGATGCGGGTACCCAGGAGTGGCGGAAGAATGATGAACAGCGCCAGCGACGGGATGGTGTAGAGCAGGGAACTTGCCGTCACCACCACCGACCGCAGTGCCGGATGAATCCGCGCCAGCTGTGCCAGCGGAAGGGAGATCAGCAGCCCCAGCACCATGGGAATAAGCGCCAGCACCAGATGCTGCCCGGCCCGTTCAAGGACCGTCGCGCTATTGGACAGGAACCAATCCATCAGAGGGCAGCCTGCCGTACCTGGCGGGCATCCTCAATGACGGCCAGGACTTCCTGGGACCTGACGGTGCCCAGAACCCGGCCGTCGCCGTCGATGGCCACGCCCTGGCCGGAAGGAGATGACAACGCTGCATCAAGTGCCCGCCGCAGGCTCTCGCCCGGGCGGAACAGCGAACCCCCGGGGATAACTTCAGTGTCTGTCCCGGGCCGGGCCCAGCCCAGCGGGCGCATGTCCGGATCCACCACCAGCTGCCAGCCGGTCAAAGCTGCCGGGTCCCCTGCGAACTGACCACCATCAAAAACCAGCGTGGGCACCGGGTGGATGGCCACGCCGTCGGAAGCGGTGAACCCCAGGTGGCGGAACCCGCGGTCCCGTCCAACAAAGGCTGCCACAAAGTCGTTGGCCGGGGCGCGAAGGATCTCTTCGGGAGTGGCGTACTGGGCCAGTTTGCCGCCCACCGCAAAAACGGCCACTTTGTCGCCCAGCACGGTGGCTTCATCAATATCATGGGTGACGAACACGATGGTTTTGGCAAGGTCCTTCTGCAGCCTCAGCAACTCCTGCTGCAGTTCGTCGCGCACTACCGGGTCCACGGCGCTGAACGGTTCATCCATCAGCAGTACAGGCGGATCGGCGGCGAGCGCCCGGGCAACGCCTACGCGCTGCTGCTGGCCGCCGGAGAGTTGGGCCGGATACCGCTTGCCCAGCGCCGATGCCAGCCCGACGACGTCGAGCAGTTCCTCGGCACGCCTGCGGGCTTCGGTTTTGGAAACGCCGTTGAGTCGCGGCACTGTGGCGATGTTGTCCAGCACGGAGCGGTGCGGCATCAGGCCCGAGGACTGCATCACGTACCCCATGGAACGCCGCAATTCCGCTGCGGGAACGTCCGTCACGTCCCGCCCGTCCACGGTGATGACGCCTGACGTCGGTTCCACCATCCGGTTGATCATCCGCAGCGAGGTGGTCTTTCCACAGCCGGAAGGCCCCACGAAGACAGTGATCGAACCCTTGTCAATGGACATCGTGAGCTGGTCCACGGCCGGAAGCCCGCCCTGGTACTGCTTGGTGACGCTCTGGAACTCAATCATGGCCTGGTCCATTCTGCGGACTTACCCGTTCTGTTGGATGGCATCGGACAGTGGGGAAAGCTGGTCATCAGCACACTGATATTTACGGTAACGCAATCCGTTCCCAGCGTAACCAGTACTGAAGGCAATCCGGGCAAGAGAAGCCCTACTGTGATCATTCGTCAGACAGGACCGTCCGGATGGGTCAGTTGGACTCTGGCCGGTCCGCCACAAGTTTCAGGACGCCAAAAACGGGATCCTGGTTCAGGACCCGGACATCGGTGATGCCGTCGGCCGCCAGGTATTTCCGGAAGGCCACCTGGAGCGGGACCACATTCATGCCCAGCCCGCTGCCCAGAATCACGGGTCCGTTGATTCCGAGGCGCCGGAGGGACTGCCCGGCCAGGGCTGCGAGGTCCTTGCCGGCCTGGTCGAGAAGCTGCTGGCTCCCCTCATGGCCGGCCGCGGCAGCGTCCACCACCAGTCGCGCCTGCTGGGCCCAGTACCGGCGGCCGGTCGCCGGGGAGTGGAAAAGCGCGATCAGCCGGTTCGGATGATCCACACCGCAGGAAGCCAGCAGCGCAGTGGTCAGTTCATCGACGGGGAGTCCCCGGTTCATCCGGCGCAGGCTGTGCCGGACTGCCTCCCGCCCCAGCCAGTATCCGCTGCCTTCGTCTCCGAGCAGGTACCCCCAGCCGCCGGCCCGGGCCTCTTCGCCCAGTGAATTCCTGCCCCAGGCAGCGGAGCCGGTTCCGGCAATCACGGCAACGCCGGTGGCCGCACCGCCGGCGGCGAGCAACAACCGGGAATCGTGGACCACCGTGATTTTGGCCCCCGGAACATGAGGTTCGATCAGCGCTGCGAGGGCGGCGGCGTCGTCGTCGGTATCGATGCCCCCGGCACCCGCGTAAACGTGGGACACCTGGCCTCCGCCGATCCGGGAGAACAGGTCCGCGAGGTTCAGTGCAGCCTCTTCGCGGCTGACGTTCTGGACATTCGAGCTGCCGGCCGACTGGTCAGCCACCGCAACCCCGTCCTCGAAACGAACGCCGCGGGTCTTCGTGCCGCCAATGTCCAGGCCGATGATGACGCCGGCCAGCGGGCCAGGCTCAGCTGCGGAAGGTGCGGTCTGGGGGTGCTCGGAGTCAGTCACCGATCCAGCCTACTGAACGGTGCACGAACGGTGGGAACATTTGGAAAGTCTAGGCTGGACCCATGCCTGAAGATCCCACGCCACCAGTCCGCCCCGCGCCCAGCCGGACGTCCTGGGACGGGCATCCCAAGGGCTCCGCCGCCTACGGCAAGATCCTGGCGGGGCTGGCTTTCGCCGGGGTGGCCACGTTTGCCCAGCTCTACTCCACCCAGGCCGTGCTGCCCATCATTGCCGCCGAACAGCACGTCAGTGCGGCAGAGGCTGCGCTGACCATTTCGCTGGCCACCGTGGGCCTGGCCATCACAGTGATCCCGTGGTCTTTCCTGGCCGACAGGATCGGCCGGGTCAGGGCCATGGCAATCGGCATCAGTGCCGCAACCGTCCTGGGCCTTCTGGTGCCGTTGGCCACCAGCTTCGGCATGCTGCTCGCCCTTCGGCTCCTGGAGGGCATGGCACTTGGCGGGATACCGGCGATCGCGATCGCCTACCTGAACGAGGAAGTGAACCGGGCCCACGCCGCGATGGCCGCCGGCAGTTACGTAGCCGGTACAACCCTGGGCGGCCTTGCCGGCCGGCTGGTGGCGGGGCCGGTCGGCGAACTGTGGGGCTGGCGGGCGGCCGCCCTCAGTGTGTCGCTGCTGGCAACGGTGGCCGCAGTACTCTTCCTTGTCCTGATACCCAGGGCAAAGGGGTTCACCGCCGCCCAGGCCGCCGGCCTTCGCGGGGCCTTGGCGACCCTCGGCGGGCATTTACGCAACGCCAGGCTGCTGGCCCTCTACATCCAGGCGTTCCTGATGATGGGCGGCTTTGTGGCGGTCTACAACTACCTCGGTTTCCGCCTGTCCGCCGAGCCATTCGCCTTGCCCGGCACTATTGTCAGCCTGATATTCCTCGCCTACCTCTCCGGGACGTTCTCTTCCCGCTGGGCCGGCGGGCTGACAGTGCGTTTCGGCCGTCGGAATATCCTGCTGGCGGGCATCGTGCTCATGATCGCGGGGCTGGCATTGACGCTGACCCAGATACTCGCCATGATTCTGGCCGGCCTCGTGGTGTTCACGGGTGGCTTCTTCGCGGCGCACAGCATCGGCGCAGGCTGGACGGGCAGCATTGCCACCACCGGGCGCGCCCAGGCATCCTCGCTCTACAACCTGGCGTATTACCTCGGCTCGAGTGTCATCGGCTGGGCGGGCGGCCTGGTGTTCCAGTCGCTGGGCTGGACGGCGCTGGCCCTGGCAATTATGGTCCTTGCCGCTGTCACGGCGGCTACAGTCGCCGTGGTCCACCCGGACCAGGACCCGGACCGGGCTCACTGAACTATCCGACACCGGAGTCCGGGGTTGACAGCAGTTTCTTCGAGGAAACCGGGCATTCGGGCGTGAGAGGCCGGCAACGGGAGTCTAGGATGAACTGAAAGACGTACGAGGAGATTCTGTGAGCAGCAACGCCAAAAACATCCGGCCGGGCAGCCACTTCGAACCGCTGGACGCCATTGATGAGCGGCTCCTCGCAGCGTTGGTGGATGACGCCCGGATCTCCAACAAGCAGTTGGCTGAACTGGTGGGCATCGCTCCGTCGACAGCGCTCATGCGCACCCGGGCATTATCCGAACGCGGCATCGTCCAGGGATTCGAGGCAAAACTCAGCCTCTCGGCCATAGGCCGCTCCGTCCAGGCGCTGGTCGCCGTCCGGCTGCGGGCCCATGACCGTGATCAGATTGACCGGTTTACGGCCCGCGTCCCGCACCTGCCCGCGGTCCTGTCCACCTTCCACACTTCCGGTTCCGTGGACTACCTGCTGCACATCGCTGTCGCCAGCACTGAGGATTTGAGGGACTGGGTGCTGGACAACCTGGCGACGGACCCCGTGGTGGGCCACACCGAAACCACCCTGGTCTTTGACCACATCCAGGGCAACCACGGTCCGCTGCCGGAATAAGAGCTACCGGGTGAGGCGCAAAGCCGTCCTGAGTGTCGCCGCCGAAAGCAGCAGGGCTGCCGCGCTGCACAGGGCCACGAAGCCGGTTACCGAGGCCTCCAGGCCGAACGCCGCAGTGGCCCAGCCCAGCCCGATCACCGGTACGGCGCTGCCCAGGTACGTGATGACGTAGACGGTGCTGACAATCTGGGCGTGCTGTGACGACTCCACCTTGGCGGCCACATCATTGAAAACCATCCTGAATGCGACGCCTTGGCCCAGACCCGCGCATACGCTGGCAACGGCCAGCAACGGCAGGCTGCTCCAGGCCGCCGCCACTGCCAGAAGCAGGACTGAGACTCCCAGCAGGGCGAGCCCGGCAGGGACTACAAAGCGGCCGCGGACAGAGAGCAGCTGACTCAGGGCCGACGCACCAAGCGTCATCCCCGCCAGGGCTCCGATCAGCGGGCGCGACTCCGTCTGGACTATCTGGGCGAAGTAGCCGGGGGCAAGAGAGAGGCAAAATCCAAACACGGCGAAGCTGAGGAACCCCACGGCGGCCGCCAGCCAGAAGGCACCCCTCGCCGAAGCAGAGACTGAAGGCCGGCGCGGAGCCAGGACCCGAAGAGGCCGCCCGTCGGCGGGCGGCTTGATGGCAGGGCGGGCCTGGAGCAGGTTCAGCGGAACCAGCAGTCCCGCCAGCACCAGTGAGTGCAGGTAATACGGGGCCGTGGTGGGCCCCGGCAGCATGGACAGCACGCCGCCGATAAACGGACCCGCGGCCACACCCCCCGACGTCGCCAACAGGGTGAACCGTGATGCCCACTCCGGGCGGGACGGCAGCAGTTCGCGCAGCGCAGCGGCACTGGCGCCGGTGGCCAGGGCAACGGCCACCCCCTGCAGTGCACGGCCGGCTGACAGCGACACGAGGCTGTCCGCCTGCGAAAATATCCAGCCGCCGGCCAGCCCGGCGATGACGGCAAGAATCAGCGCCGCCCGCCGGCCGATGTGGTCCGACCAGTGGCCGGCAAGCATCAGCGTGGCCACCAGTGCCAGGACATAACTGGCAAAGGCTGCCGTGACGCCGAGCGCGGAGAGTCCCAGGTTCGCCTGGAGCAGCGGATACAGGGGCGTGGCCAGGTTCGCCCCCACCAGCAGCGTGAAAATGACGGTGCCCGCCATCACCAGCCGTGCCGTGGTGGAGGCGTCCCAGCCCCGGCGCGCGGTGGCCGGACGCATGCGGAGCTCACTGAAGACTGTCATTGGCGCTGCCTTGGTGCTGATCGGGACGGAAGGTCCTTGTGGGAGCCGCCCCGGGATTGAACGTGGATACCTAAAGAATGATCCATAACTGCCTTATCGGGCTGCTGCTGGTGGCACAATTGAGCAAAATACTCAATCCTGAGCGCCATCCGAAACTGAAAGTGACAGTATGAATAATCTTGATCCCACTGACCTGAAGATCCTGCTGGAACTCATCCGGGATCCCCGTGTCCAGATCGGCGAGCTCAGCGAGCACCTGGGAATCGCGCGCAACACGGCGCAGTCCCGCGTCCGCCGCCTGCTCCGAACCGGGGTGCTGCAGGACGGCGGGCGCGAAGTTGATCTCGCCTCGGTGGGGTTCGACGTCGTCGCCTTCGTCACGATCGAGGTGACGCACCGCGAACTGGACGGGGTGGTAGGGGCCCTGCGGCTGCTCCCCCACGTCCTGGAGGTCCACGAAATTTCGGGCCGGGGCGACGTCTGGTGCCGCGTGGCCGCCACAGACACCCACAATCTGCAGTCAGCCCTCCGCCAGGTCCTGAGGATCAAGGGGGTCATCCGGACAGAAACAGTGCTGGCACTGCACACCCACATTCCTTACCGGACCGAGCCCCTGATAAGCCGTCTCGCGCAGGCCGGTGGCGGCACCGCAACACGGCCCCGGTAAAGTCCGGGGCGCTGCCGGGCACCATAAGGAGCCCGTTAGGATTCGAAGATGGACTGGCTTTCACACATTTCTCAAATCAACTGGCTGGCCGTCACGCTGGCCTTTGTTGCCAGCATGGCCATCGGCTTTGTCTGGTACATGCCCGCCGTACTGGGCAACCGGTGGATGGCCGCGATCGGAAAGACCCAGGAGGACCTCAAGGACATCGGCGGCGGTGCCGGAATCTGGGTGCCCATGATGGCTGCAGCCGCCCTGACTGCCGCCCTGCTGGCAGTCCTCATCAGCAAGCTGGGCCTGGACAATGCGGTGGCCGGTGGCTTGTTCGCGCTGGTAGTTGGATTGGTCTTCCGGGCCGGCGGACACGTCATCCACAACGGTTTCGCAGGCCGTCCCGCAGCCGTCACGCTGATCGACTCCGGCCACGATCTTCTGGCGATGACGGTGTCCGGCGCCATCATCGGGGCGATGTCCTGACGTGACGATCATCGATAATGCCGTCTATGTGGACGGCGTCCGCACCGCGGAACCGCAGAACCTGGAACAGACCTTCGAAACCCTTGCCCACCACGGCGGCATGGCCTGGATTGGACTGTACCGGCCCACGCACGCGGAAATGGCCGCCGTCGCTAACGAATTTGGGCTTCATAACCTGGCAGTCGAGGACGCCATTTCGGCGCACCAGCGCCCCAAGCTTGAGCGTTACGAAGAGCATCTTTTCACGGTGCTCCGCCCGGCGCGCTATCTGGATGCCACCGAGACCGTGGAGTTCGGCGAGCTGCACATCTTCACCGGCAGGAACTTCGTCATCACTATCCGGCATGCGGAAATGTCCGGTGTTGGGAGGGTCCGGCGCCGCCTCGAGGACCGCCCGGAGCTGCTCAGGAACGGTCCGGAAGCCGTGCTGTACGCCCTGCTGGACCTTGTGGTGGACGACTATGCCCCGGTGGTGGCCGGACTCGAGAACGATATCGACGAAATCGAGGACCAGCTGTTCAGCGGCGATACGACCGTGTCCCGCCGCATTTATGAACTCGCCCGCGAAGTCATCCAGTTCCAGCGCGCCATCCATCCGCTGCCCGAGATGATGCAGCAGCTCAGGAGGGGCTTTGAGAAGTACGGCGTGAACTCCGGGCTGCAGCACAACCTGCGCGACGTTGAGGACCACGTGGAGCGGGTGATTTCGCGCGCGGATTCGTTCCGGGACCTGCTGCAGAACGCCCTGACGCTTGACGGCACCCTGACCGCCAACCGGCAGAATGAGGCCAGCGCCGAACAGAACGAACAGGTCAAGAAGATCTCCTCCTGGGCTGCGATCTTCTTTGCCCCCTCGTTCGTGGCCGGGGTGTACGGCATGAACTTCGACCATATGCCCGAACTTCACTGGGTTCTGGGCTACCCCATGGCAATCGCGCTGATGGCAGCCACGGCAGCTGTGATGCACGCCATCTTCCGTAGGAAGGACTGGCTGTAGGGCAGCGCCAGTGGGCCGTCGTCAGGCGACCAGCAGCTCCACATTGCCGCGGGCGGAATCTTCAGGGGTGAATACGAGCCGGCGGTTGGCGATCTTGTCTGTGAAGAAGCGGTCGTGGCTCACCACTACCACCGCACCCGGGAAATGCAGCAGTGCGCGTTCCATGACCTGGGTGCTGGAGAGGTCGAGGTGGTTGGTTGGCTCATCCAGCAGGAGAACCGAGGCGCCCGAGAGCAGGCACTGCGCCATGGCAACGCGGGAGCGCTGGCCACCGGAGAGGTTGCCGATCCGCTGCTTGAGATCAGCCTCGGAGAACTGGAACATCGACAGGAACCTGTTGACCGATTTCTTCGTCGCCGTCAGTGCCAGGCTGTCCGGCATCGCATTGACCGCATGGGTGACCGTGTCGTCGTCGTCCAGTTCTTCAAGGACCTGGTTGTAGGAGACCATCCGCGCTCCCTTCGCCCAGGCAACAGTGCCGGAGTCGGCCGGTTCCTCACCCGTGAGGGCACGGAGCAGCGTGGTCTTGCCGCTGCCGTTGGCACCGATGACCGCGATCCTGTTGCCTCTGCCGATCTCAAAGCTGAGTCCGCTGAACAGCGTCCTGCCGCCGTAGGCCTTGGTAAGTGCGTCCACCCGGCACAGGACATCCTTGACGTACAGACCGCCGTAGATCTCGGTGATGATCTGGTCCACCGGCCGGGGCGCCCGGGATTTCTTGATTTTGGCCAGCTGGTTGGCCAGTCCCTTGCCGGCCGCTTTGGCGGCCTCGCGGCGGTCAGAGATGCCCTCGGCCTCGAAGGCGAGCAACTCCGATTCGTGCACAAACTGGCTCTCAAGGCTCTTGAGCCTGAACGGCTTCGCCACCACGTACTCGGCGAAGTTTCCGGGGTATTCATGGAGGTGGAAGTTCTCCACCTCCATGACCCGGGTGACGACGGCGTCCAGGAACTTCCGGTCGTGCGAAACGATGATCGCAGCGCCCTTGAAAGTCCGGAACCAGCCTTCGAGCCATTCGACACCGGCCACGTCAAGGTAGTTCGTGGGCTCATCAAGCAGCAGGACGTCCGGGGCTTCGAGGAGGATCTTCGCCAGGGCCGCCCGGTTCCGCCAGCCGCCCGAGAGTTCGTCAAATGCGCAGGTGCGGTGGTGGCCGCTGAATCCCAGGGTGGTCAGGACCTTGTCGATGGTGCGCGGGTAGTCCCAGCCGTCGAGCCTGTCCATGGCTTCGAAGAGCTCGGACTGGCGGTGGATCAGCTCATCCAGGCGGGTTGCGTTGGCGGAATCGGCTGCTATCTCTTCATCGATCCCGGCCAGTTCGGCTTCGATCTCCTGGACGTGGGCGAACAGCTCTGTCAGGACCTCGGAGATGCTGGATGCGCCGTTCAGCTCTGAAAACTGGGAGAAGTAGGCGGTCTTGGTCCCGAGCTCCACGGCCACGGTCCCGGTGTCAGGAACCACCCTGCCCTGGATCAGTTCGAGGATGGTCGACTTGCCCGACCCGTTTTTCCCGATCAGGCCCACCCGGTCTCCGGCTTCCAGCTTGAAGAAAGCTTCACGGAGCACCTGTGTTTTGTCGAAGCTCACGTTGACGTCATTCAGCCGGATCAAACTCATTGATACTGTCCAATCCAGTGGTAACGCTTGAGGAGGTGGCGGGAAGTGAAGGGAGGGTGGCGGCCGACACCTCCGCCCAGGAGTCAAGTCAGTGGAGCTAAGGGGATTCGAACCCCTGACCTCTTCGATGCGAACGAAGCGCTCTACCAACTGAGCTATAGCCCCGGAACAGTCCGCATTTCCGAAGACTGCGGCACCGGTGTCCTTAGGCTACAAATTTTCCCGGCGCATTGCCAATCAGGCGCGGCGGCGCTGCAGGACGTCGTCGAGGTTGCTCAGCGCACTCTGGGCCTTGGTGAGGGGCTTGGCCGGAGCAGCCTCAGGAGCCGCACCGGGGGTGCCCTGCTTCAGGGACGGCTTGCCGGCTGCCTTCGGAGCCTCGGGAAGGTCAAGGGGAGCAGGAGCCGGACGCTCGGCCTTTGCGGCCTCTACATAGACGGGCTTGGGCACGTCCACAGGTTCCCAGGTAGTGTCAGCGGGCACCGTGTGGGGTGCGGCCGTGGCGCTTGTGTCTCCGGCTGCGACTGCCACGGCAAGAGCAGCGGCGCGGAGCTCTACGGCCGTTAACGGCTTCGGAGCGGGCTGGTGCTCCTCGGCGTCGAACAGCCGGCTCTCCCGCTGTACCGCAGCCGGGCTCTGGACGGTTGCGGCTGGCGTCGCGGGACCCTGACGGCGCTGCGGAGCACTCATGGCCGCACGAAATGCGGCATTCACCTTGGCCTTGCGGTCCCGGACAGCCAAGAACCGCAGGAGGACCAGCGCTGAAACTGTTATTCCGACACAGGAGAGCGGCAGCATCGCTGAACCGATTCCAAAGATCAGGAGAAGGCCGGAAACGAATGCAGTCAACAGTGCAGCGACGGCGACGAGCGCAATGCCTGTTCTGCCGTAGCGGATCCGGAACTCACCCGGCTTCGCATCGCCGGACGGTTCCGTAGCCGTTTCGGGGCTCTTCCTGATCTCCATGGCGTTCTCCTGCTGGGCGGTGACGTTGAGTACCATCCCGGCTCGCGGGTCCGATTCAAAGGCTGGCACTTCCGCCATGTACTCGGCAGCGGCCTGGACCGGGTGCCGGCGGTTACGAAGGATGTACGGTGCGACCCACACGATCCAGAGCACGACGGCAACCACAAGGATCACTGAGCTGCTTAGGGGGAAGTCCACACTCAAAACCGTATGAGCATTACGTCGGCCGCTCCCGCATTAGCCGCGGTGTGTCGCCAGTAACGTGGTAAATGAATGGAGATATGTCCGCAGCGGCCCCGCGGCCTCAGGTCCGGGACGCGAGCCACCGGGTTAGCAGGCCCTCCGGAACTTCCTCCGCCGTCAGGGCAAACGTCCGGTGGTCGGCCCACTCTCCGTTGATGTGCAGATAACGCGGCCGATATCCCTCGTCGCGGAAGCCCAGCTTCTCCACAACCCGCAGGCTGGGGCCGTTTTCGGGACGGATGTTGATCTCCATCCGGTGGAGACCGAGGGCCTGGAAGCAATGGTCCGTTGCCATCGCTACGGCCGTTGGCGCGATGCCATGACCTGCCCGTTCCCGGTCAACCCAGTAACCCAGCGTTGCCATCATGGCCGAGCCCCAAACAATCGAGGACACTGTCAGTTGGCCCACGATGACCGGCGCGGACGCCGACGGCGTACGTTCTGTGATGAGGAAGGGCAGGGCAGTCCCCTGGGCCGCCTGTGCCTTCAGGGACCGCACCATCTGCCGATAATCCGGCAGGCCTCCGCCGGGTATCGGGTTCGACGCCTCCCAGGGCGCCAGCCACTCGTTGTTGCGCGCCCGCACCTGCGTCCATTCCTTTTTGTCCCGGTACCGGATGGGACGCAGCACCAGGTCGCCGCACTCCAGCTTGACCGGCCAGATGGGTCCGGGACGCACGGCAGTTACTTAGTCAGGCCGGCGGTGAAGCCAGGCAGCCATTCCCGCAGTCCGGGGCCGAGGTCATCGCTGTCAATGGCGAGCTGGACGCAGGCCTTGAGGTAGCTGAGTTTGTCACCGGTATCGTACCGGCGACCACGGAAGACCACACCGTAGACGCCGTGGCCTTCACCGTCGCCGGCCGCGAGTTCCTGCAGTGCGTCGGTCAGCTGGATCTCTCCGCCGCGGCCCGGGCCGGTCCGTTCCAAGACATCGAAAACGGCCGGGTGCAGCACATAGCGGCCAATGACCGCAAGGTTTGAAGGCGCCTCATCCACCTCGGGCTTTTCTACCAGCTTGTTGATCCGGACGTAATCTTCTCCGTCAATCTGCTCGACGTCGGCACAGCCATAGGCACTGATCTGGGAAGGCTCCACCTCGATCAGGGCCACCACGGATCCACCGGTCTTGGCCTGGACTTCGATCATCGTGCTCAGAAGTTCGTCCCGGGCGTCAATCAGGTCGTCACCGAGGAGCACTGCAAAAGGTTCCTCGCCGACGTGCTGCCTGGCGCGGAGTACCGCATGGCCGAGGCCGTGGGGATCGCCCTGGCGAACGTAGTGGATATCGCCGAGGTTGCTGGCTGCCTGGATGGACTCGAGCTTTGCCGTGTCGCCCTTGGCGGACAGGGTGTCCTCCAGCGAGGGAACGCGGTCGAAGTGGTCCTCAAGGGCGCGCTTGTTGCGGCCTGTGATCATCAGGATGTCGTTCAGGCCGACTTTGACGGCCTCTTCGACGACGTACTGGATAGCAGGCTTGTCCACCACCGGAAGCATTTCCTTGGGCATCGCCTTCGTCGCGGGCAGGAACCTGGTGCCAAGTCCGGCGGCAGGAATAACGGCCTTGCGTACTGTCTGCTGAGTGGTAGTCACTGGACTAATCTAGCGTCAGGGGCCATTCATTCAGTAATTAGGAGCGGCATGTCCGAGGGCAGCAGCGAAACCAAGGAAGCCATCCGCGCACGCCATCGCGAGCGCCGTGCCGCTGCGGACCCGGGCCGGCGTGACGAAGCAGGCAATGCCCTCGCCGTCCACGGTTCTGCGTGGGCGGAAACGCTGACGGGGGGAACGCCGTCGACGTTCTGCGCTTACCTGGGCGTCGTCCCCGAACCGCCAACGCTGCCATTGCTGCAGGCGCTCCACCAGCAGGGCCACAGCGTTTTGCTCCCGGTCTGCGAGCCCGGAAGACGACTGAGTTGGGCGAACTGGACCCCCGCCGTCGAGTTTGTCCGCAGCCGTTTCGCCCCGGTCCTGGAACCCGCCGGGCCGCGCCTTGACCTTGAGGTCATGGCGACCGTGTCCGCGCTCTTCATTCCCGCAACGGCAGTGGACCGAAGCGGAAACCGGATCGGCCAGGGCGGCGGCTACTACGACGTCCTGCTGGCCGCCCTGGCCGCTGAAGGCCTGGAGATCCCGGTGGCAGCCATAGTCTTCGATTCCGAACTCCTGCCGCCCGGAAGCATCCCTGCCGAGGCCTTTGACCGGCGGGTTCCGGCTGCCCTGACCCCGTCAGGCTTTGTTCCGCTGGCTGCCCGCTCCTGACAGGGTGGTTGCCGTCGGGAAGCGCCCCTGACCGGGATGCTAGAATTAGCAGTCAGGCCCTGCGACTGCTAATGATCGGTTGATTCCGCTCCAGGCAGCACGGGACCTCTCGTTTGTCCAAGAGGAGGAGCACCAGTGCCCACGTATGCGTACGCCTGCAAGGATTGCGGCCATGCCTTCGATATTTTCCAGTCCTTCACGGACAGCACCCTGACGTCCTGCCCTGAGTGCCAGGGAGCCCTGCGCAAGAAGTTCAACAGCGTGGGCGTTGTGTTCAAGGGCTCCGGTTTCTACCGCACCGATTCCCGGGACGCCAAGGGAAGCACCGTTTCTGCCGCACCGGCCGCGCCCGCAGCTGCACCGGCACCCGCCGCCGCTGCCGCGAGCTGAAGGCCTGCGTGCCGGCTCTTCACTGAGCAGCGTCCGACGCCGGCAGCCCTGTTGTCCACATAGGAACCTTTGCGCCTGTTGGGCTTAGTTCCGCCTGCGTAGCGTGGTTTCCATGCCCGCTACCCTCTTCCATCGAAGCCGCGGATCAGCCGCGCCCGGTCGACAGCCCAGGCGCCCGCTGCCATCGATCCGCACAGGCCGCCGTAGCGGCCACCGGCTGTCGTCCTGGCTCAGCCGGAACCGGCGTCTTGCGATTGCTCTCCTGCTTTGCCTTGCCGCCGGAATAACAGTCCACCAGCTCACTCCCCCGCCCGCGGACACCGAGACCGTCCTCGCCGCGGCGCGGGACCTTCCCGCAGGCACGGCTCTGGCGGCCGCCGATCTGGTGGCAACGCCGATCCCCCAGCGGCTGATCACCGCCGGTTCCCTGGCCGACAGCAGCGAGGCGGCCGGCAAGCAGCTGGCAGCCCCGTTGCGGAAGGGCCAACTGCTGGCCGACTCCCAGCTGCTGGGGCCAGGCCTCCTGGCCGGCACTCCCCCGGGCTCCGCCGCCGTGCCCCTGCGGATGGCGGACCCGTCCTCGATCCAGCTGGTATCCCCGGGGCAGCTGGTGAACGTGGTGCTGACCGGTTCCCATGGTTACGACCAACAATCCCCGCCTGAGGTGCTGGCCTCCGCCATTCCGGTCCTATGGACATCGGGCCATGGCGGCAAAACGGGGGAATGGCTCGGTACCGGTGAGACGGAAGGGCTGATTGTTGTGGCGGCATCGCCGGAGCAGTCCGCCCGCCTTGCGGGCGCCTCAACCCAGGGAAAGCTGTTCTTCGTGCTGGTGGGGCCCTAGGGTGCGGCCGCGGACCCTCCGGCCGGCCGCCGCTCAACAGGGCTGTCGCTCAGCCCCAATGCGGCGGCTTGTTTTCCTTCAACCACTCATCGTGATCATCGTCCGGGGCATCGCCCCAGCGCCTCGGGTCATCTTCGGCAGCCTTGTTAGGCAGGATGCCGGCGGCGCCCGCTTGCTGCTGACCCGGCGCTGCCTCCTGCTCAAGGTCCTCAGGCTCCTGCTCCTGATCCGGCTGACCGGCGTTCTGCGGGTTCACAACAACCGCCTCCTTGCTCTCCGGGCTTCCGGCCCGGTACTCGTTCCTGTTCTTGGCCGCCTGGCTTTCCGTGTCTTCGGGTCCGGTGGTCCCCAGCGCAAGGGAGTCCACGTCCTCGTCGAAGAAACCGGCTGCTGCCGTCCGGCCCGGCAGCAAAACGTTCTCAAGTCCCAGGTAGGCGCCTATCCTGTCGGCGCAGGCGGACGGGTCCGTGAAGACTTCGATGGTCCACAGCGGCATATACCGCCAGCCCAGCCGTTCCAGGAGTTGCGGGCGGAGCCGGCTCCGCTCGCGGACGCTCATGGTCCGGTACTCCTCTGTGCCATCCGATTCGATCGCCACCGGCCGTGGGATCTCGGCATCGTCCTGGCCCATGGTGCTCAGCGGGTCTGCTGCGGCAACCACATCGATAACGCCGTCGTACTGGTGCCAAACGCGTGCACCCCGGGCGCGCAGCCGGTCGCCCAGGTCCGCAACAAGCGGGTCTGCGCCGAGTGCCTGCTCACTGGCCGCTGCCCGGGAGGCCGGCGTTCCGAGGTCGGTCTTGCCCGCAATCTCACGGTTCAGGAGCTCATAGAAATCGACGGCGCCGTGAGCGAGTCGGGTGTGATCCAGGTCTTCCGGCTGGAAGCAGGTCAGAACGTGGAGGGAGCGCCGGGCCCGCGTCATGGCCAGCGCAAATTTCTCCCGCCCACCCTCGGCAGAGAGCGGGCCGAAGTTGTGCAGCGCACGGCCGTGCGGGGTACGTCCGAAGCCGGGCGAAAAGATGACGTGGTCCCGGACCAGGCCCTGGGCCCGTTCGAGGTCAACCACCCGGAACGACTCAGGTCCTGCGCTGAAGAAACTGGCCAGGTTCGGGTGGTTCGGCAGCTGAAGCCGGATGGCCTCACCGATCCGGGCAGCGTGACGCAGGCTGGCCGTGACCACGGCCAGCGAGGTGCGGGAATGCGTCCGCGCGTGCTCGAAGACCAGCTGCACAACCTTGTTGACCTCCGCCACCACGGATTCGACGCCTTCATGGTCAGCGCTGGGCAGGCCTGTCCCGTCGGGCAGGTATTCCACCAGCAGGGCACGGTCCAGACCCGTTGCCGACTGCCCCTCCGGGAGACGGCGAAGGCCGCCGTCGTAATGGTTCTTGCTGAGCTGCAGGACCAGGTCCTCGTCCACGGCCCGGTAGACAAAGTTGAGCCGCCAGACGGGCAGCACGGAAGCAAGTGCCGAGAAGGCGCTCTCGACGCGCTGGTGGGCCGTTTCTCCGGCCGCCAGGCGCTCCACGCCTACCGTGAAGGTCCGGGGGCTGGCAATCTTGGCGTCACCGAAAGCGATGACCTGTTTTGCGCGGGCGATGGAGGGCAGCACAGCCTGCAGGGAGGTAGCCTCGGCATCCAGGATGACCACTGCATCGAAGCGCTGTTCCGCCGGCAGGAGCCCTGTCATGAGATAAGGGCTCACGGACCAGACGGGAACGAGCTTGGTCACAAGCTCCGGGGCCTGGGCAGTCAGCGCGGCGAGGGTGACCCTGCCGTCCTTGAGCAGGCTCCGCAGCAGCTGGGCCTGGCGCGGGTGTTCGGCCAGGGCGGCCTGCCACCGCCCGGCGAGGTCCCAGCGGAGGCGTGCCGCGCCGCTGGCGATGTGGGCGTTGTCAGCGAGCCGGTATTCGGCCTCCAGCTGCCGGAGGGCGTCGCCGTCGGACATGGCCAGGTAGTCGTCGCCGCTGATCATGGCTTCCAGTGCCGACTGCCACCAGGCAAGCTCCAGTTCAGCGGCCACGGACTCGGCGGGAACCTCGCGGTCGGCAAGATCGGCCAGGAGTTCGCCCAGCCCGTGTTCACGCATGTTCTCCACCAGGAGCGTGCGCTCGGGGAGGGTCTTCAGTGTGTGGGTGTCTGCCACAAGCCGCTCAAGCCGCTCCATGAGGTCCTCATAGCGGGCAGTGGCCAGCGATCCTCCGGCCGCCGTATGCCGGAGCGCGTCACCCAGCTGGCTCAGCTCCCCGTCCAGCGAACGGTACATCGCGTTCATTTCGGCCAGGCCCGAGGGAACGGCAGGGTGGCGCTGGGAAGTGGCGTAGCCGGACCAGAGGGCGCGCTGCTCCTGGACGAGCACCAGGGAGCTGTGGAGGTCGGCGATGTGCACGCCCGGGCGGACATACTCCTTGGCTACCCTGCGAAGCCGGGAGCGCTGCATGGAAGCCATGTCGACGTTCCGCTCACGGCGCCAGGCGGAGGATGCAGTGGCCGAAATGAGATCGTGGACAGGCCTGTCGAAGATATCGGGAGTGAACTTGTCCAGGCTTTCGCGGACGGCCATCAGGAGTTCAAGCTGCTCGCCCCATTCGGCGAAGGAAGTCCCCAGGCGGATCTCCGCGTGTTCGGCCACGCTGTTCATCTTCTCGCGCAGGGCCGGCAGGTTCTTCGCGACCGAGCGGGACAGCTCCTGCGCCTCTTCGGTCTCCTTCCGGGTCAGCAGCCGGGCCCCGTGCCACGGGCTGGTGGTGGACGCCCGGCTGAAGCTGCCAAGCTCGGCGGCCCGCTTGAGCCGGCCCGCGAGTTCGTTGCGGTCACGGATGCTGTCCAGGACACTCCGCTTGAGCCTTACCGTGGTGGCGGGCGCGGGGTGGATGGAGGTCAGCTCAGCCAGTGACTGCATGGCCTGGTAGGGCGAGCATCCCCAACGCTGGCGCACGTTGTGCAGCGACGCCACGTGGTCCATAAGGGCGTGCCGGTGCTCGGTAAGGGTCTTGTGCAGGTTCCCCAGCTGCGGTTCGAGGGATTTCTCGTTCCGCACGATGGCCCGCACCAGCTGGGCCTTGAGCTGTTGCGGTGTCGCGGTGCCGGAGAGCTGGAACAGGATGGATTCCAGGCCAAGCGATTCGAGTTGCGCGGAAACCTCGTTCAGGCTGGCCCGGCGGTCACCGACTACCAGTACCGACCGTCCCGCGTCCACTAAGGCACCGATGGTGTTGATGGCGGTCTGCGTCTGCCCCGTGCCCGGCGGGCTGCTGACCACCAGCGACTCACCGGCACCCGCGGCATCGATGACATACTGCTGGTCCGGGTCAGCGTCGAGCAGAAGGAGTTCATCAGCCGGGTGGCGCTTGTCCACGCCGGGGAAACGGGAAGCGTCCGGCTCGTCCACGTCAAGGACTTCCCCGTTTCCGCTCCTGGCCAGCGCAGCCACCAGCGGGTTGGACTCGTTGATCCAGGGATCATCCAGGTTGCCGGAGAGATCGGCGAAAGTGGACACCAGCAGGTTGTGCTGGGCTTCGGCGCCGTGGATGGGCCTGATGAGGGTGGCGAGCCTGTCCAGGACAGGCTGGGGATCGAAGCGCGCCGTGCTATAGGCCAAGCGGGTGACGGCGTTGACGTCAAAGACAATGCCGTGCACGTTCTTCAGGTGGCGGACCAGGGCAGGGTTGATGTGGGCCTGCTCAGTGAGCTGCAGTTCGTAGTCGTCTTCGCCCGGCCGGACGGTCAGCGAGATGGCGGTGAGCATGACCGGGGAGGAAACCCGCTGGGGCTTGCCGCCCACCGCGGAGGTCCACACCACCGTGCCTGCAGAGAGGTACCCGGCGTCAATGCCCCGGTCATTCGACAGTTCGAAGATCTTCGAGCGGATGTTCCGCGATGCCCGGGCGGCGACCACATACTGCTGGTGGTCGCGGATCAGGGTGGACAGCCGGGTGCGGCGGCCCGCCATCAGCTGGGCCAGACCCGACGGGTGCGCGTGGGTCAGGTCGATGGAACCTTCGGGGGTCTTGGTGAATCGAAGCATGGTGTCTGCCCCGGTGACGGGTTTGAGCCCGGACAGCCACTTTCCAAATTCCTCAGAACCCTCCGGGTGGCCTTGACCAACTGACACTACTGCCTTCTTTTCTGCGCTTGCGCGTGACGCCCTGGACCATACCGGCATGCTTTCGAGAGTAGCCGCAAAGACGCCCGGATGAGCGACCGCAACACTGGTGCGCGGTAAATAGGGGGATTCAAAGGATAAAAAACAGTGGCCGGTCTCCGCTGACGGAAACCGGCCACTCACGCTGCTATTCCCACTCGATGGTGCCCGGCGGCTTGCTGGTCACGTCCAGCACAACCCTGTTGACGCCGTCCACCTCGTTGGTGATGCGGTTGGAGATCCGGGCCAGCAGATCGTAAGGGAGCCTGGACCAGTCCGCTGTCATGGCGTCCTCGGAGGATACGGGACGGAGCACGATCGGGTGCCCGTACGTACGCCCGTCGCCCTGGACCCCGACGCTCCGGACATCGGCCAGCAGGACCACCGGCATCTGCCAGACCTCGTTGTCCAGTCCGGCTGCAGTCAGCTCGGCGCGGGCAATGGCATCGGCCTTCCGGAGCAGGTCAAGGCGTTCCTGGGTGATGTCACCAACGATCCGGATTCCCAGGCCGGGGCCCGGGAACGGCTGGCGTCCGACAATTTCCTGCGGCAGGCCAAGCTGTGCGCCCACGGCCCGGACCTCGTCCTTGAACAGTGCACGCAGGGGTTCCACCAGCTCGAACTGCAGGTCCTCGGGCAGGCCGCCCACGTTGTGGTGGCTCTTGATGTTTGCCGCACCTTCGCCGCCGCCGGATTCGACCACGTC
The DNA here is from genome assembly GCF_040548695.1 of Arthrobacter sp. 754. NCBI lineage: Bacteria > Bacillati > Actinomycetota > Actinomycetes > Micrococcales > Micrococcaceae > Arthrobacter > Arthrobacter sp. 754. Next base: position 670,293 of record NZ_JBEPSC010000001.1, read on the forward strand.
CGGGTACAGGGTGCCCTGGACCAGGAACTTAATCTTCTCGCCGTGGGCCGCAGCCTCAGCGATGATGGCGAGTTCTGCCTCTTCGAACGCGCGGATGAACTCGCGGCCGATGATCTTGCGCTTGGTTTCGGGATCGCTGACACCGGCCAGGGCAGACAGAAAGCGTTCCTGCTCGTTTGCCACATAGAGTTTGACGCCGGTGGCGGCCACGAAGTCGCGTTCCACCTGCTCGGCTTCGCCTTCGCGGAGCAGGCCGTGGTCAACGAACACACAGGTCAGCTGGTCACCAACGGCCCGCTGGACCAAAGCCGCGGCAACAGCGGAGTCAACGCCGCCGGAGAGGCCGCAAATAACGCGGGCATCACCGATCTGCTTGCGGATCCGGTCAACCTGCTCCTCGAGGATGTTCCCCGTGGTCCAGTTGGGCTCCAGCTTGGCGCCCTTGAACAGGAAGTTCTCCAGCACCTGCTGACCGTACGCGGAGTGCTTGACCTCCGGGTGCCACTGCACGCCGTAGAGGGACTTCTCTTCGTTGGCGAAGGCGGCCACTTCCGCGCCGGCCGTTGTTGCGAGCACTTCGAAGCCTTCGGGGGCCTCGTGCACTGAGTCGCCGTGGCTCATCCAGGTGTTCTGCGCCTGCGGCATTCCTTCAAGCACCGAGCGGCCTTCGCCGAGGATGGTGGTCCGGGTGGAGCCGTACTCGCGCAGGCCGGTCTTGTCGACCTTCCCGCCCAGAGCGTTGGCCATCGCCTGGAAGCCGTAGCAGATGCCGAAGACCGGGACGCCGGCTTCGAACAGGTCGGCTCCGACGGACGGGGCGCCGTCAGCGTAGACGCTGGCAGGACCGCCGGAAAGGATGATGGCAGCGGGGTTCTTGGCCAGGAGTTGCTCGGTGGAGTAGGTATGCGGAACCACTTCCGAATACACATTCGCTTCCCGGACGCGGCGGGCAATCAGCTGCGCGTACTGGGCACCGTAGTCAACAACCAGCACCGGCTTCTGGGAAGTCTGGGATGCAGTGGGAGTAGTCACCGTACTAGCCTACTTGGCTGCACAGCGAGGCCGCACATTCCGGACCGCCCCTGTGACGGAGCAGACTCGGCTTCCCTCAGTACCGCTGGGCAGCCTGCGGGTGGGCAGCGAGTTCAGCTTCGACCTCGGCGTGGAACTTCTTCTCCACGATGAACGACAGGAAGGGCACAACGCCGCCCAGTGCCAGCAGGATGAGCTTCAGGAACGGCCACCGCATCAGGGTCCACAGCCGGAAGTTGGAGATCAGGTAAACCACGTACATCCAGCCGTGGACAATCAGCACGCCCACCGAGATGTTGGCGCCGCCGATCACACCCGGCGGCTCGGCGTCGCCGAACCCCAGGCCGAACGGCTGGCCGGTGACGGCGTTGGTTCCGCCGGCGAACAGGTACTGGCCGAAACCATAACGGGCAACCAGCTCTGCGCACAGCAGCAGCAGCATGCCACCGGTGAGGTAGGCCATCACCTTGTAGAACTTGAGGGCCGAGCGGATCTGCGGCTCTGTGCCGCCGAAGCGGCGCTTCTTGGGTTTACCCTGCGCAGGACCGGGCTGGATGGCCGGTTTCGGTTCGATCATGGCGTTACCTTTTGTTGGGACGGTTCAGAAGTTGATTGGTGCGGATGCGGCTGGTGGCGGGCTTCGTCGTCGAGTTCTTCTTCCAGGTCCCGCCGGTAGTCATCCTTCACCAGCCGCCACCAGATGAACAGTGCGAAGCCGGCGAAGACCACCCACTCCAGCGAGTAGAAGAGGTTGAGCCAGTTGACCTGCTGGGCCGGCGGCTGGGGTCCGACTTCCAGCGGCAACAGGACCCCGGGGACCGCAGCCGCACTCACGTCGGAGCCGTCCACCAGTTCGGCGGTTGCAGCTACGAAGCCCGGGTAGCTGCTGACGTCCCAGTAGTTGATGAGTTCGGCGACCGATACGGCGGTGGCGAGCCCAGGTTCCGGTGAGGTCCCCGGCAGCGGCGACTCCGAGGGCAGCAGCCGTCCGGTGAGTTTCACTGCGCCCGACGGCGGTGCGCCGGCGTCGGCGGGATCGGCCACCCAGCCGCGGGCCACCGGGATCCAGGTCTGGGCGGTAGCGGCTACGCCGCTGAGCGCCGGCGCTCCGGTCACGGCGAAGGCGGAAACCACCCAGTAGCCGCTTTTGCCGTTCTTCAGCCGGTCCGGAACCAGAACCTGCCTGGCGGGATCGTAGGATCCCTCCGCGGTGACCATCTGGTCGGCCACCGAACCCGGGAAGAACGCGCCCGGCTGGAGAGTATCCGTGAGTGCCTTGGCCTGCTCGGTGGCCGGGTTGGCCGGGAGTTCGGGTTGCGTGGACCGCCCGAACTGCCACTGGCTGAGCAGGACAAACACCCCGGAGATGAGGATCGCGAAGACCAGGCCTGCGATCCATCGGGGCTTAAGGGCTGTTTTCCACACGTCTTAACCGTACTTCGTTCCGCTGTAGAACAACTAAACGCAGGGTGCCGAGAGCAGCACCCAGGGCGCCGTTAATGGTCGAAGAACACCAGGCTGGAGTTAATGAGCTCAGCGATGACTTCGGCATCGTAAGCGCGCCGCAGCGACTCCCGGAAGGACTCCTTGGACAGCGAGCGGGCCAGCGTGGCGAGCACTTCCAGGTGGTCGGAAAACGAGCTTGCAGGGGTGGCGATCAGGAGAATGACGGTGGCCGGGCCGTCGGTGGCCCCAAAATCCAGTGCGTGCCCGTACTTGGTGATCCCCACCGCGATGGAGGTCCTTGAGACGAATTCGCTGCGGGCGTGGGGCAGGCCGATGCCTCCCGGCAGGCCGGTGGCAAGCTGGTGCTCGCGCGCGTTGACGTGCGCCAGGAATCCGGGCAGGTCCGTGACCCGGCCGGCGGCGTAGAGACGTTCTGCGAGCTGCCTGGCAGCGTCCGCCTTGTCCGATGCCTCCAGTTCCAGGATCACCATCTCGGGGGTGGTGAGTTCGGCATCGTACCGGTCAAGTGGTTCCGCCAAGGCGAGTCCCTTCAGTCAGGAGAGAAGTGCTGGTGCGCGCAGCCCTTCAGCCGGGCAGCCCTTCAGCGCAGGGGGACGATGTCATCCACACCGAGGCGCGCGGCGTCAGCTGATTCGTCGTCCGGCTGCTGCTGGCTCAGCCGTTCGGCTTCAACCCGCGCAATGTAGTGGGTTATTTCGCGTTCGCGCTGTTCGTCGCTCCAGCCAAGGACTTCACCCATCAGTTTAGCGACCACCGGCACCGCCGTGACACCGCGGTCCCAGGATTCGATGGAGATGCGTGTCCTGCGGGTCAGTACGTCAGAGACATGCCTGGCGCCTTCGTGGGTTGCGGCGTAGACAGCCTCGGCCTGCAGGTAGTCGTCGGCACCCGGGAGCGGCTCGGCCAGGGCAGGATCGCGGGCGATGATGTCCAGCACCTCCGGCGTCATGGAGCCGTAGCGGTTGAGCAGGTGTTCCACCCGTGCCACATGCACTCCCGACTCTTCGGCGGTCCGGTTCCTGCGGTTCCACGCAGCCTTGAAGCCGCTGGCGCCGAGCAGCGGAATGGTTTCCGTGCAGCTCGGCGGGACGCGCTCGTCCATGGTTCGGGTGGCCTCGTCGACGGCGTCTTTGGCCATGACCCGGTAGGTGGTCCACTTGCCGCCGGCCACCACCACCAGGCCCGGCACGGGGTGAGCGACGATATGCTCGCGGGAAAGCTTGGCGGTGGAGTCGTTCTCGCCGGCCAGCAGCGGGCGCAGGCCTGCGTAGACGCCTTCAACGTCCTCCCTGGTCAGCGGGCGCTTGAGGACCTGGTTGACGTGGTCAAGGATGTAGTCGATGTCCTTGCTGGAAGCCGCCGGGTGGGCTTTATCAAGGTTCCAGTCGGTGTCTGTGGTGCCGATGATCCAGTGCCGGCCCCACGGGATGACGAACAGCACGGACTTTTCAGTGCGGAGGATCAGCCCCACCGTGGACTGGAACCGGTCCCGGGGAACCACCAGATGGATGCCCTTGGACGCCCGAACCTTCAGTTGGCCGCGGTCTGTGACCATGGCCTGGGTTTCATCAGTCCACACCCCGGTGGCGTTGATGACCTGTTTGGCCCTGACGTTGAACTGCGAACCGTCCTCGTGATCGACCACCTTCGCTCCGACTACGCGCTCGCCTTCACGGAGGAAACTCACCACTGCCATCTGGTTCACCGCATGGGCCCCGTAGTGGGCTGCGGTCCGGACGAGGTTGGCCACGTACTTGGCGTCGTCCACCTGGCCGTCGTAGTAGCGGATGGAGCCCACGAAGGCGTCCTTTTTCAGGCTGGGAGCGGCCCTGAGCGTGCCCCGCCGGCTGAGGTGCTTGTGGAACGGCACGCCGCGGCTGTGGCCGCCGGAGATGGACAGCAGGTCATACAGTGCGATGCCGGCCCCGACGTAGGGCCGCTCGAGGAACGGTTTGGTGAGCGGATACAGGAAAGGCACGGGACGGGCCAGGTGCGGGGCGAGTTCGGAGAGCAGCAGTCCGCGCTCGTGCAGCGCCTCCTTGACCAGCCCGAAATCCAGCATTTCAAGGTAGCGGAGCCCGCCGTGGATCAGTTTGGACGACCGGGACGAGGTCCCTGCCGCCCAGTCGCTGGCCTCCACGATTCCCACACTGAGGCCGCGTGTCACGGCATCCAGTGCCGCGCCGGTGCCGACAATTCCGCCGCCCACGATGAGGATGTCCAGTTCCTTGCCAGGCAGGGCGGTTGCCTTGAGCCGGGCAATGGATGCTTGCCGCGCCTCGGGGCCCAGGGCCCCGCGTTGGTTTGGAACACTGCTCATCGAACGCCTCCGTTGCCGCTGCTACCGGTCGTAAAAACCACCCTACTTCGTTGCCGCACGGTTGAGCATGCGGCTGCGCGCCGTGGAGCGTCAGTTACCCGAATAGGGCGAGACCACGACGTCTACGCGCTGGAATTCCTTGAGGTCCGAGTACCCGGTGGTGGCCATCGACCGGCGAAGGGCACCGATCAGGTTGGAAGTGCCGTTGGTGTGGTGGCCCGGGCCGAACAGAACCTCTTCGAGGGGCCCTACGGTGCCGACGTTGGCCCTGTCCCCCCGGGGCAGTTCCAGGTGGTGGGCCTCCTGGCCCCAGTGCCAGCCCTTGCCCGGCGCCTCTTCCGCCCGGGCGAGGGCACTGCCCAGCATGACGGCGTCGGCGCCCATGGCGATTGCCTTGACGATGTCGCCGGAGGTTCCCATGCCGCCGTCGGCGATGACATGGACGTACCGTCCGCCGGATTCATCCATGTAGTCGCGGCGGGCAGCGGCGACGTCCGAGATTGCCGAGGCCATGGGCGAGTGGATGCCCAGGGCCCGGCGCGTGGTGGTGGTGGCTCCACCGCCGAAGCCGACCAGGACGCCGGCGGCGCCGGTCCGCATCAGGTGCAGCGCCGGGGTGTAGCCGGCCGCGCCGCCCACGATCACAGGCACGTCCAGTTCGTAGATGAACTGTTTGAGGTTCAGCGGCTCGTGGTCCTTCGAGACGTGCTCGGCTGAGACGGTGGTCCCGCGGATGACAAAGATGTCGACGCCGGCGGCCACCACGGTCTTGTAGTGTTCCTGGGTGCGCTGTGGGGTCAATGACCCCGCGACGGTTACCCCGGCGGCTCGGATTTCGGCAAGGCGGGAGGTGATCAGTTCCGGCTGGATGGGGGCGCGGTAAAGCTCCTGCATCCGGCCTGTCACTGCGGGGCTGTTGGTTTCGTCCTTGAGGGCGCCGATTTCGTCCAGGACAGGCTGCGGATCCTCATACCGGGTCCAGAGGCCTTCCAGGTCCAGCACGCCCAGCCCGCCGAGCCGGCCCAGGGAGATGGCCGTCTCCGGGGACATGGCCGAATCCATCGGAGCGGCAATCACCGGCATGTCGAACCTGTAAGCATCGATCTGCCAGGAGACAGATACGTCCTTGGGGTCGCGGGTACGACGGTTGGGGACAATCGCAATGTCATCCAGGGAGTAGGCACGACGCCCACGCTTGCCACGGCCGATCTCGATCTCGTAAGTCACTGCTCTAGGTTATCCCAGCGGCGCCGGTCCCCCGGGACCGTGGCTACAGTGGCTCAATGGGTACACGCTGGATCTTCGACGGGCACATTGCCGGCATCGGCACCGCCACAGGACTCCGGGCCGTCGTGGGCGTCTGGCAGCGATCCCCCTTCGGGTCCTTTGCCGACGTCATGGTCCAGCTTCCGTCAGGGCAGCGGCTGCTGCTCGCCCCCACGGAGGAGGTGGCCGGCTTTATTTCCGCCACTTACAGCTTTGACGAGGTCACCGTGGTGGATGTGAACGCGCTCCTGGCGGAAGGGCTTCTGACGGTCGACGCCGGACCCTTCCGACTGCGCGCCGGCATAGGCGGCCGGACCCTCCTGGGCAGCGCCCTGAAGGCAGTGCCGCGGCGCCTTGCGGTGCACACCGCCTGGCTGCGCGCAATCAGTCCGGTGGCCGCCATGCTCAGCCCGGGGGCCCGCACATCGGGAACAGCCGGCAGCGGCAGGCTCGAGTATTACGGGGTGAGCGATCTGCACCACATCAGCTCCGCCGTCGTCAGTTGGGAGGGGGTTGACGCCGGAGCGCTCGCCCACATCCGGCCAGGGGTGACTTTCGGGTTCAGCAGCGTCCCGCCGCGGCCCAGCCTGGCGAGGGTCTGCACCACTGTGGTGGTACCGGCGTCAGACCCCCTCTGATTCCTCAATGCTCAGCTGGGACTCGAACATCCGGAAGTAGCGGCCGCGCAGGGCGACGAGTTCCTTGTGGCTGCCCTGTTCCACGATCTGTCCGTCTTCGAGCATGTAGACGATGTCCGCCTTTTCGATGGTGGCCAGGCGGTGGCTGATGGCGATAATCGTACTGCTGCGGTCGGCGAAGAGCCGGGTGAAGATCCGGTGCTCGGCGAGCGCGTCGATGGCCGACGTCGGCTCGTCCATCACCATGAATTCGGCATTCCGGTAGAAGTTCCGGGCCATGGCCAGGCGTTGCCATTGGCCGCCGGACAGCCCGCTCCCCTTGCGTCCGCGCGGGTCTTCCATCCAGTTGCTGACGTGGTTGTCCAGGCCGTTGGGGAGCTTGTTGATGAAATCCAGTGCCTCGGCATCGGCCGCGGCCTTCCGGATCCGGTCATCGTCCCGTGGCGAATCAACGTCGCCGAAGCGGATGTTGTCCGCCGCAGTAGCAAACTCATACTTCAGGAACTCCTGACTCAGGACCGCCAGGTGGCGGTGCCAGGAGCTGACATCGACGGCGGCGAGATCGACGCCGTCGAGCATTACCTGCCCGGAATCCGGGGCGTACAGCCCGGCCAGGATCCTGATCAGGGTGGATTTCCCGGCACCGTTCTCCCCCACGATGGCGATGTGCTGCCCCTCGCGGATGGTCATGCTGATCCCCCGGATCACCTCGACGTCGCTGCCTGTATAGGTGAAGCGGATGTCCCTGAGCTCAACATTCCTGGGGGACTGCAGGAGCGGCGGGGCGTGGCGGGAGTGGACGGGCAGCGCCATGAACACTTCGTAGTCCTTGAGGTTCGCCAGGTCCTCATCGATGGAACTCAGCGACGACACCAGGTTGTTGGCTGTGGACAGGGCGCGGCTGACGATCTGCTGGACGTACAGGAACTGGCCGACCGGCTGGGCCCTGGCGATGATCTGCCCCACAACCCAGATCAGCGAGACCACTTCGGCGCCGTACTGCAGCGCGTCGGCGGCCAGCTGTTTGGGGATATAGCGCTTCTGGAAGTCCAGGCGCCGGCGCTCGTCAGCGTCCCGCAGCCGGGACCGGAAGTCCATCAGATAACCCACGATCCCGTAGAGGCGCATTTCGGCGATGTGCTGCGGGCGGAGCAGGTTCGTTTCGATCATCCGGCGTTGCCGGCGCGAATCCACCTGCGTGTTCCAGTGCGCGATCTGTTCCCGGGAGAGCTTGAACTGCAGGTAGACGCTGGGCACGATTGCGATCAGGACGATGACCGCGATCCACCAGCTGACCAGCAGCAGGGCACCGATCGCCAGGATCACCGAGACCAGCTGCGTGAAGATCGCGGCGATGCGGTCCAGGACCCTGGCGTAGGAATCGGAGAACCGTTTGGCCCGGTCGTACAGGTCCACGGTCTCTTTATCGTCGTAACGCCAGAACTCCAGAGCCAGGAAGCGCTCGTACATCTGGTCGCCGACTATGGCGCCCACCTTGAAGCTCATGAGCTGCTGGATATAGCGGTCCACGCTGCTGAAGGCTCCCCAGAACAGGCCAAGGGCAGCGGTGATGATGACGTAGACGATGGCCTGCTGGCCGGCGGCGGCGTCCCCTGAGTACGCGGCAGCGAGTGCCGTGGTGGTCAGTGCCGCGAAGTAGGTGGTGACCAGCGGGAGCAGCGCCGAGATCAGGGACCCCACAACCTTCATGACGACGGCGGCCGGCGAGGCCCGGAAGCTGACGCGCAGAACCTGCGCGACCGCTCGGGCGTAGGGTCTGAGCGCCAGACGCCGTTGAGCATCCCTCTTGGGGCTCAGTTCGGCCGGGTGGCGTGGTTCGGACATGGATTCAGCCTAGTCCCGCGGAAAGAAGCAGACAGGCCGCGGGGACTGTTCCCCGCGGCCTGTCTCTATTGAAAATTTTAGCGCGAACCGTAGTTCGGAGCCTCCACCGTCATCTGGATGTCGTGCGGGTGGGACTCCTTGAGCCCTGCCGGAGTGATCCGGACAAACTTGCCGCGGACCTTGAGCTCGGGGATGGTGGGAGCGCCGGTGTAGAACATGGTCTGGCGGAGGCCGCCCACGAGCTGGTACGCCACGGACGCGAGCGGGCCGCGGTAGGCAACGCGGCCTTCGATGCCCTCGGGGATGAGCTTGTCATCACCGGAGACATCTGCCTGGAAGTAGCGGTCCTTGGAGTAGGACGTGTTCTTGCCACGGGACTGCATGGCGCCCAGCGAGCCCATGCCCCGGTAGCTCTTGAACTGCTTTCCGTTCACAAAGATCAGCTCGCCCGGCGACTCGTCGCACCCGGCCAGCAGGGAACCCAGCATCACGGTGTCGGCGCCGGCGACTAGGGCCTTGCCGATGTCGCCCGAGTACTGCAGTCCGCCGTCGGCGATCAGCGGAACGCCGGCCGGGATGGCTGCCTTGGCGGACTCGTAGATGGCGGTAATCTGCGGCACGCCGACGCCGGCCACAACACGGGTGGTGCAGATGGAACCCGGGCCGACGCCGACCTTGATGCCGTCGGCACCGGCGTCGATCAGCGCCTGGGCACCTTCGCGGGTGGCGGCCTGGCCGCCGATGATGTCCACGTGGGCCGCCACGGGGTCCGACTTCAGGCGGCGGATCATGTCCAGCACGCCCTGGGAGTGGCCGTTGGCGGTGTCGACGAACAGGGCGTCGACGCCGGCGTCGATGAGGGCCATGGCGCGTTCCCAGCCGTCACCGAAGAACCCAATGGCTGCGCCCACGCGGAGCCTGCCTTCGTCGTCCTTGGTGGCCAGCGGGTACTGCTCCGCCTTCGTGAAATCCTTGGTGGTGATGAGGCCCTTAAGCCGGCCCTGATCATCAACGAGCGGCAGCTTTTCGATCTTGTTCGTGGCCAGCTTGTGGGAGGCTTCCTCGCGGCTGATGCCCACGTGGCCGGTGACCAGCGGCATCTTGGTCATGACGTCGCTGACCAGCCGCAGGGGGAAGTCCGCCTCCGGGACAAAGCGGGTGTCCCTGTTGGTGACGATGCCCAGGAGACGCATGCCTTCATCCACGACGGGCAGGCCGGAGACCCGGTACTGCGAGCAGATCTCATCCAGTTCCGCCAGCGTGGCCTCAGGGCCGATGGTCAGCGGGTTGGTGATCATGCCGGACTCACTGCGCTTGACCCGGTCCACCTGGTCCGCCTGGTCCTGGATGGACAGGTTGCGGTGGATCACGCCGAGGCCTCCCTGGCGTGCCATGGCGATGGCCATCCGGGACTCGGTGACAGTGTCCATGGCCGCGGACAGCAGCGGGGTGTGGACCGTGATCCGCTTGGAGATCCGCGAGGACGTGTCGGCGTCGGAGGGGATGACGTCCGTGTGGCCCGGGAGGAGCAGGACGTCGTCGTAGGTCAGGCCGATGAAGCCGAAAGGATTGTGCTCGGGCTGGGTCATGAGTGCGCCTCTTACCTTGGTTACTGGTCACGGGTAGGGGTTGCAGCTAATGACCAGCCCGTCATTACGGGACTGGTCCGTGCAGGGCCTTATCAAGTCGGTTGCTCAAAACATGGGATGCATGCGTCAAAGCGTTGAGTAAATATTAGAACCTCGCGGCCGATCCCCCTATTCCGGGTGGCCGGTGTGAGCAACGGCACGCCCAATCCGGCCGCCCCGGGTCGGCTTTCCCCGTGGCCGCCGGCAGCCGCGCCTCAAAGACGGGAATCACGCGCCATGTGCACAAACTATGCTGGCCACAACCAGGGAAGGGAGCCGGAGTGATAGTCCAGCTGCGGATTTGTGTGCCCGAAGAGTTGTCGGCGGTGACGCTGAAGGCGTGCCGGGACCACACGGGAACGGCGGAAGCAGCGTTCTTTGCCGGAGCGTCCGTGGAGCCGGCCGGCGATGTCATCGAGATCCAAATTGCCAGGGAATCGGTGGAGGCACTTCTCGAGAAGCTCGATGTCCTGAAGGTCCAGGATGTGGGGTCCATCGTCATTTCGATGCCCGACCTCGTCTTGTCCCGGCGCGCGGACAAGGCGGAGTCCTCTGCCCCCGGAGACGGTGCCGACGCGCTGATCTGGGACGAGGTCACCAGCCAGACCGGCGAGGACTCCCGGCTTACGTGGAGCTACCTGGCCTTCCTGGTTCTTGCCACGCAGCTGGCTGCCATCGGCATCGTGACCAATTCCACGATCGCCATCGTAGGGGCGATGGCCGTGGGACCGGAGTTCGGCCCCCTCGCTGCACTGGCCGTGGCCCTGGCCCGGGGTGACTGGCAGCTCGGGCGGAGGGCCGCCGTCGCCCTGGCTGTCGGATTCCCCGTGGCGATGTTGCTGGCGGCCCTGACTGCGTGGCTGTCAGTCCCGCTCGGGCTCTTTCCCGCCGATGTCCTGGGCACCGGTTCCGCCGTCGAGTTCATCTACCATCCGGGACCGTATTCACTGATCGTCGCTGTCCTGGCCGGCGCCGCCGGGATGCTTTCGGTCATCAGCCGCCGTTCGGCGGCGCTCATCGGCGTCTTTATTTCGGTCACCACCGTCCCGGCGGCCGGATTCGTGTCAGTGGCGTTGGTGTTGGGCGAGTTCCAGAAGGCGGCGGGCTCGGCGTTCCAGCTGCTGCTGAACCTCGTCGGCATCGTTGTGGCCGCCGTGGCTGTCCTCCTCTTCTACCGCGTGGTCTCCAAAAGGCTGCCCGAGGCAACCGCGCGGCAGCTCAGGTGGCAGCTACGGCGGACCCGCGGGTGACCGGGACGGGAATCTTCGAAGCCAGGTAACGGGCATCGCGGCCGAGCCCCGGAAGGGTGTCCGACACCTCCGCGTACAGGAACCGTTGTCCCAGGAAGAACAGCCCGGGCGAATCAAGAGCCACACCGCGCCACTGCCGGGGCATTGCGCCGGCGTCGAGGAGGGCCGGATCGATCCAACTGAATTCCTCCCGGAATCCGGTGCACCAGATCACGTTGGAGACCTCGAGGCGGGTCCCGTCCGCCACGACGGGCATGCCGTCGGCTACCCCGGTGACCCTCGGCACGACCTGCACGCCAGCGGCAGCGAGGTCCTTGGTCTTCGTCCTGACCAAGGGTTCTGCATGCGCTTTCAGCGCCGGAACCACTTTGCGTCCGATCGGTGTACCAAGAGTCAGTACATGCAGACCGAGGAAACGGACCACCGGGAAGGCGTAGCGTGCCGCTGTCCGCCCGTGTTTCACCGGAATCTCGCCGGCGGGCCTGCCGGCCACCTGCGTAGTGTGGAGGGTCCTGCTGACTTCGATGGCGATCTCCGCTCCCGAGTTCCCCATCCCGACAACCAATACCGGCCCCTCCTGCAACTGCCCTGGGTTCCGGTACTGGCTGGAGTGCAGCTGGACCACTGAGTCCGCCAGTTCACCTGCAAAGCTGGGCACTTCGGGCACTTGGGTGGAGCCTGTCGCCACCACGACGTTCCGGGCTTCCCAGCGATTGCCGCCGGAGTTGACTATGTAACGGTCGCCGTCGCGCCACAAGCGCTCCACCGGCACCCCGGTCTGTACAGGAAGGTCAAACCTCGCCGCGTATCCCTCAAGATATGCAGCCAGCGCGTCCTTTGACGGGAAGGACAACGGATCCCCGGGGAAGGGCGCGCCAGGCAGTCCGTCATACTTGGCGGGCGTGAACAGCCGGAGGGAGTCCCACCGCTTCCGCCACGCATCCCCGATCCTCTGGTTCGCATCCAGGATCAGGAAGTTCCGCTCCTGCTCTTTGAGGTAAAAGCCGATGGCCAAACCGGCCTGTCCTCCACCAATGACCAGCGTGTCCAGCCTGCCGGTCAGATCATCGTGGTTCATCGTTATGCTCCTTTGTGATTCACGTGGATTTTCAGGGATGGACCTTCCGCTGCCTCCCCGTCCCCGCGCCTGCCATGCGTGCCGGCCGCTCCAGGCTCCCTGTACCGCACCCACCAGGCCAGCATCAGCCCGGAAGCCAGGACGTAGGCCAGATGGAGGGCCCAGATGGGACCGGCGGGAAGGTTGAAGACATAAATGGAGTGCACGGCGTTGGCCACGTTGCTCAGCACCAGGTTGCCCAGGCTGTAGGACGCCAGGTCCTTGGTGCGCGCAGCTTTGAGAAGCATCGGCAGCATGCCCAGGGCAAAGAGGACTGTCGAGAGGGTTCCGGCAAGCAGTGGAAGGTTCATGTTTTGAGGCTACGGGCGCGGTGCCAGGCTCCGCGTCGGCCAAAACATGTAATTCTGTCCGGGGGTTGCGTGGGTATTTTTATGCAGCCCCGACGTGCACAGCGCCTAACCGGCGAGCCCGTGCTGATAGGCGTAGCTGGTGGCAGCTGCCCTGGAGGACAGCCCGAGCTTGAGGAAGATATTGCTGACGTGGCGCGCCACGGTCTTTTCGCTGAGGTAGAGCTCGGCCGCTATGGCACGGTTTCCTTTCCCTGATGCCACCAGCCGCAGCACTTCGGTTTCCCGTGGGGTCAGGGGCCCCGCCGCGGATCCGGCGTCGTCGGCGCTGGCCTGCATCAGGGACGCCGCCCACGCGGCGGCCGGTGCCGCTCCAAGTTCGAGGAACCCTGCATGTGCTGCCTCAAAATCCATCAGGGCGGAGGCCTCATCGCCAAGGGCACGGCAGGCGAGCCCGATCAGCACCCGGCACCGTGCGGCTTCGTACGGAACGCCCAGCTGCTGCCACAGCCTCCAGGCCTGCCGCAGTGACTGCGAAGCCGCGGCAGGATCATCCCCGGCCAGCCGGACCGCGCCGTCAGCCTGGCCTGCTTCCGCCCGGACCATGGGTTTGGGGTTCTCCCTGGCAAAGGATTCCAGCTCGGCGGCACCCCGGACCGCCGCCTTCAGATCACCTGCGGCCAGCTCAATCTCCACCATTGCCGGCAGCAGATGCCTGCGGGTGGCCCCGTCTTCTTCGCTGGCCGCCCTGCGGATCATTGATTGGGCCTGCGTGGCCTCTCCACGGGCCAGCAAAAGGAGGGCAAGCCCAGGCTGCGGATCGTAGCCGCTTCGGGCAGCCTGGCGGTAGGAGGACTCGGCGTCATCCAGCCTGCCGGTGAGCCGCTGGATTTCACCCTGCTCGTAGTACCCGCCGTATCCCGCCTGGGGATCGCCCTTGGCGAAGAGTGCCTGGGCCACGGCAGCTGCCCCCAACGCTTCGGTCCAGGCGCCGTGGAGCCGGAAGAGCTCGGCGCGATGGTGCTGGCACTGGCCACTGAACGACACCATATCGGGGCGGTCCGTACACCAGCGGTCCAAGGCCACCGTCCATTCCAGTGCCCGCTGCAGGTCGAAGGCCAGGTGGCAATTGCCAATGACCGCGCAGTAGATGATGCCGGAGGGGATTGGGGACACTTCCCCCGATGTCACGGCCACCATGGCCTCGTCGAACATCCGCAGCGCCTCGTCCGCGCTCCCCAACATGAGGGTGGCCTGGCCGGTGCCGAGAAGGGACAGCGCGGAAAGGTCTTTGTCCTGGAATCTCCGGCCAAACTCGGCAGCCTGGGAGAAGACCTCCCTGGCGCCGGCAGGATCGCCGCCAAAGAGTTTGCCCAGCCCTGCCGGGACCAGCAGGAATCCCTGCACGGCGTCGGGTTCGGGCAGTTCATCCGCGAGCCGCTGCCCACGGGCAAACCAGCCTCCGGCCGGAGCCGCGTCGCCGAGGTTCATCAACTGCATCCCGATCCAACCGGCACACCTGGCCGCGCCCGCGACGTCGCCAAGCACAAGGTATTCCTCGTGGGCCCGTGTCAGGGTATCCACGCCCGCTGGGGTGTTGCCGGTCAGGATCTCGGCTGTGGCCAGCTGCTCCAGGTCGGCAGCGGGAAGGCCGCCGAGCCTGTCAGCATCGGTGTAGCTTCTGAAGGCGTCGGTCCAGCGGTGTTCCCGGAACGCGGCCCTGCCTTCATCAATGCCCGCTTCAGTGGACATACCGGCCTCCTCGCCAGACGGCCTGCCCGGCCGGCTTCGTCGCCGTCACGCGCTGGCCGTTACGGTACTTAAGCGTCACGGTACGCCCGCCGCACGCCGTCCACAACCGGCCGGATCCGAAGGATTGCGCCGCGTCCGGCTACGAACGCAGCAGCGCGCGCAGCGTCTGGATAGTGTCGGCCTCCGCCGCCGTCTTATCGTCGCGGTAGCGCTTGACGCGTGCGAACCGCAGGGCGATTCCGCCGGGATAGCGGGTGGATCGCTGAACGCCGTCGATCGCTATTTCGACGACGGTGACAGGCTCAACCCGGACTGTGCCGGCCGTGCGCCTCACCTCAATTTCCTGGAACCGCTGGGTCTGCCAGCGCAGCAGCTCGTCAGTGAGGCCTTTGAACGTCTTGCCCACCATCACGTAGCCCCCGGGTTCGCCGAACTCCCCGGCCGGGTCCAGGGCTCCCAGGTGCAGGTTCGACAGCAGCCCGGTGCGACGCCCGGACCCCCACTCGCAGGCGAGCACCACCAGGTCGTAGGTGAGCACCGGCTTCACCTTGATCCAGTTGGAACCGCGCCGGCCGGCGGCGTAGGCAGATCCGACCGCTTTCACGACCACGCCCTCATGGCCTGCGGCCAGCGCGTCGCGCGCGACTGCCTCGGCCACCGCCGCATCCGCCGTGATCTCCCCCGGGATCCGGAGTTCGGGGGCGATGCGTTCGAGCACACCGATGCGCGTCGACAGCGGCTCGTCGAGCAGGTCCCGCCCATCGATGTGCAGCACGTCAAAAAACCAAGGATGCAGCACCGTGGTTCGGGCCACATCCGCCCCGAACCGCGACATGGTGTCCTGGAACGGCCGCGGTCCGCCGTCCTCGTCGAGGGCGAGGGTCTCGCCGTCGAGGATGACATCGCGCACCGGCAGTCCGCGCACCACCTGCACCACTTCGGGTAGCCGGTGGGTCACGTCGGCCAGGGTGCGTGTGTAGATGCGCACATCGTCACCCACGCGATGCACCTGGATGCGCGCCCCGTCGAGCTTGTATTCCACCGAGGCCTCACCCGTGGCTTCCAGCGCGGCGCTGGCGCTGGCCGCGGTCGAGGCGAGCATCGGCTGCACGGGACGGCCCACCACGAGGCCGACGGCGTCAAGCTGGGCCGGGGTGCCCGTGATCGCCAGCAGTGCCGTCCCGCCGAGATCGCCCGAGAGCATCGCCGCGCGGCGCACGGCCTCGACGGGCCGGTCGGCTGCGCGTGCGACGGCATCGGTCAGCACGCCTTCAAGCGCACCGGTACGGAGTTCACCGAGCAGCACGCCGGCTATGAATGCCTGCTCGCCCTCGGTGGCTGCCGCCGTGAGCAGCCGAAGTGTTGCGGCGCGCTCGGCTGCCGATCCAGCCCCTGTGGGCAGGAGCAGGCGGTCCAGTGCAGCGTCGAGGTCAGTGACAGTCAGGCTGGGCTCGGCGGCCGGCTCCCCCATGGCCGCCGCCATGCCGCGCCACCCGACCCCTACCCGGCCCTGCCGCGGCTTGGCGGTGAGCAGGCCGACGGCGGTGGCGATGTCCGAGGGCTCGAGCCTGCGCAGGAGGTCGGCCAGTGCCTCGACCTTGGCGAGCCGGGAGCGGGTGGACGCGACGGCATCCGAGGTTCTCACGAGCTCGTCGAGCAGCATGGCACCAGTCTGCCACGCATGCCCTGCAACCCCGGGTGGAGAGCACAAAAAAGCCGGCCCAGCAGATGCTGGACCGGCTTCTTATGGGTGGGCCGCCGCCGTCGTTAACGCCAACGCGGGGTCACTCCCGGCCCAATAAACGTTCATTATCGGGCCGGGAGTGACCCTGCGTTGCTTGAGAGGACTAGTGGCTGTGGCCTGCGTGCTCGTCTTCGTCAGCGGGCTTTTCCACCACGAGGGTCTCGGTGGTGAGAACCAGCGCGGCGATGGAAGCTGCGTTGCGGAGGGCCGCGCGGGTGACCTTGACCGGGTCGATGACGCCGGCGCCGATCAGGTCTTCGTACTCGCCCGACTTGGCGTTGAAGCCGTTGTTGGTTTCGAGTTCGGCAACCTTGGCCGCGACAACGTAGCCGTCAAAGCCGGCGTTCTGGGCGATCCAGCGCAGCGGCTGGACCAGCGCGCGGCGGACGATGCCCACAGCTGCGGCGGCGTCCCCGTCGAGGGCCTTGACTGCAGGGTCCTCGTCGAGGGCCTTCAGTGCGTGGATCAGCGCGGAACCGCCGCCGGCCACGATGCCTTCTTCGAGGGCAGCGCGGGTGGAGGACACTGCATCTTCGATGCGGTGCTTCTTTTCCTTCAGCTCAACCTCGGTGGCTGCGCCGACCTTGATCACGCCGATGCCGCCGGCCAGCTTGGCCAGGCGCTCCTGGAGCTTTTCCTTGTCCCAGTCCGAGTCGGTGCGGGTCAGCTCGGCGCGCAGCTGGGAAACCCGGGCTGCGACGTCCTCTGCGGAACCGGCGCCGTCAACGATGGTGGTGTTGTCCTTGGTGACCGTGATGCGGCGGGCGGTACCCAGCACCTCAAGGCCAACGGTGTCCAGGCTCAGGCCCAGTTCCGGGGAAACAACCTGTGCACCGGTGAGGGTGGCGATGTCCTGCAGCATGGCCTTGCGGCGGTCGCCGAAGCCCGGAGCCTTGACGGCAACCACGTTCAGGGTGCCGCGGATGCGGTTGACGATCAGCGTGGACAGGGCCTCGCCGTCGACGTCCTCAGCAATGATGAACAGCGGCTTGGAGCTCTGCAGCGCCTTTTCCAGCAGCGGCAGGAATTCCTGGACAGAGGAGATCTTGCCCTGGTTGATCAGGATGAGGGCGTCCTCGAGGACAGCTTCCTGGCGTTCTGCGTCGGTGACGAAGTACGGGGACAGGTAGCCCTTGTCGAACTGCATGCCCTCGGTGAGGACCAGTTCGGTCTGCGTGGTGGAGGACTCCTCGATGGTGATCACACCATCCTTGCCGACCTTGCCGAATGCCTCGGCAAGGAGCTCGCCGATTTCGTCGCTCTGGGCCGAGATGGCAGCAACGCTGGCCACCTGGGTGCCTTCAACCGGGCGTGCGTTCTCGAGCAGGCGGGCGGCCACGGCTTCAACGGAAACCTCGATGCCGCGCTTGATCTGGCCAGGAGCTGCGCCGGCAGCAACGTTGCGCAGGCCTTCCTTGACCAGGGCCTGGGCGAGCACGGTGGCGGTGGTGGTGCCGTCGCCGGCAACATCGTTGGTCTTGGTGGCTACTTCCTTGGCCAGCTGCGCGCCAAGGTTCTCGAACGGGTCATCAAGCTCGATTTCACGGGCAATGGTGACGCCGTCGTTGGTGATGGTGGGTGCTCCCCACTTTTTGTCGAGAACAACGTTGCGGCCGCGGGGGCCGAGCGTCACCTTGACAGTGTTGGCGAGCTTGTCGATGCCGGCTTCAAGTGACCGGCGTGCAGCGTCGTTAAACGCAAGCTGCTTTGCCATGGTTTTGTCCTTTCAAGACAGAACCCCGCGCAGCTGACCAGCGGGATGCATGGTCAGCGGCACGGGGATCCAAAGTTACTTTACGACGATCGCCAGAACGTCGCGGGCGGAGAGCACGAGGTACTCGGTGCCGCTGTGCTTGACTTCGGTTCCGCCGTACTTCGAGTAGATAACGACGTCGCCGATGGCAACGTCGAGGGGAACGCGGTTGCCGTTGTCGTCGAAGCGGCCGGGGCCTACTGCAACAACTTCGCCTTCCTGCGGCTTCTCCTGTGCGGAGTCCGGGATTACCAGGCCGGAAGCCGTGGTCTGCTCGGCTTCGAGCGGGCGGACAACAATACGATCCTCAAGAGGCTTAATAGAGACCGACACTCGGACCTCTCCTTTTCGTCAGCAAATTTATGGACTGGAAAACTGTTCCGCCGTGGCTGGCTGACCGTCGTCGCGGTGCCGGCAGCAGCCTGGCTGAAAGCTCTTCATGTGTTAGCACCCTCCTAGGGAGAGTGCCAATGACGACTCTATGTAAGGAGTTAGCACTCGGTCAAGGCGAGTGCCAGAATTACGCCTGAGGTGGACAGCTGGGTCCGGCCTCAGCGGCCTGCGAGGTCGTCGAAATCGACGTCTTCGTCGCCGTCGTTCCCGTCATTTGTGGTTCCGCGCTTCAAATAGAGCACCACGGCGCCGCCCACGGCCGCGAGCAGCGAGATCACCAGCAGGATGCTCCCTCCAACGCGGGCCCCCGAGTAAAGGGCACGGATGTCCTGCGCCTCGGCTGTTTCATCCTGGATGTTCTTGCCGCCAACGGAGTAGACCGTGGCGTTGAAGGCGTCCAGGAAGAAGATGATGACAAGCAGCGCGATGCACACGACAGCCACAGCAGATCCGGCAATCAGGGCCGGGCGGGCAAACTTCACCAGGCCGGAATTCTCGGATTCGGGAGGTTCGGACGGCTGGCTGCCTGCACTGTCTGTCATGCCTTCAACCCTAGCGGGAACGGGCTCCGGGGCCACCTCCACTAGGCTTGAACCCATGGCTCACGCACCGCAGGACCAGATCGCCCCACTCCTCACAAGCGAAGGCTGGGAACTGCTGGCGTCTCTGGGCCCGTACCGCGAGGACAAGGCTTTTGAGCTCAATTCGGCGCTTCGGAAGGCCGGGCACTCCCCCGAACTGGTCTCCGCAGTCCTCACCCAGTCCAGGCTGCGCACCAAGGCCGAGCTCAAATTCGGCGAGTTCGCCCGGAGCATGCTCTTTACCCAGGCCGGCCTTGAACAGGCCACCCGCCTCTCGGTCGCCGCCCGCCACGCGGAACGCTTTGCGCAGGCCGGCATCAAGCACGTCGCTGACCTCGGCTGCGGCCTCGCCGCGGACTCCCTGGCCCTGGCATCGATGGACATCACGGTCACGGCCGTGGAGATGGATGAAACCACGGCAGCCTGCGCCACGGTGAACCTGATCCCCTTCCCTAACGCCACGGTGGTTCATTCGGACGCCACCGCTGTTTCCCTTGAAGGGGTCGACGGCGTCTGGCTGGATCCCGCACGCCGGACCACCTCCACATCGGGCACCAAACGGATCTGGGACCCCGAGGCTTTTTCGCCGCCGCTTTCCTTCGTGGAGTCACTCGCGTCGACCGGACGCGCCGTCGGCGTCAAGATGGGACCCGGCATGCCGCACGAATCGGTGCCGGCAGACTGCGAAGCCCAGTGGGTATCTGTGGGCGGCGACGTCACCGAAGTGGCGCTCTGGTTCAACGCTGTGCGCCGGCCGGGAATCCGCCGTGCGGCACTGCTGCTGGGGCCGCAGGGCGCCGCCGAGCTCACCAGTGCGGAGGATTTCGACGGCGGTCCGGTGGCCCCGGTGGGTCCGCCCGAGGGGTATCTCTACGAGCCCGATGGTGCGGTGATCCGCGCAGGCCTGGTGGCCGACGTCGCCCTTCAGCTGGGCGGCCACCTCCTGGATGAGCACATCGCCTACATCTGCGCGCCGGACCTGTTGGACACGCCGTTCGCCCGGGCCTATAAGGTCCTGGAAGTCATGCCGTACAACGTCAAGGCGCTCAAGGCCTGGGTCAAGGACAACGGCATCGGCGTGCTGGACATCAAGAAGCGCGGCACGTCCGTCACCCCGGAAGAACTGCGCAAACAGCTCCTGCCCGGAGGCAAGAGCGGCGGCAGGAGGGCCGGAACCAAAACAGCCACCCTGGTCCTGACCCGCATTGGGGAGGACCGGGTGGCCATCTCGGTGGAACCCATTACTGCGCCCGCATGAACTCCTCGGCGGCCCTGACCTGTTCGTCGGTGGGCCGGACGCCGGTATAGAGCACAAACTGCTCCAGCGCCTGGATGGTCGCTACCTCAGCCCCCGTGATGACCGGTTTTCCGGCGATGCGTGCCGCCGTGATCAGGGGCGTTTCGGCCGGGAGTGCCACGACGTCGAACACCACTTTGGCCGCCGCGATCGCGGTTTCGGGCAACGCCAGCGAGTCGGTTTCCGGACCGCCCTGCATGCCGATCGGCGTGACGTTGATGATGAGGTCGGCTGTCGCGCCGTCGAGCCCTGACTGCCACCGGAAGCCGTACTGTTCCGCGAGCGCCCGCCCGGTGGCCTCGTTCCGCGCAATCACTGTAACGTCCGTGAATCCGGCGTCCCGCAGTGCGGCGACGGTCGCTTTCGCCATGCCACCGGCACCCTGGACCAGGACCGAGTAGCCGGTGGGAACGGCATTGCCCGCCAGCAGCTGCTCGATGGCCGTGTAGTCGGTGTTGTAGGCCTTGAGGTGTCCGTTGGTGTTCACGATGGTGTTGACGGAGTCGATGGCCCTCGCTGACGGGTCCATTTCATCGACGAGCGCGATCACGTCCTCTTTGTACGGCATCGATACCGCGCAGCCGCGGATCCCCAGTCCGCGTACGCCGGCAATGGCCTGTCCCAGGTCCGTGGGCGCGAAGGCCTTGTAGATCCAGTTCAGGCCCAGCT
Source organism: Arthrobacter sp. 754 (assembly GCF_040548695.1). Lineage (NCBI taxonomy): Bacteria > Bacillati > Actinomycetota > Actinomycetes > Micrococcales > Micrococcaceae > Arthrobacter > Arthrobacter sp. 754. The sequence continues at coordinate 691,353 of NZ_JBEPSC010000001.1, forward strand.
GGTCGTACAGGTGGTTATGGAAACGCGTCCCGTTGTTGCTGGGCCGGGCCGAGAGTGAAATACACAGGGTCATGTCTTTATTGAGTATGGGCACCCGTCCATTAAACCGCCGGTTGCCCGCTTCAGGGGGTTGCCCCGGTAATCAGCCGCGGCGGATTCTAGGGGCAGCCGGTGCCGGCGGGGAAGGTTCCGACGGCGGCGGGCAGCTTCCCCGGTGCTGCCGCCTTCCCGGACAGGACGTTTGCCAGCGCGTCGAAGGCCCCCTGGGTCCGGCCGTACAGCGCGATTTTCGTGGGGGAACTGGAGGCTCCCAAGGGCCAGGGAGCATCGAGCGCCACGGCGATGTCTCCGCCCGCCGGGCGCCCGTTGTAGCCGATGAGGGTCACCAGCGGGCCACTCCCGGTGGCCAGCCCGGCCTTCGCGGCGGCCGCCTCGAACCGCGCCCTGTCCTGCGGGGAGCCCCCGGCAAGCTGGACACTGCCCGGGACGAGGGGCCCACTGCACGGGCCGGAAACCACGGTGACCGCAGCTGCCGAGACCCTGCCTGACAATTCGCTGCCGCTGCCCGGGGCTGCTCCCGCCGGCACTCCCGCCTGTGTTCCAGCCTGTGCCGCGAGCCGCCCCCGCCAGGTCAGCATGGTCGCAACACGCTGGGCTGCTTCGGTGAGCCGCTCCGCAGGCAGGCTGCCGGCGGCAACAGCCTGCACGATGGCGGCGTGGGCCAGGCCCACGTCAGCGGGCATGAGCAGCAGGTCCGCCCCGGCGGCCAGGGCTGCCGGGGCGGCGGAACCACCCGGGTAGTGCTTCTGCACCGCACCCATGTTGAGTGCATCGGTGATGGCGACGCCGTTGAAGCCGAGCCCCCGCAGTGCGGCATAGGTGGGCCGGGACAACGACGCCGGGACGCCGGGTTCCAGGGCCGCTACGGCGATGTGCCCGGTCATGACCATCGGCGCACCGGCCGCGATGGCGGCCTGGAACGGCTTCCAGTCGCGGGCTTTGAGCTCGTCCAGGCTGGCGGGCTGCACCGGCAGGTCCTGGTGCGAGTCCACGGCAACGGAACCGTGTCCCGGGAAGTGCTTGACCGCCGGGAGAACGCCGGCCGCCAGCATGCCCTGGAAAAACGAGATGCCGAGGGCGCCGGCCGTGTCCGGGTTTCCGGACATGGACCGGGCTCCGATGGTGGGATCGGCCGGGCCGATGGTGACATCGGTATCCGGGGCGAAGTCCACGTTGAACCCCAGCGGCGCCAGCTCGGCGGCCATGCCGTGTGCAGCCTCCTTGGCGAGCGCCGCGTTACCCGCGGCCCCGTAGCTCATCGGCGTTGGCCATTCGGTCAGCGGGGTGCCGAGCCTGGCAACGATCCCGCCCTCCTGGTCCACCCCGATCAACCCGGGCCATGGCCGGCCGTCAGCGCGGGAGGCGTGGGCCAGCCGCGTGTTGATTGCCGTCATGGCCGCCGGATTCACCTGGCCGTTCGCGTCAAGTGGCACGTTGTCGCCCATGATGATGGAGCCGGCCAGATGCAGCCGTTCTATGGTGGCGGCGTGCGCTTCAACGTTGGTCCCGCTGTACCAGGGCATGAGGACCTGGCCTGCCTTCTGCTCCACCGACATGGCGGCCACGGCGGCTGCGGCGGCGTCCTGGTCCCGCTGTTCCGGGCCCCAGCCCAGCGGCCGCAGCCCCGGGTCCGGTGAGGGTGAAGCGGATGGAGGAACCGGCGCCGGACTCGGTGATCCCCCGGCCGAGGCTGTGGCGGAAGTTGAAGGAGATGCTGGAACGGAGCCGGATGACACTGGAGCGGCGCCGGGGACAGCCGAGCAACCGGCCATAGCGGCCACGGTGGCGGCAGCAGCCAGAATGAGGGTGGTTTGATGAAAAGAGTCACGCGTCCGCAGGAACAAGGCCATCAGAACCATGCTACCCCTGCACTAGACTTGAACGCGGCGTGCGCCGGGCACAACGGGAACAGTTAGGGGAACGCATGAAGATTGATTTCGCTTCATCGAAGCAATCAACTCTTGGTGTGGAGTGGGAACTGGCCCTCGTGGACGGCGAGACCGGAGAACTGGCATCCGTGGCCAAAGAAGTTCTCCGTGGCGTCGCCGCCAAGCACCCGGAATTGAACGAGGATGACGAACACCCCCACATCAAGCAGGAACTGCTCCTGAATACGGTGGAACTGGTCACCGGCATCTGCGAGACCGCCGGCGAAGCCAAGGAAGACCTCAACCGGTCGCTCGCCGCCGTCCGCGAAATCACCGACCCCATGGGCGTGGAAATCTTCTGCGCCGGCAGCCACCCGTTCAGCCCGCCGCAGCTCCAGCCGGTGACCGACAAAGCCCGCTACGCCAAACTGATCGACCGCACGCAGTGGTGGGGCCGGCAAATGGTGATCTACGGTGTCCACGTTCACGTGGGACTGGACCGGCGCGAAAAGGCCCTCCCGGTGCTGGACGGGCTGGTCAACTACTTCCCGCACTTCCAGGCGCTCTCGGCGTCGAGCCCGTTCTGGGGAGGTGAGGACACCGGGTACGCATCACAGCGCGCCCTCATGTTCCAGCAGCTGCCCACGGCGGGCCTTCCTTTCCAGTTCAAGTCCTGGGAGGAATACGAATCCTACGCCCAGGACATGTTCACCACCGGGGTGATCGACTCACTGTCCGAAATCCGTTGGGACATCCGGCCCGTGCCGCACTTCGGCACCATCGAGATGCGCATCTGCGACGGCCTTGCCACGCTGGAGGAAGTGGGCGCCATAGCTGCCCTCACCCAGTGCCTCGTGGACGAGTTCTCCACCACCCTGGACAACGGCGGCACCATCCCCACCATGCCGCCCTGGCATGTCCAGGAGAACAAGTGGCGTGCCGCCCGCTACGGCATGGACGCCATCATCATCCTTGACGCTGCGGGCAAGGAGCAGCTGGTCACCGACAACCTGATGGAGACCCTGAACCGGCTTGAGCCGGTGGCGGCCAAGCTCGGCTGCCCCGACGAACTCGCCGACGTTGAAAAGATCATCCGCCGCGGCGCAGGTTACCAGCGCCAGCGCCGTGTCGCCGCCGAGCACGGCGGAGACCTGCGTGCCGTGGTGCTGGACCTGGTCAAGCAGATGCGGAACGGCCCGACGGCGTAAGCACCTCGTTCGGTGTCAGGCCGGCAGTGACACCGCAGTGACCGGCATCGAGGAGTCCGGGGCGAACCGGATCCCGCTGGGCCCGATTCCGGCCATCACCAGCTGCGCACCGAGGGCGGCCACCATGGCGCCGTTGTCCGTGCAGAGGTCCAGCGGCGGCACATGAAGCGTGATCCCCGCCGAGGCACAGCGCTTGCCGGTCAGTTCGCGCAGCCGGGAGTTTGCCGCCACACCGCCGCCCAGCAGGACATCCTTGATGCCATGCTCAACACAGGCAAGCACTGCCTTGGACGTGATCACGTCCACCACGGCTTCCTGGAACGCTGCGGCGATGTCCGCCACGGGAAGCTCCTCGCCACGGGCCTCGAACTGCTCAACGCAGCGGGCCACGGCGGTCTTCAGCCCGCTGAAGGACCAGTCGCAGCGGTGCTTCCCCGGTTCCTCCGCGGTGCCCATGTACTTCGGCTGCGTGAGCCCGCGCGGGAAGCGGATGGCTTTGGGGTTGCCTTCCCTGGCCAGCTTGTCGATGGCCGGGCCGCCCGGGTAGCCAAGGCCCAGGATGCGGGCCACTTTGTCGTACGCCTCCCCCGCGGCGTCGTCAATCGTTGAGCCGAGGAGCTGGACGTCGTCGGTGATGCTGTTGATCTTCAGGATCTCGGTGTGCCCGCCGGAGACCAGCAGGGCGCCCAGGTTCCCGGGAAGGCTCGGGGCACCGCGACCGAGACCGGCCGCAACCGAGGCGCCAGCAGAAACGGCGGCAGCACCGCCGTCGTGCTTTCCGTCCAGCAGTCCGACGCCGACGTGCGCCACCAGGTGGTTGATGGCATACAGCGGCTTGCCGGTGGCCACGGCGAGCGCCTTGGCAGCACACACCCCGACCATCAGGGCGCCGGCCAGCCCGGGCCCTGACGTGACGGCGATGGCGTCCACGTCGTCCAACGTCACGCCGGCGTCGGACAGCGCCTGCCGGAGGGTTGGCACAAAAGCATCAAGGTGCGCCCGCGACGCGATCTCCGGGATCACGCCGCCGAAACGGACGTGTTCGTCCATCGACGAAGAGACGGTGTTTGTCAGCAGGGTTGTTCCGCGGACAATCCCGACGCCGGTCTCGTCGCAGGAGGACTCGATGCCCAGCACCAGTGGCTGCGGGGTGTTCATGCGTGGCCTGCTTCCGATGGGGGTTCCGTGGTTGTCCCGGCGCCGTCCGGGACCAGCTGCAGCCGCATGATCAGGGCATCGACGCCGTCGCGGTAATACTTTCGACGGACGTGGATCTTTTCGAAACCGAAGCGCACATAGAGCTGCTGCGCCCGTGGATTGTCCTCGCGAACTTCCAGCAGGACGTCCGCCGCCCCGCGGCTGCGGGCTTCATCGATGAGCCGGGTCAGCAGGGCCGAGCCGATCCCCCGCCCCTCGAATTCAGGCACGACGGCGATGGTCTGGACATCCGCGATCGGTTCGATGCACATGAGCCCGGCGTAGCCCACAATCTCGCCGCCGCTTTCCGCCACCAGGTAACGGCGCGTGTCCGGCTGGGACAGTTCGGCCAGGAACATCTGAAGAGGCCAGGCGTCGGCTGGGAACAGCCGCTGTTCGAGGGTGTTGACCGCCGGAACGTCCTCCAGGGTCATGTCCCGGAGGAGCACTCCGTCAGCGTGGGGCGCCGTCACAGTGCCCGCTTCCGCGGTCCGGGGACCTGGGCGTCGGATTCCCGCAGGTACAGCGGCGTGGAGTCCAGCAGCTTTCCGCCGGCCGCCAGCCGGGCAAGGGCAAACTGGCCAAGGTACAGCGCGTCCGGCTGCTCATTGGCGAAGTCCGGGTCCGCGCGCAGGACCTCACTGTAGAGTCCCGCGCCGGCCCCGAAAGCAGGCAGGTCCGGCAGGTCAGCGGCGAAGCCCACATGGGGACCGTCCTCCAGCCGGGGCAGCTGCCCGTCGGCGAGGCTGTACCGGGCCCAATAGACCTCTTTCCGGCGGGCGTCCGTGACCACCAGGAATTCCGCGGCGGCATCGGTGGACTCGGCCACTTCCAGGGCGACGGCGTCCAGGCTCATGAGGCCGTAAAGGGGCTTGTCCCAGACGAAGGCCAGCGTGCGGGCGGTGGCGATCCCGGAGCGCAGGCCGGTGAACGGGCCGGGCCCCACGCCGGTCACGATCGCGTCAATGTCCCGGCCTGTGACCCCGGCGCCAGAGAGCAGGTCCTCAATGCCGGGGGCCAGCACCTCGGCGTGGCTGCGGGTGTCCTCAGTCGAGAAGCTGGCCACCACACCCTCGAGGGCGTCGTCCGAGACGAGGGCGGCACTGGCCACTGCGGAAGTGTCGATGGCGAGGATCAGCATCAGGGTGTCCCTTCGATGGCGGCGGCGCTGATGGCCCCACCAAGGACAGGCCTGGTGCTCCAGCGCGGCCCGAACCCGCGCAGCACGATGGTGCGGGGTTCGTCGTCGTCATCCGTGTCAAAGTCCAGGGTTTCCGCGTGCCCGGAGTGCGGTTCTCCGGCACCCGGCCCGGGCGCTTCCAGCCCGACGGCGCGGTGCAGATCCACCTCAAGCCGGCTCTCGCTCAGGTGCTCCACGCGCCCGCGCCCCCACTCCACGACGGTCACCGAGGAGTCCATGGTGTTCTCGAGGTCGATGTCATCAATCTCCGACGCCGAACCGAGCCGGTAGGCGTCCACGTGGACCAGGTCCGGGCCGCCGGGACGGGGTCCGTCCGGCAGGTTCGGATGGATGCGGACCAGGACGAACGTGGGTGAGATGATCCCCGCCCGGACGCCCAGGCCTTCGCCGAGCCCCTGCGTGAAGGTGGTCTTCCCGGCACCCAGCTCGCCGGTCAGGACCAGCAGGTCCCCCCGCTCAAGCTCGGCCCCCAAAGCAGCGCCGAGCGCGTGGGTCCGGTCCGCCGTCGTGACCTTCAGTGTCAGTTCCCAGTTCGGCGCCTCCGCCGCGGCCGGCACGCTCACGGCGTTGCCTGGCCGCTGGCATGGGCGGCGCCGGACGGGGTGCCGCCGGCGGGACGGTCATTGATGAACCGGCGCGGCACCCGCGGGCTGATCCGGGTGACAATCTCATAGTTGTTGGTGCCCGCGGCGACGGCCCAGTCATCGGCGGTGGGCCCGCCGTCGTCCCCGCTGCCGAACAGGACGGCTTCCGCGCCCAGGAGTCCCGCACCGGCGGGGCCGATGTCGCCCAGGTCCACCACCATCTGGTCCATGGCGATCCTGCCCACCACCGGGTACGTCTTGCCGGCAATCCGGACGGGGCCGCCGGTAGCCACGCGGGGCACGCCGTCGGCATAGCCCAGCGGGATCAGGGCAAGGGTGCTGGTGCCCTGCGTCCGGTAGCGGAGGCCGTAGGAAACGCCCTGGCCGTCCGGCACCTCCTTGCACTGGGACACCACCGTGCGCAGCGTCATGGCCGGATGGAGGCCCAGTTCGGCGGACGTCTGGCCTTCAAAGGGCGAGAGGCCGTAGATGCCCAGCCCCACCCGCACGAGGTCAAAGTGTGTGTCGGGCCGGGACAGCGTGGCTGGAGTGTTGGCCAGGTGCCGGACTTCGGGGTCCACGCCGGCGTCCTCGGCGGCGGCCAGCACCTCGCGGAACAGTGCCAACTGCTCGTCCGTTTCCGGGCGCTCCGGCTCGTCCGCCACGGAGAGGTGCGAAAAAATACCGACCACGCGCAGCAGGCCCTCGTCCTGGTACTCCATCGCCTCGCCCAGCAACCGGTCCCAGTCCCCGAGAGTTACCCCGTTCCGTCCCAGTCCGGTGTCCACCTTCAGATGGATGCGGGCGGGACGTTCCTGGTCACGCGCGGCCGCCACAATGCGGTCCAGTTCCCAGCCGGAACAGCCGATGTCGACGCCGGCAGCCACTGCCGCGGCGAAGTTGCTTTCGGTGGTGTGCAGCCACGCCAGCAGCGGCGCGTCGATGCCCGCCGCCCGCAGCGCAAGGGCCTCCGAGATGTGCGCGACTCCCAGCCACGAGGCCCCGGCCTCGAGGGCGGCACGCGCCACCGGAACTGCGCCGTGCCCGTAGGCGTCGGCCTTGACCACTGCCATGACCTTGGCGGGTGAGGCGGCATCAGCCAGCCTTCGCACGTTGTGCCGGATGGCGTCCAGGTCGATGACGGCGGACCGCTCGTACAGAGGATCAGTTCCTGAGGCCGCGCTGAAGTCACCGGTTGCTACGGGGTAAGTCACCTTAGTGATTCTAGTGCGGGCGCCCGGGGCCGGATAATCGCCGTGCCTTCAGCCGGGTGCGGCGCCCACGAACCCAAGGGCTCAGGCGTCCGAGAGGTGCGCGATGGTGGCGGTGGCCCGTCGCTGCGCTCCCACCGGGACGTCGTGCAGGATCTCGGCCAGGAAGCCGAAGCGGCGGAGCCATTGGCTGCTTTGGCGTTCGGGCCTGGAATTGGCCTTCTGCCACCAATCGGCGATGTCTCCCCAGCCGGGAGCCGCGAGCGATCCGCCCACCTCCTGCACGGCCAATGAGGCGCAGAGGTTGGCAAAGCGGAGCCGGTTGCCCAGCGGCCAGCCCGCCAGCGTGCCCACGATGAAGGCCGCATCAAAGCAGTCGCCGGCACCGGTGGGGTCAAACGCGGTCACGGGCAGCGAAGGCACCCACTCCTCCTCCCCTGTCTCGGAGTCCACCGCCATCGCACCCTGCGGCCCGAGCGTCACCACGGCCACGGGCACCCGGTCCGCGAGGGCGTACAGCGCGGACCACGGGTTGTCCTTCCCGGTGAACGCCATGGCCTCCCGCTGGTTGGGCAGGAACGCGTGGAAGTACTGCAGGTTTTCGAGCCGGACCGGAGACCACTCCCCGCTGGGGTCCCAGCCCACGTCCCCGAAAAGCTTCACTCCGGACTGGTAGGCCTCCTTGGCCCAGGGCTCAATTTCGACTCCCAGCTCGGCGATTCCGGCGAGCGCCGCGGGCGGGGAACCGATCAGTTCGGAGGATGTCACCGGCGCCGGATGGCCGTGCGTCACCAGGGACCGGTCCTTCTCCACGCTGAGCGAAACTGTCACCGGCGAATGCCAGCCGGGGACCCGGCGCGACAGGCTCAGGTCCACGTGTTCCTGCCCGGCCAGGATCTTCCAGTTGTAGTCCCCGTAGCCGTCGTCGCCGAACGCGGCGGCCAGTCCTGTGCGCAGGCCCAGCCTCGCGGCGGCGATGGCCTGGTTCGCCACGCCGCCGGGGCAGCTGCCCATGCCCTCGCTCCAGATTTCGGTGCCCGGCTCCGGGGCGTGCGGCAGTCCGGTGAAGATGATGTCCTGGAAGACCGTCCCGGCAAGGATCAGGTCAAACTGCCCGTCGGAGGGCTGGCGGACCAGGGAAAGCGGATCGTAGCGGCGGTCCGGAATTGCGTCCATGTGCCGCAGACTACGCCCTGCCGCGGCCTGACGGTAGGGGACCTGCCGCGTGCGGCCTACACTGCTGACTATGCGTCTCATGATTGCCGGCGGCGGCGGTTTCCGCGTGCCGCTTGTGTACCGGGCTTTGGGCTCCGGGCCCTTCGCCGGGCTGGTCAGCGAGGTGGTCCTGTACGACGTCGACCCCGGCCGCCTTGAGGCGATCACCGCTGTGCTGCGCGCCATGCCCGTGCCCGACGGCGGCGGTACCCCCGGCGGGCGCCTGGCTCCTGCCATCCGCACCGCCACGTCCCTGCCGGAAGCCCTGGCCGGAGCGGACCTCGTGTTCGCAGCGATCCGTCCCGGCGGCACGGCGGGCCGGATCGCCGACGAGCGGGTGGCCCAGGACCTTGGCCTGCTGGGGCAGGAAACCACGGGTGCGGGCGGCATCTCCTATGCCTTGCGGACCATCCCGGAAATGCTGCACCTCGCACGGCTGATGCGCGAGCTGTGCCCGGGCGCGTGGCTGATCAACTTCACCAACCCTGCGGGCATGGTCACCGGGGCCCTCGTGCCCGTCCTCGGCCGGAAAGTCATCGGAATCTGCGATTCGGCGGGCGGCCTGGTGCACCGGGCGGCGCGAGCAGCGGGCGTCCCGCTGGCGGACGGACGGCTCGACGGCGTCGGCTACTACGGGCTGAACCATCTCGGCTGGCTGTACCGGCTGGAGTCCGGCGGCCGGGATCTGCTCCCCGGGCTTCTTGCCGACGCAAACGCGCTGCAGACGTTCGAGGAGGGCAGGCTCTTCCCGCAGCCGTTCCTCGCCGGGCTGGGCGCACTGCCCAACGAATACCTCTATTACTACTACCAGCGGGACAGTGCAGCGGCCGCGATGCGTGCCATGCCCGCCACCCGCGGGGAGTCCATCCACCGCCAGCAAGCCGGGCTGTATCCGCGGCTCGCCGCTGCCGGCAGCGACGCCTATCGACTCTGGGACGATGCCCGCCGCTCCCGTGAGGAAGGCTATCTCGCCGAGGCCCGGACACACGGCGAGCAGCGCGACGAGGCGGACCTTGCCGGCGGCGGGTACGAACGCGTGGCACTTGCGGTCATGAGGGCCCTGGCCGGGGCCGGCGACGCGCAGCTGATCCTGAACACGCCCAACAGGCTGGGCGCGGCGCACAGTACCCCGGGCCAAAGCACCCCGGGCCAAAGTACCCCGGGCGAACCGGCTATTCCCGGGCTGCAGGCGGACGCCGTCGTCGAGGTTCCGTGCACTGTAACGCCCGACGGCGCGGTGCCGCTTCCGCAGTCAGCGCCGGCTCCGGAGCAGCTGGCGTTGCTGCGCCAGGTGAAGGAGGTCGAACGGCTCACTGTCCGGGCAGCCACCCTCGGGGACCGTGCGGCAGCCGTTGAGGCGTTCGCCCGGCATCCCCTGGTGGACCCGGCCGGGCTGGGGGCGGCCCTGCTGGCCGGCTATGAACAGGCGTTCCCGGCGTTGCGGCAGCTCTGGCGGCGGCAGGAGTAGTGTTTTACCGAGTGGTCAACAGCGCGGCCGGCGCTCGTTCCGGGAGCGGGAAGGGGAAGGGATGACACAGATCCGCAGGGTCGCTCTACTCTCCCTCCACACCTCCCCGATGGAGCAGCCGGGCTCCGGTGACGCCGGCGGAATGAACGTCTACATCCGCGAGCTGGCATCTGCGCTGGCGGAAACCGGCGTGGAAGTGGAAATCTTCACGCGTGCCACCTCAGCCCAGCAGCCCGCCGTCGAACATCCGGACCCCGGCGTGTGCGTGCACAACGTGCTGGCCGGGCCGTCGCGGCGGATCCCGAAGGAAGAGCTTCCGGAGCTGCTGCACAGCATGGTGGCCGAGATCGAGCAGATCCGGCGGCGCCAGAAACACGGCAGGTATGACGTCATCCACTCGCACTACTGGGTGTCCGGGATCGCGGGCCTCGAACTGTCCGAGCTCTGGGGCGTGCCATTGGTCCACACCATGCACACCATGGCCAAGGTGAAGAACCTCCTGCTGGAATCCGGCGAGAAACCCGAGCCGCGGCGGAGGGAAGAGGGCGAGCACCGGATCGTCGACGGCGCCACACGCCTGATCGCCAACACCAGCGCCGAGGCCGCCGAACTCGAGTCCCACTACGGTGCAGACCTCGACCGGATAGACATCGCACCGCCGGGCGTGGACCTGGGCACTTTCACCCCCGCCTTCCGGTCGAGGTCCCGGGCCGAACATGGCGTGGCCCCGGAGACCTTCCACATTCTCTTCGCCGGACGGATCCAGCGTCTGAAAGGACCGCAGATCCTCCTCAAGGCCGCCGCCAAACTGCGGTCCCGGCGTCCGGACATCGATCTCCGGCTCACCATCCTGGGGGCGCTCAGCGGCAACAAGGATTTCAACCTCCGGCAGCTGATCACAGAGTCCGGAATGGACGACGTCGTCACGCACCTTCCGCCGGTCAGCGCACCTGAGCTGGCGTCCTGGTTCAGGGCGGCCGACGTTGTGGTGATGCCTTCCTACAGTGAGTCCTTTGGCCTGGTGGCGCTCGAAGCCCAGGCCTGCGGAACGCCGGTGATCGGCACCCGGGTGGGCGGGCTCTCCCGGGCCATCAGCCACGGCCGCACCGGGCTGCTGGTGGACGGGCACCACGCCTCGGACTGGGCAGACGCGCTTGAAGCCATGTACGACGATCCTGCCACCCGTGAGGTCATGGGGCTCGCTGCGGCAATCCAGGCCCAGAACTCCGGCTGGCAGCACACTGCCGCCCTCACGCTGGAAACGTACCGCGCCGCCGTCGACGACTACCTGGGGCGCCGGCTGATACCGGCGGTGCCTGCTGTTCCTGCTGTTCCTTCCGTACCGATGCCCTAGACCGAACCCGGCTGTACCCGACCAAAGGACAAGGATGTCTGAACGGAATACCCTCAGCGACCTCGAGATCGCCCGGCAGGCCACAATCCGGCCCATCGAAGAGATTGCCGCAGCCGCCGGCATCAACGGGTCCGCCTTGGAACAGTACGGGCGGTACAAGGCCAAGATCGACCCCGCGCGGCTTGAGGCCCCGGCACCGGCCGGGAAGGTGGTGCTGGTCTCGGCGATGTCGCCCACGCCCGCGGGTGAGGGAAAGTCCACCACGACGGTGGGGTTGGCTGATTCGCTGGCCCGGCTGGGCCACAAGGTGATGATCGCCTTGCGCGAGCCCTCGCTTGGCCCCGTCCTGGGCATGAAGGGCGGCGCCACGGGCGGCGGCTACTCCCAGGTGCTGCCCATGGATGAGATCAACCTGCACTTCACGGGTGATTTCCATGCGATCACTTCGGCCAACAACGCGCTGATGGCCCTCGTGGACAACCACATCTACCAGGGCAACGAGCTGGATATCGATCCGCGGCGGATGACGTTCAAGCGGGTCCTGGACATGAACGACAGGGCGCTCCGTGAGGTGGTCATCGGCCTCGGCGGACCCACCCAGGGTGTCCCCCGGCAGGATGGTTTCGACATCACGGTCGCTTCCGAGATCATGGCCGTTTTCTGCCTGGCCGAGAACCTGGCCGATCTCCGCGAGCGCCTCGGCAGGATCACGTTCGGCTACACCTACGCCCGGGTGCCGGTCACGGTGGCGGACCTCGGCGTCCAGGGCGCACTGACCCTGCTGCTCAAGGAGGCCATCAAACCAAACCTCGTGCAGACCATCGCCGGGACCCCTGCGCTGGTTCACGGCGGCCCGTTTGCGAACATCGCGCACGGCTGCAACTCACTGATCGCAACCCAGACGGCGCGGCGGCTCGCGGACATTGTGGTCACGGAGGCCGGCTTCGGGGCTGATCTGGGGGCGGAGAAGTTCATGGACATCAAGGCGCGGGTGGGCGGGCTGGCGCCGTCCGCCGTCGTCGTCGTGGCGACCATCCGCGCGCTGAAGATGCACGGCGGCGTGGCGGCGGACAGGCTCCGTGAACCCGACCTCGAGGCGCTGCAGGCGGGGGTGGCGAACCTCCGCAGGCACGTGCACAACGTGGAGAAGTTCGGCGTGGCCCCGGTGGTTGCCATCAACAGGTTCTCGTCCGACACGGAGGAGGAGCTCGACTGGCTGCTGGAGTGGTGTGCGGCGGAGGGCGTCCAGGCCGCGGTGGCCGACGTCTGGGGCCGAGGCGGCGGCGGGGACGGCGGCGACGAACTGGCAGCCAAGGTTGCGGCGGTGGTGGCCGCACCGAACAGTTTCAGGCACCTGTATTCCCTGGATCTGCCTGTGGAGGAGAAGATCAGGACCATCGCCCAGGAGATCTATGGCGCGGACGGCGTGGACTTCTCCGTACCAGCCCTGAAGCGGCTGGCAGACATCGAAAAAAACGGCTGGACCGGGCTGCCCGTCTGCATGGCCAAAACCCAGTACTCCTTCAGCGACGAAGCCGCCAGGCTCGGCGCGCCGAAGGGCTTCACCATCCACGTCCGCGACCTCATTCCCAAGACCGGCGCAGGGTTCATCGTGGCCCTGACCGGTGCGGTAATGACCATGCCCGGCCTGCCCGCGGCCCCCGCAGCGATGCGCATGGACGTGGACGACGAAGGCAACCCCGTAGGCCTCACCTGACCCTTTCCGATCCTCTGGCACCTCCTGCGTGTTTACGGCCAACCCTCTGGCACCTCCTGCGCCTTTTCCGCCGACCCTCTGGCACTTCCCAAAGCCCGAATGAGCCCCTGTGGATAACTTCTGCGGCCGCACAAGGTTTTGAGCCACAATGCCAGCATGGAAAAGCCTCAAGCGCTGCCCGGACCGTTGGCGGCCGCCCCGTTCACATTCGCATCAGCACTTGCCTCCGGTGTCCCGCCACGCAGGCTCCGCCTCCGTGATGTGATCCACGTTGGTCGAGGACTCTACCGGCCTTCGGACTGGGACTTCGATCTTGAAGGGGCCGCCCGGGCACTTTCAGCCGCATCGCCTGGCGTCTGGATCTCACACGTCACTGCAGCCCGGCTTAGATGTCAGCTGCTGCCTCCCTGGCTTGCAGATTCCACCCAGCTCCATTTGAGCAAGCCCCGCTCGCTCTCACCGGTCCGGCGGAAGGGAGTCTGCGGCCATACCGTACTTGCGCTGGAGGACGAGATCGAACTGGTCGACGGCATCCGGATGAGCACCCGGTCCCGCACTTGGCTGGATTTGGCCCGGACCTTGCCACTCAGCGACCTGGTCAGCATGGGAGATGAACTGCTCCGCATCCCGAGGCTCGACTTCGAGCAGAGGACAGAGCCCTCCGCCACGACTGCAGGGCTGCGTGCGTTGCTCAGCCGTCACCCGAACCTGCAGGGCGTGGTCCGGGCTCGTGAGGCCATGGACCTGATGCGTGTGGGTGCGGACTCCGCGCCCGAGTCGCTCCTTCGCTTGGCCCTCGCGGATGCCGGCCTACCCGAGCCAGAGCTCCAGGTCCCCTTGCGCGCAGGTGATGAGCTCTCGCCGTCGGCGGATCTCGGTTACCGTCATCGTCGGCTGGCCATCCAGTACGACGGCGGACATCACCTCCTCGACGCGCAGATCCTCAGCGACAGGAGACGCGACAAGGCTTTTGAATCAGCCGGCTGGACTGTGCTGGTGTTCGACAAGTCCGATCTTGCTGACCGTTTCGAGCTCGCAGTTGTGAAGGTCAAGCGGGCGCTGCGCACAGGATGGCTTGACCACCCCCAGTCGGCAGGTTTCGCCAGCATTGACTGATAGAGCGTTCGCCTGAAACCTGCAGGAACTGGTGGAGCGTCTGATGGAAACCGAGGTTAAGTGCCGGAGCGTCGGCCGGGAGGGTGAGGGGCGCGGGGCGCCCTCGGGCCGGCGTCGGGCCTTCTACCGGGACTTTACCGCTCAGTCAGTGGAGCTGATCCTGTTGACCAGGAGAATCAACCTGTAAACATACGGCGGCTGCCCTGACTCAGGGGCAGCATTCCAGTCGCGGCTAATGTAGACGTTCACCTCCGTGCGGAAGTCCCCCACCGGCGTCGTCTGGCAGCCGTAATTTCTGACGCTATTCGCGACCGGGCTCTTTTCGTCGACGGAGAGGTCCAGGCAGTCCGAGAACTTCAGGAGGTAGCGGGAATCGGTGATCATCCGGATGACGTCCTGAGCCTTCGGAGCATCGTAGCGCTCCCAGATCCGTTGAATGCCGGGGCACCGTACCGCGACGCAATACGCTCCGGGTTCTTTGAAGTGATCTTTGGTCAGGGTCCAGCCGTCGCCCGGGACGAACTGGTCGGCTGCCGCCCTCACACGCGGGACGGCTTCGGCACTCTTGTTGTAGTCCTGCCACAGGAACCCGGCGAAGAGGGCAGCAACAATGCCAAAGACGCATGCCAACGCCAGGCCGAATTTGAGCCACCACTTCATGCTGCCCCCCACGTCAGCGACCATAGCGGTCGGTTCAGTGTAGCGCCGGGCGCCCTGCGGACCCACGCACCACGCTCCCCCACCGATCAAGGTGAGAGAGCGTTAGGTCAAAACCCGCAGGAGGTGCAAGAGCGTTGCGCGAAAACCTGCAGGAAGTGCGAGAGCGTTGGGGTTAGCGCTCCAGGTCGCCGCGGATGAAGGCCTCGACCTTTTCCCGGGCGAGGTCGTCGTTGAACTGCTCCGGCGGGGACTTCATGAAGTAGCTCGATGCCGAGAGCAGCGGGCCGCCGATGCCGCGGTCCAGGCCGATCTTCGCGGCACGGATGGCGTCAATGATCACGCCGGCCGAGTTGGGTGAGTCCCAGACTTCCAGCTTGTATTCGAGCGACACGGGGGCGTCACCGAAGTTGCGGCCTTCGAGGCGGACAAAGGCCCACTTGCGGTCATCCAGCCACTGGACGTAGTCGGACGGGCCGATGTGGACGTCCCGGGGCGCGATGTCTGCCTCGACGTTGGAGGTGACGGCCTGGGTCTTGGAGATCTTCTTGGACTCAAGGCGATCGCGCTCCAGCATGTTCTTGAAGTCCATGTTGCCGCCGACGTTCAGCTGGTAGGTGCGGTCCAGCGTGACGCCGCGGTCTTCGAAGAGCTTGGCCATGACACGGTGCGTGATGGTGGCACCGATCTGGGACTTGATGTCGTCGCCCACGATCGGGACACCGGCGGCGGTGAACTTGTCAGCCCAGGTCTTGGTGCCGGCGAGGAACACGGGAAGCGCGTTGACGAAGGCCACCCCGGCGTCGATCGCTGCCTGCGCGTAGAACTCTGCTGCTTCCTGCGAACCGACGGGCAGGTAGCAGACCATAACGTCGACCTTCGCTTCGCGCAGGGCGGCGACAACGTCAACGGGCTCTTCGGTGGACTGCTCGATGGTCTCGAGGTAGTACTTGCCGAGTCCGTCCAGCGTGTGGCCGCGCTGCACGGTCACACCGGTGGGCGGTACATCGGCGATCTTGATGGTGTTGTTTTCGCTGGCGAGAATGGCATCCGCGAGGTCAACGCCGACCTTCTTGCCGTCCACGTCGAACGCGGCCACGAACTGGACGTCGTTGACGTGGTACTTGCCGAACTCCACGTGCATCAGGCCGGGGATCGTGGCCTGGGGATCGGCGTCACGGTAATACTGCACACCCTGAACCAGCGAGGCGGCGCAGTTACCCACACCAACGATTGCAACACGAATCGGATTTGAAGACACGGAACTCCTTTGAAGACAACTTCAGCCATCCCGGCAGTGAGTACTGGAAAGTACGACGGCGGACGGCAGGCAGAGCGCCATTCGGCGCCTTTTCATCTTACCCAACTGCGCAGGGGCCAGGAATGTTCCCGCCCCCTGCCAGCCGGTGTGTGACGAGCTGCTTACTTCTGCTTCCAGAGATTGATGTCCGACTCCACCGCGAACTCGTCGATGGCATGCAGTTCCTCGTCCGTGAAGTCCAGGTTGCTGATGGCGGACAGGCTGTCTTCCAGCTGCCGGACGCTGGACGCGCCCACCAGGGCGGATGTTACGGACGAGCCCTTGCCCTGCTCGCGGAGGATCCAGGCGATGGCCATCTGCGCGAGGGACTGGCCCCGGCCCTCGGCAATCCGGTTGAGCCCGCATATCCGGTCCAGGTTTTCCTCGGTGATCATGCCCTCGTCCAGGGACTTGTCCTGCGCTGCCCGTGAATCCGAGGGCACGCCCTTGAGGTAGCGGTCCGTGAGCATCCCCTGGGCCAGCGGCGAGAAGGCGATGGAGCCGGCGCCCGCCTGGTCCAGGGCCTCATAGAGGTTGGGCGAACCGTTCTCAGTCCAGCGGTTCAGCATGGAGTAGCTCGGCTGGTGGATCAGCAGGGGCGTACCCAGTTCCTTCAGGATCCGTGCCGCTTCCAGGGTCTGCTCCGGAGTGTAGGACGAGATGCCGGCGTAGAGTGCTTTGCCGGAGCGTACGGCCTGGTCCAGCGCTCCCATGGTCTCTTCCATGGGGGTTTCCGGGTCCGGGCGGTGGCTGTAGAAGATGTCAACGTAGTCCAGGCCCATCCGCGCCAGCGACTGGTCCAGGCTGGCCAGCAGGTACTTGCGGGAGCCAAAGTTGCCGTAGGGTCCGGGCCACATGTCGTAGCCGGCCTTGCTGGAGATGATGAGTTCATCGCGGTACGGCCTGAAGTCGTCCTTGAAATGGCGGCCGAAGTTGGTCTCGGCGGCGCCGTAGGGCGGGCCGTAGTTGTTGGCGAGGTCGAAGTGGGTGACGCCGAGATCGAACGCGCGGCGCAGGATGGCGCGCTGCACTTCGAAGGGCTTGTCGTCACCGAAGTTATGCCACAGGCCCAGCGAAATGGCAGGGAGCTTCAGTCCGCTGCGGCCGACGCGGCGGTAGGGCATGGATTCGTAACGGTTTTCCGCGGCTGAATAAGTCATAGCCACCATCCTGCCAGCTGTGACGCGCACAACAGACCGCGAGGGGCACGGTTACGGCCGCGGAGCCGGCAATGCGTTGACGACGTCGGCAATTGACTTCTCGTATTGGGGCGCCTGGAGGTAGTCGCTGTGGCTTACCACCATGAACTGATAGCTGAAGGGGTCCATTTCCTGGGCATAGGCGTCGCTCTCGACGTTCTCGGCACCTCCTGGACCCTTGTACAGGACAGGGAAGCCGAGGTAGTCCGTCTTGCGGTACAGGTTCACCCATCTGTTGGAGCCGCCGCCGAGGATATGGCTGAGGTTCTGGTAGGCCGGGCCTGTCGGACCGCCCACTTCGGCCCGGTCATCATCCGGGCTTCCGGCCGCGGTGAGCCTGGTTTTGGCAGCCGGGGCAGTGGCGAGGACTGCCGGGCCAAAGAGTTCGGGGAAGAAGCGGCCGAAGTACTGCCTCAGCTGCGTTCCGTAGGTCAGCAGGCCGATCCGGTTGAAGGGCAGGTCCGGCCGCGTCGACTTCAGGTGGAACAGGGAGCTGACGGCGATTGCCGCGCCCAGGCTGTGCGCGGAGATCGCCACCATCCCGGTCCTGGCAGGCGGCGCGCCGTCCATGCCGTCCAGCCAGGCAGCGATCCGGGCGGCGAATTCCGGTACCGCCCGCTCGCCGTAGCTGGGCGGCCCGAACGGGTGGGCGGTCTTTGGCATGAAACACATCAGGTCCCACAGCAGCGCCAACGGCCGGGAATTGGGCCTGGCGGACAGCACCGCAAGGCCAAGAATCGTGGCGCCGGCTGCCGCAAGGCCAAGGATTCCCATGCCTTCGATGAACATATACAGTCCGGCCGCCCCTCCCATTCCCCACACGTCCTTGACGCTTGCCAGGACCAGGGCGGACAGCAGTCCCAGAAAGATGAGGATGGCCAGCAGGGAAACCACGGCTTCGGCCCGGTGGGCGAGGGAAGCGGTCCGCCGGGCAGCAACGAGTTTCTGGCCGGCTGCTTCCCGCTGAGGCAGTGGCGGAAGCGCATCGTACGCCGCCAGGAGTTCCGCCACCGCGGCGTCCGGGGTGTTCCACTCCATCCGCTGCACGGCCCGCAGCGAACAGATCCCCCATGCGGCCGCGGCCGCCAGGATCACCACGAGCAGCAACCCGCTGAAGAGGGTGAAGACCGACGGCGGAACCAGGACGTCGGCGACGATAGGGCCGAATCTCCACATGCCGTCGTCGGTGGCGCTTCGGCGCTCAAGATTTCGCTGCAGGACGGTGGCGGCGCCCCCAACGATTGCGCAACTGAGAATCGTTGCCGCGCCCAGCGCCAGCGTCGAGAAGACCGCGGCGCCTTTGCCCTGCCAGCCCAGCATCCGCTTCTCATAGTTGGGCCGGGTGAGCAGGCTCATGCTGAGAATCACCGCGAGCATCACCAGCATGAGTGCAGCAGGGGCGCCTCCGAGCCCGAGCAGGCGGGTTGCCTTCGCGCCGCCACAGTCAACGGTGGTGCAGGGAAGGATGGAGGCAAACACAGCCATAAAGGCGGCAGCGAAGGACCCGAGGCCGATCCACCGCAGCAAGGGCTTCCCTTCCTTGGACGGCAGGTCCGGATTCTGCCACGACTTCCGGACCGTTTCTATCCCTGCGGCCACTACAGCTCCGGCCGCGACCACCCAAGCCACCGCGAGCACGTACGCCAGTGGGCTGACGTGTCCGGACCCCAACTGTGGAAGGCACTCGGAAATGAAGGTGCCCGCGTTGCCGCAGGAATCGCCGCCCACCCGCTGCCAGAAACCGTCCCAGGAAATGATGGCGGCAATCGCCGCGAGAGCCGCCCACACGTGCAGCAGACCGTTGTAGCGGATCTCCTTCCGGGCCTCCCACAGGTCCCGGACCATGAGGGTGGGCAGCACCGGTATGGATTGGACACCCGGCGCGGACAAACCCGGCGCGCCTGCCCCGAGGCTTGGCCTGGGATGGAACCGGGTCCGTGCCAGGTAGGCGATGGCGCCCAGGATGCCCACCGCCAGCATGGGCATGACGGCGAACAACGCAACGCGCTGACCCCGGCTCCAGCCGGCCAGCCCGTCCAGGAAGGAGGGCAAGGCAGAGCAGACCCGGCCCGACTGGCCGTCAACGTCCGCCGGGAAACACTGGACCGCGATCAGGTCCATTGAAACCACGGCCACCGTCACCACGAAGTAGAGGGTCAGAACGAGAGCGAACAGCCTGATCCGGCCCGCACCGTCGTGCCCGGGTTGCCATCCGCTCGCGTAGTCCACGCGGGGAACTGTCAGCCTCGCCACGGCCTCTGTGGCCGGGGCCGCGGCCCGGTCTGCCGCCGGGTCTGTTGCCTGGCCCGCCGCCGGGGCTGTCGCCGGGTCTGCCTCCGCCAACTGCTGCATGACAGGCAGCGGACGGCTCCAGTAGGCGGCGTTGGTGAGCCCGAACGGCATGAGCAGGAACCACGCCGTCCGCACGGCGGCGTCGCCGAGCTTCCCGGCCATTCCGACCCCCGTGAACCGGGCCAGCCGGCCCCACGAATAGGCTTCCACCAGGCGTGTGCTGCCGCCGTCGTCCTTCGCCCGGTAAAAGCCCGCGAGCTCATCACCCCAGGAAAGCTCGACGTCGTCCGGCTTGAGGGACCGGCTGCCCGACCGGAGAAGCTCATTCGGCGGGGTGTTGCGGATGCCATGGATCCGGAGTTCCAGCATGGCCGGAACATCTGACGCGCTGTCCACGTGGTCACCCATGACGGCCTCCGTCGCCCACCATCACCGAGCCGCCGATCACGGCTGGTCAGTACGCGCATAGTACGCCGGTGTAATTCCAGTGTCTACGTCACTTTGAGGCTACTTAGGCCCCAGCAGCCAGAACCGCCCCACTGTGCGCTGCGAGCAGGAACGAATCGCCGTCCTGCAATGAACGTTCGTCGGTCGACAGCAGCACCGCGCCGGTGCCTGCCGGAAGCCGGACAGGTTCGGCGGAGAAGTTCAGCAGCACCTCCACCGATCCGCGGCCGAAACGCAGCCAGCCGGCGTCGTCGTCGAACGTTACGTCAGTGTCCGCGAACCCCAAGCCGGCCAGTTCCGGGTAGGTGCGCCGCAAAGCTGTCAGCGAGCGGTAGAGTTCCAGCAGCCGCGCGTGGTCGCCGGTGGCGGCCTCGTCCCAGTTGAGCTTGGAGCGCCGGAAAGTTTCCGGGTCCTGCGGATCGGGTACGACGGCGGGATCCCAGCCCATGCGCTCGAACTCGCGGATCCTGCCCTCCGCCGTTGCCTTGCCCAGCTCGGGTTCGGGGTGTGAGGTGAAGAACTGCCAGGGCGTGGAGGCCCCGAATTCCTCACCCATGAAGAGCATGGGAGTAAACGGCGACAGCAGCGTCAGCACCGCCGTGACGGCCAGCGGGCCATACGGCAGGGACTGCGAGAGCCTGTCGCCGATGGCCCGGTTGCCGATCTGGTCGTGGTTCTGGCTGCACACCACCAGGGCCTCGGGGTGGACCAGGGAGGTGTTGATGGGCCGGCCATGGTGGCGTCCGCGGAAGCTGGAATAGCTGCCGTCGTGCAGGAAGCCGTCCTTGAGGACCTTGGCCAGCACGCCCACGGACGCGAAGTCGGAGTAGTAGCCTGCCGTCTCGCCGCTCACGTTGACGTGGACAGCGTGGTGAAAGTCGTCGCTCCACTGGCCGGCCAGGCCGTACCCGTTGGCGTCACGCGGGTAGATCAGCCGCGGGTTGTTCAGGTCCGATTCGGCGATCAGCGTCTTGGGGAGCCCTGTCTCCGCGGCGATGGCGTCGCCCAGCGCGCCCAGGTCCTCCAGGAGGTGAACAGCCCGCTCGTCCTTCAACGCGTGGACTGCGTCGAGGCGCAGGCCGTCTACGTGGTAATCCCGGAGCCACAGAGCGGCGTTGTCCAGGATGTATTCCCGGACGATGTCGGACCCTGGGCCGTCGAGGTTGACGGAGTCACCCCATGTGTTGGCGTCGCCCTGGTTGAGGTAGGGGCCGAATTTGGGCAGGTAGTTGCCGCTGGGTCCCAGGTGGTTGTAAACCACGTCCTGGATGACCCCGATGCCAGCCGCATGGGCCGCGTCCACAAAACGCTGGTAGGCAGCCGGGCCGCCGTAGCCTTCGTGGACCGCGAACCACTGGACGCCGTCGTAGCCCCAGTTGTGGGTGCCGTTGAACCCGTTGACGGGCAACAGCTCCACAAAATCGACGCCGAGCTCCGCCAGGTAGCCTAGCTTTCCGGCCGCCGAATCCAGGGTTCCTTCGGGGGTGAAGGTTCCCACGTGGAGTTCGTAGATCACCGCGCCGCGCAGTTCCTTGCCGCGCCAGCCTGCGTCCTGCCACTGGTAGGAGGCGGGATCGTAGGTGCGGGACAGCGCATGGACACCGTCCGGAACACGGCGGGAGCGGGGGTCCGGCAGCGGGTGGGCGTCGCCGTCGAGCAGGTAGCCATAATCCACGTCCGCGTCCCCGGGGGCGTCCGGCGCGGACCACCAGCCTTCGGCTCCGGGAGCAGCCGGAACCTGCACCATGGGGTACTGCTGACCGTTGGCGAGCAGCGTGACGTCCGAGGCGTTCGGCGCCCAGACGTCGAACTGGCCGGAACCGTTGTGCATCAGGCTCACGCGTTGTCTCCGTTCACGGGCACCATCAGCGCCACAGGGTAGGGCTGGAGGATATCGGCCACCGGAACGGGTCCCGGGCCATACGTCCGCGCGGTGAGTTCGTCCCGGAAAGCAGTGGGAAGCTCGACGGCGGTGTCCCGCCAGCCGCCCGACCGTTCCAGTCCGTAGGGAAGCCGGGTTGCGAGCGTCACAGCGCCCGTTGCGCCCGAAGCGCCCCGGCCGAAAGCGACGAGGTGGTCAGCGGCAGCACCTGACGCCGTCAGCGGCTGGTACCCCCGGAACAGCTCCGGGCGGTCCCGCCGCAGGCGCAGGGCACGGGAGGTCACCAGCAGTTTGGTGGCCTCATCCTGGACGTCTGAGGGCAGGACACCGTTATCCAGTTCGGCAAGGGCGGACTCGCGCGCGCCAAAGTCGAACGGACGCCGGTTGTCCGGGTCGGTCAGGGACCGGTCCCAGAACTCGGTGCCCTGATACACGTCCGGAACCCCGGGCATGGTCAGCTGGAGCAGCTTCAGGGCCAGCGAGTTGATGGCACCGAACGGGGCAATGGTGTCCACAAAGTCCACCACGAGAGAGTTCACGGCAGGGTTATCGAAGGCCGAGTCCACAGCTTTCATGACGGCGGCCTCGAACTCTTCGTCCGGGTCCGTCCACGTAGTGGAGTTGCCGGCCTCCCTGGCAGCCTTTTCGGCGTAGCCGTGGAGGCGTTCACGGCTGGCAGGCCAAGCCCCCACGACGGCCTGCCAGAGCAGAGTGGAGAACGGACCGTCCGGGACCGGCGCAGCGTCGCGGAGCGCGGTCAGCGTCCGGGTCCATTCCGGAACGCGCTCGGCGATGACCGAGATCCGGGCCCGGACATCCTCACTGCGCTTGGTGTCGTGGGTGCTCAGCGTGGTCATGGACAGCGGGATCTCCGTCTGGCGCTTCTGCATCCGCCGGTGGAATTCCTCCACGGACAGGGAGAACTCCACCGGATCCGCGCCAACCTCGGTGAGGGTTCCCAGCCGGGTGTAACGGTAGAACGCCGTGTCCTCCACGCCCTTGGCCATGACCATGCCGGACGTCTGCTGGAACCGCCGGCCGAGCTCGGTCTCAGGCTTCAGCAACAGGGGCAGCAGCACGTCCACCGCGTCGGAAAGATCCGGCCTGGACTCCGAAGCCACCACGCATGCTTCGCGCAGGATGTCCTCGCCCGTGGGCAGGTAGGTGCGGTACACCGGGAACGCCGCAATGATCTGGGCGATGGCATCGGCGGCCGCATCCTCGGTCAGGCCGGCGTCGGCGGGCACCAGGCGTGCCAGGCGCAAGACCTCCGCACGCAGGATCCCGTCCGCAATAGCGCGCTTGGTGCCAAGGATCATCGCCGCATAGTCAGCCGGCTCAGTGGCACCGCGAAGCTCCGCATCCAGTGCGTTCAGGCGCGCCTCGCCTGCCGGGTCCACGAGCACGCGGTCAAGATCGGCCAGGGCGTCGTAGCCGGTGGTCCCCTCGCAGTCGAATTCCGCGGGGAGCTCCTCCCCCGGTTCCAGGATCTTCTCCACCAGGACGTAGGCTCCGCCGCTGATCTCCTTGAGCCGGCGCAGGTACCCTTCCGGATCCGCCAGGCCATCGGGGTGGTCCACGCGCAGGCCGTCCACCAGCCCCTCGCTGAACCAGCGCTTCACTTCCGCATGGGCCTCGTCAAAGACCCGGGGATCCTCCACCCGGATGCCGGCCAGCGTGCTGACGGCGAAGAAGCGCCGGTAGTTCAGCTCGCGGTCCGCGCGGCGCCAGGAGACCAGCTCGTAGTGCTGCCGGCTGTGCACCGCCTGCGGTGAGTCGCCGTCCGAGTAGGAGCCCTCCGTCAGGGGGAAGCGGTGGTCGTAGTAGTGCAGTTCACCGTCCGTGACCTCCAGCTTGTCCAGGTCCTCATCCGAACCCAGCACGGGCAGACGGATCCGGCCCCCGCCGAAGTCCCAGTCGACGTCGAACGCGTCAGCGTAAGGCGACTTCTGCCCTTCCTGCAGCAGCGACCACCACCACGGATTCTGGGCAGGCGACGCCACCCCCACATGGTTGGGCACGATGTCCACCAGGACGCCCATGCCATGCTCGCGGGCAGCCTTGGACAGCGCGAGCAGTCCCTCTGGCCCGCCCCGCGACGGGTCCACGGAGGAAGGGTCCGTGACGTCGTAGCCGTGATCGGAACCCTGCTCCGCGGTCAGGATGGGCGAGAGATACACCCAGTCCGCCCCCAGGGACTTCAGGTACGGAACCCTTGCAGCGGCATCAAAGAGCGTGAAGCTGCTGCGGATCTGGAGCCGGTAAGTGGAGGCCGGGACCCTCATTTTTTGGCTTCCTTCTTCTGGCGGGACCCCACCTTCGTCGTCTTCCCGGGCTCAGCCACCATGGGTGCGCTGAGTGCCTCAGTTTCGCTGGTGGTGGTCTGGGTCAGCGCGGCCAGCGACGCGGCTACGGAGTGGTCAGGCTCCACATCGGGAACGCTGTGGGCACGGAGCACCACCAGGGACTTTGCATCCACCGGCAGGGCTTCGCCGGCCTTGACCGGCTCGGTGTCGGCGTTGTGGCCGGCGGTATCGATGATGATGTCCCAGGCGGTGGCGTACTCGTCGGAAGGCAGGGTGAAGTTCACCATGTCGTCATGGGCGTTGAAGTACAGCAGGAAGTTCACATCGGTGATCCGGCGTCCGCGGTTGTCCTTGCCCTGGATGCCGTCTCCGTTGAGGAACACACCCACGGACCGGCCGAAGCCGCTGTCCCAGGCTTCCGGCTCCATGGTGGTGCCGTCCGGGGCGAGCCATACGATGTCCGGCAGCCGCTCGCCTTCTCCTCGCAGCACGGGGCGCCCGTCGAAGAACCGGCTCCGGCGGAACGTGGGGTGTTTGGCGCGGAGCGCGTTGACCGCTGCCGTGAACTCAACCAGGGGCTGGTCGATGTTCTCCCAGTTGATCCAGGTGAGCTCTGAGTCCTGGCAGTAGCCGTTGTTGTTGCCCAGCTGGGTACGGCCCATTTCGTCGCCGTGCAGGAGCATGGGGACGCCCTGGGACAGGAGGAGGGATGCGATGAAGTTCCGCTGCTGGCGGGCGCGCAGGCCAAGGACAGCGGGGTCGTCGGTGGGGCCTTCCACTCCGCAGTTCCAGGACCGGTTGTGGGATTCGCCGTCGTTGTTGCCTTCGCCGTTGGCTTCGTTGTGCTTCTCGTTGTAGGACACGAGGTCCGCCAGCGTGAAACCGTCGTGGGCGGTGACGAAGTTGATGGACGCCACGGGACGGCGGCCAGAGTGCTCGTAGAGATCTGCCGAGCCGGTGATGCGGGAGGCGAATTCGCCCAGCGTGGCCGGCTCGCCGCGCCAGAAGTCACGGACGGTGTCGCGGTACTTGCCGTTCCACTCGGTCCACTGCGGCGGGAAGTTGCCCACCTGGTAGCCTCCGGGGCCAACGTCCCACGGCTCGGCGATCAGCTTGACCTGGGAAACTACCGGGTCCTGCTGGATGAGTTCGAAGAAGGTGGACAGCTTGTCCACATCGTAGAACTCGCGGGCCAGTGCGGAGGCGAGGTCGAACCGGAAACCGTCCACGTGCATGTCGGTGACCCAGTACCGGAGCGAGTCCATGAGCAGCTGCAGCGAGTGCGGCTGGCGGACGTTGAGCGAGTTGCCCGTGCCGGTGTAGTCCATGTAGTGCTTCTCATCGCCCTCCATCAGCCGGTAGTAGGAGGCGTTGTCGATGCCCTTGAAGGACAGGGTGGGGCCCAGGTGGTTGCCTTCGGCGGTGTGGTTGTACACCACGTCCAGGATCACTTCGATGCCGGCCCGGTGCAGCGAGCGGACCATGGCCTTGAAGTCCTGGACCTGCTGGCCGGTGTCGCCGGTGGAGCTGTAGGTGTTCTGCGGCGCGAAGAAGCCGATGGTGTTGTAGCCCCAGTAGTTGTTCAGGCCCTGGTCCTGCAGCGTGCCGTCATTGACGAACTGGTGCACGGGCATCAGTTCGATGGCCGTGACACCGAGCTTCTGCAGGTGCGAGATGACCGACGGGTGCGCCACGCCGGCGTAGGTGCCGCGCTGCTCTTCGGGGACTTCCGGGTGCAGCGCCGTGAGGCCCTTGACGTGTGCCTCGTAAATGACCGACTTGTGGTACGGGACACGGAGGTTGTGGTCGCCGTCCCAGTCGAAGAACGGGTTGATGACCACGCCCATCATCATGTGGGAAGCGGAGTCCTCGTTGTTGACCGAGTCAGGCTCGCCAAGGTTGTAGGAGAACAGCGAGGGGTCCCAGTCAACCTGCCCATGCACGGCTTTGGCGTAGGGGTCCAGGAGGAGCTTGTTCGGGTTGAACCTGCTGCCTGACGCAGGATCGTATGGACCGTAGACCCTGTAGCCGTACTTCTGGCCGGGCTGGACCTGCGGGATGTAGCCGTGCCACACGTAGCCGTCCACTTCATCGAGCTGGAAGCGTGTCTCCACGCCTTCCTCGTCGAAGAGGCACAGCTCCACTTTTTCAGCGTGTTCGCTGAAAAGCGCGAAGTTGGTGCCGGTTCCGTCAAATGTGGCGCCAAGCGGATACGCCGTTCCGGGCCAGATTTCCATATGTGCTCCTCATTGTTGTTCAACGGCAGGCATGGAGGCATGGCCTCCCCTGCCGGTTCAGGGCTTAGACCTACCGTAGCGGGTGGGTGTGACTATTACGTTTCCGCCCCACCTGTTTACTAAGCATGCTGATTTTATTCCAGACCTCTGGTATGGCGTCCGCGGTCCGCCCCGCGGTGAGCGGGCCGCCGTCGGACGCTGCTGTCCCGGCAAGACCGTGGAGGCTGGCACCCAGCGCGGCGATTGCCGCCCAGCGCTCGTCCGGATCGATACCGGCGTCACGGAAGCGCCCGACGTCGGAACCCAGTTGTGCTAGCAGCGCACCGATGATCCCGGCGAGGACGTCGCCGCTGCCGGCGGTGGCCAGCCAGGGAGTGCCGTCTGCCTGGCTGTAGAAGTCCTGGAAGGGCGACGCAACCAGGGTGGTGGCGCCTTTCAACAGGACGGTGGCTTCCGTCTGGACTGCGGCGTGCCGGACCCAGGCAAGGGTAGCGGCCTCGATTGCCGGGCGGTCGGGTGCGGGATCGAAGTCCGGGCTGTCCGGGGAAGAGCCGAGCCGCTTCAGCAGGGACGCCAGCTCGCCGGCGTGCGGCGTGAGCACCACCTGCGGTGCCAGGACGTCGGGCAGGGCCGGGATGGCGCCGGCGTCGGCAATGACGGGCAGGCCTGAGTCGACGGCGTCGCGGGCCCGCTGGAGCTGTTCGGAGTCGCCGGGGCCCATGCCTGAGCCCACCAGCCAGGCCTGGACGCGGTTCCCGGGGACGGTGCCGGTGCTGCACACCACCTCCGGGCAGGACCGGCGTACCAGATCGGCCACCTCAGGCGGGCCCAGGTAGCGGACCATGCCGACGCCAGCGGCCAGTGCGCCGCGGCAGGCCAGCACCGCTGCGCCCGGATAGTCAGCGGATCCCGCGACTACTCCCAGTACGCCGCGCGAATACTTGTGCGAGCGCCTTCCGGGTTGAGGGAGGAGCCGGGCCAGGTCCAACGGTTCAAGCCTGCGCAGCGCGGGCCACGGCAGTTCGTCCTCGATGCCGATGGGCACCACGATGACACGGCCAGCATGGTCGGCTCCCGGGTCCGCCAGGAGCCCCACTTTGGCCGCACCGAACGTCACGGTCAGGTCCGCGGAAAGTACGGGCTCATTGGCAGCACCGGTGTCGGCATCAACGCCGCTGGGGATGTCGCAGGCCACCACTATCCCCGGCCGGCCGGAACTCTGCCGCTGCGCAGAGAGTGCGGTCACCAGTGCGGCAGCGGGTCCCCGCAACCCGCCCTGGGCGCCGGTCCCCAGTACAGCGTCAATCACGACGTCGGCGCTCCCCCCGTCAGCGGCCAGTTGGGTGGCGTTGGACTCGGTGAGGTGCTGAACGCGTCCGCCGGCGCGCTCAAAAGCAGCCAAAGCATCCGGGTGGGCGGCGTCCCCGGTGAGTACCGCCGTCGTACGCATTCCCCTGGCCGCCAGGAAGGATGCGGCGAAGAGGCCGTCTCCCCCGTTGTTTCCTTTGCCGGCGAGGACGGTCACGCTGGCTCCGTAAGTGCGCTTTCCTTGTGCCTGCAGCTCGCGGACCACCGCGTTGGCGAGGCCGTAGGAGGCGCGCTGCATCAGGACAGCGCCCATGCCGGCTGCCAGGAGCGGCTGTTCGGCCGCCCTGACCTGCGTTCCGGTGTAGGCGCTGATCATGTCAGGTCCGTCGGTGGTTCCGGGCTTCTACGCGTGGTGGGCTCAGCCTTCGGCCAGGACGGTGGCGGTGGCGATCCCGCCGTCGTGGCTGATGGACAGGTGCCAGCGTTTGACGCCCTTGGCCTGGGCCACGGCCAGGACTGTGCCTTTGATCTGGACGGTGGGTCCGTTCTGGTCCAGGCCGATCCAGCAGTCCTGCCAGTTCATGCCGGCCGGCGCGCCGAGGACCTTGGCCACCGCTTCCTTGGCCGCAAACCGCGCCGCCAGGGACCGTGTGTTCAGCTCGCGTTCCGCGGGCACAAACAGCCGGTCCCGGAGCCCGGGGGTGCGCTCAAGCTGGCGGCCGAACCGCTCGATGTCTACAACGTCTACGCCAATGCCAACAATCATGGCGCTATTCTACGGTGACGGTTTGAACCTGCGGCGCACAGCACGCTGCCGTCCAGTTCACACTTGGCATTGTGAATATGACAAATCGATGTAGATAATGGCGCATGGAAGCGTACCCCAACGGTTTGCAGCGGCCGCCGAAAAGGCGGCTCCGGAAGTGGCTGAAAGGCGTACTTCTCGCGCTCTTGGTCCTCGCGGCCCCCGTCCTCGCGCTGGAACTCTCCCACGTGATAGGCACAGCCAAAATGGTTGCCTTCGCTGATCGGCTGCAGCCACCACCTGCCTGGAAGGAAGACGCCCACAACGTAACTGGTGGTTTGTTCTGCACTGCCGTGGTGGAGCCGTGCGACAGCATGTGGCGCAGTTACCGAACCCAGCAGCCAGTGGTCCGGAATGACATCCAGAGGATCAGCGACGGAGCTGGGTTGGGAGTGCGGGTTGAAGGCGACTGCGAAACATCGCCGCTTCCGCCGAATGTCACCGCAATGTATGTGGCCTGCTCGGCCAAGGGTGTTCGTGACGGTTACGACGTGGAGATCCGCGTCCTGAAGCTCACAGACGATGACCCGGAACGGATCATTCAGTTCAGGCTGAGCAGCATTAAGAACCGCTGAGCGAAACAAAGGAAGCCCCGAGCCTGAGGCTCGGGGCTTCCCTGTGCAGCGAATCAGCCCCGTGAGGCCGGCCGGCGCTATTCTACGGTGACGCTCTTGGCGAGGTTGCGCGGCTGGTCCACGTCGTAGCCCTTGGCCGAGGCGAGGGCCAGGGCGAAGATCTGCAGCGGGACAGTGCTGAGCAGCGGAGCCAGCAGCGTGGGGGTTTCCGGGATGTAGAAGACGTGCTCGGCATAGGCCTTCACGGCTTCGTCGCCCTCTTCGGCGATCACAATGGTCTTGGCGCCGCGGGCCCGGACTTCCTGGATGTTGGAGACGACCTTGGAGTGCAGCGAGTCCCGGCCACGCGGCGAGGGGACCACCACAAAGACCGGCTGGCCTTCCTCGATCAGCGCGATCGGGCCGTGCTTGAGCTCGCCGGCGGCGAAGCCCTCGGCGTGGATGTAGGCAAGTTCCTTGAGCTTGAGCGCGCCTTCCATGGCCACCGGGTAGCCGACGTGGCGGCCCAGGAACAGGACGGACTTGGCGTCCTTCATGGAGACACCGAGTTCCTTGATCTGTGCCTCGTTGTCGAGGATTCTCTGGATCTTGGCAGGGATCTTGTGCAGGTCCGCCAGGATGTCCTTGATCTCGCCCTGAAACTTGTTGCCGCGCAACTGGGCGAGGTAGAGGCCCAGCAGGTAGGCGGCGGCAATCTGCGCTATGAAGGCCTTGGTGGAGGCCACCGCAATCTCCGGGCCGGCGTGCGTGTAGAGCACGGCGTCGGATTCGCGCGGGATGGTGGAGCCGTTGGTGTTGCAGATGGACAGGGTCTTGGCGCCCTGTTCCTTGGCGTAGCGGACGGCCATCAGCGTGTCCATGGTCTCGCCGGACTGGGAAATGGACACCACCAGGGTGTTGGCGTCCACAATCGGGTCACGGTAACGGAATTCGTGGGAGAGCTCCACCTCGGTGGCGATCCGGCACCAGTGCTCGATGGCGTATTTGGCCACCTGACCGGCGTACGCGGAGGTTCCACAGGCCAGGACGATGATCTTGTCAATGTTCTTCAACAGCTCAGGGTCGATCCGGAGCTCGTCCAGCGTCAGCTTGCCGTTGATGTCCGAGCGGCCCAGCAGGGTCTGCAGGACGGCGTCGGGCTGGTCGTGGATTTCCTTCTCCATAAAGGACGGGAACCCGCCCTTTTCCGCAGATTCCGGGTCCCAGTCAACGTGGTATTCCTTGCCCTCGGCCGGGGCGCCGTAGAAGTCGGTGATCTCCACGGTGTCCGCGGTGATGGTGACGATCTGGTCCTGGCCCAACTCCACTGCACGGCGGGTGTAGTCGATAAACCCGGAAACATCGGAGCCCAGGAAGTTCTCGCCCTCGCCCAGGCCAACCACCAACGGTGAGTTGCGGCGGGCAGCAACCACAACATCGGGCTGGTCGGCGTGCACGGCGAGCAGGGTGAAAGCACCCTCGAGGCGCTGGCAGGCCAGCTGCATGGCCTTCGTCAGGCCGCCGTCGGACGTGTCACCGTTCAGTTTGGTGCGGAAGATGTCGCCGAGCAGCACGGCGGCAACCTCGGTGTCAGTTTCGGACTCGAAGGTGTAGCCCTTTTTCAGGAGCTCGAGCTTGAGTTCGGCGAAGTTCTCGATGATGCCGTTGTGGATCAGGGCCAGCTTGCCGCCGTCGGACAGGTGCGGGTGCGCGTTCTGGTCCGTGGGGCCGCCGTGCGTTGCCCAGCGGGTGTGGCCGATCCCGGTGAATGTCTCCGGCAGCGGACGCGCCTCCAGCTCCGCCAGGAGGTTGCTCAGCTTCCCTGACTTCTTCCTGGATTCGATGGCACCCTGGGAGACCACCGCCACGCCTGCCGAGTCATAGCCCCGGTACTCCAGGCGGCGCAGTCCTTCAAGGACCACATCCAGCGCACTGTGACCGGCATTTCCACGGCCAGCAGAGTGGCCCACATATCCAACGATTCCACACATGGGCTCCAGCTTATCGGCAGCGCTGGGGAGATCTAAACCGGGGGCGTCCCATTTCGCTCTTAGGCGCGGGAAGGGCAGAATCTCTATGGTGACTGTGCAACGCAACGAAGCGAACGGCGAAGGCGTCTCCCCGTTCGTGGAGCTGGACCGGCAAACCTGGTCCCGCCTGGCTGCCCAGATGGAGCAGCCCCTTAACGAAGAGGACATCGTCCGCCTGCGTGGCCTCGGCGATCCCCTGGACATGAAGGAGATCCGCGAGGTCTACCTGCCGCTGTCCCGGCTGCTGCACCTCTATGTGGAGGCCGCAGGTCAGCTCCATGCGGCCACCACCACGTTCCTCGGCGAGCAGACCCAGCGCACTCCCTTTGTTATCGGCGTTGCAGGATCGGTGGCGGTGGGGAAGTCCACAATCGCCCGTGTGCTCCGGGAGATGCTGCGGCGCTGGCCCGGCACACCCAACGTTGAGCTGATCACCACGGACGGCTTCCTCTATCCCCTGGCTGAACTGAAGCGGCGCCAGCTGCTGGAACGCAAGGGCTTCCCGGAGTCCTATGACCGGCGAGCCCTGCTGCGTTTTGTGAGCGAAGTCAAAGGCGGTGCGGAGGAGGTCAGGGCGCCCTGGTACTCGCACGTCACGTACGACATCGTTCCGGACAAGGAAGTGGTGGTCCGCCGCCCTGACGTGCTGATCGTGGAGGGCCTGAACGTCCTCGCCCCAGCCCGGCCCCGCCATGACGGCCGCCAGGGGCTGGCGCTGAGCGACTTCTTCGACTTCTCCATCTATGTGGACGCCAAGACCGCCTACATCGAGGAATGGTACGTGGAGCGGTTCCGTAAGCTTCAGAGCACGGCGTTCGCCCAGCCGGAGTCCTACTTCCACCGCTACGCCACTCTGTCCCCCACCGAGGCCGAGCGGACCGCCCGCGACATCTGGAAGCGCATCAACGAGCCCAACCTGGAGGAGAACGTCCTCCCCACGCGGGGCCGGGCCCAGCTGGTACTGACCAAGGACGCGGACCACTCCATTCGCCGCATGCTCCTGCGAAAGGTTTAACACGCATGTGCCACAACTGCGTGGCGGACCCTCTTCAGTCCGGGGCGAGCCGCCGCTCCTTCGCCCGGTTCCTAGCCGCAGGCGCCGGGCTGACGGTGTTGGCAGCGTGCACACCGCCGGAGCCTCCGGTGGCAGCGCCGTCGTCGTCATCCTTAGAAGCTGCACCTGCGGTGACCTCCGCGTCCGCCTCCCCTGTGGCGTCCGCAACGGCGGAAAGTACGACGGCGGCAGTTGAGCCGCCTGCGCCGGCTCCCGCATCGCCGTCGGCAGCGCTGCCCCGGCAGTTCTCGCTGACGGACCCTGCCAGCCCCTGGCTGGTGGTCAACAAGCACCGGCCGCTGGCTCCGGCGGATTACGTCCCGGCGGACCTGGTCCAACCCAACGTCCAGCTAGCGGTGTCCGGCGAGGCTGCCCTCCTGAACAGCACGACTGCGGCTGCCGCGGAGGCCATGTTCACTGCCGCCGCGCGGGACGGCGTAATCATGACCCTGGCCAGCGGTTACCGCTCATATGTCACGCAGGTGACCACCTACAACGGTTACGTGGCGGCCCGCGGCCAGGCGGACGCCGATACCGCCAGTGCACGGCCCGGCTACTCTGAGCACCAGACGGGGTGGGCCTTCGACATCGGCGACGGCGGCGGGGCATGCGGCTTCCAGCCCTGCTTCGCCGACCAGCCGGCCGCGATATGGGCGAAGGCTAACGGCCACAGGTTCGGCTTTGTGGTGCGGTACCCGTGGATGTTCCACCCGGTCACCGGCTACTACTACGAGCCGTGGCACCTGCGGTTCATCGGCGTCGAAGCCGCCACGGACATGGCGAACCGCGGCATCAGCACGGTGGAGGAGTACTTCGGGGTGGAAGCGGCGCCGGGGTATCCCTGAATGTCGGCCTGGCCCCTTAGGATGCATCTGTAGCGGCCGAGTTAGGGCGCACCTGATTGGGGGAAGATGTTCACGGTTGAGGCGTATCCGGACGGCAACATTTATGGCGGGCGGCGCTGCATTGTGGATCACGACCGCCAGGCCAGGCTCGAACTGGTCAACGGTTCCGCCCAGTCGGGTGGCGACCTCTTCCTTCTGACATGGCAGGACCGCTCAATCCCCGTCGTAACCTTTAGCCAGGACGCCGCGGACCGTGATTCGGGGGAACACCAGATCCATGTTCATATCAGAGCGCTCGGTGAGAGCCGCTATGCGAAAAACAGCCATGTGAAAGCGACAACGTTGTCGGATGCGGACAGGTTTTTGGCCCGTCGGCTGGCCGCCGAGGCATTGCTCGTGTTCGGGTCGTGGTTTGACGGACTGACTTTCCAGGACGCCCATTACGTGGTGAAGGACAGCGTGGACGGTGACGACCTTTCGTACACCCTGTCCTCGTTCGGCTACAGCGGCGCGTCGAGGCCTCCCAACTACCATTCCCGGCTTGAGTGGACCGAACAGTCCATCTGCCGACAAGCGGTCGAGGAAGCGTGGGGACTGGACGTCCCGGACGCCGTTTTCGTTATTGTCCTGCACAACCGCAGGCGCGCCCTGCTGGCACACAACAAACACATGAAGCTGTCACTCCCTGAGCTGTTCCCCACCCTAGAGGTCGCAGAACTGGAGGACCTGGAAACCCGCGCAGACCGCCTTGCGTCAGAGGCGTCACGCTATGGGCATGCCCACCTCGACGACGCCGAGAGCATTGAATCCATCCTGACCCGGATGGAGGTTGATGCTCCTGGCTTCTCACGCGATACTTACCGCAGGACTCTCGCGTACGGAACTCTCATGATCATGGGCAACAGGGACGTTGAGAGGCAGTACCGCGAAAAACTGATCCAAACAGCGCGCTCTGAAAGCCTCCTCGACGGAGTCTTCGCCCTCCTGTACTTCAACCGGCGCCATTCGAAGTCGCAGTTCCTCGGGGCCATCCCTATCCATGACACACTCGGCCGCGTCCACTCCCGTGAGGAACTGGATGATGCCATGGCCAGGGCCGGGAAGCTCATTCAGGACGGTGGCCGGTACGCGTGGACTCCTGAGGAAACAGACCAACAAGTGGAACGGCTGACGGCGGACCATCCCGGTTTCAGCGTCCGCTGCGTTCATGACGCCCTGGACTGGGGCTACCAGCAGAACCGATGACGCTGGCGCGCTGAGCCTGCATGCGGCTCGGCCCTCGGGGCAGCCATCCGCCCCGCAAACAGCGCAGGCCCAATGGGCGACCTGGAGCATGCATTCACTGTTCCGGGCACGGGTGGCAGGGTCGGCGAACAGACCGGCCAGTTCCCTATCGCATGGCCGAGGTACTGGCGAACGGTAGTACCTTCCCTTAGTTCCCGACACGCTTCAGAAATTTACAGGCAGGCCATGTGCGGGTCACCCTGGTGCGCTAACTTGGGTCCTATGTTGACAGGATTCAAGAATTTCATCATGAAGGGCAACGTCGTAGACCTTGCCGTCGCCGTCGTGATGGGTGCCGCATTCGGCGCCGTCGTGACCTCAATTGTCGAGGGCCTGCTCACACCGCTGATCGGCCGTCTGTTCAATGCCAAGGGCATTGCGGAAATGCAGTGGGAGGGATTCATGTATGGATCCGTCATCGCCTCCATCATTTCCTTCGTGCTGGTGGCCGCCGCCATCTACTTCGTTGTCATCGTCCCCAT
Source organism: Arthrobacter sp. 754 (assembly GCF_040548695.1). NCBI lineage: Bacteria > Bacillati > Actinomycetota > Actinomycetes > Micrococcales > Micrococcaceae > Arthrobacter > Arthrobacter sp. 754. The sequence continues at coordinate 726,234 of NZ_JBEPSC010000001.1, forward strand.
GAACCACATGATCGAACGCCGCAACCGCCGGCTCGGCATCGACCCGGAGACCAAGGCAGACTCTGCAGAGGACCCACAGATCGCCCTGCTTACCGAGATCCGTGACGCACTGCAGAGCCAAGCCCGCTAATAGCGCTCGGCACCAAACAAGTGTGGCCCGCCTCCTGATGGAGGCGGGCCACACTTGTTTGCGTCTAGGTTCGGCCCGGCTATTCGGTTACCAGCTCCAGCGCGAGTTCTGAGCGGACCACTTGGGCCAGGTGTTCGGCGATGGATTCAGCTGTTGCCTCGTCGCCGGCTTCCACCATGACCCGGACCACGGGCTCCGTGCCGGACGGGCGTAGCAGGACCCGCCCTGTGTCCCCCAGCTGTGCTTCTGCGACGGTGACGGCAGCTGCGAGGGCTTCGGAGTCGTGGACGCGGGTCCGGTCCACGCCCTTGACGTTGATCAGAACCTGCGGGAGTTTCGTCATCACGGTGGCGAGCTGCTTCAGCGAGCGGCCTGTCAACGCCACCTGCGCAGCGAGCTGGAGACCTGTCAGCACCCCGTCGCCGGTGGTGGCGTAATCGGCGAAGATGACGTGGCCGGACTGCTCACCGCCCAGGTTGAAGCCGCCGTCGCGCATTGCCTCCAGAACGTAACGGTCCCCAACAGCAGTTTCGCGGATGCTGATGCCTGCATTGCGGAGGGCGATTTTGAGCCCGAGGTTGCTCATGACTGTGGCCACCAGAACGTCGTCAGTTAGCTTGCCCGACGCCTTGAGGGCGACGGCCAGGATCGCCATGATCTGGTCACCGTCAACTTCATTGCCTTCGTGGTCGACGGCCAGGCAGCGGTCGGCATCGCCGTCGTGGGCAATGCCCAGGTCTGCCCCGTGCTTGACGACCGCAGCCTTGAGCGGGCCAAGGTGCGTCGAGCCGACTCCATCGTTGATGTTGTGGCCGTCCGGTTCGGCGCCGATGACTATGACGTCAGCGCCGGCGTCTTTGAAGACCTCGGGAGAACAGCCGCTGGCAGCACCGTGGGCGCAGTCCAGGACCACCCTGATGCCGTCGAGACGGTGCGGCAGGGTGCCGAGGAGGTGGACGATGTAGCGGTCTTCGGCGTCGGAGAAGCGCTGGATGCGGCCGACGTCCGCGCCGACGGGCCGCTGTGGCTCATTACCCATCTGCTCCTCGATGGCATCCTCCACGTCGTCAGGAAGTTTCTGGCCGCCGCGGGCAAAGAACTTGATCCCGTTATCCGGTGCGGGATTGTGTGAGGCCGAGATCATGACGCCGAAGTCAGCGTCAAGGTCAGCTACGAGGTACGCCGCGGCAGGCGTTGGAAGGACGCCGGCGTCGTAGACGTCGATCCCCGAGCTGGAGAGCCCCGCCTCGACGGCGGCGGCAATGAATTCGCCGCTGGCGCGGGGGTCGCGTGCAACCACGGCGCGGGGCCTGGTGCCGTTCGTGTTGCGGTCATGACCAAGCACGACGGCGGCAGCCTGAGCCAGCTGCATCGCCAGTTCCGCAGTCAACAGGCCGTTAGCAAGACCCCGGACACCATCAGTTCCAAATAATGTAGACATCGGGTCAAGTCTAGGGGACGGGGGCGCGGGGGCTTATCCCCATATTCCATTGCTTTCTGCATTTTCAAGTGGTGTTAGTGGTCGATCCCCAACACCTCCTGTATGTTCGCCTACAGAGCATTGGGGTCTCGCAGTGTTACCGGCTGCGGCGAGCGGGAGGTACGGCATTGAAGCGAAGAGAAGCAGTAGGACTGGCCGCGCTTGTCATTTCTGCTGCTGTTGCCTACGTTTGGCGCCTGGATTTGAATGGCTGGGGCAATGGCTATTATGCGGCGGCCGCCCAGGCTGGCGCTGAGGATTGGAAGGCATTCTTCTTCGGTTCCTCGGACAGTGGCAACAGCATCACCGTTGATAAATTACCAGCAAGCCTATGGCTCACGGCCCTATCGATCCGACTGTTCGGCCTAAGCTCGTGGAGCCTGTTTGTGCCGCAGGCACTTCTCGGGGTTGGGACGGTGGTCCTCACATACCTCATAGTCCGCCGCCACTTTCGTCACAGTTCTGCCATGGTAGCGGGCATAATCATGCTGCTGACTCCCGCGGCCGCGGTGATGTTTCGTTATAACAATCCGGATGCGCTTCTCTTATTCTTGCTGACGCTGGCAACTTACTTCATGGTTCTGGCGTCGGAAGATGGACGGTGGCGCTGGGTACTGGGCGCCGGGGCAGTCATAGGCCTCGCATTCCTAACGAAATCTGCGCAAGCACTGCTGCTGCTACCGGCCCTAGGGGTGGTGTACTTGTATTCCGGTCCCGGACGCCTCAAACGGCGACTGCTGCAGCTGTTCGCAGGTCTAGCCGCGGTCGCCGTAACAGCAGGTTGGTGGATAGTCCTGGCGGAGGGGACACCACCAGACGACAGACCTTATGCCGGGGGGTCGTTCACCAACAGCTTCGTTGAAGTCCTTCTCAGGCAGAACGGCCTGGGCCGGATTCTGGGGGCGGCAGGGGGAGGGACGCCGGGGCAAACCCCGGCGACTCCCGGACTGCTCAGGCTAATACAGTATTCGTCGTTCGGGAGCCAGGGTGCGTGGTTATTGCCAGCAGCCATTCTTGTTCTGGTCGCGGCGCTGGTCTACCTCCGCCACCAGCCCCGTCTAGACCCTCGCCGCGCAACTCTGCTCTTTGCGGGCGGCTGGCTATTGAGCTACGCGGCTGTTTTCAGCTTCATGGGCGGCGTCATACATCCGTATTACCTGATTGCCCTAGCGCCGCCGATTGCGATGCTCATTGGTGGAACCTGGGAGATACTCCGGCCTGCCCAAAGGTGGCTACCGTACAGGCTCGTTTTGTCCTCCGCAGTGTTGGCAAGTGGAATTATTGCTTTTGGATACCTAACAAATGCCTCATCGTTGGGACCTGTTTTCGCGTTGGCCGTTGTGGCTTTGTGCCTGATCAGCTGCGAACTGATCGTGTTTCGGCTCCGCCATCGAATTGCACGCCGTTCCGCTGTCGCCTTCACTGCTGCGACCTGCGCGCTAGGACCCTTGTTGTTTTCCGTTTCTGCCATCGCCAGTCCCCACACGGGAGTTTCCCCGGCCGCTTCCATGATCGGAAGCCATGCGGTTCTGGATTCGCCTGATCCGTCTCTTTGGCCTGACGGCAATAGCCAGCGGATCAGAGGGTCCGCTCTCGGCCACCCGGCCGACGCCGATGTCGTAGAGTTCCTCGTCCAATCAGGGAACGTAGAGTCACGCTGGGCTGCAGCTTCTCCGGGTTCCCTGAATGCCGCCCATTATCAGCTCAGCCTAGAGTTACCGGTAATTCCTGTTGGAGGGTTTAACGGTAGTACCCCATACCCCAGAATTTCTCAGTTCAACGACTACATCGAATCCGGTCAGCTGAGGTATTACCTTGTGCGGCACGATTCTCAGGACATCGAGCCCGAGGCGGAGTTTGCCGACGAAGTAACCGACTGGGTGCGGGCCAACTTCGTCTCTGAGCAAATAGGTTCGATGGACGTTTTTGATCTTCGGCAGCGGCTGCCAAAGTGAGTGTTCTTCCAAAATGAGTGTTCTTTGAGTCGCAGAAAGCCCGCCCCACCATTGGCGGGACGGGCTTCCGTGCAAACGGGATTAGCGCTTGGAGTACTGCTGAGCCTTACGGGCCTTCTTGAGACCGGCCTTCTTACGCTCGATGACGCGGGCGTCACGTGAGAGGTAGCCGGCTTTCTTGAGGATGGCGCGGTTGTTCTCGATGTCGATCTCGTTCAGTGAACGGGCGATGCCGAGGCGCAGTGCGCCGGCCTGGCCGGAGATGCCGCCACCGTGGATGCGGGCGATGACATCATAGGCGCCGTCAAGATCAAGGATCTTGAAGGGCTCGTTGACGTCCTGCTGGTGCAGCTTGTTCGGGAAGTAGTTGTCCAGCGCGCGGCCGTTGATGGTCCACTTGCCGGAGCCGGGCACAACGCGGACGCGGGCAACAGCTTCCTTGCGGCGGCCAACAGCTGCGCCGGCAACGGTCAGTGCCGGGCGCTCCTTCTTCGGCGCAGCAGCTTCAGCAGCTCCGCTTTCAGAGGTGTAGCTGGTCAGGGTTTCCTCAGCCTCAACGGCTTCGGTGGTCTCTTCGTTCTGAGCCACGATTCTCCTTGTATAGATAAGTTGTTGGTGGCCAGGACTACTGGGCGACCTGGGTGATTTCGAAAGTCTTGGGCTGCTGGGCGGCGTGGGGGTGCTCGGCACCGCGGTACACCTTCAGCTTGCCCAGCTGCTGTGCAGCGAGGGAGTTCTTGGGGAGCATGCCCTTGATGGCCTTCTCAACGGCGCGGACCGGGTTGGATTCCAGGAGTTCCGCATAGTTGACGGAGGTCAGGCCGCCCGGGTAGCCGGAGTGGCGATATGCGCGCTTCTGCTCCAGCTTGGCGCCGGTTAGGGCAACCTTCTCAGCGTTGATGATGATGACGAAGTCGCCCATGTCCATGTGGGACGCAAAGGTGGCCTTATGCTTGCCGCGCAGCAGGATTGCGGTCTGGCTCGCGAGACGACCAAGGACAACGTCTGTGGCGTCAATGACGTGCCACTGGCGGTTGATATCGCCGGGCTTCGGGGTGTACGTACGCACGGTTTTTGCCTCGTTCTTGTTCTGGCGTTCTTGTCTAGGCGTCACTTAAGGTGTGCACCTACTATCTATGCGCTACCGGAACAGAGGTGAGGGCTCTATGTAACCAGTCATCCTAAGGTCCCGAATGTGCACGTTGAGTAGTTATCCTGCAACCGGATTCTCAAGCGGGCACGCATCATCGAGAAAGGACACGCACAACGACTACCAATGTTAGCTTGAACCGGGCCCCAGGGTCAAAATGGACTGACCGGACAGGTCCTTCGCCGTCCGCCGGCCCGACGATGCAGGGGACGCAGTGACTTCTTGGGGTGACGCTGGCTCAGCCGGACCACTGTTCGTGGCCGCCATTGGCCTCTTCGGACTCACTCTCTCACCCTTGACTGAGCTGCTCATTGCCAGGCTCCTCCCCCGCGTCGGTCCGCCGCCTGTTATGAGCGCAAGGATCACGACGTCGATAGTCACCGCCGTTTTCTGTGCAGCCTTTGCGTTCCGATTCGGTGCGCATTTAGCATTGCCCGCATTCATCCTCTTCGTCATTCTTGGTGTGCAGCTGGCCCGAATTGATGTCTCCCTGCATTTACTGCCGAACCCCTTGGTTCTTGCCCTAATGGCAGGGGGCCTGTTGCTCTTTTTCGGCGCCACATTTGGCGGGGAGCCGTGGTCCAGTCTCGTTCGCGCTCTGGCCAGCGCCACGATTCTCTTTGTCATCTACCTGATTCTGGCGTTAATTTCGCCAGCAAGCCTGGGAATGGGAGATGTTAAGCTCGCTGCGCCCGTGGGCCTCTACTTGGGGTACCTAGGCTGGAGCCAACTCCTGTACGGCGGACTGCTGGGTTTCATTCTGAACGGCCTTGTCACCGTGCTTGTCGTAGCACGAAGCAGCAAACAGCGCCCGTCAGAGGTGGCTCATGGGCCGTCCATGGTCGGGGCAGTACTGGCAATTTCCGCATTGATGCCCTAGTACAGGCTTCGAGCATTGCCTCCATCCCTGACTGCCTGGTCAGCAAGGGTCCAAGTAGTCAGCCGTAGATGCCTTTAGCTTTATGAGTACTCGCGTGAGAGTTCTGAGTACGCACATATAGGGGCCCCTGAAAAAGTCGAGTACAACTACGCATTGATGCGTCGAACCCCCAATGACAATCTCTTCTTAGCGAAGTCCGGCAACCGCTAAGAATTATGGGGGCAGCTGGAAATTCGTTGAAAGTATCCATTTCAAATTTCATCGAATTAAGGAAAATACAATGACTTCTCTTATGGTCTCAATGACTGCTTTCATCGCCGGCGTCAAGGATCGCTTTAACCGCGAAGAAAAGGGCGCAACGATGGTTGAATACGGCATCATGGTTGCCTTCATCGCAGTTCTGGTGATGGCAGCCGTCATCATTCTCGGCCCGAAGATCGCAGGCCTCTTCACAAGCGTATCGAACGCCATCTAGGTCCAGGCCGGAAACGGGGGTCGGAACTGCACCCCGCACGTTTTGTCCCCCGCCCGGCACGTATGGCGGCCTCGGCTCCAACTTCCGTTAGGACTAGAAAATGAACGCATTCCTTGCAACACTCACGTCGGTGCTTTACACCGCCAAGACCCGCCTTAGCACAAATGAGAAAGGCGCCACCATGGTGGAGTACGGCATCATGGTCGCCTTCATCGCAGTAGTGGTTATGGCGGCCGTCATCGTCCTTGGTCCGAAGGTCGCAGACCTCTTCACCCAAGTTTCGACAGCCCTTTAGGGCTCCAAGGGCTCTTGTGGTGACCAAACTTGGCCACCACAAGAGCCCAACTTTTCACTAAAACCGCGGGGACGCACTGGGGAGAGTCATGCAGTCAGACAGGAAGGAAAGAGGCGCTGTAGCGGTCGAGATGGCAATCGTTCTCCCGCTGCTGCTGCTGATACTTCTGGGAATTATCGAATTCGGCAGAGCCCTGAACGTCCAGGTGTCTTTGACCCAGGCAGCCCGCGAAGGCGCGCGCTACGCAGCCATTCACCACAGCGAAGCGGGACTGGACGTCAGCGGAACCGCTCTCGCTGCGGCGCCGGCTTTGGCCGGACTCGGAGTGACAGTCACCAATAATGCAACCAGCTGCACTTCTGGGGCGAACGTCACTGTCACCACGAAGGTGACCCTGTCCTCGATGACAGGTTTTCTTGACGCTGGCTTCTTCGGCGCACCAGGCGTCTTTCCGCTGAAAATGACTGGAGTGGGGGTAATGAGATGTGGCGGATGACGCGACTTCCTTTTTCCAAGGCCGGCTCAAGGAACACAAAGCAGGAACCTCAGCGGGGCGCTGCGACGATATTTGTGGCTGTGCTGATGGTGGCTCTCCTGGGTGTCTCCGCCTTGGCGGTGGACGTCGGGGCAATGTACGCGGAGAAGGCGCAGGTGCAGAACGGAGCCGACGCGACTGCCTTGGCGATTGGCGGCGATTGCGCCAAAGGGCTGAATTGCACTGCCGCCATGGCTGCATCCGCCAATCGGCTGGCTAACGAAAATGCGAACGACGCTTCCACGGGAGTTTTTTCCGTCACGCAGCCTAACGCCAATACAGTTCGGGTGGAAACGAACGCCCGTGAGGCCGGGACCGGAGCAGATCATTTCTCCCTCTTCTTCGCCAAGGTCTTAGGCATGGACGCCACAGGCATCACTGCAGCCGCTGAGGTATCTTGGGGCCCTCCTGGCTCTGGTTCCACACTTCCGTGGACCGTCAGCGAGTGCGTGTTCCGTAAGTACCTCACGCCAAGCCAGCTGACGGAACTCGACACCAGCGGAAAATTCACGGGCGACCCCATACCTACACACATTCTGCTTCGATACGACAAAAATGCCCCCGACTACCCTGGCTGCGCCGTTCAGAACGGCTATGAACCCGGCGGCTTCGGATGGCTGGTACCAAATGCTGAGTGCTCGACGGACATCGTTGCAGGCGGCACGGTCTTGGGCCAACCGGGAAACTCGTTTCCCAAAGTTGGGGGAAGCGACAAAGTCTGCCAAGACGTGCTAGCCGGGATCCTTAACGAACCCGTACTCATTCCACTCTTCAGCTCCGCCTTGGATGGAGGCGGCGACAAAACAAAGTACAAGCTGATCGGGTTTGCCGCATTTGAAGTCACTGGCTACAGGTTCGGCGGCTCCTTAGAGGTCGACGACGATCTCGCCCCGGACTGCAGCGGTGAGTGCAGGGGACTTCAAGGCTATTTCACTCGCTTCGTCACCATCGACGAGGGCACCGTGGCCGCCAGTGGAAGTTTCAACTTCGGTGCCACAAAGGTTCATCTAACTAAATAGAACCGCCCATCACCTATCTCGCTTTATCACCATCATGAAGGAGCAAACGAAGTGAAATCACGCCTACTGGGAGGCCTGGCTGCATTACTGCTTGCAGTAGTCGGAGCAATTCTCCTCTTTGTTTATGTCCAGGGCGCCTCCGCCCGAGCGCAGGCAGGCCTTGAGCCTGTGGACGTCCTCGTTGTCACCCAACAGGTACCGGCCGGTACCTCGTCGGCAGATCTTACCGGCAAGGTCCGGTCCCAAGCGCTGCCGAAGTCTGCCGTTCCGGAGGGTGCCCTGACCAGCCTCGACCAACAGGCGGGGAAAGTCACAGCAGTTGCCCTTGAGCCAGGGGAACAGTTGCTTTCAGCCCGTCTGGTAGATCCCCGCGAGTTGACTCCTGGCACTGTGCCGGTTCCCCAAGGCCTTGAGGAAGTCACTCTTCTGCTGTCGCCCGAACGAATCCTGGGTGGTCGGATTGAAGCCGGAGACACGGTGACTATATTCACTTCATTCGAAAAAGACGATCAGAAAACCGGCTTGCTCTTCCACGATGTTCTTATTACGGCAGTGCAGAAAGCTCCATCGCCATCGAAAGAGGGCTCCGGCTCAGGCACCTCGGAGAAGGCTGTGGAAATGCCCAGTGGCTCTGCCTTCATCACCGTTGCCAGAAACGACGCCGACGCCGCCAAGCTGGTCTTCAGCGCGGAATTCGGGAAACTCTGGCTGGCCAAGCAGACCGCAGACACAGCCAAGACCAATCCGCCCGTTACAACCTTCGGAGGGCTGTTCTAATGAGCCGTTTCGTGGCTATCACTGCAGTCCGCAACTTTGAGGGCAGGGTTCGCCAGGCAATTACCGGGGCACTCCATGGGGAGCTCCAGACCCTGTCTCCCGACATACTCTCAGGCGGGCCGGACGACGTCTTCAAACAGCTCAATGGTTCACCGCCTGAGGTCCTTATCCTTGGCCCTGGGGTCATGCCGGACGAGGCCCTCAAGCTGGCTACAGTATTTGATCTCCAGTATCCCGAGATCAGCCTGCTGCTGATCGCTGAACCGGAGCCGGACTTAGTTATGCGGGCCATGCACGCGGGAATCCGGGATGTTGTCACCTCTGAGATTGGCGTCAGCGATCTCCGTGTCCTGCTGGAACGTGCCTGCCTCGCATCTGCAAGCCGGCGTCGCGGTATGGCTCCGGCAGCAGAGGGCGCACAGGATCGAGGACGCGTAATCTCAGTGATGTCGCCCAAAGGCGGCGTAGGTAAGACCACGGTCGCCACGAACCTTGCCATTGGTTTGGGAAAAGTTGCCCCGATGAGCGTGGTCATCGTCGATCTCGACCTGCAGTTCGGCGATGTGGCCTCAGGGCTCCTCCTGGAGCCCGAACACTCCATCTCCGACGCAGTCCACGGGGCCGCTTCACAGGACTCCATGGTGCTCAAAGCATTCCTCACCGTGCACCCGGCCGGAATATATGCGATCTGTGGACCCAAAACACCTGCTGAATCGGATTACATTTCTGCGGAACACGTCACCAGGCTGATCAACCAGCTGGCAAGCGAGTTCAAATACGTTGTCATTGACACTGCTCCCGGGCTCGGCGAGCACTGCCTGGCCGCCCTTGAGTTGGCTACCGACGGTGTCTGGGTTTGCGGAATGGACGTGCCGAGCATCCGAGGACTGCATAAATGCTTCGGCGTACTGCGGGAGCTTCAGCTCCTGCCGCAAGGCCGGCACACCGTCCTGAACTTCGCTGACCGGAAAAGCGGTATCTCCGTACAGGACGTCGAAGCAACGATCGGGATGCCGATTGACGCTGTCATTCCGCGCTCACGGACCCTGCCGTTCTCGACGAACAGAGGCGTTCCTATTCTGCAAAGCAATGCAAGAGATTCTGCGGCCAAAGGGCTCAAGAAACTGGTCGACCGGTTTGATCCTCAATGGATCTCCTCCACACATACCAAGCTGCACCGACGGGTGGTTGTCTCGTGAAACTCTCAGATCGTCTTTCCAGGTCCGCCGGCGGTGCTTCCGGCAGCCGTCCCGAAGTCACTGCCGACACCCAGGCACCGGCAGGGACCTCGGAATCCGCTGCCATCCCTGTTCCTGCTGCCCCGCCGACCCCGACGTCCCACGGGCCATTGCTTTCCGGGGCTTCAGGCTTGACCGCAGCCCCTTCACAGTCTGTAGATGCTCTTGCGGGCCTCAAGCAGAGAGCAGCTCAAGCGCTGTTCGAGCGGATGGGCACTCGCTTCGGAGACACCGCTTCATCAGAAGAGAGTCTCCGGGCAACTGCCGTGGAGGAGCTCTCGTCAGTCATAGATCAGGAACAGGTTCCTCTAACGCCTGAGGAACGTCGTCGGCTGATCCGCGAGATTGCCGACGAAGTGATGGGCTATGGTCCGCTGCAGCGTCTGCTGGAAGACCCATCGGTCACCGAAATCATGGTGAACCGCTTTGACCAGATCTACATCGAACGCCACGGACACTTGACGTTGACAGGGACCAGGTTCAGCTCGGATGAGCATCTCCGGACCGTTATCGAGCGAATCGTTTCCAAGGTCGGCCGCAGGATCGACGAGAGTTCTCCTCTGGTAGACGCTCGTCTCGAGGACGGTTCCCGTGTGAACGCCATCATCCCCCCTCTCGCAGTCAATGGCCCGTCGTTGACCATTCGAAAGTTTAGTCACGTGCCGTTGACAGTGCAGAACCTTATCGATTGGGGCTCACTGACTCCAGAGATGGCGGAATTGCTCAGCGCCTGTGTACGGGCACGCTTGAACATCATTGTTTCGGGGGGCACCGGAACAGGCAAAACCACACTGCTCAACGTTCTGTCATCGTTCATTCCACCAGAAGACCGAATCGTCACCATCGAAGATGCTGTCGAACTTCAGTTGCAGCAGGAACATGTTGTGCGTCTTGAAAGCCGCCCACCCAACATTGAAGGCAAGGGTGCGGTCAGTATCCGCGAGCTTGTCCGGAACTCGCTCCGCATGAGGCCGGACAGAATTATCGTCGGGGAAGTCCGAAGCGGGGAATCGCTGGACATGCTTCAGGCCATGAATACGGGCCACGACGGCTCGTTGTCCACGGTGCACGCCAATTCTCCGAGGGATGCGATCGCCAGGCTTGAAACTCTTGTCCTGATGGCGGGGATGGATCTCCCCTTGAGGGCGATCCGGGAACAGGTTTCGTCTGCGGTCGATCTGATTATTCAGGTGACCCGCCTCCGGGACGGCACTCGCCGCGTTACCCACGTTACCGAGGTTCAAGGTATGGAAGGGGAAATCGTCACATTGCAGGACGCCTTCCTCTTCGACTATTCCGCGGGCGTGGATTCGCAGGGACGATTCCTCGGAAAACCAATTGCAACAGGCATTCGGCCAAGGTTCCTGGACCGCTTTTCGGAACTGGGGATTGCAGTCTCACCAGCCATCTTCAGCACTGGCGCCGTGCCCGTCGGGAGGCGGTAGCAGTGGATACGCCGTTCGTCTTTATTGTGGCAGTGGCGCTCTGCCTGGTGGCAATCCTCCTAGTGGTCTTTGTCGTCTTCAAACCGACTTTGGGCTCGATTCCTCTCGAGCGTAGGCGCCCGGCGGCCGAACCTGACAAGTCTGCGGTCTCGCGGATGTCGCAGTCCGCTGTGACCGCTGTCGAAAACGTCATCGGAGACTCAGGGGGGCCTTACAACAGGGAAGTCCTTTACAACGCAGGCGTGAAGGTTGCACCAGCCGACTTCACCGTCGGTGTCGGCATTGCTTCAGTCCTCATCGCCGCATTCGTAGCGCTGCTGACACACCCAGTCCTGGGAATGATGGCCGGCGTTGCCACCCCGTTCCTTGCCCGTGTAGCACTCAGTGTTCTCAGGGACAGGCGGAGAGCGAAGTTTGAAAGCCAACTCACAGACACCATCCAGATGCTTATCGGCGGCCTTAGGGTCGGCCACAGCGTTCTTCGCTCAGTGGAAGCGGCAGCCAACGAGGCTGACGCACCAACGTCCGAGGAACTCCTCCGGATCGTCAATGAGACGAGGATCGGAAAGGACGCCCGGATCGCTTTCGACGACGTCGCGGAGCGCATGGACAGCGAAGACTTCCATTGGATTTCCCAGGCCATCCAGATCAATCGCGAAGTGGGCGGCGACTTGGCCGAAGTATTGGAGCAAGTCGCGGGAACCATCCGGGAGCGAAGTGAAATCAAGGGTCAGATCAGATCCCTCAGCGCTGAAGGACGCATGTCCGCTTATGTCCTGATGGCTATGCCCGTCGGGGTTGCCTTCGTACTGGCTTTCATCAATCCCGGCTACCTCAACGTCTTCGTTGAAAAGCCGCTGGGCGTGTTGATGATGGTTGGCGCTTTGGTTATGTTCGCCGTCGGCGGGTTCTGGATGAGCCGCGTCGTGAAGATCAAGTTCTAAGGAAAAACGATGGCTCCCATTGAATGGCTGTTTATTGCGCTCATCGTACTGCCCATGTCGTACCTCGTTTGGGGCGTTGTGACGTCGGACCGGAAAGGCATTTTGGCTGTCCGGGTCAACCTGACCCAAGGCTTCGCACAAGACGGTGGCAGCATAGGTCAGCGATCCCCGGCGTTCCTGGTTCTGTCCAAGCGACTAACGCCCAAAGGCTACGAGGCTAAGCTGGACAGGTGGCTCTCCCTGGCCGGCCGGCCCACATCGATGCCACTGGACAGGCTGATTATTGCCAAGCCTCTGCTGGCCGTAGGCGGCGCGGCAATTGGACTTTTCCTCTACGCTAATTCTCCGTCCGCTCAAGTCATCGCGTTGGGCATATTCCTGGCCGCTCTTCTGTATTTCCTTCCGGATCTGCTGATCTATAACGCCGGAGTGAAGCGCCAGCAGGAGATTGAGCTCGAACTGCCCAACACCCTTGACCAACTGCTGATCTCCGTTGAAGCCGGCCTGGGCTTTGAGGCGGCCATGGCAAGGGCTGGCGGCAATGGTGGAGGAGCTATGGCACAGGAACTCACCCGCACGCTGCAGGACATCCAAGTTGGTCGTCCCCGGCAGGAAGCTTATGAAGCTCTGGCCCAGCGGTCCTCAGTTCAGGATCTTCGTAGTTTTGTCAGGGCAGTTGTACAGGCAGACAAGTACGGCATCGGAATAGCTAAGGTCCTTCGGACCCAGGCGAAGCAGGCTAGAGTAAAGCGCCGCCAGCGCGCCGAGGAAAAGGCGATGAAGCTCCCTGTCAAAGTACTGTTCCCTCTCCTCCTCTGCATCTTCCCGGTGCTTTTTATCGTGCTCCTCGGACCGGCGGCGATCAAGATCGTTGAAGCATTCAGCTAACTAGCCGACCCACTGCGCCTTAGGGCGCCCCAAAGACCGGACCCCCTCGGAACCCAGAACCGAGGGGGTCCGTTTGTGTGTGCCCGAACGCCACGGATTCCAAGTTTCTTCGCAGCGGAAACCAAGGATAAGCGCAGGAAATGAGCCCCTTGGGAAGCCTTAGCACAGGATGCTGCAAATTCCCGTCAATATGCCATCAAGCGTTGCTATGTTTTTGTCAGAGCTGGTGCAGGACCAGCCACCCCAACTCGCTCAGGAGTAACGAAATGCTTTCTCTCATCGCCACGCTTCAGACCATCGGTTTCAACCTCAAGAACCGCCTCAGCAATGAAAAGGGCGCGACCGCCGTCGAATACGGCATCATGGTTGGCCTCATCGCCGTCGTGATCATCGTCGCAGTCAGCACTCTGGGCGGGACCTTGAATGGGTTCTTCCAAAACATCAACGCCGAGCTTTAGGCCTCGGACGGGTGCACACCACCCGTTACAAGTGTTATCCAACGATGTGTGCGGTGCAGGAGGCGTACCTGCGCCGCACATCGTGTTTCCAACTACGCCCATGCAATAGAACCAGTTCAACCAAAGGTGCACCGTATGCAGAACAACGAGCGCGGAGCCGTTGCGGTCGAGTTTGCGATCGTGGCACCCGTCCTTGTCATGCTGCTGCTGGGCATTATGGAATTCAGCCGCGCCTATAACGCTCAGGCTTCGCTTTCCGCCGCTGCCCGCGAAGGCGTGCGGGTGATGGCAATCACCGGCAACCCAACCACAGCGCGGTCAGCAGCAAAGTCCGCAGCGGTTTCCCTGAAGCCGGGCTTGCAGGACGCCAACATAGTTTTTGGTACGCCATGCCCCTCGATGGTCAGCACCGGGACAAGTCCCCAGGCTACAGTGACCATCACATATTCCCTGTCCTCTCTGACCGGAATAGCAGGACCGTTCACGATGACCGGCAACGGAGCCATGCTGTGCGGCGGCTAGCACCAACGAAGAAGAATATCGACGGCGAACGCGGCGCCGTGAGCGTGATCGTCGCCATTATACTGGTAGCCCTTTTGGGCTTCGGCGCCATGGCCGTAGACGTCGCCATGATGTATGCCGAGCGCGCCCAACTCCGAAACGGAGCGGACGCTGCAGCCTTGGCGGTGGCCCAAAAGTGCGCGAAAAACACCAGCGACGTCGACTGCTCTAGCACCTCTTCCCTGGCAAGGAGCCTCGCGAACCGCAACGCGAATGATGGACTGAGCAATATCAAGTCGATAGTGCTCAACACGACTACCCGCACCGTGACGGCCACCGTCGGATCCCAGGAAGCCGGTCACGCCCCAAATCAGGTGTCCCTCTTTCTTGCCCGCGCACTGGGCTTCAACACCACCGAGGTTAATGCCCCGTCGACCGTCGTTTGGGGCAGCCCGGAAAAAGGACTGACCGTCTTTCCTATTACGGTATCCATCTGCCAAGTCCGCGGCCAGACAGACGTTATGCAGCTCCTTCGCCTCCATGGAACCGGAGCCAATCCCGGCTGTTTCTACGGACCGTCCGGCGCAGCAGTTGAAGGCGGGTTCGGTGGTCTCCAGCAAGACCTCAATTCGTGCGGAGCTGTTGTGGACATCGCAGCGGCCGAGGGCAACGGCGATACCGGAAATAATTCGCCCCCCCACTGTGAAGACACACTGAACTCCTGGGCAGCAGACATGAACGCCGGCAAGGACGTCATCATCTTGCTGCCGATTTTCAATAAAGTGACCGGCACAGGAACAAATGCAGTTTTCGGGCTTACCACTTTCGCCGCGTTCAAAGTTGCCGGGTGGAAGGTTGGCAACCCGGGGCTTCCCTACACCTTCCGCAATAGAACACCGGACGTTCCGGCGGCGTTGGAGTGCAGGGAACCGTGCCGCGGAATTATCGGAACGTTCGTCAAATACGTTTCCCTGGCGAAGGGCTACACATTGGGTGAGGTCAAGCCGGATGGCGCCACGGTCGTTGGTTTCCCGGCCAGTACGCCACCATGATTAGTAACTACAGGAGCATTCAGTGAAGTCACGTTTGTTGGCAGGCGTGGTCGCAGTCCTGCTGGCCATCGTAGGGGCGGTCATCGTGGTGTCGTACGCCCAGGGCGCAGACCAGCGGGCCGTCAGCGGTCTGGACCCGGTGGGGGTCCTCGTTGTCAGCAAGGCAGTCCCTGCCGGGTCGTCCGTCGACACCCTCAAAGCAGCCGTGGAAGTTCATCAAATTCCGGGCACCGCTGTAGCAAAAACCGCGCTTAACACGCTGGACGGAGCAGTTGGAAAGGTAACCGCCGCAGACCTTGTCCCCGGTGAGCAGCTTCTGGCCGAACGTCTAGTCTCCCCCGAAGAATTGAAGACCGCCGGCTCGGTGCATGTTCCGGCAGGGCTTCAGGAAGTCTCTTTCCAGCTTGAACCTCAGCGCGTCGTGGGCGGACGCCTGGCCCCCGGAGACACCGTCGGCATCTTCATCTCCCTTCCCAATGGCGGGATCGAGGCGAAGCCGGATAAGGAGACCGTCCAGCTCTCCATCCACAAAGTGCTAGTCACCGCCATTCAACGCGCTCCGGAAGGGGCGGTGGCAAAGCCCGCCCCCACGGCAACCGATGCGCCCGCACCGGACCCGCGGGATGTCAATCTCCCCACCGGTTCCCTGATGGTGACCGTTGCCGTGAACGACATCAACGCGGACAAGATTGTCTTCGCGTCAGAATTCGCCTCCGTCTGGCTCAGCAAGGAACCCCTCGACGCTACCGACAGCGGACCCCGCGTCATGACCAGGCAGGACCTCTACAAATGAGCCGCTTCGTCCTCATCACACCGGATGCTGACTTCGACTCCCGTCTCCGCCAGGCCGTCGCCGGTGGTCTGCAGGGTGGTGTGCAGACCTTCTCCACCAGCATGCTGCCCGCTGACCCGCACCAGCTCTTTGCGAGCCTGGACCAAGAACAGCCTGAGGTCCTGATTATGGGACCTGAGGTCCCGTTGGACGAAGCACTCCGTTTCGCTACTGTCCTGAAGGTCAGCTTCCCCGAACTCGCCGTGATTGTCGCCGCAGAACCCGAGCCCGACTTCCTCCTGCATGCCATGCGTGCGGGCATCACCGATATCGCCTCCCCCGATTCGGACGCCGCCCAGCTGCGGGTCCTGCTGGAGCGTGCCAGCCAGTCCTTCGCCAGCCGGCACCGCACACTCGCACCCCAGCAGGAGGCTCAGAGCAACAAGGGACTGGTGATCGGCGTCTTCTCTCCCAAGGGCGGCGTGGGCAAAACCACCATCGCCACCAATATCGCCATCGGGTTGGGAAAGATCGCACCCATGAGCGTCGTCATTGTGGATCTCGACCTCCAGTTCGGTGACGTCGCCTCAGGGCTCTATCTGAACCCGGAACACACCGTGACCGACGCCGTATCCCCGGCCGCAAGCCAGGATTCCCTGGTCCTCAAGGCCTTCCTCACGGTGCATCCTGGCAGCATCTACGCCCTTTGCGCTCCCCCCACTCCGGTCGATGCCGACGAGATCACTCCGGACCAGATCAGCCGGCTGATCGAACAGCTGTCAGAGCAGTTCCAGTACGTGGTTGTGGATACCGCGCCGGGGCTGCCCGAGATTGGCCTGGCGGCTATGGAAAAGTGCACCGATGTGGTCTGGGTCAGCGGAATGGACATCCCCAGCGTGCGTGGTCTGCGTTCCGGCCTGGATATCCTGCGCCAGCTAAATATCGTTCCCGACACCCGCCACGTGGTGCTCAACATGGCTGACTCCAAGAACGGCCTCACCGTCCAGGACCTCGAGTCAACGATCGGGGCGCCCATTGATGTGAGCATCCCACGCTCCCGCGCAGTTGCCCTGTCCACAAACCGAGGAATCCCGGTCCTCCAAGAGCCAGTGAAGGACCCTGCCGTCAAGGGGCTTAATCACCTCGTGGAGCGATTCAACCCTGCGTGGCGGGCAAAGTCCCAGCGCAAACTGCACCGAAGGGTAGTGGTCTAGATGAAACTTTCAGAGCGCATCAATGCCGCGCAGGCGAAAACCCAACCGCCTGCCCCGCCCGCATCTGCCAAGGCCTCCGCTCCCACGCTCGACGTGCCGCGTCCCGAGGTTCCCGCCCAGCGGGTGCAGTGGCTGGAACAGACCCAGGAAAAACGGACGACGACGGCACCCGCAGCCGCCGCTGTCGCGCCCGCCAGCGCGCACATTGAAGAGCCGAAGCCAAGACTCCAACAACCCGTCGATGTTTTCGCCGCCCTTAAACAACGGGCAGCGACGGCCTTGTTTGAACGACTCGGGGCCCGGTTCAACGACTCCGCCATCACGGAGCACGAACTGAAGACCTCTGCCCGCGAAGAGCTCACGCGTATCATCGACGCCGAACAAGTTCCGCTCTCCGCAGAGGAGCGCACGCGGCTGGTCCAAGATGTGGCAGATGACGTCCTGGGTTACGGCCCACTGCAGCGCCTGCTTGACGATCCTGCAGTCACCGAAATCATGGTTAACCGCATGGACCAGATCTACGTGGAACGTAAGGGCCACCTCACCTTGGCAGACTCGCGCTTCAGTTCGGAGGAGCACCTCCGCAAGGTTATTGAACGCATTGTATCCAAGGTGGGCCGCCGCATTGATGAGTCCTCTCCCCTGGTGGATGCGCGTCTGGAAGACGGTTCCCGTGTCAATGCGGTGATCCCTCCCCTGGCCGTCGGCGGCTCCTCGTTGACCATCCGTAAGTTCAGCAAGGTACCCCTCACTGTCCGTAACCTCATCGATTTCGGCACACTCACTCCCGAGATGGCAGAACTGCTGAACGCCTGCGTGAAGGCCAAGCTCAACATCATCGTCTCGGGCGGAACCGGTACTGGAAAAACCACCCTGCTCAACGTCTTGTCATCCTTCCTGCCGGCGGACGAGCGGATCGTAACGATTGAAGATGCTGTGGAACTCCAGATCCAGCAAAACCATGTGGTCCGGCTGGAAAGCCGCCCGCCGAACACCGAGGGCAAAGGTGAGGTGACCATTCGCGAGCTCCTCCGGAACTCCTTGCGTATGCGCCCAGACCGCATCGTGGTGGGTGAGGTCCGCGGAGGCGAGTCGTTGGACATGTTGCAGGCCATGAACACCGGCCACGATGGCTCCCTGTCGACGGTGCACTCCAACTCACCGCGCGACGCCGTCGCCCGCTTGGAAACGCTGGTGTTGATGGCCGGCATGGATCTGCCCCTGCGGGCCATCCGCGAGCAAATTGCCTCCGCAGTGAACCTGATCGTACAGATCTCGCGCCTTCGCGATGGATCCCGCCGAATCACCCACGTGACCGAGGTCCAAGGCATGGAAGGGGACATCGTGACCTTGCAGGATGCGTTTGTGTTCGACTACTCCGCCGGTGTGGACGCCCACGGGCGGTTCCTGGGCAAGCCTGTGGCCACCGGAATCCGGCCGCGCTTCATTGACCGTTTCGAGGACCTTGGAATCCACGTATCGCCGTCGGTGTTTGCCACCCCAGCTGGTGGGGGTCCTGCTGGTGCGAACCCAGCCGGCAGCGGAAAGGCCTAGAACGAGATGCTCATCGTCGTTGGAGCCGCGCTCCTGTTCCTTGCCCCCATCGTGCTGGGCTTCGTGCTGATACTGCCCAGTACTCGCGAAATCGCGCTCGACCGGCGACGTCCCTTCCAAGCCGATCCGCCGTCGAACCTTACCCGGCTGGCCGATGCGACGGTGGGTGCCCTGGACCGGTTCCTTGGAACCAGGAACGTCCGGCTCTACAACCGCGACGCATTAGAGAACGCCGGTGTCCGCTTCACCCAAACCGAATACATGGTGTTGGTCATTGCCGGTGCCATGGTGGGGGCCCTCGTGGGTTTGGTAATCGGGGTACCAGTGATCTCCGTCCTGCTGGTTGTCCTGGCACCCGTCGTAGGACACGTGGTGCTTGGATTCCTTGCCGGGAAACGGCGGGCAAAGTTCGATGCGCAGCTCGGTGACACACTGCAACTGCTTTCGGGAGGCCTTCGGGCGGGCCACAGTATTCTGCGCGCCATCGACGCAGCCGCGGCCGAGTCGCAAAGCCCCACATCCGAGGAGATGCGACGCGTCATCACCGAGACCAGCCTGGGCCGCGATCTGTTGGCATCCTTGACTGACACGTCGGAACGCATGCGGAACGAGGACTTCGTCTGGATCGCCCAGGCCATCCAGATCAACCGCGAAGTGGGCGGCAACCTGGCCGAGGTTCTGGACCAGGTGAACGAAACCATTCGCGAACGCAGCGAAATCAAAGGACACATCAAGTCCCTCGCCGCAGAGGGAAAGTTCTCCGCTTACATTCTCATTGCGATGCCCTTCGGCATCGTGCTGATGCTGATGACCGTCAACCCCGGCTACATGAACTCCATGTTCACCCATCCATTGGGATGGGCCATGATCGGAGCATCCGTGGTACTCATGACGATCGGCAGCCTGTGGATGCGCAAAATCATCGATCTGAAGTTCTGAGGCGATGATGAGTCCGCTGATAATCTTCTCGCTGTTGCTGGTATCCGTCCCCATCGGTTACCTGACCTGGTCCATCCTCTCCGTCGACAGGAAGGCCCGAACTGCCACTGTGGCCATCCTTACCCGGGGCCACCAGGCAACTGAGACGGCCGAGAAGAACACTCCCGGCATTGTGGCCGGGATCGGTCACCGCCTGACTCCCCCTGCCTACGTCCGTAAGCTCGACCGCTTGCTGTCGCTCGCCGGACGTCCGCTGTCCATGCCCCTAGGCAAGGTGCTCGGCTCGAAAATTGCCCTCGGCATAGCCGGCGCCTCCTTTGGCCTCTACATGAGCGCAGTCGGCACCACGCCGATCATGAAGCTCGCCGGCCTCTTCCTGCTCTTCCTTGGCTACTTCATCCCGGACCTGCTGCTCTACAGCAAAGGCATGGAGCGCCAGAAGGCCATGCAGCTTGAGCTGGCCAACACGCTTGACCAGATGCTGATTTCCGTGGAGGCCGGTCTCGGCTTTGAGGGGGCGATGGCCCGCGCCGGCGAAAACGGCAAGGGACCCTTGGCGGAGGAGCTGGTCCGGACCCTACAGGACATGCAGGTGGGCCGGAGCCGCCGGGAGTCCTACCAGGCCCTCGCCGAGCGGACCAACATTCCGGAACTGCGGAGCTTCGTCCAGGCAGTTGTCCAGGCGGATACTTACGGCATTGCCATTAGCCGGGTGCTGCGGATCCAGGCCAAGGTCATGCGGGTCAAACGCCGCCAGCGGGCCGAAGAAAAGGCGATGAAACTCCCGGTGATGATCCTCTTTCCGCTGCTGTTCTTCATCTTCCCGGTCCTTTTCATAGCAATCCTCGGCCCGGCCGTTATCAACACGGTTGTCACATTCAGCAGCCAATGACGGCTTGAACTCCCGGGGGCAAGTATGACTCAAGTTTTCCACAGGATCTAGTAAAAACAGGCGCCCGAGTGATTACAGGAAGTAGCCTTGAACTCATGGACAGTCCACCAATCACCTCCAGCAGCGGGGGTGTTCCAGCTCAGCCGTCGGCAGCGGGCCCCGTTGCGGACGTAGGCCCGGACTTACCCACAGCAGACGCCGCGGAGGCACGGTGGGTTGAACCGGAGATCCTGGCGGAGCTGGAGGAGGAACTGGACGGTCCCCACCTCGCCCAGGCATTCGCCCGCGACTATGCCGCTTTGTGGGACCAGCGCTTCGGCAAACTCGCGGCCGCAGTTAGCATCCAGGACCGCCCGGCCGCCCTGGACGCCGTCATCAGCCTGCGGATCGCGTCCACCATGGTGGGCGGGCTCCGCCTGGCGGTGCTGGCCCAGGCCCTCGAGGACGCCATCCGCAGGACCGACTTCGTCCAAGGCGAATTACTGCTGGAAAGCGTGGCCGAGCACGGCCTGCAGACCGTCTCAGAACTGCAGGCCAGCTACATCCTGAAGGACAGTTAGGGCCGTCTCGGCAGATCTGACCGTTTAGGCGCCAACCGGTAGCCGACGCCCCGCACGGTCTGCAGCCAGCGTGGTGACTGCGGATCCTCCCCAAGCTTGCGGCGGAGATTCCCGATGTGGACCTCCACGGCACGTTCATCGGCCTCGCTGATGTAGGCATCTGGCTCATAGAGGTCACCCCGGACCGCGCGAACAAGATCGGACCTGGTGCACACGGCTCCCTCGCCGCGGAGCAAGGTATGCAGGAGGTCGAACTCGCTGCGGGTAAGCCCCAGGTTGGCCTCACCGATCGCCACGGTGCGGGTCCGGTAGTTCAGCACCAGTCCGTTGTGCTGCAGGACGCCCGCCTGGGTGAACGTTGCCGGCGCCGCCGGTGGAGCCGCCCAAGCTGCCGCAGTCTGGTGTGGCCGGCTGATGTCGTGGCGGGGCCTGCGCATAATGGCGGCAACCCTGGCCCGGAGCTCCCGCGGCCGGAACGGCTTGGCGATGTAATCATCCGCCCCCGCGTTCAGGGCGGAGAGCAGATCCGGCTCGTCCGTCCTGCCCGTCAACATCACCACGTAGGCATCACTGAAGGACCTGATCCGCCTCAGGACCTCAAAACCGTCGATGTCCGGAAGGCCAATGTCGAGAGTGACAACCTGCGCATTGTTATGCCGGACAACCTCCACGCCTTCCCGGCCGTCGGCCGCGGTATGGACCTCGAATCCCGCCTGCCGCAACACCCCCTCCAGGAGGTTGCGGATGTCCGCATCGTCTTCAATTACTACTGCTACCCCAAGATCTTCCATTAACTTTCCCTGATGCCAGGTGGAAGAGGCCCCCATCAGCCCAGCGCCAATCCCCTCAACCACTCCAACTCTCTATACGCTACAAGTATGAACGGCAGATGACACTCCAATTCGCCCTTCTTTGTGAAAAGTCAATAACTATGACACCCGTTACACATTAGGATTCAGAGGGTGGACTGACTGCCCGGAGGTATTTGGGGGCAGGAATTGATTTGCGACGGAATTGGGGCCGTCAGGAAAGTTGGAGACGCCCTATGCCTTTACGACCCCCGCTTCGGGGAGTGACCCTCTATTTCAGGACCCTCGGGCCCCGCGCCCAGGTGGCCCTCTGCCAGCTTCCGCTTTCCCTGATTGTCTCCGTGCTCGGATTCATGACCCCCTTTGTCTGGCCGTCGCTCCTGGCCAGCCCTGTGTACCTGGCCGGCATGGCAGTCCACATCCTCCTTTTCTTCGCCTGTTTCCTCATTCCCTGGGAACGCCTGCCGCACAGCGCTTATCTGGTAATTCCTGCCCTTGACCTGCTCGCAATCGGCCTCCTGAGGAACGGCGCGGCCCCGCTCCTTCCGGGCCTTGCCATCCTTGTCGTCTTCCCAGTCATCTGGCTCGCCGCGTCCGGCATCCTGGTCCGGACCAGCCTCGTGTTGAGCGCAGTAGGGCCGCTCCTGATCATGCTCCCGTCAATATCAGGCAAATTCCCCCACCTCACGGCAGCGGACATCACTTCACTGATCCTTTTCCCGCTCATGATGCTCGCAGTCTCACTCGCCATCCGGTTCGCCAGCGCCAACACGCGGCTCCAGCAGCGGCAGCTGCAGAGCATGGGCGAGGAACTCCGGGAGCTGCTCGCGCAAAGCACGGAGCGCGAGAAACTGCTCATGACCATCCTGGACGCCACCGACGTCGCCGTTGCCGCCGTCGACCGTTCAGGCCGGTACCTGGTCACGAACAACCGGCAGCGCATCTTCCGGCAGGCCACCGGCGTGGCGGACGAGATGCCGGGCCAGGGGCACCAGCTCATTTTCGGGCAGGACAGGCAGACCCTGCTTCCACCCGAGAAGCGGCCCATCAACAGGGCCATCGCCGGCGAATCCTTTGCCGACTACCTGGTCTGGGCCGGGGAAGAACCTGCCCAGCGCGCCTACTCAACAGCCGCTCGGCCACTCGTCAACGAGGATGGCCGGCTCAACGGCGCGGTAGTGGTTTACAGCGACGTGACCGGCTGGGTGGAGGCCCTGGCTGCGAACGAGGAGCTGATCTCCAACGTCTCGCACGAGTTCAGGACACCGCTGAACTCGATCCTGGGCAACGTGGACCTCGTCCTGGAAGCGAGCGATGAGCTGTCCCCGGTCACCGCCCAGCGACTCGCCGTTGTGCAGCGCAACTCGGAACGCCTACTGGCCCTGCTGGCGGACCTGTCGGCCACAGCATCTGCAGCCCTGAAAGTGCACCCCAAACGCACCGACCTTGCCAGCCTGGTGGAGAGCAGCCTGAACTCCGCACGCGCCGAGGCAGACCGTTCAGGCGTCCGGCTGGCGGCCGACATTCCCTCGCCACTATGGGCGTACGCGGATCCGCTGCGAATCGGGCAGGCCCTGGACAACCTGGTGTCCAACGCCATCAAATACTCCCCCGACGGCGGTGTGGTGGACATCAGCGCGGGCACCACCGGGGACCTGGTGCAGCTCCGCGTCCACGACACCGGGATGGGAATGAGCCCCGACGACGCCGCCCGGGTTTTTCGCCGCTACTTCCGCACCGATTCGGCCCGCGCGGCAGCCATCCCCGGAGCCGGCCTCGGCCTGTCCATCACCAAGATGATCGTGGAACGCCATGGGGGCGGGGTCACCTGCAGCAGTGACCACGGCAAGGGTAGCACCTTCACGGTGACGCTCCCGGCAGACGGGCCTCCGTCGTCGTTTTGACCCGCGGTCGTTCTGACCCGCGATCCATGGGTCCGGCGACTAGTGTTGCCGCACTGCCCGCGTCAGCTCGGCGCGGGCCAGCATCTCGCTGTCGGAGGGGTAGGCCACTTCCTCCAGGACCAGCGGGTGCGGTGCGGCCAGGATGGACTTGGCGTCGCGCTTTTTGGCCAGCAGCCGCTCGTGCAGCCAGCCGGGCTCCTCGACGCCCTCGCCCACGTATAAGGCGGAGCCAACCAGGGAACGGACCATGTTGTGGCAGAAGGCGTCCGCCTGCACGGTGGCCACAATGACGCCGTCCTCGCTGCGGGCAAACTCGAACCGCTGCAGCTCACGGATGGTGGTGGCGCCTTCCCGAGGCTTGCAGAACGACAGGAAGTTCTGCAGCCCCAGCAACTTGGAGCCTCCCTCATTGAGCAGTGAAACGTCGAGCGGATTAGGGTGCCAGAGTGTGAAGTAGCGTTCCAGCGGGTCCCACAGCGCCGGGCCGTCCGCAATGCGGTAACTGTAGCGCCGCCACAGGGCGGAGAACCGCGCATCGAAGCCCTCAGGGGCCAGGGAGACGCTGTGGACTTCAATGGAGCCGGTCAGGTCGCCAAGGCCGCGGCTCAGTGCGCCGCGGATCCGGCGGAGAAGTGCGACGGCGGGATCGAGTTCGTGCCCCCGGGGCAGTCCCAGCCACTCGGCCTCGGTCAGGTCGAGGTGGACCACCTGGCCGCGGGCGTGGACGCCGGCGTCGGTGCGGCCCGCCACGGTCACGCGGATCGGCCTGCGGATCAACAGCGCCAGCGCCTCTTCCAACACGCCTTGGACGGTCCGCATGCCCGGCTGCACCGCCCACCCATTGAAGGGGCCGCCGTCGTACGACAGATCAAACCGGATACGCAAAAACCCGCCGCCCCCTGTACCGGGGGCCGCGGGTTTTTGGTCGTTCATAGACACAAGTCTATGCGAAGGAATCAGCGAATTACTTCGCGTCCTTTTCCTTGGCCTCGGGAGCAGCAGCTTCCTCGGCCGGGGCTTCCTCAGCGGCCGGAGCCTCTTCGGTAGCAGCTTCGGTCTCGGCAGGAGCCTCAACAGCTTCGGTCTCAACGACCTCAGCCTCGGGAGCTTCTTCGGCAGCAGGAGCAGCAGCAGCGGCTTCCTTCTTGTCAGCGTCGCGCTTGGCGGCAGAGGTAGCCTCAGCTACAACGGCCTGCTTGGCGGAAACCGGCTCGAGGACCAGTTCGATGACAGCCATGGGAGCGTTGTCGCCCTTGCGGTTGCCGATCTTGGTGATGCGGGTGTAGCCGCCATCGCGGTTCTCCACTGCCGAGGCAATGTCGGTGAACAGCTCGTGGACGATGCCCTTGTTGCTGATCAGGCCGAGCACGCGACGGCGTGAAGCCAGGTCGCCGCGCTTGGCGAAGGTCACGAGGCGCTCGGCGTACGGCTTGAGCCGCTTGGCCTTGGTCACCGTGGTGGTGATCCGCTTGTGCTCGAACAGTGCTGCTGCCAGGTTCGCGAGCATGAGACGCTCGTGAGCCGGGCCGCCTCCGAGGCGCGGACCCTTAGTGGGGGTAGGCATAATTGTTTCTCCTCATATGGAAGCCGGTGGTGGGCACACCGTGGTGCCCGCCGGCCAAGATCTGTTTTAGAGTTCGTCGTCGCCGAAGTCGGCGTCGTTCTCTTCAATTGCTGCGGCGCGTGCTGCGAGGTCAAAACCGGGAGGCGAGTCCTTGAGGGACAGGCCCAGTTCAACCAGCTTTGCCTTGACCTCGTCAATGGACTTCGCACCGAAGTTACGGATGTCCATCAGGTCAGCCTCTGAGCGGGCTACGAGTTCACCCACGGTGTGGATGCCCTCACGCTTGAGGCAGTTGTAGGAACGGACCGTGAGGTCCAGATCCTCGATCGGCAGTGCCATGTCTGCTGCCAGGGCAGCATCCGTCGGCGACGGGCCAATCTCGATACCTTCAGCTGCGGTGTTCAGCTCGCGGGCCAGACCGAACAGTTCCACCAGGGTGGTACCTGCGGAAGCAACGGCATCGCGCGGGGCGATGGCCTGCTTGGTCTCGACGTCGACAATGAGCTTGTCGAAGTCGGTGCGCTGCTCAACACGGGTTGCTTCCACGCGGAAAGTAACCTTCAGGACCGGCGAGTAGATCGAGTCGACCGGGATACGGCCGATCTCGGAGTCGCCGGACTTGTTCTGAGCTGCCGAAACGTAGCCGCGGCCGCGCTCGATGGTCAGTTCGAGTTCGAACTTGCCCTTCGAGTTCAGGGTGGCAATGTGCAGATCCGGGTTGTGGAATTCGACGCCGGCCGGCGGAGCGATGTCCGCGGCGGTGACGACTCCGGGGCCCTGCTTGCGCAGGTAAGCAACAACCGGCTCATCGTGTTCGGAGGAGACCGACAGGCTCTTGATGTTCAGGATGATCTCAGTGACATCTTCCTTGACACCGGGAACCGTGGTGAACTCGTGGAGCACGCCATCGATCCGGATGCTGGTGACAGCAGCGCCGGGGATGGAGGAGAGCAGGGTACGGCGGAGTGAGTTTCCGAGTGTGTAGCCGAAGCCCGGTTCCAGCGGTTCAATGATGAAACGCGAGCGGTTTTCGGAGACGACCTCTTCGGAGAGGGTGGGGCGCTGTGCAATGAGCACTTAGGTTTCCTTTCGGCGAGCATCCGCTATATGACGCAACACAGGTGGTGGAAATTCGGTCTGAAGACTTAACGCGGCTGGGCTTGCCCCGACCATCCACGGTCCGGGCAAGCTCCTGCTGCTGGAAAAGCCTTAGACGCGGCGGCGCTTCGGCGGACGGCAGCCGTTGTGCGCTGCGGGGGTGACGTCCTGGATGGAGCCAACCTCCAGGCCAGCGGCCTGCAGCGAGCGGATTGCGGTCTCGCGGCCTGAACCCGGTCCCTTGACGAAAACGTCAACCTTGCGCATGCCGTGCTCCTGAGCGCGCTTGGCAGCAGCTTCGGCAGCCATCTGGGCAGCGAACGGGGTGGACTTGCGTGAGCCCTTGAAGCCAACCTCACCTGAGGAAGCCCAAGAGATAACAGCGCCGTTCGGGTCCGTGATGGACACGATGGTGTTGTTAAAAGTGCTCTTGATGTGCGCCTGGCCCAGCGCGATATTCTTTTTGTCCTTCTTACGCGGCTTGCGAACCGCGCCACGAGTCTTCGGGGGCATTTTTTCTCCTACAGAAAGTTATTGGGGAGCCGGTTAATCCCGAGGGATTTAACGGGCCTTCTTCTTGCCGGCCACGGTACGCTTCGGGCCCTTGCGGGTACGTGCGTTCGTCTTCGTACGCTGTCCGCGTACTGGCAGGCCCTTGCGATGGCGGATACCTTCGTAGCTGCCGATTTCAACCTTGCGGCGGATATCTGCTGCTACTTCGCGGCGAAGGTCACCCTCAACCTTGTAGTTGCCTTCAATGTAGTCACGAAGTTCCACCAGCTGGGAGTCAGTGAGGTCCTTAACGCGGACGTCAGCACTGATGCCAGTGGCAGCCAGGGTTTCGTGTGCACGGGTCTTGCCCACGCCGTAGATGTAAGTAAGCGCAATTTCCAACCGCTTTTCGCGGGGAATGTCTACGCCAGCGAGACGAGCCATAGTGGCAGTGCTCCTTGAATAAACCGGAGGTCGTAGGCAGTACACCCGCACGTTCTGTGCGGCCCCAGCCTCCGACCGGGGGTTAGCTGTCCGGGCCCATACGTCCCAGTTCAGCTTGTGCTGCCTTTTTATTTACTTGCGTGGGTTAGCAACCCAGGATTTCCCGTGAGGGGAAATTAGCCCTGGCGCTGCTTGTGGCGCGGGTTCTCGCAGATCACCATGACCCGGCCATTACGGCGGATCACTTTGCACTTTTCGCAGATCTGCTTGACGCTCGGCTTGACCTTCATGGCATTCCTTTGCGTGTGGCAGTTGGTCAACTGGAGCAGCGCTCAGCTCATGCTGAGGCTGCCCAGAATTTACTTGTAGCGGTAGACGATACGACCCCGAGTGAGGTCATACGGGCTCAGTTCCACCACTACCCGGTCCTCAGGGAGAATCCTGATGTAGTGCTGGCGCATCTTGCCTGAGATGTGCGCAAGTACGATGTGCTTGTTGGTGAGCTCAACGCGAAACATCGCGTTAGGCAGCGCCTCAGTCACAACGCCCTCGATCTCAATGACCCCGTCCTTCTTGGCCATACCCTCCGCTAACTGTTGTTGCCGCGGCCCCGCCGGATTGCACCGGACATGACCACGAACGTTTTTGTTGGATCGGTTGTCACCTCTGGCCCCAAACAGGGCACAGCAGGGCAGACAACCAACAAGCAACACTACCCTTTATCCCCGTAAATGTTAAATCGAGAATACTAACCTACAGACCGCCGAACGCACCATATTCGCCGGCAGGAGTGCTCACCGTCTCCGCGCTCTGCACCCCGTCAAGGATCGCCAGGCGTACGACGTCGGCTGCCGCACTCTGCAGGGTAATCAGGCTCACCTGCCGGGCAGTTTCGGTGCTCCGGTCCAGCGCAACCTCCCCCGTGGCCAAACAAAAGACCACGTCGCCATCCGCCAGGGTGTGGCTCGGATTCAGAGCCCGGGCAATACCGGCCTGTGCTGCGGACGCCGTCCGCTTGCACTCGGCCACATCCAGGACGGCGTTGGTAGCGACGACCACCAGCGTCGTGTTGAGTCCTGGGGCGTCGCTGGGTTCGGGATTCCCCGGAGCAACCACAGGCAGCCCAAGCGCATTAACCACGGCCAACGCCCCGACCACTACCCCGTTCTCGAGGGTGGCCGAGGCTGTGCCCAGGCCGCCCTTGTACGTCCTGGCGATGAGTGCCCCGGTACCGGCGCCGACGTTGCCGCGTTCGACGTCGTGCCCTTCCGGTTGCGCGGCGGCGGCGAGGGTCGCCGCGTAGCCCATGTCCGCCGTCGGGCGCGCTGAGAAGTTGCCGCCGCGGCCCAGGTCGAAGATGGCAGCGGCGGGAACGATGGGGACGACTCCCCCGGGCACGGCGAAACCCCGGCCGTTCTCCTCACACCACTGCTGGGCGCCGTGGGCGGAAGCCAGTCCGTAGGCGCTGCCGCCGGTGAGGACAACGGCGTCCACCGTCGTCACCAGCGTGGTGGGGTCCAGGGCGTCGGTCTCGTGGGTGGCGGGGCCTCCCCCGCCGACGTCCACCGACCCCACCGTGTCTGGCGGCGGCAGCACCACCGTGACTCCGGTCAGCCACCCGTCCCCGGTCTTCCCGGCATGGCCCACCCGTATCCCCTGCACGTCCGTGATCGCTCCCATGATTCCCATTGTGCTGTATAGGAGGACTGGACATCCGGGCCTAAAAGCGAACGTTGTGCAATACTGCAACGAACACAGCATTAGCGGGCGATGAAGCCTTCAACAATAAACCTCTGACGAGGGCTTGTGCGAGGGTCCTGCCCACCATCTCTGTGGTGAAGTATGGCTAGATCCCTTGCCCGCCGGCCAGCCACAAGCAGGCCCCGTCCGTTAGAGAACCGAATGACCCGTCAACTCGATTCGACTCCATCGACCAGCCCGCCGGCACCACCCGGACCGTCCGGCACGGCGAGAGAACTGCGCCGACGACGCTGGTCTGGCCGCTCCCGCCGTGACTTCTTCGTTTTTCTTGCCCTGGCCCTTCCCAACCTCTTGCTGATTGCGGTGTTTACCTACCGTCCGCTCATCAGCAACATCTACTACTCAACGCTCGACTGGACGCTGGGGTCCGCCTCGGCAACCGTGGTGGGGATCGAGAATTACGTCACCTTCTTCAGCAGCGACGACGCTTCGAAGGTACTGGGGACCACCGCAGTGTTCACGCTGGTGACGGTGGGCGGTTCCATGGTGCTGGGGCTGCTCATAGCGTTGGCACTGAACTCCAGGGTCCGCGGGACGACGTTTGCCCGCTCTGCCGTTTTCGCCCCTTATGTGCTCTCCGGCGTGGGGGTGGGCCTGGTGTGGCTGTTCATCTTCGACCCGGGCTATGGAGTCCTGGCCTGGATACTGCGTGGCATCGGCCAGCAGAGCCCGCAATGGATCAACGACCCGCAACTGTCCCTGGTCATGGTCATCCTGGTCTATGTCTGGAAGAACCTGGGCTACTGTGCGGTGGTGTATCTGGCCGGCCTTCAGTCGCTTCCCCAGGACGTGATGGAGGCGGCTGCGCTGGACGGGGCAAACGGCTTCCGGCGGTTCCTCAGCATGTCCGTCCCGCTGCTGTCCCCCACCACCTTTTTCCTCCTCATCACCACCATGCTGAGCTCCCTCCAGGCCTTTGACCTGATCCGGATCATGACCCCCCTGGGAACCGGCACCAGCACCCTGATCTACGAGGCGTACCTGCAGGCCTTCGGCGCGTTCAACCGGGCCGGGTACTCGGCCGCGATCTCCGTTGTCCTTTTCGCCATCCTCCTGGTCATTACTGTCCTCCAGCTGCGGTTCGTGGAACGGAAGGTGCATTACTCGTGAGTTCGCTATCGCCGGTCAACCCTGACCCCACACTCCCTCCGGTGGCCGAACCCGAACCTTTCGTCCCCCGGGACCGTCCGTTCTCGCTCCCGAACCTGATCAGGACGATTGCCGGCGGTTACATTCCGCTGATCATCGCCACACTGGTGGTCTTCCTGCCCCTGCTGTGGATGATCCTGAGCTCGTTCAAGCAGCCCGGCGAGATCATCACCATGGACCTGAAGATCCTGCCGGAAAGCCTCAACTTCACGAACTACAACATCGCGATGACTACTGTGCCGTTCGCCCAGTTCTTCATCAACAGCACGATCGTGACCGTGGTGGGCGCAACCGTGAAGGTGCTGCTGGCCATCCTGACCGCCTACGCGCTGGTGTTCGTGCGGTTCCCGTTCAAGAACGTCATCTTCATGCTGATTCTCGTGGCCCTGATGGTGCCGCCCCAGGTGTCCATCCTGCCCAACTACATCCTGATCGCGGGCATGGGAGGCAAGAACACCCTCTGGGGCATCATCCTGCCTGGGCTGGGCACAGCGTTCGGGACATTCCTCCTGCGCCAGCACTTCATGACCCTGCCGGCCTCCATCCTGGAATCCGCCGAGATTGACGGCGCGGGCCATTGGCGGCGCATGTGGCAGATTGTGGTGCCCGTGTCCGTTCCCTCCATCGCCACCGTGGCACTGGTGACGGTGGTCAGTGAGTGGAACGAGTACATCTGGCCGCTCATCATCACCGACCGCCCGGAGACCATGACGTTGCCAGTGGGGCTGACCCTGCTGCAGAACTCCGAAAGCAACGCCTCCGGGTGGGGCATCCTCATGGCGGGCGCCGTCCTGGTCATTGTTCCCATACTGATCGTTTTCGCAGCCCTGCAGCGCTACATCGTTGCCGGGCTCACCCAAGGCAGCGTCACCGGCTGACCCGCCGGCCGCCGTCGTACTTCACATCAGAAGCGAAATCCTCAACGAAACAATCGAAAGGAACCATGATGGCAACAAATCTTGACCGGAGGCTTTTCCTCGGACTGGCCGGCGCCACCGCCGGCGCGGCGGCACTTTCGGCCTGCGGCGGACCCAACACGGGAGGCACCCCGGCCGCCAGCGAAGCAGCAGACATCGACTTCAGCGGTGTGAAGCCGGCGGCGAAGATCGATTTCTGGAGCAACCACCCCGGCAAGTCACAGGACGTGGAAAAGGCAATCATCGAGAAATTCCACGCCAAATTCCCCGACATCAAGATCAACCTGGTCACCGCAGGCGCGAACTACGAGGAAATCGCCCAGAAGTTCCAGACATCCCAGGCGGCCAAGACAGGGCTTCCCGGGGTAGTGGTCCTCTCCGACGTCTGGTGGTTCCGCTACTTCACCAACGGCAGCATCATTCCGGTGGACGGGCTCATCAAGGCACTGGACATCAAAGTTGACGACTTCCGCAAGTCCCTTGTGGACGACTACAAGTACGACAACAAGCAGTGGGCACTCCCCTACGGACGTTCCACTCCCCTGTTCTATTACAACAAGGACCACTTCAAGGCCGCAGGCCTGCCGGACCGCGCACCCGCCACCTGGCAGGAATTCGGCGAGTGGGCACCCAAGCTGAAGGCATCCTCCGGAGCCCAGTACGCGTACATCTACCCGGCACTGGCCGGCTACGCCGGCTGGACCCTGCAAAACAACCTCTGGGGCTGGGGTGGTGCCTGGTCAAAGGATTGGGAGATCACCTGTGACTCGGCGGAATCCGTCGAAGCCCTCCAGTGGGCACAGGACTCCATCTACAAGCACAACTGGGCAGGGGTTTCCTCCAAGGAAGCGGCCGACGATTTCTCGGCGGGCCTGACCTCCTCCACCATCTCCTCCACCGGCTCGCTCCTGGGCGTGCTGAACTCAGCCACTTTCAACGTAGGCGTCGGCTTCCTCCCGGGCGGCCCCAAAGCCACCAGCGGAGTGTGCCCCACCGGCGGTGCCGGACTGGGCATCCCCAGCGGGATCACGAAGGAAGAGCAGCTGGCCGCCGGCACGTTCATCAAATTCATGACCGAGCCGGAAAACACGGCAGCCTTCTCCGCCGCCACCGGGTACATGTCCACCCGTACCTCGGCAGACATGACTGCGGTGCTGGCGAAGACGCCCCAGATCAAGACCGCCATGGACCAGCTCGCCGTGACCAAGGTCCAGGACCGCGCCCGGGTTTTCCTCCCCGGCGCCGACCAGGAGATGGCCAAGGCCGCTGCGAAGATCCTCACCCAGCAGGGAAACGTCAAGGCGACCATGGCCGAACTGAAGAAAGCCCTGGAAGGCATCTACACCAAGGACGTCAAGCCTAAGCTGAACTGACCCCCGCCCTCGCCTGCTCTGCGACACGCAAAATCCCTGGCGACACCCGAATTCAGGTGTCGCCAGGGATTTTCTGTGTCCTTGGCGTCTTTGCGCGTCGAAAGCTAGGGAATCGGGACGGGCACGACGCCGAGCGGCACCAGGTGCTCCGCTCCGCCGTCGGGGGCTGACAGTACCCAGATTCCCTTCTCGTGGACGGCCACCGAGTGCTCCCACTGGCAGGAGCGCTTGCCGTCGGTGGTCACCACGGTCCAGTCGTCGTCGAGCACGGCGGTTTCAATGCTGCCGCGGACCAGCATGGGCTCAATGGCAAGGCACAGCCCGGGCCGGATCCTGGGGCCGCGGTGGCTGGTGCGGTAATTCAGCACGTCCGGTGCCATGTGCATCTCGGAGCCGATGCCGTGGCCCACGTAGTCCTCGAGGATCCCCAGCGGTTTGCCCGGCACGGAGGACACGTAGTCGTCGATGGCTGAACCGATGTCTCCCACGTGGGTCCCGGAGGCCAGCGCCGCTATGCCGCGCCACATGGCGGCCTGGGTGACGTCGGAGAGCCGCTGGTCCTCCGGATCAGCCTCGCCCACAATGACCGTGCGCGCCGAGTCGGAGTGCCAGCCGTCCACGATGGCGCCGCCGTCGATCGAGATGATATCGCCGTCGTTCAGCACACGGCTGCCGGGGATGCCGTGGACCACTTCCTCGTTCACCGAGGTGCAGATGGTGGCAGGGAAGCCGTGGTAACCCAGGAAGTTCGACTTGGCGCCCGCCTCGTTCAGCACGGCCGCGAACGCTTCGTCCAGGTGCTTGGTGGTCACGCCGGGCACCGCTGCGGCCTGGGCGGCATCCAGTGCACGGCTCAGGACCAGTCCGGCCTCATGCATGGTGCGCATCTGGGCGTTGGTTTTGTATTCGATACGGGGCTGGCCGAAGGCCATGGTGTGTCCTCTCAATGGCTGAGGCTCCTCCCGGGTGCCGGGAGGAGCCTCGTAGATCCTGCTTGCCTGCGTCAGGCGGCCTGGGCCGCCTTGATGGCACTCATGACGCGGTCAGTGACCTCGTCGATGCCGCCGATGCCATCCACCTGGGTCAGGATGCCGCGCTCGGCATACTTGGCCACGACGGCTTCGGTCTGCTCGTGGTAGAGGTCCAGCCGGTGCCTGATGACGGCTTCGTTGTCGTCGCTCCGGCCGGTTTCCTTGGCACGGCCCAGAAGGCGGTGAACGAGTTCCTCGTCGTCGGCAGTCAACTGAAGTACGACGTCGAGCTTCTCTTCGCTGTTGGCGAGGATCCCGTCGAGGTAATCCACCTGCGCGGTGGTGCGCGGGTAGCCGTCCAGGAGGAACCCGCCTTCGACGTCGGACTCGCTCAGGCGGTCACGGACCATCTTGTTGGTCACGCTGTCCGGAACGAAGTCGCCGTTGTCCATGTACTTCTTGGCTTCGATGCCAAGCGGTGTCTCGCCCTTAACGTTGGCGCGGAAGATGTCACCGGTAGAGATGGCCACAACGCCGAGGCGTTCGGAAATGCGTTCCGCCTGCGTGCCTTTTCCCGAGCCGGGAGGTCCAATAATCAACATTTTCGTCATCGCAAAAGCCCTTCGTAGTGACGTTGCTGTAGTTGCGCGTCTATTTGCTTGACGGTTTCAAGGCCAACGCCCACCATGATCAGGATCGAGGTGCCACCGAACGGGAAGTTCTGGTTCGCGTTGATCAGTACCAGTGCCACCAGCGGAATCAGCGCCACGAAGCCCAGGTACAGGGCGCCGGGCAGTGTGATCCGGGAGAGCACGTACTGCAGGTAATCCGCCGTCGGCTTGCCGGCGCGGATACCAGGAATGAAACCGCCGTACTTCTTCATGTTGTCCGAGACCTCTTCAGGGTTGAAGGTGATCGCGACGTAGAAGTAGGTGAAGAACACGATCATGGCGAAGTACAGCGCCATATAGATCGGGTGGTCTCCTCGGGTCAGGTTGTTGTTGATCCATTCAACCCACGGCTGCATGGGCTCGCCGTTCTTGGGCTGGTTGAACTGGGAAATCAGTCCCGGCAGGTAGAGCATGGAGGATGCGAAGATCACGGGGATCACGCCTGCCATGTTCACCTTGATGGGGATGTAGGTGCTGGTGCCGCCCACGGTCCGGCGTCCGATCATGCGTTTTGCATACTGCACGGGGACGCGCCGCTGGGACTGCTCGACGAACACCACGAGGGCCACGGTCACGAGGCCGATTGCAAGGACCATGAAGAAGGTACCCGGGCCCTGTGAGCTCCAGATGGCGCCCAGGGACGTGGGGAAGGTCGCCGCGATGGAAGTGAAGATGAGCAGCGACATGCCATTGCCCACACCCTTCTCGGTGACGAGTTCGCCCATCCACATAATGAGGCCGGTGCCTGCGGTAAGAGTGATGATCAGCAGGATGGTGGTGATGATGCTGCTGTCAGGGATGATCGGCAGCGCACAGCCCGGAAGCAGCTGTCCTGAACGTGCCAGCGACACCAGTGTCGTGGCGTTCAGCAGCCCAAGCGCGATGGTGAGGTAGCGGGTGTACTGCGTGAGCTTGGACTGCCCGGAGGCGCCCTCCTCGTACAGCTCCTGGAACCGGGGAATGACCACCCGAAGCAGCTGCACAATGATGCTGGCCGTGATGTACGGCATGATGCCCAGGGCGAAGATGGACACCTGAAGCAAGGCACCGCCGCTGAAGAGGTTGACGAGCTGGTAGAGCCCGCCTGCCGTCTGACCGCTCTGCAAGCATTGCTGGACGTTCTGGTAATTCACACCAGGCGAGGGAATGAAGGCACCCAAGCGGAAGATGGTGATGATTCCCAGCGTGAACAACAACTTGCGTCGCAGATCAGGCGTGCGAAAGGCCCGGCCAAATGCGCTAAGCACGCGTCCTCCTGAGTTGTAAATAAGCGTGGTGTGATGGGGATCAATAATCCCAACAACCGAGTCTAACGGGTGGATGCGCCCTGCGAATAATCAGCGGGGCGCCCCGCGCGGGTGTCGTCCGGGAAATTGCGGGGGTAATACGCGAAGAAACTCCCGGGATACAAGGCCTTGCGGCCCTGCATCCCGGGAGTTTCGTACAACGGGCATCAGCCCACCGTCTACTAGAGCGCGGTGGTGCTTCCGCCTGCTGCAGCAATCTTTTCTGCGGCGCTGGCCGAGAATGCGTGGGCGGTGACATCAACCTTGACGGTGATGTCGCCGGTGCCAAGCACCTTGACGGGCTGGTTCTTGCGAACGGCACCCTTTTCGACCAGGTTCTCCACGGTGACTGCGCCACCTTCCGGGAACAGCTCGTTGAGCTTGTCCAGGTTTACAACCTGGAACTCAACCCGGAACGGGTTCTTGAAGCCGCGCAGCTTCGGCAGGCGCATGTGCAGCGGCAGCTGGCCGCCGGCAAAGCCAGCCTTGATCTGGTAGCGGGCCTTCGTACCCTTGGTACCGCGGCCGGCGGTCTTACCCTTGGAACCTTCACCACGACCAACGCGGGTCTTGGCGGTCTTGGCACCCGGGGCGGGACGCAGGTGGTGAACCTTCAGGGCGTTCTGCTTCTCAGCGTTGGCGCTCTGTGCCTTCTCAGCAGTGTTCTTCTCTGCCATTTACTTCGCCTCCTCTACCTTTACCAGGTGCGGAACCGTGTTGAGCATTCCAACAGTCACGGCATCGGCGGTGCGGACAACGGTGTGTCCGATCCGCTTCAGGCCCAGTGACCGGAGGGTGTCGCGCTGGTTCTGCTTGCCGCCAATGGCGGACTTGATCTGTGTGATCTCCAACTGAAGGTCGGAGGGAAACAGGTTCTTAGCCATGACTTAGACACCCGCCTTCTGGTTCAGGAGAGCCTTCACCATTGCCGCCGGAGCAACCTCGTCGAGGGGCAGGCCGCGGCGTGCTGCCACTGCTGCCGGCTCTTCGAGGCGCTTCAGGGCATCAACGGTCGCGTGAACGATGTTGATGGCGTTGGAGGAACCGAGCGACTTGGAGAGGATGTCGTGGATGCCCACGCACTCCAGTACTGCACGGACCGGACCACCGGCGATAACACCGGTACCGGCGGAAGCCGGACGCAGCATTACGACGCCGGCAGCAGCCTCACCCTGAACGCGGTGGGGAATGGTGTTGCCAATGCGGGGAACGCGGAAGAAGGACTTCTTAGCCTCTTCAACGCCCTTCGCGATTGCGGCAGGAACTTCCTTAGCCTTGCCGTAGCCAACGCCGACCATACCGTTGCCGTCACCAACGACGACCAGAGCGGTGAAGCTGAAGCGACGACCACCCTTGACCACCTTGGAAACGCGGTTGATGGTGACAACGCGCTCTACGAACTGGCTCTTCTCAGCTTCACGGCCGCCGTCGCGGCCGCCACGGCCACCACGGTCGCCGCGGCCCTGGCCACGGTCTCCACGCTCGCCACGACGAGCGCCACCACGGCGGTCGTCGGCAGCAGCGGGAGCAGTGGTCTCAGTGGCCGGAGCAGCTACGGCTTCAGTCGCCTTCTGATCTGCAGACACAGTGTCCTTTTCCTTGTTTGCTTCGGTCACAGTGACAGCCCACCTTCACGTGCACCGTCAGCGACGGCGGCGATCCGGCCGTGGTACTTGTTACCACCGCGGTCGAAGACAACTGCTTCGATACCGGCAGCCTTCGCACGCTCGGCAACGAGCTCGCCAACGCGCTTGGCCTTGGCCTTCTTGTCGCCTTCGAATGCACGAAGGTCGGCTTCCAGAGTGGACGCGCTCGCTACGGTCAGGCCCTTGGTGTCATCGACAACCTGGACGAATACGTGGCGTGCGGAACGGTTGACGACCAGACGAGGACGTACAGCCGTACCGGAGATGCGCTTGCGGATACGAAGCTGGCGACGGCTGCGCGAAGCAGACTTGCTCTTGTTCGTACGCTTCTTATTGATTGAGATGGCCATGGTTACTTACCAGCCTTTCCGACCTTGCGGCGGATGACTTCGCCTGCGTAGCGAATGCCCTTGCCCTTGTAGGGGTCCGGCTTCCGCAGCTTGCGAATGTTGGCAGCAACCTCGCCGACCTGCTGCTTGTTGATTCCTGAAACAGAGAGCTTGGTCGGGGTCTCAACTGCAAAGGTGATGCCGTCCGGTGCGGAAACATTTACCGGGTGGCTGTAGCCGAGAGCGAACTCAAGGTCAGATCCCTTGGCCTGAACGCGGTAACCAGTACCAACGATTTCAAGCTTCTTCTCGTAGCCCTTGGTAACGCCCTCGATCATGTTCGAGATCAGGGTGCGGGTCAGGCCGTGGAGTGAACGGGAGGCGCGCTCGTCGTTCGGGCGGGCGACAGTCAGGGTGTCTGCATCCAGGGAAACCTCGATCGGGCTGGCCACAGTGTGGTTCAGCTCGCCTTTGGTGCCCTTGACGCTGACGACAGAGCCGTCAACCTTGACCTCAACGCCGGCGGGAACGGTGATGGGGAGACGTCCAATACGTGACATTATTCTCTTCCTTTCCCGTTACCAGACGTAGGCGAGGACTTCGCCGCCCACGCCCTTCTTGCCGGCTTGCTTATCAGTCAAGAGGCCGGAAGAGGTGGACAGGATTGCGACACCCAGGCCACCGAGCACGTGCGGGAGGTTGGTGGACTTTGCGTAAACGCGCAGTCCCGGCTTGGAAATACGGCGAACGCCAGCGATTGAACGCTCGCGGTTCGGTCCGAACTTGAGCTCGAGGGTCAGCTTCTTGCCAACCTCAGCGTCTTCTTCTTTCCAGGAGGCGATGTAACCTTCAGCCTTCAGGATGTCGGCAACGCGTGCCTTGAGCTTGCTGTACGGCATGGACACGGAATCGTGGTATGCCGAGTTTGCATTGCGCAGACGCGTAAGCATGTCTGCGACAGGATCTGTCATTGTCATGGTGGGCTCTTGCCCTTCCTCATAACGGTTTCCTCGGTGGCACTGGCGCAGTTGCCTGCGTCCGGCTGCCCCGAAGGACCTGTTACGTAGTTAGATTAGTCTTCGGCCTTGAACGGGAAACCAAGCGCCTTAAGCAGCGCGCGGCCTTCGTCATCGGTCTTGGCAGTGGTTACGACGGTGATGTCCATGCCACGAACGCGGTCGATGGAGTCCTGGTCGATTTCGTGGAACATAACCTGCTCGGTCAGACCGAAGGTGTAGTTGCCGTTGCCATCGAACTGCTTGCCGCTGAGGCCGCGGAAGTCGCGGATACGGGGCAGAGCCAGCGTGACCAGACGATCCAGGAATTCCCACATGCGGTCTCCACGCAGGGTAGCGTGTGCGCCGATGGGCATGCCTTCGCGCAGCTTGAACTGTGCGATCGACTTGCGGGCCTTGGTTACCTGCGGCTTCTGGCCGGTGATCAGGGTCAGATCGCGGACAGCGCCGTCGATCAGCTTGGAGTCCTTGGCGGCATCTCCAACACCCATGTTCACAACGACCTTCACCAGACGGGGAACCTGGTTAACGTTGCTGTACTTGAATTCCTCAACGAGCGTGCTCTTGATGGAATCGGCGTACTTGGTCTTCAGACGAGGAACGATCTTCGCTGCCGGAGTCTCGAGAGTCTCAGTCATTAGATGTCCTTCCCGGAGCTCTTGGCCACGCGAACCCGCACGTCCCGCTTCACGCCATTGCGCTCAACAGACTCGGTGCGGAAACCGACGCGGGTGGGCTTCTTGGTGGACGGGTCAACCAGAGCCACGTTGGAGATGTGGATCGAAGCTTCGACAACCTCGATGCCACCGGTCTTGGTGCCGCGCTGCGACTGACCGACCTTGGTGTGCTTGGTTACGCGGTTAATGCCTTCGACCAACACGCGGTTGGTCTCGGGGAATACGCGCAGAACCTTGCCCTGCTTGCCTTTGTCGCCGCCGCGCTCAGCCTTGGCGCCAGTGATGACCTGAACCAGGTCACCCTTTTTGATCTTAGCCATGGACTAAAGCACCTCCGGAGCCAGAGAAACGATCTTCATGAACTTCTTGTCACGGAGTTCACGACCAACCGGTCCGAAGATACGGGTACCGCGGGGGTCACCGTCAGCCTTCAGGATCACAGCTGCGTTCTCGTCAAACTTGATATAGGAACCATCCGCACGGCGGCGTTCCTTCTTGGTACGGACGATGACTGCCTTGACAACATCGCCCTTCTTTACGTTGCCGCCCGGAATTGCGTCCTTGACGGTGGCGACGATAACGTCGCCAATGCCTGCGTAGCGACGGCCAGATCCACCGAGAACGCGAATGGTAAGGATTTCCTTAGCACCCGTGTTGTCGGCGACCTTGAGTCGCGACTCCTGCTGAATCACTATTTACTCCTTGCGTCGCGCCGGTTCTCAGACCGAAAATCTTCCTACGGAATGAGCCTTGCGGAACGGTTGATCGGGGTGTCTCTTGACCTGCCTGGATTTTGCCAGACCAGGCCTAAACTCCCGTGCCAAAAACATTTGCTTCCCAGGCGGTCCGGACGGATCCGTTGCGCAAGGGGGCACTATGCCGTGGCACGATTGTTTACGAGGTAGATGACGGCGCACGAACGGCGCCATACAAACTCAATATCCTAGCACAGGAAAGCCCAGCCCCCATATCACAGGGGACTGCCACCGCCCAACGCGGAAGCCCATCGCCACTCCCCCGGACGCCCTGGCACTCCCTGCCGCTTTTCCATCGACCCTCTGGCACTTAATGCGCCTTTCCGGACAACCCTCTGTCACTTCCTCCCGCCCTGTGGACGAGAGGTGAGAGAGGGTTCCCCAAAAACCTGCGTTAAGTGACAGAGCGTCCAGGCAAGACGGACGACGGCGTCACGCACGGCAGGCTTTTGGCCCCCCTGACGCGCCGCTCACCCGAAAACCCGGCCCGCCGCCGGCGGGCAGTCGATAAAACCGTGCTGTGCGTGACAGCCGCCCAGCGCCGGCACGCCACCCGCTCCCCCGGACGCAGGAAACCCCCGCTCCCACAAAGGGGAACGGGGGCTTCCAAAGCAACTCTGGAACCAGAGCTGCAGGTGTTACTTGGCCTTTTCGAGGATCTCGACCAGGCGCCACCGCTTAGTAGCGGACAGCGGGCGGGTCTCGGCGAGGAGAACGAGGTCGCCGATGCCGGCGGTGTTCTCTTCGTCGTGAGCCTTGATTTTGGTGTTGCGGCGGATGACCTTGCCGTAAAGGGCGTGCTTCACGCGGTCCTCAACCTGGACAACGATGGTCTTTTCCATCTTGTCCGAGACCACGTAGCCGCGCTTCGTCTTACGGTCACCGCGCTCGGCAGCTGTAGCTGCCGCGGAAACAGTTTCCGTCACGTTCTCGTCCTTTTCAGTCACTTGGCATCCTCCTCGGTCTCAACCGTTTCAGCCTTGTCGGCCTTCTTGGTTGCTGCCTTCTTGGACTTCTTTTCTTCCTTGGCTTCCACAACGGGTGCGGCAACCTCGGCACGAATGCCCAGCTCGCGCTCACGGAGAACGGTGTAGATGCGTGCGATGTCCTTCTTTACCGCGCGCAGACGACCGTGGTTCTCCAGCTGACCGGTGGCGGACTGGAAACGCAGGTTGAACAGCTCTTCCTTAGCCTTACGGAGTTCTTCAACGAGGCGCTCGTTGTCGAACGTGTCCAGCTGTGCGGATGCAAGTTCCTTGGATCCTACTGCCATTTCTATTCACCACCTTCGCGACGCAAAATGCGTGCCTTCAACGGGAGCTTGTGGATTGCAAGGCGCAGGGCCTCGCGGGCTACCGATTCTTCGACGCCGGAGATCTCAAAGAGAACCCGGCCCGGCTTGACGTTAGCGACCCACCATTCCGGTGAACCCTTACCGGAACCCATGCGGGTTTCGGCAGGCTTCTTCGTGATAGGACGGTCCGGGTAAATGTTGATCCAGACCTTACCGCCACGCTTGATGTGGCGGGTCATCGCAATACGTGCAGACTCGATCTGACGGTTGGTAACGTATGCCGGGCTCAGAGCCTGGATGCCGTACTCACCGAAGGAGACCTTGGTGCCGCCAGTAGCAGTACCGGTACGACCCGGGTGGTGCTGCTTGCGGTGCTTGACTCGACGTGGGATAAGCATTTAAGCCTGTCCTCCTTCTACTGCAGCGGGTGCAGCCTCAACTGCCGGAGCGGCGGCAGCCGGAGCTGCCTCTGCTGCCGGACGGTCGGTACGACGGCGGCGGTCACCACGGTCAGCGCCGCCGGGACGGCCCGGACGGTCGCTGGGGCCGCGGCCACGGGACGGAGCAGCAGCTGCCTGCTGAGCCAGTTCCTTGGCGGTGACGTCACCCTTGTAGATCCAGACCTTCACGCCGATGCGGCCGAAGGTGGTCTTGGCCTCGTAGAAGCCGTAGTCGATGTTCGCACGGAGGGTGTGCAGGGGCACACGGCCTTCGCGGTAGAACTCCGAGCGGGACATTTCTGCGCCGCCCAGTCGACCGGAGCACGCAATACGGATGCCCTTGGCACCTGCACGCTGCGCGGACTGCATGGCCTTCTTCATCGCACGGCGGAAAGCCACGCGGGAAGTCAGCTGCTCAGCAACGCCCTGGGCAACAAGCTGTGCTTCCATCTCGGGGTTCTTGACCTCGAGGATGTTCAGCTGAACCTGCTTGCCGGTGAGCTTCTCCAGCTCGCCGCGGATGCGGTCTGCTTCGGCGCCACGGCGACCGATGACGATGCCGGGACGTGCCGTGTGGATATCCACGCGGACACGGTCACGGGTGCGCTCGATCTCAACCTTGGCGATACCGGCGCGCTCCATGCCAACGGACATGAGCTGGCGGATACGGATGTCTTCGCGAACGAAGTCCTTGTACCGCTGGCCGGCCTTGGTGCTGTCAGCAAACCAGTGCGATACGTGATCGGTGGTGATGCCGAGTCGGAACCCGTGCGGGTTAACTTTCTGTCCCACTTAGCGAGCCTCCTCTTTCTCCGGGGTAGCGACTACCACGGTGATGTGGCTCGTGCGCTTCTTGATCTGAAATGCACGACCCTGGGCTCGCGGCTGGAACCGCTTCATGGTCGGGCCTTCATCAACAAACGCTTCGCTGATGATGAGGTCACCTTCGTCAAACGCCACGCCGTCGCGGTCCGCGAGGACCCGGGCGTTGGAGATTGCCGACTGAACTACCTTGAATACCGGCTCCGAAGCTGCCTGGGGGGCAAACTTCAGAATTGCCAGAGCCTCATTCGCTTGCTTACCACGAACAAGGTTGACGACGCGCCGGGCCTTCATAGGCGTTACGCGGATGTGACGCGCAATTGCCTTGGCTTCCATTGCTTTCCTTCTCTCGTCTTTGACGTAAGTGCAGGCGCCTAGCGGCGCTTGCCCTTACGGTCGTCCTTGACATGGCCGCGGAATGTCCGCGTGGGAGCGAATTCGCCGAGCTTGTGCCCGACCATCGACTCAGTGACAAACACCGGAATGTGCTTGCGTCCGTCGTGTACGGCGATCGTGTGCCCGAGCATGTCGGGGATGATCATCGAACGGCGGGACCAGGTCTTAATGACGTTCTTGGTGCCCTTTTCGTTTTCCCTGTCCACCTTTACAAAGAGGTGCTGGTCAACGAAAGGACCTTTTTTCAGGCTGCGTGGCATGTGTCCAGGCTCCTATCGCTTGTTCTTGCCAGTACGACGGCGACGAACAATGAGTTTGTCGCTCTCTTTGTTGGGGCGGCGCGTGCGGCCTTCCCGCTTACCGTTCGGGTTGACGGGGTGACGTCCACCGGACGTCTTACCCTCGCCACCACCGTGCGGGTGGTCAACCGGGTTCATCGCGACACCACGGACGGTCGGGCGGACGCCCTTCCAGCGCATGCGGCCGGCCTTACCCCAGTTGATGTTCGACTGCTCGGCGTTGCCGACCTCGCCGACGGTTGCGCGGCAGCGCACGTCAACGTTGCGGATTTCGCCGGAAGGCAGACGCAGCTGGGCGAAGCGGCCTTCCTTGGCAACAAGCTGGATCGATGCGCCGGCGGAGCGGCCCATCTTGGCGCCGCCACCCGGACGCAGTTCAACTGCGTGGATTACGGTACCAACCGGGATGTTGAGCAGCGGCAGGTTGTTGCCGGGCTTGATGTCAGCACCGGACCCTGCTTCTACTACGTCACCCTGGGAGAGCTTGTTCGGGGCGATGATGTAACGCTTGGTGCCATCAACGTAGTGCAGGAGGGCGATGCGAGCCGTGCGGTTCGGATCGTACTCGATTTCGGCAACGCGGGCGTTGACGCCGTCTTTGTCGTGGCGACGGAAGTCGATCAGACGGTACTGGCGCTTGTGGCCACCACCCTTGTGACGGGTCGTGATCTTACCGGAGTTGTTACGGCCACCCTTTTTCGGGAGGGGACGTACCAACGACTTTTCCGGCGTCGACCGCGTGATTTCAGTGAAGTCCGCTACGCTCGAGCCACGACGGCCCGGGGTAGTCGGCTTGTATTTACGGATTCCCATAATTTATTTCCTCGTTAAAGTGGTCTCCGCTACGAGAGCGGACCGCCGAAGATGTCGATGGTGCCTTCTTTGAGGCTCACAATTGCACGCTTGGTGTTCTTGCGGGTACCCCATCCGAATTTGGTGCGCTTGCGCTTACCGGCACGGTTGATGGTGTTGATCGATTCGACCTTGACGGAGAAAATCTTCTCCACGGCCAGCTTGATCTCGGTCTTGTTCGAGCGGGGGTCCACCAGGAAGGTGTACTTGCCCTCATCGATCAGGCCGTAGCTTTTTTCCGATACGACGGGTGCAAGCACGACGTCGCGCGGGTCTTTGATGGTGGCTGCACTCACTTGGCATCCTCCTCGTTCTTAGCTACTGCCTTGTCAGCAACGAATGCTTCGTAGGCAGCCTTGGTGAAGACAACGTCGTCAGAGACGAGTACGTCGTAGGTGTTCAGCTGGTCTGCGTACAGAACGTGAACACCGGCGAGGTTGCGCACGGAAAGTGCTGCAACATCGTTGGCGCGCTCGATGACAACCAGCAGGTTCTTGCGCTCGGAAACTCCGCGCAAGGTTGCAAGTGCGTTCTTGACGGACGGCTTGGTGCCCTCCACCAGTTCAGCAACAACGTGGATGCGTCCGTTGCGGGCCCGGTCAGAGAGTGCGCCGCGCAGTGCAGCAGCAATCATCTTCTTGGGGGTGCG
Organism: Arthrobacter sp. 754; assembly: GCF_040548695.1. Lineage (NCBI taxonomy): Bacteria > Bacillati > Actinomycetota > Actinomycetes > Micrococcales > Micrococcaceae > Arthrobacter > Arthrobacter sp. 754. Next base: position 771,001 of record NZ_JBEPSC010000001.1, read on the forward strand.
CTGGCTGTAGTCACGCGGTGTGGGACCGTGGACAACGCCACCACCGGTCATGTGAGGAGCACGGATTGAACCCTGACGGGCGCGGCCGGTGCCCTTCTGCTTGAACGGCTTGCGACCTGCACCGGAAACCTCGGCGCGGGTCTTGGTCTTGTGGGTACCCTGGCGAGCAGCAGCGAGCTGGGCAACGACGACCTGGTGCAGCAAAGGCACGTTGGTCTGTACGTCGAAGATCTCTGCGGGCAGGTCAACCTTGACAGTGCTAGTCATTGAACTAGGCTCCCTTCACGGCGGTGCGTACGAGTACGACCTGGCCGCGGGCGCCGGGGACGGCACCCTTGATCAGGAGCAGCGACTTCTCGACGTCAACTGCGTGAACCGTGAGGTTCAGCGTGGTGTGACGAACGGCGCCCATGCGGCCGGCCATTTTCATGCCCTTGAAGACGCGGCTCGGGGTGGATGCGCCACCGATTGAACCGGGCTTACGGTGGTTCTTGTGGGCACCGTGGGAAGCTCCAACGCCGTGGAAGCCGTGACGCTTCATAACACCGGCGAAGCCCTTACCCTTGGTGGTGCCAATAACGTCGATCTTCTGGCCGGCTTCGAAGAGCTCAACAGAAAGCTCCTGGCCCAGCTCGTAAGTGTCAGCATCTGCAGTGCGCAGTTCGACGACGTGGCGGCGAGGCGTGACGCCTGCCTTTTCAAAGTGACCAGCCAGCGGCTTGGTGACCTTGCGGGGATCGATCTGGCCGTAGCCGATCTGAACAGCGACATAGCCATCAGTGTCTGCGTTGCGCAGCTGGGTGATGACGTTCGAATCTGCCTGGACCACAGTGACGGGGATGAGCTTGTTGTTCTCGTCCCAGACCTGGGTCATGCCGAGCTTCGTGCCCAGCAGGCCCTTTACGTTACGGGTTGCGGTCATAGTCTCTCAGCACCTCCCTACAGCTTGATTTCGATGTTCACGTCTGCCGGCAGGTCGAGACGCATGAGCGAATCAACAGCCTTGGGCGTGGGATCGATGATGTCGATAAGACGCTTGTGCGTGCGCATTTCAAAGTGCTCGCGGCTGTCTTTGTACTTGTGCGGAGAGCGGATTACGCAGTAGATGTTCTTCTCCGTCGGAAGCGGCACGGGGCCAACTACCGTGGCGCCTGCGCGCGTGACCGTCTCAACGATCTTCCGTGCTGAAACATCAATGACCTCGTGGTCATATGACTTCAGCCGGATGCGGATTTTTTGTCCCGCCATGTCGCCTGACTCTCTTTCAGTTAGTGCTGCTCCGGTGAGGGCTGCTCTGTTTACTTGCGTGTTGCATGTGGCTGCCGAAGCATTTGAAGTCTGAACTGCCACCCGCCGCACAAGCTGAATCCGGAAGAATCCGGGTTCCTCAACCTGCCGGCGTAACCGACCCCCGCGGTCGGGCGTGTCGCGCTTGGCACGCATACAAATCCGCAGTTCCGTGGGGAGTGGGTTATGTTTGGTCTTCAACTTGGACCCTGACACCCGGCATTATCCGGATCGGGACACGAAGAAGCGCTTGAACAACTCATCTAGTATGCCGGATATTATGCGTAGAAGCGAATCTGGGCTATTGGGCCGAGGGGAGGCGCACGTTCCCGCGTTCGACGCCGTCCCTGCAGGTGGGGTCGCTGGCCGGCAGCACCGGCGGGTTCCCGCCGCAGTCCGTCCCGGGTCATTGCCTTCGGCAACATCCGAATGGATGATAAGGGAATGACCGTCGAACATGACGCTTCCGTGAGGAATCTGGCCGCCCGCCTGCCGCGCTCGTTCACCCTTGGGGTCGCGTCAGCAGCCTTCCAGATCGAAGGCGCGCTGTCGGCCGATGGCCGCGGCGCCTCAGGATGGGATGCCTTCGCAGAAAAGCCCGGCGCCATCATGGATGGACACTCCCCCGCGATGGCGTGCGACCATTACAACCGCTCTCCAGAAGACGTGGCACTGATGCGGGAGCTCGGCGTGGATTCCTACCGTTTTTCCATCTCATGGCCGCGGATCCAACCGGACGGCCGCGGTCCATATAACGAACAGGGCCTGGACTTCTACGACCGCCTGATCGACCAGTTGCTCGAAGCGGGCATCTCCCCCATGGCCACCCTGTACCACTGGGACACACCCCTGCCCCTGGAACACAGCGGCGGCTGGATGAACAGGGCCACCGCGGAGCGCTTCGCGGAGTACTCTGCAGCGGCCGGCCGCCGCTTTGGGGACCGGGTGGACCAGTGGGTCACCCTCAACGAACCTGCCTCCGTGGTGCTCAACGGCTACGCACTGGGCGTCCATGCTCCCGGTCAGGGCCTGCTTTTCGACGCTTTCCCCGCTGTCCACCACCAGCTACTCGCCCACGGCCTGGCCGTTCAGGCATTGCGGGCCGAAGGAGTCCGGGGCGGTGTTGGGGTAACAAACCTGCACTCCCCGGTCCAGCCGGCCACAGGCAAGATCACCGACAGGGCCGTCGCGAAGGTGTTCGACCTGATGCTGAACCGGATTTATGCCGATCCGATCCTTGTGGGCCGGTACCCTTCCTCTTTGCGTCTGGCCAAGCCATGGCTGCGTTCCTTCGGCAGGATCTCCGATGCCGATCTGAAGACGATCCACCAGCCTCTGGACTTCTACGGTGTCAACTACTACCAGCCGGTGCGGGTAGCGGCCGGGCGCGGCGCTTACGAAAGCATTGCCGTTCCCGCGGAAGCGATGGTCCGGATTCCTGCGCACCAGGTGCCGTTCCACGAGTACGGGACGACGGGTTTCGGCTGGCCGGTGGCCCCCGAGCACCTGGGCACCATGTTGCGCGAGCTCAAGGACCGCTACGGGGAGAACCTGCCACCGCTGTACATCACTGAAAGCGGCGCGAGCTTCCCTGAACCGGATCATGTGACGGGACCTATCCAGGACCATCAGCGGATCGATTACATTTCGGGGCACTTGCACCATGCCATGGAAGCGACCGCGCCCGGGGGGATTGCCCACGACGTCGATCTCCGCGGCTACTACGTCTGGACGCTGATGGACAACTTTGAATGGGCGGCCGGCTACTCCCAGCGGTTCGGGCTGGTGCACGTGGATTTCGAAACGTTGGAGCGGACCCCGAAGGAATCCTTCTACTGGTACCAGGCGCTCAGCCACGCCCGGAAATCGCGGCTGGGCTGACGCGTTTCGGCTCTCTGCCCGGCCGGCAGCCTACTGGTTCTTGTTCGCCCGGTTGATGCGCTTGGCGCGGTCAATCTCGTTGCGGAAATGCTTCTTGGCCCAGAACACTCCGGCCACCACTGCCGCTGCAATGATCAAAAAAATCAGCCATTCCATGATGTACTCCTCTCGCTCCCAGCAACAGTATCAGGGCCTGCCGGACGGCTCACGGGCTCCGGCAGGCTCCTGCCCTACGGGCTCAGGTCCGGCTTCCCCAGGCGCGTCACGTCCAGGCCCGTAACTTGGCGGGCCTACAGCCGGCCCTAGCGCTGGGCCGGCCGCCGGACCAGCTGCCGGGCCACGGTTCAGGCGCCAGACGGCAAAGACGATGAGCCCGGCAGCGATGACCGCCAGCAGCAGGAACGTATAGTTCCTCATCGCCCACAGGATGCAGGCGGCAACGCCGGCAGCACCCCACCAGACAAACAGTCGCTCCCCCAAGCCGAGTCCAGCCACCAGGAGCAGGGCAAGTAGTACCAGCACCCAGAGCTGCTGGCCGCCGGCGCCGCCGAACACCACGCCCAGCCCGCTTACTGACAGCAGCACAGACGCCGCACCCGCCAGGAAACGACCGGCGGGCCGGCTGCCGGAGGCATACCTCAGGGCAGCGAGACCGGCCGCCAGCAGCACATACCACTGAACCGCCCAGAACGGATCGGGCAGACCGGCCCACAGCCTGCCGGCGCCGCCTCCCTGCCCGTCAAGCTCGAAGAGGGCAGCACGCTGGACCGCTGCGGTCACCAAAATCGCGCCAACCTCGAAGACAACACGGCGCGACCAGGCCGGTGCCTCCCGGTAAGCAACCGCGACAGCGATGGCCAGCACTGCAGCCGCCGTCCAGGACGTTGCATCATGCCGGACCCCAACCAGGGCCGCGACGATGAGGCCGAGGAAAGCTGCCCCCGCCAGTGACCAGCGTCGTACCGGATCGTTCCCCAGCGGCCCGCTGCGGTAGAGCCTCGCAGCGTACAGGATGGCGGAAGCAGCCGCCGCCCCGCTCAGCCACGGCAGGAATACGCCCCAGGCACCAGGCAGGTCTGCATAAGCTTCGGCTGCAAGAATGACACCGCCGCCAACTGCCGCCAGGGCTGCCGGGGGGTAGTACTCCGGCACCTTCTCGACGTGTGAGGCAGTAAAACCGACGCCCGAAAGGACCAGTACCGCGCCGCCGGCCACCCAGTCCGCGGCAAGAGGCGAGACGATTAGGGCCACAGCGGCAGAGGATCCGGCCATGACCAGCCACAACCAGTGTTCAACGTCGTCCACACCCGCGTTCCGGTTCCGCCGAATGACGCCGGCAGCGGTCGAAATCACGGCAAGGAACAGCAGTACCGCAGTGGTTCCGGTGTGGCTCAGGACCGGGGACGCCAGGAACGTCCCGCCGAAAGTGACCAGCGGACCCAGCGCAAGCACCCAGAACAGTGCTGCGTAGACAGCGAAGTACAGGGCGCCCCGCGCGGCAAAGAGTTTTCTTGCCACTACGGAGGAAGCCACGAGCATCAGCAGTTCCAGCAGTACTACCCAGCGGCCGCCGTCGCCGTCCTGGGCGAGCAGCCCAGCCGTGCCTGGCTGCACGACGTACGCCAGGGGCAGCAGGGCCTGCCCTGCCAGGGTGATCCAGACTGCCGCCTGCTGGAACGGTACTTCGGACAGCCGAGAGCGCATCATCCAGCGGACCGCGTGCTGGGAGGCCAGCACCACAGCGAAAGTCAGGGACACCACTGTGGGCGAAGCTGTGATGTCGTAGCTGAGCACCAGCGCCAGAGCCGCAGTCAGCACGCGGGCAGCGACAAAGTACCAGCCCTTCCGGACACGCTGCGGCTCGGCCACCACCATCAGTGCGGAGTAAACGGCAAACACACCGATGATCAGTTCAATTTCGAGGAGGCCGCCGCCGGTCAGTGCCAGCAGCAGGACCAGGGCAGTGGGGGCCAGCCAGACGGCGCCGGATTCACTCCGGAGGAAATAGCCTGCGGCCGCGGCGCAGAGGGCCACGAGGACCACAGCCACGGTCCCCTGCCAGCCTGCCCAGTCACCCCCGGCAAAAGCGGCAGCGCAGGCGAGCTGGACAAGAAGGACAGCGCCGGCGTCCGCGAGAATGAAACGGGGCGCCCGACGGCGGGCGGCCGCGATCAGCGGAAAGCTCAGCTGGAGTGCCAGGACCGTCACGAGGACCGTGCCGGGATAAAGCACGTCCTGCGCGATGACCAGCGGGCCGCCCTCTTCCTGCAGTTGGTGGAACGCCGTGAGTGCGAGGACCGTGGCCGCCGCCCGGCCCAACCACCAGTAAGTCCAGCGGTGCTGGCGTGCGCGAAGTCGCGCAGCCGTGACCAGCAGATAGGCAACCACCAGGAGAAGCGCCAGATTTCCGGCAGCCTGGGACACGGCCTCGAACGCGACCGCAGCGGTGACCAGGGACATGCCAAGCGGCAAGGCTTCCCACACCGTGGCAGACCAGCCCCGTTCCGCGGCGGGCCGTGGAACCAGCAGCGTCCCGACGACGAGTGCTGCTACCAGCTGGACGAGCAGTCCGGCGGCCGTAAGGGTCCGGTCGGGCGACGCCTCCAAGGCCGCCAGCCCGATCAGGACCAGCATCCCGCCGCCACCGAAAACTCCAAGGGTGGCCTGCGGCGCCAACGTCCGGACCCGTGAACGCTCCAGGATTGCGGTCACAAGCTGCTGGCACACCAGTGCAACCAGCAGGGCGAACACGGAAGCCTCCGCCCACCCCGGACTGTCATCCAGCACCGCCGCGACCGTCACGGGAACCGCCAAGGTCAGGGCCAGCCGGGCACCCGTGATCAGGCGGCCCCGAAAATCACCCGCGGAGTACACGCCGCGGACCGCCCAGTAGCCGGCCGAGAGGACCAGCAGGACAGCCAGCGGCCATGCGCCCATCGAAGGAGACGCGACAACTGCCAATGCCAGCCCGGCTACGGGCGCCCATTCGCTCCGGCCCGCCCACCTGAGGGCAAGCACCATGCCCGTGGCCACAGACAGCGCTACCGGAACCCACAGCGGCACAGAACCCGCGTCCACTGCCCCGAAGGCGGCACCGCGAAGGATTCGGACACCAACTTCTTGGAGGCAATACAACGCCGCTGCCCCGATCTGCAGTCCAAAAGTCAACGACGCGTCGACGCGCCAGCGCCCGCCGCTCTGGCCCGGCGCGTCCTGGACGGCCGGCAAGTCAGTTGTGGGGGGCTGCGGGAACCAAGCGGCCAGCCGCTCTGACAGCAACGCCACTGCCACAGCCTGGACGGCAAGCAGGGCGGCGGCAGCAAGCAGAGCGACACTCCCACGGCCGCTCAGGTGCCAGACCTCGACGACGCCGGCAAGGGTGAGGGCGGCACGTGCACCGTAGAGGTTGAGCAGCCTCAGCCGAGCGGGAACCACCGGGCTCAACGGAGCCGCAGACATCAGTGCGAAGTACAGTCCGCACATTCCCATGACCAAGGCGTATTCCGCCTTGTCCAGCCGTACGGGCAGGAACGTGGCGGTGGCCGCCACAGCCGGAACCAACATCGGGTGCAGCACCGTCAGCGGCCTGACGTAAACCGGCGGCAACCAGCCCGGCCTGACCAGAGCAAGCGCCGTCAGGATGACGGCGACGCCTATGAGTACGGCGAAGTACCAGACCAACGCACCGCCAAGGACGGAGACACCGGAGCACGCGGCAGATGCAACGAAGGTAAGCGAGAGGTACACCAGCACCCGGCTTTCGAGGCGCACCGCTGCCGCTACGTAGCCGGCCGTGCCGATCAACGACGTGATCAGCCAGGCAGCCGGGCCGTCGTGCAGGGCGAAGTTGTACAGAGCGAGTCCGGTCACGGGAACCATAGCCAGGCCCGTGCCTGTAAAGGCCACTGCCGCTGGTTTGAGCCGGGGCACCCGGGCAAGAAGCACAAACCCCGCACCGTAGAACAGCGCGGTCACAACGCAGACACCCGCGAAGCGCAGCACCGGTGGCAGGCTCGTACCAATGAACAACGCAGCAGCTGCCACCAACAACAGGCTGGCGACATACAGGGTGATGTTGATGTTCTGGCGGTCCCGTTTTTCCCGCCGCGCCTGCCGCTCGGCGGGCGTCTCCGAGACCGCACGGGGCACGGCAACCCGGGGGCGGCCAGGCAGACGTGGGGAACCGGAACGTGGGTGCAAGGGCGACAGCGGGGGTGACGGCGAAACCGGCGGAGCCGGAACAGTCACCCGCACAGGAGGTTCGGGGGTCGTCGCAGGTGGAGGCGGCGATACTTCAGCGAACGGCAACGCCGGCGCCAAGGGGCCAGTGGCTTCCGAGGCAGGCACTGACGGTGCCCGCGCGGGCACACTGCCCGCCGTCGTCAGGCCCTGAACCCTGGCCATGGCGTCCAGCCACCCCTGCAGGTGGCCGGCACGATAGCCCGCTTCGTAAGATTCATCGTCCACGATGGTCCCTCTCCCGAAGACAGGCCGTCTGTCCGGTTTGAACTTGAACATTAATCCAATGACTGGATTAACTGTAGCAAAGAACAGCCCCGCTGCACCAGCAGCGGGGCTGTTCCAAACTTCACCTCAGGCCGTCAGACGGCCTTGCGGTTCAGCGATCAATCACAGATCAGCAAGAAGTTACTTGATGATCTTGGTGACGCGTCCTGAACCAACGGTGCGGCCGCCTTCGCGGATAGCGAAGCCGAGGCCCTCTTCCATGGCGATGGGCTGGATGAGCGCAACGGTCATCTCAGTGTTGTCGCCAGGCATAACCATTTCCGTGCCCTCAGGCAGGGTGATAACGCCGGTTACGTCCGTGGTGCGGAAGTAGAACTGCGGGCGGTAGTTGGAGTAGAACGGGTTGTGACGCCCGCCTTCGTCCTTGGAGAGGATGTAGACGTTAGCCTCGAAGTCGGTGTGCGGGGTGATGGAACCCGGCTTGACGACAACCTGGCCACGCTCTACGTCATCACGCTTCAGACCGCGGAGCAGGAGGCCACAGTTCTCGCCGGCCCATGCTTCGTCGAGCTGCTTGTGGAACATCTCGATACCGGTAACCGTGGTCTTCTGGACCGGGCGGATGCCGACGATCTCGACCTCGGAGTTGATGGCGAGGGTTCCACGCTCGGCGCGGCCCGTAACAACGGTGCCACGGCCGGTGATCGTGAAGACGTCTTCGATCGGCATCAGGAAGGGCTTGTCACGGTCACGAACGGGGTCCGGTACCGAGTTGTCGACAGCTTCCATGAGGTCCTCGACGGACTTGACCCAAACCGGGTCGCCTTCGAGGGCCTTCAGGCCGGAGACGCGAACGACGGGTGCTTCGTCGCCATCGAAGCCCTGAGCGGAAAGCAGCTCACGAACTTCCATTTCAACGAGGTCCAGCAGTTCTTCGTCGTCAACCATGTCCGACTTGTTCAGAGCAACCAGCAGGTAGGGAACGCCAACCTGGCGGGCGAGCAGGACGTGCTCGCGGGTCTGAGCCATCGGGCCGTCAGTGGCGGCAACCACGAGGATTGCACCGTCCATCTGTGCAGCACCGGTGATCATGTTCTTGATGTAGTCAGCGTGACCCGGAGCGTCTACGTGTGCGTAGTGGCGCTTCTCGGTCTGGTACTCAACGTGGGAGATGTTGATGGTAATGCCGCGCTGACGCTCTTCGGGAGCAGAGTCAATGGACGCGAAGTCGCGCTGCTCGTTGAGTGTCGGGTACTTGTCGTACAGCACCTTGGAAATCGCGGCCGTCAACGTCGTCTTACCGTGGTCAACGTGACCAATGGTGCCGATGTTAACGTGCGGCTTAGTCCGCTCGAACTTTGCCTTTGCCACAGGTTCCTCCTAGAACGTTTTCAAATGACTTACCCTTCGACCGCGCTTGTCGCGGCGAAACTTTGAGTAAGTCTACTTGGGGGGCTTTGGATTGATGAAATTGCAGATTCAGGAACTAATACTAGTCCCACGAGCCTGTCGGTGCAGATGGCCGGCCCCGGCTGGACCGGATGGCACTGACCGGGGAGCCGGCCATCTGCACCAGGTGGGTTTCCGGAACCGGAAACGCACCCGAGTTTGTTGCTGCGAGAGCCTGGAGGCTACTCGCCGCGGTTCTTCTGGATGATCTCGTCGGCGTATGCCTTCGGGACCTCGGCGTAGCTGTGGAACGTCATGGAGTACACAGCGCGGCCCTGGGTCTTAGAGCGCAGGTCACCGATGTAGCCGAACATGCCGGACAGCGGGACGTGCGCGCGGATGACCTTGACGCCCTGGGCATCTTCCATGGACTGCATCTGGCCACGGCGGGAGTTGAGGTCACCGATAACTTCACCCATGTATTCCTCAGGGGTGCGGACCTCGACATCCATCAGCGGTTCGAGCAGGATGGGGTTCGCCTTGCGGGCAGCTTCCTTGAAAGCCATCCGGCCGGCGATCTTGAACGCCATTTCCGAGGAGTCAACATCGTGGTACGCGCCGTCAATCAGCGTGGCCTTGATGCCGACAACCGGGTAACCGGCCAGGACGCCGTCGTTCAGTGCATCCTGGATACCGGCGTCCACCGACGGGATGTATTCGCGGGGAATACGGCCACCGGTGACCTTGTTCTCGAACTCGTACAGCTCGCCTTCGGACGTGTCCAAAGGAGCGATCGCAATCTGGATCTTTGCGAACTGGCCCGAACCACCGGTCTGCTTCTTGTGCGTGTAGTCGTGACGCTCTACAGCACGCTTGATGGTTTCGCGGTAAGCAACCTGCGGCTTGCCCACGTTTGCCTCGACCTTGAATTCGCGGCGCATGCGGTCCACCAGGATGTCCAGATGGAGCTCGCCCATGCCGGCGATGATGGTCTGACCGGTGTCTTCGTTGAGGGAGACCTGGAAGGTCGGGTCCTCAGCGGAGAGCTTCTGGATGGCCGTGGAGAGCTTCTCCTGGTCTCCCTTGGTGTTCGGCTCGATCGCAACAGAGATCACGGGCTCCGGGAAGCTCATGGACTCGAGGACGATCTGGTTGGAGGAGTCGCACAGGGTGTCGCCCGTGGTGGTGTCCTTCAGGCCGATCGCTGCGTAGATGTGGCCAGCGGTAGCGCCGTCAACCGGCATTTCCTTGTTGGCGTGCATCTGGAACAGCTTGCCGATGCGCTCTTTCTTGCCCTTGGTGGAGTTGACCACCTGCGAGCCTGCTTCCACGTGACCGGAGTACACGCGGATGAAGGTGAGCTGACCGAAGAACGGGTGCGTGGCAATCTTGAACGCCAGAGCCGAGAACGGCTCCTCGGAAGACGGCTTGCGCGTCAGTTCCTTCTCTTCGTCGCGGGGATCGTGACCGATCATCGGCGGGACGTCGAGCGGGTTCGGCAGGTAGTCGACGACGGCGTCAAGCATCGGCTGGACACCGCGGTTCTTGAAGGCAGAGCCACAGAACACGGGGTACAGCTCGGAGTTGATCGTCATCTTGCGGATGCCGGCCTTGAGCTCTTCCTCGGAGATTTCTTCACCTTCGAGGTACTTCTCCATGAGCTCTTCGGAGGACTCTGCAACGGTCTCAACGAGCGTTGCGCGGTACTCTTCAGCCTTCTCCTTGAGGTCAGCCGGGATCTCCTGGATCTCGTACTTGGCACCCATGGTGACGTCACCCTTGGAGTCGCCGGGCCAGACCAGTGCGCGCATGTAGAGCAGGTCGACGACGCCGATGAAGTCGTTCTCGGCACCGATCGGGAGCTGCATGACGAGCGGCTTGGCCCCGAGGCGGCCGATGATGGTGTCTACGGTGAAGTAGAAGTCAGCACCGAGCTTGTCCATCTTGTTGACGAAGCAGATACGCGGAACGTTGTACTTGTCAGCCTGGCGCCAGACGGTCTCGGACTGCGGCTCAACGCCTTCCTTGCCATCGAAAACGGCAACAGCGCCGTCGAGGACGCGCAGGGAGCGCTCAACCTCAACGGTGAAGTCAACGTGGCCGGGGGTGTCGATGATGTTGATCTGGTTGTTTTCCCAGAAGCAGGTCACGGCGGCAGACGTGATGGTGATGCCGCGTTCCTTTTCCTGTTCCATCCAGTCAGTGGTCGAAGCGCCGTCGTGCGTTTCGCCGATCTTGTGGTTCACACCTGTGTAGAACAGGATGCGCTCGGTGGTGGTGGTCTTGCCGGCATCAATGTGGGCCATGATGCCGATATTGCGGACCTTACTAAGGTCGGTAAGCACGTCCTGTGCCACGGTGTCTCCCTTTCGGATGGACTGCACGTTCGCCGCCGGCTCTGTTGAGCCGGCGGCGTCCGGGAAGTATTACCAGCGGTAGTGTGCGAAGGCCTTGTTGGACTCGGCCATCTTGTGGGTGTCTTCGCGACGCTTCACAGCGGCACCGAGACCATTCGAGGCATCCAGGATTTCGTTCTGGAGGCGCTCGGTCATGGTCTTTTCGCGGCGGGCCTTGGAGTAGCCAACCAGCCAACGCAGTGCGAGGGCGGTGGAGCGGCCCGGCTTGACCTCAACCGGAACCTGGTAGGTGGCGCCGCCAACGCGGCGTGAGCGGACCTCGAGGGAAGGCTTGACGTTCTCCATGGCCTTCTTGAGGGCTGCTACGGGGTCGCCGCCGGACTTGGCGCGGGCGCCTTCGAGGGCACCGTAAACGATGCGCTCTGCGGTGGACTTCTTGCCGTCAACGAGAACCTTGTTGATCAACTGAGTGACCAGCGGGGAGCCGTAAACGGGATCTAGTACGAGCGGCCGCTTGGGGGCCGGACCCTTGCGAGGCATATTACTTCTTCTCCATCTTTGCGCCGTAGCGGCTGCGTGCCTGCTTACGGTTCTTCACACCCTGGGTATCGAGGGCGCCACGGACGATCTTGTAGCGGACACCCGGAAGGTCCTTAACACGACCACCGCGAACGAGCACAATGGAGTGCTCCTGCAGGTTGTGGCCTACACCGGGGATGTAAGCGGTAACTTCAATGCCACCGTTGAGGCGCACGCGTGCGACCTTACGAAGAGCCGAGTTCGGCTTCTTGGGGGTGGTGGTGTAAACGCGGGTGCAAACACCGCGGCGCATCGGGCTGCCGTTCAGGGCAGGGGCCTTGGTCTTTTTGACCTTCGGCGTGCGGCCCTTGCGGACCAGCTGGTTAATCGTAGGCACTCTCGTGTTCTCCGTTGGTTTGATCTCTACCGGTGCATTCGGGCGTCAGCCCTTGTGTTGCACCGGTTTGGCGTTGTCCCTGCAGCCGTGAGGTCTAGAATCTTGCTTAGGCGTGCAAAAGCGTGGCATTCGTTGCGCACCTAGCCCGCAACCCGGAAACAAGCTCCCACCGAAGCATCATGAGAACAAAACCAAAATGATGCTGCGGCGGCCTTCATCCACTGCCACACAGAACAATTACACAAAGTCTAGCACGGCTTGCCCGAGCGCCTGAATCGGGTGTATATGACAGCGCCGCCTCCCGCCGTCGTACCTTAAACAGCAACGCGGGGTCACTCCGGGCCCAATCCGAGGTGTGGATTGGGCCGTAAGTGACCCCGCGTTGCTTTAGCGGTTAGCGGAAGTCGTTACCGAGATCGTAGTCATCCAGCGGGATGGCGTGGAACTCAGGAGCTCCGTCGCCGCCCAGGGAATCGTACGAGAAGTCACTGAATGCGCTCGGGCCGGTGAACAGGTTGGCCTTTGCTTCCTCAGTGGGCTCGACGGTGACCTCGGTGTAGCGCGGGAGACCCGTGCCGGCCGGGATCAGCTTACCGATGATGACGTTCTCCTTGAGGCCGAGCAGCGGATCGCTCTTGCCTTCCATGGCCGCCTGCGTCAGGACGCGGGTGGTCTCCTGGAAGGAAGCTGCGGACAGCCAGGACTCGGTGGCCAGGGACGCCTTGGTGATGCCCATGAGCTCAGGACGTCCGGAAGCCGGAGTCTTGCCCTCGGACACAACGCGGCGGTTGGCCTCCTCGAAGCGGCTGCGCTCGGCGAGTTCGCCGGGCAGCAGGTCCGATTCGCCGGACTCGATGACCGTGACGCGGCGCAGCATCTGGCGGACGATAACCTCGACGTGCTTGTCGTGGATACCGATGCCCTGGCTGCGGTACACGCCCTGGACCTCGTCCACCAGGAACTTCTGTGCAGCACGGGGGCCCATGATGCGCAGAACCTGCTTGGGATCCACCGGTCCGTTGATCAGCTTCTGGCCGACGGTGACGTGATCGCCATCTTCGATCAGCAGGCGTGAACGGCGCAGGACCGGGTAAGCGATCTCTTCTGTTCCGTCATCCGGGGTGATGACCAGGCGCATCTGGCGCTCGGACTCTTCGATGGTGATGCGGCCGGCTGCTTCAGCAATCGGTGCAACACCCTTGGGAGTACGGGCTTCGAAGAGCTCCTGGATACGAGGCAGACCCTGGGTGATGTCGTCGCCACCGCTGGCGGAAACAGCACCACCGGTGTGGAACGTACGCATGGTCAGCTGCGTGCCGGGCTCACCGATGGACTGTGCGGCGATGATGCCCACAGCCTCGCCGATGTCCACGGTCTTGCCGGTGGCCAGCGAACGGCCGTAGCACAGGGCGCAGGTGCCGACGCTGGACTCACAGGTGAGTACGGAGCGGACCTTGACCTCGGTGATGCCGGCTGCGAACAGCTCAGCGATTACGACGTCGCCGCAGTCGGTGCCGCCGGCCGCCAGGACATTGCCCTTGGAGTCCACAACATCAACAGCGAGCGTACGGGCGTAGGCGCTGTTCTCGACGTTCTCGTCCAGAACCAGCTCGCCGTTGGCGTCCGGGACAGCGATGGGCGTGACCAGGCCACGCTCAGTGCCGCAGTCCTCTTCGCGAACGATGACATCCTGCGAGACGTCCACCAGACGACGGGTCAGGTAACCCGAGTTGGCGGTACGCAGCGCGGTGTCAGCCAGACCCTTACGGGCACCGTGCGTGGCGATGAAGTATTCCAGCACCGACAGGCCCTCGCGGTAGGAGGACTTGATGGGACGCGGGATGATCTCACCCTTAGGGTTGGCCACCAGGCCACGGATACCCGCGATCTGACGGACCTGCATCCAGTTACCACGTGCACCGGAGGACACCATGCGGTTGATGGTGTTCATCGGTGAGAGGTTGTCACGCATCGCCTGGGCGATCTCGTTCGTTGCCTTGTTCCAGATCTCGATCAGTTCCTGGCGACGCTCGTCGTCGTCGATCAGGCCCTTGTCGTACTGGCCCTGGATCTTGGCGGCCATGGTTTCGTAGCCGGCAAGGATCTGCGGCTTGTCCTTGGGTACCTCGATGTCCGAGATGGCAACGGTAACGCCCGAGCGGGTGGCCCAGTAGAAACCGGCATCCTTCAGGTTGTCCAGCGTTGCCGCCGTGACCACCTTCGGGTAGCGCTCTGCGAGGTCGTTGACGATCGTGGACAGTTCGCCCTTGTCTGCAACATTCTCAACCCACGGGTAATCCGCGGGCAGCGTCTGGTTGAAGATGACCTGGCCCAGGGAGGTCTGGACGAGAACCGGCTGGCCGGCTTCCCAGCCTTCCGGAGCTTCCCAGCCCGCGTACGGAACGAAGCCTTCAAGGCGGATCTTGACCTGCGAGTTCAGGTGCAGCTCGCGGAGGTCGTAGGCCATGATGGCTTCCGAAACGGACGAGAAGACGCGGCCTTCGCCAGCTGAACCGACACGCTTGGTGGTCAGGTGGTAAAGGCCGATGATCATATCCTGCGAAGGCAGGGTGACCGGGCGTCCGTCAGAGGGCTTCAGGATGTTGTTCGAGGACAGCATCAGGATGCGTGCCTCAGCCTGGGCCTCGGGGCTCAGCGGCAGGTGGACTGCCATCTGGTCGCCGTCGAAGTCAGCGTTGAAGGCGCCACAAACCAGCGGGTGCAGCTGGATTGCCTTACCTTCAACAAGCTGGGGTTCGAACGCCTGGATACCGAGGCGGTGCAGGGTAGGTGCACGGTTGAGCAGCACCGGGTGTTCGGTGATGATCTCTTCGAGCACGTCCCAGACCTGCGGACGGTAACGCTCGACCATACGCTTGGCCGACTTGATGTTCTGGGCGTGGTTGAGGTCAACCAGGCGCTTCATCACGAACGGCTTGAAGAGCTCCAGCGCCATCTGCTTGGGCAGGCCACACTGGTGCAGCTTCAGCTGCGGGCCGACGACGATGACCGAACGGCCGGAGTAGTCGACGCGCTTGCCGAGGAGGTTCTGGCGGAAACGGCCCTGCTTGCCCTTGAGCATGTCGCTCAGGGACTTCAGCGGACGGTTGCCCGGTCCGGTGACCGGACGGCCGCGGCGGCCGTTGTCGAAGAGGCTGTCAACGGCTTCCTGAAGCATGCGCTTCTCGTTGTTGACGATGATCTCCGGAGCACCCAGGTCAAGCAGCCGCTTGAGACGGTTGTTGCGGTTGATCACGCGGCGGTAGAGGTCGTTGAGGTCGGAGGTCGCGAAGCGGCCACCGTCCAGCTGGACCATCGGGCGCAGTTCCGGCGGGATTACCGGGACGGCATCCAGAACCATGCCAAGCGGGCTGTTGTTGGTGGTCAGGAACGCGTTGACCACCTTCAGGCGCTTCAGGGCGCGGGTCTTGCGCTGGCCCTTGCCGTTGGCGATGATGTCGCGCAGCAGGTCCGACTCGGCCTGCATGTCGAAGTTCTCAAGACGCTTCTTGATGGCTTCGGCACCCATGGAGCCTTCGAAGTACATGCCGTAACGGTCGCGCAGTTCGCGGTAGAGGCCTTCGTCGCCTTCAAGGTCAGCGACCTTGAGGTTCTTGAAGCGGTCCCAGACCTGCTCGAGCCGCTCGATCTCGGCGTCGGCGCGCTTGCGCACGTTGGCCATCTGGCGGTCGGCGGAGTCGCGGGCCTTCTTCTTGTCGGCAGCCTTGGCACCTTCACCTTCGAGGCGCGCGATCTCGTTTTCGAGGTCACGGGCGATCGTGGCGATGTCGGAGTCGCGGTTGTCGATCAGCTGCTTCTTCTCGATGTCGTGCTCAACCTGCAGGTTGGGCAGTTCCTCGTGGCGTGCGTCAGCGTCAACGCTGGTGATCATGTAGGCAGCGAAGTAGATGACCTTTTCGAGGTCCTTCGGCGCCAGGTCAAGGAGGTAGCCCAGGCGGGACGGAACACCCTTGAAGTACCAGATGTGCGTGACCGGGGCGGCCAGCTCGATGTGGCCCATGCGCTCACGGCGGACCTTGGCGCGGGTAACTTCAACGCCACACCGCTCGCAGATGATGCCCTTGAAGCGCACGCGCTTGTACTTACCGCAGTAGCATTCCCAGTCGCGGGAAGGGCCGAAGATCTTCTCGCAGAAGAGGCCGTCCTTCTCGGGCTTGAGCGTGCGGTAGTTGATGGTTTCCGGCTTCTTAACCTCGCCGTACGACCAGCCACGGATGTCTTCCGCGGTGGCGAGGCCGATCTGCATGAGGCCGAAGGAGGATTCGCTGGACATATGGTCCCTGTTCTCTCTTGTTCTCTAAATTCTGAAGTCTTGGGTTACGGGAAGAGGGAGGCCACGTACCGGGAAAAGTCAGCGCGGCGGGGCCGCTTGCTTTTCCCGGTACGTCACCTGACTAGACCTCTTCTACGGAACTGGGCTCTGCACGAGACAGATCGATGCCCAGTTCTTCCGCAGCCGTGAAGACTGCGTCATCAGAGTCACGCATTTCAATTGTGGTTCCGTCCGTGGAGAGTACTTCCACGTTCAGGCACAGCGACTGCATTTCCTTGATCAAGACCTTGAAGGACTCAGGAACGCCCGGCTCGGGGATGTTCTCGCCCTTGACGATTGCTTCGTAGACCTTCACACGACCATGGATGTCATCAGACTTGATCGTGAGGAGTTCCTGGAGCGTGTAGGCGGCGCCGTAAGCTTCAAGCGCCCACACTTCCATTTCACCGAAGCGCTGGCCACCGAACTGTGCCTTACCACCCAGCGGCTGCTGCGTGATCATGGAGTACGGGCCGGTGGAGCGTGCGTGGATCTTGTCGTCCACCAGGTGGTGGAGCTTCAGGATGTACATGTAGCCGACCGAGATCGGATCCGGGAACGGCTCGCCGGAGCGGCCGTCGAACAGGCGGGTCTTGCCTGAGGAGTTGATCAGGCGGTCGCCGTCGCGGGTCACGTTGGTGGAGTCCAGCAGGCCCGTGATTTCTTCTTCACGGGCGCCGTCGAACACCGGCGTTGCAACAGTGGTGGAGCCACTCTCGCGCGGCAGGTTCGGCAGCTGCTTGATCCACTCGGGCTCGCCTTCGATCTTCCAACCGGTCTTGGCAACCCAGCCGAGGTGCGTTTCGAGCACCTGGCCGACGTTCATGCGGCCCGGAACACCCAGCGGGTTCAGGACAATATCAACCGGGGTGCCATCGGCAAGGAAGGGCATGTCCTCGATCGGGAGGATCTTGGAGATAACACCCTTGTTGCCGTGACGGCCGGCGAGCTTGTCGCCGTCGGTGATCTTGCGCTTGGCGGCCACGTATACGCGAACCAGCTGGTTCACGCCCGGGGGCAGTTCGTCGTCGTTGTCGCGGTCGAAGACGCGGACGCCGATGACGGTACCGGACTCGCCGTGCGGAACCTTCAGGGAGGTGTCGCGCACTTCGCGGGACTTCTCACCGAAGATGGCGCGCAGCAGGCGCTCTTCCGGGGTCAGCTCGGTCTCGCCCTTCGGGGTGACCTTTCCGACCAGGATGTCGCCGGCTTCAACCTCTGCACCGATGTGGATGATGCCGCGCTCGTCCAGGCCTGCCAGGACTTCCTCGGACACGTTGGGGATGTCACGGGTGATTTCCTCGGCACCAAGCTTGGTGTCGCGGGCATCGATCTCGTGCTCCTCGATGTGGATGGAGGAAAGAACGTCCTCGGCAACAATGCGCTGCGAGAGGATGATGGCGTCCTCGAAGTTGTGGCCTTCCCATGACATGAATGCCACGAGCAGGTTCTTACCCAGGGCGAGCTCGCCCTGGTCCGTTGCCGGACCGTCGGCGATGATGCCGCCGACCTCGAGGCGCTGGCCTTCGTTGACCAGGACACGGTTGTTGTAGCAGTTGCCCTGGTTGGAGCGTGCGAACTTGTTGATGCGGTAGTTAGTTTCCGTACCGTCGTCGTTGAGCACGATAACCAGCTCAGCGGAGACCTCGGTGACCACACCGGCCTTCTTGGCGATGGTGACATCACCGGCGTCGACGGCGGCTGCACGTTCCATGCCGGTGCCCACGAACGGGGCCTCGGAACGGACCAGCGGCACAGCCTGGCGCTGCATGTTGGCACCCATGAGTGCGCGGTTTGCATCGTCATGCTCGA
Source organism: Arthrobacter sp. 754 (assembly GCF_040548695.1). Lineage (NCBI taxonomy): Bacteria > Bacillati > Actinomycetota > Actinomycetes > Micrococcales > Micrococcaceae > Arthrobacter > Arthrobacter sp. 754. Next base: position 789,443 of record NZ_JBEPSC010000001.1, read on the forward strand.
GGAACGGGATCAGGGCCGTGGCCACGGACACCATCTGGCGCGGGGAAACGTCCATGAACTCGACCTCGGCGGCGGGAACCAGCACGGGCTCGCCTCCCCCACCGCGGGCGCGGACCAGGACGGTCTCTTCGGCGAACTTCTTGTTCTCATCCAGCGGGGCGTTGGCCTGTGCGATCAGGACCTCTGCTTCGTCGTCGGCGGTGAGGTACTGGACCTCATCGGAGACAACGCCTTCGGAGACGAGACGGTAAGGAGTCTCGATGAAGCCGAACGGGTTGATGCGTCCGTAGGATGCCAGCGAACCGATCAGGCCGATGTTCGGGCCTTCAGGGGTTTCGATGGGGCACATACGTCCGTAGTGGGACGGGTGAACGTCTCGGACTTCCATGCCTGCGCGGTCACGGGACAGACCACCCGGGCCAAGCGCGGACAGACGGCGCTTGTGGGTCAGACCCGAGAGCGGGTTGTTCTGGTCCATGAACTGGGACAGCTGGGAAGTTCCGAAGAACTCCTTGATGGCTGCAACAACCGGGCGGATGTTGATCAGGGTCTGCGGCGTGATGGCTTCGACGTCCTGCGTGGTCATACGCTCGCGGACAACGCGCTCCATACGGGACAGGCCGGTGCGGACCTGGTTCTCGATGAGCTCGCCGACGGCGCGGATGCGGCGGTTGCCGAAGTGGTCGATGTCATCGATCTCGACGCGCAGCTCGTGGTCCTGGCCGTCGCGCTTGCCCGTGAGGGTCTTTTCGCCGGCGTGCAGGGCAACGAGGAACTTGATCATTGCAACGATGTCTTCAACGTGCAGGACCGAAGCTTCCTTGTCGCCAAGGGAGCGGTCGATGCCAAGCTTGCGGTTGATCTTGTAACGGCCGACCTTGGCCAGATCGTAGCGCTTGGAGTTGAAGTACAGGTTGTCCAGGAGGGACTGGGCAGCCTCGACTGTGGGCGGCTCGCCCGGTCGCAGCTTCCGGTAGATGTCAAGCAACGCGTCTTCGCGGGTTTCGGTGGCGTCCTTCTCCAGCGTTGCACGCATGGAATCGTACTGGCCGAATTCTTCGAGGATCTGGCCTTCGGTCCAGCCGAGCGCCTTCAGCAGCACCGTGACGGACTGCTTGCGCTTCCGGTCGAGGCGGACGCCGACCTGGTCGCGCTTGTCGATCTCGAGTTCGAACCATGCACCGCGGGACGGGATGATCTTGGCAGTGAAGATGTCCTTGTCACTGGTCTTGTCAGCGGTGCGCTCAAAGTAGGCGCCCGGTGAACGGACCAGCTGGGACACGACGACACGCTCGGTGCCGTTGACGACGAAGGTGCCCTTCTCGGTCATCAGCGGGAAGTCACCCATGAACACGGTCTGCTGCTTGATTTCGCCCGTGTTGTTGTTCATGAACTCGGCTTTAACGTACAGCGGAGCCGAGTACGTTGCGTCCCGGTCCTTGCACTCGGCCATGGTGTATTTGGGATCAGCGAACTCCGGATCGGAGAAGCTCAGGGACATGGTGCCCTGGAAGTCCTCGATCGGGGAGATCTCTTCGAAGATGTCCGAGAGTCCGGACGAAGTGGCGACGCTGAGATCGTTTTCTTCGACGGCTTTCGCTACGCGTGCCTGCCAGCGTTCGTTGCCGACCAGCCAGTCAAAGCTGTCCGTCTGCAGGGCAAGCAGATTCGGAACGTCAAGAGGTTCGTGAATCTTTGCGAATGAGAGCCGGCGAGTGGCACCATCAGTGGTGTTTGATGCGATAGCGGTGGCAGTGTTATTTACATTAGAGGTGCTCGAGGCGACCAAGAGGGATCCTTCCACAGACCTTCAGGCGTTTTCAGATCTCCCCCGCTGTGCACCCTGCAGAGTGTCTCTGCAGCGCTACCATCCGGTTCCGCTATATGACCCGGGGCCTGGGCCGACCATTGTGTGACGTTGTTGACGGCACGTTAATAGTCAGCTGCCAGGCAAAGCCCACCGCTATATGAAGGCTGAAGGTAAACAGGGAAGACGCAAATATCTACGATACGGCAAAACCATTAACGTGTCTACCCCACATCCGCACCTTTTGCAAGCACCGATTTTTTGAGTGCCCGAGCCCCGGAATGTTGCGTCTCCGACAGGCTCAGAGCGTCAGCGTGATGCCTTCTGCCGTGCACGCTCCTGCGTTCGCGAAGACCGCATCCCGGACTGCATCCTTGGATGCCTGCTCCGGCTGTCCGCCGGTATCCACCGCCGAGGAGTGGTCAATGGCAAGGGCGCCGAGGGAAGCAAACAGGCCCTTCAGGTTCCCGGAGTAGGCGTCCTTGGCATCGCGCGCCGCGCGGTAAACGTCCTCGTAGGCGTCGGAGTCATTCGCGGCAGCCCGGTATTGCACGTAGAGGGAATTGAACAGCTCGCAGGCCGCCTTGACGCCGCCCGCCTGAGGCGCCGCTGAGGCTGTGGAAGACCGGGCTGTGGATGACCGCGACGGCGACGCCTGCGAGGTCGCGGGGCTGGACGTTGCAGAGGCTGCTGCGGTGGTGGGGTTCTCCGGCGCGGGAGTGGAAAAACTGCAGGCGGTAAGTCCAGCGAGGCTTGCAACGGCGGCCGCGGCGAGGATTTTCTTCAAGATGCTGCTCCCTGTTTATTCCACTGGCTGTTCTGCGTTTGTCTGTCCAGCGTTTGTATGTTCCGGCACGGCCGTCGCCGTCCACCCTACGCAGGCCGGCCACGCAGTGCACATTCGCCGCATGGGTAGTTCTCCCCTGCGGCCCGCGGGCCCGCCGCCGGAATGCACCGGAGCGCTCCTGCGTTTGGATAGTTAGGTGACGGTGCTCACGATAGCCTTGGGGCAAGATCGTTCCGGATTGAAGAAGACAACAAAAGGGTTGGAAGAGATAACCATGGGCAATTCCACAGACAACACTGACGTTGTCATCCTTGCAGGGGCACGCACGCCACAGGGCCGGCTGAACGGGCAGCTGGCAAGCTTCACCGCCGTCGAACTCGGTGCACATGCGATCAGGGCGGCGATTGCCGCGAGCGGCATTGACGCCGGCCAGGTGGACGCCGTCATCATGGGCCAGGTGCTGCAGGCAGGCGCCGGCCAGAACCCGGCCCGCCAGAGCTCCATCGGTGCCGGCATCGGCTGGAACGTTCCCACAGTCACCATCAACAAGGTGTGCCTGTCCGGGCTGACCGCTGTGATTGACGCGGCCCGGCTGATCCGCAGCGGGGATGCCACCGTGGTGGTGGCCGGCGGGCAGGAATCGATGACCCGCGCGCCGCACCTCCTGCCTGGCTCCCGGCAGGGCTGGACCTACGGTGCCATCCAGGCTCTTGACGTGGCTGCCCACGACGGCCTCACCGACGCTTTCGACGGTCAGTCCATGGGCCTGTCCACCGAAACCAAGAACCTCAGCCTGGGCATCGACCGTGCCTCACAGGACAACGTGGCAGCACAGTCCCACCAGCGGGCAGCACTTGCGGCGAAGAATGGGATCTTCGACGACGAAATCGCCCCGATCAGCGTCAAGCAGCGCAAGGGTGACCCCATCGTGGTCTCCACAGACGAAGGCGTCCGGCCCAACACCTCGGTGGAGTCCCTCGCCGGGCTGCGGGCCGCATTCGTCACGGACGGGACCATCACCGCCGGCAACTCCTCCCCCCTGTCCGACGGCGCCTCCGCCCTTGTGCTGGCGTCGCGCCGGTTTGCCGAGGAGAACGGCCTGGAATATTTGGCCGTCATCGGAAAGCCCGGGCAGGTGGCCGGCCCGGATAATTCGCTGCATTCCCAGCCTTCAAATGCGATCAACGAGGCCTTGGGACGGGCCGGCTGGAGTACTGCTGACCTGGACTTCATCGAGATCAACGAAGCATTTGGTTCGGTTGCGGTGCAGTCCCTGAAGGACTTGGACTACCCCTTGGAAAAGTGCAACCTCCACGGCGGCGCCATTGCCCTGGGCCACCCGATCGGCGCGTCAGGCGCAAGGCTGGCCCTCCACGCGGCCCATGAGCTCAAGCGGCGTGGCAGCGGCAAAGCCGCGGTCTCCCTTTGCGGCGGCGGCGGCCAGGGCGAAGCCCTCCTGCTGTACCGGGACTGATGGCGGGGCAGGTCGGTGCCGGGGGCATCGCCGTCGGGCGCCAGAGATTCCTGGCGGACGCCGCAGCGCGCGGCCTGGAGGTCCAGCTCGTCGAGCGCCTCGCGGCCAAAAGCCTTGAGGAGGCAGCCGGGATCCTGGGCATCACCCCCGCGGAGATCGTGAAGTCCCTGGTGGTCAAGCACAAGGACGGGAGCTTCCTGTTCGCGCTCGTCCCCGGCGACCGCCAGATCTCCTGGCCGAAGCTCCGGAACCTGGTGGGGGTCAACAAGCTCTCGCTGCCGCCTGCCGACGTCGCCCTGGAGGCCACGGGCTACGAGCGCGGCACCATCACCCCGCTCGGCAGCACCACGGCGTGGCCCGTTTATGCGGACGTAGCCATCTCAGGGCGCAGGATCTCCATGGGCGCCGGCGAACATGGCTACAGCGCGTTCGTCGATGCCGACGCCCTGACCACGGCGCTGGGCGCCGTGGTCGCGGACATCAGCGACCCGAACTAGCAACGCGGGGTCACTCACCGCCCAATACCGGGCTCTTTAAGGGCCATAAGTGACCCCGCGTTGGGGTGAAGTGACCCCGCGTTGGAGTTAGAGACTGGCGTTAATGCAGAAAACCCCGCCCACCGAAGTGGACGGGGTTTTCGTGAAGCAGCGTGAGTTACTTGATGGTAACGCGGGCGCCGGCAGCTTCGAGCTGGTCCTTTGCCTTCTCGGCAGCTTCCTTGGTGACGCCTTCGAGGACAGCCTTCGGAGCGCTGTCAACAACGTCCTTTGCTTCCTTGAGGCCCAGGGAAGTGATAGCGCGGACTTCCTTGATCACTGCGATCTTCTTGTCGCCGGCAGCTTCGAGAACGACGTCGAATTCGGTCTTCTCTTCAGCTTCTTCAGCAGCGCCGCCACCGGCGGGGCCTGCAACGGCAACAGCAGCAGCAGTAACTTCGAAGGTCTCTTCGAAGAGCTTAACGAACTCGGAGAGCTCGATGATGGTCAGTTCCTTGAAAGCTTCAATGAGCTCTTCGTTGGTGAGCTTCGCCATGATGTGGCGTCCTTCCTGTAGTGGTGTTCAACGGCCTCAGCCGCATTTTCACACCGGAGTCTGGTGGGTAAAGAGAAACTACTTCTCTTCGGCAGCGGGAGCTTCGGCCGGGGCCTCAGCTTCTGCGGCGGGAGCCTCTTCGGCAGAAGCCTCTTCGGCAGGAGCTTCTTCAGCGGCGGGAGCCTCGGCAGCTGCCGGTGCACCGTTCTCTTCTTCAAGCTTGAGGCGCAGTGCGTCAATGATGCGTGCAGCCGCGGCAGCAGGTGCCTTGAGGATGCCTGCAACCTTGGCAAGCTGCAGCTCGCGGGACTCGAGCGCTGCCAGTGCGGCAACTTCGCTGGCGTTCAGTGCCTTGCCCTCGAAGTAACCGGTCTTGATGACCAGCTGCTTGTTGGCCTTGGCAAAATCCGTCAGGCTCTTGGCAGCTGCAACTGCGTCACCCTTGATGAACGCGATTGCAGTGGGGCCGGAGAGCTGGTCGTTGAAAGCTTCAACACCGGCTTCCTTGGCTGCAATGGCGGTCAGGGTGTTCTTGACGACCGAGAACTTGGTGTCCTGGCCGAGAGAAACACGCAGCTGCTTGAGCTGTGCAACGGTGAGCCCGCGGTATTCGGTCAGGACAGCGGCGTTCGATTCCTTGAAATCGTTAGTGATCTCAGCTACTGCTGAAACCTTTGTAGGCGTTGCCATAACCCTCCTTCCGGGGATAGTGCCGGTATTCGAAGGTTCCCTCAGGATCGCTAAAACTAAAAAACGCCCCGCGCAGATGCACGGGGCTTGGCTCAACACGGGTATTCCGTGGAGCTTTGCTTCGTTCACCTGCGCCGGCCGCCCTGCGTGAGGGTCCTTCGTCCGGAAAGCCACTTCAATCCCCCGCGCAGAACTACAGAATTGAGCTTTGCTCAGGGGAGTGGATTTCCAACAACCGACGGTCTTTGGTAGTTCAAGCTTACGGGACGTGCAGCCGTGCCACCAAATCGGCCTCAGCTGACGCTTGACTTCAGGGACGGGAGCTCTTTCTGCCAGATCCCGGTCACGCCGGCCGTGGTGAAGCCGAGCTGCTGGTTGACGGTCAGCAGGTACCTGTTTTCGGGGGCGTTCCAGGTGTAGATGACGCGCGCATCGGGGAACTGCTCGGTGAGGCGCTCCATGTTGGCCAGTTTGATCAGCAGGCCCAGTTTGTTGCCGCGGTGCCCCTGCAGGACCAGGGTGTCATCCTGGAAGACCACGTCGGGGCGGTGGGCCAGGACGCTGATGGTGGTCAGGCCCACCAGTGCCCCGCTCGCAAGGTGTTCAACGGCGGTGACCACCGTCCGCCGTCCCTGCGCGATGGTGACCTCTTCCGCTTCACGGAGGAGGGCGCCGTCGAACACCATGTCCTGCTCGACGGGAGTCTCAAGGGAAGGGTCGACGTCGGCGCCCGCCTGGTTTTCGAGCACGGCCACGGCTTCGAGCCACTCATCAGGGCAGCGGTCGGTCCAGTGATGGAGCCGGTAGCGGCCGTTGTTCGCTTCATCCGCTTCGGCCTGGAGATCGGCCACCAGCTTGGTGTCCAGGGGCAGGGCGCAGGAACTGAACTGCTCAATGTGCTGCAGGGTGTAGCCGGTCCGTTGGGCGAACTCGACCTCGCGGCTTTCCAGCGGTACAAACCCTTGACCTGAACCCGGCACCAGCTGAGCCTTTTCGAACTCATGCAGGGATGCCCCGGGGTGGTTGGTGTCAACCAGAATGGAGGTGCGGCCCTCGCTCCGAACCAGGTGCTCTGCCTCGTGGAGCAGCTTGCGGCCCACTCCCTGCCGCTGGAATTCGGGCAGGATATCCAGCGTGAACTCCGCCACGTCCAGGTTGTCCGTCAGAGGCAGGGCGATGTCCACGGTTCCGACAATCTGGCCCTCAACCTTGGCAACCAGGATGATCTGGCGCTCATAGGGGTCCGCCAGTTCCAGGAGCTTCTCCAGCGGTGTGTACGCCAGGTCATCGCTCCCCCAGGTCTGCATCCGGACCTTCCTGCCCACCTCCACGGCGGCCAGGAAGTCCGACGCCTCGGGTGCGTCCAGTGAGTCCGGGATCCACAGCTGCTCGATCCGTACATCGTTTGCCATAAGGGGCATCATCCCAGCCGTTTCTGCCATTCGCCCTCATAACCTGCAGGTTTGAAGCCAAGCAAAGTGTTGATCGCCAGCATATGCCGGTTTTCCACCGCGTTCCATGTCAGCACCGAGCGCGCCGCCGGCCAGCGTTGCTGGGCCGCCCGCAGGTTCGCGGCCTTGATGAGCAGGCCCAGCCGTTTCCCCCGGTGTTCTTCGACCACCAGCGTGTCCTGCTGGGTAATCGACCCGGGCACCCCTGGCCGCCAGTTCAGCACCGTGTAGGCAACGAGTTCCCCGCTTGTCCGGTGCAGTGCCGCGGCGACCTGGCTTTGCACCCCGCTGCGGATGTTCGCCTGCTCCTCATGGCGCACCCTGGCTGCATCCCAGACCTCCGCCTCCCAGTCCAGCCCGGCGATGGGCACGTCGGAGCTCATCCGCGCCTTGAGGGCCGCGTACTGATGCACAAGTTCGTCAGGGCAGGTGTCTGCCCAGTCCGCCACCGCGTAACCGCCTGCCTTGGAGGACGCCTCCGTCTCCAGTGACTCGAGATGGTTCGGGTGCACGGGAAGGGCCAGGCGGCCGGCTCTCTCAACCTGCTCGAGCTCATATCCTGCACTTGCCGCAAACGCTACGGCGGGGTCATCAGCAGGCAGACCGCCCGCCCCGGACTTCGCATGCAGCAACCTGGCTGCCCGGCCCACCTGCGCCGCCGGCACCTCGCAATATGCATCAAGGGAAGTCCGGCCCCGCCGCACCGCCACGGCCTCGGCGTGCTCCAGAAGCCTGCGTCCCCACCCTTGGCGCCGGTAAGCTCCCGCCACGTCCACTGAGATTCCGGCCGTATAGGTGTTTTCGCGCAGGGGAAGTGTGACGGAGCAGGTGCCAACCGTTTCCTGACCCAGCCGTGCTATAAAAAGTTGCCTGTCCTCGTAGTCGCTCCCGCGCCAGTATTCCAGGCTCTCGCTGAGAGTGGGACAGCGGTCCAGGTCGCCCCACTTTTCCAGTTCGTGCGCTTCGCGCAGCGCCTGGTACTCGGGGAGGCCGCTGACAGCGCCGGCGACCTCGGCAACGCGGGAGGCGTCGCCGGCGCCGAGGGCGCCCTGGTGCGATCCGGCGTCGGGCGTTGAAGGAATTGCGACGGCGGTGATCACCAGCGGCTGACCCGTCATTCCCCCAGCCTAGTAAGTCGGCAGGCTTAAACCGAAGGACCGCCCGGCGCAATGCCGGGCGGTCCTAAGTGTGCCGGACGGATCCGGCAGGGAACTGGTGGAGGATCAGACCTCAGTCAGAACCTTGGTGACGTTGGGGTCCACGGAGATGCCGGGGCCGAACGTGGTGGCAACGGTGGCCTTCTGGATGTAGCGGCCCTTGGAAGCGGACGGCTTCAGGCGAAGGACCTCTTCCAGTGCTGCTGCGTAGTTCTCGGCCAGCTTCAGGGCATCGAAGGAAACCTTGCCGATGATGAAGTGCAGGTTCGAGTGCTTGTCGACGCGGAAGTCGATCTTGCCACCCTTGATGTCGTTGACGGCCTTGGCGACGTCGGCGGTTACGGTGCCGGTCTTCGGGTTCGGCATCAGGTTACGCGGACCCAGGACCTTACCGAGGCGGCCAACCTTGCCCATGAGGTCAGGGGTGGCGACGGCGGCGTCGAAGTCGGTCCAGCCGGCTGCGATCTTTTCGATCAGGTCATCGGAACCAACGAAGTCGGCGCCGGCAGCGATTGCTGCTTCAGCCTTGTCGCCCGTTGCGAAAACGAGGACGCGGGAGACCTTACCGGTGCCGTGAGGCAGGTTGACGGTACCGCGGACCATCTGGTCAGCCTTACGCGGGTCAACGCCGAGACGGAAGGCGACCTCAACGGTGGCGTCGAACTTGGACGGGTTGGTGTCCTTGGCGAGGGTTACTGCCTCGAACGGCGCGTAGAACTTCTCCGCGTCGATCTTGGCGGCTGCTGCCTCATATGCTTTGCTGCGCTTTGCCATGCTGCTATTTCTCCTTGTGCAGTTGTGGTCTGCGGACCGCGCTGGGCCCTGCCACAAGTTGGTGATCCGACTGATTTATCCGTATGCCAACAGTTCAATGTTTCAGTGGTGCCGGTTTCCCGACGGGGAAGGCTGTTTAGCCTTCTACGGTGATACCCATGGAGCGGGCGGTACCGGCGATGATCTTTGCTGCGCCTTCGAGGCTGGTGGCGTTGAGGTCTTCCATCTTGGTGGTGGCGATCTCATTGACCTGGGCCTGGGTCAGCTTGGCAACCTTGACGGTGTGCGGGGTGGGTGAACCCTTGGCAACGCCTGCAGCCTTCTTGATGAGCTCCGCGGCCGGCGGAGTCTTGGTGATGAACGTGAATGAACGGTCTTCGTAAACCGTGATTTCCACGGGGATGACGTTTCCGCGCTGGGCTTCTGTGGCAGCGTTGTACGCCTTGCAGAATTCCATGATGTTGACACCGTGCTGGCCAAGCGCAGGACCGATCGGCGGGGCCGGGTTAGCGGCACCTGCCTGGATCTGCAGCTTGATGAGGCCGGTGACCTTCTTCTTGGGAGCCAATGTAAGGTCCTTCTCTCAATATCTTCCTGGGACACAGGAGCGTGCCTCAGGTTGTTGGCCGCCATGGCGAGGCGACCGGCCGTTCCGGGGCTGCTAAGCGGGCAGTCCGGAACGAATTCTGTGCTTATTACTAGATCTTGCTGACCTGGTTGAACGCCAGGGTGACCGGGGTTTCGCGTTCGAAGATGGACACCAGGACCACGAGGGTCTGGGATTCGACCTTGATCTCGGAGATCGTTGCGGGGAGGGTCTCGAACGGACCTTCCTTGACGATGACGGACTCGCCCACCTCGAAGTCGACATCAACCGGAGCAGCAGCGTGCTTGACGGGCTTGCCCTTTTCAGCCTGCTCTTCTTCGAAGACCGGGGCCAGCATGGAGAAGACTTCGTCAAGGCGCAGCGGCACGGGGTTGTGGGCGTTGCCCACGAAGCCGGTGACGCCGGGGGTGTGGCGGACGGCGCCCCACGAGGCATCCGTCAGGTCCATGCGGACCAGGACGTAGCCGGGGATGCGGACGCGGTTAATGACCTTGCGCTGAGCGTTCTTGATCTCAACGACCTCTTCCATGGGCACCTGGATCTCGAAGATGTAATCTTCCATGTCCAGGGTCTGGATGCGGGTCTCAAGGTTGGCCTTCACGCGGTTTTCGTAACCGGCGTAGGAGTGGATGACGTACCAGTCGCCTTCCTGGCGACGCAGCTTGGCCTTGAATTCGTCGGCCGGGTCAACCTCAGCCTTTGCGGCCGCGGCGGCCAACGCGTCAGCGTCGCCTTCCTCAGCATCGCCTGCTTCTGAGTCGACCTCGGAGGGTTCGCCGTCAGCGGCGTCACCCTCTGAGCCGTCTTCCTCTGAAGCGGCGTCTACGGCAGCGTCAGAATCGTCGTCGGAATCGGCGTCGGCGGATTCGGGCGCAGCGGATTCAACCTCGGACTCTTCACCGGTTTCAGCCTTGGCGGCCGCCGTGTTGTCCGTGGACTCTTCCAGCTCAGTCTCGGTTACCTCGAGCTCCTGCTCAGACACTTGGTCTCCTGCTTCCTCATTGCCTAACATGCCTATTTAAATGGCTCAATTCCGCACACCGAGCGGCTTCCCTTCCGGTTACCCGGACAGGGCCACACGGCCTGCGGACGATTCGCCCTTAGCGGTCCCAGGGAGCAATTCCGCCGAAGACCCAGCCGACAACGGATCCAAATCCGATGTCCAGCAGGCTGACGATGACCATCATGATGGCCACGAACACCAGCACCACGAGCGTGTAATTGATCAGTTCCTTGCGGGTTGGTGCAACAACTTTCTTCAGTTCGCCGATGACCTGGCGGATGAAGAGTGCAATGCGAGCGAAGAAGTTTGCCTTGGCGGCCTTCTTAGCTGGGCGGCCCTTGGAGCTGCTGGCAGCTGTTTCGGTCACCTGGTCCTCGCTCATCTTTGCAATGTTGGATTACCCGGCTCTGATCAGAACCATGGTTGCTGCGCTTGCCCCGGCTTCATACCGGGACAGCTTGCGCAGGGCAGACAGGACTCGAACCTGCAACCTGCGGTTTTGGAGACCGCTGCGCTACCAATTGCGCCACTACCCTATGGATCAAAAACCAAAATCCCGCGTTATACGCCAGCTTTCACTGGGGCGCACGCCATCATCCGTGTTTTCAACACCGGAGAACCAGTCTACGCAACAACTTCGCGTACGTCGAACCAGCCTCGTTCCGGGCCGTTCTTCCTGCCTTTTGGGGGGTGTCCTGACCTGCAGTCACATCCACGCCGGCAATCCGAACGATCCGCTGAACAGCATAGAGTAGTTCACGTCGAATTCCACCATTCAGCCTTCGGGCTGCAAGCGAAGAACGGACCTGCCATGTCTGCCGCCCGCGTTTCCCAGCGCATATCCGCAATTGCCGAATCCGCCACCCTGGCCGTTGACGCCAAGGCCAAGGCGCTGAAGGCAGCTGGGCGTCCGGTCATTGGCTTCGGTGCGGGTGAACCGGACTTCCCCACCCCCGACTACATTGTCAAGGCGGCCATCGAGGCCGCGGGCCAGCCCAAGTACCACCGTTACTCCCCCGCCGGCGGCCTGCCCGAACTGAAGAAGGCCATCGCCGAGAAGACCCTGCGCGACTCCGGATATGCCGTGGAACCGTCCCAGGTCCTGGTGACCAACGGCGGCAAGCAGGCTGTTTACAACACGTTCGCCACCCTCCTGGACCCGGGTGATGAGGTCATCATGCCCACGCCGTTCTGGACCACGTACCCGGAGGCCATCCGGCTCGCCGGCGGTGTGCCGGTTGAGGTCTTCGCCGGCCCGGAGCAGGAGTACCTGGTCACGGTGGACCAGCTGGAAGCTGCCGTCACCGACCGGACCAAGGTCCTGCTGTTCGTGTCGCCGTCCAACCCGACCGGGGCTGTCTACTCTCCCGGGCAGGTGGCTGAGATCGGCAAGTGGGCCGCCGCCAAGGGACTGTGGGTGGTCACCGACGAGATCTACGAGCACCTGACCTACGACGGAGTGCCCTTCACCTCCATCGCCACCGCTGCTCCCGAGCTGGGTGACAAAGTGGTGGTGCTCAACGGCGTCGCCAAGACCTACGCGATGACCGGCTGGCGCGTCGGCTGGATGATCGGACCGGCAGACGTCATCAAGGCCGCGACCAACCTGCAGTCACACGCGACCTCCAACGTCTCAAACATCATGCAGATCGCCGCCCTCGCCGCGGTCTCCGGCCCGCTGACCGCCGTCGATGAGATGAAGGTGGCCTTCGACCGCCGCCGCAAGGCGATCGTCGCCGGGCTCAATGCCATCGAGGGCGTGGAATGCCCGACGCCGAAGGGGGCCTTCTATGTCTACGCGGACGTCCGCGGGCTGCTGGGGAAGGAATTCCCGACGGCGGCAGGCACTGCGACGCCGTCGACCTCCGCTGAGCTGGCCGCGCTGATCCTTGACGAGGTTGAGGTGGCTGTCGTCCCGGGCGAGGCATTCGGCCCCTCCGGCTACCTCCGGCTCTCCTACGCCCTGGGCGACGACGACCTCGCCACCGGCGTGGCCCGGCTCCAGGACTTCCTGGGCAAGGCCAAATAGGCATGCTTTCTCACTTCCTGCAGGAAAACCGCGGACGCTCTATCACTTTCTTTAGGAGAGTGATGGAGCGTCGGCGGTTAAGCGACGTTAAGTGATAGAGCGCTTGGGTTTAAGCGACGTTAGGTGATAGAGCGTCTGGGGTGAGGCTAGAGGAGGCGGCGCTCTGCGGCCCACTTAGTGAGCTCGTGGCGGCTGGACAGCTGGAGTTTGCGCAGCACCGCGGACACGTGGGTTTCCACGGTCTTGATGCTGATGAAAAGTTCCTTGGCCACTTCCTTGTAGCTGTAGCCGCGGGCGATCAGGCGCATGACCTCGAGTTCGCGGGCGGACAGCTTGTCCAGCTCGTCGGCGATGTCGGCCGGCGCGGTCCCGAAGGCGTCGAGGACAAACCCTGCCAGGCGCGGCGAAAACACGGCGTCGCCGCCCGCCACCCGGAACACGGCGTCCGTGATCTCGGCACCGGAGATGGTCTTGGTGACGTAGCCGCGGGCGCCGGCACGGATGACCGCCACCACGTCCTCGGCAGCATCCGACACGCTGAGCGCCAGGAACTTGGTGGTGGCCAACAGGGAAGCGGAGCCTGCGATGACTTCCCGTCCCCCGCCGCCGAGCCCGCCCGGCAGGTGCACGTCCAGAAGCACCACGTCCGGCCGTTCCTGTGCGATCACGGCGATGGCCTGCTCCACCGTTGCCGCCTCCCCAACCACCTGGATGCTCTCATCGAGGTCCGCCTTTAGCCCGGAGCGGAAGATCGCGTGGTCATCCACGATCACCACCCGTACCGACCTTGCAGCCCTGACCGGGCCTCCTCCTGCGCCGGCTCCGGCTCCTTGGTCGATGCTCATGACTTCCCTTCCACGTTCACGGTCTCTGCCCCCGGCAACCCCGCCGGCATCCGAAGCCTGACTTCGGTGCCCTCCGGAGTGCTGGTGATCGAAGCCGCGCCGCCGTGCCGCCGCATCCGGCCGATGATGGACTCCCGGACACCCAGCCTGTCTTCCGGGACATCCCGAAGGTCGAATCCCGGCCCGCGGTCCTTGATGAAAATTTCGGTATGGTCGCCGGAGACCTCGAGGTAGACCGATACCGCCCCGCCGCCGTGCCGGGACGCATTCAGCATGGCCTCACGGCTGGCCTGGACGAGGGCTTCGTAGGCTTCGGTCATGCCCGTGTCGCCCACGCTAACCACCTCAACAGCATTGCCGAGAAGGTCCTCCACCTCTGCGGCGACTGCCTTAATGCGGTCCGAGAGCTGCCCGGCGTCCTTGCCCGGATCCTGGAAAAGCCAGCCCCGGAGCTCGCGTTCCTGGGCCCTGGCCAGGCGGACCACGTCGTGTTCGTTGCCGGCCCGACGCTGGATCAGGGCAAGGGTCTGCAGCACTGAGTCGTGCAGGTGCGCCGCGATCTCTGCCCGCTCCGTTTCCCGGACCCTCCCGGCGCGTTCTGCTTCAAGCTCCCGCCAGAACTTCAAGGCCCAGGGCAGCAGCACCAGCACCACCCCGCCGAGGACCGCAACGGAGGCCAGCAGGGCCAGCCATGTCTGTTCCCACGACCCCGAGCCGGACACCATCACCAGGACGCCGGCCACCACCAGCGCCAGCCCCGCGGCAAGGCGTCCCCAGCCGCCGGCCTGATCGGCCTTCGTCTTGTTCACCAGCCCTGCCCGGCGCGTCTCATCCAGCTGCATCCACGCTATGGAGGCCCCGCCAAGGACAGCAGCGGCCGGAATCAGGGTTCCCAGCGGAACGTCGATGCCCAGGAGCTGGGCGATCAGGATGCCGGCGACCAGGAGCAGGCCGGCGCCCAGGAGGATCTCCTTGCCGTACCGCATCCCGCGGACCGCAAACCAGGGCTGACGAACAGCGCCCGGGTAATCCGCCGCAGCCACCGACCCGTCGGCCGCATAGGCTCCGCCGGCAGGACCGGCAGGACCGGCAGGACCGGCAGGACCGGCGGCCGGCGCGGAAGCAGGTCCGGCAGCAAACCCGCCAGGATAACCGCCGCCTGCACCGGCGTCGGCCGTGGCCCAGAGAGGCGGGGCAACCGCCGAGTGAGGGGCCATCCATGGGCCGCCCGCGGCAGCTGTGGGTTGGCTCACGGCGGGCGCAATGACCGACGCCGGGCGGCGGGCGTTGCGCCGGGCGCTCTCGTCGGCAGTGGGCACCATGATCCAGAGCCAGGCGTAGAACGCCACGCCCGCACCGCCTGCCAGGGATGCCACGACCATGGCGATCCGGACCGTCCTGACCGGCCAGCCCAGATGGTCTGCCAGGCCAGCGCACACACCGGCGATGATGCGGTCGCCGCTGCGCACCAGGGGCGGGCGGATGAGGACGGGGTTCATGGATCAATCCAAGCACGGATCAGGGTATCCCGGACCCGGTTCGGACCCTAACCGGGGGGATCTCAGGGACGGATCAGGGTCTTCCCCAGTAGAGCCTGGCGTGCCCGGAGCGGAGGATCGAAGTATGAACTCGCAGACCCCCACCCCCGACGACGGCCAGCCCACGGAGCCCCTCCCTGCGCCCCGTCAAACCGAACCGCTTCTGCCTCCCCCGCCTGCAACGCCGCAGGACACGGCGGAAGGCGCCCAGCAGGGCGACCGGCCCGACACCCCGCCGCCCGCCGCCCCGGGCCCGTACGCCGGCCCGTATGCCGGTCCCTCTGCCAGCCAGCAGTCCGGCCCCTACCCGAACCAGTACGCCGGAGCGAAGGCACCCGGCCAGCCGACCGATTTCTTCCCCTGGATCCGCAGCCACGGCATCGCGCGCGGACGCGACCGGTGGATCGGCGGCGTTTCCAGCGGCATCGCTTACCGGATGGGCGTGGACCCGCTGATAGTCCGCGGCATTTTCATTGTCCTGACCATCTTCGCCGGCATCGGCGTCCTCCTGTACGGCCTGGCCTGGGCGTTCCTGCCGGAGCCGGACGGACGAATCCACGTCCAGGAAGCGAGCGCGGGACGGTGGTCCAGCGGCATGACAGGCTCCCTGATAGCCACCATTCTGGGGCTCACCGGCCTTGGCGGCGGCTTCTGGGGATGGAATGACCGCGGTTTCGGCCCCTTCCTGTGGACGCTCTTCTGGGTGGGCGCCGTCGGACTGTTCATCTACTACCTGGTCCAGCGCAACAGCGCCACGAATGGAACTCCCCTGAGCACCAATCTCCCCCAGCCGGGCAGCGCCGGCAGCACCGGCAGCAGCGCCGCTGGCTCCACCGGCTTCCCGCACACCCCGTATGGTCCCTCCCATTCCTTGGCTGATACGACGACGGCGGGCACCCCGCCTTATTCGCCGGCCAACCCTGCCGCTCCCCATGGCGGCACGCCCTACGGCGGCGCTCCGTACGGCGCTCCGTATGGCGGGTCCGCTCCCTATGGTGGAACACCGACCGGCGGAGGCCAGCCTCCCTATGGTCCGGCACGCGAACCCAGAGACCGGCCCGCCGGTCCCGGCACGCCCGCAGTGGCCATCAGCGTAGGTGCCGCCCTGCTGGTCGGCGGCGGGCTTAAGGCCCTCGACGCCGGGAACCTGATCAACCTGGGCGATTCGGC
Source organism: Arthrobacter sp. 754 (assembly GCF_040548695.1). Classification (NCBI taxonomy): domain Bacteria; kingdom Bacillati; phylum Actinomycetota; class Actinomycetes; order Micrococcales; family Micrococcaceae; genus Arthrobacter; species Arthrobacter sp. 754. The sequence continues at coordinate 805,807 of NZ_JBEPSC010000001.1, forward strand.
CAACGCTGTGGTCTGGGCCAGTGCTGCCGCCGTCCTCGGGCTGGGCATCCTCCTCTCCGGAATCCGGGGCCGCACCGCCGGCATCCTCAGCTTCTTCGCAGTGGTTGCCCTGGTCACCGGGGGAATCTTCAACATTGTGGGCGACAGCGACAGGGTCCGCTTCCAGCGCGTTGACTGGGCGCCGGCGAGCATTGAGCAGGCCACCAAAGGCCTCGATATCACTGCCGGCGATGGAACGGTGGACCTCACCACCCTGCAGCTGAATCCCCCACTGGGTTCCGACGTCGTAGTTCCTTTGAATTTCACCGCCAGCAACGTCACTGTCGTCATCCCCGACAACGTTCCGGTGGACATCAAAGCGGACATGACCCTGGGCAACCTGAATGAGGGAAACAACCGCCGTGGCGGCGCCACCACCCGCGAAAGCAGCTACAACACCAACCGGCCCGGCAGCCATCTGGTCATCAGGATCAACGGCACGGTCAGCAACGTCACTATCCAGGAAGGCAACTGAGATGAGCAGCATCATTCCTGATGCGGAACAGAACCAGGCCGAACCAACGGCCAGGGTGGGCACGGTGGTCTGGGGCCTGATCGTAGTGGCCCTCGCCGCCCTGATCATCGTCGGCCAGCTGGGCATCATCACCCTCAACGGCACCTACGTGCTGATCGGACTCATGATCGGTGCCGGTGCGGCCCTGGTGGTCGGCGGGCTCCTCTCGGCCCGCAAACGTGACAACCGGACAACAACAGGGAAGTCTTGAACCATGGACAAATTCTTCAGCATCGTCAGGGGCTTCGGCCTGAAACGCGGGCCCGAGCGCTGGCTGGGCGGAGTCTGCGGCGGCATCGCGGCCAAGCTCAACGTGGATGTGGCATTTGTCCGGATCGCTTTCCTGGTCTTCTGCCTCCTCCCCGGCCCTGCGGTGGTCTTCTACCTGGCCGCCTGGCTCATCCTTCCGGACCAACGGAACTCCATCCCCCTCGAGGGTTTCCTGGACCGCCGGTCCCTGAAAGGTCCGTAACCGAACCTCCCAAGGCCTCCGCCCCACCGTGGACAACTCCACACGGGACGGGGGCCTTCGCGGTGTCTGTCCATGGACCGTCACCGGTTTGTGTCGTACCCCACACCCGCCACTACAATCTAGGTGAGCTCAGCGTGGCGCTCTGCCTGTACACCCACTGAACCAGGATTTGAGCCGAGACATGAAAATTGGAATTCTCACCAGCGGCGGCGACTGCCCCGGACTGAACGCGGTCATCCGCGGCGCCGTCCTGAAGGGCATCGCCATCCACGGCCACGAATTCGTAGGTTTCCTCGATGGCTGGCGCGGCGTCGTGGAGGGGGACATCATCGATATCCCCCGCACCATGGTCCGCGGCATCGCCAAACAGGGCGGCACCATCCTGGGCACCTCACGCACCAACCCGTTCGAGAACGGCGGCGGCCCCGAGGTCATCAAAGCCCACATGGACCGGCTGGGCATCGACGCCATCATCGCCATCGGCGGCGAAGGGACCCTCGCAGCGGCCAAGCGGCTCACCGACGTCGGGCTCAAGATCGTGGGCGTCCCCAAGACCGTGGACAACGACCTCGACGCCACGGACTACACCTTCGGTTTCGACACCGCCGTCCAGATCGCCACCGAGGCCATCGACAGGCTCAGGACCACCGGCGAATCCCACCACCGCTGCATGATCGCCGAAGTCATGGGCCGGCACGTGGGCTGGATCGCCCTGCACGCCGGCATGGCCGCGGGCGCACACGCCATCCTGATCCCCGAGCAGAAGGTCAGCATCGAGCAGATCACCGAGTGGGTGCAGGAAGCCCACGACCGCGGCCGCGCGCCCCTGGTGGTGGTAGCCGAAGGCTTTGTGCCCGAGCACATGGAATCCCCCCACTCCGAGCGCGGGCTGGACACCTTCGGACGGCCCCGGCTGGGCGGCATCGCGGACCAGCTCGCTCCCGAGCTCGAGGCCCGCACCGGTATCGAAACCCGCGCCACCATCCTTGGCCACATCCAGCGCGGCGGCGTTCCCTCCGCATTCGACCGCGTCCTGGCGACCCGGCTGGGCATGGCCGCGATCGACTCCGTGGTGGAAGGCTACTGGGGCACCATGGTGGCGCTCAAGGGCACCGACATTGAGCACGTGGGCTTCGAGAAGGCCCTGGGCCAGCTGAAGACCGTTCCGCAGAACCGGTACGACGAAGCTGCTGTCCTGTTCGGCTGAGCCGCCCGCTCCCCCTAGGCTGGGCACATGACACTTGACCCCGGTTCCGCCGCCATCATCCAGCTTGCCTGGGCCCGGCACCTGGGGCTCGACGACGACGCTTTCGGTGCGTCACTCGCAACCGGTGAGCGGGTGGTCAGGGCGGACGAAACGGTTAAGACGGTCGAATTCGTCCGGCTCTTTGGCAGCTCGGCGCTGGTTGGCCCTCAGTGGGTCATTGACGCAGCGGCGGGAATTCCTGACGAAGAGATGGCCCACCACGTGACCCTCCTGACCCTGACCCGTTCGCATGGCGGTCACGGACTTGGCGCGGCGGCCCTGTTCTTTGCCGACGACCTGCCACTGAGGCAGCCCTCGGAAGAGCTGACCGTTTCCCATGGCAACCCGGAGGCGATCGAGCTGGAGGGCTTGTGCCCGCCGGACGACGTCAATGAAGTGGGGCTCTCCGAACTCGAAAACCGGTACACGATCCTCCATGAAGTGGACGGCCGGCGGGTCCCGGTGGCCTGCGGTGCCTACACCGAATGGGAGGGCCTCCTTGGCCATCTGGGAGTCCTGGTGGACCCTGAGTGGCGGCGGCGCGGGCTGGGATCCCTGGCCGCCTCCATCGCAGCCCACGAGGCCCTCGCGGCAGGACTCACCATCCAGTGGCGCGCCGAAGTCAGCAACACCGGGGCCCTGGCGCTGGGGCGGAAGCTCGGCCTTGCGGCCGGCGGCATCCAGACCAGCGTCCACCTGGGCCGGGGTGCTGAAGGGTAGCTACCCCTGGCGGGTGCCGCTGCCCGCCTCAGCACCGGCGGATGCGGGGACACCCGGCTGACCCCATCTGGCTGCCTGCGGCTTGGCGAAGAACAAAGCCACGGCCGCGCCGATCAGGATCACGCAGCCGGGGAGCAGGATTGACTGTCCCATCGCCGTCGAAAATCCCTCGTGGAGCGCTTCCGGCAGTGTCCCGGTCATGGTGGTGCCTTCCGGGCCCTGGCCGGCGGCCGGAAGCTCGGCCGCGAGCCGGGCCTGGATCAGGACAGCGATGGCGGCACTGCCAAGCACCGCACCGATCTGGCGGGTGGTGTTGTAGACACCGGACCCGGCGCCTGCCTGGCGCGGCGGCAGGTTGCGGGTCGCCGTTGAGCTCAGGGGCGCCCAGATACCGGCGTTGGCAAAGCCCAGGACCGCACTCGGCAGGAGGAAGAGCAAAATGGGCGTGTCCGGGTGCATCAGCGCCGAGTTCCAGAACAGCGCCACGGCCATCAGGACCAGGCCGGCAGCCGTGATGTACTTCGGGTTGACGCGGTCGATGATTTTGCCCACCACCGGGGCCAGGCCGCCGGAGATGAGGGCCATGGGCACCATCATGAGGGCCGACTCTGTGGGCGTCATGCCGCGGACCATCTGGTAGTAGAAGATCAGCGGCAGTCCGAAGGACGTGACCGTGAACCCCACCGTGGTGATGCCGATGTTGGCCAGCGAGAAGTTGCGGTCCCGGAACAGGTCAAGCGGGAGCAGCGGTTCACCCTTGTTCAAGCGCTGCCAGAGGATGAACGCCGCAAGCACCACGAGTCCGGCGATGATCAGGCCCCACACGCTGATGGGCCCGGCGATGGTGCCCCAGTTGTAGGTCTCGCCCTCCTGGATGCCGAACACGAGGAGGAAGAGGCCGACGGCGCTCAGCACCACACCGGGGATGTCGAACCTGTGCGGGTGGGTGCTCAGGGAGGGGACAAAGCGCCAGGCGAGGATGAAGCCCACAATTCCCACCGGCACGTTGATGAAGAAGATCCATTCCCAGCCCAGGCTGTCCACCAGCACGCCGCCGAGGATGGGACCAACCAGCGTGGCCACGCCGGCGGTGGCTCCCCAAAGGCCCATGGCGGCGCCGCGGCGGTCCGGCGGGAAGATGCGGGTGATCACGGCCATGGTCTGCGGCGTCATGATGGCGGCGCCGAGGCCCTGGAGGACCCGGGCCAGGATGAGCGTCTGAATGTCGCCGGCGAGCCCGCACCACAGCGAGGCAAGGGTGAACACCACAAGGCCGGCGAGGTACAGCTTCTTGGGACCGAACCTGTCACCGAGGCGCCCGGTGATCAGCAGCGGCACGGCGTAGGCGAGGAGGTATGCGCTGGTGACCCAGATCACCGCGTTGATGTCCGTGCCCAGGCCTTCCATGATGCGGGGGTTGGCCACCGAGACGATGGTGGTGTCGATCAGGATCATGAAGAAGCCGATCACCAGGGACCAGAGGGCAGGCCACGGCCTTGCTACGTTTTCCACGGGTTTTTCCTTAGCGGTTGTGGGCTGCCGGGCGGTCCCGGTCAAACTGTCCGGCAGCTTGGACCGCGCGGACGGCGTCCGGTCTATCCGAGGAGGTCGAGTATCTCGGTGCGGGCAAACATCCGGGCTGCAGCACGTGCCGAGGGGGCACCGGCGTCGGGGTCGGCTCCCGCGTCCAACAGCACACGGGCCACGTCAGCGTAGCCCTTGAAGGCGGCCCCGGCCAGCGGGGTCTGCCCGCGGTCGTTGGCGGTGTTGGCATCTCCCCCGTGCTCAAGGATCAGCTGCACCGTGTCCGCGTGGCCGTGGTAGGCAGCCAGCATCAGCAGGGAGTCGCCGGCCGCGTTGGTCATGGAGCCGGGTGCCCCGGCTTCCAGGTAGCTGCGCAGGAGGCCGGTGTCGCCGTCCCGGGCTGCCTGGAAGAGCCTGTGGGCAAGGGCAACTGCCTCGTCGTCGGGCCGGGCCGGACCGGGTGCGGCGGGAGCGGGTGCGCCAGGAGCGGGTGCGGCGTTTTCACTCATCAGTGTGTCCCCCTGAGGAATCCTGTCTGGCGTCCCACCACCTGGCCGGCGTCGGGCGCAACGATCACTTCCTGGACGGCGGTATACGGTTCCTCGCCGTCCATGACGGTCAGTATTTCATCAGGCGCAACGGACCGCTTAATGACGGCCAAGGCTACCGGGCCCATCTCGTAGTGCTGCGCCACCGACGTAACCACACCCACCTTGCGCTCGCCGAGCATCACCGGATTTCCGGGCATCGGCATGGTGTGCTGGGAGCCGTCCAGCTGGAGGAACACGAGGCGCCGCGGCGGATGCCCGAGGTTGTGGACCCGCGCGATGGTTTCCTGGCCCTTGTAGCAGCCCTTGGCCAGGTGCACAGCTGTCCGGAGAAGGTCCAGTTCGTGCGGGATGGTTTTGTCGTCGGTTTCCGCGCCAAGCCGTGGACGCCAGGCCGCAATGCGCAGCGCCTCCGCGGCCAGGGTCCCGGCCAGGGGACGGTCGCCGACGGTCTGCTCCAGCTGGGCTGCCGGAACGAGGTATTCAAACCAGGGGCGTTCCAGCCCGGGGTGCCGGTCCTCGGGAACCACCGAGTAGGAGTAGCCCCCCGTTCCCACGTGCGGCCACGGATCCTGCCAGACCAGCAGGGCGGACCACTGGGGCACAGCCTTGGTGGACCCGAGAACGGACCAGCCGGCTGAGACGTCCTCGATCTCCACCCGAAGCATGAACTTCATTTTGTTCAGCCACTCAGCCAGCGGCGCAGCCTCGGCGGCCTCGACGATCAGCCAGGTGGTCCCGCCGTCGTCGATGACCCGCGCGTCAAACTCAATACGCCCCTGGACGCTCAGCAGCAGCAGTTCGCTGGACTCGCCGGGCTGCAGGCCGGTGACCTGCTGCGAGGAGAGGGTATTCAGCCAGCTCAGCCGGTCCGGGCCCGTTACGGTCACCACGCCGCGGTGGGAAAGGTCGACGACGGCGGTGCCCGCTGCCAGTGCGCGCTGCTCCCGCAGCGGCTCACCGTAGTGGGAGGCGACGCCGGCGTCCGCGCCGGCTCCTTCGACGGCGCCAGGGCGCGACAGGAGAGGGCTCTGAGTAGTCATACTGGGGGCAACGTCCTTTAGTCGGTGTGTATTCCGGTCCCCGCACGACTCGTGAATCCTGGAGGGGTCAGCGGTATTCCGGGTTTTCGAAATCGAAGCGCGTGCCGGCTTTCCATTCCTCGGGCAGGTTGCCGTAGGCCGGGATGCCGCCGGCGTCCTTGAGCATGCGCGCGAGATGGAGCAGGTTCCAGGTCATGAACGTGGTGTTGCGGTTGGTGAAGTCGGACTCCGGGCCGCCGGAGCCTTCGTCGAGGTAGCTGGGGCCCGGCCCGACCGCCCCGATCCAGCCCGCATCCGCCTGGGGCGGGATGGTGAAACCGATGTGCTGGAGGCTGTAGAGGACGTTCATGGCGCAATGCTTGATGCCGTCCTCATTTCCGGTGATGAGGCACCCGCCCGCTTTGGGGTAGAAGGCCCACTGCCCCCTGCTGTTCAGCTGGCCCGAATGCGCGTAGAGCCGCTCGATGAGTTTCTTCGTCTGCGAGGAGTTGTCACCGAGCCAGATGGGTCCGGCCACCACCACGATGTCCGCTTCCTGGACTGCCGGGTACAGGTCCGGCCACTCATCCGAGGCCCAGCCGTACTCCCTCATGTCCGGGTACACGCCGCTGGCGATGTCGTGATCCACGGTCCGGATGACCGTGGTGCTGACGCCCTGCTTTTCCATGATGAGCCTGCTGATGTTGATCAGGCCGTCCGTGTTGGAGGTCTGTGGCGATCTCTTCAGCGTCCCGTTGAAGAACAGCGCCTTGAGGTCGCTGTAGTCCGAGGTGTTCCGGGTCTCATCCACAGTGTGCTCCTTGGTCAGGAAACCTTTTTCAGGACAGCCGAAGCGTGCGCCTCCAGGCCCTTGCCCGGCTGCGCACCCGAGGCCACATCCCAGCGCCACAACAGGTTGCCGTCAACCAGGCCGAAGATCCGGGTAGCTGCACTGTAGTCCTTGGAGTGGCTGCCCCGCATCACCATGTCGGTGGTGAGCTGGATCTGCGGACCCTTGATCTGTCCGTAGTACAGCTCCGAAATGCCGCCGGGGTGGGCGATGGAGACAGAGATGTCGAACCCGCCGTCCTTGTTGCGCAGCTCCTCGACGTCGTCTGCGCTCTTCAGGACAGGCACGATGTCCCCCGGGACGAGGCCGGGGCCGCTGTCGCCTTCCAGCTGCTTGCGCTCAAGCGCCCAGAAACCGGTCTCGACGGTGAGCGGCCGAAGCCGCATGCCGTCGTCGTCCGTCAGCCAGCTCTCAGCGCGGTACTGCAGGTAGGGCAGTCCGTTGTGCGTGAAGGAGACGTGCTGCGCAAAGTGCTCCGAGTCCTCGTCGCCGCTGCCGAGCCGGCCGCGGCCTTCCCACTCACCAATGAGCCAGGAAAGCGGAACGAGTTCGGGGGTCAGGTCTGTGGGTATTTCAATCGGCACAGCAACTACCTCTGAAAACAGCTAGCTCCGAAAAGGGATTTACTTCTGGCCTTTGAACAGGCGGTAAACCACAAACCCTGCGAACCAGGCCATGGAAAGGCTGGCAATGCCGAGCAGGACAAGGAAGAAGATTTCAAATGCAAGTACGGACATGATGCCATCCTAACGCTTAGTAGATGAGTAGTTTGTCTATGAAGTAAGCCAGCGAACCCACCGCGGAGACGGGCGCAAGGCCCATACTAAGGGCCGCAAGAAGGTTCAGCGGACCGCCCCGAAGTGTGACGAGCCGGCGGAAACTGACCAGCACGCCGCCCACCACCACCCCGAAGATGGCTGCCGGGAGGACCGCAATGTCGGAAAAAACGAGGCCAGCGAGCGGACCGGCGAGCCCCGCGAGAACGATGCCCAACGGGGCGATGATGCTGTCCGGCCACCTGATGAGTCCGGCAAGGAGCGCCACCGCAGCGCTGATGGCCGCAACCAGCAGCATTTCCTTCACGCCGTTGAACCGCGCACCGGCAATCCAGCCCGCACCAAGGCAGGAAAGCAGAACGCCCGCACAGCACCCCAGAGTTGATTCCAGCCTCTGCGCCTGGCCGGTGCCGCGGATCAGCTGCACCACAAAGACGGCCATCATGCCCAGGGCGATGAAACCGGGGGTCCAGTCAAGGAAGCCCGGAGCCGGGACGGAACCCGCCGCCAGTGCCGCACCGGCACCCGGCAGGCCGATAACGGCAGCGAGGGTCTTTTTGGCCGGAATCCGCAGGAAGTGCGGCCAACCGATACCCACGGCCAAGGCAATGAGGACGGCGACGACGGTCAGCGCCTCGCGGGAGGCGTACAGGCCGGCGATGATCGCCACGAGGCCCGTGATGCCGGCCAGGCCGATGACCCACGAGCCCATCGACCGTACCGGGGCCTGCACCTCGGCAGTCATACGGAATCCCTACCGATAAGGGGCTTCGACTCTGCACTCAATTTGATGCATCCCATCCTGGCTGTGGACCGGGCGGCTCCGCCCATGCGTGGCAGGGGGCTCTGTGCCCCACGGCTCAATCCTGCCTTATGTGACCCTCATATGTCGCAAAACGAATGCCTCCGGGAGCCGCATCCATGGCTGCGGAAGGGCCGTTGGGTATACTCAGAGTTCAGCTACGCTTCCTGCTACGGTTGCCGGCCGGATAGATCCTTACCCGGTCCAGGCCGCGGCAGTGAGACAGTTTCAGGCCGGTGAAAACCCGGTTCAGTCGCCCAAAGATGCGCGGACGCCCCATGGAGGAACAATGTCGCACATCCTGCTCTTGACGAACAGCACCGGCTCATCGGTGGACATCCTGCCTGCCCTCGAATTGCTGAACCACCGCGTCCATATCCTCGCCGCCGAGCCCACGGCCCTGCTCGAGACGGACCCTTGCGATATTGTCCTGCTGGACGCCCGCAAAGACCTGGTCGGCGCCCGCTCCCTGACTCAGCTCCTGAAGGCCACGGGCCTGAGCGCTCCCCTGGTCCTGATCCTGACAGAGGGCGGCATGGCAGCTGTCTCCTCGGCTTGGGCCGTCGATGACATCGTGCTTGACTCCGCCGGGCCTGCCGAGGTTGAAGCCCGGATCCGTCTCTCGGTTGCCCGTGCCGTCCCGGACAAGGACGACGCCCCCACCGAAATCCGGGCGGCCGGCGTCGTCATCGATGAAGCGAGCTACACGGCCCGGGTCAACGGCGCGCCCCTGAACCTGACGTTCAAGGAATTCGAGCTCCTCAAGTACCTCGCCCAGCACCCCGGACGCGTTTTCACCCGCCAGCAGCTGCTCACCGAGGTGTGGGGCTACGACTACTACGGCGGCACCCGTACGGTGGACGTCCACGTCCGGCGGCTGCGGGCCAAACTCGGTGCCGACCACGAGAACCTGATCAGCACGGTCCGCAACGTCGGCTACCGCCTCACTCTGGTGCGGCAGCAGGAAGACGAACTGACGGAAGCTTGAGATAACGCAACAGCCCCGGACCACTTGAACTGGGCCGGGGCTGTTGCTTTGTTCGTGGAGGACATACGGGTCGAACGTATCGAGGCCACCCCACTGGTGGATCCCCCTCGCTCCCGGCCGGTACTGCCGGGTGAGATAACGACTATACGGGCGGATCCGGCCTGCCACAAAATCGGGCGGCTCCCGGCCCGGGCGTATAGCCTAGCCTCATGAGTCCTGCGCACCCGGAGAAATGGCCCGTCCTCGTTGTCCACGGCGGCGTGGATGACCAACTGCTGAAGGACTGCACCGCGCTCCTGGCAGCTGCCGAGGAATCCGACGGCAACCCGTCCTTATCCGAGCAAACCGTCATCATGCTGCGCGCCGGTGACTCCGATGGGCATTCCCTCCTGACCCTCGCCCTCTATGCGCCGGACGAGGACTCGGACCCGTCCTCCGGCCAGGACCTGGCCGGGTTCGCGGTTGTCGTGGGGGAACCGGACGGCAGCGGTGTGCTGGAAATCGCGGTCCACCCGAGCTACCGGAACCAGGGCGTTGCGGACCGCCTGGTGGGCGCGCTGAAGGCCGATCGGGGTCTGGACGGGCTGAAGGCGTGGTCCCACGGCAACCATGAGGCAGCGGCGGATCTCGCCGCACGCTACGGTTTCGGTCCGGTGCGCGAGCTGTGGAAGATGCGGCTGACCACCGCCACGGCGGAACTTCCCGACGCCGGCCTTCCGGACGGGGTGAGGCTTCGCGCGTTTGTTCCAGGCCAGGACGAGGAAAGTTGGCTGGCTGCGAACCGCGCCGCCTTTGCACACCATCCCGAACAGGGCTCCATGACCCGCGCGGACCTGGAAGCACGGATGGCAGAGGACTGGTTTGACCCTGCCGGCTTCCTGCTTGCCGTGGACGCCGATGGCCGGCTGCTGGGATTCCACTGGACCAAAGTGCACCCGCGCCATGGCGACCACCCCGCGATCGGCGAGGTCTATGCGGTGGGCGTGACACCCGCGGCCCAGGGCATGGGGCTGGGCAAGGCCCTCACCGTGGCGGGAATCAGGTACCTGCAGAACCTCGGGCTGCACGCGGTCATGCTCTACACGGACGCCGACAACACCGCCGCCGTCGCGCTCTACCGTGGCCTGGGCTTCACTCGCTGGGACATGGACGTCATGTACGGGCCGCTGGCCGCCGTCTAGTACCGCCCGGCACCGGCTTCGTGTATTAGCCCACTCGCCGGATGAACGGCTTCGGCCGGCCGGAAATACAGGGCTTCACGCCGGGGATTGATTGTAAGGTTGGTAAAGGACCGCGCAGGCAGTCGGCCAGCATCAAGCGCCAGGTAACAAGCGCCAGCCAACAAGGAGAGACCATGAACCCGGAACCCGCCGGAACAGTCACGTCCGAGGGCGCTTCAGTGCCAGTGCGAGCACGCTTCGGTTCGTCCGAGGTCCCGGCGTCGCGCGCGACGCAGGACCGGATCGACATCCCCGAGTTTGCGCCCAACCCCGCCCCCGAGGGTGACATCCGGCCAGACCGGTTCCTGGACCGGGAACTCAGCTGGCTTGCTTTCAACTCCCGTGTTCTGGAACTCGCTGAGGATCCCACCCTGCACCTGCTCGAACGCGTGGCTTTCCTTTCCATTTTCGCGTCCAACCTTGACGAGTTCTTTATGGTCCGGGTTGCCGGCCTGAAGCGGCGCATCGCCACCGGCCTCGCCGTGCCTTCCCCCGCCGGGTTAAGCCCTGTGGAAGTTCTCGAAAAGATCGGTGACGAAGCCCACCGCCTCCAGCAGCGCCATGCCCAGGTCTACGCGGAGCAGATCCGCCCGGCCCTGGCGTACGAGCACATCCACCTGATGCACTGGGACGAACTGGACGATACGGCCAAGCAGCAGCTCAGCGCCATGTTTGCCGAAAAGGTCTTCCCGATCCTGACGCCCCTGGCTGTGGACCCGGCACACCCCTTCCCCTACATCTCGGGCCTCTCGCTGAACCTCGCCGTGGTGGTCCGCAACCCGGTGAGCGATAAAGAGCTCTTCGCCCGCCTCAAGGTCCCGGACCAGCTCCCCCGCCTGATTTCCATCGATGGCCCGCGGGCCGGCGCCGTGGCCGGGCGCGTCGCGCGGTTCATCGCCCTCGAAGAAGTCATCGCCGTCCACCTGGACAAGCTGTTCGCCGGGATGGAGGTCCTGGAACACCACATCTTCCGCGTCACCCGCAACGAGGACCTGGAAGTGGAAGAGGACGACGCCGAGAACCTCCTGCAGGCCCTGGAAAAGGAGCTGCTTCGCCGCCGGTTCGGGCCTCCCGTCCGCCTTGAGGTAACGCACGACATCAACCCCAACATCCGTGCACTGCTGATCCGCGAGCTCGGGGTGGAAGAGTCCGAGGTGTATTCGCTCCCGGCTCCGCTGGACCTCCGCGGGCTGTCGGTCATTGCCGGCATCGACCGCGCTGATCTGCACTATCCCAAGCACATGCCGCACACGTCCCGGTTCCTCAACGAGTCCGAAACGTCCAAGGCCGCCAACGTCTTCTCGGCCATGCGCCGCCGCGACATCCTGCTCCACCACCCCTATGACTCCTTCTCCACCTCGGTGCAGGCGTTCCTGGAGCAGGCGGCCGCAGACCCCAAGGTCCAGGCAATCAAGCAGACCCTGTACCGGACCTCGGGCGACTCCCCCATTGTTGATGCCCTGATCGATGCTGCCGAGGCCGGCAAGCAGGTGCTGGCACTGGTGGAAATCAAAGCCAGGTTCGACGAGCAGGCCAACATCTCCTGGGCGCGCAAGCTCGAACAGGCCGGCGTCCACGTGGTGTACGGCATCGTGGGCCTGAAGACGCACTGCAAGCTGTCCCTGGTGGTCCGCCAGGAAGTGGACGGCCTGCGCCGTTACTGCCATATCGGCACCGGCAACTACCACCCCCGCACTGCCCGCTACTACGAGGACCTTGGCCTGCTGACGGCAAACGAGCAGGTGGGCGAGGACCTTTCCAAGCTCTTCAACCAGCTCTCGGGCTACGCACCGAAATCCACGTTCAAGCGCCTCCTGGTGGCTCCCCGCTCGGTCCGTTCGGGTCTGATCGACCGCATCGAGACGGAGATCCGCAACGCCCGCGCCGGGCTCGCCGCGAGGGTGCAGATCAAGGTCAACTCCATGGTGGACGAGGCCATTATTGACTCCCTCTACCGCGCGTCCCAGGCCGGCGTGAAGGTGGACATCATCGTCCGCGGCATCTGCTCGCTGCGTCCGGGCGTTCCGGACCTCAGCGACAACATCACCGTGCGTTCGGTGCTGGGCCGCTTCCTGGAGCACTCGCGGGTGTTCGCCTTCGCCAATGGCGGGGACCCCGTGGTCTACATCGGCTCGGCCGACATGATGCACCGGAACCTGGACCGCCGGGTGGAAGCCCTGGTCCAGCTGTCCAACGCAGACGACATCACCTACGTCCTGGATCTCCTGCATCGGTACATGGACCCGGAGACGGCCAGTTGGCACCTGGACAACCAGGGAATCTGGGCCCGCCACCACATCGCCGACGACGGCACCGCCTTGGACGACATCCAGTCCTGGCTGCTGGAATCGCGTACCCGCCAGCGCAGCCTGAGCCGGCGGTAGGGCTGCGCGTTGGTGAGCGACACCCTGGTACCGGACCAGACGGACCATCCCGGCGAAGCGGTCGCGGTGGTCGCCGCGGGCGCGGTTCCGTGGCGCGTTAACTCGAACGGCCTTGAGGTCCTCCTGATCCACCGTCCGCGGTACGACGACTGGTCCTGGCCAAAAGGAAAAATCGACGACGGCGAGACGATTCCGGAGTGCGCGGCGCGCGAGGTCCTGGAGGAGATCGGCCTGTCCGCATCCCTTGGCATCCCGTTGCCGCCTATCCACTACCGGGTGGCATCCGGACTCAAGGTGGTCCATTACTGGGCCGTCCATGCCAACGGCGCCCGGCTGATCCCCGACGGCAACGAGGTTGACAGCATCATGTGGTGCGCCCCGGAAAAGGCCGCCCGGTTGCTGTCCAACCCCTCCGACGTCGTCCCCTTGGAACACCTGCAGGCCGCCCATGCAAGGGACGAACTGAACACCTGGCCGTTCATTCTTGTGCGTCATGCAAAGGCGAAACCCCGTTCGTCCTGGTCCAAGGCAGAAGGTGAACGGCCCCTGGCCGCAACCGGGACCAGGCAGGCGCAGGCGGTGGGCCGGCTGCTCCAGGCATGGTGGCCGCCCCGTGTGGTCACCAGCCCGTGGCGGCGCTGCGTGGCAACGGTGGCTCCCTACTCGAGGGCGACCGGGGCAAAGGTCAAGCTTGTGGATGCGCTTACTGAACACCGCCACAACCGGACCCCCAAGAAAACAGCTGCCGTGATCGCCGCGCTCCTGGACAAGCAGCAGGCCGTCGCCGTCTGCACTCACCGGCCAGCCCTGCCCACCGTGCTCGCCCAGCTTGGCAAGCACATGGCACCGCGGCTTCGGACCCTCCTGCCCTCCTCGGACCCGTATTTGTCGCCCGGAGAGCTGCTGGTCTGCCACGTGGCGGCGGGCCGTAAAAACCGCATCGTGGCAGTGGAGCAGTTCAAACCCTTCGACGATTAGCCCCGGTAGACTTGTGGCGTGAGCATACCGACGCCCTATGAAGACCTCCTCCGCGACGTCCTGACCCACGGCACGCACAAATCCGACCGCACGGGAACCGGCACCACCAGCGTTTTTGGCCGCCAGATCCGCTTCGACCTTTCCAAGGGCTTCCCCCTGATCACCACCAAGCGGGTCCACTTCAAGTCCGTCGCGGTGGAGCTGCTCTGGTTCCTGCGCGGCGAGTCGAACGTGAAGTGGATGCAGGACCAGGGTGTCACCATCTGGAATGAGTGGGCTGACGTGGACGGCGAACTCGGGCCTGTTTATGGCGTCCAGTGGCGCAGCTGGCCCACTCCGGACGGCGGCCACATCGACCAGATCGCCGAGCTGGTGGAGAACCTGAAGTCCAACCCTGATTCACGCCGTCACATTGTGTCCGCGTGGAACGTCTCCGAGCTCCAGGACATGGCCCTGCCACCGTGCCACGCGTTCTTCCAGTTTTATGTTGCCGACGGCAAACTCTCCTGCCAGCTGTACCAGCGTTCAGCCGACATGTTCCTCGGCGTGCCGTTCAACATCGCGTCCTACGCGCTGCTCACGTGCATGATCGCCCAGCAGGTCGGCCTGGAACCGGGTGAGTTCGTCTGGACCGGCGGGGATGTCCACATCTACGAGAACCATATGGACCAGGTCCTCAAGCAGCTGGACCGTGAACCCTATGACTACCCGCAGCTGAAGATCACCAGGAAGCCGGAGTCGATCTTCGATTACACCCTCGAGGACTTCGAAGTGCTGAACTACCGGCACCACCCCACGATTAAGGCTCCGATCGCCGTATGAGCACCGAGAACACCGCAGACCCGCAGTCCTTCGCGGAAGAGCTGGCCGCATCCGTCACCGGCGTCGGCCTCGTGTGGGCACAGACTTCCGGCGGAGTGATCGGCAAGGACGGCGACATGCCGTGGAACCTGCCCGAAGACCTCAAGCACTTCAACAGGCTCACCATGGGCCGTCCGGTGATCATGGGGCGCAAGACATGGCTCTCGTTCCCGGAGAAGTACCGGCCGCTCCCAGGCCGGACAAATATTGTGATCACCCGCCAGAAGGGCTGGGGCGGGACGCCCGAGGCTGAGGGCGCCGTCGTCGTCCCTTCCCTGGACGACGCGCTGCTGGAGTCCCAGTTCGTCGACGGCGGCGAGACGGTATGGATCCTGGGCGGCGGCGAGGTTTTCCGCCAGTCCACCGACCTCGCCAATGTCGCCGTGGTCACCACCATCGACGTGGAAGCCACCGGCGACACCTACGCCCCGGAGCTCGATGAGACCTGGGAAGCCGCCGCCTCCGTTCCGCCGGACGGCTGGCTGACGGCGGCCAACGGAACACGCTACAGGTTCACCAAATGGGTCAGGACACAGGGCTGAAAATGCTGAAAAAACCGGAAACACTGTTCGTGCTGGGCTACATGCTGCTTCCGCTGCTTGCGCTGCTCTCCGCGATCGTCGGGCTGACCATGATCCTGGGCGGCAACAAGATCGCCGGCGCCATCGTGCTGGTGATAGTGACCCAGGTCTTCGCGTTCGGCGCCTTCTTCGCTGTACGGGCGCGCAAAGCTGCGGTGCTCGAGGAGTCCAGCCGGAAGTAGCAGGTCAGCGGCGCATGGGGAGCACAGCCCATCGCCGGCTCATTGCTGCACTATTAGGGTTATGCATGCAGCCGGAAGAATATTTGCTGCTGACATTTGGGGGGACGATGCCTTGTGGCGGGAACTATGTGGGGCGCCGAAGTCGCCGAACTCCGGACGCGCTGGCGCAGCAGTGCCGCCCCGGCGGAGTTCAGGTCCGAAACGGGGTCACCCCTTGAAGGCTGACCCCACGCAGCCACTGACCTTCGCGGAGCGTCCCTACTTTTACGCCACGGGGATGGAACGGACAGTCCACGCCTATAGCCGGGATGAATGGGGTATTGGCGGAGCGCAGCCATCGGGTAACTACACCGTCCACACCACCACCGGCACCTACGTTGTAACGATCCTGATGACCATACCGGCCATCGTCGCACCCCTTCTGTTGATTGCCGCTGTGCTCAGCCTGAACCTCATCCTCGGCCTGCTGGCGCTCGTATGCACAGCCCTCTTTACCGGGGGGTGGCTGCTGGGAATCCGCAACCTGCGCAGGGAGTGGCGGGCCTCGAAACTACGGCGGCTGAAAGGGCAGCCCAAACCCCGCTTCGCCCTGTCTGACGACACTGCGCGCAGTTGGTTCGAAGACAACCCGTCCGGGATTGAGATCACCCGGGAAAACTTTCCGGACAGCACCCGTCCATTTCCGGGAGAAGAACACCACGACCATCGGTGACCGCCCAGCCACACGCCGCGCCGCCGTCGTACGTTCCTGGCAGTGACGTAACCGACTGCGCCCTGCCGGTTCCGAAGTCTAAACTGTACGAATGACTACAGCAGCTACCCCTTCCGTCGGCCTGGTCGGATGGCGCGGCATGGTGGGCTCCGTCCTCATGCAGCGCATGCAGGACGAGGGCGACTTCGCCAAGATCAACCCGGTATTTTTCTCCACCTCGAACGCTGGAGGTGCCGCGCCGACACTTGCTGGAACAGCAGAAGGCAGCGCCGGCAAACTCGAGAACGCGTTCGACGTCGACACCCTGGCGAAGCTGCCCATTATTGTCACCGCCCAGGGCGGCGACTACACCAAGCGCGTCCACACCCAGCTGCGCGGCCGCGGCTGGGACGGCCTCTGGATCGACGCCGCCTCCACGCTGCGCATGAATGACGACTCGATCATCGTGTTGGACCCGATCAACCGCGACGTCATCGACAAGGGCCTGGTCAACGGCACCAAGGACTTCATCGGCGGCAACTGCACCGTGTCCTGCATGCTGATGGGTCTGGGCGGGCTGTTCAAGAACGGCCTGGTCGAGTGGGGCACCTCCATGACCTACCAGGCGGCCTCCGGTGGCGGCGCCCGGCACATGCGCGAACTGCTCAGCCAGTTCGGCACTCTCAACGCTGAGGTCAGCTCCGAACTGGACGACCCGGCGTCGGCCATCCTCGAAATCGACCGCAAGGTCCTTGCCCACCAGCGCACCAGCATCGACGCCACCCAGTTCGGCGTGCCGCTGGCCGGCTCCCTGATCCCCTGGATCGACGCGGACCTGGGCAACGGACAGTCCAAGGAAGAGTGGAAGGCCGGGGTTGAGACCAACAAGATCCTGGGCACCTCCGACGAGAACCACGTGATCATGGACGGGCTCTGCATCCGGATCGGCGCCATGCGCTCCCACTCGCAGGCGCTGACGTTGAAGCTGCGCGAGGAACTCTCCGTGGCCGAGATCGAGAAGCTGCTCGCTGATGACAACGAGTGGGCCAAGGTTATTCCGAACACCAAGGAAGCCTCCATGGCCGGCCTGACCCCCGTGGCCGCGTCGGGCACCCTGGACATCCCGGTGGGCCGTATCCGCAAGATGGAGATGGGCCCGCAGTACATCAGCGCCTTCACCGTGGGCGACCAGCTCCTCTGGGGTGCCGCGGAGCCGCTGCGCCGCATGCTCAACATCGCCACCGGGAACCTCTAGCACTCCTCCCGGCAACACACCAACGCGGGGTCACTTACCGCCCGATCCGCAGCCGCGGAAGGGCCGTAAGTGACCCCGCGTTGGTTTTTGTCAGGTGGTGAGGAACGTGAGGTAGCGGTCTGCGACTTTGTTGAAGGCAGCCTGGGCACCCGGCCCGAGCGGTCTGGCTTCGTCGAAGAGTTGGGGCACGACGGCGGCGCTCCGGCTGGTGCCTTCGCGGGCCCACGTGCCGATCACCTCTCCCCCGGCCACCACGGTTTTCTTGAACACACCGTTGCCGCCCGGGACGATCTTGTTGGCGTGCTCCGGTGCCAGGACCATGCTCCGGTCCGTATAGCCGAGCACAAACTCGTCGAAGCCCGGGAGCAGGTGGACGGAGCGCTGGCCCGGAACGCCGTCGTCGAGCAGGGCCGCCGTCTCCGGCGACATCCAGAAGCTTGTACCCTCGAACTCCAGCTCCACCAGCTGTCCGCGGACCTGCTCGAACGCGGCCCGCACTTCGGTCAGGGGAAGCTGGGTCCACCAGGCGAAGTCGCGGAGGGTGGCCGGGCCGTGGCTGCGGAAGTAGCGGAGTGCGAACTCGGCCATCGCCTGCTGGCGCCCAAGCTTCCGCGAAACCGGAATCCAGTCCTCGAATGCCACCATCAGCTGCTGGTTTCCGGCCAGGGGCCCCTGGACCAGCCAGCCGTGCCGGCACAGTGTCCCCAGGATGTGGATCCCGCGCTGGCCGGTGGTGGGCTGTCCGGCCGACTCAAAGACGGCGAAAAGTTCCGCCCTGCTCAAGGCAGCGCCGCCCGCCAGATGCTCCAGGGCGACGTCGCGGCTCTTTTCGATGTCCGTCCAGGCGATCTCCAGTTCACGGTGCCTGCCGGCGATGCTTCGGGTCAGGCGTTCAGCGGTGAGGTCCAGCATCCACCGCAGATCCTCCGGCGCCACCAGGTGCAGCGTTCCGCGCATCGGCCAGGAGCGCACCACGCTGCCGCTGTCCAGCGCAACCCTGACATCACTCAGACCGGCACCCGGAACCCGTGCACCGACTGCCCACAGCGCCGCCTGCAGATCCTGCGCCTGGGAGGCCGTCATCCAGCGGACCGCGTCCGGAACCGAGCCCAGCCCGGGGCCCAGCAGTCCTTGGGAGGCGAGACGGAGCCTGCCCACGAGCCTGCGGCTGATCCGGTTTGACGCCATGCCACTCACTCCCTCATCCGCCAGCTGGCCCTCGTCCGCCCGAAGTCCGCCGTCTCCGCCCGATGTCCGCGAGGAACTACAGCGCCAGGCCAATCAGCAGCGGTTCCGGCTGCAGCTCAATGCCAAAGCGTTCGACGACGCCGGCCCGCACCTCGCGCGCGATCGCCAGCATGTCCTTGGCACTTGCCGAGCCGCGGTTGGTAATTGCCAGGGAGTGTTTGGTGGACAGGGAAGCCCGTCCGCCGGAGGCGCTGGTCTCCTCCAGCCCGTAGCCCTTGCCGAATCCTGCCTGGTCGATGAGCCAGGCTGCTGACAGCTTCACGAGCCCGTCCTGACCGGCAGGGTACTTGGGCGCCGATTCAGGCAGGGCTGCCGCCACATCCGCGGGGACAATCGGGTTGGTGAAGAACGAGCCGGTGGAGTATGTGTCACGGTCCGCCGCGTCCCACACCATCCCTTTGGAGGTGCGCAGCCTGAGCACTTCGCGGCGGACGTCGTTGGCGTACGCACGCTGGCCCTGTTCCACGCCCAGGGAGCGGGCCAGCTCGGCGTAGCGGATGGGAGCACTCATCCGGCCCAGCGGCAACTGGAACTCCACGGTGAGCACCACGTAGCGGGGCGACCCGTTCACCGTGGTCTGCTTGAGGATGGAATCCCGGTACCCGAACTTCAGCTCCGAGTTGGTGAAGGTCTGCACGGCGTTCCGCGTCCGGTCCCAGGTGCGCACGGCCGCAATGGTCTGGGAGACTTCGGAGCCGTAGGCACCCACGTTCTGGACGGGCGTGGCTCCGGTCAGGCCGGGGATTCCGGCCAGCGCCTCGATGCCTGACCACGCATGCAGGACCGCATGCTCCACCACGGCATCCCAGTTGTGTCCGGCCTGCACCACCACGGACACGCCGCCGCAGGAGTCCTCCGCGTTGACCGTGAACCCCTCGGAGGCAATTTTGACCACTGTTCCGGGGAACCCGTCGTCGGAAATCAGCAGGTTCGACCCGCCCCCGATGATCAGCAGCGGCTCACCCGCGGCATCGGCGGAACGGACGGCGTCGATGATCTCCGCCTCGGTCCTGGCCTCGATGAAGGTGCCGGCAGGGCCTCCGACGGCGGACGTGGTCAGGTGGGAGAGCAGTGTTTGGGTCACCGTCCCAGCTTAACGCAGTGGCGTCGACGGACTTTTTCGTGCCACCGGCGACAGCACGAAACTAACCGCCAGCATGACCATCACCGAGAGCAGGGAGTGCAGGATGCCCACATGTTCAGCGAGCAGGCCCAGCAGCGGCGGCCCGCACAGGAACGCCCCGTAACCGATGGTGGAGACCACCGAGACGCGCGCCGCTGCTTTAGCGGGATCGTCCGCCGCGGCAGACATCCCCACCAGGAAGCCCAAGGAGGCGCCGAGTCCCCAAATGGCCAGGGCCACGTACGCGAGCCAGGGAACAGGGGCGAACACAAACAGGCCCAGCCCGAACACGGCCAGCGCGGCGCACCAGCGCATCACGGGGACCCGGCCAAAGCGGTCAAGCACCAGCGTCCCGGCGAACCGGCCGATGGTCATGAAGGTCACGAACAGCCCATAGCCAGCTGCCCCGGCGGCATCCGACTGGCCATGCCCGTCGGCAAGCGCCAGCGCCACCCAGTCGCCGGCGGCTCCCTCGGCCAAGGCAAGTCCCAGCACCATCACCCCGAGCAGGAGCGTGCGCCGGTCCCGCCACGCCTCGGCGATCTTGCGTTTGTTGTCCAGCGGAACATTGCGGCGCTGAACGGTGTCGGCCTGAACGTCGGAGCCTTCCAGCGGCCGGGTGCCCGGGGCGATGATGGCGATGGGGCCCGTGGAAGGATCCTCAAAGTTGTCCGGAACGTAAGTGCGTTCGCCGGCCACCGGGGTGATATCGGCGCGGAACCATGCTGCCGCCGTCGTCACGGAAACTGCCACGACGGCGCCCGCCGCGGCCAAATGCCAGAACACCGGAAGCGACGCTGCCGCCGCCCACGCGCCCAGCCCGGCGCCTGCCACGGTGCCCAGGCTGAAGGCCCCGTGGAGACGCGGCATGATGTGACGGCCCACGGCCCGTTCGACGGCCGCGCCCTCCACGTTGGACGCGGTGTTCCAGCTGGCCGTGCCGAGGCCGATGACGGCCAGCCCCACTGCTACTGCCACGGGATTGGCCAGCACGGACGTACCGAAGCCGGTGATGGCCAGCCCGGCGCCCACCATGAGGCTGCCGGTCCGGATGGTCAGCCTGGAGCCCAGCCGCAGCACAATCAGCCCGGAGGCGGATACGGACAGGAATGATCCCAGCGTCATGCAGAGCAGAAGCAGCCCGATGTTGCCGGGAGTCAGATCCAAGCCGTCGCGGATCGCAGGCAGCCGTGACACCCACGACGCGAAGGCCACTCCGCTGGCGCCATAGGCCACCACGACGGCGTTGCGCCAGCGCATGACCTCGGCAGCAGTCGCCGCCGGGGTGGTCGCAGACTCCGGGCGGGTCAGGACACCCTGACGACGGCCTGGGCCTTCATCAGGACCTTTTGGCCCGCCGAGATGACGGTGAGGTCAACGCGGGCGGTGCCGGCGTCGGCGTCGAGCTTTCCAATGGCGCCACTGACCTCGATGGTGGCCCCGGGTTCCGGGGTGCCCGTGGTATCAGTCACCGGGACCGGCTTTGTGAAACGGGTCTGGAAATCGACGACGGCGGCGGGGTCGCCTGCCCAGTCGGTCACCAGCTGCACCGCGGCACCCATGGTGAACATGCCGTGGGCGATCACGCCGGGCAATCCCACCCCGGTGGCGAAGGCCTCGTTCCAGTGGATCGGGTTGAAGTCACCGGAGGCACCGGCGTACTTGACCAGGTCGGTGCGGGTGACCTCGATGGTGCGGCTGCCGATGTCCTGGCCGGCCGTGAGTTCGCTGAAGGTGGGGCTCATGGTTACTGTCCCTCTCCGCGGACCAGGATGGATGAGGTGGTGGTGGTGACCGGCTCGCGGCCATCGCTGCCGCCGTCGGAGTTGCCGCCGTCGGATACGGCGAAGATCTCGGAGCGCGTGGTGATCATGGCACCGCCGCCCATGGCGCGGACGCCGTCGACGTGCAGCTCGGCAACCAGCCGGTCGCCGGCGATGATGGGGCGGTGGTGGGTGAAGCGCTGGTCTGCGTGGACCACGCGGGAGAAGTCGATGCCGGCCTCCGGATCCTCAATCAGCTGGGCATCGGCGCGCTGGGCAATGATGATGGCGAACGTGGGGGGCGCCACGAGGTCCCGGTGGCCCAGGGCCTTGGCGGCCTCGACGTCGAAGTGGGCGGGGTGGGTGGCCTTGACGGCGCGGGCGAACTCGCGGATCTTCTCGCGGCCGACGTCGTACACCTCTGCGGCAGGGTAGCTGCGGCCCTGCAGATCCGGATTGATAGTCATGGCTCCAAGCCTATCCTTTGGGCTGTGCCGGAAGGGCCTTGTGTCGCACTGATATGATGGATTTATCATTCCATCAAGTGGCCCGGTCCGGCGCCGCAGAGGAGAGCCAGTCATGTTGTCCGCCGCCCAGGCCCCGCTGTACGAGATCAAAGCCAACCTCTTCAAGGCGCTGGCGCACCCTGCGCGGATCAGGATCCTGGAACTGCTGGCTGCGGCTCCGGAGAACACCGCCCCTGTCAGCTACCTGCTCGCGGAAACCGGGCTTGAGGCCTCCCATCTCTCCCAGCACCTGGCTACCTTGCGCAAGCACAAAGTGGTGACGTCGGTGCGCACGGCGAACGCTGTCACCTACAGTCTGGCGCACCCCGGCATATCGGAACTGCTGGCCATCGCGCGCACTTTCCTGCTGGACAGCCTCGCCGGCTCCAACGAACAGCTCCGGCTGGCGCAGCAGCTGCCGGCCGGGCACCTGTCGGCCGGGTCCGCCTCGTGAGCACGGCCCTGCGTTCCGGTTCCCGCGGGCTCACGCGGTTCCTGCCGTCCCGGGCGGACTACGCCGGGCTCCGGCATTCCTGGCGGACGGACCTGCTGGCCGGGATCACGGTGGGCATTGTGGCGCTGCCGCTTGCGCTGGCGTTCGGCGTGAGCTCGGGCGTGGGTGCCGAGGCCGGGCTCATCACTGCGATCGTGGCAGGACTGGTGGCTGCGGTCATGGGCGGCTCGCATGTCCAGGTATCGGGTCCCACCGGAGCGATGGTGGTGGTGCTGGCTCCGGTAGTGGCGGTGTACGGAGCCGGAAGCGTGGCACTGGTCTCGGTGATGGCCGGGCTGATGGTCTGCATCCTGGGCATCAGCGGACTGGGCAAGGCGGTGGCCTTCATTCCCTGGCCGGTGGTGGAGGGGTTCACCCTCGGCATTGCCGCCATCATCTTCCTCCAGCAGGTTCCGTTGGCCACAGGCACGGCGGGCACCCCGGGCCACAACACCCTGCTGGCGGCCATCGAAGCGGCGTCCGGGGCGGAGTCCCCCACAGTGTTGCTGACGCTGGCAATCGTGGCGGGTGTCGCCGTCGTAATGGTCCTGGTCCAGAAGTATTTCCGGGCTCTCCCGGCCAGCCTGCTCGCCGTGCTCCTCGCGACGGCGGCTGCCGGACTCCTGCGGCTTGCCGTGCCCCGGATCGGCGCGCTGCCGCATTCCCTGCCGTCGCCCTCCCTTCCCGCCATGGACCTGGCTTCCATGGGCGCGCTGGCGATGCCCGCCGTCGCGATTGCAGCCCTCGCAGCCATCGAATCGCTGTTGTCGGCCCGCGTGGCGGGCGGGATGGCGGGACCGGACGGAACCCCCAGCGGCCCCTACAGCCCCGACCGCGAGCTGACAGGCCAGGGCTTGGCCTCCATTGCCGCGGGCCTGTTCGGCGGAATGCCGGCCACGGGGGCCATCGCCAGGACGGCCGTGAATGTGCGCTCCGGCGCCAGGACGCGTCTCTCCGCGGTGGTGCATGCCGTGGTGCTCCTGGGCATTGTCTACCTGGCCGCCGGGCTGGTGGGAGAGATTCCGCTCGCGGCCCTGGGTGGGGTCCTGATGGTCACGGCTACACGAATGGTGTCCCGGCGGACGGTCTCGGCGATCCTGCGGTCAACGCGGTCAGATGCCGCTGTCTTCATCCTCACGGCAATCATCACGGTAGCCTTCGACCTGATCATTGCGATCCAGATCGGGCTGGCAGCCGCGGCCCTCTTCACCCTGCGGAAATTCGCTTCGCTGAGCAGTGTGCAGCGCGAGGAGATTTCCGGGCCACGCGCCGCAGGTGACGAGCATATTGCCGTCTTCCGGCTCGATGGTGCCATGTTCTTCGGCGCCGCGGAGCGTATCCTCCAGGAGATCAGCCAGGTACGGGACGTCCAGGTGGCCATCATCAGGCTCTCCCAGTTGAGGATGCTGGACGCCACCGGAGCCCATGCGCTCGTGGAGGTCATAGCCGCCCTGGAGCTGCGCGGCATCACGGTCCTGCTGAAGGGAGTCCGGCCCGATCATCTGGCCCTGGTGACCAACGTTGGCGTGATCCGCTCGCTCCGCCACCACAAGCACCTGTTCGAGGACCTTCCGGCCGCTGTGGAACACGCCCGCAGCCATGTGAGCAGGAACGCGGCCGCCGCTAGCGCCTGAGGTTCTTCCGGATCGCCTGGCCGCGGACCACCAGGCCGACAATATGCAGGACCAGGCCCAGCCCGATGACCGCCAGCGACGCCACGGCGAGGTCCCGGTTGTTGCCGGTGTTGCCCGCAATGTTCAGGATGAGCCCGACGCCGATGAGGCCCATGGCACTGAAAACCAGGACTTTGTACGAGGTGGGCGCAGACTCCCAGAATTCTTTGAGCACCGGGACAGTCTACCGAGCCCCGCGGCCCGAGGTACTTCGTGCCCAGCAACAGCAACGCGGGGTCACATAACGCCCAATCCGACGGCGGGATCGGGCGTTGAGTGACCCCGCGTTGCGGGTGAGGCGTTACAGTGCGGGCTGGACCCCGAAGGCCACGGCGAGCTTCATGATCTTCTCGGCGCGGCCCAGGCGCGGCAGGTCCGAGCCGTCGCGGATGACGCGGCCGTTGGCCTCGAAGTCGGCCATGAAGTCGGTGGCCCAGGCGACGTCGGACGGCGTGGGGCTGATGACTTCGTTGATTACCGGGGTCTGGTCGATGGCCAGGCACAGCTTTCCGGTCATGCCCATCATCACGGTGATGCCGGTCTGCTCGCGCAGGATGGGGTGGTTGGTGCCCACGGTGGGCCCGTCGATCGGACCGGGCAGGTTTCCGACCCGGCTGGCGACCACGAGCTTGGCGCGCGGGTAGGCCATGGCCTCGGCAGTGGCAGCCATTCCGGTGTCGCGGCGGAAGTCACCGGAACCGAACGCGAGGCGGAACGCGCCCTGCGCCTTGGCGATGTTGTTGGCTTCCTCGATCCCGACGGCGGATTCCACCAGCGGGATAACGGGCGTCTTGCCGTCCATCCGGTGGAAGCTCTCGGTGACCTGGTCAGCGGATTCGGTCTTGGCGAGCATCACGCCGAGCAGGCCGGGGGTTCCGCGCAGTCCGGCGAGGTCGTCGGCCCAGAACGGGCTGGTGGCGTCGTTGATGCGGACCCACGCCTGGCCGCCGCCGCTGAGCCAGTCAATGACGTGCCCGCGGGCCTGGTCCTTCTGCGAAGGGTCTACGGCGTCCTCGATATCGAGGATGATCGAATCCGCGCGCGAGGCGGCGGACTGGCCGAACAGTTCGGTTTTCATTGCGTTCACCAGGAGCCATGAACGGGCGATTTCTGCTGGGATATTGCGTTCCGGCCGTACGGTCTCGGTGGCGATGGTTGACGTCATGTATCTACCGTATCCGGCAGGGCACCGCCAGCGCTAAGCGATAGCGCCCACTGGTGACCAATACGACCAATAAGGGCGTGCCGCGTCACGTATCAGGGGATGCTGCTCCCCCGGGCGGCGATCCACAGCCCGTACCATTCGGCGCGGGTCAGTGCCTCCGCTATCCGGGTGGCGTCCGCGCAGGCCCGTATACGGGCCGGATTGACCGTACCGATCACGGGCGAAATCTTCACAGGGTGCTTCATCAGCCATCCCAGCAGTATTGCTTCACCGGTGGTGCCGTATTTCCCGGCCAGTTCCGCCACCAGCGTTGCGGCGGCCGTCTCAGCCGTCGTCGGATCTTCCGGCGCAGCACCGGTGTACAGTCCGCGCGCCAGCGCGCCGTAGGCCTGCAACGTGACGCCGTTCCGGGCGCAGTATTCGAGCGTTCCGTGCGGGAAGCCGTAATCCAGCGACTCCGGATGGTTCACCAGCACCTGGCTCTCCAGCCAGGCACGCTTGAGCAGGCTCATCTCCAGCTGGTTGGCCAGGATGGGTACTTCCAGCCGGTCCTGCAGCGCCTGGATCTGCGCGCCGGACATGTTGGACACGCCCAGGGCGCGTACCTTGCCCTCGGCGATCAGCTGCCCGACGGCGCCCGCCACCTCCCCGAGGTCAGTCAGCGGATCGGGGCGGTGCAGCAGGAGCACGTCCACGAAGTCCGTCTGCAGCCTCGCCAGGCTGCCGCCGACCCGCTCCAGGAGGGCGTCCCGGCTCAGGTCATAGTGCCCGGGGATTCCCTTTTCGCCCAGCCGGATCCCGCATTTTGTCTGCAGCCGGATGCGGTCGCGGAGGCCCGGCGTGGCCGCGAGGACCTCACCGAACACGGCCTCGGACTTGCCCCTGCGGTAGATGTCGGCGTGATCAAACAGGGTGATGCCGATCTCCAGCGCGGCCTCGATGGCGGCAGCGGCCTCGTCGACGTGGTCGGCGCCGTGAGGTTCGTCGGACCAGCTGCCACCCAGGCCCATGCAGCCGTAGATGAGCTCCTGCGCGGACGATGGGGCGGTGTGTTCAGTCATTGCTTCACTCTTTCATGACTCTTTCCGAGCCGCGGCAGACGCGCAGGTGGCGGGGCCCGGCCGGGCCCCGCCACCTGCTTGGGAATTCAGCTATGTCAGCGCAGCCAGGCGGTGCTGTTGGCGGCCAGCTTGCCGTCTTCCAGCGGCGCGCTGCTGACCAGGACGGTACCGGCGGGCAGTTCGACGGCGAGATCCCCGAAGTTGGTCACTGACTGCCAGCCACCGGGACGGCTGAAATGCAGGACCTTCGAGTTGGCCGTGGGGACCCAGGTCAGTTCCTCACTGGCCTGGAGCTCCCGGCGCAGCTTGAGGGCCTTGCGGTACAGCTCCAGGGTGGAGCCCTCGGTCCCGTCCTGTGCCTCTACCGCGTACTTGCTGAACCAGTCCGGCTGCGGGAGGTGTGCGCCGCCGTCGCCGAAACCGAAGGAGGTCCCCTCGACGTTCCAGGGCAGCGGCACGCGGCAGCCGTCCCGGCCCACCTCAACGCCCTTGTTCCGGAAGAAGGAGGGGTCCTGCCGCTCGGCGTCGGGAATGTCCGCCACCTCCTGCAGGCCCAGCTCCTCGCCCTGGTAAAGGTAGGCGGAACCCGGAACCGCGAGCATCAGCAGGGTGGCTGCGCGGGCGCGGCGCTCACCGAGCTCCACATCCAGCTCCTCTTTCGGACCGCCGGCCAGCAGCCAGTCTTTGCCGTCCTGGCCCTTGGCGTGCTTCTTGGTCCTGTCCTTGGGGAACTGCGGCAGGCCGTAGCGCGTGGCGTGCCGCACGACGTCGTGGTTGGAGAACACCCAGGTCGAGGAAGCACCGGTAGCTGCCGCTTCGGCGAGGTTGCGGGTGATGATTTCGCGGAACTCCTCGGCGTCGAAATCGGCCTGGAGGAGGTCGAAGTTGAACGCCTGCCCCAGCCCTTCCGGGCTGGCGTAGCGGGCGCGCCGGGTGGCGTGGACCCATGCCTCGGCCACCGCGGTGCGCGGCGGGTTGTATTCGTTGAAGACCTCGCGCCATTCGGTGTAGATCTCGTGCACCTCGTCGCGGTCCCAGAAAGGGTGGGTGCCGTCGTCGAAGCCGTCCACGCCGGTGTTGGCGGCGCTCAGTTCCAGCTTGGACAGCAGCGGTTCGGTGAGGTCCTTGGTGAGGGCATGGGCCACGTCCACGCGGAAGCCGTCAACGCCGCGGTCGGACCAGAAGCGCAGGGTCCTCAGGAAGTCGTCGCGGACTTCCCGGTTGGACCAGTTCAGGTCCGGCTGCTCCTTGGCGAAGATGTGCATGTACCACTGGCCCGGGGTTCCGTCAGGCTCGATGATGCGCTCCCAGGCAGGGCCACCGAAGACTGAATCCCAGTCCGACGGCGGGAACTCGCCGTTGGGGCCCTTGCCGTCGCGGAAGATGTAACGGTCGCGGGCAGCGGAGCCCTTCGGGGAAGCGAGGGCTTCCGTGAACCATTCGTGCCTGTTGGAGGAGTGGTTGGGGACGATGTCGGCGATGAGCTTGATTCCGGCCCGGTGAAGCGCGGCGGCCATTTCGTCGAAGTCCGCCAGCGTACCGAGCTTGGGGTCCACATCGCGGTAGTCGTCCACGTCGTAGCCGCCGTCAGCGAGGGCCGAGGGGTAGAACGGGCTGAGCCAGACGGCGTCGATCCCCAGTTCCTTCAGGTACGGAACCCTGGCCGTGATGCCCTTGATGTCTCCGATGCCGTCGCCGTTCGAGTCGGAGAAGCTGCGCGGATAGATCTGGTACACGGCGGCCTGGCGCCACCAGTTGGGATCGCTCATGCGGTCTGAATCGGACAGGGTTGCCAGCGTGGCGGTGTTGGGCAAGGGAATCCTTCGGAGGTCTCGGCCGTGGTCATTTGGTGTTGGTTACGCTCAGGGGAAGCAATTTAGATAGAATCTAAATATACTCACCATCAATTATCGGTCCCGGGTATCGGAAGGTCAAGATCACATGAAAGCAGGCGGTGCGGCCACGCCCCAGATGATGCGTCGGGTCAATGCCCACGCCGCCCTGGCCTTCCTGCGGAGCACCGGGGTGGCCACCGGCACCGACCTGATGGCTGCCACGGGCCTGACAAGGGCTTCCGTGATTGCCGTGTGCGAAGACCTGCTCCGCCGGGGGTGGATCAGCGAGCTGGACTCCGGCCGCGAGCCCGGGTCGCTGCAGGGCCGGCCCGCCCGGCGCTTCGAGCTGAACCCCCGGGCAGGCTTCGTTGTGGGCATCGACATCGGCGCTGCCACCACCACTGCGGTGGTGGCAGACCTGCGCGGAACCATTGTGGGCAAGGCAGGCCGCTCCTTCCGAAGCGCCGAGATTCCGGCCGGCGAACGGATCGATGTGGTGAACCAGGCGTGCGGTGAGGCGTTGGCCGAGGCAGGGACCAGCCCGGCCGCTGTCCTGGCGGTGACCGCCGGCCTGGCAGCGCCCGTGGACCGGGACGGCAACGTCCTGCTGACAAGGCATTTCTGGCGGCAGTTCGACGTCGGGCTGCGCACCGCCCTTGCAGAACGCCATGGCTGGACGGTGCTACTGGAAAACGACGCCAACCTGGCCGCCTTGGGTGAACGCTGGCGGGGGTCCGGAACCGGCGTGAACGACCTGGTGGTCATCCTGGCCAGCGAGCGGATGGGCGCCGGCATCATCGAATCCGGCCGGCTGCTGCACGGACACAGCGGGGCCGCGGGCGAGATGGGCTACCTGGACATGATCGAGGGCGTGGGCAGCGCCGACGGCATCGCCTACCTCGCCCGCGAGTGGTTTGCCAGGCCCGGGGAACCGCCCACCGTCGAAGCCCGTGAAGTGTTCGCGGCCGCGGCAGCCGGTGACCCCGCCGCCGTCGTCGTCATGGACAGGCTGGCAGAACGCCTGGCGCGGGTGATCGCCTCGGTGGCCATCATGGCCAACCCCGAGCAGGTGGTGATCGGCGGCGCCGTGGCCGAGTCAGCGGGGCTGCTGCTCCCGGGCATCATGGAACGGCTGCCCCGGTTCACCGCCACGGTCCCCCGGGTCACGGCGTCGCCCCTGGGCGATTCAATCGTGACGGTCGGCGCAGTCAGGCATGCGCTGGACTACGTGGAAGCCCATGCCCTGGACCTCGAACTGCCGGCGCGGGCGTAAGGCCGGCCGCGGTTAGGCCGGGGGCTGCAGCGCCGCCGCGATGGGCAGTGTGCCGTCGGTAAATTCGATGGTCCGCCCAGCGGTCTCGGGCAGGTCAAGCACGGCCGCGGCCACACCGGCGGTGTTGCTGCGGGACGTTTCCCGGCTGCCAACGGAAGAAGGATCCACCTCGATCAGCCCCGTCCCGGGCTTGTCCGTCAGCGCACCCGGGCCCAGGATGGTCCAGGCCAGGCCGGTGCCGCGCAGGTACTGGTCCGCGGCCGCCTTGGCCTCCGCATAGGCGAAGAAGCTGTTGTCCGCCGGCACCCCATGGTCCGGACCGGCGCCGAGGTAGGAGACCATGACGTAACGCCCGACGCCGGCCTCCGCCGCCGCGTCCATCGACCGGATCGCAGCGTCGCGGTCCACCGCATACGTCCGCTCGGGACTCCCGCCGCCGGCACCGGCAGACCAGACCACCGCATCATGTCCCCTGAGCGCCTCGGCGATTTCCGCCGTCGTCGAATTTTCAACGTCCAGGACCGACGGCGCGGCACCGGTTGCCGCGACGTCCGCCGCGTGCTCCGGGTTGCGGATGATCGAGGTGACGCTGTGGCCTTCCCCGGTAAGCAGGGTGGACAGGTGGAGGGCCACTTTGCCGTGGCCGCCGATGATTGCGATGCGGGTCATGTCCCCATTCTGCCCCTACCAGACCAGCGAGCGTCCGCGGCGCTCTGGGGCACGCCGTGGTCTCCGCGTGCGGTCAGGGCAGCACGCGGTAGCGGAGGTACACCGTGCCGCTGCCGAACGTATGCTCCTCAAGGAGTTCAAGACGCAGGTTCAGGCCATCGGGAAGGTACTTCTTGCCGCCGCCCACCACGAACGGGGTGACGAAGAGACTGCATTCGTCCACCAGCCCGGCCTGCAGAGCGGCGGTGGCGAGGGTGGGGCCGCCGATGCCGATACTTTGCCCGGTTCCGGCCTTCAACTCGCGGACAGCGGCAGGATCGAAGGTCCGCTCGATCCTGGTCCGGGCGGTGGAGGCTGCGGGGAGTGTGGTGGAGTACACAACCTTGTCCGTTCCGTGCCAGATCCGCGCAAAATCCTGCACAACGGCCGGCTCATCCGTGGTGTCCCACGTTTCCCAGACCGACATGACCCCGTACATGTTGCGGCCAAAGAGATAGGTGCCAACGTCGCGTTGGAGGTCGTTGACGAAACCATGGACTTCCTCGTCCGGCGCACTGAAGTCGAAATTGCCGTCCCGGTCCGCGATGTACCCGTCCAGCGAAGCGGAGGAATGGTAGATGAGCTTGCCCATGCGCCCCATTGTGCCCCCGCGGGACAGGGTTGGGTAGGCGTCGGCCCTGGATCTGCCGGCGCGTCGGCCCGTCAGATCCTGGAATGCAAAAGGACCCCGGAGGCGTTTGGCCTTCGGGGTCCTGCTCTGTAGCGGTGGGGAGGCTCGATCTCCCGACCTCACGATTATGAGTCGTGCGCTCTAACCAACTGAGCTACACCGCCACGAATGAGAAAAACCTGCGCCAGCCGGTCAAAAACCGCCTTGACACAGGCCCTCATCCAGAGCCCCCCACCGGAATCGATCCGGTGACCTCGTTCTTA
Organism: Arthrobacter sp. 754; assembly: GCF_040548695.1. NCBI lineage: Bacteria > Bacillati > Actinomycetota > Actinomycetes > Micrococcales > Micrococcaceae > Arthrobacter > Arthrobacter sp. 754. The sequence continues at coordinate 837,202 of NZ_JBEPSC010000001.1, forward strand.
CCAAGAACGCGCTCTACCACTGAGCTAGGGGGGCAACGAGTAAATACTCTACCGGAAGATTTCGCCACCAACAAATCGGCATCAGGGCCGGTCAAAGGGCGCCGAAACAGTTGCATCGGCGCCCTTTTTATGGCCTCAATCCGGCAGAGGAACTAGGGCAGGCGCAGTACCTGTCCGGGGTAAATCAGGTCCGGATTCGGGACGGTGTCCGCGTTGGCGGCGATCAGGGCGTCCAGGCTCACCCCGAACTGCACGGCGATGCCGCTGAGGGTGTCGCCGGCCTCAACAACCACTTCCGACACCGCTGCCGGCTGGGTGGCAGCGGGCGCCGCCGCCACGGCACCGGCAGCCTGCGCATCGGCAGCCTGCTGCGCGGCTGCAGCATCCGCCGCGGCCTGGTTGGCTGCCGCCTGGTCGGACGCAGCCTGGGCAGCCGCAGCCTGGTCCGCTGCTGCGCGGTCGGCTGCTGCCTGGTCCGCTGCAGCCTGCTCAGCCGCCGCCTGGGCTGCTGCCTCGTTCTGGTTCACTTCCGGCGCCACATCCGCCGGAGCCGCCTGCGTGGTGGTGCTGTTCGTGCCGGCGTCCACGCCCGCCCCGGCCTGGGGTGCGTCCTTCGCCTCGTTCTTGTCTCCAAGCCCGAGGTTCTTCTTCAGATCGTCCAGGAATCCCACAGTGATGCCTTTCATTGGGCTTTGCGCCGACCAGCCTAAAACAGGCCAGGTCGATCCGCAGCTACGCCGTCGGTAGCCCCTCGATCGTATGGGGGCAGGCACCTGCTGCCAAGGACCGCACCCGCCGCGGCGGGCCGCCGTCGGACGTTAAACGCCGAAAGGCCGGCTCGAAAGCCGGCCCCTCGGGACGAAACGTGTCAGGTTAGCTGACGGTTACCACTTGCCCTTGCGGTTGAAACCGCCCTGTCCGCCTTCGGTGCGGGGCTTGCGTGAGCCGTCCCCGTGGCCGCCGAAGCGGGAGTCGCTGGCCTGGCCGCGGTTTGCACCGCTGTCTGCGCCTACGGAGCGCTCTGAACGGTCGCTGTAAGAGCGGCCACCGCGGTCAGCCGAGCTGCGCTCGCCGTCGGACTTGCGGAATTCCTTCTTGAACCCGCCGTTGCCCTTGAAGTTGCCGCCACGGTCTCCGCCGGAGTAACCGCCTCGGTCCCCTCCACGGTTGCCCTGGTAGCCTCCACGCTCGCCTCCGCCGGACGGCTTGCGGCCGTTGTCCAGCTCGAGGTTGATCAGCTCGCCGCCGATCCGGGTGCGGGACAGGGCGCGCAGCTGCTCGGGGCTGAGGTCTGCCGGGAGCTCCACGAGGGAGTGGTCCGAGCGGATGTCGATGCCGCCGATCTGGGCCGAGGAGATGCCGCCTTCATTGGCAATGGCGCCAACGATGGAACCCGGCATGACGCGCTGGCGGCGTCCGACGGCGATCCGGTAGGTGGCGTTGCCCTCGGTGAGCGTGCGGGTGGGGCCGCGTGAGCCGAAGCCGTCCTTGGAGCGTTCGCGCTTCTGGAACTCAGGAGCTGCGGGCAGTTCCTTGACCAGCAGCGGCTGTCCGCCCTGGGCCATGACGGCCAGCGCGGCAGCGATCTCCGAGGCCGGCACGTTGTGCTCTTCCTCGTAGGAGGAGATGAGATCGCGGAACGCGGCAACGTCCTCGGACTCGAGGGTCTCCGTGATGCGCTCGGCGAACTTGCCCAGGCGCAGCGTGTTGACCGTCTCGGCCGTGGGCAGGTGCATCTGCTCCACCGGCTGGCGGGTTGCCTTCTCGATGGAACGCAGCAGGTACTTCTCCCGCGGCGTCATGAACAGCACAGCGTCACCGCTGCGGCCGGCACGGCCCGTGCGGCCAATGCGGTGCACGTAGGACTCGGTGTCGTGCGGGATGTCGTAGTTGATCACGTGGCTGATGCGCTCGACGTCAAGGCCGCGGGCCGCGACGTCGGTGGCCACGAGGATGTCGATGCGGCCTTCCTTCAGCGCCTCAACGGTCCGTTCGCGCTGCTGCTGCGGGATGTCGCCGTTGATGGCGGCGGCCTGGAAGCCCCGCGCCTTCAGCTTGTCAGCCAGGTCCTCGGTAGCCATCTTGGTGCGCACGAAGGCGATGACGCCGTCGAACTCTTCAACCTCGAGGATGCGGGTCAGCGCGTCCAGCTTGTGCGGGCCCATGACCTGCAGGTAGCGCTGGCGCGTGTTGGCACCGGTGGTGGTCTTGGACTTCACCGAGATCTCGGCCGGGTTGTTCAGGTACTGCTTGGACATGCGGCGGATCTGGCTCGGCATGGTGGCCGAGAACAGTGCAACCTGGCGGTCCGACGGGGTCTGCTGGAAGATCTGCTCCACGTCTTCGGCGAAGCCCATGCGCAGCATTTCGTCGGCCTCGTCCAGCACCAGGTACTGGAGTTCGGACAGGTCGAGCGATCCCTTGGAGATGTGGTCGATCACGCGGCCGGGGGTACCCACAACAACCTGGGCACCGCGGCGGAGGCCCGCGAGCTGGGGACCGTAAGCGGAGCCACCGTAAACGGGGAGGACCGTGAAGTCATCGATGTGCTTGGCGTAGGAGGTGAAAGCCTCGGCAACCTGGAGCGCGAGTTCGCGGGTCGGTGCCAGGACCAGGGCCTGCGTCTTGCGGGACGGGCCGTTGAGGTCGTGGAGCTCGGCCAGGCGGGACAGTGCCGGTACTGCGAATGCTGCAGTCTTACCGGTGCCCGTCTGGGCGAGGCCCACGACGTCGCGGCCTTCAAGCAGCAACGGGATGGTTGCGGCCTGGATGGGGGAAGGCTTTTCGTAGCCGACGTCCTGCAGTGCTGCCAGGACGCGGCCGTCAATGCCGAGATCGGCGAAGCGGATGCCGTCAGCTTCGGTGCCGGCCTCGCCGCTGGTGGGGTCAGCTGCAGGGGCTTCTTCAACCTTGGGGGCTTCTTCGGCGCGTGCTTCTTCGGCGGGTGATTCTTCAGCCTTGGGGGCCTCGGCCACTACGGCTTCGACTTCTGCAGCTTCTGCCTGCGGTGCTTCGATCGGTGCTTCGATGAAGACTGCGGCGGGTGCGGTCTCGACGTCGTTCACGGTGTTTTCGGTGTTGACGGAGTCGTTTTGATTTTCGGGCATAGGGAAATTTCCTCATCCATAGGGGGCCAGGCGGCACTACCCGAGGTGAGCGGAGCCGCAGTACATGTGCCGTGGGGGTGCCGGGCAATCATTGACCGGCCGGTCACATAGAAGTCCGGCGCTTTCGCAATCCCGTGGCAGGACTTCCCGCTGCATCTCTTGGCTGCTATCCCAGCAGTCTGTACAGCGTTTTCTTTAGCCGGCTCTCCCTATGAAAATGCCCGCATCGCATTAGCGGGCCCCAACACTTGCCAGTCCTGCCTCAAAAATTGGGCAGAATAAAGGGATTTCCGGAGTGGGGGATGTTTCAAGTGTAAGGTATGGATCCCCGTTGCGGGTAATTGAAGGTACGACGGCGGCGGTGACCTTGCGCACACGGCTTCCGGTACCGGCCAAAAGAGCCGGTTCCGGCCGGCGGTTACCGGGCCAGCTGCCGCAGCAGCGCCTCGAACTTCTGGTTGAATTCCGGCTGCTGGAGGCGGATCTCGCCGTCGGCATCGGCATCCCGCAACGCCTCCATGGAATCAGTGTCCGGATCGCTGAACCACTTGCCGACGGTGACGCCGTGCTTGGGGACGTAAAGCCGGTGGATATGGTCGCCGGCCTGGATGGTGCCGGTCCGGACCACCCGCAGGTAGGCTCCCACACGCCCAACCTCGGTGAACCGTTTGACGAACCGGGGCTCCTTCATCCGCCGCTGGAATGTGGAGCAAGGCGTGCGCGGCGAGGTGACCTCCACCTCCACCTCCAGCCCGATCTTCCAGCGCTCTCCGATCACTGCCCCAGTGGTTTCGATGCCGGATACCCGGAGGTTCTCGCCAAAAAACCCCGGAGGAAGGTCCCGCTGCAGCTCTTCGGCCCAGTAGTCGGCGTCCTCCTGGGAGTATGCGTAAAGTGCCTGGTCCTCCCCGCCGTGATGGACCCGGTTGGCCTGGATGTCGCCGCGGAGGCCCAGTTTGTGGACCTTGACCGGACCCTCCACGGGCCGCTTGTCGATGGCCGTGACGCCCACGTTTGAGTCGTCCGGAAGCAGTTGGTGGACGCGGCAGACGGCAAGTACTGATGCGGTTTCCATGGCTCCAGTGTAGGTTCCCGAGGCCGGATCCAGCCGCTGGTCAAGCGTGGGCAGTTCTCCCCCCGTTTCTGCTCGCAGCAGCAAGGGGCAGCGGCTAGGCTGATTTCAGGATTGAGCTTTCCTGGCGCAGGGTTGCGCCCTTCAGACCGCCCACATTCAGCATGGACTACCAAGGGGGAAGTCATGGACCCGGACAAGGACCAGGGCAAAGGTCCTGACAAGGACCAAGGCCCTGACGCGGACGGCGCCCAAGGCGCGCCGAAGCCCCCGCCGTGGCAGGTGCCCAAGCCTGAACTTCGCCCTGAACTCCTCAATGAGCCCACGCAGATGGTGGACCCCTTCGCGAAGGACCGCGAGCGCCAGGTCCATGAGGCGGCTGCGCGGAAGAAGCGCTCCCAGCGGCGGACTGTGGTGGTGGGCCTGGGCGTCACGGCGCTCCTCGCGGGCACCATCACCGCCATCGTGGCCAGCAACGAGGATGAGCCCGAGTACGCGCAGGTGTGTTTCAACGACGAGACCGGCGAGCGCGTGGAGGACACCCAGTGCAACAGTTCGGCCGGTCGCGGAGGCGGGTTGTTTGCGTGGTACTTCTACTCCCGCGGTGCCAGCGTGCCCGCTGTGGGCCAGAACCGTTCCTCATACCCGAGCTACACCAGCACCATTCCCAGCGGAGCCAAAGCGTCCACGGGGTACAGCACCAAGGGCGGAACGGTCAGCCGGGGCGGCTTCGGCAGCAGCTCCAAGGGCGGAAGCACGGGGGGCTAGGCGTGAAGCGGTTGTTATCGGAGCCCAGGCCTGACTGGAAGCAGAAGATCGAAGAGCAGGGCCTGGTCTTCTCCACCACCACCATGCCCGACGGCCGGAAGATTGAGTACTGGAACGAGGCCGCTTACTACGAATTCACCATGGACGAGGTGGAAACGCTCGAGGTCACGGCCGAGGACATGCACAGGATGTGCCTGGAAGCGGCCAGGTTCCTGGCCTCCGGCGCCATGGGAAACATCGGCATCGGCCCGCAGGCTCTGGAACTGGCGGCCGAGTCGCTTCAGGCCGGTGACATGGATGTCTACGGCCGGTTCGATTTCATCTACGACGGGCAGGGCGGCCCGGCCAAGATGCTCGAGTACAACGCGGACACCCCCACCGGCCTGATCGAGGCCGCCGTGGCGCAGTGGTTCTGGCTGCAGGACGTCTTTCCCGAAAAGGACCAGTGGAACGGCATCCACGAGGCCCTGATCCGGCAGTGGAAGAAGATGCAGTACCGGACCGGCATGAGCACCCTCCACATCGCCCACTCCGAGGCCGAGGAGTCCGGTGAGGACTGGATGACTGCCGCCTACATGCGGGATGTGGCCAGCCAGGCCGGCTGGACCACCATCGGCATCAACATGTCCGACATCGGCTGGGACCCCAACCTCAACCGGTTCGTGGACCTGGACAACTTCATGATCAGCACCATGTTCAAGCTGTACCCGTGGGAGCTGATGATGAAGGAGCCGTTCGGTCACCGGCTGCTGCAGCGGGCGCACAATCCGCGCTGGGTGGAACCGGCCTGGAAGATGCTGCTCTCGAACAAGGCCCTGCTCGCCGCGCTGTGGCACCTCTACCCGAATCACCCCAACCTGCTGCCCGCCTATCTCAACGAGCCCGGGCCCCTGAAGGAATGGGTGGCCAAGCCGCTGCACGGACGCGAAGGCGACAACATCAGGATCCACGCCGCCGGCATCAGCCTCGAGCAGCCCGGCGGCTATGGCCGCGAAGGCTGGTGCTACCAGCAGTACCACCCGCTGCCGGACTTTGACGGCAACCACCCGGTCCTGGGGCTCTGGGTGGTCGATGGCGAGTCCGTGGGGTGCGGGATCAGGGAATCCGACGGCCCCATTACCGATTACTTCTGCCGTTTTGTGCCCAACACCATTGACGCCCCCGCTCCGCTTTCGGTGCAGGCCCACTCCAGCAAGGCAGGTATCGCACTATGAGCACAGAGACCACGACGGCGGGCGGCGGCCCCGGAGGACCGTCCGGCGGTGCCGTCCCGGCAAAGGGGCTCCGCGCCGGGATCCTGGACCTCGGCGACTCGGTCATGCTGGGCCTGGCGTCCACGGCGCCCGTGTATTCGCTGGCAGCCACCCTGGGCCTGATCGTGGCCGTCAACGGAAACTACACTCCCCTCATCCTGATCCTTGGCTTCATCCCGGTCCTTTTCATCGCGTACGCGTTCCGCGAGCTGAACAGCGCCATGCCTGACTGCGGGACCACGTTTACGTGGTCCCGCCGCGCGTTCGGGCCATGGGCCGGCTGGCTGGGGGGCTGGGGCGTTGCCCTGGCCGGCATCGTGGTGCTGGCCAACCTGGCGCAGGTGGCCGGGCAGTACCTGTGGCTCCTGATCGGCGACGGTTCGCTGGCCGCAGACAAAGTGGTGGTCACGGCCACCGGGGTGCTGTTCATCGTCTTCATGACCCTGGTTAATTACCGCGGCATCCGGCTGGGCGAGCACGTACAGCGTGTCCTGACGTACGTACAGTACGTTTCGCTGGGCATTTTCGCCGTGGCACTGGTTTCCAGAATCGCGGGCGGCGCCCCTGAGGGCCAGGCCTTCGACTTCGAGTGGTTCAATCCGGCCGGCGCTTTTGCCGATCCGGGTGCTGTAGTGCACGGGGCCCTGCTCGCACTGTTCATCTACTGGGGTTGGGATACCTGCCTGGCAGTGAACGAGGAAACCGAGAATCCCTCCAGGACGCCGGGCCGCGGTGCGGTCATTTCGGCGTTTGTCCTGGTTGCCATCTATGTATCGGTTGCCCTGCTGGTGATGATGTACGCCACCGTGGGCACGGAAGGCATCGGACTGGCCAACGAGGCGAATCAGAACGACGTCTTCCTGGCCATGAAGGATGTGGTCCTCGGCCAGTGGGGCTGGCTGATCATCGTGGCGGTGCTCGCGTCCGTACTCTCCTCCACGCAGACCACCATCCTGCCGACGGCCCGCGGCACACTGTCCATGGGCGTGCACGGCGCGCTGCCGCCGAAGTTCGGTGAAGTCCATCCGCGCAACCAGACGCCGGGATTCTCCACCCAGGTGATGGGCGCCGCCGCCGTCGTGTACTACGTGGCCATGAGCTTCCTGAGCGAGAACCTGCTCTCCGATTCCATCAGCGCCATCAGCCTGTTCATCGCGTTCTACTACGCATTGACGGGGTTCTCCTGCGTCTGGTATTTCCGCGGCACGCTACGGAGTTCAGCCCGCAACCTCTGGTTCCGCGGCATCCTGCCACTCACCGGTGCTCTGCTCCTGACCGCGGCATTCTTTATCTCCGCCGTTCAGATGTGGGACCCGGCCTACGGTGACACCCAGATCTTCGGCGTCGGCGGAGCTTTTGTCAGCGGCGTGGTGCTCCTGGCCCTTGGTGTTGTCCTGGCCGTCCTCTGCCGGTTCCTGCCCTCGACGCGGGAGTACTTCACCGGAAAGCCGGGGGTCACGGCAGGCCCGTAGGATGCTCTCATGAGCTACGACGCCGACGCGCCACTGGGACCGGACCCCTCCGACGTCCTGGCCCTGGACTCCCTCCTGACACCGGACGAACTGGCGGTGCGGCAGCGGGTCCGCGACTTCACGGACCAGCGCATCAAACCCGGCATCGCGCGCTGGTATGACGACGCTGTCTTTCCCCTGGAACTCGCCCCCGAGCTGGGCGAACTCGGCGTCCTGGGCATGCATCTCGAGGGGTACGGCTGTCCAGGCCGCAGCGCCGTCGAATACGGTCTTGCCGCCATGGAACTTGAAGCCGGCGACTCCGGGATCCGCACCTTCGTCTCGGTGCAGGGTTCGCTGGCCATGACGGCAATCCACAAGTGGGGTTCCGAGGACCAGAAGCAGGAGTGGCTCCCCCGGATGGCCGCCGGCGAGGTGATCGGGTGCTTTGCCCTGACCGAACCCACCGCCGGATCGGACCCGTCTTCCATGACCACGGTTGCCCGCCGGGACGGGACCGGGGACGACGCCGGCTGGGTGCTGGACGGTGCCAAGCGCTGGATCGGGCTGGCGTCCGTGGCCGGGGTGATGGTGGTCTGGGCCAGGACCGACGACGGCGTGCGCGGCTTCCTGGTGCCGGCCGGAACGCCCGGGGTCAGGGCCACGCCCATCACCGGGAAACTGTCAATGCGCGCCTCCATCCAGTGCGATGTGGACTTCGACGGCGTCCGGCTGGGACCGGAGGCGATGCTGCCGGCGGCTCTGGGCCTGCGCGGCCCCTTCACTTGCCTGAACGAGGCACGCTACGGGATTGCATGGGGCGCCATGGGCGCGGCCCGGGATTCCTACGAGGCCGCCCTGAAGTATTCCCTGGACCGGCTGCAGTTCGGGAAGCCGCTGGCCGGGTACCAGCTGACCCAGGAGAAGCTGGTCAACATGGTCGTGGAGATCCAGAAGGGAACCATGCTGGCCATCCACCTGGGCCGGCTCAAGGACGCGGGCAGGCTCAAGCCGGAGCAGATCTCGCTGGCGAAGCTGAACAACGTGCGCGAGGCCATCGCGATCGCCCGGGAGGCCCGTTCGATCCTGGGCGGCAATGGCATCACCCTGGACTATTCGCCGCTGCGGCACGCCGCCAACCTCGAGTCCGTCCGCACCTACGAGGGCACGGACGAAGTCCACACCCTGATCCTCGGCCAGCACATCACCGGCCTCAACGCGTTCCGGTAGCACGGGCTCCGAAATCAGGGCACTCAGGCCGAGAAGCCGCCGTCGGCCTTGACCAGCTGGCCGGACACCCAGCGGCCCGCGGGTGAGAGCAGGAACGCCACGGTGGCGCCGATGTCCGCCGGTGTCCCCAGCCGGCCGCCGGGCTGCCGGGCGGTGAGCTCTTCACGGACCTCGCGGCTCATCCAGCCGGTGTCGATGGGCCCGGGGTTGAGCACGTTCGCCGAAATGCCCAGCGGCCCCAGCTCGCGCGCCGCGGCAATGACAATCCGGTCCAGGGCGCCCTTGGATGCCCCGTACGGAAGGTTGAATGCTGTGTGGTCGCTGGTCAGCGCAACAATGGCGCCGCCGTCGTGCGGTGCCTGCCTCGCAAACGCGGCGATCAGCTGCCAGCCGGCACGCGTGTTCACGGCGAAGTGGCGCTCAAACGCTTCCAGCGTGGTGTCCAGAATCCCGGAGTCAACGGACTCCGCGTGGCTGAGCACCAGGCCCTGAAGGGGCCCGGCGAGGCTGGTCGCCTCGGCGATGAGCCGGTCCGCTGCCTCCGGGTCCTCGAGGTCAGCGGCCAGGGCGTGGACCTGGGCGCCGATCGCTTCCAGCTCGGCGGTCAGGCGCACGACGTCGTCCGGCTGGCTTCCCCACGGCATCCGGGCATCGTAGCCCGGCCAGTAGGCAAGGACGAGGTCCCAGCCCTCGGCCGCAAGCTGCCGGGCGATCCCCGCGCCGATACTTGCAAGCCTCCCCGCTCCCGTGATCAGCGCGGTGGGCCGGGCCATACTGTCAGGTGGGGTGGATGCCATTGGACCAGCCTAGTGGTGGCTGCGTGCGGTCTCTGGACTCATTCGGGCAGCAGGACCAGTTCCAGGTATCCGCGGAGGCACCCGGCCATGTCCACGCTTTCGGGCGCCAGCAGCCACTGCGTCTGGATTCCGTCCCAGAGGGCGATCAGCGATGCCGCGGCGGTTTCGGGTTCCACGCCTGGCCGCAGCCGCCCTTCGCCGGCCAGCTGCTTGAACCGCCGGGTGTAGCTGCGCCGCAGCCGGTCAAAACGCTCCGTGAAGTACTCCCGCCCCGGATGGCCGTCTGTGACGGATTCCGCACAAAGCACCGTGTACAGCTCAATAACCCCGGGAATCCCCTCATTGAAGCGTGCCTGGCTGATGACGGCGTCCACGAGCTTTTCCTCCGAATCAGGAGGTGTTGTCCCGTCTCCGGTAGTCGAGTCCCGCCAGTCGAGCACGGCAAGGAGCAGGTCGCTCTTGGACGGGAAGTAATGCAGGAGGCTGGTCTGGCTCATGCCGACGCGGTCGGCGACATCCTGCAGCGAACCCCCGCGGTACCCATGGGCAGCGAACACGGCGTGGGCCGCGGCAATGATGGCCTGCCGGCGCTCAGTGGACTTCGAATAGGGTCCACGCCGGCTTGGCTGGCCCGCCGCTTTTGTGGTCATGGCAAGCCAGTGTACAGGCGCGGACATTCACCCGTGACCGAAACTTGAGTAGCTACTCGAATTTTGTGTTAGCGTTTCTCCTGACCGGATCCCCGCGTGCCGTAGGTCACATTTGCGCGGCGCTGGACTTTCAAAAGGAGCAGTAAAGACATGACCGACTTCACGGCAACCGCGCGCACCGATCACTCCTACATCACGGACCGCGGACCCGGATCCGGCCGGCGGTCAGCCGCCCGGTCGTGGCTGCACAGCGATGCTCCCACCCAGTCACTGAACGGCAACTGGCGCTTCCGGCTGCTGCCCGGCGCCCCGGGAACCCCGGGCGGCCGCGGCGTCCTGCCCGCCGGCGAGGCCATAGAGGGCATCGCCGAGGAGGCCCTCGATGACTCCTCGTGGGACGAGATCCCGGTCCCGGCCCACTGGGTCCTGGAAGGCGACAGCCGCTATGGGCGCCCCATCTATACCAACGTGCAGTTTCCCTTCCCCACCGACGCCCCTAACGTCCCTGATGAAAACCCGACCGGCGACTATCGGCGCACCTTCGAACTAAGTGAGTCATGGACTGCGGCCGAGCGGATCCTGCTGCGGTTCGACGGCGTCGAATCCCGTTACAAGGTATGGGTCAACGGTGTGGCCATCGGCGTGGGCACCGGAAGCCGGCTCGCCCAGGAATTCGATGTGACCGGCGCACTGCGCCCCGGGGCGAACGTCCTGGCGGTCCGCGTGCACCAGTGGTCGGCGTCGAGCTACGTCGAGGACCAGGACCAGTGGTGGCTGCCGGGCATCTTCCGCGACGTCACGCTCCAGGCACGGCCGGCCCGGGGCATCGACGACGTCTGGCTGCGTACCTCATTCAGCGGCTCCGGTGAGTCCGGTCCCGGCGCGATCGATCCTGAAATCACGGCACACGATGATGCCTTTCCGCTGACGCTTTCGGTGCCGGAGCTGGGTGTGAACGTCACATGGAACTCGGCGGCGGACGTTGCCCCAATCGGGATCGACGCAGTGGAACCGTGGTCTGCTGAACTGCCCCGGCTCTACGACGCCACGGTAGCCAGCGCCGGCGAGACCATCTCGCTTCGCCTGGGCTTCCGGACTGTGAAGATCGTCGGGGACCGTTTCCTGGTGAACGGCCGCCGCGTGGTCTTCCACGGGATGAACCGGCATGAGACCCATCCTGACCGGGGCCGCGTCTTCGATGAGGACTTTGCCCGCGCCGATCTTGCCCTCATGAAGCAGTTCAACGTCAATGCAATCCGCACCAGCCACTACCCCCCGCACCCGCGCCTGCTGGACCTTGCCGATGAGATGGGCTTCTGGGTGGTGCTCGAGTGTGACCTCGAAACGCATGGCTTCCACGCCCAGGAGTGGGCCGGCAACCCCAGCGACGATCCGGCGTGGCGCGAGGCCTTCGTGGACCGCATGGAGCGCACCATCGAACGCGACAAAAACCACCCGTCCATCATCATGTGGTCCCTCGGCAACGAGGCAGGCACGGGGGCCAACCTCGCAGCCATGGCGGCCTGGGCGCATTCCCGGGACACCGGACGCCCCGTCCACTACGAGGGCGATTACACCGGCGCCTACACCGACGTCTATTCGAGGATGTACTCCTCTGTGCCCGAAACCGAGGCGATCGGCCGGGACGACTCCGGCTCGCTGCTCCTCGGCTGTTCCGCGGCCGAATCGGCCCGCCAGCGGACCAAGCCCTTCATCCTGTGCGAGTACGTCCATGCCATGGGCAACGGCCCCGGCGCGATCGACCAGTACGAGGACCTCGTGGACCGCTACCCCCGGCTGCACGGCGGCTTCGTCTGGGAATGGCGCGACCACGGCATCCGCACCCGCACGACGGACGGAACCGAGTTCTTTGCCTACGGCGGCGACTTCAACGAGGTCATCCACGACGGCAACTTCGTCATGGACGGAATGGTCCTCTCAGATTCGACGCCCAGCCCGGGACTGTTCGAATACAAGCAGATCGTTGCGCCCCTCCGGCTCAGCTTCGGTACCGATTCTGCCGCGGAAACACAGCACGACGGCGGCGCGCGGCGATTCGTTACGGTCGCCAACCTGCGGCACTCTGCCGATGCGTCCGACGTCGTGGTCCAGTGGCGGACCGAGGTGGACGGCGTCCGCAGCGATTCGGGAGAACTGGGAGTCTCAGGGGCGGCCGGCGCTGCGCTCGCCGCAGGCGAATCCGTCCGGGTGGAACTGCCTGGGTTTGCCGCCGCCGGTCACGGAGAACACTGGCTCACAGTTGAAGCCGTCCTGCGCAAGGACACCGACTGGGCACCGGCCGGGCACGTGATTTCAGCCGCCCAACTGGATCTCTCGGAGGCCGCGCCGGCCGTACAGGCACCGCGCCCGGTGGCCTCGGCCGGCCGGAGCGGCTCCGTGGCGACTGGCACGGCGACCCTGGGACCCGCGGTGTTCGAGGAGGGCCGCCTCGTGTCGCTTGGCGGTCTGCCTGCAGCCGGACCACGCCTCGAGCTGTGGCGCGCACCTACGGACAACGACTACGGGGCCGGCTTCGGCAGCTACGACCTTGGCGACCCCTGGCTGAACAACGGAAACGGCGTTCCGGCGCCTTCATCGGCCTCCGTCTGGCGGAAAGCGGGCCTGGACCGCCTGAGCGCCCGTGTGGAGGACCTCGCCGCTGGAGCCGACAGCGTGGTGGTCCGGACGCGGTATGCCCCGGCCGACAGCGCGGACTCGGTGACTGTTGAGGAGCAGTGGCAGCTGACGGACGGTGAGCTGTGGCTGCGCCTGGAGATCATTCCCAGCGCAGGCTGGGACATGGTCTGGCCGCGCGTGGGTGTCCGGTTCGACCTGCCCGCATCCGTTGACGGCGCCTCCTGGTTTGGTGCCGGGCCCAGGGAATCGTATCCGGACAGCATGCACGCTGCGTTGATTGGCCGGTACTCCGCTGCAATCGGGGACCTCACGGTGCCTTACGCGAAGCCCCAGGAGAGCGGGCACCGCAGTGCCCTGCGTTCACTTGAGCTGAACAACGCGGGCGCACCCTGGCTGAGGATCGACGCCATCGCGGATGCCCGGGGACGCCGGCCCGGCTTCACCCTGGCCCGCCACACGGCGCAGGAGGTCAGCTCCGCGGCCCACCCCCACGAGCTGCCCCAAGGTGCTCACAGCTACCTCTACCTCGACGCCGCCCAGCATGGCCTGGGTTCGCGGGCCTGCGGCCAGGACGTCTGGCCGGACTTCGCACTCCGCCCGGAAGCCCGCACGCTGACGTTCCGCATCGGGACCGCCGAATAACCTGCGGGATGGCAGTCCCGGCTACGCCACTCGGGCGGGCACGGGCTCCCTGGCAGCCTTATCCTTGCGGATGGTCGCGCTGATCACGGCTGCGATGGTGCACATGGCCGCGGCACCGAACCAGGCGTAGGTGTACTGGCCGGTGGCGTCACGGATGGCGCCGGCACCGAGGGCGGCAGCGGCCGCGCCAAGCTGGTGGGCGGCGAACACCCAGCCGAACACCACGCTGCCGTCAGCCCCGAAGGTCTGCCGGCAGATCGCGGCGGTGGGCGGCACGGTGGCCACCCAGTCCAGCCCGTAGATCACCACGAAGACGATCATGCTGGGCTGGACCGTGGCGCTGAGCAGCAGCGGCAGGACCAGCAGCCCGATCCCCCGGAACTGGTAGTACACGGCGAGCAGGATGCGCGGGTTGTAGCGGTCGGTCAGCCAGCCGGAGGCGATGGTCCCCACGATGTCGAAAATTCCGACGACGGCGAGCAGCCCGGCGGCCGTGGTTTCCGGCATGCCGTGGTCGTGCGCGGAGGGGATGAAATGCGTGCCGATCAGCCCGTTGGTGGTGGCCCCGCAGATGGCAAAACCCGCTACGAGAGCCCAGAACGTCCTTACCTTGCTGGCCCGTTTGAGAACCTGAAGGGCCCGCACGGCGGCATTGCTGCTCCGGCCGCTGTCCGGAACAGGACCCGCTACGGGAACCCTGTCCGCCGGCCGTGACGGCACCTCGGGTGCCGTTTCGCCATAAGGCAGGGCGCCGACGTCGGCCGGTGAGTTCTTGAGGAACTTCAGCACCAGCGGGACAACCGCAAGGGCTCCGGCGGCGATGAGCAGCGATGCCTGGCGCCAGCCGGGGTCCTGGGCGAGCATGGCGATGAACGGCAGGAACACCAGCTGGCCGGCGGCGCTGCCGGCGGTCAGGATGCCGATGACCAGCCCCCGGCTCTTGGCAAACCAGGTGTTGGCGATGGTGGCGGCAAAGACGAGTGCCATGGAGCCCGTCCCCAGCCCGATGAGCAGGCCCCAGGTCAGCAGGATCTGCCACGACTGGTTGACCAGGACCGTGAGCGCGCTGCCCGCTCCGATCAGGACCAGCGCGGTGGCAGTCACGGCACGGATACCAAAGCGTTCCATCAGGGCCGCGGCGAAGGGAGCGGTGAGGCCGAACAGGACCAGGTTGATGCTGACGGCCGCCGAAAGCACCGTGGTGGACCAGCCGAACTCCTGCTGCAGCGGAATCATCAGGACACCCGGGGCGGCGCGGAATCCCGCAGCTCCCACAAGGGCCAGGAACGCCACGGCCGCAACGATCCACGCGGGGTGGATCCTCTTTTTCGGTGCTGCCTGCCTGGTGGTCCCGGGAACGCTCATGCTGCGGATCCGTTCTGCAGTGCTGCGGTGGCCTGTAGCGCTGCGGTGGCCAACGGAACCGGGTCCGGCGTCCGGGTGAGGCTGTGCCAACTGGTGTTGGCTGCGGTGAGGCGCTGGCCGCAGCCGGTGCAGGTGTCCGCCGAGCTGGTGCGCTGGCCGCAGCCGGAGTGGACCACGAACATGTGAGCAGTGTCCGAGGGCGCGCGGAGGTGCTTCTCGGACCAGATCGCGACCGCGTTCAGGACCGGGAGGGTGTCCTCACCGCTGGGGGTGAGGACGTATTCGTGGCGGGTTCGGCCGCCGTCGTCGTACGCCCTTTTGCTGAGCAGCCCCGCCTCCACCAGGCCCGCGAGGCGCTTGGTGAGCACGGAGTCCGCGACGGCGAGCCGGGACTTCATGGCGTCGAAGCGCCCGTTCCCGAAAAAGACCTCGCGGAGCACCAGGACACTCCAGGGGTCACCCAGGATGTCGAGGCCGCGGGCCAGGCTGCAGGTGCGCTGGGACCAGTCTGAACGGAGAGGCATACCGGAAACCGTAGCTGACTTTCTTTAAGAAAGCCAGGTTCCCGGGGCTGCTTACTTGAGGAAGGTGAAGGCCTTCTCCAGGTCCGCGATCAGGTCCTCCACGTCCTCGATGCCGCACGAGAGGCGGATCAGGTTGACCGGAACGGCAAGCTCCGTGCCCTTCACCGAGGCGTGGGTCATCTCCGAGGGGTAGTTCATCAGCGACTCGATGCCTCCGAGGGATTCCGCCAGGGTAAACACGGAGGTGTTTTCAGCCACCGTGCGGGCCGCTGCCTCGCCGCCCTTGAACTGGACGGAGACCATGCCGCCGAACCTCTTCATCTGCTTCTTCGCCAGCTCGTGGCCCGGGTGGGAGGGCAGGCCCGGGTACAGCACGGCTTCCACCTCGGGGCGCTGCAGCAGCCATTCGGCCACCGCCTGGCCATTCTCGCTGTGCCGGTCCATGCGCACGCCGAGGGTCTTCAGGCCGCGCGTGGTCAGGAAGGCGTCCATGGGGCCGGAGACCGCGCCCACGGCGAACTGGACGAAGCCGATCTTCTCGGCAAGCTCCGCGTCGTTGACCACGACGGCACCGCCCACCACGTCGGAGTGGCCGCCGATGTACTTTGTGGTGGAGTGAACCACGACGTCGGCACCCAGGGCGAGCGGTGTCTGCAGGTAGGGCGACGCAAAGGTGTTGTCCACCACCAGGAGGGCCCCGGCGTCGTGCGCAATGGCGGCGAGCGCCTCGATGTCGGTGATCTTCATCAGCGGGTTGGACGGGGTCTCCACCCACACGAAGCGGGTCTTGTTCGCAGCGACGGCAGCGCGGACAGCATCGAGGTCAGCCATGTCCACCGGGGTGTTGCCGATCCCCCAGTCGCCCAGGATCCTGCTGATGAGGCGGTAGGTGCCGCCGTAGGCATCGTTGCCGAGCACAATATGGTCCCCGGGCCTGGTGAGGGCCCGGATCAGGGAATCTTCAGCCGCGAGGCCTGAACTGAAGGAAAAGGCAGCGTTGCCGCCCTCGAGCGCTGCGAGCTGCTCCTGCAGCGAATCCCGGGTGGGGTTGCCGCCGCGGCCGTACTCGTAGCCGCCGCGCAGGTTGCCGATGCCGTCCTGGGCGTAGGTGGAGCTGAAGTGCAGCGGCGGGACCACGGCTCCCGTGCGGGGCTCGAAGGCCTGGCCGGCATGGACGGCGCGGGTGTTGAAGCCCTGGTTTTCTGCAGACATGGGGTTCCTTTGCAGTTCGTTGCTGAAGCAGGTCAGTTGCGGGGCAGTCAGTTGCTGAGGTACGCGAGGAGGTCATGGCGGGTCAGGATCCCCACAGGTGCGCCGACGAACGTCACCATCACGGTGTCCACGTCGGAGAGCAGTTCGCGGGCCGCCGAGATGGTCTCCAGCGAGCCGATGACCGGCAGTTTGGGACCCATATGCTCGGAGATCTTGTCCGTCAGCTTGGCCTCGCCGCGGAACAGCTTGGAGGTGAGGGACCGTTCATCAACCGCGCCCAGGACCTCACCCATCACCACCGGCGGTTCCTGCGAAAGGACCGGGATGTGGCTGACGCCGAACTCGTTCATGATGTTGATGACATCGCGCACGGTCTCGTTCGGGTGGATGTGGACGAGGTCCGGCATTTCGCCGGTCTTGGATTTGATCACCTCACCCACGGACGCTTCCTCGCCGCCGGACAGGAAGCCGTAGGAGCGCATCCACTGGTCGTTGAAGATCTTGGCCAGGTAGCCGCGGCCGGAATCCGGCAGGATGACCACCACCACCGCGTTTTCGGGCAGGTCGCGGGCGGTCTGCAGGGCAGCCACCACGGCCATGCCGGACGAGCCGCCCACCAGCAGCCCTTCCTCGCGGGCCAGCCGCCGGGTCATGGCGAAGGAGTCGGCATCGCTGACGGCCAGGACCTGGTCCGGGACGGATTTGTCATAGTTGGCCGGCCACATGTCCTCGCCGACACCTTCGACGAAGTAAGGGCGGCCCGTCCCGCCGGAGTACACCGAACCTGCGGGGTCCGCCCCGATGATCCTGACCACGCCGCCGTCGGACTCCGGACGGTCAGCGGAGACTTCCTTGAGGTAGCGCCCGGTCCCGGTGATGGTGCCGCCGGTGCCGGCGCCGATCACGCAGTGGGTGATCCGGCCCTCGGTGTCCCGCCAGATTTCCGGCCCCGTGGTCTCGTAGTGGCTGCGCGGGGCGGCCGGGTTGGAGAACTGGTCCGGCTTGTAGGCGCCGGGGATCTCGGTCACCAGCCGGTCCGAGACGCTGTAGTAGCTTTGCGGGCTGTCCGGCGCGACAGAGGTTGGCGTCACCACCACTTCGGCGCCGTAGGCCTGCAGGACGGCGCGCTTGTCCTCGCCCACCTTGTCCGGGACCACGAAAATGCACTTGTAGCCTTTTTGCTGCGCCACCAGGGCCAGGCCCACTCCGGTGTTGCCGGACGTGGGCTCCACGATGGTTCCGCCGGGGAGCAGCTTGCCGTCGCGTTCGGCATCCTCGATCATCTTGATCGCGATGCGGTCCTTGATGGAACCACCGGGATTCAGGTACTCCAGTTTGACCAGGACGGTGGCTTTGACGCCGTCGGTCACATGGTTGAGCTTGATGAGCGGGGTATTGCCGATGAGGTCCAAAATGGACTGGGCGTACTTCATAGGTACAAAGTTACCGTCTCCTCACCGCCGACCGATTTAGGCACCGGCGGGCAGGTTCTCCCACAGTCCCAGGATGTTGCCCTCGGAGTCCTTGAAGTAGGCGAAGTAGCCCATGCCAGGTATCTCGTTCTTGGGCATGACCACCGACCCGCCGCGCTCCCCCACCGTCTTCAGGGTCGCGTCAATGTCCTCCACATCCACCGTGATGACAGGGCTGGTGATCTCCCCTTCCCTGGCCATCATGCCGCCGTTGATGGCACCGGGCTGCGTGGGTGCGCCCGTGGCTTCGTCCATGGGCGTGGTGATCACCATGTTGTACGCCATATCGGGCATGGGGTCGATCCGCCAGCCGAAAATGTCCTTGTAGAAGCTCCGGGCCCGCTCCTGATCATCGGCGGGAATTTCAAAATGGACCACTCCACCCATTGCACTCACCTGACACGTCGTAGGGAAGACGCGGCGGTCCGCGCCACACCTGGGATTCTAGTCCCGGATCGGTCCTCCGCGACGGGTCTTTGGTCCCTCCCCTGCTCCGCTGGTGGGGCTCCTGTCAGCCCCGCGTGGGACGATGGTTCAGTGACCATCGCAGAGCTCCCGGCCGGCCTGGCCGCCGCAGCGGACGCTTCCCTGCGGTGGTATCCGGACGGTCCGTACAGCCTGTCCCAGACCCTGGGAGTTCTGCTCAGGGGCACCGGGGATCCTTCGTTTTCGTCCCGCCCGGACGGGTTCTGGACTGCCTTTACGACGGCGGACGGTCCGGTCACGCTGCGCCTGACCTTAACCGGCGGGGCGGGCGGCGGCCGGGTCCCGGGGGCAGCCGGCGGGGCCACGGGGGCGGCTGGCGGGGCCATCCGGGAAGCCCATGTGGATGCCCAGGCCTGGGGTCCCGGCGCAGAGGCCGGTATCGCCGGTGTGCCCCGCCTCCTGGGCTCGGGCGACGACTGGTCCGCCTTTGACGAGCCGGCCTTCCACGCCACCCTCCCCCGGATGGTCCGTGAGGCCCGCCGCAGGAACCTTGCGGTCCGGCTCCCCTCCACCGGCCGGATGGTCGATTGCCTGGTGCCCACCATCCTCGAGCAGAAGGTCACCGTCATCGAAGCGCGCCGGGGCTACCGCTACCTGATGTACCGCTTTGGCTCTGCGGCGCCTGCTGCCGGAACCGCCGCGCCGGAGGGACTCCTCGTCCAGCCCACCCCCGGGCAGTGGCTGCGCATCCCGTCCTGGGAGTGGCACCAGGCCGGAGTCGGCCCGCAGCGCTCGGACACCGTCATGCGGGCGCTGCGCTCCGCCGTCGCGCTTGAACGGCTGGCGGCGCTGCCGGCAGCCGAGGCAGCTGCAAAGATGCAGCTCATTCCCGGCATCGGTGTGTGGACCGCGGCGGAAGTGGTGCAGCGGACGCACGGTTGCCCGGACTCCATCGCGGTGGGCGATTACCACCTGGCGGCCTACGTGGGGGCCGCCCTGACCGGCCGGCGCACCGATGACGCCGGCATGCTGGCCCTGCTGGAACCGTGGAAGGGCCACCGGCAGCGCGTGGTCCGCATGATCGGCCTGAGCGGCTTCCGCAAACCCACGTTCGGGCCGCGGATCACCATCCAGGACCACCGCCGGCACTGACGGATTTGCCGTGGACTGACCGCTCCGAAGGGTATACCGTGGCGCCATGGAGCCCGAACCAGAGCCCCGGAATGCCGAAATCTCTGGAGTCAGCCATGATCCACACTGACAAATTGACCAAGACCTTCGTCGTTAAGAAGGAAGCAGTCGAGGCCGTCAAGGGCGTCAACATCGACGTTGCGCCGGGCGAGCTGGTGGCGTTCCTCGGCCCGAACGGCGCAGGCAAGTCCACCACCCTCCGGATGCTCACCACACTGCTCAGGCCCACCTCCGGCACAGCCACCGTTGCCGGCGTGGACGTGCTGGCGGACCCGGCCGGCGTGCGCGCCAGGATCGGGTACATCGGCCAGGGCAACGGCGGCGGCCACAGCTTCCGGGTCATCGACGAACTAATGATGCAGGGGCGGTTTTACGGCATGAACAGCGCAGATGCCGCCGCGCGGGCACAGGAGCTGCTGAAATCACTGGACCTCACCGACCTCGCCAAACGCACCGTCGTCAAGCTGTCCGGCGGGCAGCGGCGCCGGATGGACGTTGCCCTGGGCCTGATGCACTCCCCGCGGCTGCTGTTCCTCGATGAGCCCTCCACCGGCATGGACCCGCAGAACCGCGCCAACCTGTGGGAGCACATCATGCGGATGCGGGCCGAGCACGGCACCACCATCGTGCTGACCACGCACTATATGGACGAGGCCGACCTGATGTCAGAACGGGTGATCGTGATCGACCACGGCGAAATCATCGCCGACGACACGGCTGCCCGGCTCAAGGCCAACCTCGCCGGTGACCTGCTGGCTGTCGAGGTGGCGGCGGACGCGGCGTCCGGAGTGCGCGGGCTGCTGGGCCGAGCCGCCGCCGGCGGCGAGGTGAACGAAAACGTGTACGACGGCGTCGTCCGCTTCCGGCTCCGGCTCACCGAAGGCGCGCGGCTGGCTCCTGCACTGCTGAAGGAGATGAACGACGCCGGCGCCCCGGCCCAGTCGCTGGAACTGAAACCGCCCACGCTGGACGACGTGTTCCTGGAACTGACCGGGCGCAACCTGCGCGAAGGAGCGAACCGCTGATGACCGTTCAAAGTGCTGCAGAGGTCCTGACGAAACCTGGTCTCGGCCAGGTGCTCCGGGACACGAAGTACGTGTTCTGGCGCGAAATGCTGCTGCCGCTGCGGGATCCCTTCTCGCTGGTCTTTTCGCTCCTGCAGCCGCTCGTGTTCCTGGGGCTGTTCGGTCCGCTGCTCGGTGCGGCCGTGGGTGCCCCGGCGTTCGGGGGCCAGTCCACGCTGCAGTGGTTCCTGCCCGGCGTCGTGGTGATGATTGCCCTGTTCGGTACCTCCATGACCGGCTCCAATTTGCAGTATGAGCTCATGACCGGCTCGTACGAACGGATCCTGGCCACCCCGTTGTCCCGTTCGTCGCTGATGATCGGGCGGGCCCTGAAGGAGTGGGCACCCCTGGTGGTGCAGGGACTGATCATTGTGCTGGCCTGCATCCCGTTCGGCTTCGTTTTCCACCCGCTGCATGTGCTGGCAGGCCTGGTGATCCTGGGCATCTTCGGCATCGGCCTGGGTGCGCTTTCCTACGCCCTGGCCCTGGTGTCACAGAATAAGGAGTGGATCTTCTGGGGTGTGCAGCAGACCCTCCTCTTCCCGCTGATGATCCTCTCCGGCATCATGCTCCCTATTGAAGCGGGGCCTGACTGGATGAAGACAGCCAGCCTGTTCAACCCCCTGACCTACCTCGTCAACGCAGAGCGCGAACTGTTCGCCGGCGCCGCCGGGACGGACACCCTCCTGGGCCTGCTGGCAGCGTCGGTGACCGCCGCCGTCGGCCTGGCCGTTGGCGTGCGGGCCATCAACCGCAACCTCCGCTAGCCCCACCTGTTTAAAGCAACGCGGGGTCACTCCACGCCCGATAAACCTCAATTATCGGGCAAGGAGTGACCCCGCGTTGCACCTGGGCCGGACCTCAGGTTTCGTGTTCCTGGGCCGCGGTGTCCTCGCCGTTCCTCTGCAGGAACGCGAGCACCGCGGCAACCCGGCGGTGTACTCCCGTCGCGGGGAGGCGGAGCTTAGTGAAGATTGCGTTGACGTGCTTTTCCACGGTGGATGAGGACAGGAACAGCGAGCGCTCGATGCCCGCGTTTGTTTTCCCCTGCGCCATCTCCCGCAGGACGTCGAGCTCACGCGGTGAGAGGTCGGCGAGCGGATTCGCCGCGGCCGCGCTGCGTCGGCGCACCAGCGTGTCGACGATCTGCGGATCAATGACCGAGCCGCCAGCCCGCACTTCCCGAAGGGCGTGCACGAGGTCCTCGAGGTCGCCGACCCGGTCCTTCAGCAGATACCCGAGGCCCGCGGATCCTTCGGCGAAGAGGGCGAGCGCATAGCTCTGGTCAGCGTGCTGGGAGAGCACCACCACGCCGGTGTCCGGGTGCGATGAGCGGATCAGGCGGGCCGCCCCGATCCCCTCCATGTGATGGCCGGGCGGCATCCGGATATCGGTGAGCACCGCGTCCGGGGAGAACCGGCGCACGGCGTCAAGGAGCTCTGTGGCGTTTCCTGTGCAGGCGACCACATCGATTTCGCCCGAGTCCTCCAGCAGGCGGCGGATCCCCTCGCGTACAAGGTAGTTGTCCTCGGCGATGACCACCCGCAGGACGCCCGGCTCATCCAACTCGGCGCTCCTCCCGCTCGACGGGGAGGTCCACCTGCACGGTGGTGCCGGACGGGTCGTTGCCGGAGACGTTCACCGTGCCCCGCAGCGCGGCCACCCGGTCGCGGATGTTCGCCAGGCCGCCCCCGGTGGCGCGCAGGGGTGTGCTGATCCCGCAGCCGTCGTCGGTGATCGCGATCCGGAGATGTCCGTTCTGCCGTTCGAGGCCGACGGCGGCGGCGGTAGCGTGGGCGTGCTTCGCGGTGTTTGCGAGCGCCTCCCGCACAACGTAGTAGGCCGTCGTCTCCACGTCCTCAGGGAAACGCTCGGCGCGTATGCCGTCAGCGGCTTCGACGGTCAGCGGGATCGGGAACCTGGCCACGCTCGACTCGATGGCCGCCACGAGGCCGTTGTCACTCAACACGGGCGGGTGGATGCCGTGCGCGAGCTCCCTAAGGTCGGTGAGCGTTTCCCTGGCCTGCTCCTGCAGTTCGACCAGCTCGTTGGCGGTGAGCTCGCCGCGCTGGAGGCGGTTACGGGCCAGACGAAGACCGGCTATCTGTGCCACCACATTCTGCTGGATTCCGTCATGCAGGTCCCGCTCCAGGCGCTTCCGCTCATCGTCCTGGGCAGCAACGAGGCGCTCCCGGGAGGCGGTCAGGTCTGTGAGCTGCTGGGCGAGCTGGGCACTCAGCCGGACATTGGCGACGGATGCTGCGGCCTGTCCGGCGACCGTCCGGAGCAGCGCACGTTCAGCGTCGGTGTAGTCTCCGCGCCGACGCGGGCCGACGTCGATGCGCCCCAGGATCTCATCGGCCCGCGCCAGGACGCAGGAGTCAACCGGATCCCCTGCCACCTCACCGGCCAGGCCCATCGGCGACCCGGCGAGCCCGCCGTCAGCTGCTGCCAGCCGGATCCGCACCCAGCCGGCGTCAAGTCCGTACCGCACGGTTTCTGCCAGCCGGGTGAGCAGATCCCCGGGCTCGACGGACTGCTCCAGGCGGGAACCAAGCTCGCTGAGCAGCCTCAACTGGCGGTCCCGGTCCCCGAAGACCGAGCGGTGAATCCACCTCTGCAGCCAGCCACGCACCGGCAGCAGGCAGATGGCGAGCGCAGCGGTGAGCAGGACGGCGCCGATCACCGGCAGGCTGTCAGCAAGAAGCACCGCCGGCGTCGCGGTGCCGATCCCGTACAGCACCGTGATCAGCAGGTCGGACGAGCGGGCTACAAGCCGTCCGCGGTCATCCGGTGCGATGTCGAACGCTCCGTACCGGAAGATGCCGTGGATGGCTGACAGCGGAATCGCGATGAGTGAAGCGAAGACGGCAAAGGCGGCCGCAGCGTCCCACGGCGGCGGGACGGTGGACCACAGCATGAAACTGACCAGGGACCCCGTGACCACCCACGTGACCACCCGCATCCGCGCGCGGACCTCGGTACCGCCGAAGAGGGCCCGGGAGTAGAACAGCCCAAGCCCTAGCAGCACGCTCACGGTTGGCTGGATGAGGAAGTAGTACACCACCGGGGCGGCCCATTCCAGCCACGGCACAACGTAGGGGTTCGGTACGGAGTCCCCGCTGATGCCCAAGTATGGCTGCAGGACCAGGTGTGGGGTTGTCAGCAGGGTCAGCGGGCCCACCAGCACCGGTACCCAGAGGAAAACGACGGCGATCCGTTGCCATCTCCGCTCCAGGGTGCCTGTGGGGTAGGTGACGAACATGGTCAGGAAGGCGGCTGTCGACACAGCATCTGCGCTTACGCCGATGATGTTCAGGAGCGGGAACCACGGCTCCTGGATCCACCAGGCGTTCCGGAGCACCGCCGTTTCACTCGCCGAGCCGACTGCCATGGCGGTGGATGCCATCGCGATGAAAACCGCAGACCGGGATGAGGACACCGTGAGCAGCCACATGCCGAAAACGAACGTGGGCAGCACGCCGAGCAAGGGCCAGGCAAGGGCATGATCCGCACTGGAGTCCACGAAGCCGCGGATGATCACGACATAAAGAAGCGCCGCCGCCCCGATCGGAGCCAGCGTGGCAAGCAATCCCCATCGTCGGAGCACAATTCCATGATCCGCCTCCCGTGCGTTTCCCGGGAGGGGGTCCTCCTTACCCTCCCCCGCGGCTGGCCTCCATCCCCCCTGCGGCCACCCGCGTTACGCCCTCACAACCGCACGCCTAACGTCGGATCCAAGGCGGATGCCACTGAGCGGAATCCGCACGATCAGGAGGACATCATGCGCAGGACCTATTCGATCATCGCCTGGATCGTCGCCGTCGGGGTCGCCGTCCAGGCCGCCTCGATCGCCTTCGCCCTCGGCGGCGTGGCGCACTACATCCAGGAAGGGCACGTCGTTGACAAAGCGCTCGTGGAGAGCCGCCAGGCTAATTTCGTCGGCGAGCTCGGGTTCCCGATCCACGGGATCGTGGGCGGAATGGTCATCCCGGTGGCCGCCCTCGCCCTGCTGGCCGTCGCATTCTTCGTGAAGGTACGCGCTGCCCGCCTGTGGGCGGCCATTGTGCTTGGCCTGGTGGCGCTGCAGATCACCCTTGGATACTCCATCACCGATGTGCCCTACCTCGGCCTGATCCACGGCGCCAACGCCCTGGCCGTACTGCTCACCGCCGTGCACGCGGCGCTGCGCATCAGGCAGTCCAGGACCGTCAGGGCTGAGCAGCCCGCCTCCGATGTCATCGCAACGTGAGCTGTTCCGGCGTGTTGGCGCCGCCGTCGCGGTGACCAGCGCGCTTGGCCTGGGCGCCCTGGCGTGGAGTTCGACGCTGCTTGGCGAGTACTCGGTCATGGACATGGGCGTCATGGATATGGGCCGGGGGGACCCGGGCCATATCCATGCCGGCACCGGCAGCGGCGGTTCAGGCGCCGGCGGTTCAGGCGCCGGCGGTTCAGGCGCCGGCGCACCCGGTCAGGTGAGTGCCGTCAGCGTGACGGGGCTGATCGCCGACCCGCTCCGGCATCCTGATGTCCGCGTCGAACTCGTGGCCAGGCAGCAGGCCATCAACATTCCTGGCGGGCATCCGGTTGAGGGGTACACGGTAAACGGCACATCCCCAGGCCCGACCCTCCGGGCGCGGCAGGGAGATCTCGTGGAGGTGGTGTTCGTCAACGAGTCGGTCGCGGCCGGAGCCACCCTGCACTGGCATGGCATTGACGTGCCGAATGCCGCTGACGGCGTCGCGGGCATCACGCAGGACGCGGTCCCCGCCGGTGGCCGTCACGTCTACCGGTTCGTCGTCGCCGACGCCGGGACGTACTGGTACCACTCGCACCAGGTCTCGCATGAGCAGGTCGAAGGCGGGCTGTTCGGTGCGGTTGTGATCGAACCCGCCGGGCCGCCCGCCGGGCTGGCGGCCGGGGCGCCGGCCGGCGGGGACAACAACGGCGCGGTCGACGACGGCGGGCCCGGACCCGACGCCGGAACTGACGTTATTGCCCTCCTGCACGTCTACGGGGGCCAGCACACGCTCAACGGCCGGGTGGAGGACCACCATGTGGCCGCCGTCCCCGGCTCCACAGTACGGTTCCGCATCATCAACACAGACCAGGGCACCGCTGCGGTCTGGTCGGACGCTCCCTTCCGGGTTGCCGCAACTGACGGGCACGAGGTTAACGGCCCTACGCCCGTGGAAGGAAGGAGAGTGCTCATCCCCGCAGGCGGGCGTCTGGATGTCACGGTGCCGGCGCCCGGGCAGGGTTCGGTGCGCCTCCATGCCGGCGGGGCCAGAAGCATCTCCATCGGCGATCCGGCCATGACCGCGCCACCAGTGCGCCAGCCTGCCGAGACGCTCGACCTGCTGGCCTACGGCGCCCCGGCCCCACTCGGCTTCGACGCGGGTTCGCCGGACCGGACGTTCGACTACGTAATCGGACGGCGCTACGGCCTGATCGACGGCCGCCCCGGCAACTTCTGGACCATCAACGGTCAGCTCTTCCCCGACGTCCCGATGTTCCATGTCAGCGAGGGCGACGTCGTGGCGATGCGCATCGTCAACGAGACCGGCGAGGTGCATCCGATGCACCTGCACGGCCACCACGTCGTCGTACTTTCACGCGACGGGGCGCCGGCATCGGGAAGCCCGTGGTGGGTGGATTCGCTCGACGTCCATCCCGGCGAGTCCTACGAAATAGCCTTTATGGCCGACAACCCGGGCATCTGGAGCGATCACTGCCACACCCTCCCGCATGCTGTCGACGGCCTCGTCGCGCACCTCATGTACGAGGGAGTCTCCACACCGTTCACCATCAACGGCGCCGCAGGCAACCAGCCCGAATAACGCTGCAACGCGGGGTCACTCCCGGCCCAAAAAACCTCGGTCATCGGGCCAGGAGTGACCCCGGGTTGGTTTTATTAGCGGCGGGCCCGTTTGATTCTGGCAATGAGGCCCTGAAAATCCTCGGCGAGATCGTCTGCGTTCGGTTTGAAATAGGACCATCCCGCGCTGATGAAGAATTCGTCGCGGCGGTTATCGCGCGACTGCTGTTCCCGCGACCGGTGATGTTCGCCGTCGTACTGCACCGCGATCCGGTGTTTCCGGAAGCCAAGATCGGCTGCGGGCGACCTCGGATCGTCGGGATCAAGACGGAGCTGCAATTCGGGTTCAGGCAGGTGCGCGTCCGCGAGCGCCAGCCGAAGGAACGTTTCGGGGAACGAATCAGACCCTACCCGCATCTCATCCAGCGCCAGCCGCGCCTTTTCAACGCCTTTCATGTTGGGATGCTGCCGGATCAGCAGGCGCAGACCATCGGTATGGGCGAAGGGCGTGCTGCGGAACTCCAGCTCCGGCCGGGGAACGCGGATCAGCTGGTCTCCCATGGCCACGAGATATCGCAGGGGCAGCTCATGGGCCAGGTCAAGCCACGTCCGCGCAGGCCCGCTCACCCTGATCCCGTCTATTTCCACGACTTCGCCCGGGATCACGTGCACGCGGTGACCGACGACGCCGGCGCGCCGCACCCTGGGCAATCCATGCGGCTTGCTGAGGTGGAAACGCGGCTCCTGGTCCAGCCAGGGAGGAAGGCTCAAATCGAAGAAAGCAGCCGCTGTCTCGTGGGACACCCAGGCGTCCGGAGTAGCAGTGCAGAGCACGCGTGCCCGGTCCACCAGGGAAAGGTCCCGCCCGGCGTGCGTCCGAATCAGCCGCCCGGCACCCACCAGGTCCTTGGCCCGCAGGCGGTTCGGTGCAACATCCAGGGCCCGTGCCTGATAGACCGTGAACGGAAGCTTGGAGAGCTCCTCGGGAAGTGGCTTCGCCGTAACCATGGCACCAAGTCTGCACCCTGGCAGGATTCCCTTCAGAAGTTATCCACAGGACAGCCCCGGACCCGGCAACGCGGGGTCACTCCGTGCCCAAAGAAGCCGAATTATCGGGCCACGAGTGACCCCGCGTTGCTTTGGTGTGGTCAGAGGCCGAGCCGGGCCACGGCTTCCTCGCGCATCTGAACCTTGCGGATCTTTCCGGAGACGGTCATCGGGAAGCTCTGGCGGATGTCCACGTAGCGCGGGATCTTGTAGTGCGCCAGCTGCCCGCGGCAGAATTCGGCGACGGCGGCCGCGTCCAGCGGTTCCGCGCCGGGCTTGAGGATGATGCAGGCCATCAGTTCCTCACCGTACCTGGGGTCCGGCACGCCGATCACCTGCACGTCCTGGATCGAGGGGTGGCCGTACAGGAACTCCTCAACCTCGCGCGGGTAGATGTTCTCGCCGCCGCGGATCACCATGTCCTTGATCCGGCCCTCGATCACCACGTAGCCGTCCTCATCCATCCGGGCCAGGTCGCCGGTGTGCATCCAGCCGTCAGCATCGATTGCTTCCGCGGTCTTGTCGGGCTGGTCCCAGTAGCCCTGCATCACCGCGTAGCCGCGGGTGCAGAGCTCGCCGATCTCGCCGCGTTCCAGCACCTCGCCCGACGCAGGATCCACAATCTGGCTTTCCAGCCGCGGCATGGTGCGGCCAACCGTCTCGGTCCGCTGCTGCAGGGTGTCGCCGTCGCGGGTCATGGTGGACACCGGCGACGTCTCGGTCATGCCGTAGCAAATGGCCACATCCTTCATGTTCATCTCCGAGATCACCCTGTTCATCACCTCGATGGGGCACAGCGAGCCCGCCATCACGCCGGTCCGCAGTGTTGAGAGATCGTAGGAGGCGAAGTCAGGCAGGGAGAGCTCGGCAATGAACATGGTGGGCACGCCGTAGAGCGACGTTCCGCCGAAGTCCTGCACGGCTTCCAGCGCCGCGGCCGGGTTGAAGCCGCGGCCGGGAATGATGGTGGCAGCACCGTGGCTGAGCGCGGCCAGGTTGCCGATCACCATCCCGAAGCAGTGGTAGAACGGCACCGGAATAACCACCCGGTCATGTTCGGTGTACCCCAGCAGTTCGCCGATCGAGTAGCCGTTGTTCAGGATGTTGTGGTGGGTCAGCGTGGCACCCTTGGGGAAACCTGTGGTCCCGGACGTGTACTGCAGGTTGATGGGGTCGTGCGGGTCAAGTTCGGCCATCCGCGCCTTCAGGCCGGAATGCCCGACGTCGTCAGCCCGCTTGAGCAGCTCGGCGTACGTCAGCTCCTCAGCACTTTGGGGGACGCCGGCGTCGAGCCCCTCCGTTCCGGAGTCCGGCAGGAACACCAGTTCCCGGAGCTCCGGACAGGTTGCCAGCGCCTTGCGCGCCATCGCCACGTAATCGGCAGTGCGGTCCGAGGGCGCAGCCACCAGCATCCGCATGCCGTTCTGCTTCACCACGAACTCCAGCTCGTGGCTACGGTACGCGGGATTCACGTTCACCAGAATGGCGCCGGCCTTGGCGGTGGCGTATTGCAGGATGGTCCACTCCGCACAGTTCGGGCTCCAGATGCCCACCCTGTCACCCTTGGCAACACCCAAGGCGAGGAGCGCACGCGCGAGGCGGTCGACGTCGTCGTTCATCTTGGTGTAGCTCCAGCGGCGGGCGTCGGCGCCGGGCACGGCCGCGGCCTCGATCAGTGCGTCGTGGAAGGGGAACCGGGCCACCACACGCTCAAAGTTCGTCCCGATGGTCTCTTCGAGCAACGGGACGTCAGTGTCCCCGGCTGTGTAAGCGCGCATGATGGCACGCTACACCCTGCGCTCCCCGGTATTGTGAAATCCATGACTGCACCCATCGACCTCAAGGCAACATTCATCCCGAACGAGGGCGAGTTCTTCCGTGTGAAGCTCGCCCTGGAAATCGCCATTGACGAGGTGGTGAACGAGCCCGGCTGCATCCGCTACGAGCTGACCGAGGCCACCGAAGAGAAGCTGGTCCTGACCGAGCAGTGGGCGTCGGAAGAAGAGCTGGAAAAGCACTCCAAGGGCACAGCCGTCCAGGACCTGAACGAGTCATTGAGCGCCCTGCTGGCCGAACCGGTCAAAGTGGAGCGCATCTAGCCGTCCGCAAACAGCAACGCGGGGTCACTTTTCGCCCGAAGAACCGAAGTTATTGGGCGGAAAGTGACCCCGCGTTGCTTTAACGAAAGTCAGTCCTGCGGTCCGGCCGGCTCGCCGGCGGTTGCTTCGGCTTCCGCCTGCGAGCGCGCCACGTGGGCGTGGACCTCGTCCATGTCCAGGGCCTTGACCGCGTCAACCACCTGTTCGAGCTGCTGGGCGTTCAGGGCGCCGGGCTGCGAGAACACCAGGACCTTTTCACGGAACGCCATGAGCGTGGGGATGGAGGTGATTCCGGCCTCGGCGGCGAGCTGCTGCTCAGCCTCGGTGTCCACCTTCGTGAACAGGACATCGGTGTGCTTCTCCGATACCGCCTTGTACGTGGGCCCGAACTGCTTGCACGGACCGCACCACTCAGCCCAGAAGTCCACCAGGACAATGTCATTGCCCTCGATGGTCGATGCGAACTGTTCACCTGTGATGTCTAGGGTAGCCATGGCTTCAACGGTACGCGAGCGTGCGGCGGATGTCGCGGCCACGGGTCCCCTGTTCGCTTCCCGCGTCATCGGGAATAAGGATGAAAGTCCGTGTACAGACGGCCTCACGGGAGCTTACCCTTGGCCTCATCAGCCGCCGGACACCGGGCAAAGGAGGGTGCATGACCACTGCAATTTCCGTCAGGTCGCTCACCAAGAAATTCGGCCGGCGTGAAGTGCTCCACGGTATCGATTTCGCCGTCGACGCCGGCTCCGTCTTCGGCGTGATTGGCCCCAACGGCGCAGGCAAAACCACCACCATGCGCTGCCTGCTGGACATCATCCGTCCCACCTCCGGGGAAGTCCGGGTCCTGGGCGTTGACCCACGGGTGGGCGGGCCGGAACTCCGGCGCCGGATCGGTTACCTTCCCGGCGAGCTGTTCCTTGAGGGCCGCGTGACTGGACGCAAGCTCCTGGATCACTATGCGGCCATCAGCGGTCCCGTTCCGCCAGGACGGATCAATGAACTGGCCGAGCGTTTGGGGCTGGACCTTGGCCGGCACACCCGGAAACTGTCCAAGGGCAACAAGCAGAAACTCGGCCTGCTGCAGGCGTTTATGCACGAGCCCGAACTCCTGGTCCTGGACGAGCCCACCAGCGGCCTGGATCCGCTGGTCCAGCAGGAGTTCCACGCGATGGTCCGCGAGGCGCGGCACAAAGGCCAGACCATCTTCCTCAGTTCCCACGTCCTGAGCGAAGTCCAGCAGACCGCAGACACGGTAGCCATCCTGCGCGACGGCCGGATCATCACCGTGGAATCCGTGGCCGGTCTCCGCGAGGCCGCCGTCCGGCGGATGCGGCTCACGGCAGACGGGATTACAGCGCACGACGCCGCGGCGCTGCTGGGGTCCGTGCCCGGCGTCGGACATGTGGAGGTGCTCGAGTCCGGTGACGGAGTGACCCTTTCCGCCACTCTTGAGGGTGATATCCAGCCACTCATCCGCACCCTGGGAACGCTGCTGCACCTCAAGGACCTCGTGCTCGAGGAACCCGACCTGGAGGACTCGGTGCTGAAGATGTACTCGAGCCCGCAGGAGGTTGCACCGTGAGCACCACCCTTCCGCTGTTCCGCCGGGCGTTCTTTGACACCTGGCGCTCAACCCTGGGCTGGGGAGCCGGCTTGGCCGCCGCGATCTTCCTGTACCTGCCGCTGTACCAGTCCTTGGGCGGCAGCGCGCAGATGCGGGATTTGATCAAAGCTTTGCCCGCCGAGATGACCAAGGCCCTGAACTATGATCAGATCGCCACCGGGCCGGGGTATACCCAGGCCACACAATTCGGGCTGATCGGGTTCATGCTGATGACCATCGCATCCGTTGCGTGGGGCGCCGCTGCGGTGGGCGGGGACGAGGAGTCCGGCCAGCTCGAACTCACCCTTGCCCACGGCGTTACGCGCGCCCAAGTGGTGTTGGAGCGCGCCCTCGCCTTGCTGCTGAGGCTGGTTCTGCTGACGGCGCTGGTCTTTGTGCTGATCCGGCTGCTCAACGAACCGGCCCAGCTGGAGATCCGGCCGGAAAACCTCTTCGGGGCGTCAGTTCTCTTCGCCGGGCTGGCCCTCCTGAGCGGAACAGTAGCATTGTGCGTAGGAGCCATCACCGGCCGCCGTACTTACGGTCTGGCCGCCGGTGCCGCGGTGGGGGTCCTCGGTTATGTCTTCAACGCCGTAGGACGCCAAAGCCAGGACGTGGAGTGGCTGCTGAACCTGAGCCCGTACCACTGGGCCTACGGCAATTCGCCAGTGGCCAACGGCGCGGATTGGGCCGCTGCCGGGTGGCTCTGGGGCATTTCAGCCGGCCTGGTGGTCCTGGCCGCCGTTGCCCTGAGCCGCCGGGATGTGGGCGCTTAGGTCCGCCTCTGCCACAGCTTCCCACACGTGCGGGGCCGGCGTCCGGCTGCCGGGGAGGGCGTTTGTTTCACGCCATTCATGGATCCACGCGGGGAGTTCGAGTCCCGCCGGGGGCTGGCCGAACTCGCGCAGGATCTCCTCCTGGCTGACCGGCTTGCCCTTGCTGACCAGGCGTGTGGCGATGTAGGCACGGGCGTAAATCTCGCCGTCGGCCACCATGCGCTGCTCGAAGTAGATGGCTTTGGCGTCCAGACCGATGATCTTTGTCTCTATCGTGTATCTCTGCCACAGCTGCAGCGATTTCCGGAAGGCGATGGTCTCCCCCGCCGCCACGGGGCTCCAGCCGCGCCGGCGCATGGTTTTCCAGACGCCGCTGCGGACCATGAGGTCGAACCGGCCCAGGTCCATCAGGGAAAAGTACATGCCGTTGTTGACGTGCATGGCGATGTCGATGTCCGTGGGCAGGACCTTGAGCGGCAGGGAGGAAGTGTCCCAGATGGTCAGCGCGGGGCGGCGGGCGGACGTGAAGAGCATCAGGATGGTTCGCAGGAGGAGGTGCATTCCCTGATGTTACCCGGCGGTAACATCGCCGGTAAAGTCGATCCGTCACCGCCTCGAGAGGCTCCTGGCCCGTCCAGCTGGTGGAGGAGATCGCTTCGCTGCGGCGCGAAATCGCCGAATTCAAGGAACGCGGCAGCCTCTGACCTGCGGGTACGCAGGTAGTGACCCCAAAAGGTTGAGTAGATGGCTGCGTCCGGCTAAGTAATCCACAGGGAAATTCGGGTAACTCCTACTCGTGCCGCCCCCGTTCCTGTTTCCTAGACTCGGAGTTCCTAGGGCCGAATAAGTTGCTGGCGCATCCTCCGAGCTGGGGTGGATGATGCCGCTTCATAGTGGAGTTTCCGTATCTTCTGGGTATGCGGACGGCTCCCATCGTGCGCATCCGTGCGCGGTCCGGTCACGGCCGGGACCGCGTTTGCGCATCACACCCCGATCCGTCCTGCAACGTGGCATTAGCGGATTTACACTGCTGTGCCGCCGACCGGGGCCGACCTGCGATGGGCAACCCCATGAATCAGTTGACCGTTAATACGACCGAACCACCCCACCGAAACTTCGAAACCGATATCCCGCGGGCAGACCTCACTCCAGGCCGCAATCCCGTCGGCAACCGGCTGTGGGCCGGGATGGCCATCGCGGCAGTCGCCTCCGCCGTGGCCGTCGGAGCCATTGCGGGACCGCCCCGCACAGCTGAAATTACCCCGCCCGCGGACAACATGACGACGGCGGCAGCACCGCTTGTGGCCGTCGCCCGGCCACTGGTGGCACTGCCGTTGGACGAAGCGTATGTTGGCGCGGTCCAACCGGACGCCGCACCGGCGTCGTCGGCCGCCCCGGCGGAGGCTGCCCCTGCACCCGCGGCTCCTCCCCCGCCGGCCCCGGTCCCTGAGCCTGCTCCTGCGCCTGCGCCTGCGCCTGACACGAACGTCTATACGGTGGAGCCCGGCGATACCGTCGGCGGGATCGCGGCCAGGTTCGGTGTGGACATGAACGCGATGCTCGCCGCCAACGGACTGGGCGCCTATAGCATCATCGTCCCCGGCCAGACCCTGAAGCTGACCGGACCCGCCGTCGCGGCACCTGCGCCAGCGCCAGCGCCAGCGCCGGCAGTGGCGGCTGCGGCACCGGTTGCTGCTGCACCTGCGCCGGCTACGGCGCCGGTAGTCCAGGCCGCACCTGCCGTCCGGACCATCTACGTGGCAGGTTCCGGCGGCCAGTCCATGGTGGACGCGTGCATCGGGCCCATCCACTACACACCCAACGACGGCTACTCGCTCTTCATCACGGAGCACGATTTCTGCGGCGGCTGGGCCCGCTTCTCGGGGATCGGCGTCGGCGAAACTGTCAGCATCCCGGGCTACGGGACGTTCACGGCGACCGGGCGTGGCCAGGTACCCAACCCCGGGACCACCAACGATGTCATTCGGGTTTTCGGCGGTTTTCCCAGGGCCATCCTGCAGACCTGCATCCCCGGCACCAGCCAGATGCTCCTCATCGCACTGAACTGACTCAGTTGTAATGACAGACCAGCGCCACGGAGCGGACTCCGTGGCGCTGGTCTTTGTTGGCCTTATCCGGCTACACCGAGTGACGTTCCGAAATGTGCTCCACCAGTTCGCCCACACGTGCTTCAGAGTAATTGCGAGCGATGTCGCCCTGGCTGATGATCCCGACCAGCTTGTGGTCGGCAATGACCGGCAGCCTCCGGACCTGGTGCCTCTCCATCAGCTCGATGGCGGCATCCACATTCGCGTCGGCATCCACCCAGTACGGCTTGCCAGTGGCGAGGTCGCGGGCCAGTACTTCGCGTGGGTCGCGGCCGGCGGCGACGCACTTGAGCACGATGTCACGGTCAGTGATCATGCCCTTCAACTTGCCGTCATCACCACAGATTGGCAGTGATCCGCAGTCCAGATCCTGCATCATCTTGGCGGCATCTACGAGGGACTGGTTCTCCGGAATACACCTTGCATCAGTAGTCATGAATTCACGTACAGCACTCATTGGTCCTCCTTCATCGATTGAGGTATCGACGCAGGGCACCGGGGCTCGTGCGCCGATGCTGCCAGCCTACGCCGGGGCCAGCGCGGATGTCGACGACGGTTTGCAACTGTTTTTGGACACAAAAAAGCTCCGGAACCTGGTGGTTCCGGAGCCTTTTCGTTGGGTGGCAGATGAGGGATTCGAACCCCCGTAGGCGTTGCCAGCTGATTTACAGTCAGCCCCCTTTGGCCGCTCGGGTAATCTGCCGAACTTCAAAAGAAGATCACCCCCGGCTGCAGTGTTCAGAACGTCCGTTTCCGGGCCGTTCCGCTTCCAGTAACCGCGGGCAAGACAACTTTACAGAACTTCTGCCGAAGAATCGAATCGGCGCGGAGGGCAGTGGAAAACGGCCCGCAAAGCCCCTCAATTCCGCGGAACTGGCGGGAAAACTACGCCTCGCCCAGTATCCGTCCGGCGAGTCTGGCCTCGAACTTCACCGCCTGCTCCTCAGTGATCTGGTTCAGCTGGACGGCGCGCAGCAGGTCCTCGCTCACGCCGTCCATGCGGGCCGAGGCATCCGGGACCGGACTGAAAATGATGGAGGCGGCGATCGCCGCGGCGGCAACGGAGGTGGCAGCGGTGACGACTGCTCCGGCGGCGGCGGAGGTTGTTCGGGTGACGTAGCGGACGGCGTTGCGGTGCATTGCTTTCCCTTTCGGACTGCTTTTCAACTCCTCCAACTCTCACCGGCCCGGCTTCGTTCCCGCCGGGCGTCCGCTAGGAGGGAACTGTGAATCCGCAACAGGGACTTGTACACCGCCGCGCAGCAGCGGATCCGTATTAGGCTGGAATACAGAGATCCCCGCCCTGCAGAGGCATGTCAGGGTACCCATCAACGTAAGGAGAGTCATGGCAGGCGAGTCAACGTTCGACGTCGTAAGCAAAGTGGACAAGCAGGAAGTTGCCAACGCACTGAACCAGGCGCAGAAGGAACTGGTCCAGCGCTACGATTTCAAGGGCGTCGGCGCCGAGGTCGATTTCAGCGGCGAAAAGATCCTGATGAAGGCCAACTCGGAGGAACGCGTCCTGGCAGTCCTGGACGTGCTCCAGTCCAAGCTGATCCGCCGCGGCATCTCACTGAAGTCCTTGGACACGGGCGAGCCGTACCCGTCCGGCAAGGAATTCCGGCTGGAAGCCACCATTAAGGAAGGCATCGAGCAGGACCTGGCCAAGAAGATCAACAAACTGATCCGCGATGAGGGGCCCAAAGGCGTCAAGTCCCAGATCCAGGGCGACGAACTCCGCGTCTCGTCCAAGTCCCGCGATGACCTGCAGTCCGTCATGGCACTGCTGAAGGACTTCGACGAGGCTGACCTGCAGTTCGTCAACTTCCGCAGCTAGGTCAGCGGGCGGCCGGCCATCCGTTCGAGCCGGGTAATCCGGTCCTGCATCGGCGGATGGGTGGC
The DNA here is from genome assembly GCF_040548695.1 of Arthrobacter sp. 754. NCBI lineage: Bacteria > Bacillati > Actinomycetota > Actinomycetes > Micrococcales > Micrococcaceae > Arthrobacter > Arthrobacter sp. 754. Next base: position 873,416 of record NZ_JBEPSC010000001.1, read on the forward strand.
GAAGAGCCTGGTCATTCCACCGCCCCGGAACGGGTTGGCGATCATCAGGTGCGAGGTGTTGACCAGCTTCTGGTCCTGCGGGAGCGGCACGATCCGCACGCCCTGCTCAATCTTTCGCAGGGCTGAGGCGAGCGCCAACGGATCCCCGGTCAGCTGCGAACCGTCCTCGTCGGCGTCGTACTCCCGGGTCCGGGTGATGGCGAGCTGGATCAGCGAGGCCGCAAACGGTGCGAGCAGGGCCATCGCCAGCGTGGCCAGCGGGTTGGCGTTGCGCCGGTCGCCGCCGCCGAAGAACAGCAGCATCTGCCCCACGGACGTGATCACGCCCGCCACCGCGGCGGCCACCGACGAGGTGAGGATGTCCCGGTTGTACACGTGCATCAGCTCATGCCCCAGCACCCCGCGGAGCTCCCGGGCATCAAGCAACTGCAGGATCCCTTCGGTGCAGCAGACCGCGGCATTCTGCGGATTGCGGCCGGTGGCGAACGCGTTCGGGTTCATGGTGGGCGAGAGGTAGATCCGCGGCATCGGCTGGTTGGCCCGGACGGAGAGCTCGCGGACGATCTGGTAGAGCTGGGGCGCCTGGGCCTCCGTGACGGGGTAGGCCTGCATGGAGCGGATGGCGATCTTGTCGCTGTTCCAGTAGCCGTAGGCAGTGGTGGCGACGCCGATGACGGCCATGATCCAGATGGGCGCGGAACTGCGGGTGTTGAGGCCGATCAGGGCGCCCAGGGCAAGCAGGACAGCCCACAGTGCGCCGAAAAGCGCAGCAGTCTTGAGGCCGTTGTAATGCTTGTGCACGTCGGCTCCTCCGTCTCCGTGTGGCCGGTCCTAAGGCACCGGGTTATGGGCATCGTACTTCCTGAAGCCCGGCTGCAGCTGCGCCGCCAGCAATGCGACGGCGATGCACAGAATCCCGCCGAGCAACAGCACCCAGCCCTCACTCAAAATTTTAGTCCCGGCGCCTGCCAGCAGGTCACCCACGCGCGGGCCGCCGGCCACCACAACGATGAAAACCCCCTGCAGCCGTCCGCGCAGGTGGTCCGGCGTCGCTGCCTGCAGGATGGTGTGGCGGAAGACCGCGCTGATGGAATCTGCGATCCCTGCCAGGGCACAGCACAAAGCCGCCGGCACCAGCCAACCGGTCACGCCGCCGTCGTCCGTTCTTCCGGCCAGAAGCACCACCACACCGAAGCCGGCGATCGACGCGCCCCAGCCCATCACGGACCACACCACGGCACTCCCCTGCCGCCGGACATGGCCCAGCGGCCCGGAAAATAGCCCGGCCAGGAACGCGCCCACCGCGGTGGAAGCGAGCAGGATTCCTACCGTGGACTCGCCGCCGCCGATCATCACCGCGCCGATCGCCGGCATCAGCGCCCGCGGCTGGGCAAGGATCATGGCCACGAGGTCGATGATGAACGTCATCCGCAGGTTGGGCCGGGTGCCCAGGAACCGGAAGCCCTCAATGACGGACCTGATGCCGGCCCGCCCCGCACTGCCCGAAGGCGGCATGCACGGCAGCCGGAACACGGCCCACAGCACAAAGGCGAAGCTGACGAAGTCGATGGTGTAGGTCCAGCCGAAGCCCACCCAGGCCACCAGCACGCCGGCCAGGAGCGGTCCCACAGTCATGGCCAGCCCGAAGGAAACCATGCTGAGGGCGTTGGCGGCGGGGAGCAGTTCCTTGCGGATCAGGACGGGGATGATGGCGCTGCGTGCCGGCTGGTTGATGGCCTGGGCACCGCTCTGGAGCGCCACGAGGAGGTAGAGCACCCAGACGTTGCCCAGTTGCAGCCAGGACTGGAGGGCGATCAGGCCCGTGGTCAGCCACAGGACGGAGGTGGCAAGGAGGGCAACGCTGCGGCGGTCGTGCGAATCGGCGATGGACCCGCCCAGCAGCCCGCCGAACACCAGGGGAACCAGGGCGAAGACACCCAGCAGCCCCACGTAGAAGCTGTCATGCGTGAGCCTGTAGACCTCCAGGCTGACGGCCACCAGCGTGAGCTGGCTCCCGACGGCGGAAACGGCGGAGCCAAGCCAGAGCCGGCGGAACGCAGGGCTCTCCTTGAGCGGTGTGATATCGGCCAGCAGTTTCCCCACCCTGCAACCCTAGTGGGCTCATCCGTCACCTCTTTTGTCACACGCTTGCTATCCTCAGGCGGGGGAAGGAGTTGGCACATGAATCTGTCGAGGCGGCTGCTTTACGCATCGGAAATCTGGGAAGTGGCCCGTCCCCGGACAGCCCTGACCGCCGGCCATCTCCTCATCCGGCTGAGCAACCCGGCCATAGCCTTCGATCTGCAGTCGGCCAAGGACTGGCTGGTGTGTGCGGGCGCCGCCCGCCGCGCCCTGGCCGAAGTGCTGGGCGCCACGGGCTTCGCTGTGGTTTTTGCGCACCAGTGGCACCCCATCGGCGCAGCGATCGGCGAGCCCGAGGTGGAATCCTCCACGCCGACGTTCCATCTCTTCGGCCGCTGGGACGGCGAGACCGTCAGCCCCGGCGCGCAGTTGCTGCTTCCGGCGCAGCGCCGTCTGCCCGTTGCAGCCACAGAACTCATGAAGTACGACGACGGCCTCCGGGCTGCGCTGCGGCGCTCGGCTCTGGAGCGAACGGCTGTTGTCCCGGAACCTGAGGCCGGGGCGGCGCCGGCCGTTGACCTGCCCGCGGTCCTGTCCTGGCCGCCGGAACCCGATCTCGGGCCGCGGCACACCATGCTGGCAACGGATTCCGGCACTCCGCACATCGCCCCGGCTGATTTGCTGGCAGCGGCCGCTGCCCTGCCGGGCCTGGTCACGCGCCTCGGGGTCAGCGGGCTCAGCTGCGTAGCTGCCGATGCCGCAGGTCCCCGGCTGGAGATCCATGCCCTGGGCCGCTCGGTGGGCGAGCCGGTCAATCCCTTGGAAGTGCTGCTCAAGCTTCCGGAGGTTAGCCAAGCCTTATTGTGATGAGTTCATAATAAGTGCTTCAATGGAGCCATGACGGAGAACTTTGGCGGCCACGACGCATGGGCTGCTGCCCTGCGTGCCCACGGCCGCCGGGTGACCAAACAGCGGCTCGCCGTGCTGGCTGCCGTCGAACATCACCCGCACTCCCCGGCCGAGAGCATCCTGGCCGCCGCCCGCGCCGAGCTCCCCGAACTGACTGCACAGTCTGTGTACGTGGTCCTGGGCGACCTGACGGACCTGCACATGCTCCGCCGCTTCGAGCCGCCGCATTCGCCCGCCCTGTACGAGACGCGCGTCGGCGACAACCACCACCACGCCATCTGCATCAGCTGCGGCCGCGTTGAGGACGTGGAGTGCGCCGTCGGGCACGCCCCCTGCCTCACCCCGCACTGGGACGAAAACGCCAAGCCGATGACCATCCAGATTGCCGATGTGATGTACCAGGGCATCTGCCAGGACTGCCAGCAGTCCCAAAAACTTCCTTCAGAACATCCCTCACAAGTAATCGAGAAATAGGAGAACAATGACTGCCATTTCAACCACCCAGTCAGGTGCGCCCGTCACGTCCGACGCGCATTCCCAGACCGTCGGCGCCGACGGTGCCATCATCCTCACTGATCACTACCTGATCGAAAAGCTCGCACAGTTCAACCGCGAGCGTGTGCCGGAGCGTGTAGTGCACGCCAAGGGCGGCGGCGCCTTCGGTACCTTCAAGACCACCTCGGACGTCTCCAAGTACACCAAGGCCGCGTTCCTGCAGCCCGGCGTCGAGACCGAGATGCTGATCCGCTTCTCCTCCGTCGCCGGCGAGGCCGGCTCCCCTGACACCTGGCGCGATCCCCGCGGCTTCGCCGTCAAGTTCTACACCTCCGAGGGCAACTACGACCTCGTGGGCAACAACACCCCCGTGTTCTTCATCCGCGACGGCATCAAGTTCCCGGACTTCATCCACTCCCAGAAGCGCCTCCCGGGCACCCACCTGCGCGACGCCGACATGCAGTGGGATTTCTGGACCCTGTCCCCGGAGTCCGCACACCAGGTCACCTGGCTCATGGGCGACCGCGGCCTGCCGGCTTCCTGGCGTGAAATGCAGGGCTACGGCTCGCACACCTACCAGTGGATCAACGCCGAAGGTGAGCGTTTCTGGGTCAAGTACCACTTCAAGTCCAACCAGGGCGTCAAGTCCATCACCGGTGACCAGGCCGAAGAACTGGCCGGCTCGGACGCGGACTTCTACATCCGCGACCTGTCCGAAAACATCGCCGCAGGGAACTTCCCGTCCTGGGAGCTGCACGTCCAGGTCATGCCCTACGAGGACGCCAAGACCTACCGCTTCAACCCGTTCGACCTCACGAAGGTGTGGCCGCACGCGGACTACCCGCTGATCCACGTCGGCACCATGGAGCTCACCCGGAACCCGGAGAACTACTTCGCGCAGATCGAGCAGGCCACCTTCGCGCCCTCGAACTTCGTCCCGGGCATCGCCGCTTCCCCGGACAAGATGCTGCAGGCCCGCATCTTCTCCTACGCCGACGCACACCGCTACCGCGTGGGCACTAACCACGCCCAGATCCCCGTGAACCTGCCCAAGAACCAGGTCAACAACTACAGCCAGGACGGCGCCGGGCGGTACCACTTCAACGCTCCGTCCGTTCCGGTCTACGCCCCCAACTCGGTGGGTGGCCCGGCAGCCCTTGAGCCGGCTTCCCCCGCCGGTGGCTGGGAGAACGACGGCGAGCTCACGCTCTCCGCGCACTCCCTGCACGCCGAGGACGGCGACTTCGGCCAGGCCGGCACGCTGTACCGCGAGGTGTTCGACGACGGCGCCAAGGCCCGCCTGCTCGACACCATCACCGGCGCCGTGGGCGGCGTGAAGACCGCTGAGATCAAGGAACGCGCCATCCAGTACTGGACCAACGTCGACGCCGAACTCGGCGCCAAGCTGCGCGCCAACCTGGGCACCGTCGCCGCCGCCGACTCCGACGCCGAGGCTGCCAACAAGATCGGCTAGCCACTCTTGTCGGCCATCGTGCCGGCAAGAGTTCCGGCACGAGTTCCGGCAACAGGACACCCCGTCACGGTTTATCCGTGGCGGGGTGTCCTGCATGCCGGTGTCCTGGGTTCCGGGCACTCCATACGTTCCGGGCGCTCCATGGGAGATTTCCACATAGGCGCGGGCGGCTCTGGCTGGCGCTGCCCGTGATCCCTAGGATCACAGCATGACTACTTTCCAAGGCATTCCCCCAGGGGCCTTCGCGTTCTATGCGGAGCTTGAGGACAACAACAACCGGGAGTGGTGGCTGGAGCACAAGGACAGCTACATCAGCCTGGTCCGGGATCCGCTCACGGCCCTGCTGGCGGAGCTGGAACCCCGGTTCGGGCCGGCGAAGATCTTCCGGCCCAACCGGGACGTCAGGTTCTCACAGGACAAGTCGCCCTACAAGACCGCGCAGGGCGCTTTCGCCTCGGCGCAGGAGGGCGTGGGGTACTACCTCCAGGTCAGCGCGGACGGGCTCCTGGTGGGCGGCGGATACCACTCCCACACCCCGGCCCAGCTCGCCCGTTTCCGGAACTCCGTGGACGCGTCCGGGACAGGAGAGTCGCTGCGGCAGATAGTGGACGGCGTAGCTGCTGCCGGCTTCGCGGTGGAGGGCGAGAAGCTCAAGACCGTGCCCCGTGGCTATGTCCGGGACCATCCGCGGGCTGAGCTGCTCAAGCACAAGTCGTTGTCCGCGGGCGTCGGGCTGGGCCAGCCTGACTGGGCGGCGACTCCGGCTGCGGTCCAGGAGATCGCGGAACGTTGGGACAAGCTGCGGCCACTGGTGGAGTGGGTGGGCCGGCACGCGGCTCCGTGACGGCCCACCCGGTTTGGTTGCCCGGCTGCCCGGTCGGGACAGCCGGGCAGGTACTGCTCAGGCCGACGTCGAGCCAGCCGTGGTTGTGCCTGGTGCAGGCGTGCCTGCGGCAGGGCTGCCGGCAGCGGCCGGCCGGTGGCCCTTTTTGGCCAGCTGGATCTGCTCGTAGACGTGGTGCCGCAGCTCGGTGAACCGCGGCAGTGAACGGGTCTCCAACTGGTCGCGCACCTCCGGGAGGTCAATCACGATGTCCTCCTGAATCACCGTCGGGGAGCTGGAGAGGATGATGACCCGCTCGCCAAGGTAGACGGATTCGTCGATGTCGTGGGTTACGAACAGCACGGTCACGCCGAACTTTTTCCAGACCACGCGGATGAGGTCCTCCAGGTCCGCGCGGGTCTGGGCGTCCACTGCGGCGAACGGCTCGTCCATCAGCAGGACTTCGGGCTGATAGGCGATCGCACGGGCGATTGCCACGCGCTGCTGCATGCCGCCGGAGAGCTGCCAGGGGTAGGAGCGCGGAACGTGCGACAGGCCCACGGCTTCCAACGCCTCGTCGACGATCCGGTCACGCTCGGCTTTGGGCATGCCCTGGTTCTTCAGGGGAAGCTCCACATTGTCGCGGACCCGCATCCAGGGAAACAGCGAGCGGCCATACTCCTGGAACACCACTGCCATCTTCTTCGGCGGCCCCACCACGCGCTTGCCGTCCAGCAGCACTTCACCTTCGGTGGGGGCCATCAGCCCGGAGATGCATTTCAGGAGGGTGGTCTTACCGGACCCCGACGGGCCCACCAGGCAGGCCAACTCGCCCGCACGGAGATCGAAAGTCAGGTTCCGGACAGCCTCGACGTCGCCGCCGTCGGTCTGGTAGACCTTCTTCACGCCGCGGACGGAGAGCATCGGCTCCGGGCTGCCCTGAGTTGGGTCAGGCTGCATTTTCTACCTCTTTCTGGCCGTGGTACCAGCGCAGGATGTTCCGCTCGGCCCACTGGAAGATGAATGACATGGCCACGCCCAGCAGGCCGAGAACCACGATTCCGGACCACATTTCCGGGATGGCGAAGGACCGCTGGAACTGGACGATGGTGAAGCCCAGTCCGGAGGACGAGGCAAACATTTCGGAGATGACCATCAGGATCAGCCCAAGGGACAATGACTGGCGCACACCGGCAAGGATCTGCGGACTGGCGGAGGGCAGCACCAGGTAACGGACGCGGGCCCAGCCACTGATGCCATACGTATGGGTGGAGTCGGAGAGCACCGGGTCAACAGCACGGACGCCCTCAATGGTGTTCAGCAGCACTGGCCAGACGCAGCCGGAGATGATGACAACCACTTTCATGGAGTCGGTGATGCCCATGAGCAGCATCAGCACCGGGACCAGGACGGGCGGCGGGACAGCCCGGAAGAATTCCAGTGTGGGCTCCAGCAGGGCCCGGAGCCACTTGATCGATCCGATGAGGACGCCGCCGACGACGCCGATGATGATGGCCGCAACCACACCCACCAGGAGCCGTCCCAGGCTGGGCAGTACATCACTGAAGAAACGGTCCCCGAACCAGACTTCACCGAACGTTTCGACCAGGTTGGCAGGCGTGGGGACGAAGAAGTTTGGCTTCCCCAGCGTTGAAGCCCACCAGACCAGGACCAGCAGAACCGGCAGGCCCACTATGTAGCCGAGAGTCTTCAGACTTTTCATACGATCACCTCAGACCGGACGGAGGAGTGCCAGGACAGTGTCTTCTTCTCGATAAACCGCATCAGCACGTTGATTAGGACGCCGATCAAGCCGGTGGCGAGGACCAGGGCGTACATACCCGAGATGGCGCCGCCGGACTGCGCGAGCGCGATTTCGCGGCCAAGTCCCGGCGAGCCGATCACCAGCTCCGCCGTTATGGCCAGGACCAGCGCCACCGTTGCAGCGAGCCGGACGCCGGTCATCAGGTAGGGAAGGGCCGTGGGGAATACGACGTAGCGGATCCGGGCCATCCGTCCCAGGCCGTAGGTCTTCGCGGTGTTGTTGGCGACCATGTCGACGTCGGCCACACCGTAAAGGACCTGGATCAGGACCTGCCAGAAGGCGGCGTAAGTAATCAGCATCAGGGAGGATTCGATCTTCACGCCGAAGAGCAGCACGGCGAGTGGAATCAGTGCCACGGACGGGATGGGGCGCAGGAATTCAACCGTGGAGTTGGTGGCCTTCCTGAGAAAGTTGCTGGAGCCGATGATGAAGCCGGCCAGCACCGCCAGGGCGACAGCGATGACCAGGCCAAGGAACCAGGCCTTCATGGTCTCGCCAACCGAAACCCAGAAAGCGGTGAGCCCGAAATCGACAGCCAGGGCGGCGATGACCTCGCTGGCCGGCGGCAGATACCGCTGATCGATAAGGCCAAGCCGGGGAATAAGTTCCCACGTAACCAGGAACCCGATGATCCCCGCCACCCCGAGCAGCTGCTTCGATGGAATCCCGCTGGGCTTCCTGCGGCGCCGCTCCACGCTCGGGGCGGCGCCACCGGAGGCTGGAGTTTTCAGGCTCACGGGAGGAGATCGCCGGCGCTCGGGGCCTTGGTCAGCGTGCCGTACTTCGCGGCAGCCTCGCCCAGGGTCTTGAAAGCATCCTTGTTGAACTCAACGCGGTAGCGCGGCAGGATCATCTTCGCGCGGGTTGCCTCGTCGATCTTGGTATAGGTGCCTACGATGTCGCGGACTTCCTGCGGGTGGGCCTGGGAATACTCAAGGGACTTGTTCATCGCGCGGGTGAATTTCGCCGTCAGTTCCGCCTTGCCCGCGACGGTATCCGCTTTGGTGAAGTAGCCGGCGATATCCAGTTCCGGGCTCATCTCCACGAAGTTCGAGGAGACGATCGTTCCGCCTTCAGCTACTGCCTTGGACAGGAAAGGCTCGAGGATCCACGCCGCCTCCACCTGCTTGTTGGCCAGGGCTGCAGGGGCGTCCGGGAAGGCAACCTCAACGAACTTCACGCCGCTCGGATCGCCGCCGTCCTTTTCGATGACGGACTTGATGGTGGTGTCGCCGATGTTGGAGAGGTTGTTCACCGAAACGGTTTTACCGGCAAGGTCCTTCGCGGACTTGATGCCCGATCCCGCAGGGACGACGACCCCGCCGATGTCCTTGCCCTTTTCCCCGGTGGTGGAGGCGCCGTTGGCGACAAACTTCAGGTCCAGTCCCTTATCCTTGGCGACCATGACCGAAATGAGGTTCGAGAAGGCGAAGTCGAAGCTGCCGCTGACGATGCCCGGAACGATCGCTGCGCCGCCGGTGGCCGTCTGGATGTCAAGCTGCAGACCCTCTTCCTTGAAGAAGCCCTGCTTGGCACCCAGGAAGATCGGCGCGCAGTCGACGATCGGAATGACCCCGACGCTGACCTTGGTAAGGGTGGCGTCACCGGTGGCTGCGCCGGAAGCCGTGCCGCCGCCGGTGGAACTTGGCGAGCCACTTCCGCAGGCCGCAAGGCCGAAGACTGACGCGGCGGCCAAGGCTGCGAAAATACGACGTTTCATGTTCACTCCTATGTGCACATGGCGCGGGTCTACGCTCACCCTACGCCCGGATGTTCGGGATTCGAACAGGCGTTCGAATTTAAGTTTGAACCAACTCTAATGTGAGGTCAACCACAGGAACCACACGAACCACATTGTTACAGCTCCACGACGGCGGCGGCAGTAAGTGTTACCTAACGGCGCCGCCGGCCACACCGTCAGGAGCAACTAAGGCCAACGCGGGGTCACTTCCGGCCCAATTCCGGGCGTGGATTGGGCGCGGAGTGACCCCGCGTTGCTCAGGTCCGGCCCGCCAAACGAGAGCGCCAGACGAAGCGCGCCCGGACAGACGAAGCGCGCCCGGACAAACGGAACCGCCCGCCGACGGTGGTCGGCGGGCGGTTCCGTTCAATGCGGCGGCTCAGGCAACAGCGGTCTGCAAGGTGTCAGACCCGGGTGAGCTCGTCGTCGTCGGCGGCTTCCGGCGCAGCGTCCGCGGCGGCGCGGTTTACTGCCTCATTGGCCTCGGCGAACTTTTCGTTCAGGCGGGAGTGCCGCTGGCCGTAGGCGAAGTAGATCGCGATGCCAATGACCAGCCAGCCGGCGAAGAAGATCCACGTCTCGACGGCGAGGTTGGTCATGAGGTAGAAGCAGAGCACTGCCGAAACGACAGGGAGGACCTTGCCGAAAGGCACCCGGAAGGAGGGCTTCAGGTCCGGACGCTTCTTGCGGAGCACCAGGATGCCCAGGCTCACGACGACGAACGCCGAGAGCGTGCCGATGTTGATCATTTCCTCCAGCAGATCCACGTTGGTCAGGCCGGCCACCAGGGCGACCAGCGCACCGCAGAGGATCTGGAGGCGGACCGGCGTCGAACGCTTATCGCTGGTCTTGGAGAGGGCACGCGGCAGCAGGCCGTCGCGGCTCATGGCCAGCACCACGCGGGAGAGCCCCATCAGGAGCACCATGATCACCGTGGTGAGGCCGATCAGGGAGCCGAAGGCGATGACCTTGGCGGCGGTGGTGTTGCCGACGGCCTCGAAGGCTGTGGTGAGGGTGGGGTTCTCGGCTGCGGCGAGGTCGGTGTAGGACACCATTCCGGTCAGCGCGAGGGACACCAGGATGTAGAGCACCGTCACCACGGCGAGGCCGCCGAAGATGCCGCGCGGCAGGGTCTTCTGCGGGTTCTTGACTTCCTCGGCGGAGGTGGCCACGACGTCGAAGCCGATGAAGGCGAAGAAGACCAGGGCAGCGCCGGCGAAGATCCCCAGGGTGCCGTACTGCGCGGGCGCGGCACCGGTGAGGAAGCCGAAGAACGACTGCTTAAGGACGTCGGCGGTGCCGCCGCCGGTAGGAACAGCAGTGGGGATGAACGGGCTGTAGTTCTCAAATTTCACGTAGGTGAAGCCCACCACGATCACGAACAGGACGACGCCGATCTTGACCAGCGTGAAGATGTTGCCGACGCGGGCGGAGAGTTTGGTGCCGAGCACCAGGAGCACGGTGAAGACTGCAACGATCAGGAAGGCGCCCCAGTAGAGGTCCACGCCGCCGATGGACAGCGCCGGCGGGATGTCGGCTCCCATCAGCGCGAACACCTTGCTGAGGTAGATTCCCCAGTACTTGGCGATCACTGCCGCGGCGGTGAACAGTTCCAGGATGAGGTTCCAGCCGATGATCCAGGCCAGGAGCTCGCCCATGGTGGCGTAAGTGAAGACATAGGCGGAGCCGGCGACCGGGATGGCGGTGGCGAACTCGGCGTAGCACATGATGGCCAGGGCGCAGGTGATGGCGGCAACCGCAAAGGAGACAGTTACTGCCGGGCCGGAAAAGTTGGCCGCGGCCTTGGCACCCACTGAGAAGATGCCGGCGCCGACAGCTACGGCAACGCCCATGATCATCAGGTCCCAGGTGCTGAGCGAACGCTTGAGCTTGCGTCCGGGCTCATCGGCGTCAGCCATGGACTGCTCGATGGATTTGGTCCGGAGAAGGTTCATAAGAAGTTCCACAATCCTGATTGTGTTGGAAACAGACTTATCAACTTTACGGTCCATCCACTGGACCCTCCCAATTGTTCCGCATGGTGAGATGGGCAGGAAGCCGAACTTAATTGCGGAAAACACGTTGAGGCCCTCCTTTCGGAGGGCCTCAAGGCTTGAGCGTCGAACGGCTTAGACGGGCCAGTCCATCAGCGTGGACCGGATGAGGAAGCGTTTCCCCTCCGGCGCCTCAACGGAAAACCCGCTGCCCCGGCCGGGCACCACGTCCACCGCGAGGTGGGTATGGCTCCAGTAGCTGAACTGCTCCCGGGACATCCAGAACTCCAGCGGCTGCGGCTCGATCCCGTCCGAGATGTCGAACAGACCCAGCAGGACGTCGGAGTCCCCGGTGATGAACTCCCCGGCCGGGTAGCACATGGGCGAGGACCCGTCGCAGCAGCCGCCGGACTGGTGGAACATCAGCGGGCCGTGGTGCAGCCACAGTTTCCGCAGCAGTTCCACGGCCTCCGCGGTGAGCGCCACCCGGGAGAAGTCCTCCCCGGGCAGCGTCACTGCGGCGTCGAGCCTCGGCTGGGGCATCAGAACCTCAGCACCACACGGCCGTCGATCTTGGCGTGCTTCATCTCATCCAGCACGGCGTTGACTTCGCCGAGTCCGCGGACCGAGACCGTGGGGTGGATCTTGCCCTGGGCGTAGAAGTCCAGGGCTTCCTCGAGGTCCTGCCGGGTGCCCACGATGGAGCCGCGGACGGTCAGGCCCTTGAGCACAATCTCGAAGATGGGCGCCGGGAAGTCGCCCGGCGGCAGGCCGTTGAACACAATCGTCCCGCCCCGGCGTGCCATGCCGATGGCCTGGCCGAAGGCTGACGGGTGCACTGCTGTGACCAGGACGCCATGGCAACCTCCGGTTTCGCGCTGGATGACTTCTGCTGGATCTTCGTGCAGGGCATTGACTGTGAGCTCGGCCCCGTGGGCTTTGGCGAGGGCCAGTTTGTCGTCGGCGATGTCGACGGCGGCAACCCGAAGGCCCATGGCCACTGCGTACTGGACCGCGATGTGCCCCAGCCCGCCGATGCCGGAGATGGTGACCCACTGGCCCGGCTTGGCCTCAGTCATTTTCAGGCCCTTGTAGACCGTGACGCCGGCGCACAGCACCGGGGCGATCTCCACCGGGTCCGAGCCGGCCGGGATCCTGGCGGCAAACCGGGAGTCCACCAGCATGTACTCGCCGAAGGACCCGTCAACGCTGTAGCCTGCGTTTTTCTGTGCCTCGCAGAGCGTTTCCCACCCGGTGCGGCAGTACTGGCAGTCGCCGCACGCGGACCAGAGCCAGGCGTTGCCCACGAGGTCGCCGACGGCGAGGTCAGTGACGCCTTCGCCGAGGGCAACGACTTCACCCACTCCCTCGTGGCCTGGAATGAAGGGCGGCGACGGCTTGACGGGCCAGTCGCCCTCCGCCGCGTGAAGGTCGGTGTGGCAGACGCCGGTGGTGATGACCTTGACCAGGGCTTCCCCCGGCCCCGGGGTGGGGATGGCGAGGTCCTGGATCTGGAGATCCTTGCCGAATTCGGTTACTACTGCTGCTTGCATTGTCGTCGTCATTGGCGAAATCCTTGCGTTGTTGTAGTGATCGTGAAGGGGTAGGGGCGGCCGGGAGGCCGCCCCACCCAGCCGGGCTTAGAAGAAGCCGAGCTTGTTTTCGTTGTAGCTGACCAGCAGGTTCTTGGTCTGCTGGTAGTGGTCCAGCATCATGGAGTGGTTCTCACGTCCGATGCCTGAGGACTTGTAGCCGCCGAACGCGGCACCGGCCGGGTAGGCGTGGTAGTTGTTGACCCAGACACGGCCGGCCTGGATTTCGCGGCCTGCGCGGTAGGCCACGTTGCCGTTGCGGGACCAGACTCCGGCGCCGAGTCCGTAGAGGGTGTCGTTGGCGATGCCCATGGCGTCGTCGTAGTCGCTGAACTTCGCTACCGAGACCACGGGGCCGAAGATCTCCTCCTGGAAGATGCGCATCTTGTTGTGGCCCTCGAAGACGGTGGGCTGGACGTAGTAGCCGCCGGCCAGGTCGCCGGGGAGCTCGGCGCGGGCGCCGCCGGTGAGCAGCTTGGCGCCCTCCTGCTTTCCGATGTCGATGTAGGAAAGGATCTTTTCCAGCTGGTCGTTAGAGGCCTGAGCACCCACCTGCGTTTCGGTGTCCAGCGGGTTGCCTTGGATCATCTTTTCCACCCGGGCCACGGCGTCTGCCATGAAGGATTCGTAGATGTCCTCCTGGACCAGCGCGCGGGACGGGCAGGTGCAGACCTCGCCCTGGTTGAAGGCGAACAGCGCGAAGCCTTCCTGCGCCTTGTCGTAGAAAGCGTCGTTGGACTCGGCAACGTCGCTGAAGAAGATGTTGGGGCTCTTGCCGCCCAGTTCCAGGGTGACCGGGATCAGGTTCTGGCTGGCGTACTGGCTGATCAGGCGGCCTGTGGTGGTTTCGCCGGTGAAGGCGATCTTGCGGATCCGCGGGCTGGAGGCGAGCGGCTTGCCGGCCTCGACGCCGAAGCCGTTGACCACGTTCAGGACACCGGCGGGGAGCAGGTCACCGATGAGCTCCATCAGGACCAGGATGGACGACGGCGTCTGCTCGGCGGGCTTGAGGACCACGGCGTTGCCGGCTGCGAGCGCCGGGGCGAGCTTCCAGACCGCCATCAGGATGGGGAAGTTCCAGGGGATGATCTGACCGACGACGCCGAGCGGCTCGTGGTAGTGGTAGGCGGTGGTGTCGTCATCGAGCTGCGACAGCCGGCCTTCCTGGGCGCGGACGGCGGAGGCGAAGTAGCGGAAGTGGTCCGCAGCGAGCGGCATGTCCGCGTTGAGGGTCTCGCGGATGGGCTTGCCGTTGTCCCATGATTCGGCGACGGCCAGCATTTCCAGGTTCTCGTCGATGCGGTCCGCGATCTTGTTCAGGACCGCTGCACGTTCTGCCACCGAGGTCTTGCCCCAGGACGGTGCAACCTTGTGCGCGGCGTCCAGCGCCAGTTCGATATCCTCCGCGGTGCCGCGGGCAACTTCGCAGAAGACCTTGCCCGTGACGGGGGTGATGTTTTCGAAGTACTGCCCCTTGACGGGGGCAACCCATTCGCCGCCGATGTAGTTCTCGTAGCGGTCCTTGAAGGTGACCTTCGAACCCTCGGTACCGGGCTGGGCGTAAACAGTCATTGCTAGCTCCTTTGCTGTGCATGAGGCGGCGCCTGATGCTGCGGCCGCCGTTGGATCCAGCGTAGGAGTGGGAAGGTTGCAGTCAGGTTGCAGGCATGTGAGCCAGCTCACTGGCGTGCAACTGATTCGGTTTAGGCGCTCAGTTCGGCTTCCAGCCGTTCAAGATCGGCGACGACGGCGGCCCGCTTGGGCGAGCGGGGCGGCAGGAGTTTGAGGGCCGCAAGCCGCACCCCGACGTCGTCCCTTGCCTCCGGGAGCTCCGCATACTTGAGCAGGGTCTCGGCGCTGCCGTCCGTGAGGACGGCCTCCCGCATGAGCGATGCCACACGCTCGCGGAGGTCGATGACGCCGGGCGCTTCGGACTTCGGCAGCAGTGCGCCGCGGTAGATTTCGAGGGCGATGCGGTGGGCGCCGCGCTGCAGGCAGCTGAGCACCTGGCCGCTGTCCGGGACTAGGTCCATGGCGAGTTTGTACGGCCGGGATTCGGGGACGGCAGCAGGATTGAGCTGCTGGAGGACCTTGCGGAGCCTGACCATTTCGGCGCGGAGTGTCATGGTGGAGCCGTCGCCCGGGTAGAGGAGGACGCACAGCTCCTCGGCGCTCAGGCCGTCGTGGTGGGCGCTGAGCAGGGCCAGGATTTCGCTGTGCCGGGCGGAGAGTGCCACGGTTTTGCCTTCGATGCTGAGCAACGCCTGGTCGCGGCCCAGCAGCTGGAGACTGTTGCGGTAGAGGCTGCTTTCCTTCGTGCCCGAGCCGGCCCGGGCAGAGCCGGCCCGCCCGGAACCGGACCCCGCAGCGGCGCCGGTGTTCCGCCGTCGTGCGGGGCGGCTGGCGAGGGTGGCCGCGAGCTGGAGCCGCTCGACGCGGAGCTGTGCCTGGGCGGCGGCAACGGTGGCTTCGACGAGCGAGAGGGTGTGGGGTGCCACCGCGGCGGCGGTGCCGGTGATGTCAACTACGCCCAGCAGCGCCCCGGAATCCGGGTCATGGAACGGCACGGCTGTGCAGCTCCACGGGTGGACGGACCGCTGGTAGTGCTCCGCCCCGGAAATCTGGATGCCCCGGCCCAGGGCCAGGGCGGTTCCGGGGGCGCTGGTGCCGACGGTGGCCTCGGACCAGTCGGCGCCGGGGACGAACATCATGCCTTCCGCGCGGCGCTGCATGCCGGGGTCGCCCTCCACCCAAAGCAACCGGCCCACCTCGTCGCCCACGGCCACGAGCAACCCGCTGTCGTGGCTGGGCTGGACCAGGAGTTTGTGGATCACGGGCATGATGCTGGCGAGCGGGTGCTGCCGGCGGTATTCCTCGAGCTCGTCCGCATCCATGGCCAGCGGGGCTTCAGGGTTGTCCGGGTTGGCCTTGAGGCTGGCGGACCGTTGCCAGGATTCCCTGATCAGTTTGCGCAGGCCGGGGATTTCTTGGGCGGCCGGGAACAGCAGGCCGCCGTCCAGCTGCTCATGGCCGGCCAGGGCACCGCGTTGGAGCCGCCCTGCGGTGTCGTCGCCGCCGGGGGCTGCGGGGTGGATCAGGTTCCTCATCGAACTCCCACTGTGTACTGCCTAAAAGTTTAGCCCCGGGAAATCCTGATCATGTCCTCGCGGGGCACAACCTTGATGCGTTCCCGGACCACGGCTTCCTCGGCGTCCTGCGCCACCCATTCGGCACCGAGTGCTGCCTCGTGGGCGTCGAGCTTGATCCAGCCTTCCCACGTGGTGTACTCGATGCCGCGTTCCTCCAGGAGGTGGATGATGGCCTGCGGATCGGGGTTTTCCGCGGGCGGCAACTGCAGCCGGTCCTCGAGCAGGAAGCCGATGGTCTCCAGGGCATCGCCCTTGGTGTGGCCGATCAGGCCCACGGGTCCGCGCTTGATCCAGCCCGTGGCATAGATGCCGGGAACGGGATTTCCGCCGGCGTCCAGGACGCGGCCGCCTTCGTTGGGGATGACGCCGCGTTTGGCGTCGTATTCCAGCTCGTCCAGCGGTGAGCCGTGGTAGCCGATGGCGCGGTACACGGCCTGGACCGGGTAGTCGATGAACTCGCCGGTGCCTTTGACGTTGCCGGTCCCGTCCAGTTCCATGCGCTCGAACTTGATGCCGGTCACCTTCCCGGCCCCGCCGTCGTCGCTCCCGCTCCCACTCCCGTAGATTTCCACCGGGCTGTGCAGGAAGTGCAGGTGCAGGCGGCGTGAGGACGGCTCCTCGGCCTCGGCGTGCTCCTCCACCAGCCAGTTGGTGAGGGTGTTCACCATGGTCTTGATCTGGTTGTTGCTGCGGATGGCGTCATCGGAGGCTTCATCGAATTCGAAGTCCTCCGGGTACAGAACGATGTCCACATCCTTCATGTGGCTCAGCTCGCGCAGCTCCAGCGGGGTGAATTTCACCTGGGCAGGACCGCGCCGGCCGAAGACGTGGACATCGGTGACCGGCGAGCTTTTCAGTCCCTGGTAGACGTTGTCCGGGATTTCGGTGGACAGGAGCTCTTCGGGGTGCTTGACGAGCATGCGGGCGACGTCGAGGGCAACGTTGCCGTTGCCGATCACCGCGATTTCCTTCGCATCCAGCGGCCACTCGCGCGGCACGTCCGGGTGGCCGTCGTACCAGGAGACGAAGTCCGCGCCGCCGAACGAGCCTTCAAGTTCGATGCCGGGGATGGGCAGGTCCGCGTCCTTGATGGCGCCGGTGGAAAAAATCACGGCGTCGTAGAACGCCCGGAAGTCATGCAGCGTGAGGTCGCGGCCGTAAGTGACGTTGCCCAGGAAACGGATATCGCCGCGGTCCAGCACCTTGTGCAGGGCGTTCACAATGCCTTTGATGCGTGGGTGGTCCGGGGCAACACCGTAGCGGATCAGGCCGTAGGGCGCGGGGTACGCCTCGAAAAGGTCGATGCTGACCTCGAAGTCGCCGTCCTTCACACCGCTGGACTTTGTCAGGATGTCCGCCGCATAAACACCTGCCGGTCCGGCGCCAACAATGGCAACGCGGAGTGGACGCTTGGAGGTGGTTTCGCCTGGGTTGGACACCGGGAGCCCTTCATCGTGGGGAGGTTGCGCCGGGGAGCGCACAGTGCGGGTTGCGCACAATGTCCCATTCTAATTGGCTGCAGGCCGTGCCGGTCGAGCCGTGACGCCAGGCTTCAGCCGCTTTTCGGCAGCGGGACGACGTCCCCTTCCCGGTACAGGAGCGCCCGGAGTTCAGACTCGGCGGAGTCAACCCTCTTCGGGTCGATGGTCTCCCCGGCGGAGAAGTGGTCCAGCACGCGGGGATCCACGTAGCTTTTGCGGGCGATCGTGGGGGTGTTGCCCAGCACCTCGGCGGCGTCCTGCATGGCCCGGCTGATGGCGCGCTTCCGTTTGGCGGTGGTCCGCTGGGTGCCCGTCCGGGCCAGGCTCGCGGCGGCGGAGACGGTGCCGCGCAGGGTGCGGAAGTCCTTCGCGGTGAAGTCCGAGCCCGTGCGCTCCTTCACATAGGCGTTGATGTCCGCGCTGGTGACCGGCCGCCAGCTTCGGCCCTCCTTGTAGGCGAGGAGCCTGGCGTTGGGACCGCGGCGTTTGAGCAGGCGCACCAGGGCGGCAAGGTCGGCGTCGCGGATTTCCGATTCCCAGTCCTTGCCGCTCTTGGCCGGGAAGCGCAGCAGGACAGTGTCCTTGCGCACCTGCGCATGAGCGCAGAGGAGTGTCGCCAGGCCGTGGCTGCCGTTTTCGTTGGTGTACTTCTCGGACCCGACCCGCAGCGATCCGCTGTCCAGCATCCTGAACGCCGCCGCCAGGACCCGCTCGCGCGGGAATCCCTCGCTGCGCAGGTCCATGGTGACCTTCCGGCGGGCGGCCGGGAGTGATTCTGCCAACTGCAAAGACCTGTCGAACTTCAGCCGGTCCTTCCGTTCCCGCCATTCCGGATGGTAGATGTACTGCCGCCGGCCGACGGCGTCCAGCCCCGTGGCCTGGATGTGCCCGTTTTCGAACGGGGCAATCCATACGTCCGTCCAGGCCGGCGGAATGCCGATGCTCTCAAGCCGGTCCCGGGTAGGGCCCGGCGGGAGGGTGGAACCGTCCAGGTCCCGGTAGCTGAAGCCAGTTCCGGCGGCCACGCGGCGGTAGCCCCGGCCCGAGGCGTTGCTGCGCCGCAGCCTCATGGTGCGGCCTTCTGCAGGGTCAGGCATGTCATGAAAGCAAGCCTACTGACTATCTGGCGGAATAGGCCCACTCCTCATGATGTTATGGAAGGGTGCCTACTCCCCAGGGACCCGACTCCCCCACCGAAACCACCGCCCCGACGACGACGGCAGGAAAAGCAGGGTCCGGGACACCCGGGGCCAAGGCCCCGGGACTGAAAGCCGTGGACAAAGAGATGACGGCGGGAATCATCTTTGGCTTCGGGGCGTACGGGCTGTGGGGACTGCTCCCCCTGTACTTCTTCGCACTGATGCCGGCCGGGGCAGTGGAGATTGTGGCCAACCGCGTGGTCTGGTCCCTCGTCTTCTGCGCTCTCCTGATCACTGTCACGCGGTCCTGGCGCACCCTGGCCGCGGCGTTCCGTGACCGTTCGGTGTTCTGGACGCTGGCATTGGCGGCCGCCCTCATCGCCGTCAACTGGCTGACCTACACCTACAGCGTCACCACCGGGCAGGCTGTCGAAGCGTCACTGGGCTACTTCATCAACCCCCTGGTGTCCGTCCTTTTGGGCGTTTTCATCCTGAAGGAGAGGCTGCGCCCGCTCCAGTGGGCCGCCGTCGGCATCGGCTTTATTGCCGTGGGCGTACTCGCCGTCAGCTACGGAAAGCTGCCGTGGATCGCACTGACCCTGGCCGTCAGCTTCGGGCTGTACGGGTTTGTAAAGAAGCGGGTGGGGCCGAAAGCGGACGCCGTGACCAGCCTCAGCGTGGAGACCATCGTGCTGGCCCCGCTCGCTGCGGCCACCATGGTGTTCCTTGGCCTCAGCGGTGCGGCCACGCTGACCAGCCACGGCGCGGGGCATTTCTGGCTGCTGCTGGCCTCCGGTGTTCTGACCGCAGTGCCGCTGCTGTTCTTCGGCGCCTCCGCGCGGCGCCTGCCCCTGACCACCATCGGACTGCTGCAGTACGTCGCGCCGGTGCTGCAGTTCATCGTGGCACTGGTGGTCTTCCAGGAGGCCATGACCACCTCGCGCTGGATCGGCTTCGGCGTTGTCTGGCTGGCACTGCTGGTGCTCACCGTGGACATGCTCCGCGCTACACGAAGGAATTCTGCGGCCAAGAAGCTGGCGCGGACTGCTCTTCGCTCATAGCGGTTTTTCGTCATAACGGCGGGAGGTCCCCTGCAGCGCTGCCGTTGCCTCCTCGACGAGGCTTAGAACTATGTCCCGGGCAGGCCTGATGTCAGCAATAAGACCGGCGGACTGCCCCGTAAAGGGCACGAAGCGCTCCATGTTCTGCTGCTGGATGGCCGCCATGATTTCTCCCTGGAGACGCGAACGCTCAGCAGCGGCAACCCTGCGCTGCCCTTGCCAGTGCTCAACAAAAGGCGTTTCAAGGGCCCGCGGAACAACATCGAAGGCGCCGTTGCCGGGCTTGTCGAAGATGTCATCCCACACCTCCACTTTCACGGCGTCCTGAGAGGCGGCAGCCACAATGGCGCGTTTCCATGTGTCGCTGACCGAGGCTTCTTCCGCAGCGACGAACCGCGTACCGATGTTTGCCCCCTGCGCGCCAAGGACCAGCGCTGCGGCCAGGCCCCTGCCGTCGGCGATGCCGCCCGCAGCCAGCACCGGAAGCGGACTCACTGCGTCCACCACCTGTGGGACCAGCGCCAGTGTCGAAATCCTGCCGCCGAACCCGCCGGCCTCGGATCCTTGGGCGATGATCACGTCCACCCCGCTGTCAGCGGCCAGAATCGCCTGTTCGACGGTATGCACCTGCTGAATGAAGAGGGCATCGCCCGCATGTGCACGCGCCGGCAGGTCCCCTGGTTCACCCAGTGCGAGGGAAATAACTGGTGAATGCAGCTCCAGGGCAATCTCAAACGACTCCGGATGCTGTTGAAGCCACGGCTGGGTGAAATTGACCGCGAAGGGACGGTCGGTCATGGAGCGCAGAAGAGCCAGCTGCTGCCGGAGGTCTTCGGCGGGGCGGACAACTCCGCCCAAGGTGCCGAGGGCGCCGGCATTGGACACCGCTGCTGCCAGTTCGGAACCGCTGCCAAAAGGTCCCATGCCCGCCTGGACAATGGGGTGTTCCACGCCGACGAGTTCACAAAAAGGTGTCCGCAGCATGTCAGTCCTGTCCGAGGGAGGAGCCTTGCTGAGTCCAATTTTACGCCCGGCGACGTCAATCTGTCCGAGGGACGTCGCCGGTCCCGGGTAGTGGCGGGTCCCGGGCAGTGGTGCGCTGCTAGGCGTTGGCCTTGATGGCGTGGGCCAGGACGTCCAGGCCGTCGTTGAGCAGCTCGTCGGTGATCACCAGCGGGGGCAGCAGGCGGATGACGTTGCCGTACGTGCCGCAGGTGAGGATGATGACGCCTTCGTTGAGGCAGGCCGCAACCACGTTTTTGGTCAGCTCCGGGTTGGGTTCCTTGGTGCCGGCGTGGACCAGTTCAACGGCCAGCATGGCGCCGCGGCCGCGGATGTCGCCGATGACGGCGGTGCCCGCAGCGGCCAGTTTGGCCTGGAGTTCCCGGAGCCGGCCGGTGGCCAGTTCCTCGATGTGGCGGGCACGGCCGGCCAGATCGTATTCCTCCATGGAGCCGATCGCGGCCAGGGCGGCGGCGCAGGCCACCGGGTTGCCGCCGTAGGTGCCGCCCAGGCCGCCCGGGTGGACGGCGTCGAGCAGGTCGGCCCGGCCGGTAATGGCTGACAGCGGCATGCCGCCGGCGATCCCCTTGGCCATGGCGATGATGTCCGGGACGACGCCTTCATGATTGACCGCGAACCACTCGCCGGTGCGGCAGAAGCCGGACTGGACCTCGTCCGCGATGAAGACGATGCCCTTCTCCTTGGCCCAGTCGGCGAGTGCCGGCAGGAAGCCGTCGGCGGGAACGATGAAGCCGCCTTCACCCTGGATCGGCTCGATGATGATGGCGGCAACGGATTGGCCGCCGATCTGCTTTTCGATCATGGTGATGGCCCGCTTGGCGGCCTCCGCACCCGTGATGGCGGGGTTTTCCTCGCGGTACGGGTAGCTCATGGGCACGCGGTAGACCTCGGGCGCGAACGGTCCGAAGCTGCCGGCCGGGCCTGCCTTGTACGGCATGGCCTTGGCGGTCAGTGCCATGGTCAGGTTGGTGCGGCCGTGGTAGGCGTGGTCAAAGGCGACGACGGCGTCCCGGCCGGTTGCCAGGCGGGCCACCTTGATGGCGTTCTCCACGGCCTCGGCGCCGGAGTTGAACAGCACGGTGCGCTTCTCGTGCGTGCCCGGGGTCAGGCGGTTGAGCTGCTCGGCGAGGGCAACATAGCTTTCGTACGGCGTGATCATGAAGCAGGTGTGGGTGAAGTGCTCCACCGCTTCCTTGACAGCACCGACGACGGCGGGATCGGACGCGCCCACGCTGGTCACCGCGATGCCCGAGCCGAGGTCGATGAAGGAGTTGCCGTCGACATCGTGGATGATGCCGCCGTCGGCGTCAGCAACGTAGACCGGGACGCTGGACGCGACGCCGGCCGCGACAACAGCCTTGCGTCGTTCGGTCAGGGCGATGGACTTGGGCCCCGGGAAGTCGGCCTGGACGCGGCGCTTCTGCTCCAGCCGGTAGGTGATTTCGCTTGCGGTGGTGGTCATGGTGGGCTCTTTCTTTGCTGAGTGTATGGGGTTTAGGCGTCGAGCGCGGACATGACGTGCTTGATCCGGGTGTAGTCCTCCACGCCGTACATGGAGAGGTCCTTGCCGTAGCCGGACTGCTTGAAACCGCCGTGGGGCATTTCGGCGGTGAGCAGGATGTGGGTGTTGATCCAGACGGCGCCGAAGTCCAGGTCGCGGCTCATCCGCATGGCCGTGCCGTGGTCCGACGTCCAGACGCTGGAGGCCAGGGCGTAGTCGACGTCGTTCGCCAGTTCGAGCGCTTCCGCTTCGGAGGCGAACTTCTGCACGGTGATGACCGGGCCGAACGTTTCCTTCTGGACGATGTCGTCCGTCTGCTTGGCGCCGGTGACAATGGTGGGCTCGAAGAAGAAGCCCTTCTCCCCCGCCCGGTGCCCGCCCGTAACGATGTGGCAGTTCTCCGGAAGGTGCTCCACCACGGAGGTCACGGCATTGAAGTGGTTCACGTTGTTCAGCGGGCCGAAGTAGTTCTCGGCGTCGTTCTGGGAGCCGGTGTGCAGGGTCCTGGTGTGTTCCACCATGGCGGCAACGACGTCGTCGTGGACTGAGTCCTCCACGAGCACGCGGGTGATGGCGGTGCAGTCCTGGCCGGCGTTGAAGAAGGCGAACTCGGCGATGGCGGCGGCGCTCTTCTTGATGTCCGCGTCCTTGAACACGATGGCCGGGGCCTTGCCGCCCAGCTCCAGGTGTGCGCGCTTGAGGCCCTTCGCGGCGCCGGAGGCAACGGCGATGCCGGCCCTGACCGAACCCGTGATGGAGACCAGGCCGGGCACCTTGTGCTCCACCATCAGCGCGCCGGTTTCACCGGTTCCCAGCACCACATTCAGGACTCCGGCAGGCAGGATTTCGCCGGCCAGGCGGGCCAGCACGAGCGTGGATTCGGGCGTGGTGTCGGAGGGCTTGAGGACCACGGTGTTGCCGGCGGCGAGGGCCGGACCGACCTTCCAGATGGCCATCAGGAAGGGGTAGTTCCAGGGCGCCACCTGCGCCACCACACCGATGGGTTCGCGGCGGACGTATGAGGTGTGGCCCTCGAAGTATTCGCCGGCGGACTTGCCCTCAAGGATGCGCGCAGCGCCGGCGAAGAACCGGAGTTGGTCGGCGCCCGCGGCCACCTCTTCGGTGGCAATGAGGGAGCGCACCTGGCCGGTGTTGCGGTGCTGGGCCTCGACGAGCTCGTCGCTGTGGGCCTCGACGGCGTCGGCCAGCTTGAGCAGCATCAGCTGGCGCTGTCCGGGGGTGACGTGCTTCCAGGTCTTGAAGGCATCCTTGGCGGCGTTCATGGCTGCATCGACGTCGGCCTGGACGGAGACCGGCGACGTGGCCACCACCTCGCCGTTGGTGGGATTGACGATGTCCAGCACGGCGGTTCCCGCGGGCGTAACGAACTCACCGTTGATGAAATTCTGCAAGGTCTGAACCACGGCGTACAACCTCTTTCCTAAGGGTCACCAGCTGTGAAGCGGGTAGATGGGGCTGCTTCGAGCCTATGCCAGCGGCCACACCCACGGAATAGCCACGTGCACACTGGTCAGCGAAGTGTTTAGTGCGTTTGACCAGCCCCGGATATCCTGTCCAGATGGCCATTTCCCTCGCTGCCCTGGTAGGTGTGCAGTCCCTCCACCTGTCCAAGGCAGGCCTTGCCGAAACCACCTGGCACCACGACATCAACTGGGTGGCGGTGACCGAACTCGAGGATCCGCAGCGGTTCCTCAACGGCGGCGAGCTGGTACTCACCACCGGCTTGCGCCTGCGGTCCGCGTTTGAGCAGCGGCGGTTCGTCCGGCAGGTCCAGCGCGCCGGCGCGGTGGGCATCGGATTCGGGATCGGGCTGACCCACGACGCCGTCCCGCCGGCCCTGCTTGCCGAAGCCAACCGGTGGGGACTGCCCATCGTCGAAGTCCCCTATGAGACGCCCTTTATCGCGATCGGCAAACTGGTGGCGGACGCCCAGTCGGCTGACCACTTCGCCAAGCTGGAGCGCCTGATCGCCGGCCACCAGATCCTGGCCCGGGCACTGCTCACCGGCGGCGGGCTCGCCGAGCTGCTGAAGCAGCTGGGCGGCATGCTGCGGACCGATATTGCCCTCACCCAGTTCACCGCCCTGCTGTACAACAGCACCGGCGGCCATCCCACCGCTGACGGGTGGGCGTCCTATCCGGTTCCCACGGGCCGCCGGGATGCCTGCACGCTGTGGGTCCGCCATCCCTTCGAGGATTCGGGCATCATCGGGTATGCCCAGAACCTGATCAGCGTGGAACTGAACAACATGGTCAAGCAGCGCCAGGCCCAGCGCGCCCTTTGCGGCCAGGTCCTCGGCGACGTCATCCAGGGCTCCCTCGAAACAAGCGAAGCCCAACGCCGGCTCGCGGGGGTGGGGGTCAACAGCACCCGGAAGAACGTGGTCCTCCTGGCCGTGTCGGCCGCCCATCACAAGGCACTGGTGAGCACCTCGGTGCCGCAGCCGCTGGAGAACGCGGTGGCCGCCGTCGTCGGGAAGGACCTCGTGGTGGTGATTAACGACGACGGCGGCGGGGCGCCTGCGCTGGCCCGGAAGCTCAGCGACCACCTGGCCGAGGCCGGGATCCACGCGACGATCGGCATCGGCGGTGCCTATACCAAACCGAACGGCCTGCGGTGGAGCTACTTCGAGGCGCGGGACGCCGCCAGGCACGGGCTTCCCGTGAACGAGCCCGAGCGGTTGAGCCTGACCTCGCTGCTGCTGGCCAGCGAGGACGTGCCGCTGGCTGACATGGCCCACGAATCGCTGGATCCGCTGCGCGCCTTCGATTCAGCCCACGGTGCCGAGCTGATGACCACGCTGGAGAGTTACCTGAACAACAACGGTTCCGTGGCCGCCGTCGCCGAGGCCCTGACGCTGCACCGGAACACCGTCCGGTACCGCCTGGCACAGATTACCGAGCTGACCGGCTACGACCCCGCCGTCACGGCGGACAGGGTGCAGCTGTGGCTTGCCCTCGCTGTTGCCCGGCTTGGCGGCCGCCAGGCCTGACAAACCGTCTCCCCCGGCAAAAAGCGCACCCCTCACACCGGCAGCCCTCACAAACAGCAGCCCTCACAAACAGCAACGCGGGGTCATTTAACGCCCAAAACCGGGCCCGGAGAGGGCGTTAAGTGACCCTGCGTTGCAGGAGGTTGCGGGACTTCTTGCGCTCCTTCAGGTATTGGGCTTCGGCCTCCGCGGCGAGCTGGACCTGCTGTGTGTGGAGCGTGACGTAGGCCGACGCAACAGCTTCGGGCAGTTCCGGCGCTGCGAGGAGCCTGGCCAGCAGGTCACGGGCCACCACGCTGTCGTGGAATTCGCCGAGGATCTGTTGCTGGCTGTGCGCGGCCTTGGCGATTTTCGCGGCACGTTTGCCGAGCACCGGCTCCGCCGATTCCGCGACGTGACGCAGCCGCTTGGCGTCCTTCCGCACGCTGTGCAGGGCAGTCTCGTGCTCCGCTCCCCGGCGTGCACGCCGGGCCGCCTTGTCTGAGCGCCGGAGCCGTTTGGCAGCCTTGGCCATCTGCTTGCCGGCTGCCTCGCCGGCCGGCGCTGCACCGCCCTGCCTGACCGGCGGATTGCCAAGGAACGCCTCGAGGGCGTCCAGAAGGTCGAAATAGCGCGCGGAAACCATCGCCATCTGGAGCTTCCGGTGGGCTGCGTCCCGGCTCGCCCCCAGTTCATCCTCCAGCCGGTCCACCACCGCCACAGAGGCGGATCCCGGCGGCAGGTCCGCCGCGTGCGACCGGAGACGGTCCAGCATGACGTCGGCGTCCCGCGGCACACCCAGCACCCGGCCCAGCCATTTGAGTTCGGCAGCGAGATGGCGGACGGCCAGGGCGTTGAAAAACCGCCGGTAGGCTTCGAGCGCCGAGCGGGCCCGGCGGGTGGCCGAGCGGAGGTCATGCACGGCCTCGGGTTCCTCCAGCCGAACACCAGGGTCGTTCACCAGGATTTCGCGGACCTGCGACGCCAGGTAGGCGGTCAGGAGATCCGCGGCCGGGCCCTTTTTGCCGGGGGCCTTCAGGGCCTCAAGTGCAACGCCGGGTTTGGGGCCGGTTTGCCCTGTGCCGGATTCTCCCGGACCGGATTGCCCCAGCGCCTTGGCCAGTTTGGACTGATGCTTCGCAGGGAGCGCGCCGGCGGCCGCCAGCAGCTCCTCCGCGGCCGGGAACAGGTCCGGGCTACCGTGCACCAGCTCCAGTTCCCACTCGCGCCACTGCTGTGTGCTGCCGGGGCCGGCGCCATTGCCGAGCGCCTCGGCGGTAACGCAGTCATCGGCGAGGTCGGCCAGATGGACGCCGTCGTCGCCGTACATCGGGTAAGTGGTGCGCTGGGTTCGCAGCCGGACCACCGGTTTGGTGTCTTCGCCTCGCAGGTAAACCCACAGGTACGCCTGCAGGCTGTCTGGAACGACGGCGGGCTGGCCCAGCGGGGCGTGCAGTTCGCGGCGCCGCTGGGGTTCCGCGTCGGGCCGCTGGGGTTCCGAGCCTGGTCCTTGGGGTTCCGAGTCCGGCCCGGGACCCTGCGACGGCAGTTTCAGGTGCCACCCGGCGTCAGCCCCGCCGGTGCGGCGGCGGAGGGTGATGCGGCGGGACGCCAGTTCATGAGCACGGGTGTCGAAATAGACGGCTTCGAGGTTGTCCACACGAGGCTCCCCCACCCGGGCAACCCCCGGCAATTCCGCGAGCTCCGGCACCTCGGTGTCAGCGCCGACGTCGTACTTCTTTTCGACCTCAACTCCTTGGGAATCCATAATCGCCATCCTTCACCGTTGATGGGGCATGCGACCCGCAGAACCGGGCGTGGACCGTCACAGGCAACGATTGTATGCCGCGAATGTGAACTCGGCCCCCACGTTGATTGGACGCCGCAGAAGAGAGAGTTTCCCCACAAA
Organism: Arthrobacter sp. 754; assembly: GCF_040548695.1. Classification (NCBI taxonomy): domain Bacteria; kingdom Bacillati; phylum Actinomycetota; class Actinomycetes; order Micrococcales; family Micrococcaceae; genus Arthrobacter; species Arthrobacter sp. 754. Next base: position 900,606 of record NZ_JBEPSC010000001.1, read on the forward strand.
ATGCGGAAACATCAAACGTCCAACGTCTACCGTTGAAGGATGCCCGCCACACTTTCCGGTCCCACCGGCCAACCCGCCGCGCCACCGGCTCCACAGTCCGCGGCACCGTCCGCCGCGCCATTGGCTCCGCAGCCCGCGGCACCGTCCGCTCCCGCGACGACGCCGCGCGCCGCCGTCGTACTCGGTGTGATCGCCGTGGTGCTCATCGGGCTGAACCTGCGGGCAGGGATTGCCGGCGCTTCCCCGCTCCTGCACGATCTGCAGCTTGTCCTGGGCTACGGTCCGCTGGTGGCCGCGCTCATCCCGTCCATCCCCATCCTCTGTTTTGCCGTGGCAGGGGCAGCGACCTCGTGGCTGACCGGGCGGCTGGGCGTCGAAAAAGCCATCCTGCTCTCGCTGGCAATGCTGGCCACCGGGCTGCTGCTGCGCGGGATCCCGGCAACCGGAATGCTGGTGGCCGGCACGGTGGTGGGAATGTCCGGCCTGGCTGTGTGCAACGTGGCCATGCCGTCGTTCATCCGGGAGCATTTTGCCCGCCGGACCTCACTGATGACGGGGCTGTACACGGTCACGATGACCACGGGCGCCACTGTCGCTTCGGTGACCGCGGTCCCCCTGGCACTCGCGCTGGGATCGCCGTCCGCCGCGTTGGGTGCCATCGGATTCCTTGCCGTTGCCGCTCTCCTGGGTTTCCTTCCCATGGCTCTGCACGCGCACCGCAACAGTGTCCGCAGAACCTCCGCCCGGGTTTCCCCGTGGCCACTGCTGCGCACCCGGAAAGGCCAACTGCTCACCGCCATCTTCGCGCTCCAGGCGTTGCTTGCCTATTCACTGATCAGCTGGTTTCCTTCCATGCTGATCAGCCGCGGCATCAGCTCCGCGGACAGCGGCCTCCTCTACGGGCTCATGCAGCTGGTGTCAGTGCCTGCGGGCATGTTGCTGATCGCCGTCGGCGCCCGGCCCCGAATGCTCCGGCCGGCGCTCTATTCGGTCAGCATCATCATGGTGGCCGGCCTGGCATCGCTGCTGTTCCTGCCCGTCAGCCTCGCGGTTCTTCCCGCCGTCCTGCTGGGCTTCGGCCTGGGAATTTTTCCGCTGGTGATGGTGATGATCAGCCGGAGCGGGACCAGCACCGCCGAAACCACAGCGCTGTCCACCCTGGCCCAGTCCACGGGCTACCTGCTCGCCACGGCAGGCCCGTTCGGTGCCGGCCTGCTGAACAGCACCACCGGCGGCTGGACGCTTCCCCTGGCGCTGCTGCTGGGCATCGCGCTGGTCCAGGTCCTGGTGGCCCACCTGATTACCCGCGGCGCTGCAACGGGCGCTGCCACGGGCCGGACCACCGGCCGGAAGAACTAGGACGCCATGACGCTGAGCACCTCGCACCGCCAGCCGCTTGCGGACGAAGTCACCGCCAAGCTGCGGGAAATGATCCACTCGGGCGAATGGCCGCTGAACCAGCGGATACCCTCCGAGCCCGAGCTGATGGCCCGGCTTGGCGTCTCCCGGGGCACGCTCCGGGAGGCCATCAAGGCCCTGGCCCACGGCGGGATGCTCGAGGTCCGCCGCGGCGACGGGACCTACGTCCGCGCCACCAGCGAGATGTCCGGCGCCGCACGGCGGATGTACCAGGACCACACGGAGGAACACATCCTCGAGGTCAGGCTCGGGCTGGACACCCAGGCAGCCCGCCTTGCCGCCCGGAATGCAACGGCCGACGACGTCACTTCCTTGCGGGCCACGCTCACCACCCGCGCCCTCGCGTGGGAGGCCGCCGATTACGAGGGCTGGGCCCGGGCCGACTGGGCATTCCACGAGGGCGTTGCCCGGGCCTCCGGCAACCCGCTGCTGCACGAGCTTTACGTCAGCTTCGGCGGTGTGTTCCATCAGGAACTGTTGAAGCAGCAGCGCCGCGGCAGGCTTGACGGCCTCACGGACGAGGGCCACGGCGAGCTGGTTGAGGCGATTGAAGCCCGCGACCCGGAGGCCGCCGTGGCCACCGTCAACCGGAACCTGCATTCCTGTGCAGAGTGGCTGCGCGCGTAATCCCCGCTGGGACCCAGACCATCAGTAGGCTTACTGTTTGACGTAGGTAATAGATCCCTGGGTGCCGCGCGCACGCAGGGTGCCGGCCGATGAAGGAGCACCCATGGCGCAAGAAGCGCACCTGTCCGAGCACGAGCCGTCGCCGAAGCCGCCCGCGCCGCCGGGCAGCGCGGCCCAGCCACCTGCTGCGGCCGCATCCGGCACCCAGCCGCCGGGGCGAAAGCCGCCCAGCGCCCTGTGGGCCGACGCCTTGGGCCGGGTAGGAATCCGGTCCGCCCAGATCCTGCTGATCCTGGTAGTTGCTGCCGTGTCCGTTTACGCGCTGATGCAGATCAAGCTGCTCGTCATTCCCGTCCTGATCGCGCTGATTCTTGCCGCGGCAATCGGACCCTTCGTGAACATGCTCCGCCGCCGCGGCCTTCCCGGCGGCGCAGCCACCGCGGTGGCGTTTGTGGCCCTTCTGGTTGTGCTCGCCGGGGTGGGCACGGTTATCTACCTGTCGGTCCGAAACCAGTGGGCTGAACTGGCCGAGAAGGCCTCCGCCGGGCTCGACGAACTGGAGCAGTTCCTGATCAACGGCCCCATCCCGATAGACCCGGCCCAGCTGGACCAGGCCAGGGAGGGGATCATCCAGTTCGCCACCAGCAGCCAGGCCCGCTCCGGCGCCATCACCGGGTTGTCTGTGGTGACGGAATTCCTGGCTGGAGCCGGCCTGCTGCTGGTCATCCTGTTCTTCTTCCTCAAAGACGGCGCCAAGATCTGGAATTTCATGCTCCGCCCCTTCAAGGGTGAGCGCGAGGAGAAACTGCGCCGGGTGGGGCGCCGCACGCTGGAAGTACTGGGTGGCTACGTCCGAGGCACAGCCATCGTCGCCCTGGTGGATACCGTGGCCATCGGTGCAGCACTGCTGATCCTCCAGGTACCCCTGGCCATTCCGCTGGCCATCATCGTGTTCATCACGGCGTTCATCCCCCTGGTGGGCGCAACAGTTGCCGGCATCCTGGCGGCCCTGGTTGCCCTCGTTGCCAACGGTCCGGTGGTTGCCCTGATTGTGGTTGCCGTGGTGGTGGCGGTGAACCAGCTCGAGGGCGACCTGCTCCAGCCGATCGTGATGGGCAAATCCCTGCAGCTCCACGCCCTGGTGATCCTCATGGCCCTGACCGCCGGCACCATCCTGGCCGGGATCATCGGCGCCGTCCTGTCCGTCCCGCTCGCGGCCGTGGTGTGGGCGATCATCCAGGTGTGGACGGCCGAGGACCCGAACCTTCAGGACATGAACCCGGACCTCCCGCCGCCCAACACCCAGCCCGTCTGACGCTTCGCCGGGACAACGCACGACGTCGGGCAGGCACCTGGGTGCCGGCCCGACGTCGTACTTCCAACAACGCGGGGTCACTCCCCGCCCATTCAAGTCGCTGAATTGGGCACGGAGTGACCCCGCGATGCCGGTCTTGCCTGCTGGTTAGGAACGGAGGCCGGCGAAGACGTTCTTCGGGCGCTGCATTTCGCCGTGCTTGGCGCCAAGGATGATCACGGCACCGGCAAAGGCCGGGATGGCCCACTGGAGGACCTTGAGCTGCTGCTGTGCCGACTTCAGCTCATCCGAGGCTTCGGGCCGGGGCTCGGTGGCGCCCACCGCACCCTGGTCCGAGAGCTTGTCCACCTTCTTGCCGAGGATGCCTGCGTACAGCGTCACCGCTGCGCCGGCCACGGTCACTGCCGTCTTGATCACCGTGTCCCGTGCTACGCCGTCCTGCTTGGCGATCCGCTCCTTGTTCTCCCAGGCGATGGCGAGGTCCGCCGCCAGGTGCGAGACGAATGCCGCCGTCTGAATGGGCGCCCACTTCATCCAGCCGGAGCTGGAAAGCTTGGTGCGCTCGGCCGGGTCCTTGGCCTCCGCCGCGGCCCCGTTCAGTCCGATGGCTCCCATCAGCGATCCGCCAAACCACGCGCCGGCCGTCAGATCATGAATTGAGCGGGCCAGAAGATTTCCTGCCATGATGTGTTTCCTTACGTCGATTCGGTTCTGAGGTGCCGCTGGAGCGGTCTTCACCGCCGTGTCCCATCAAAGTCATGGTCAGCCCATGGTAAGCACACTTACTAATGTTACGAAACCCCGACTTCCAGTATGGTTGCGCGTAATATCGTCGCCATGGAAAACACTGGAACTTTGTTCGGCTGGGCGTTCGGCGATCCCGCCCGTCAGGATGACGAAGCGTACATCTCCGGCCTCGAGAAGGAAGCTCTGGAAAACGCCACTGAGACCGCCCGGGCCAAGGGTGTGGCCGTGGTTGCCGGCTCCGAAGTCTTCACCGCCCTCAGCGCAAATGACAGCCTGGTGGAGCTGGACCATGCTCCCGGCAAGCTCGTGGTCCGCTGCACCGTGCACGTCGAGGGACCCGGCGCCGCCAAGCTGCACGCCGAAGGACCCATGAACGGCTGACCATGTCCGATGCAGATTCCACCATCAGCGAGGCGGCTGACGCCGTCGAGGAGGCGTCGGACACCAAGGCGCTGGATGTTGTTGCGCGCTCGGGCTTTGCCGTGATGGCGCTGCTCCACATGATTGTGGGCGCCATCGCCATTGCTTTGGCCTTCGGTCAGCCGGGCCAGGCCGAGGCCACCGGCGCCATCGAGCAGCTCGCGGCGAACCCGTGGGGGCCTGCCGTGCTGTGGTCCTGCGTGGTTGCGTGCACCGGCCTGGCGCTTTGGCAGCTCAGTGAGGCAACGCTCCGTGCCCGGCACCTGCCCCGGAAGGAACAGCTGGGGAAGCTGGTTTCGTCCGGCTTTCTTTTTCTCGCCTACGGCAGCGTGGGACTCAGCTTCGCGAGTTTCGCCGTCGGGATGCGCGGGGACTCCGGCGACACAACGCGGGATTTCAGTACCGCCGTCCTTCATGCGCCCCTGGGTCTCCCGCTGCTCGTGGCTGTGGGCCTGGCAATCATGGGCGTGGGCGTCTACTTTGTGGTGAAGGGGGTGCGTCGCGGGTTCAAAGAAGAGCTGTTCCGGTTCGAGGGCAGGCGGCGCGGAAAGCTTATCGACTTGCTGGGCGTCACGGGGCACGTGGCCAAAGGGATCGCGCTCAACCTGGTCGGGCTGCTGTTCGTCATCGCCGCCGCGAAGCAGAGACCCGAGGAGTCCACGGGGCTGGACGGCAGCCTGAAGGCGCTTCGGGAACACCCTTATGGCCCCTACCTGCTGGTCGCGATCGGAGTCGGCTTCATCTGCTACGGCATCTTCGCGCTGGTCCGGGCCCGGTTCGGCCGGATGTAACCGCACGAGCAGCCACCAGATCCATCAACGGAAGGAAAGCCATGTCAACCGTGAGCCAACTGTTCAACTCCCCGGCGGAGGACGTCTGGAAGGTGATCGCCGACGGCTGGCTGTACTCCGGCTGGGTGGTGGGCGCCTCCCGGATCCGTGCAGTGGACGCACACTGGCCGGAGGTCGGCTCACGGCTCCACCACTCAGTGGGCGTCTGGCCGCTGGTGATCAACGACAGCTCGCGGGTGACCGCCGTCGAACCGGGCCGCTCCCTGGAACTGGTCGCACGGGGCTGGCCGCTGGGCGAGGCCAAGGTTGTCATCACGCTCGAGGACCGGGGAACGCAGTCCTTGGTGACCATTTCGGAGGACGCCATCCGCGGACCGGGCAAACTGGTTCCCAAGGCGCTGCGCAGCCCGGTGATCGATGTGCGGAACCGGGAAACCCTGAACCGGCTCGAACTCATGGCCGCCGGCGGGGCGGGGAACTAAAAGCAACGCGGGGTCACTCCGCGCCCAAAAAACCCGTCCGGGAAGGCGAAAAGTGACCCCGCGTTGGTTGTAGGCTGTCAGTCGCCTGGTTCCGGAGGGTGCCTATGCCGCGTCCGGGGCGCCGAGCCAGGTCTTCCATCTCCCGGGGTATCCGCCTGGCCGGGGGCCGAGTGCGCTAATGCGTTTCTTGTACCAGCGGTAGGCCCACACCGTCCACGCAATGACGACAACAAGCAGGACAGCGGTGATTACCAGGACGGAGTCTTTGGCCGAGTGATACTCGTAGTAGCCAGGCATTCCGTAAGCCAGTTCCCCGTTCACCAAGGGCGTCAGCAGCTCGATGAACCAGGTGAGGCAGTAGAAGAAGGCACCCATCACGGGCATCCCGGTCAGAAACGTCAGTAATCCATAGCCCACCAGCAGTTTCCGGCACCGCCTGTCCCACGCCGCGGCCTGTTCTTTCTGATCCAGCTCAAGTGCATGCGTCATCCGGTCCCCCAACCCAGTCAAAAACTCCTGTGCACATCCTACCCACGGAGGCTTCCTGGGGGCGGGTTAAGAAGCAACGCGGGGTCACTCTGCGCCCAATAAACCCGTCCGGGAGGGCGAAAAGTGACCCCGCGTTGGTTGTAGGGGGTGCGCTGGATGGATGGGGCTAGACCTGGGCGGCCACGCCGTCGCGGGAGATGGCTACCATGTCCTCGCGCGGCACCACCTTGATGCGCTCGCGCTTGACCTCAACACCGTGGGATCCGCCGGCCTCGGTGGCCGCGGCACCGAGCGCGAGCTCGTGGGCGTCCAGGGCGAGCCAGCCTTCCCAGCTGGTGAACTGAACGCCGCGGGCATCGAGGAGTTCGACGACGGCATGCGCTTCGGGAACGGCGGCAACCGGCAGGTTTTCGCGGTCCTCCAGCAGGTAGGTCACGGTCTCCAGTGCGTCGCCCTTGGTGTGGCCGATGAGGCCGACGGGTCCGCGCTTGATCCAGCCAGTGGCGTAGATGCCCGGCACGTGGGTGCCGGCGGCATCCAGGACGCGGCCGCCGTCGTTCGGTACAACGCCCTTCTTGTGGTCGAACTCGATCTCCGGCAGGGCCGAACCGAAGTAGCCGATCGCGCGGTACACGGCCTGGACCGGGTAGTCCACGAACTCGCCGGTGCCGCGGGCGTTGCCGGTGCCGTCCAGCTCGGTGCGCTCGAACTTCATGCCGGCAACGCGGCCGGGGGTCTCGGCGTCGTCGTAGATCTCCACCGGGCTGTGCAGGAAGTGCAGGTGCAGGCGGCGGGAGGCCTTGAGCTCGGAGAGGTCCTCGGGCTGCTCGGCGATCCAGTTGGTGAGCGTGCCAACCATGGTCTTGGTCTGGTTGTTGCTCTGGATCTGGCGGTCCGATTCCTCGTCGAACTCGAAGTCCTCGGCGTAGAGGATGATGTCCACGTCCTTGGAGTGGGAGAGTTCGCGGAGCTCCAGCGGGGTGAACTTGACCTGGGCGGGACCGCGGCGGCCGAAGACATGCACGTCAGTGACCGGGGAGTTTTTCAGGCCGGCGTAGACGTTGTCCGGGATCTCGGAGGCCAGGAGGTCGTCGGCGTGCTTGGACAGCACACGCGCCACGTCCAGGGCCACGTTGCCGTTGCCGATCACGGCGATTTCCTTGGCATCCAGCGGCCATTCGCGGGAAACGTCGGGGTGGCCGTCGTACCAGGAGACGAAGTCCGCGCCGCCGAAGGAGCCCTCAAGCTCGATGCCCGGAATGTTCAGGTCCGCGTCCTTGATGGCGCCGGTGGCGAAGATGACGGCGTCGTAGTGGGTGCGCAGGTCCTCGATGGAGATGTCCGTGCCGTAGTCCACGTTGCCGAAGAAGCGGATGTCGCCGCGGTCCAGGACCTTGTGCAGGGCGTTGACGATGCCCTTGATGCGCGGGTGGTCCGGGGCCACGCCGTAGCGGATCAGGCCGTAGGGTGCCGGGTAGCGGTCAAAGAGGTCGATGCTGACGGTCAGCTCGCCGCTCTTGACGGCTTCGCTCTTGGTGAGGATGTCCGCGGCGTAGACGCCGGCCGGGCCGGAGCCCACCACGGCGACGCGCAGCGGACGTTCGGCAGATCCTACGGAGGTGCTGGTTGACACGGCTGTGTTCCTTTTCTTCGAAGCTAGGAGGTGAGGACTCGGGGCTTGTTCGGGCTGGTGGTGCCGTAATCGGCGGTCTTGAAGTGCGACGGCGCGAACGGGCTGACGCGCACCACGTCACCGATGACAATCACAGCGGGATTCGCGACGCCGGCGGCTTCCGCCTGGTCGGCGATGGAACCAAGCGTGCCGATCGTCACGCGCTGATTCGGCAGATAGCCGTTCTCAACGATGCCAACCGGAGTGTCCTGAGGCAAACCGGCTCTGCCCAGGGCGGATGCGGAATCGCGGAGCGCGGCAACGCCCATCAGCAGGACGATGGTGTGGTCCGCGCGGGCGGGAACCTCGGACAGCTCCTCGTGGCCGGTGACCACGCTGAAACCCTTGGCCAGGCCGCGGTGCGTCACCGGGATGCCGGCGGCGGCGGGTACGGAGATGGCAGAGGTGACGCCGGAAACGACTTCAACCTCGACGCCGTGCTGCCGGCAGTATTCGGCTTCCTCGCCGCCCCGGCCCAGGACGTAGGGGTCCCCGCCCTTGAGCCGGACCACACGGTGACCCTTGAGGGCCTCCTCCACCAGGATCCGGTTGATCTCAGCCTGCGGTACGGGATGGTGGCCGGGGGTTTTGCCCACTTCGATCACGCGGACGTCCGGGGCGAGTTCGTTGAGCAGCTCGCGGGGGCCGAGGCGGTCAGCCACGACGACGTCGGCCTGGCCGAGGAGCCGTCGACCGCGGACGGTGATGAGTCCGGTGTCGCCGGGTCCGCCGCCCACGAGGGCCACTGATCCGGCCCCGCTGGCGCGGCGGCGGCGGAGCGGGAGGTCGCCGGTCTCCAGGGCGGTGGCGACGGCGTTGCGCAGGGCCATGGCGCGGCGCGGGTCTCCCCCGGCGTTCACGGCGATGTGCACATCATCGACAACCGCAACGGCGGGAGTCCAAGCGGCTGAGGCTTCGTGGTCGGAGGCGTTGACGCACCAGATGCGCTGCGCCTCGGCGTCGGCCGAGACCCGGGTGTCCACAGCGGGATCCCCGGTTGCGGTCTGGACGAACCAGACGCCGTCGACGTCTTCCGGGCGGTACGGTCGAGGCTCCCAGGTGAGGAGACCGGCGTCGGCCAGTTCGCGGAGCGCGGCGGAGGCAACGGGGGCGACCACGGTGACCCGGGCACCGGCGTCGAGCAGCCCCTTGGCGCGGCGCGCAGCCACGGGGCCGCCGCCCACCACCAGCACCGGGCGGCCGAGCAGCCGCAGCGCTGTGGGGTAAATATCCTGAATTGCCATGGATCAACGGTAGGTTGCCGTCACATTCGCCAACAACGGCGCGGAAACACCAGTTCACGTAAGGTAACGCTGCGTCACATAGGCCGGGCCGCCGTCGTCGTCGTAAGCACAACCCAGAAACCACCAACGCGGGGTCAGTCCCGGCCCGATAAATGATGGTTATTGGGCCGGGACTGACCCCTCGTTGGAGGGACGGCAGATCATTCGGCGGCCGGCAGCCCTCGTGACAGCGCCTGGTTGAGGAGTGCGTTCGCCGTCCACCGCATCGAGGCGACGGCGGCGTCCCTGCTCAGCCCGCCAATGTCGGTCAGCCAGACAAGCGCCTCAATTCCCGTGGCGCTGCGGATCGCCAGTACTAGCTGATGGATTTCCGCCTCCGTGAGCTGGCCCTGAAGCGGGGCAAGGGCCTCGGTGATCCAGGCGATCGCGCGGCCCTGACGAAGGGGCAGGCTGCGCTCCTGACCCTCTGCGGCTTCGAGGGACAGCCGCAGCATGGTCCGCTGCTGCGCCTCGGTCTCGATGATCATCCGGGTGAACTCGACTACCACGGCATCAACCCGCTCGGCTGCCCCCTCCGGCGGGTCCTCGGGCAGCATCGATTTCCGCCCGGTTTCCGGATGGGCCGCAGCCAAAAGCTCCCGCTGGCTGGGAAAGTACCGGTAGGCCGTACTCCGCGCGACCCCCGCAGCGAGGGCGGCCTCGTCCACGGTGGGGGTGGCACCGGACGCCACGATGTTCCGCGCCGCCGCTACCAGCGCATCCAGGGTGCGGCGCTTCTGCCCTGTTCTTCCGACGTCCAGATAAGGTCTTGACACGCCACTCATGATACACGAGTCTTGTTATGGGACATGTGTCCCATAAAGGTTCTCAACACCGAGGCGGACACCATGAAGACGAAGAATTCAGCATCAGCAATAATCCGCCAACCCGGCGAGGGGCAGAGGCGCTGGTTCTTCGGCGGCGGCGTGCAGACCTGGAAGGCCACCGAGGAGGACACGGCCGGGGCGTTCCTGCTCTTCGAGGATGAGATGGCCCTGAACAAGGTGACTCCCCTCCACACCCACCCGGAATCCGACGAAACGATGTACATCCTCTCCGGCGAGATTCTGATGAACATGGACGGTGTGGAGCACCGGGTCGCGGCCGGCGGGGTGACCATTGCACCGAGAGGCGTTCCGCACGCCTTCAAAGTCACGCAGGATGGAACCCGCGTGCTGTGCCTGCACACTCCGGGAGGCGCTCAGGCTTTCTATGTCGGCGCCAGCGAACCGCTCGCCGCCGGCGACGTTACGGGCATTGTGGACTTTGACCGCATCCGCGAATCCGGGCGGCTGAACGGCGGCATCGAGATCCTGGGGCCGCCGCCGTTCCCAAAGCCGTAGCTTCTGATGCAGCCGCAACGGGGCACATTGGCGGTATATGGCCTTGGACCGGCCCTTTTTGGCGGCGTGTCCGTGTCAATGTGCCCCGGCGCTGCGGGCTTTCGGACGCCGTTAGGTCGCCCAGCACGGCAGCGCACGACGGCGGGACTCGCCGTCGGGCTCTCCGTCGCGGGGTGCCGTCCCGGGGTTCCGTCGCCGGCCTAGAAGCAACGCGGGGTCAGATACGGCCCGATAACCGGTGTTTTTTGGGCTGGATCTGACCCCGCGTTGCAGGAAACAGAGGGCTAGCGGGTGCTGCCGGCGAGAAGGCCGCGGCTGCGGAGGAGGCGCTTCTCGATCGGCGCGAAGACAAGGAGTTCGATCAGGATGCCCACGGCCAGGATCAGCAGGATCGCGGCCATCACCACGGTCATGTCGGACAGGACGCGGCCCTGGTCCAGCAGCGAGCCCAGGCCGAAGCCGATGGTGCCGCCCACTGCAATGATTTCGGCGGCCATGAGGGAGCGCCACGAGAACGCCCAGCCCTGCTTCAGCCCGCCGAGGTAGCCGGGCAGGGCCGCGGGAAGGACAATCTGCAGCGCCATCTGCAGGCGGTTAGCACCAAGGACGGTCCCCACGCGGCGGTACTGCGGCGGAATCTGGTCCACGCCGGAGATCAGGCCGTTGATGATGGACGGGATGGCGCCCATGAACACCACGAAGTAGACGGTGGCGTCGGTAAGGCCGAACCAGATGATCGCGGCCGGAACCCAGGCCACCGACGGCAGCACCTGCAGGCCGGAAATCAGCGGGCCGAACGCCCGGCGCAGCGGCGCTACCTGGGCCAGCAGCAGCCCCACCGGAGTAGCAATCGCCACAGAAATCAGGAACCCCACGATGCCGCGCTGGAGCGAGGTCCATACAGCCTCCTGCAGCTTGCCCTCGCCCCACAGCACGCCGATCTGGCCCAGCACATCGAGCGGGCCGGGAACCAGGTCGCGGCGCTTGACACCGAGGGAGACGTAGAACTGCCAGACCAGGACCAGGACCACCAGGGCGGCAACCGGCAAGAGGATGCGGCTCCAGTCGATCCGGTGCTTGCGTGCGGCGTCGGACTGCAGGGAATCCAGGCCTGCTTCAAGCTCGCGCAGATCCTCGTTCCCGGTGGACGAGCGGGTCAACGCGGCGTGGACCTTTTCCGTGGAAGCGTGCTCCGCTACCGGCTTCTCTTCGGCCAGAGGGGTGGGGTTATTTGGCATGGCGGCGGATCTCCTCGCGCAGCCGGGCGGTGATGACCCCGGTCAGCTGGCCGGCCAGGCCGGCGTCGGTTCGGTGTTCCTCGGAGACAGCCCATTCCTGGACCACCCGGCCGGGGCGGGACGAGAGCAGCAGGACGCGCTGGCCCAGCCGCACGGCCTCGCGGACGTTGTGTGTGACAAAGACGATTGTGCGCCCGGTTTCCTTCCAGATGCGTTCCAGCTCGTCGTGGAGGAGGTCGCGGGTGATGGCGTCGAGCGCGGCAAAAGGCTCGTCCATCAGCAGCAGCTGCCGGTCCTGCGCGAGCGAGCGGGCCAGTGCCACGCGCTGGCGCATACCGCCGGAGAGCTCGTGCGGGCGCTTGTCCCCGGCCTCGCCGAGGTGCACCAGATCCAGGAGCTCATCTGCCTTGACCCGGCGCTGCGACTTGCCAACGCCGCGCAGCTTCAATGCCAGCTCGATGTTCTCCCGCGCCGTCAGCCACGGGAAAAGTGCGGCGTCCTGGAACATAAATGCGGCACCGTCGCTGGGCACTTCGAGGGCGCCCGACGTCGGGACTTCCAGTCCCGCCATGATGTTCAACAGGGTGGATTTGCCGCAGCCGGACGCACCGAGGAGGGCGACGAACTCGCCCGCGCCGATGGTGGCGTTGACGTCGTCCAGCACCGGGGCGCCGTCGCCGAAGCGCTTGCCCAGGTTTTCCAGTACGACTGGCATGGTCCCGTCCTTAGGTTGGTGGATGGCTTGTAACGCGGGGTCAGTCCTGGCCGAGGCCGGCGGCTGAGATGTGCTGTCCGGCACTTCCCGCTGCGAGGACTTCGTTCAGCGCGCGGAGTTCGAACAGGCCGGAGATGTCGGCCTGCTTGGTGGTGCCGGCCTCCACCCCGTCCTTGAGCAGCTTGGGGTAGGTACCGGCGAGCGGGTCAACGGTGAAGACAACGTTCTGCAGGGACCTGTCCAGGACGTCGGCCGGGAGGGCAGCGCCGGCGGATTCCTGCAGGGCGGCATTGATGGCCGCGGACTTCTCAGCCACAGGTGTGTTGTTGAGCCAGGCCACGGACTCGGTGTGGCCCTTGAGCAGGGCCTTCACGGTCTCAGGGTGCGCGGCGGCAAATTTCCTGTTCACGATCAGGATGGTGGTGGGAAACTCACCGGGCTTGCCCGAGGCGGAACCGTCCCAGAGGTCCTTTTCATCCACCAGCACGTGCGCGCCCGCAGTCAGCACCAGGCGGGAGGCCCACGGCTCGGGCAACCACGCGCCGTCGAGCTTTCCGTCCTGGAAAAGCTTCAGCGTCTGGGCGTTCTCGGTGGGGTTGATGGCGACGTCGCCGCTGCCGTCCACGTTGGTTTTGTAGCCCTGGCCGGAAAGCCAGGCGCGGAGGGCCACGTCCTGCGTGCCGCCCAGCTGCGGGGAGGCGAGGGTTTTGCCGCGGAGGTCGGCGGCGGAGGTGATGTCCGGTTTCACCACCAGCTGGGCACCGCCCGCGGCGGCACCGGCGATGACGCTGATGGACTCGCCACGGCTCTTGACAAACGAATTGATCGCCGGGTTCGGGCCGATGTACGTGGCGTCGATGGCACCGGCGTTCAGCGCTTCGATGGCGGCCGGACCGGCATTGAATGTCTCGGTGCTGAGCTTAGTGCTGCCGAGGTTCCGCGCCAGGATTCCCTGTTTCAGTCCCACCAGCGCCGGGGCGTGGGTCAGGTTTCCGAAGTAGCCCAGCTTCAGCTCGGCGGCCGGGGTGGGCTCGGGTGTTGCGGCCTGCGCGTCCGTGTTACGGGAGATGGTGGACGCCACCACGGCGCCGACGGCGATCAGGAGGACCAGACCGATAGCCAGGAAAGCCTCGATGGCACGCTTGCGCTGGGGAGCTGCGCTTTCGCCTGCCACGATGCGGATCATCCCGGGCTTGGAACTAGTCATTGTTTCACCATAGGGAGTGTCATAAACCCGTTCAATGACGCGGAAACGGGGGGTCACGCTGGTTCATCTAGCGTCACATTGAGTGGCTTGGGGACGGTCTCCGCGGACTTCAGTTGCCCTTGACGTTGACGAGCTGGCGCAGCTTGTGCCGTACCTTCACGAGGTCCGCGGCGTCGCGCATCACCACGTCGATGGGCTTGTACGCGGCCGGGATTTCGTCGATGAATGCCTCGCTGGCCCGGAACTCGATGCCGTGCATGGCCTGCTTGAGTTCTGTCAATGAGAAGGTTTTGCGGGCGGCGTTCCGGGAGTATTCGCGGCCGGCACCGTGCGGGGAGGAGTTCAGGGAGGCCGGGTTCCCCAGTCCTTCAACAACGTACGACGCCGTCCCCATGGACCCCGGAATAAGTCCCGGATCGCCCCGCTCGGCTTTGATGGCGCCCTTCCGCGACACCCACACCGACTTGCCGTAGTGCGTCTCGAGCTGGGTGAAGTTGTGGTGGCAGTTGATCCGCTCCCGTTCCTTGACCGGCCCGCCTACCCAATTGCGGAACTGCATGAGGACGCGGTCCATCATTTCCTCGCGGTTCAGCAGGGCAAAGTGCTGGGCCCAGCGCAGCTCCTCGATGTACCTCCTGAACTCCGGCGTGCCCTCTTCCAGGTACGCCAGGTCCGGATCGGGCACGCGGGTCCCGCGCTTGCTGGTGACACTCTGGGCGACGCCGATGTGGTGCTGGGCGATCTTGTTGCCCACGCCGCGTGAGCCGGAGTGCAGGAACAGCCAGACGGCGTCGTTCTCGTCCGCGGAGACCTCAATGAAGTGGTTGCCCGAGCCAAGCGAGCCCAGCTGCAGGTCCCATTTCTCCACATACTGGGCGGGATTGAAGCCGGCTTTGGCTGCCAGCTTCGAAAGCTCGGCGACCCGCGGAACGGCGGTGGCCTGGACCATCCTGTTGTTGTGGCCGGCAGACAGCGGGATGGCGCGCTCGATGGCCTCACGCAGGGGTTTCCGGTTCCTGGGCAGGTCCTTCACCAGATACTGGGTCCGCACGGCGATCATGCCGCAGCCGATGTCCACCCCGACCGCGGCCGGAATAATCGCGTGCAGGGTGGGAATGACCGAGCCCACGGTGGCGCCCTTGCCCAAATGCGCGTCCGGCATCAGGGCCAGGTGCGGGTAGATGATGGGCAGCGTGGCCGTGGCGAGGGCCTGTTCGCGGGTCTTCTCTTCCAGGATCGAGGCCCAGTTGATGAGCTTGCTGTTGATGGTCTCCACCGCGTCGCCTCCCTCCCTTTAAGGATACGGAACGGCAAAACCGCGGCCTGTTCGCGGAACCGGCCCGTGAAGGTCCGGATCTGCGAACAAGCCGCGGTCTCGGGTAAAACTCAGATCGAGTAGCGCTCGTCCTCGTGGTCGCCCGGGTGGTCCTTGACCAGGCCCGCGGCCAGCGTGTTGCCGTCCAGCGGGTCGATGACCAGGAACGCGCCGGTGCGGCGGTGGTGCGTGTAGTTCTCCAGCGGCAGCGGGGCCGCGAGCCGGAGCTGCGCGTGGCCGATGTCGTTGAGCTCCAGGCTTGAGGTGGCTTCGAGCTTGAACGAAGCAAGGTCCAGCTTGCCGCTGACGTTGCGGACCAGCGCCTGGACGGTGCGGGTGCCGTGCTTCACCAGCACCTTGGCACCCTCCCGCAAAGGCTTCGGCGACAGCCAGCAGAGGGCGGCGTACAGGTCGGCGGAGGATTCGCGGACGGTCCCGGCGGCGGCGATGGTGTCACCGCGGGCGACGTCGAATTCCTCAGCCAGGCGGATCGCCACGGACTGCGGGGCGAACGCTTCCTGCAGGGACTCACCGGCGAAGTCGATGCCCACCACGGTGGTGGTGCGGGCAGCCTGGCCGGGCGTCAGCACCGACACGGAATCCCCCACCTTCACGGAACCTTCGGTGATCTGGCCGGCGTAGGCGCGGTAGTCGCGGTAGGCCTCAACATCCAGGCCTGCGGCAACGGCGTCGGGAGCCAGCGCACCCTGCGGCCGGATGACCAGCTGCACGGGGAAGCGGAAGCTCTCCAGCTGCGTGTCGATCTCGTCGGCGGCGGGCAGGGTTTCCAGGACCTCCAGCAGGGCCGGGCCGTCGTACCAGGGGGTGCGTTCGGACCGGTCCACCACGTTGTCGCCGTCGAGGGCGGACACCGGGATGACCAGCAGGTCGTCGATGTGGTCGGCGGTGCCCAGCTCGCCGGAGCCGATGCCCAGTTCGCGGGCCACCTGCTGCACGTCGGCCTGGATTTCGCGGAACACTGACTCGCTGAAGTCCACGAGGTCGATCTTGTTCACGGCCACAATCACGTGCGCCACGCGCAGCAGCTGCAGCACGGACAGGTGCCGGCGGGTCTGCTCCAGGACACCCTTGCGGGCGTCAATGAGTACGACGACGGCATCCGCCGTGGACGCGCCGGTCACCGTGTTCTTGGTGTACTGCACGTGTCCGGGGCAGTCCGCGAGGATGAAGCTGCGCTGGTCCGTGGCGAAGTAGCGGTAGGCCACGTCGATGGTGATGCCCTGTTCACGCTCGGCGCGCAGGCCGTCGGTCAGGAGGGCGAGGTCGATCCCGCCCTTCTCGCCGCCGAAGCCGCGGTCCGAGGAGGTGCGGGCAACGGCGTCGAGCGTGTCAGCGAGGATCGCCTTGGAGTCGTGCAGGAGGCGGCCCACCAAGGTGGACTTCCCGTCGTCGACCGATCCTGCGGTGGCAAAGCGGAAGAGTGTGGTGGGCAGGGCTGTTTCCAGCTCGGCGGCCAAAGTGTCGATGCTCATTTAGAAGTAACCATCCTTCTTGCGGTCTTCCATGGCTGCCTCGGAGATGCGGTCATCTGCGCGGGTGGCACCACGTTCGGTGATGGTGGAGGCTGCAACTTCAATCACGACGTCGCCCACGGTGGCGGCGGCCGATTCAACGGCGCCTGTGCAGGACATGTCGCCCACGGTTCGGTACCGGACCGTCTTGGTGATGACTTCCTCGTGCGGCAGCGGCTGGGAAACCTCGCCCACCGCGCGCCACATGCCGTCGCGGGCAAACACTTCGCGGTCATGGGCGTAGTACAGGCCCGGCAGCTCGATGTTCTCGCGTTCGATGTAGCGCCAGATGTCCAGCTCGGTCCAGTTGCTGATGGGGAACGCGCGGACGTGCTGGCCCACGGTGTGGCGGCCGTTGTACAGGTTCCACAGCTCGGGGCGCTGGTTGCGCGGATCCCACTGGCCGAACTCGTCCCGGAGGCTCAGGATGCGCTCCTTGGCGCGGGCCTTGTCCTCGTCACGGCGGCCGCCGCCGAACACGGCGTCGAACTTGTTCTGCTGAATCGCGTCCAGCAGCGGGACGGTCTGCAGCGGGTTGCGGGTGCCGTCGGCACGCTCGGCGAGCTCGCCGCGGTCGATGAACTCCTGGACGGAGCCGACGACGAGCTTCAGTCCCAGCCGCTCGACAGTCCGGTCGCGGAAGTCGATGACCTCGGGGAAGTTGTGCCCCGTGTCCACGTGCAGGACGGGGAACGGGACCTTGCCCGGCCAGAACGCCTTGGTGGCCAGGTGCAGCATCACCACGGAGTCTTTGCCGCCGGAGAACAGAAGTGCGGGCTTCTCGAACTCGGCAACAACCTCGCGGATGATGTGGATCGCTTCGGATTCGAGGGTGTCCAGGCTGGAAAGGCGCGTGGAAACGGCAGCTTCAGTCACCTGACTGGACTCCTCAGTTAGGAAAGTGCTCATACGTGTAGTCCGCATTCTGTCTTGTCGGTGCCTGCCCAGCGGCCGGCGCGGGGGTCATCGCCCGGCGCAACCTTCCGGGTGCAGGGCTGGCAGCCGATCGAGGGGTAACCCTGGGAAAGCAGCGGGTTGACGGGCAGGAGGTTGTCATCGGAGTACTGGACCAGCTGGTCGAAGCTCCACGCGGCCACCGGGTTGACCTTGACCAGGCCATTGACCTCGTCCCAGGTCACCAGCGGGGTGTTGGTCCGCGTGGGGGCCTCGTCTCGGCGGACGCCGGTGAACCAGAGTTCGTAGCCGGCCAGGGTGCGGCGCAGCGGGGCAACCTTGCGGAGGGCGCAGCACTGGGCGGCGTCGCGGGCGAACAGGTCCTTGCCCAGGAGCCGGTCCTGCTGCTCCACGGTGTTCTCCGGCAGCACGTCCACGACGTTGACGCGGAGGTTCGCGGCCACCTCGTCACGCGTGGCGTAGGTTTCCGGGAAGTGGTAGCCGGTTTCCAGGAACAGGACGTCGACGCCGGGCATCTGGTCCGCGACCAGCGCCGGGAGGACGGCGTCGGCCATGGAGCACGCGACCGCTACTGCGGAGAGGTCGAAGTTGCGCTCCACCCAGGCGATCACGTCGCGGGCCGGGGCGTCCCAGCCGAGCTCGGCGGCACCGGACTCCGCGATGGCCTTGAGCTCGTCGTGGGTGCGGAGGGTGGGCGCCGCGGCAGGCGATGCCGCCCCCGCCCCTTCGCCGCGCAGCTGATCTTCGATCAGCTCAGCGCGCGGCTCCGACAGGCCCGATGCCACTCCCTGGGCGGCATCGCCTGCCACTGGAACTCCTGCTGCGTGTTTGCTCACTGGAGGGCCTCCTCATCTGCTGCGTGGGCCCACTCGGCGAAGGTTTGGCCTTCGGCGCGCTGGGCGACGAACGTGCGGACGACGCGCTCGACGTAGTCGGGCAGGTCCTCGACGTAGACCTTGAGGCCGCGGACGGTGCGTCCCAGTCCTGCTTCCTCGCGGTCGCTGGAAGCCAGCCCGCCGCCCAGGTGGACCTGGAAACCCGGGGTGGGGTCGCCGTCGGGCGTTGGCAGCATCATGCCCTTGAGGCCGATGTCCGCGGTCTGGATGCGGGCGCAGGAGTTGGGGCAGCCGTTGATGTGCAGGGACAGCGCGTGCGGCAGTTCGCCGGACTCGGTGAGGTCTGCCAGGCGGCGTTCCAGTTCGGCGACGGCGGTGGCTGCGGTGACCTTCGTTTCCACGATGGCCAGCTTGCAGTACTCGATGCCGGTGCAGGCGATGGTGCCTCGGCGGAAGACGGACGGGCGGGCGGACAGGCCCAGGGTGTCCAGCTCGGCCACGAGTGGCTCCACCTGCTCCTTGGGAACGTCCAGCACAACGAGCTTCTGGTGGGGGGTGGTGCGCAGGCGGTAGGAGCCGCGGGATTCCAGGGTGTCCGCAAGCTTGACCAGCTGCGCGCCGGAGAGACGGCCGGCCAGCGGGGTGGCGCCGATGAAGAACTTGCCGTCCTTCTGCTCGTGCACGCCGATGTGGTCGCCCGGGGAGGTGGGCTTGGGGGCGGCGGGACCGTCGGCCAGCTTGTAGCCGAGGTACTCGTCCTCGAGGATCTGGCGGAACTTCTCCGGACCCCAGTCAGCCATCAGGAACTTCAGGCGGGCCTTGGTGCGCATGCGGCGGTAACCGTAGTCGCGGAAGATGCTGGTGACGCCGAGCCATACTTCGGCAGCTTCCTCGGGGCGGACGAACGCGCCGAGGCGCTTGCCCAGGATCGGGTTGGTGGAGAGCGCGCCGCCGGCCCAGAGGTCGTAGCCGACGCCGAGTTCGGGGTGCCTGACTCCAACCAAGGCGAAGTCGTTGATCTCGTGGACCACGTCCTGGCTGGGGTGGCCGGTGATGGCGGTCTTGTATTTGCGCGGCAGGTTGGAGAGCAGCGGGTTGCCGATGAAGCGTTCGCCCAGCTCTTCGATCAGCGGCGTGGGGTCGATGATCTCGTCCTTGGCGATGCCGGCAACCGGGGAGCCAAGGATGACGCGCGGGACGTCGCCGCAGGCCTCGGTAGTGGACAGGCCAACACCTTCCAGGCGGGTCCAGATCTCGGGGATGTCCTCCACGCGGATCCAGTGCAGCTGGATGTTCTGGCGGTCGGTGAGGTCGGCGGAATCCCGGGCGAAATCAACGGAAATCTGGCCGATGACGCGCAGCTGCTCGGTGGTGAGCGCGCCGCCGTCGATCCTTACCCGGAGCATGAAGTACTTGTCCTCGAGCTCGTGCGGCTCAAGCGTTGCGGTCTTGCCGCCGTCGATCCCGGGCTTGCGCTGGGTGTACAGGCCCCACCAGCGGAAGCGGCCGTGCAGGTCCTGGCCGGGGATGGAGTCGAAGCCCTCTTTGGAGTAGATGGACTCGATACGCTCGCGCACGTTCAGGCCGTCGTCTTCCTGTTTCCAGGTTTCGTTGGCATTCAGCGGTGTTTTGCCGTCCACTTTCCACTGCCCGTGCGGCTTGGCGGCGGGGCGGTTGGCGGTGCGTGCGGGGCGCTTGGTGGCAGCGGGGTCCGCGGACGCTCCGGCTAGAGCTGTATCAGTCATGCATCGACTGTAGGGTGCCCGCGAAGGGCGTCACAAAGGTCCGGAAACGTTGAGTCACCTAGGGAAACATTTCGTCACGAAACGCCGAAGAGCCTTGAAGATGCCCTGCCGCTGTGCTTCCCGGGACCCTTCCCTAGTGCCCGCCGGCGACGGCGACGTCGTACCTGTCCAGCGCGATTTCGGCGAGCACGGGCGATGGCAGCAGCGGCTCCGTGACGAGGTCGGCACCCGCCTTGCCCAGCTGGTCGTGGAAGAAGCCCGGCGCCAGCAGGTAGGACGCGATCACCACCCGGCCGCCCAGGTCCACGGCTCCCGCGGACTCCCCCGCCCCGGCACCCCCGGCCGCTTCCTCGCGGAGCATGGCGACGGCGTCGGGCACTGACGGCTTGGCCGAGGCACCGTAGGCGGCCACGATCCGGTTGCTCCGCAACTCACGGAGCTGGCCAAGGAGCTCCTCCACGCTGATGGCGGCGTTGGGGTTCGACGAGCCCGCGGCGGCGAGGACGATCAGGTCGCGGTCGGTGACGCCGGCCTCGCGGAGGCGCTGGTCCAGGAGCGCCGCAAGCCTCGGATCAGGGCCCAATGGCGAGGCGGCCAGGCTCCCCGGCCTGCTCTTCACGGCCCGCGCGATGTCCACTTTAACGTGGTATCCCACGCTCAAAAGCAAGGGCACGACGACGGCTTCCGCACCCTCGGGCAGGCCTGCCACCACGTCCACCAGGTCAGGCTGCTGGACGTCCACATACGCTTCCCGCACGTCAAGGCCGGGGCGCAGCGCGGCGATGCCGGCGCGCAGGGCGTTGACCTCGGCCGCACCCTGGGCGCTGGACGTCCCGTGGGCACAGGCGATCATGATCGGGTTATTCATAGGGGCTAGCGTAACGTTGGAGCCGCCCTGTCCGCCCAACTTTCACGTAGCCGGGACACCGATGACCTTCGCCTTTGACAACGCTCCCGTGTGGCTGGACCTGCTGGGCGTGTTCTTCTTCGCGGTGTCCGGCTCCCTGCTGGCGGCGCGGAAGAACATCGACATTGTGGGTTCTCTGCTCCTGGCCTCCCTCGTGGGCCTGGGCGGCGGCGTGATCCGCGACCTCATCCTCGCCAGCGGCCCGCCCGCCGCCTTCACCAACCCCGCGTACCTGTTCCCGCCGCTGCTGGCCACGGTCCTGGTCTACTTCCTGTACACCAGTGTTAAGCGGTTCAAGTCGCTGCTTACCCTGTTCGACGCCGGCGGGCTGGCCCTGTTCTGCATGACCGGCACGGTGAAGGCCCTTGCTGCCGGCATGCATCCCGTGGCGGCTGTGCTGTTGGGCGTCATGACGGCGGTGGGTGGCGGCCTGCTGCGGGACGTGACGGCCAATGAGGTGCCGGAGCTTTTCAACCCCAAGGACATCTACGCCCTGCCCGCGTTCCTGGGGTCTGCGCTGACGGCTGTTCTCTGGGTTGCGGGCGGCTTCAACGTGCTCTCCGCGGCTGCCGTTGCCGCCGTCGTCTTCACTTTCCGGGTCCTGGCCTGGCGCCGCCACTGGCAGGCGCCGCTGGCGGTGCATGGCTGGCAGCGGCGGGGTGGGAACGGGGGCTCGGCGGGTGGTCCTTCGGCCGGTCCTTCGGGCGGTTCACCCGGCGGCTCTTCCGGCGGCTCTCCGGGCGGATTTTCGGGTCCCGGCGATTAGCTAGGATTAGAGCCATGACTGACATGTTCCTCGAGAAATTCCGCGCGCTGGTTCCGAAGTATCTCGAAGACGAATGGCAGGAAGAGGACGGCATTTCCACGGAGGAGCTGGAAGCTGCCCTCGCCGAACACCAGTTCCAGGTTCCGCTGGTGCTGAAGGAGTTCTATCAGGCGGTCGGCGGCTGCGAGGACCTCATGGAGGCCTACCACTACTTCTGGGATCCGGAAGAACTGGAAGTCGACGACGAAGGCTTCCTGATGTTCCTCGAGGACGAAGAGGAACAGTTCACCTGGGGCATCCGCGTCGGCGACCTCAGCGTCCCGGACCCCATCGTGTACCGCCGCAACAACGCCCGCGGCCAGTGGAAATCCGAGGAAGGCACCTTCTCCGAATTCGTCTTCGACATGTTCGAGTGGGCCTTCAACGACGAAGAGGACTAAGCCCTCTCCCCCTTCAGGTCCGCGTACCGCTGCCAGGTTCGAGGCCGCCGCCCAACCAAAACGGGGCACATTGACACGGACTCGCCGCTCATTGGGCCCGTTTCCGCAGTTACGTAACCCAAGGTGCACCACGACGGCGGGACTCACCTCCCGCTGAACCCTACGACGGCGGGACTCACCTTGCGCCGAAGGCTCCCTGCCGGCACAACTCGAGTACCTCCATCACCTGGGCCACCATCTGCTCAGGGTGATGGACGACGTCGTCGTAGCCAAATCTGAGGCCGAGGCGCCCGCCAACTAAGGTGGCATTGTTGCGCTTTCGGTCCTTTTTCACTTGGCGAGGCTCCAAGTGGGTGTCTCCGTCGGTCTCCACAACGAGGCAATCCTCAATCAGGAAATCCACCTCTCCCACTCCTGGAATCTCTACATGCCGCCGCACCTGTAGACCCGCACGGCGGAAGTGGTAGTCGGCCAGCACCTCCAGCAGGGAGTCCGCCCGCGGGATGACGTTGTCGAGGAGGGCCCTGGCGCGGGCATTACGGTTCCCGGGGAGCTTGCGCCGCAGGAAGTCCAGGGTGATGTCGCCACGTTGGGCTGCACACTGGAGCATGACAAGCGACTCCACCGTGGGCAGGCAGCGCAGACAATGAATCAGTACGTCGGCCAGGCCAGCGACCGGCAACCAGGGGTGGGTGGGATGAGGGCACCGACCATGAGCCAGGGTTCCCGGTGGCGCCGTCTTGTGTCCCGGACTCAGATGGACAGAAGACGCTTCATGGAGAGTCCATAGCCGGTAGGTCGGGGCGGCCGACAGGCACGTGACCAGGGCATTGTGCTGCAGCGCCATGCCGAATGCTCCCGCCACACGCGGCGTGCTGTAGACACCTCGCCGAATCCTGACAATGCGCCCGGCGGCCAACGCCTTCTCGAGGTGGGTCCGCGAGAATCCTGCCCCACGGAGCGTCGATGCCCGGGCTACGCCGGCGCGGGCACCAAGGAAAGTTTGAATATCCATGGCTCCAAAGTGCCCCCGCACCGCAGCAGATGGCGGGCCCAAGCTGCGCCATGTGGAAAAGACTGCCGTCGCAGGGCACTTCGACACGGACTCGCCGCCTTCAGACCGAGGACTAAATCCAAGCGGCCGCAAAGTGCCCCACGAAAGGGGCGAGGAAGCCTGTGACACACCTATAACAGCAGGCTTGCGCTTTGTGACAAACCTGTCATAGACTATTCACGGATCCGCTAAACGCCTCCGGCGGATCTGATGCGAACGGAGAAATAGCCCCGGTTCGACGCAACGTATGACTCGTATCGTTGCTGAGAACCCGGGGCTATTCCGTTTAATTCAAGGAAAGGCTGCGAGCGGGAGACCAGGATCAGGGCAGCCAGCGGCCGGAAAGCCAGTATCAGCTGGCGCGGTCCACCACTGCCAGCGCGAAGTTGGACAGCGAATCCTTCACAACACCTTCAGGCAGCGGGGCCAGGGCAGCAATGGCTTCATCGGCCCAGCCGCGGGCAACAACCCAGGACTCGGCGGTTACCGGGTGCTCGCGCAGCCCGGCCACTGCGGAGGCCAGCGCCTCGTCCGAGGTCAGGTCGCCGTCAATGAGCTTCAAAAGTTCGACGGCGGACTGGTCACCGGCAGCGGCATCGCGCCGCAGGAAGAGCACAGGCAGCGTGGGGACGCCTTCGCGGAGGTCGGTGCCCGGGGACTTGCCGGACTTGACCTTGACGCCCGTGACATCGATGACGTCGTCGGCGAGCTGGAAGGCCACGCCCACCTTTTCGCCGTACTCCACGAGCACATTCTCATAGGCCGGGTCGGCGCCGGCAAAAATCGCGCCAAGCTGGCCGGAAGCAGCCACCAGGGAACCGGTCTTGTCCGCGATGACGGAGAGGTAGTGCTCCACCGGGTCCTCGTCCGGGCGCGGGCCTACGGTTTCGTGCAGCTGGCCCAGGCACAGGCGCTCGAAGGTGCGGGCCTGGATGCCCAGGGCGCGCGATCCGAGCTCGGACACGAGGATGGAGGCGCGGGCAAAGATCAGGTCGCCGGTGAGGACGGCAACAGAGTTACCCCAGACTTCGTGCGCCGTGGGAGCGCCGCGGCGGAACGGTGCCGAGTCCATCACGTCATCGTGGTACAGCGTCGCCAGGTGGGTCAGTTCCACCACCACGGCCGCCTGCACAACGGCGGGCAGCGAAGCGTCACCGAGGTGCGCGCACAGCAGCGTCAGCAGCGGACGGATGCGTTTGCCGCCGGCTTCCACCAGGTGGCGCGACGTCGCGTCAGCCAGCGGATCGGAGTTGGCGATGGCCTCGCGCAGCTTCTTCTCCACCCGCGCCAGGTTGTTGGTGATGGCGGGGCCCAGCTCGGCGTCCTCCGCGATCGCCGCAAAGCCCGCGGGCAGCTGGAGCCCCGTAGCTATGGCGGTGGTGTTGAGGCTGGGTTCGGAGTCCGGCAGGCCGTGCCCGGCGTGCGTCCAGCTGTGGTCTGCGGAGTTAGTCACGGGTTAACCCTAACTTTTTGTTGCGGATACCGCTGGTTCGTAGCCGGGGAGGTATTGGATGTGGCCGGAACCAGGGACTCGAGGACCCGGATGGCGCGGTCCTCGAAGC
The DNA here is from genome assembly GCF_040548695.1 of Arthrobacter sp. 754. Taxonomy (NCBI): domain Bacteria; kingdom Bacillati; phylum Actinomycetota; class Actinomycetes; order Micrococcales; family Micrococcaceae; genus Arthrobacter; species Arthrobacter sp. 754. The sequence continues at coordinate 925,426 of NZ_JBEPSC010000001.1, forward strand.
CCTTCGCAGCCGGGTCGGTGAGGTTCGCCAGGAGCCGCACCACAAAGCGCATCAGGACGGGAATCGGCATGCCGGTCCGCAGTGCGAGCTTCATGACCGCCGGCTTTCCGATCAGTGCGGCAAAGGCCCGGCCGAGCGTGAAGTGCGAGCCCCACTGGTCCCGCACATAGTCCGCGTAACCCGAAAGGTGGGCGTCGGCGTCGTGCGTTCCGTTGGAAGCAGAGCGCGAGGAAGCATCGATGATGAACTCGGCCGCGAACCGCGCAGACTCCATGGCATAGGAGATGCCCTCACCGTTGAACGGGGACACCATGCCGCCGGCGTCGCCCAGGAGCATCAGGCCCGGCGAGTAGTGCGGGGTGCGGTTGAAGCCCATGGGAAGGGCGGCGCCGCGGATCTCGCCCACCTGGTTTTCGGGCCTGAAGCCCCACTCGGCGGGCATTGCGGCGGTCCATTCGCGCAGGACCTGCTTGTAGTCGAGCTTGCCGAATTCCTTGGACGAGTTCAGGATGCCCAGGCCCACGTTCGAGGTGCCGTCGCCGACGCCGAACACCCAGCCGTAGCCGGGGAGCAGTTTTCCGTCGCGGCCGGGGAGTTCCAGCCAGCCTTCCATCCAGTCGTCATCGTGGCGTGGCGAGGTGAAGTAGGTGCGCACCGCGACGCCGAGCGGGCGGTCGTCGCGCTTCTGGATGCCGAGCGACACGGCGGTGCGGGTGGAGTTGCCGTCGGCGGCGAGTACGACGTCGGCGCTGAAGTCGCGCGTCTCCCCCGTCTTGCGCCCGGACTCGTCAAGGAGCGCTGCGCGGACTCCGGTCACGCGCCCGTCGTCGGAACGCAGGGCTTCTGTGACGCTGTGCCGCTCGAGAACCACCGCGCCGGCGGCTTGGGCGTGGCGGGCCAGTTCCTCGTCAAAGCCGAGGCGGGTGCGGATCAGGCCGTACTGCGGAAAGTCGGAGACCTCAGGCCAGGGCAGTTCGATGGTCCGGCCGCCGGCGAGGAGGCGCAGGCCCTTGTTCCGGCGCCAGCCCTCCGACTCAGAATGCGGCAGGCCGAGCTTCTGGATTTCGCGGACCGCGCGCGGGGTCAGGCCGTCGCCGCAGACCTTCTCGCGCGGGAAGCTGGTCTTCTCCAGGACCGTCACATCGATGCCGGCCTGGGCAAGGTAATACGCGGCGGTGGACCCAGCCGGCCCGGCGCCGACAATCAGTACCTTCACGCTGTCAGCGGGTGATGTTGCGGCGGAGCTTGGCCACGGGGCCCTTGTGCGCGGCGATGGCGGAGGCTGCCCCGTCCGGGGTTGACTCCAGCGGTTTGGTGGCCCGGTGGATGGCCACGATCCCGCCGGTCAGGTTGCGGTAGGTGACGCTTTCCCAGCCGGATTCCTGCAGCCATGCGGACAGGTTGTCCTGGTCCGGCCAGGCGCGGATGGACTCCGCGAGGTAGACATACGCGTCCGGGTTGGACGCCACCTTCACGGCGATGGCTGGCAGTGCACGCATGAGGTATTCCGTATACATGGTGCGCCAAAGCGGGACCACGGGCTGGGAGAACTCAGCGATGACCAGCTTGCCGCCGGGCCTGGTGACGCGGAGCATCTCTGCGAGGGCCTTCTTAGGCTCGTTGACGTTTCGCAGGCCGAACGAGATGGTGCTCGCGTCAAAGGAATTGTCCGCGAACGGCAGGTTGGTGGCGTCACCGGCCACGAAGTTGATGTCGGGGCGGCGGCGCTTGCCCACTTTGAGCATTCCGAGAGAGAAATCGCAGGCGACCACATCTATGCCGGCATCGGCATATGGTTCGCTGGATGTGCCGGTTCCCGCGGCCAGGTCCAGGACGCGCTGGCCCGGCCTCGCGTCCACGGCTTCCACCACAACCTTGCGCCAGCGGCGGGTCTGTCCCATGGAGAGGACATCGTTGACGACGTCGTATTTAGGTGCGACGTCGTCAAACATCGTGGCTACTTCGTCCGGACGCTTATCCAAGGATGCTCGGTTCACCATGCCATTGTCGCAAATGTTCCGCGCGGCCACGAACCACACGCGGATCTTGGGCTGTGGGCTGAAAGCCCGGTGAAGTTTGTAACGAGTAGTGTTGTCTCATCATGACGAGCACGTTCCGCACCAGCCTCCTGAAGACCCTGACCGTCCCGCTGGATGGAAAAGCATCCCCCGAGGGGCTGCCTCAGTTTCTGGTCCGGGACGACATCCTCTGCTGGACACGCCGCGAAGCCGGGCTGGTGGGCTTCGGCGAGATCGCACGCTTCACCGCCACCGGCCCCGAACGCTTCCTCGAGGCGGACATCTGGTGGCGCCACCTCGTCCTCGAAGCCGACATCGCCGACTCCGTGGAACTTCCCGGCACCGGCCCCGTCGCGTTCGGCTCGTTCGCCTTCTCGAAGAAGTCTCCGTTTGAATCACGGCTGATCGTGCCCGAGATTGTGGTGGGCGTCCGTGACGGCCGGTACTGGCTCACCCAGTTAACGTTCGACGACGGCGAACTCACCCACGAGGGCGCCCTCGCTGCGCTTGACGGCTGGCTCAGCGGCGGCAGCCCTGATGGGAACCTCCCCTTTAGTGACGACCCGACGTCGGCAGTTCCCTCCGGCGGGGACGGCACCTCCCCCGCCGGTTCCGGGAAGGGAGGCGGCGCCGTCGTACGTCCTTCGCCTTTGGCGGCCGGCGCAACCCTGCACACCGGTTCGCTCAGCGAGGAAGACTGGATGGCGGCCGTCGCGGCCGGCGTGGCGGAAATCCGGACCGGGGCGCTGGAGAAACTGGTGCTGGCGCGGGACATCGTGGCCACCCTTCCGGCCGGCGTCAGCGCAGCGAAGGTTTTGCGCGAACTCGCCCTCCGGTACCGCGAATGCTGGACTTACGGTGTGGACGGGCTGGTGGGCGCGACGCCCGAGATGCTCATCCAGGTGGAGGGCCGCACCGCCCAGGCCCGCGTCCTGGCCGGAACCCTTGACCGCCGGGATGCCCACGGCGAGGACGGGATTCCGATGGATTATGCCGAGCGGGTGCTGGCCGGATCCGAGAAACAGCGGCACGAACACGAGATCGCCATCCAGTCGCTCACTTCACAGCTGGCGCCGTTTTCCGAGGCCATGAACGCGCACGACGAGCCCTTTATCCTGGAACTGCCGAACGTGTGGCACCTTGCCTCTGACGTCAAGGCGGAACTGGCCGAAGTTGAAGGCCACGTGCCCACCTGCCTTGCGCTGATCAACGCGCTGCATCCCACCGCCGCCGTCTGCGGGACGCCCACCTTGGTGGCGGGTGCCCTGATCCGCAAGCTGGAGCACCTGGACCGCGGGCCCTACGCCGGACCCGTCGGGTGGCTGGACGCTGCAGGCAACGGCGAGTGGGGCATCGCGCTCCGCGGCGCCGTCATCGAGGACCTGCACACCGTCCGGCTATATGCCGGTTGCGGCATAGTGGACGGATCGCAGCCCGAGGCCGAGCTGGCGGAGACGTGGGCGAAGTTCCGCCCGATGCTGGAATCCCTCGGAATCCGCAGTTAGTTCTCCCGCAGGACTTGATCTTGCCGTGGTTTAGTTATCCAATAGTAAAAATGTGTTTCGTGTGATGCACATCTCACATTCGGCGATACACTATGAACCGATTTAGTACCGCACACTCCTGCAACAAAAGGTAAGAAACATGCAGCTCAAGTCCCTGGCACACGCCAAAATCGCCGCCAAGGCAGCAGCCCTCCTTGCCGCCGGCGCCCTCACCCTCACGGCCTGCGGCGGCGGAAGCTCAACCCCTGCAGCTTCCGAAGGCGGCGTCCAGCTCATCAACGCCGGCAAGCTCACCGTTTGCTCCGACGTCCCCTACGAGCCGTTCGAATTCCAGAAGGACGGCAAGATTGTCGGCTTCGACATGGACATCGCTGCCGAGGTCGCCAAAGACCTCAAGGCTGAACTGAACGTTGTGGACAGCTCCTTCGAAGCGATCGAGACCGGCACCGCGCTGACCCAGTGCGACCTCAGCGTCTCTTCCATCTCCATCACAGACGTCCGTAAAGCGGCCATGGACTTCTCCACCCCGTACATGGATGACGACCTGACCCTCCTGGCCTCCACCGCCTCGGGCATCACCGGCATTGACAGCGCCAAGGGCAAGAAGGTGGGCGTCCAGCAGGCCACCACCGGGGCCAAGTACGCCGCCGACAAGGGCATCGACGCGCAGCAGTTCGAGGACTCCGGCCTTCTGGTCCAGGCAATCCAGGCCGGCACCATCGACGCTGCCCTGGGAAACCAGTCCGTTCTCGCCTATGCCATCAAGGACAAGCCCGAGTGGAAGCGCGTCGAGGACTACGCCACCGGCGAGAAGCTGGGTATCGCCATCAAGAAGGGCAACACGGCCATGGCCGAAAAGGTCAACGCGACCCTCAAGCGGCTCACGGATGACGGCAGCCTGAAGAAGTTCGAAACCACCTGGTTCGGCCAGACGGCCAAGTAGCAAGCACGTCGGCCTCATGCACGCTTGAGGCCTTGCAGCCCTGAGAATTACGCCGCTGGGGCCCCTGACGAGACTGCACTGCAGTCCGTCCGGGGCCTCAGCCACGCAAACGAATGTGAGCATCCCATGGCAATGACCGCACGTCAACGGGCCAGAGTGAGCCTGTATGTCCAGATCGGTATCTTCATTGTGGCCGTGGTCGCGCTGGTCCTGGCCACCGACTGGAAAACCATCGGCAACAGCGTCTTCAACTTCGGCAAGATCGGCCCGATGTTTCCGGACATCTTCCTGGTGGGCCTCAAAAACACCCTGATCTATACCTTCCTCGGCTTCGCGGTGGGCCTCACCGGCGGCCTGCTGCTGGCCCTGATGAAGCTCTCCAGTTTCCCGCTCTACCGCTGGATAGCCACCGGCTACATCGAGTTCTTCCGAGGGATCCCGGCGCTGCTGGTCTTCATCGCCTTCGGTTACGGTGTGCCCCTGGCGTTCGGCGTCCAGTGGAACGTCACCATCATTGTGATGATCTCACTGGGTATGGTGGCTGCGGCATATATCGCCGAGACCCTTCGCGCAGGCCTGCAGGCTGTGCCCAAGGGGCAGCTGGAAGCCGCACGGTCGCTGGGCATGCCTCAGTGGCGGGCCATGGTGTCCATCGTGATCCCGCAGGCGTTCAAGATCGTTTTGCCGCCGCTGACCAACGAGGTCATCCTGCTGACCAAGGACTCCTCGCTGATCTACGTGCTGGGCCTGACCGCCTCGCAGTACGAGCTCACCAAGTTCGGCCGCGACGGCATCTCCAGCCTGGGCGCCGGACTGACGCCGCTCCTGGTCGCAGGTGCCTTCTACCTGGTCATCACCATCCCGCTGAGCCTCCTGGCCCGGAAGTTCGAAAGCCGCTCCGCGCGGACCAAGCGATAGGCAGGGAAGCCATGAACGACGTCGTAAATTCCTCCGCCGGCAACACCGGCACCCTTCACGCGGCGGGTGTGTCCATTAAGGACCTCCGCAAGTCGTACGGCAGCAACGAGGTCCTCAAGGGCATCAGCCTGGACGTGGCGCCCGGCGAGGTGGTGTGCCTGATCGGCCCGTCGGGTTCCGGCAAGTCCACCCTGCTGCGCTGCGTCAACCTGCTCGAGCAGCCCAACGAAGGCGCCATCCAGGTGGGCGGCTTCGAGGCCACCGATCCGGATGTGGACATCGACAAGATGCGCCGCAAGGTGGGCATGGTGTTCCAGCAGTTCAACCTGTTCCCGCACCTGAATGCCAAACGCAATTGCTCGATCGCCCAGACCAAGGTCCTGAGGCGGTCCCAGGAAGAGGCCGACAAAGTCTCACTGCACAACCTGGAGCGGGTTGGCCTGGGCCACCTCGCTGACCGTTTCCCGGACGAGCTTTCCGGCGGACAGCAGCAGCGCGTGGCCATCGCCCGTGCCCTGAGCATGGACCCCGAACTGATGCTCTTCGATGAGCCCACCTCCGCACTGGACCCCGAGACCGTGGGCGACGTCCTCTCGGTCATGCGGAACCTGGCCAAGGAGGGCATGACCATGCTGGTGGTCACCCACGAGATGGGCTTCGCCCGCGAAGTGGCCGACCGCGTGGTCTTCATGGACGGCGGCGTGGTGGTTGAAGAGGGTGTGGCCGAGCAGGTCATTTCCGCACCCACCCAGGCCCGCACCAAGGAATTCCTGCGCCGCGTCCTGGATCCGACGCACATCGAGATCGAAGAGTAGGCCGCCGCCTTTCGACGCGCTGCTAGCCCGCCAGGACTCCGTTGACGGCGGCGGCCACGGCTTTGTTGATCCGGGCATGGAGGGCGCGGAGGTCGGTGCGGTCCGTGCGGACTTCGATGATGCTGCGGCCCGTCACGGGTGCGGTGAGCGCTTCGGCGAGTCCCGCCGTCGTGCTGACTGAGCAGTGCCCGACGCCGTATGCCGCCGCCAGTGCCGCGATGTCCACTGTGTGGGGGGTGCTGAAGAGCCGTTCGACCGTGTCCGCATAACGTCCGGATTCCTCTACGGCACCGTGCTCGAGGAGGCTGAAGATGGCGCCGCCGGAATCGTTGAGCACCACAATCCGGAGTTGCGGCTGGTCCTCGCCGGAGCCCAGGAGGAGGCCGCCGGCGTCGTGCAGGAAGGTGACGTCGCCCAGCATGAGGGTGGTTTCCTGCCGGCCGCCGAGTGCGAGGCCGGTGGCGGTGGAGATGGTTCCGTCGATCCCGGCAAGGCCGCGGTTGGCGTAGACGGTGGCGGCGGGCGCGGCTGCGGGAAGGCCGGCCAGGTCGACGTCGCGGATGCCGTTCGAGGATCCGAGCATCAGCTGGCCGCCGGCGTGCTTCCAGACCAGCGAACCGACTGCGGGGCCGGTCGCATCGACTTCCGCGGCGAGGACCCCGTCGAGTGCGTGCTGCGCGGCAGAGCCGGCCAGCAGCCAAGTGTCCAGCCAGGCGGACGGTCCGCGGCCAGCGAACTCGGCGAGATCGGCAAGGTTTTCCAGCGGCAACTCGGTCCGCCTGCCCTGCTCGTACCAGGCCACCGGGACGGGCTGATACAGGGCGGACGGGACGTCGGCGCGCTCCAAAAGGGCGGAAACCGGCCGGGACAGCGTGGGCCGGCCGAAGATGACCACCCGCTCGATGGGCATCGCCGAATCAGGGCCGAAGTGCTGGAGCAGGAGGCGGTAGGGCCCCACCGCGTTGGGCCCGAAGCGCGCGTTCGACGACGGTTCGGCCAGCAGCGGCAGGCCGTGGGCGCGCGCGAACGCCTCGGCGACCGGCCCGGCGTCGTGCCCTGCCAGCACCACGGTGCGCCGTTCCTCCAAGGTGGCGGCAGTGGGCTGCAGGTCCGTGGTGAGGGGGTCGGTGCCGATGCGGAACCTCGGACGGGCGGCCGCCGTCGGAAGCCCCTCCCCCGGTGCCGGGACCAGCGGGTCGCGGAACGCGAGGTTGAGCTGGACAGGTCCGGGAGCGAGGTCGGAGAAGGCGCCGGTGGCTGCGGACAGCGCGGTTTCCACGGCGCGGACCGGGTCGCTGCCGGCAGGAACGTCGGTTGCGAAGCGCACGTGCTCGCCAAACAGGTCCAGCTGGACGGTGGTCTGGTTGGCGCCGGTCCCCAGCAGCTCCTCGGGCCGGTCAGCTGACAGGATCACCAGCGGGACGGCGGCGTGGTTTGCCTCCATGACCGCGGGCATCAGATTCCCGACGGCGGTGCCGGACGTGGTGAGGACGGCCGCCGGGGAGCCGGTTGAGAGGGCCAGGCCCAGGGCGGTGAAACCTGCGCTGCGCTCGTCGATGCGGACCAGGAGCTCCACCCGGCCGGCAGCTTCGGCCTCTGCCAGGGCGTAGGCCATGGGGGCGGAGCGGGAGCCGGGCGAGACCACCACGTACTGGATACCGCCGTCGGTCAGGGCGTCGACGGCGAGCCTCGCCGCCGCGAGGGAGTTCAGGGAAGTCACCGGTCCAGTCTGCCACCCCGCGACCCTCTGGCACTTCCTGCCGCCTTGAACCAAACGCTCTGGCACTTCCCGTCGCCTTAAACCAAACGCTCTCCCACCGAATGCCCCGAACGGGACAAAAGGTGAGAGAGCGTTGGTCAAAAACCTGCGGGAGGTGAGAGAGCGTTGGTGCGGATCCCTATGCGTCCGTGCGGAACACCTGGATCACGGACGGACGGGGAGCGCGGGCCTGGCCCGCTGCCGGCGTCGCACCTTCCTTCACGTAGTCCGGGAAGTAGGAGCGCTGGGCCGCGAATGAGCCTTCCTCGCCCGGGTGCTGGACGGAGACGAATACGGTGCGCTCTTCGTCGTGCACGATCGGACCGCAGGTTTCGCCTTCACGCGGGACGGCCAGGAACTGCTCCACGTTTCCGCGCTCAGCGCCGTCAAGTGTGACTTTGAACAGGCCGTCAGCCTTGCCGATGCCGGAGGGCGCGCCGTCGGTGGAGATCCACAGGTTTCCGACGGAGTCGAAGGCGAGGTTGTCCGGGCAGGAGATGGGCGAGACCTTGTCCGCCGGGAAGCCCGAGAAGTAGGTGGACTTGTCGACGGCGGGATCTCCACAGACGATGAGCAGGTTCCAGGCAAACGTCGTGGAGTCCTGGCCGCCGACCTCGGTGATTTCGACGATGTGGCCGTCTTTGTTCTTGTTGCGGGGGTTGGTCTCGTCGGCGAAGACGTTGCCCTCGATGCCGCGCTTGCTGTTGTTGGTACACGCGACGTAGACCTTGCCGGTGTGCAGGCTCGGCTGGACGTCTTCGCAGCGGTCCATCTTGGTGGGGCCGACTTTGTCTGCCGCGACGCGGGTGTAGACCAAGACCTCTTCAACGCTCATGTCCTGAATAGCGGACTCGCCGTTGACTACCAGGGGCAGCCACTGACCGGTGCCATCGAACGCGCCGTCCGCCGGAACCTCGCCGGCCTTGAAGTCAGCAGAGTTGCCCGTGAACTTCGCAACATACAGGTCGCCGGCGGAGAGCAGCGTCATGTTGTGTTTGCGGTCGCCCTCTTTGTAGAAGTCCCGTGAGACAAATTTGTAGAGGTAATCGAAGCGCTCGTCGTCGCCGGAGTAGGCCACAACCTTGCCGTTCTCGGCAATGATCACGTTGGCGCCCTCGTGCTTGAAGCGGCCCAGCGAGGAGTGCTTCTTCGGGGTGGAAGTGGGATCGAACGGGTCGACTTCGACGATGTAGCCGAAGCGGTTGGCTTCGTTTTCGTAGCCCGGCTTGCGGGTGTCGAAGCGAGCTTCGTCAATTTCCCACTGGCGCGCGGTGGCTTTGCTGGTGAGGCCGTAGCGCTTGTCGTAATCAGAGGTGCCGGGGGCCACGAAGTAGCCGTTGAAGTTTTCTTCGCCGGAGAGGATGGTGCCCCACGGGGTGGTCCCGCCGGAGCAGTTGCCCAAAGTGCCCTTGATGAAGCGGCCAGCCTTGTCGTCAGCCGTCTTCACCAGCGGCGAACCGGCGACCGGGCCGGTCAGTTCGTAGGTTGTGCTGTTCAGGAAGCGGCGGTTCAGTGCCGCGCCCTTGACGTAGGTCCACGGTTTGGTGGTGTTCTTGCGCTCCAACTCGACGACGGACAGTCCATGCGCGGCCTGTCCCACAGCGCGCATCTGCGCAGCCGGCATCGTGGGAGGGAACATGATTCCCTCGTTGGTGTACTCGTGGTTGGCGAACAGAACGGCGCGGCGGCCCTTGGTGTCAGGGATCTCGATAATGTCCGAGTAGTCGTTGTTGTAGCCGAACTGCTTTTCCTGGGCGGCGGCCGTCTGGTTGTTGATGTCAAAGTCAGGTGTGCCGTTGAAGATGGGGTCACCCCAGCGGATCACGGGCTGCCAGGTGAAACCTTCAGGAACAGTAACAGCGTCAACCCGCTTGTCCACCGGAGCGATCGGCGTGAACTTCAGCTTCGAGGCACCGAAGCCCTCCTTCGCAGCGGGTGCCAGGCCCGGGCCGCCGGCAACTGCCGGTTCCGCGGACGTCACAGCAGAGCCGAGGACGACGGCGAGCGCACCTGCGGCGCCGAAGCCCAGGGCGGCGCGGCGGGACATCGTGGCGGACGCGATGTCGCGGAAGTAGCTGTTTGAGCTGGTGTTGCAGACGTCGCCTGAGCATGCGTTGTCGCATTTCAGGGCACAGGTGACGGCGCTGCGCTTGCCCTTGGTGTGGCCAAGCATGGGCAGCAGGGAGAATTTGCGGGGTGTCGTTTCAGACAAGGGTTGCCTCCAGTATGACGATCGGGTCCCGCCCACCCTGTCAGCCCGTTCCAACGTGGAGCCGTCAGCAAGATGAAATCCCGGTTAATGGCCGGTGACCTGCAGGGATATGCAAGAGCGTTGCTGGAAAAGGCACGGGAAGTGCCAGAGGGTTGGCCGAAAGCGTGCAGGAAGTGCCAGAGCGTCCCGGGGTGAGGGGCGGGGTGAGCGGGGGGCGGGGCTTGGGTTAGGCGGTGGAGCCGAGGAGGGCGTGGACGCGACGGAGGCGGTCCAGCCACCAGTCGCGGCGGTCGGCCGGGGCGGCGTACTGCTCCAGGAGCCCGGCGTCGGCGGCGACGTCGCGGAGGCGGATGGCGCCGTCGTCGGCCACCAGCGGGTCCAGGGTGATGTCCGAGGTGAACAGCGAGACCGTTCCCAGGCCGCACGCATACGGCAGTTCCGGCAGCGCCGCTGCCAGGGCGAGGCCGGCACGGATGCCCACGGAGGTGTCCAGCGCGGAACTCACGACGGCGGGGAGCCCGGCCTGCGCCACGATGTCCAGGGCGCGCCGCACTCCCCCAAGCGGTGCCACCTTGACCACAATGAGATCCGCCGCGCCGGCCCGGGCCACGCGAAGGGGATCGGATTCCTTGCGGACGCTCTCGTCCGCGGCGATCAGCACCGGAGTGCCCGCGGCCCGCAACCGCGAGCGGACCTCGGCCAGGCCGTCAATGGTGGGTACGGGCTGCTCGGCATATTCGAGTCCGACGGCGGCGAGCCGGGTGAGCGCCTCAACGGCGGCGGGCACGTCCCAGCCACCGTTGGCGTCCACGCGGATGGCGGCGTCCGGCAAGGCGGAGCGGACGGCGGCGAGACGGGCGGCGTCGTCGTCGAGGGTCTGGCCCTGCTCGGCCACCTTGACCTTGACGGCGTCCACGCGGCCGAAGCGTGCCAGCACTTCAGGCACCCGCCCGGCAGGGACGGCGGGCACCGTGGCGTTGACGGGAATCACCGGCCGAAGAGGAGGAGGGAAGCCGGACCAGCCGGCCTCGATGGCGGCAGCGAGCCAGCGGGAGGCCTCGGCGTCGCTGTATTCAGGGAACGGGCAGAACTCGCCCCAGCCCAGCGGGCCCCGCAGCAGAAGTGACTCGCGCACCATGATCCCGCGGAATTTCACCCGCATGGGCAGGCTCACCACATGCGCGTTGGCCAGCAGTTCCCCGGCGGGAGGGAGGGCGAAAGGAAGGGCGGGCATGGGTTCACTGTACCGGCGCCCCGGCCAGCGCACGCCGCCCCGGGAAGCCTATGTGGACAACCTAGATCCACTTGTTGTGCTTGAAGGTCAGGTAGAGCGTTACCCCCATGGCCAGCATCAAACCCAGCGCAAAGGGGTAGCCGAAGAGCCAGTTGAGTTCGGGCATGTCGTGGAAGTTCATCCCGTAGATGGAGGCCACCAGCGTGGGCGCGAAGAGGATGGCGGCCCAGGAGGAAATGCGTTTGACCTGTTCGTTCTGGGAGAAGCTGGATTCGGTGAGCTTGCGCATTTCGTCGTTCTGCCGCTGGGCCACAAGGGCTGCGTTGACGGCCAGGGCGTTCTGCAGCAGTGCACGGAAGGAGGCCACCCGTTCATTCAGCCGGATGGCGTGGTCCAGGACGTCACGGAGGTGGTCCCGCAGTTCGTCGGCCGGCGGGCGCCCGGGGGTCCCGGTGAGCAGTCCCTGCAGGATGGGGACGAGCGGACCGGTGGCACGCTGGAATGTGATGACCTGGCGGGAGAGCTCGTAGATCCGGCGGGACACGTCCGGATCGGCGCCGAAGAGGTCGTCCTCGATCTCGTCAACATCGTTCTCCAGGCCGGCGGCAACGGGTTCGTACTCGTCCACCACCTGGTCCAGGATGGCGTACAGCACCGCGTCCGGCCCGAGTGCCAGGAACTCGGGCATGGCTTCCATCCGGCGGCGGACCCGGGCCAGGTCCGGTGATTCGGCATGCCGGACAGTCACCACGTAGTCAGGCCCCACAAAGACGTGGATCTCGCCGAAGTCCACTTTCTCGACGTCGTCCAGGTAGCGGGCGGGCCGCAGCACCACGAAGACGCACTCGCCGTAGTGCTCCAGTTTGGCTCGCTGGTGGCCGGTCAGGGCGTCCTCGACGGCGAGCGCGTTGAGGTCGAACTCCTCGGCGACGGACCGCAGTTCGCCGGCGTCCGGGCGGTACAGGCCGATCCATGCCATCCCTTCGCGCTGGCGAAGGACGAAGTATGTCTCGTCCAGGCTTTCCGGGTCCTCTGTCCGAAGCCCGTCGACATAAACGGCGTTGTCGATGATGGTCATGGCCTTCCTCCTTGGGACATGGCCCCTGCTGATTCGCTGTCTCGCTGGCGTTCCCAGTCATCGAGGAGGGCGGGAACCCGGGCGTGCAGGAAGCGGTAGAAGCGGCCCATTTCCGATACCCGGGCGCCCGCGGCCGATCCCGCGGGCAGCGCTTCGGCAATCGCATCGGTCAGCACGGCAAGGCTCTGATAGATGGGGCTCTTGCGCATCGTGGCGATGTACCAGGCGTCGTCGTGGAGGGCGTACAGATCCCGGCGGCTGCCCGGCTGCGAGACCCGCTGCACGAACCCGACTGTCTGCAGATACCGCACGGCCCCCGACACCGCGGCCGCGCTCACGCCCAGCCGGTCCGCAAGCTCGGCGGCGGTGAGGCTCCCGTCCTCGGACGAGACCAGGGCCATCAGGGCACGGGCGGGCATCTTGGGGAAGCCCGCCGCCGCGAAGCCTGCCGCCGCCTTTTCGGCAGCCGCGTTGACGTCCGTTTTGTTGACCCCGGCGTTGACCCCAGCCGCGTTGACGTCCGTTTCGTTGACCCCGGCGTTGACCCCAGCCGCATTGACCCCGGCGTTGGCCTCAGCCGCGTTAACCCCGGCCTCGCCGGCCCTCACGCCGTCCCCGTTTCCCGCCGCCGCATGCCAATGACGGCCGCGGCACCGGCAACCACCGCGATCGCGAGCATCCACCACGCGCCGCTCCAGTCCGTCGTCGAACCGCTGGGAACGGGGGTGTGGGTGAATGGCGAGAGGTCCCGGATGGACTGGTCCAGGCCGATCATTCCGCCGAAAATACCCGTCACCACGCCAGCCCCCAGCAGCGCCCACCCCGCCGCGATGGTGGCCGAGGGCCACAGCACAAACACCAGGGCGGGGATGGCGAGGTAGATCAGGGCCGCGGGAAGCTGGGCCACGGCGGTCTCCCACACAGCCTGCGCGCTGACGGACGTGTCGGCCGAGCCGGCCAGGGACGCCCAGGTTCCGAACGCCGTCAGGAACATCACCAGCAGCACCGACGCCGTGCCCAGCAGCAGGTAGCTGACCAGCCAGTGCATCCGGCTGATGGGGGCCGCGAGCAGGAGTTCGGCGGTGCCGGCTGCCTCTTCCTGGCGCAGCCGGATGACGGCCTGCAGCCCGCAGGCGGCCGCCAGTATCCCGGCGATTGAGAACATCGCCGAAATCATCAGCTGTGTCAGGGACACGCCCTGGGACTGGAGCATGGCACGCAGCGCGGCAGTGATATTGCCGCCGACATTGTCCGCGGCCGCGATCGCGCTGCTGAGCGAGCCGGCCAGGAGCCCCAGGGCCAGCCCCCCGATGCACCAGCCGATGATCGAACCGGTCTGCAGCCGCAGGGCCAGCGCGGTGGGGCTGCTCAGCCCTGGGCGCGCCGCGGCCCGGCCCGGAAGCGCCCCCCACACGCTCGCGCCGCTGTCCCGCCGGTTCAGGATCAGCCAGGCAGCGGCCCCGCAGACGGCGGCGAGCGCCAGTGGCAGCAGCAACGGCCACCACCTCTCGCCCGTGAAGGCAAATGTCTGCTGGCCCCAGCCGATCGGGGAGAACCAGCTTGCCGCGCCCGCGGTCATGACGGTCCCGTCGGCGCTGGGCGTACCCGTGGCGTCCCCGATGCCGCGCAGGATGTAGGCCAGGACAACCAGCGCCGAGGAGAAGCCGTTTGCGCCGCGGGAGGTTCCCATCAGCTGGGCCACCAGGAGGCCGACGCCCAGGAAGGCCAGGCCGACCGCGCCCGTTGCGGCCCCGGCCACCAGGGCACCGGCGGCGTCCAGCCCGGCGGCTGAAAAGCCCGCAAAGACGGACAGCGCCACCAGCACATTGGCGGTGGTGCCGTGCAGGATGGTGGCGGCTGCCGGGATCAGGCGGCCGGCCGGGGTTGAGGCGACCAGCTCGGCGCTTCCGCTTTCCTCGTCGGCCCGCGAGTGGCGGACGGCGAGGAAGGTGCTCATCAGGCCGGCCAGCAGGGCAAGGAAGGAGTAGATCTGGAAGAACGTGAAAGCTCCCAGGCTTGCGCCCCGGGCCAGGCCGCGGAGCATCAGGATGGCAGGGGTGGCGATGGCGACCTGCAGGATCTGTGCGCGGTCCGCCTCATTGCCGTAGGTCTGATGGATTGCTGTTGCGGAGAACAGCGCCATGGCGCCGATGCCGAGCACCCAGATGGCGAGCTGCCAGCGGTCGCGCCGCAGGCGCTGGCCCCACAGGATCCGGAGTTCGCCCATCTCAGCCGCGTCCCCTCGCGCCGAGCAGGTGCCGGCGCCGGGTGTGCTCCCGGGCGTGCTCCCCGGCGGCCTCCCCTTCAGCGGTCCCCGCGGCCACATCCCCGCCGGCCCGCACCGACGTGTCGCCGTAATGGCGCAGGAACAGCTCCTCGAGGGACGGCGGCGTGATGATCAGTCCCTGGACGCCGAGGACGCCAAGGACCGGAAGCACCTCAGCGATCCGGTCCGAGTCGGCACCGAACCTGACCCTGCCGCCGTCGGCCGTCAGGTCATGGACGGCACCCAGCTCGCCCAGGGCACGGGTGTCCACTCCGTCGGCGGCGAAGGAGACCTCGCTGCGGGTGAGGTGGCGCAGCGAGTCCAGGGTCCCGCCGTCCACCACCCTGCCGGCGCGGATGATGCTCACTCGGTGGCAGAGCACCTCCACCTCGGAGAGGATGTGGCTGGAGAGCAGGACCGTGGCCCCGCGTTCGACGGCGGCGAGCACCTCGCGCCGGAAGACCGCCTCCATGAGCGGGTCAAGGCCGGACGTGGGCTCGTCGAGGAGGTACAGCTCGGCGTCGGTGGCGAGGGCGGCGATCAGTGCCACCTTCTGCCGGTTGCCCTTCGAATAGGCGCGGCCTTTCTTGCCCGGGTCGAAGTCGAAGGCCTCACAGAGGTATGCCTTGCGCTGCTGGTACGCCGCGTCGTTGGAGGCGCCCCCGCGCAGGCGCGAGAGGAGGTCGATGGTTTCGCCGCCGGAAAGGTTGGGCCAGAGCCGGACATCGCCGGGGACGTAGGCCAGGCGGCGGTGCAGTTCCACGGACCGGTTCCAGGGGTCCAGCCCCAGGACTGTGGCGGAGCCGGAGGTGGCCCTGGCCAGGCCCAGCAGGACGCGGAGCGTGGTGGACTTGCCGGCGCCGTTGGGTCCAAGGAACCCGTGGATCTCGCCCCGCCGGACGTCGAGGTTGAGTCCGTCGAGGGCGCGGACCCTGCCGAAGTGCTTGTGCAAATCAACGGTCTGGATGATGGTTTCCATATTTCGAACACTACTCAGATTCACGGTTTTGTGAAGGTTCAAAAGACCCCCAATCCTTCCAATGCATATCAATATGGGTATACAATTTGGGCATGGCAAGGGCAGCGACAACGGCAGATGCATTCAATGCGGTGGCTGAGCCGCGCCGCCGGGAAATCCTGGACGCCCTCACGCAGGGTGAGCGCCCGGTGAACGATCTCGTGGAGCTCCTCGGCCTGGCCCAGCCGCACGTGTCGCGGCACCTCCGGGTGCTCCGCGAGGTGGGCGCCGTGGACGTGCGCGGCGAGGGCAGGCAGCGGCTCTACCGGCTGAATCCGCAGGCCCTCAAGCCCATCCATGACTGGGTTGCCAGCTACCGGCACCTCTGGGAGGAACGGTTTGAGCTCCTCGAGGACGTGCTGGAGGACCTCAAGGATGAAGAGAACCAGCAGGACACATAAGTCCAGCAGCACACATAGGTAAGGAGCAGGGCAATGGCACAGACAAGCAGCGGCACCATGGAAGTCACCTTCCCCAGCGACCAGGAAATCCTGATCACCCGGACCGTCAACGCGCCGCGGCACCTGGTGTACCGGGCCTGGACCACGCCGGAGCTCGTCAGGAAATGGTGGGCCGGACGCCGCGGCGAGATGACGGTGGCGGACATGGACTTCCGGGTGGGCGGGGCGTGGCGGTATGTCATGGTGGCGCACGGCGAATTCGAGGTCGCGTTCCACGGCAGGTACCGGGAGATCGTGCCCAATGAGCGGATCGTCAACACCGAGGTCATGGAAACGCCGGACGCAGGCCCGGACAGTGAGGACGGCGGCGTGGTCAACACCGTCACCTTTGACGAGGCCGACGGCGGCGGCACCACCGTGCGGATCCGCACCGATGCGGGAAGCAGGGAAGTCCGGGACATGATTGCGCAGTCCGGCATGGAAGGCGGCGTGCGCGAACAGTTCGAAATCATCGAGGAGCTGGCCGCGTCGCTCACGTGAAGCCGGGTCCAAGGTTTCTGTGACACCCTTAACCGATGACCTTTTCACGACAGGCCCCGGCCCGGAACCGGATGCGCCCCGCCCCGGGCTCCGGCTTCATGTTCGCCTTCGCCACGCTGGCCTGCATCGTGGGACTGATCGCCACGTACTACTACTTCGTCCAGACCACCACGGGCCAGTTCATCGACGAGTCCGCGCTGGTTGAAGCCGTGGACATCCACGGGCCGGCGGGCAAGGCGGCCACCGAATTCCTCGACTGGCTGCCCACCATCTCACTGGTGGTGGCCGCCGTCGTGGTCCTGTTTGTCACCGTGATCCGGCGCCGCTGGACGGCGGCGGGGATCGCGGTGGCGGCCTGCGTCGGCGCCAATATAGCCACGCAGATCCTGAAGGACGTGCTGCCGGCCCGCCCGGACAAAGGCGTGGTGACCCTGGAACTGAACTCGCTGCCGTCCGGGCACACCACCCTGGCAGCGTCGGCGGCGGCTGCGGTGTTCCTGATGTCCTCGCCGCGCTGGCGTCCGATGGCCGGGTTTGTGGGCGGAACGTTCGCAATCGCGTCCGGAGTTTCCACGCTGATCAACCAGTGGCACCGCCCGGCCGACGTCGTCGCCGCCTTCCTGCTGGTGGGCGCCTTTATGATCCCCGCGGGCTGGCTGATCATCCGCACCGGCGGGGTATGGAACGTGTGGGAAGGCTTCGGCAGGCACATCGGGTCGGCCAGGATCTGGCTGACTTTGCCGGTGGCCATCGGGCTCGCGTCCGCGGCGGTGGCCGTGTATTCGCTGGCCAAGATCGCGCCGGGTCCTGCCCAGGAGGGCAGCACCACCAACTACTTCTGGGCCGGGATCTCGCTCATTGTGATCGCCGGATACCTTGCCACCGTGGCCACAACATCACTGTTTGCCTACGCCGCCCGGCGGCCGGACGCGCCAGGGCGCTGACAGCAGCGGTGCCCGGGGGTGCAGTCGGCATAACTCAGGGTCGTGAGGCAGCCCGCCCGGTACAGTCACGGATGTCGTTCGAAGTGAGCGGTCCCAGCCCGGGATCTGCAATGACCGCTTTCACCTCAGCAGACCCCAGAAGGTCCTGTATCGGTTTCGGTGGTTTTAGTGCGGTGCTCCCTTTGAGGCTGATGTCGTCGGGGTGAGCCCTGAGATGGTCGGCAAGCAAGGGCCAACGGATTTCCAGGACCGCCCAAAGGGCGAGGGACCTGATTGGAATGCTGGTCAAGCCCTCAAGGATGCGTAAGGAACGCAGTACGTTGTAAGTGTTCACGAACAGCTTGATGCTCCGCGGGTTCGGTTCCAAAAACCTGCCGTAGGGTGCGAGCGCGTGGCGGGTGCTCTCCTGGATTAGCGACTCGGAAAACCTGACCGCGGCTGTTCCGAGCACTTCCAGGCGCAGTGCGGCGTCAGTTAGCTGGTTGGCGCCCGCGGCCGCCCTGGAGATGTCCTCTCCCGTCGCTGCGTCGCGAACCCGGGACAGGACCTCTGCCTTCAGGTTCTCCTGCCCCTCAGCGGTTGCATCGCTGCCGGGCTGGAGTTTCAGCAACGACTCATAGAAGGCCTGTTTGGTTGCCTCGGATATTGAGGGGAGGCGCACCTGGAGCTGGAAGATCTTCTCAAGGAACTGGTAGCCGAGCGGCCGGCCAAGCACTTCGGCGGGTCTGGCGGAGTTGTAGTGGGCCTCGTAACTGGTTCGGATCCAATGGCCGTCAGCAGCGACGAACGCATAAGGTCCCGGAGGTGGAGCCTTGGAAGCCGGGCCGGCCACTGTCTGGCGCGCATCGCGGACCAGGGTCTGGATGACGCTGAGGAAATCCACAATGTACTCGGGCTCGCAGCGGTCAAGGTCGTCGATGAGAAACACCGCCGATTTTTTCGTGCGCCCCAAAGTCCTGCCGAAGAGCCGCCTCACCTCCACCATGGGGTTGGTCGCAGCCGAAACAAAGTCCTTCGCCGGGCGGTGCGAGTCCGGGAGCAGGAACCGGTAAGCCGCGGACAGGCCCGCCACTCCCAGCACCAGGAGGGAAGCGATCTTCCCTATCGAATCAGCCATCTCCGCCCCCGCTTTAAGGTCGAGATTCGCCAGCAGCGTGAGTCCGAAGAGTCCCACGGTCAGCACAGCAACGGCGGAAAGAAAAGGAACCAAGCGGGTTTGGATGACATGCGCGCGGCTCGTTGCCTTCGCGCGGACCCACGCCAGGGCTGTCCAATGGGAGAGGCGGATCGCGTCTTTCTCCACTGCCTCACGGAGGGCGTTGTGCAAGGTCCACCACTGGAGCCCCACCTTCTGCTCGCGCCAGGCGTTGATTTCAATGATCAGGAAATCGTCGGTGGCCTCGAGCTGTTTCCTGAGGAACCTGAACAGAGTGCTCTTGCCCGACCCCCACGGACCATCGATGTGGACCATGAAAGACTCGCCCTTCGGTGATGTCCCGGTGCGCATTTCCCTGAGCTCCCTGAGCTTCATCGCCAGCGTTGTGGCCAGATAATCGCGTCCCAGCATGTCCTTTTCAGCAAGACCGTCGTGCACCCAGCCGGTCTTGTCGGAGACTTCCGGCTCCGGGCGGGGGCCAGTGGCCTCAGAATCAGAGCCCTTGGCCTGCTTCGGGCCAGGGCCCGCGACCTTCGGCCCGAAGGGGTTGATTGCCCCTATTCCTTCCAGGGCGGCAAATGCGGCCTGGTAGTCGATCCCCAGCTTTTCGAGGCGCCGCGGGAGCGCGCCCCCGGACTGGTTTTGTGCGGAAAATACGATGGCCCAGGACAGGCTGGGGGTTCCGACGTCGGAATCAGGAGCAAGTTGGTTCAGGTAGTCAACCACGGCCCGGGCGAGTTCAGGCTCGGGCTCAGCATCTTCCCGTGCAGGCAGCTTTCCGGCCTCGTCAATGGCGAGGATGCCGGCGAGGTCGGCGCGGTTCACCCCACTCCGGGTGAGGGCGGCATTAACCGCTGTGTCGACCGTCATGAGCGCCCAGAGAAGGGTGGACCTGGTGACCCCCGTCCGGGTACTCTCATCGGCGAACTGCCGACCCCGTTGGGCAGCGGCCGCCAGCCGCGTGGCGTCTGTGATGCCAGGTGAGGGCCGGTGGCCGGCCTCGATGATGAGTTCCGTCAGTGAGCGGGGGACTCGCGTCTCCGGCATTTTTTCGGCGATTACGCATCCCTCCAATATGCTCTCGGCGGGTTACCGGTCAGCCGCCTGTCAGTGCCTCTCACCGGGCATCAGCCCAGTACCCTGCGCATCACCCCCGGATGCCTGCGGTTTTTCGCCGGGCATCAACCCTGCGGCCGGCTTCTCCTGGGGCATCATGGATTGCCCCTCCCCCGGCATCCGGGCCGCGGTGCCTTCCCCCTCCGGGGCCTCCGCAACGGCTTCGCTGCCTGCGCCTGCCGCCCGGCCGGGCTGGGATTCAAGCTTCGCAGAGAGCTCCGGTGGCGCATCGGCGGGAACCGAGGAGAGAGCCACTTTGCGGACCCCCTCGTCGCTGTCGTCAACCAGGTCCATCAGTACCTCAGCCGCAGAATCAGTGGGAAGGTTGGTGGCAGCCGCCGCGGCTGCCACGCGTACACTCGCCGTTTCACTGTGGGCTGCGGCCGCCACAACGTCCTTCCCTTGGTCGCCTTCGAGGAGGCTGGCGGCGTAGGCGGCCTTGGCGGCCAGCATCGGGTCATTCCCCATAACCAAAGTCTTCAGGTGCGGGAGTGCGTCGGGGCCCAGGGACGCGGCTTTGTCGTAATTCGGCTCGTCAGGTTCAAGGACCTCGAGCACGGCCTCCATCGTTACGCTCATGATTAGCTCCTTATAGATCCTGGGTGAAGGCGCTGTTGATCATGGTAGTCACCTCGGTGTTGACCAGATCCGGTGGCGGATTGGTGATGTTGCCGGTGCCGTTTCCTGTCATCAGCCTGTCGTTGTCATTGACGTGCCGCAGATCGAGGACATGCCCCACTTCATGCCCGAGCGTCCATTGTGTGGCGCCCTGAGCCACCACTGCACCCGGACGGCCCGGGGGGTGGGCGGCACAGCCGTTGAACGGGGGAACGGTCGATCGGACGAAGTACACGACGACGTCGTTGTTGCCTGCGTTGTTGCGGTTGGCAAAGAGCTGGTTCTGCTCCGCAGTCGTCGCCCCCATAACGCAGCTCCCGACGTCGATGTCGTTGAGGGCGGGCAGGTTCAGGTTTTCAGTGGACACCAGTTCCACGCCGATTCCCGCCGTTGCGTACACGTCCCGCATCCGCTGAACGGCA
Organism: Arthrobacter sp. 754; assembly: GCF_040548695.1. Lineage (NCBI taxonomy): Bacteria > Bacillati > Actinomycetota > Actinomycetes > Micrococcales > Micrococcaceae > Arthrobacter > Arthrobacter sp. 754. Next base: position 946,389 of record NZ_JBEPSC010000001.1, read on the forward strand.
GTGTTAACGGCAACGGAGGGGGCGGTCAGGACTTTTGCGTGGAGGCGCACGGTGGGGCGGAGCGACCACCACCTGTGCCACATGGCGCTGTCGGTTCCGGCTCCAAAGATGTCGATCCGGTTTGGTCCCCAGGACACCGCCCCAGCTTCGGTCGTCAGGACACCACCCAGCGATTCCCAACCAGACCAGCCGTTCTGGAACCACTTATGCCACAACGCCGAGTCAGTGCCGACAGCAAACACATCCAGCCGCCCCGGGGCCCAGCTGGAAACAGTCGGGGCGGACGTGAGCACACCGCCCAGGGACTCCCACCCGGACCACCCGTTCTGGAACCACTTGTGCCACAGTGCCGAGTCGGTGCCGACGGCGAAAACATCGATCCGCCCGTTGCCCCATGAGACGGCGGCCGGGGCGGACGTGAGCACACCGCCCAGGGACTCCCACCCGGACCACCCGTTCTGGAACCACTTATGCCACAGCGCCGAATCCGTGCCGCGCACAAAGACGTCAAGGCGTCCGGCCGACCAGCTGGAAACCGACGGGGCGCACGTGAGCACACCGCCCAGGGACTCCCATCCGGACCACCCGTTCTGGAACCACTTATGCCACAGCGCCGAATCCGTGCCGCGCACAAACACATCGATCCGCCCGTCGCTCCACGAGACCGCCCCGGGAGAACTGGTCAGCACGCCACCCAGGGACTCCCAACCGGACCACCCGTTCTGGAACCACTTATGCCATAGAGCCGAGTCAGTCCCGCGGACGAAAGTGTCCAGCCGGCCCGTGGACCACGACGATACGCTGGGGCCCGATGTCAGGACGCCGCCCATGCTCTCCCAACCAAACCAAGTCATCGAATGTCTCCTCGCCAGCAGGCCGCCCGGGGGCGGCCGGTTCCGCTTCCACAGGAAAGTAAAGCCGCAGGGGCGTTACTGCCGCGTTATCGGCATTGGGTGCTTGAAAATACGGGCCGTCTGAGTCACTTTGAGCAGTAACGCCGCCGTAAGGCCGTGCCTAAAAAGACGGTGAACTGGATGATCAGCATCTGTGAGCTTGCTGAAGAATGCCCCGTGCGGGTGATGGCTGCTGAGTGGACAAACCTCCTAACGGAGGATGGCATCAAAGATATGGCTGCACTTCGCATGTTCATTCGGCGGCAGGATGCCGGCACCTGCTTTCCGCCTATGGCACGCCGAGCAGAACTCGCCAGTGTGGCTGCCCCCAGAGCCATCGATCTCAAGCGTTGGGCCGGAGTCAATACCTCTTTCTGAAGCCCGGCGATGCGCCGCCACGGACCCTAGGGACCGTGGGGAGGCGGCGGGAGCCTGTCGTCCTTGCCGACTTTCTGGATGCCCACGGGTTCGCCTTCAGCAGTGTTGGTCCGTTTGTTGATCAGATAGGTGATGAACCAGAGCACGACGCCGATCGCCATCAGTCCCCCGGCGATCTGGTACTGGATGATGTTGCGGCCCACCCACGGTCCGGCGAGGAACGCACACAGCAGCGCGGCCACCAGCGGTGACGGGCCGGGCGAAGTGAAGAACACCTTCCGGTTGGGGTCACGCTTTCGGCGGAGGACCACGCAGGCGACGTTGACAACGGTGAACACGAGCAGCAGCAGGAAGGCCGTGGTGCCGGAGAGATTGGCCACCACGTTGCTCTTGGGATCGCTGGTGACGTACCAGATCAGGAACAGCGCCAGGACGGTGGAGAACAGGATGCCTGCCCACGGGGTGCGGCGCGTCGGGAGCACTTTCCCGAGCGGCCGCGGCAGGACGTTCTGCCGTGCCATGCCGTAGATCAGGCGGCTTGCCATCAGCATGTTGATCAGGGCCGTGTTGGCAACGGCGAAGACCGCGAGGAACGGGAAGATCCTGTCGATGGGGAAGTCCGGTGAGCCCTTGTGGACCACTTCAAGGAGGGCCGCACCTTCGGCTTCCCTGATGTTCTCCAGCTCGGTGGGCGAGAGGACGCTGACCACGGAGACGGCCACCAGCATGTAGAGGATCACCGCGATGCCCAGTCCGGTGAGCATGGTGCGCGGGAAGATCTTCTCCGGGTTCCGGGTTTCCTCCACCATGTTCACCGAGTCCTCGAAGCCCACCATGGCGAAGAAAGCGATGGAGGTGGCCGCAGTCACGGCCAGGAACAGACCCTTGTCCTGGTAGTCGTTGAAGACGAAGATCTCCGCCGGGTTCCCCGTGCCCTGCGCCATCACGTAGAAGCCGACGCCGATCACGATGCACAGGGCGGTCATTTCAACGATGGTCAGGACCACGTTGAACTTCACGCTCTCGCCCACGCCGCGCAGGTTGATGACAGCCAGCAGGAGCATGAATCCCATGGCAACCGCGGTGATCACGCCTTGCGCGGGCACATCCATCCAGCCGTTGATCGCGAGCCCGCCGAAGAAGTTCTGCGCAAGGACGTTCGCGGACGTGGAGGCGCTGGTAATCCCGGAGCAGACCACGGCGAAGGCCACCAGGAACGTGACGAAGTGGATGCCGAAGGCCTTGTGGGTGTAGAGGGCAGCGCCCGCCGCCTGCGGGTACTGGGTGACAAGTTCGAGGTACGAAAAGGCGGTCAGCGTGGCCACGACGAAGGCCAGCAGGAAGGGCAGCCAGACAATGCCGCCCACGGTCCCGGCCATGGTTCCGGTGACGGCATAGACGCCCGCGCCAAGGATGTCTCCGACGATGAACAGGAGCAGGAGCTTAGGTCCCATGACCCGCTTGAGCTCGTGTTTGTCACCGTCAGGAGAGACGTCGAACACTTGATCCGGGGCGGTGCTCATGCCTGACCTCCACAGTCGAAACAACCACAGTCGAAACGATGCGGCTACTTCAGGGTGATCCTCGGGTGTCCCGATGGCAACACGTTCCGCCCGTCTATGTGGACAACCTGGCTGACAAGTTCCTCCCAAATACCGGCTCCCAAGTACCGCAGCGCCGTCGAAGTAGGTACCAGTTACTCGTGACACCCGCTTGAACTGAATCCTAGGCTCGGATGCACAGGCGGCCATGGCAATGATCGATTGTGCTGCAGATGCTGCTGGGAACATGGAGTCCGACTCCGGGGAGCAACATTGCACGACTTTGGATTTTTTCGCCCAGCCGGGCGTACGCGGCTCCAGGCACTGCTGACAGCGCTGCTGCTTGCCGCGGAGGGTGCCCTGGTGATGGTGCCCGTTGCGGCGTCGGCAGCCGAAGGTGACATGCGCCCTGCCACCAACTGTACGGTGCGGCTGCTCGACAGCCTGGGTGGCCGGGGCAGCAACGCGGTCGCGACGAGCAGCAGCGGCCTGGTGGCTGGCATCGCCGACACTGCCATGGGCGAGTCCGCGCCCGTCCTCTGGCGGGACGGGACGGCGACCCCGCTTTCGATCCCGCTCCAGACCGCCGTCCCCACCTCGGTGAACGGGGCCGGAGTCGTCGTCGGCACGGGGTATGACGCTGCCGGTGAAGTGCTGGTGGGCTGGTGGTGGCAGGACGGGCAGTACCACCGGCTCCCCGTAAGCCCCGGTGACATCGCGCTCCCGTCGATGGTGTCGGACAGCGGCGTCGTAGTCGGGGCGCTGATCAACGATGAGGAGCACGCCGACGGGCCCGGCGCCGACGACGACGAGCGTCCCGCTGTCTGGTCCGCCGTGACCGCGGCACCCCGCGAGCTCAAACTTCCCCCAGGCGCGACGAGCGGTCACGCGTTCGCGATCGGCACGAACGGCACGATCGGCGGGGTGACCCTCGCCGACGGTGGTACGCCGGTCCTATGGGCGCCGAACGGCACCCCGAAGGCCCTGCCGACCCTCGCCGGGCAGGGCGGTGTGGTACTCGCGATCGACTCCACCGGGCAGGCCCTCGGCCAGAGTGCCGTGCCCGCGGGAACCCACGCGGTCAACTGGGACGCCTCCGGCCGCATCACCGACCTGGGCGCAGCGGCCGCCGGCCCCGCCTCGAACGCACTGGCAGGCATACCGGGAATCGCCGTCGGAACGGGCAGCACGCCGTCCTTCCGCGCGTCGCGTCCGCAGGCGGTGATGTGGGTCGGTAAGAACGCCCGGATCCTGCCACCGGGTTCGGACGGCCAGTTCGTCGGCGTGTCCGGGGCAGCGAACTCCGTGTCACGGCAGGGCGCCACCACCGTTGTGGTCGGATTCTCTGCGGCAGCCAACGGGCTGCGCCGCGCGACCGAATGGAGCTGTCGATGAACCGCCGCCTCCCCGGTGCGCCGCGCGTGCGCCGCCCCCTGCGCCGGGTTCTGGCCGTCCTGCTCGGCGGGGCACTGGTTCTAGCCAACGGATTCGCTCTCACCGCATCGCAGGATTCCCCGGCCGCCGCCGCATCCACGGTGAGCCTGGGATTCGTCGGCGACACCGGCGGCAACACGGTGACCGGCAAGGTAATCGACGCGGCACGCAACGCGGGAGCCGCGGCAATGTTCAACCTCGGCGACCTGTCCTACTCCCAGATAACCCCGGAGACTTCCTGGTGTTCTTTCGTCTCGCAGCACGCCGGAGCGATGCCCTATGAGGTGGTGTCCGGGAACCACGAGGACGACGGCCCCGACGGGGTGTGGTCGAACTTCGCCGCATGCCTGCCGGACCAGCTCGGCTCAATGGGAGCCTACGGCCAGCAGTTTTACACGGACTACCCGGCGGCGAGCCCGTTGGTTCGCGTGATCATGGTGTCCCCGAAGCTGACCTTCAGCGGGACGACGCAGAACTGGTCCTACAAGGTGGGCACACAGGGCTACGACTTCGTGTCATCCACGATCGACGCGGCACGGGCTGCGGGGATCCCGTTCGTCGTCGTTGGCATGCACATGGCCTGCCTGACCATGGTCAACTACCCTTGCGGCGGCAGCCCTGACCTGATGAACCTGCTGGTGGCCAAGAAGGTGGACCTCTACCTGCAGGCGCACGACCATGCTTATGCGCGCAGCTACCCGCTCGCGCTCCAAGGCACGTGTACGGCGATCCCTGTCAGCAGCTTTAACCCAGACTGTGTCGCCGACACCAACCCCACAGGCCAGTTTGCCGCCGGGACCGGGACGATCCTTGCGACCGTAGGTTCGGGCGGCAGGTCCATCAACAGCGAGAGCAACACGACGACGGCGCCCTACTTCCAGACCTTCATGGGCAGCAACAACAACCCGACCTACGGCTTCCTCAAAGTGTCGGTGACCGATACGACGCTGACCGGCCAGTTCGTCGGCGCCTCCGGCGGGACCTACTCCGACCGTTTTACGCTCACCCGCCCAGCACCCTCGCCAAGCCCGACGCCGACCCCCACACCAACGCCGACGGTAACCGCGACCCCCACACCCACGCCCACACCCACGCCCACGCCCACCCCGACGCCGACCCCAACCCCCACACCGACACCAACACCGGCGACCTCCCCGACCGTCCGGTCGTCGGCCTCCGGAGCCGGCGAGCTGACTGCAACGGGTTCGTACACGCCCACCCTGCCGGCAGGCTGGCAGCCCGGCGACACGGTCTTCCTGTTCTCGCAGGTCACTGTGGCGGGGTCGGCGAACACCACTGCTCCGGCGGGGTGGACACGGGCAGTCGCCGACTTCACCAGCGCCGGATCCACCTCGGCGCACCAGGCGGTCTGGTACCGGGTGATGCAGGCAGGCGACACCGCGCCGAGCGTGCCTGAACCCGCCTCCCGGTATGCCTGGGCGACGGTTGCGGTGCAAGGCGCAGACACCACCACGCCGCTGGACGTCACGCCCGCCACGGACACCAACAGCGGGGTGGCCTACCCGGATGTCCGGGCTCCGTCGGTCACTCCGGCGACACCGGGTGCGTTGCTGCTGACCGCACACGGTGTGCGGAACTCCACCACCTCGGCGACGACGACCTTCACGCCAGCGTCGGGCATGGCCGAGGTGGGCGACGTAACGTCGAACATCGCGTCCAAGTCGAACGCAGCCCTCGAGGTCGGCTTCCTCTCGTTGACCGATACGTCCCCAACCGGCGCGAAGACGGCCACCGCAGCCTCAAGCTCCGGCACGCTCATCAGCCAGTGCGGCTCGTCCATCGTCGTGCGCCCGGCGTCGCCCTGACCCCGGCCGCCGCCCTGACCTGTGCAGGCTACGCCAATGCCGCCGCCAAGGAACGGACCAGCCAGTCGCGGTAGGCAGCCTTGGTCCAGCCGCCCTCCCCCACGAGTGTCCGGTACGTCTGCGGGTGGCCCAGCGACCAGATGGCGGCGGCGGCATCGGCGTCGGACATCCCGGACGCCAGCCCGCCGCGGGACCGCAGCGCGGCGGCGGCCTCCCGGTACCTATCGAGCCGCTGCAGGGCCCGGGCCGTCTGCAGCTTGTCCACGGCGGGGTCGACGGCGGCGGCCTGGGCGATGAGCCCCACCACAGGCCCGGTGCGCTGATGGACCTCAAGGAACCAGTCGGCGAGGACGGCGATGAGGGCGTCAAAGTCCGGCGCTTCAGCGGTCCGCCGCCGCATCAGTTCCAGGACGTTCGACGGCGAGTGGGGGCCCGACGCCGCCGCATCCAGCACCGCGGACAGCAGCGCAGCCTTGTTCCCCACGGAGTTGTAGACGGTCTGCAGCGCAACGCCGCTTTCGGCAGCGATGGCCTCGACGGTGGTGGGCACATAGCCCTGTTTGGCGAAGAGCCGCCCGGCCGCGTCCACTATGAGGGCCCGCGTTTCAGCAGCCTGGACCGCCCGGCGGGTGGGCCTCGGCCCTGCGTCGGACTCCGCAACTGCGGCCCGGGAATCAGTCATAAAATTTAGACTAGTCCTCCACTGACTGGAATGCTATTCTAGTGAAATCCGAAGGGCCTCCGGCCTGGAGCGCCCCGGGTTTGGCTAAGGAGCCATCGATGGATTCACAGACAGTTGACGTTGTGGTGGTCGGTGCAGGGCAGGCAGGCCTCGCTTCCGGCTACTTCCTGAAGCGGGCCGGCATGGACTTCGTCATCCTTGAGGGCAACGCCCGGGTGGGTGACGTGTGGCGGGACCGCTGGGATTCACTTCGCCTCTTCACGCCCGCCCGGTACAGCGCACTTCCCGGACTGAAGTTCCCCGCACCGGCCGGATCTTTCCCCGGCAAAGATGCGTTCGCGGATTACCTGGAGAGCTATGCGCAGCATTTCCAGCTGCCGGTACGCACTCGGGTTCAGGTCCTCTCCGTACGCAAGGCCGGGAGCATGTTCGAGGTGCAGACCAGCGATGGGCCATTGCAGGCACACGCCGTGGTGGTTGCTGCGGGTCCCAATTCGGCCCCCAATATCCCCGACGTGGCGCTGGACCTGGACGGAGAAATCCAGCAGCTTCACTCCTCGGGTTACAGCAGCCCGGCGGGCCTTCCCGGGGGCGACGTCCTGGTGGTGGGCGCCGGGACCTCCGGCGCGGAGATCGCCCTCGAACTCGCCCACAAGCACCGTTCCGGACAGGTCTTCCTGGCAGGACGGCCCACTCCGCACATCCCCGACGCCGTTTTCCGTTATGCCGGCGCGCTCTACTGGCGCCTGGTCAATTCGGTGCTCACGCTGGACACCAAGCCCGGACGAAAGGTGGCGCAGGGCTTCCATCGCCGCGGCGCCCCGCTCATCCGGGTGTCCATGGAGGACGTCGAGCGCGCAGGCGTCATCCGTCTCCCCCGCCTCACCGGCGCCTCAGCCGGCAAGCCGGTGTTCGGCGCCGGGACCTCCGACGGCGGGACCCCCGCCCCGGGTGCCGCGCCGGGTACCGCCCCAAGCGCCGCGCCCGCCAACCTCCGGACCGTCATCTGGGCAACAGGCTTCCGCCCGGATTTCGGCTGGATCGAAGGCCTGCCCGTGGATGATCTCGGGTGGCCGGCAACCACCCGGGGCGTGGTGGCGGAGATCCCGGGCCTGTACTTCGTGGGCATGCCGTTCCAGTACGCCCTGACCTCCGCGATCGTGGGCGGGGTTGGCCGGGACGCGGAGTATGTGGTGGAGCACCTTGCGGCCCGCCACGCCCTGACCAGCACAAATGCCTGACGGACGTGCCGGTTACAGCCCCACCAGAGCCTTCCGCTCCCGCGAGCTGATCGAGGAGACCCGGCCGCAGTTCGAGCAGGTGATCTGGTAGGTCCGCGACGTGGTCAGGATGGGAATGAAGAACAGTGTGAACTTGCGGGCGTGCTCGTCCAGGTAATGCTGGACGAACTGTCCGCAGTTCTGGCAGGTGGCGGCCCGCCCGGGCAGGGCGCGGACAACGGTTTTGAGGCCGAAGATGAGAAGCATGAAGTTCCCCTTCCAGGGTTCCGATATGAGGGGACACTTCGAGGATACCGTTAATCCGAAGTAGCCTTAGTAATTCCGCCGGTGCCTCAGTCTCGGCAACACGACGGCGAACACACCCGCCGCCGCGAAGCCCAGGACCCCCGTGGCCGAGACGCCCGCACCCAGCGTCGCCAGGGCCGTCACCCCGGAGAGCAGGACAGGCCCGCCCGTGGAGCCCGCATCCGCGATGAACCGCCACAGCCCCAGGAACTGGCCGCGGCCCCGGTCGGGCGAGAAGTCGGCGCCGAGCGTCATGATCAGGCCGGAGCTGATGCCGTTCCCGAAGCCGATCAGCAGCGAGGCCAGCAGCAGCCCGGTGAAAGAGGCAGTGAGCGGGATCAGGAACATCGCGATCCCCATGATGACCGTGGACGGGATGGCCACGAACAGCCTGCCGCGCCGGTCCATCACCTTCCCGGCCGGGTAGAACACCAGCATGTCAATCGCCCCGGACAGCCCGTAGATCACTGACGCCTGGGCCGGGTCCATCCCCAGGTGGTCCGCCCACAGCGGAATCACCACCTGCCGGGACGCGCGCAGGGCACTCAGCAGCAGGATTCCCACGCCCAGCGTCAGGAAGACGCGGCCATGCGACACAGCCACATTCCGCAGCGTCGGCTCCGGACCCTTGTGTCCGCCGTCGGGCGCGGGCGGGACCACCAGATCCGGGATGGTGACGGCCAGGACCGCGGCCGCCGCCATGCCCACCACGCCCACCCAGTACGCCCCGGCGATCCCGGCGAACTGCATCACGCCGGCGCCGATGAACGGGCCGACAAAAACACCGATCCTGCTCACGCCGCCCAGCGTGGAGAGCGCCCGTGCCCGGAACTGGATGGGCACGGCCTCGGTGAGGTACTTCTGCCGGGCCAGGCTGAACACGCTCGCGGCCATCCCGACGACGACCATCGCCACCGCGAGCAGCCACAGTCCGTTGGGGATCAGGGAGGACATGGCGGCGGCCGCGAGCGCCAGGGCGCCTGTCGCCGCAGCGCCGACAATGGACCAGCGTTCGCCGAACTTGAGCGTAATGAGGGACGCCGGCAGGTTGAAGAACCACGAGCCGAGCCCGATCAGCGTGACAATCAGCGCGGACACGGCCACCGAGGCGCCGAGGTCGCGGGCGGACAGGACAACCACCGGGAGGACAGCGCCTTCGCCGATGCAGAAGAGCAGCGCTGGGCCGAATGCGGGTATGGCGATGCTTCGGAAGTTGAAAGGCTGCGGGGATCCTGGCGAAGTCATCAGATTTATCTTAGGCCGCAGCGGCGTCCTCCCCTTGCGTGCTCAAACCGTCACTTCCGCGCCGCAGGCGGCTGCGCTCACCTCTGGAAGGGCGGCATGACTCTCACTAGTTCGGAGGCTTTCTCGATGATGTCACGTGCCGCGGTTCGTGCATCGACGGCCTCCTCCGGGCCGGCCACGGGCTTGCCGACGGCCGGGTACTGGCTGTCGTTGCGTAATTGTCGCATCCAGCGGAATTGGCCAAATACCTCTTGGCCCGCCGACCCTACTTGTTCCAGGACGGCTTCCTGGACGACCCTGTGTCCGCCATCGCCTTTTGGCCGCAGGCCCTGGGTGAGCAGCAGCGCCGTCATGGCCTTGCGGGCTGCGTCGTAGGCCAAATTGAAACTTCCGGTCGGGTCAACGTCGTGGGCCGCTTCCGAACCCCTGAGGTGCTGCTCGGCCTGCTCGAGATATTTCAGGGCAAGGCCTCTATCGGGAGCGACGAGGTCGAGTTCCCCGTTCCTAAGGAGACCTTCGATGTGAGCCTCCCCAAAAGGCCAGTGAGGTGTCATGAGTCGCTCCCCCGTTCCACGTCGAGTTCAAGTATCGGACGCTCTTTGATGCTTCTGATGAAATATTCGCTGTCATCCTTCCACGACTCGGCAGAGATAGTCCGGATGTTCACTTCTCGGCCGAGCCTGCGGCTGGCAGCCTCCGCCGCATCCGCTATGGCAAGTCTGTTGGGCGTCCCAACCACCAGCACATCTATGTCAGCCGGATCGGTTCCCTCCACGCCCTCATGGCGCGCGGCCCACGAGCCGTATATGTACGCTTTTTCGACTCCCGAAATTCCCGAGAGAATCTCGGGGAGGACTACGAGTGGTCCGTAAGAGTACTCCAGCATCTGAACCAGGGGATGAAACAGGGGGTGTGCCCTGTTTGCCGAGATCATCCGATTTCGGCCGAGCTTGCGCTCACGGACGATGCCACCCTGAAGCAGTCGATTGATTTCGCGCAAGACCGAGGGAAGGTTCGTGGCAACGCGCTCCGCCAGGGCAGTGATGTTCCACTGCTCTTCCGGGCTCAACAGGAGCACCGCCAGTACGTCACCCTGCAGGTTGGACCGCAGGAGTGGCGCGAGCAGCGGCACGGTAGATTTCATATTTGCTATGTTATCTTAGTTTTTTTGAAAGTAAGAAAATTGGAGCAGATTCAGGGGGTCACAAGAAGCCTCAGGAGGACTACCGTTTGCCTTGAGGGGCACTGCAGCTGCGCCCTCGTCAAACCAGAGGGAGGTTCCATGGGTGAAGTGTGGATCCGCACCATACACAACAGTCTGGTCCGGGCGGATAAGGTCACGGAAATTGCGTCAACCCGCGGGTCGCTTCACGAGGACCAGGGTTATTCGCTCAAGGTCATTATGGAGGGGAAGGCCCACGTTGTAATTGACGACGGCGAACTGCCGGGCTCGTTTGCCGAACGGCAGGAATACGCTCGGCACATTGAGGACGCACTGCTCCTTGCCATCGACGAGGCGCGCCGGGCCGAAGAGTCAGTGGTGATCTCTTTTGAACCGGAAAGCCAGCGCTGGTCCTTGGCGGCAGCGCCGGAATTGGTGGGCGGCCTGAACGTTCATAAAGGAAACGGGATCACTAATTTCCATAGTGCCGGTGAGCGGGCAGGCCGGTCAGCCGATGATCGGCCGCTCTTCAGGCAGCCGGAACAGTCGAGGGTGTGCGGACAGGGCAAGGGCGGAGGCCACCGTCACCGTCCCGATGCGCCCGGTGAACATCAGCACCATCAGCACCCACTCCGCCGACGGCGGCAGGTGGTAGGTGATCCCTGTGCTCACGCCAACTGTGGCGAACGCCGAAATCGATTCGAAGAGGACTTTTTCGAGGCTGTAGTCGGTCAGCATGAGCAGCAGCATGGTCCCGGCGACGACGGCGGCCACACCCAGGAGTGCCACGGACAGGGCCTGCCGCTGGGATGACGGGCTGACCGAGCGGTGTGCGATGACCACTTCGTCGCGTCCGCGGACCTCGTTCCAGATGGAAAAGCCCAGCACCAGGAACGTGGTGATCTTGATGCCGCCGGCCGTTCCGGCGCTGCCGCCGCCGATGAACATCAGGATGTTGGTGGCCATCAGCGTCTCCGGCGATGCGAGGCCGTAGTCGATGCTGTTGAAGCCCGCCGTGCGGGGGAAGACGCCGCCGGCCACCGAAGCCATGATCTTGCCGGTCAGGGACAGCTGCCCGAGCGTTTCGTTCCTGTTCCACTCAAAGGCGGCGAACAGCGCAATTCCCACAGCCAGGAGCAGCAGCGTTCCGTAGACGGTCAGCCGCAGGTGGATGTTCCAGTTCCTGGGCTTCTCGCCGCGCAGCAGCTGGATGATCACCGGAAAGCCCAGGCCGCCGGCGATGATGGCCAGGCAGATGGGCGTGATGATCCAGGGGTCGGACGCCAGGCCGATCAGGTTGTCGCTGAAAAGCGAGAAGCCGGCGTTGTTGAACGCCGAGACGGAATGGAAAATGCCGTGCCACAGGGCCGTGGCCGGGTTTGAGTCGTAGGCCAGCCAGAACCGGCCGGTGAGGAGAACCGCGGTTGCCCCTTCGAAGACAAGCATGATCCTGGCCACCCGCACCAGCACCGCCCGGACGTCGCCGAGGTTGAGCGTGTGCGTTTCGGACTGGGCCACCAGCTGGCCGCGCAGCCCGATGCTCTTGCGGACCAGCAGCGCCAGCAGCGTGGCCAGCGTCATGATGCCGAACCCGCCGGCCTGGATGAGTCCCAGGATGATGGCCTGGCCGAACGGGGTCCAGAACGTTGCCGTGTCCACCACCACCAGGCCGGTGACGCAGACGGCCGAGACCGACGTGAAGAGCGCGGGCATCAATATGTCGGCGCCGGAATCCGTCCGCGCAATGGGGAGCATCAGCAGCCCGGCGCCCAGGATGATCACCGCCAGGAAGGCCAGCGGGAGGGAACGGACCGGATGGGACAGTGCCCGCCGGATGAAGTTTTCCTTCTTCGCGACCCGGTCCACCTTGGTGCTCATCCGACGGTCCTCATCCGACGTGGACCCCCGGCCTGAGGTCAGGGTCAGGCTCGTTTTCGCGGATGATTTCGCGGACCACGGGGGCTGTGTCGCCGCGTCCCAGCAGCAGGTAGCGCATCAGGTGGGCGAGCGGATTTCCCTCAGCCCACTCGAAGTAGGCGTGCGGCCGGACACCGGTGGCGTCCCGGAGTGCCAGCAGGATGGCGGCGATCGCGTTGGGCGCGGCCGGGCTGTCCGCCCGCAGGACCCGGTGGCCGTCCACCTCGATCCCCCGCACTTCAAGGATTTCGCTGAAACCTGAGGGGTCGGTGATGTCGATTTCGAGGAAGATGACGTCGGCGGTGCCGGGAACGGGGTTGTTCTCGCGCTGGGTGGCTTCCTTGTCGGCGTATTCCGCGGCGTCCCTTTTCTGCGGCCGGTTGGCGATCAGGTTGATCCGGCCGTCGAATTCCAGGGTGTCGCTGACGAAGCGGCGGGCGTTGTCGTCGAATTTGATCGTGTCCACGCGCAGCTCGGTGGTGCGGCTGATCCGCGACACCAGGGACACGGCCACGATGCCCAGGATGAAGAATCCGGAGATGGTGATGCCGTCCGGCTTGGCAATCACATTCGCCGCCAGGGCATAGAGCATCACCAGCGTCAGGATAGTGAACCCGATTGCGGCACCCCGCTGTTTCCGGCGGATGGCCGAGATGGTGACGGCCACCGCGCCGGAGACCATCATGGCGAGGATCCCGGTGGCGTAGGCGCCGGCCTGGGCATTGACGTCGGCCTTGAAGCCGAGGGTGATCAGGATGCTGATGGCCGTGTACACCAGAACCACGGGGCGGACCGCGCGGGACCAGTCCGGAGCCATGCCGTAGGAAGGCAGGTACCGGGGCACGATGTTAATCAGGCCGGCCATCGCCGAGGCCCCTGCGAACCAGAGGATCAGGATGCTGCTGACGTCGTACGCCGAGCCGAAGCCGTTGCCGAGGAGTTCGTGGGCCAGGTACGCCAGGGCGCGGCCGTTGGCTTCGCCGCCCGCCTGGAAGGCCTCGGCCGGGATGAGGACGGTGGTGACGAAGCTGCTGCCGATCAGGTAGACGCTCATGATGAGGGCGGCCACGGTCAGGAGCTTGCGCGTGTTCTTCACCCTGCTGGCCAGCTTTTCCTCCGGCGTGGCGCCCTTGGACGCCACCAGCGGCATCATGCTGACGCCGGTTTCGAAGCCGGACAGCCCCAGGACCAGCAGGGGGAACGCCACCAGCGCGGGGCCTACCACGCCTCCGATCCCGCCTCCGGCGGAGGTGAGCGCCGCGGTCCAGTCACTCAGGGCACCCGGCGAGGTGACGGCGTCGTACATCCCGACGCCGATGATCACCGCGTTCAGCACCAGGAACACCGCCACCAGCGGGATGGCGACGGCGACGGCTTCGGAGAAGCCCAGCAGGAACACGCCGCACAGGATCAGGAGCAGCGCCACGGTGATGGGCACCGCCTGGCCCTCCAGGAACGGCGGCAGGTAGGGGTTTTCGAGCAGGTGGACGGTGGCATCCGCGGCGGACAGCGTGATGGTGACAATCCAGGAGGTGGCAACAAAGCCGAGCAGGACCAGGACGAATATCTTGCCCCGCCAGAACGGCAGGAGCCGCTCGAGCATCGCCACCGAGCCCTGGCCGTGCGGGCTCTCAACGGCCACGCGCCGGTACATCGGCAGCATCCCCACCAGCGTCAGGGCCACGATCAGCAGGGTGGCCAGCGGCGACAGGGCGCCGGCGGCGAGCGCGGCGATGCCCGGCAGGTAGGACAGGGTGGAGAAGTAGTCCACGCCGGTGAGGCACATGACCTTCCACCAGCTCTGCTGGTGGACGTGGTCTTCGGCTGACTCGGGACCGGCCGGGTGGTGGACCTTGTGCTCCAGCAGCCACCTGACCAGAGCGTTACCGGGCTTGGGTTCCTGTTCCGGGTTGGGCACGGTGGCTGGGATGGAAAACTGGGCTGAAGCCGTCAAGGACATGTCCTTCTTTGCTGCGGGGGCGGGCACGTACAGCCCGCTCCGGGAGCAGTGTGCCGCCTATAACCAACGGAGCGTAGCACCGGGTCAGGGCCCAAAACCCCGGAATTCCGGGGATCTTAATGCTTTCTTAACGCCCGGTATAGCGTCCCGTGTAACGCCCGACGGCGGCGCTCACCGGGGCCGTCGGGCTCACTCCTGGAAGCGGTAGCCGAGGCCCTGTTCGGTGAGCAGGTGGCGCGGGTTGGCGGGGTCGGTTTCCAGTTTCCGCCGCAGCTGGGCCAGGTAGACCCGCAGGTAGTTGGTCTCGCCGGCGTACGCCGGACCCCAGACCTGGTTAAGCAGTTCGTCGTGGGTGACCAAGGCACCGCGGTTCCTGGCCAGCAGCTCCAGGATCTTCCATTCAGTGGGAGTCAGCCGGACAGGTTCGCCGGCCCGGGTGACCCGCTTCGCCGCCAGGTCCACGGTGAAGTGCTCGGTTTCCACCACGGGGAGGTCGGCTGAGGTCCCGCGCCGCAGGGCCGCGCGCAGCCTGGCCAGGAGTTCATCCATGCCGAACGGTTTGGTCACGTAATCGTCCGCGCCGGCGTCCAGGGCCTGGATCTTGTCGTCCGATCCGTGCCGGGCGGACAGGACCACGATGGGCACGTCGCTCCAGCGCCGCAGCCGGCGGATGACTTCCACGCCGTCGAGGTCCGGAAGCCCGAGGTCCAGGATCACGACGTCGGCCTGGTGCGCGGCTGCCTGCTCCAGCGCCCCGTGGCCGGTGAAGGCCGTCAGGGTTGAGTAGCCGCGGGCCTGCAGGTTGATCTGCAGGGCGCGGAGGATGGGGACCTCGTCATCAACGATCAGTACTGCCGCCATGCCGTCCCTCCCTTGCCTGGTTCAGTGCGGATGTCCGGTTGCGTGCGGATGCCCGGTTCGGGGCGGCGTGCCGGGGCCGCGCCCGTCGAAAGCGGCAGGCGCACCACCATGGTCAGTCCCCCGCCCGGAGTGGGCTCGGCCAGCAGGACCCCGCCCATGGCCTCGGTGAAGCCTTTGGCCACGGCCAGTCCCAGCCCGATTCCGGTGCCCGGGTTGGTGTCGTCAGCCCGTTGGAACGGCCTGAACATTGCCAGGACATCCTCGGCGGGGATGCCCCTGCCGTGATCCACCACGGTGAGTTCGCTGGCGGGGGTGTCCCCAATTGTTGCACTGCCGGCCCCGCCCACCGAGCCGGAGATCACCACGTCCGAGTCGGGCGCATACTTCAGGGCATTTTCCACCAGGTTGGCGATCACCCGTTCCAGCATCCCCGGGTCGGCGTCCACCGGCGGCATGTTGTCCGGCAGGAGCAGCCGCAACCGGTCGGAGTCCAGGCCGCGCAGGGCCTCGCCCACGGCGTCGGCCCAGTGGACCGGGCGGATCAGGGGCGATACGGCGTCGGCGGTGATCCGGGACATGTCCAGGAGGTTGCTGACCAGCCGGTCCAGCCGGTCGGCCCCGGATTCAATAGTGGCAAGGAGTTCCTCCTCCTCGGCCGGGCTGAAGCGGATGCTCCGGTCCCGCAGGCTGCTGGCGGCGAGTTTGATGCCGGCAAGCGGGGTGCGGAGGTCGTGGGAGACGGCCCGCAGGATGGAGGTCCGCATCTTGTTCCCCTCGGCCAGGCGGAGGTTTTCGCGCTGGCTCGCGGAGAGCTCCTCGCGCTGGATCATGGCCAGCAGGTGGGCGCCGAACGCTGCCAGCAGCCGCCGTTCGTCCTGGGAAAGCTCCCGGCCGGTGAGGGTCAGCATCCTCTCCCCGTCCAGCTGCTCGGCGATGTTCGTCTGGTCAGGCACCGCCGGCCGCGAAGCACCGGAGTATTCCCGCAGCGCCCAGCTCTCCGGGCGCCTTACCGGGTGCCCGCCGCGCTCCCCTGCCTGCTGCCGGACCCACAGCCCGGCTCCGGCCACCTGGAAATGTTCGCGGACCTGGTCCAGGAACGCCGGGATGCTGTTTCCTTCGGCGACGGCCCGGCGGCTCAGTTCACCCAGGACG
Organism: Arthrobacter sp. 754; assembly: GCF_040548695.1. Lineage (NCBI taxonomy): Bacteria > Bacillati > Actinomycetota > Actinomycetes > Micrococcales > Micrococcaceae > Arthrobacter > Arthrobacter sp. 754. Next base: position 962,966 of record NZ_JBEPSC010000001.1, read on the forward strand.
GAGGCTTCATTGCCGGCCCGCCACGCTTCCTTGCTGAGCCGGGCGGACCTGTCCACCACCAGCGAGACGGCCACTCCCACGAGCACGAAAATCAGCAGGGCCAGGACGTGTTCGGGGTCGATCACGGTCAGCGATCCCACAGGGCGGACGCTGAAGTAGTTAACAGTCAATCCGGCCAGGACCGCGGCCACCAGCGCCGGCCAGAGCCCGCCGAGCAGCGCAACGGCGATGACGCCGGTGAGCTGGACCAGCATGTCGGTGGACAGCTGGTCGTGCGGCAGCTGCTCCAGGAAGAACTGCAGGGCCGGCGGCAGGCCCACCGCGAGGACGAAGGCGGGCAGTTGCCGGGCCCGCCCCAGGCCGGGGCGGGCGCGGGTACGGTCCGGCAGGCCAGCCTTCTGCGCCACGAGGTGCACATCGATGCTGCCGGCGTTCCGGACCACGGCGGCCACGGTCCCGCCCCTGCCGGGCAGCCCCGCTGCCCGCGGCAGGGCCCGCCTGCCGCGGGACGTCCCCAGGATGAGCTGGCTGGCGGTGACGCTCCGCGCAAACCGGAGCAACGCCGTCGGGATGTCCTCCCCGCCGATCGCATGGAACACGCCGCCGACGCCGGCCGTCACCGTCCGCAGCCGGTCGAGTTCCTTGCCGGACGGGACGGCCCGGGCCGCGGCGGTGCGCACGTGAACCACGTGCAGTTCACCGCCCGCGGCGGCGGCCAGCATCCGCGCTGCCCGCCGGATCAGTGCCTCATCGTCGGGTTTCCCGCTGATCCCGACCACGACCCGCTCCCCGTTCGGTACGCTCCTGCTGTGCAGGGCACGGTCTTCGGACCGGGACTCGAGGTTGCGGATGTCCAGGGTGGAGACGACGTCGATTCCGGCGTCGAGCAGCCTCTCGACCTGCTGCCAGCGGGGAACGCCGGCGTCGCTGGCGGCGAGGTCGTCCACCAGGACGACGGCGGGCGAGCGGCTGAGCAGCGCGTCGACGTCGAGCGCCGGCCCGGTTCCCTGTTCTGCGCCCGGAGCCGGGCACCGTTCCAGGCCGTCAAGGAGATCGCCGGCCCCCGGCCCGGCTCCTGGCCCCACATCAGCGGCACCGACCACCACGTCGGCGCCGTCGGCAGCAAGCCGGCGGCCCTCCTCGAGCAGGGCCAGCGTCTTCCCCTCCCCCGGCGCCGCTCCCGGGACAATGCGCAGATTACCTCGTGACATGCCTCCATTGTTCACTCCCCCGAAGGAGATGGCGTGACACACCTTCCGTAACCTACCCGCCAGTAGTGTTGCGTGGCTCACATTGGATGCCTACTCTGGACAAGGCTTATGCAAACGGGCCACACGCAAGGGCTGCAGCGTCGCAGCCGATGCCGGGGAAGGCTTTACCTCATGAACTCGAAGCTCAACATTCTTGTCCGCGTGGATCTCGACCACGCACGTGCCCAGGTTGTCGCCAAAGGCCACATCACCGTACACAGCGTCCAGGCCCTTTATGTAGTGGTCAAACGCGCCAACTCACTGAAGCAGGGGCTCACCCTCGAGCTGGACATCAGCAACGCGTGGGTCGACGACGAAGCGCTGGAGCAGTTGCAGGACTGCTCCCGGAACCACCACCTTCCCTCGAAGATCGACCCCCAGCAGAAGCGGTGCAATGTCAGTGTCCTGGCCCCGCGCGCCCCTGCCCTGGCTGGAACGGCTCTCCTCGCCGCCTGATCTGTCGGTATGCTGGTTGTGGAGCGGGTGCAGTTTCCCGTTCCCGGCCCAAGCAGGGGGCACCCTCCAGGACACAAGTGTCCTGATGCCGAAGGTCTGCTCCTGTGCCCCAACGTCTCCCACTCAACGAATTAGCCTTCACTGCTGCGCGCATCAACGGCCTCCTTCTGACCAGGGAAAAGGCCCACCGTGCAGTGGGGCAGCTTACTGAGGGAATCCGTGACGCTCTCCCGCCTGGTTCAGGTGCCGGCGTGTCGTTGCTGGACGAAGAGGGCGGCGACGAACACGACGGCGGGGCCAGCGTGGGTTCCACAGATGCCGTGGTGCTGGAAGCTGACGCCGCGCAGTATGGGCTCCGCCAAGGTCCTTGCCTGACGGCGTGGTCCACCCGGGGCACCGTGTTGGTCCGGGACGCGGGCACTGATGACAGGTGGCCGCCGTGGTCCCGGAGCGTCAGCGGTTTGTCCATCCGGTCGGTGGTCAGTTCGCCCCTGACGGTGGGCACCAAGTGCCTGGGGACACTGAAAATCTACTCACCGCAGCCCGCGGTGTTCGACGCCGCCACCGCCCGGACCCTGGAGAAATTCGCCGTTGCCGCATCAACATTGCTGGACAACGTGCAGGGTTCCGACGCTCCGCGGCGCTTTACGGAGGTTCTGGGGGCTGCCCTGCACAGCCGGGACGACGCCGGCCGGGCGCAGGGTGTCCTGATGCACCAATACGGCTTCAGCCCGGACCGCGCCCTTGAGGAATTGCTGCGCAGGTCGAGGGCCAGTAGAAAGCCGCTGGCCAGCGTCATTGCGGAAATCCTCACGGGGACCGGCCGTGCTTCCCTGCGGAACCCTGACCCGGCATAAACTTCGAAGTATGAAGATTGCGGTTGCCGGGGGAACCGGAACAGTGGGGCGGCATGTGGTCCGCATTGCGCGTGAACGTGGCCACGAGGTGGTCAGCCTGTCGCGTGGCGAAGGCGTGGACCTGGTCAAGGGCAAGGGGCTGAACGAAGCCCTCCAGAAGGTGGACGTGGCCATCGATGTGTCCGGCATCCGGGATTTGTCCACGAAAAAGAACGTTGACTTTTTCACCACCGGCACCCAGAACCTGCTGGCCGCGGAGAAGAAGGCCGGCGTGAAGCATCACGTGCTGCTCTCCACGGTGGGCATCGAAAAGGCCCCGTCAAGCATTTACGCCGGGAAGCGCGCGCAGGAGGAAGCCGTCATTCATGGGGACGTGCCCTGGACCATCCTGCGGTCCACACAGTTCCACGAGTTCGTGCCGATGACCCTCGGTTATACGTCTGCCGGTCCGCTGGCCATGGTTCCGCGCATGCTGCTGCAGCCGGTGGCTGCCGCGGAGGTCGCGGAGGCCCTCGTGGACGCGGCGGAGGCGGGACCCCGGGGACGCCTGACTGACATGGGCGGCCCGGGCAAGGAGCTGCTGGCAAACCTGGCCCGTGCCTACGTCCGCAAGACTGGCCGGCGGAAGCTGGTGGTGCAGGTGCCTGCCCCCGGACCCGTAGGCAAAGCGATGCGCAAGGGTTACCTGCTCCCGGGACCGGCTGCCGCCGTCGGACGCCAGACGTTCGATCAGTGGCTGGATGCCACGGCCGCGAAACGGTGAGCACGGGTCTGCCTCTCCCTCGTGGGGCACATTGCCGCCGCTGGCGGGCAATTCGGACTCAGGTGACGGCGTGTCTGTGTCGAAGTGCCCCACGAAGGCGGCTGTCCAGATGGCTGGAGGCCATCTCATAGCGTGCCGGCTGGGCGGCGGAGCCTCGGTGTGGGCCCTCAGCGCTGGATGACGAAGGAGTCCTTAAATAGGGACCCCTGCGCTGGCACGAACTTGGCGTCCAGCCGTTTCGTGTTGACCGTGACATCCAGGACTCCGAAGGCCCCGCCGTTGTTGGCCCCGGACCAGGCTTTGAAGTAGCCGGCCTCGGTGTCGTTGCCGTTGACGCCGTGCAGGCCGTAGCCCCCGGTCCCGGCCGTGACGAAGACGGTGCCGTTGCCCTGGGCATGTTTGCTGTCGGTGTCGGCCACACAGTTCCGGTCAAACGTTCCGGCCCTTATATAGCTGCAGCGGTCACCGACGCGGAGCTGGTTGGTCCTTTGGTAGGCGTGCTGGTGGCCGGTGACCACCAGATCCACGTTTTTGCTGATGAGCATGTTGGTCAGGGGCTCGCCCACGTCGCAGTCATAGCGGCCCATGCTGAAGCACAGTTTGTGCATGGCCACCACGGTCCAGGGGATCTTCGCTTCTCGGGCGCCGTTGATGGCGGATTCAGTCCAGGCCAGGCGTTCGCTGCCCTTCGAGTAGTCAAGCTGCACCCCGTCCTGGAAGGTCAGTCCCGGCGAGATGAGGATGAACCGTACGAGGGGCTGGTCCTGGGGAACGTCCACGTACCACTGCTTGCCGTACTCGCCCTGGAGTCCCGGGAGCCTGTTGGGCAGGCACTTGACGAATTTGCCGATGTCGCCGTCGCTGCCGTCGCTCTCGTGGTTCCCCGCAATCAGTTCGTAGGGGAACTCCTTGCCGAGCCTTCCGGTGACCATGTCGCAGAACGCCCCCTCCGCGCCTGCCTGGTAGGAGAAGTCCCCGACGGCAAGATTGAGGTCAGGCTTCAGCTCGGCCATTTTGTCGAGCACGTTCCCGGCGGCATCACCCAGCCCTACATCCCCTGCCGCAGTGAAATGCACGGACGGTCCGCCGCCTCCCGAGCCGTCCACGGAGGGGCTCGCGGGGTCGCAGCCTGCAGCTCCGAGGCACACCAGAACCGCCAGCGCGGACGCCTTCAGGCAACGCTTCACGAAGGTCGTGGCCAAGGCCTTCCTCTTCCCTCACCGACCCCATTCCGGACCCCACCAGAATGTACTGAGCATACCGCCGTTGCCCTGCGTCACCCCTACCCTGGATGCACTCCTGCGGCCCGCCCCTGCCGATTGCGGAGACCCACAATTTCCCGCACAGTTACTTCCGCGAAACCCGAACGTGCGTATTATTCATCCATGTGGACAAAACAGCACCTGACCTACTGCGTCACCTGTGGCAGGAACACCAACCAAGTGACGCACTACCGGAAGGACGACGCCGGCGGCTCACTGACTGCCGAGGTCCAGTGCGCTGAGCACACCGAGGCTGTTGTCCACGGCGACGTGAGCAGCGCGCACGCCGCTTATGACAGCGCCCACGCCGCTTATGACAGCGCCCGGGGCGCGGTCAGGCCCTCTGACCACATGGGCATGCAGTCCCTTTAGCGGTACCCGTCCACAATCGCCGCCGCGATCTCCTTGTAGGCCCGCCGCGTCTCCGGCCGCAGAACGTCCAGGGTGACCAGGTCGCCGTCGGCAACGCCACGGTCGTGCGGGACGGCGATGAGCTGGCGGCAGATCCCGGCGAGGTGTTCCTCGATGGCGTCCTTGTCCACGCGGGAGGAAACCTCGTCCTTGTCCGTGATGACCACAATCGCGTTCCGGGCCAGGTCCTCGTACCCGTGGCTGGCCAGCCAGTGCAGGGTGCTGCGGGCACGCTTGGCACCTGAAACGGCGTACCCGGCGGCGATCACCAGGTTGTCCGCTGACTGGAGGATCCCGCTCATGGCGTTGTGCGTCACGCCGGTGCCGCAGTCGGTCAGGGCCACGGAGTAGTAGTTGGAGATCAGCTTCCGGATCCGCAGGTACTCGGCCGCGGTGAGCGAGTCCGAGACCTCCGGGTCCTGCTCCCCCGCGATCAGGTGCAGCCGGCCGGCGTGGTGCATGTACCGGGCCAGGGCCGTGAGGGAGTCGATGGATTCGATGTTGTTGAGCAGATCCGTGATGGTGCGCGGGCTGGACTGCTGGTAGATCCCCTCGCCCAGGGCGCGTTCCACGAGGTCGCCGGAGTCCGGGTTCGCGTCGATGGCGCAGGGCGCGTCGCCGCGGAATTCGGCCAGGGTCAGGCCCACGCCCACCGTGGTGGAGGTCTTGCCGATGCCGCCCTTGAGGCTCAGCACCGCGGTGTTGTAGCTGCCCTGCAGCTGGCGGGCGATGCGCCGGCCGAGTTCGTCCTCGTCACGCTGTTTGGCGCTGGGCCCCATGTTCCAGGCCCCGCCGGTCATGTTGTAGACCGCGCCGCGGACGCCGCCCACCGGCCGGGGCTTCTGCTCCCGGACAAACAGTCCCGGCGAGCTGATGAAGTCAGGCATGGGGGTGTCCGCAATAACGTCCGCAGCGGTCGGCCGGGCCCGCCGGAAGGCCGGCGCTTCGTCAGGAACGGACGACGACGGCGGCGCGGCGTCCACGCCGTCGTCCACCGTTGTGGAGGTGGCGGGCACGGCCTCGGCTGGCTGGTGTGCGTCCGGCGCCTCCGCCGTCGGGAGCTGTGCACCGATGCCGCCCAGCGGCTGTGGCGTGACCGGTGGCCTCGCCGGGCGGCGGGTGGGGGCGGGAAGGAAAGCCGGGGTGCTGGCCTGGTCGGCGGCGGCAGCGGCCTCCGCCCAGGAGCTGCGGCGCGGAACCGGTGTGCCGGCGTCGGGCGCTGGCGTCTCGGAAAGGTCGGGAGTTACTGCTGGCATGGTTCCTGTCCGGGCATCCGGCAGCGGCCCGTCGGCGCGGCGCAGGTCGCGGCGTCGGCGGGTCGCGGGCGGCTGCCCTGCATGGTCTGCAATGGCGCGTGCGTTCTTATCCGCCGGATCTGGCATGTCTGTCCCCCCGGACGTCGGCAACTGTTCTGCGGCACTTACTGAACTGCAAGTCTAGGTGCTGGGCGGAACCGCGGGGTCAGATCCGGGTAAGGGCGGCCACCACAACGCCGGCGGTGAGGACCAAAAGGATTGCGAGCACGGCGTAGGCCTGCCACTTGGGACGGCCCTTGTGGGGGTTGATGTCGACGTACGGCATGTCAGCTTCGGTTACTCCTCGTAGCGGGCACCCGCACTGCCCGCCGTTTCAGCCGCAGGACCTGGTACATGGCAGCGAACGGAATGAGCAAGGTGCCGAGCAGCGCACAGAGCGCCAGGGCATAGTCAATGAGAGCCAAAGCGGCCTCCGTTGGTAGCAGTGATCCCCCATGTGATCACCAGCAACGCTAGCCGCAGGTCACACCTGTGACAAATCACTCAGGGCCGTGTCCCTTGTCCAATTCCCGGTTTCCGCGGTTCTGCACCGGACGTTCCGGTGTGGAGATCAGGCGCGACTCGATGGCGTCGGCAGCGGCCACAGCCCCGCCGGCCGCCCTGAAGCCTTCAGCCACCCGTTCGGCTCCCGCCCGCAGTGCCATCGCCGCCGCAACCGATTTGCGGAGCCGCGCCGGAGAGAGCCTCCTGCGCGGCAGACGGGTGCCCGAGCCGCTCACCTGCACCCGGCGGGCCACCTCCAGCTGGTCACGGCCGAACGGGACCACGCACACCGGAACCCCGTGGGCGAGCGCCTTCTGGGTCGCCCCCATGCCGCCGTGGGTGACGGCCACGGCCGCGCGGTCCAGCACGGCGTTGTGCGGAACAAAGGCCTTCACCGTGGCATTGGCCGGAATGTCCAGGCCGGCAGGGATGCCCGCAGGCATTGTGGCCACCACGTGCACGGGTTCACCGCGGAAGGCCTCCAGCGCCGTGCGGACCAGCACCCCGTCGTCCTGGAACTCCGAGGAGGTGGTGACCAGGATGATCGGCTGCTGGATGGCATCGAGCCAGTCGGGCGTTTCCTGCGGCGGGTCCCACGCCGAGGCACCGATCATGACGACGTCGGGCCCCCAGTCCGTGGTGGCGTATTCGAGGGGTTTGGCGGTGGTCACCAGCATCAGCGGCGCCTTGCGCAGGAATTCCTCGGCGGATACAACTGGCGGTAGCCCCACGTCTGCCCGCAACGCGTTGATACCCGGCGTCAGTGCCCCCTCCACAGCGCCCAGCACCAGCCTGCGGAGCACCGCGTCCCGGACCTGGCCGGCCACACCGCCCAGCGGAGGCACACCGGGACCGAACGGCGGCGTACCGGGCGAATGAAGCACCGGGATGTACGGCGAGAAGGACGCCCACGGGCCGCCCCACGCTTCGGCAGCGAAGCAGGCGCCCCAGGCGTTGATGTCCACAAGTGCAGCATCCGGCCGGACGTCATCCACTGCTGCCTGGAACGCGGGAGCGTCGAACCGGCCGCGGGCGGCGAAGGTCTGGGCCGCGGCTGCCAGGCCGCGTCTGGGGCCCCGGACCAGGTAGTCGTCATGGGAAATGGCCTCGACGCGGGGATCCAGGGCAACGGCCGTGAATCCGAGGTCCCGCATCAGCCCCACCTTGCTGGCGAGGGTGCGGACGTGCACTTGATGGCCGCGGTTCTGCAGTTCCAGGAGCACCGGGGTCATGGGGAAGAGATGCCCGATGGCGGGCGAGGTGTAGGCGAGGATGGTGGACATCAGGTCACGTCCTTTATGAAGGAGCATTCATTGTGAAGGGAGCAAGCATCTCCAGGAGGGCCTGCTCGGTCTGGCTGCGGCTGAGCCCGCTGTCGAGGCGCAGCAGCTTCCAGGTGTAGACATCGCAGATGGTCACCAGCTGGGCGGTCCGCCGGGTACGGACGGAGCCACGCCGGCCGGGCAGGAACGGCGCGAACGCCTGCTCGCACCATTGACGGTGGAAGAGCCGTCCCTCGTCAGCCAGACCCTTGATGGCGGGCAGTCGCTCTTCCTCGGCAAGCATCCGCAGGACGCGGCTGCCCATGAGCTCGTAGTGGTCCATCAGGTTGGCAACGGCCCCGGCGACGTCACCGGGGGTCACGTGTGCCCTGGCTTCCCGGACCTTTTCCGACTGGCGTCCGGCCGCGGCGGCGAAGAGCTTCTCCTTGTTTCCGAACCGGCGGATGACGGTCTGGACGGTGACTCCGGACCTCGCCGCCACTTCCTCAAGCCGGATCTGGTCCGACGGCTGTTCCCAGAAGATTTCGGTGACGGCATCCAGAATGGCCTCGCCGGTTGCGGCGGCGGACTCGGAACGGGCGCCCATCCGGTAAGGCCGTCTGGTCTCCCCGACCATTTTCATATTAACAACGTTAACTTGAAATTGGCGGCCGTCAAGAGGCAATCCGTGGGCCAACGCCACCGGCGACACATAGCCTGCCCGCTCTTACCGGACTATTAGAATCGGCAGGCAACCCCAACCATGCCGAAGGATCTCCATGGACTCTCCCCACCACGAGGACCGCTTCCGGTCCCGCCTGAACCTCACGGGGCGCAAGGACCGGATGTTCCTGGTGGCGGCGCTCGGGATCCTCAGTGCTGTCAGCCCCATGGCAACGGACATGTACCTGGCGTCCATGCCGCACATGGTGGAGTACTTCCGGACGTCCACCTCCGCGGTCCAGCTCACCCTGACCGCCTACATGGTGGGCATGGCCATGGGCCAGTTCCTGCTGGGGCCGATCTCCGACGTCCTGGGCCGCCACCGGCTGATGGTCGCCGGGAACGTATTGTTCCTGCTCAGCTCGGTGGCCATTGCCCTCGCTCCCAGCATCGAGGTGGTCCTGGCTTTACGCGCGCTCCAGGGTGCGGCAGGCGCGGCGGGGGTGGTGATCGCGCGGGCTGCCGTCTCGGACATGGCCACCGGCCGGCAGGCCGCCAAGCTCTACTCGATGCTGGCCACCATCACCTCCCTCGCACCGGTGGTGGCACCGCTCCTCGGCGGCGTGATCGCCACCGTGGCGCCGTGGCAGGCAGTGTTCTGGGCGTTGACCGGCTTCGGAGCCCTGATGCTGGCAAGCTCAGTGTTTGTGGTCCCGGAAACCCTGCCGCCGCACAAGCGCCACCGCGGCGGGGTCGGGGCGGTGGTGGGCGCGTCCTGGTCTGTACTGCGCACGCCGTCGTTCATGGCCTATGCGCTGACCTTCGCCTTCACCTTCGGGGCGCTGTTCTCCTACATTTCCGCATCGTCCTTTGTGGTGCAGAACGTGCTTGGCTACTCGGCACTGGGTTTCTCGGTGATCTTCGCCGTCAACGCGGGCGCGATGATCGTGGGCGCGCTGGCCAACACCCGGCTGGTGGACCGGGTGGAACCCGCGATGATCCTGCGGACCGCGGTGGTGGTCATGACCATCGTCAACGTGGCGGGCCTGGGCCTGATCCTGGCCGGGATCACCGGCTGGACCACGCTGGTGCACCTGTTCCTCACGCAGTTGTGCGTCAGCTTCGTCATGGGCAACACCACCGCACTCGCCCAGGGGCGCGTCCCCGGGCGGGCCGGCGCCGGGTCCGCCGTGCTGGGCCTGCTCCAGTTCCTCGTGGGCGGGCTCGTGTCCCCGCTCACCGGCGTGGCCGGGGAGCACAGCGCGGTCCCGATGGCGGTGTCCATGGCCGTGTGCTGTGCGCTGGCACTGGCGGCGGTGCTGGTGGGACGCCGGCTGGCCGCTTCGGGTCTTCCGGGAACCGAACCGGTGCGTTAGGACCTGTTCCAGGTCCGGACGACGCCCGGATTCCCAGACCAGACCCGGGACTGGCAGTAGGCTTCGTAATTAAGGCCAGAATTCAGGCATGGATGGGGGACATCTTGTTTTTTGAAGCGGTCGAGAGGTACTTCCGCACGCTGGGCCATCGCGGGCGGACCGTGATGTTCCAGCTTCCGCTGTCCATGACGATGCTGCTCGTTACGTTGCTTACAACGTTTCTGCATCCGGCGCTCGAGTGGTCCGGTCCATTCCTGTACAGCCTGGCAGTCCATCTGGTCCTGCTCGCTGCCTGCGCGCTCGTTCCGTGGGAGCGGTTACCCAGGCCAGCCGTACTTATCATCCCCGTGCTGGACTGCCTGGCCATCGGCCTGTCACGGGAGGCAGGTGACCAATACCTCGCCGTACTGGGCTTCCTGCTCGTTTTTCCGGTCGTCTGGCTCTCTGTCGGCAAGCATCCGAGCGGAGTAGTCCTCGCCGTACTCGCGACCATCCTCAGCGCCGTTCTCCCCCCGGTGATCCTCGGCACCGGCTTCACCAGCGCCTCCTTCATCAGGATTGCGCTCCTGCCGGTGATTCTTGGCGCCATCGCACTCACAACCCACGCGGTCGCGAACGCGATCTCCCGTCAGCGGCGGCTGCTTGAAGACCAGGACACTGAGGTCCGGAAGCTCCTGACTGCAAGTGAACACCGCGAGCAGCTGCTGGGCACAGTCATGGACACCGTCAGCGTCGGCGTCTGCGCCCTCGACGCCCAGGGCCGGACCATACTCGTGAACCACCGCTTGAGCAGCCAACTCGTCAACCCCCTCAGTGACTTACCGGCTGCCGACCAGTACCGCATTCCCGTCTACGGCACCGACCGGGAGCATCCCCTGCCGCCCGACCTGCACCCCCGGACCCGGGCAGCCAGAGGCGAGGCCTTCACCGACGAACTGATCTGGATCGGAACCGGAACAGGGCAACGGGCCTACTCAGCGACCTGCAGGCTCATCAAAGACTCCGACGGGCCGCACTCGGGCGCGGTTCTTGCCTTCACCGACGTCACAGCGCTGGTCGAAGCGCTGTCCGCGAAGGACCAGTTCGTCGCCAGTGTCTCCCATGAACTGCGCACCCCGCTGACGTCGATTCTGGGCTACCTTGCCCTGGCGCTGGACGAAGGCCCCCTGGACGCGGAAATGGACCACTACCTGACCGTGGCCAAACGCAACGCCGAACGGCTGCTGAACCTGGTCGGGGACCTGCTCACCGTCGCCGCCGGCGCCCTGACAGTCGACCCCCGTCCGGCCGATCTTGCCGAAGTCGCCGCCCAAAGTGTGGAAGCCGCCAAGCCCAAGGCCAAGGCCGGCGGCGTCTTCCTATCGCTGGAAACAGACAGTCCAGCCACCGGACGGTTTGACCCGGACCGGCTCGGCCAAGCCCTGGACAACCTGATCTCGAACGCCATCAAATACACCCCCGACGGCGGCACCGTCACCGTACGGGTCAGCACAGCCGGAAACCAGCTCAGATGCGAAGTCAGCGACACCGGGGTCGGAATGACTGAGGAGGAACTGGCACAGGCGTTCACCCGCTTCTTCCGGGCCGCCAGCTCACACTCGTCCACGATTCCTGGCGCCGGCCTGGGGCTGGCCATCACCCGGTCCATCGTCGAAAACCACAGGGGAAACATCACCCTTTTCAGCAGCATGGGTGAGGGAACCACGGCAGCAATCACCCTCCCCGGGGCGGACACCGAGGCCCTCTCGCTGGCACCGAGGTAGCTGCCCGATTTGACCGTAAGCATACTTAGCATTAGTGTTTTCTGAGTGAACGGCGCTCAGCGAATAATGTAACTCGATAGTGGTTGGAAGAATCTGGGGCCAATGCCCACCAACTGCCGCAACCGCGAGCTAGCCCGATTTCACCGCCGTATTCCACGGCCGCACAAGAAGCAACCAATCGAGGACCCCGCACCGGGGCCCATACAAAGGGAGCAAAACTATGTCATTTACCAAAAAAGCCACCGCAGCAGCCGCCGGAACTCTTTTCCTGCTTGGCGCCGTCGCAGCACCATCACAGGCCGTGGGCAACAACACCCTCAATGACGGCCTGGTCAATGTCACCGTTGGCGATGTCATCGTCAAGGACGCTGTTGATGTCAACGTTGCAGCGGCCGTCGCCGCCACGCTCTGCGATGTTGCCGACATCGGATCAATCGCCGTTCTGGGCGAGGCAGTGGACGCGTCAGGCAACGATGCAACCATCTGCGACACCGCTACGGGCCCTGTCCGTATCGTGAATAACTGATACCTCGGCATCACCAGAAGCAGCTCCGGCCAGACGGCCGGGGCTGCTTTGTCGTTGTTGCCCTTTCTCACCCGGAGCTGATTTGCATGCCCTTCCACCATTGGCCGGTAATGATGATGCCCAGCGCGGAGACCGGGGCGCAGAGGAAGAGCTGCAGCGGGGTGACCGTTTCGGCCGCCGCCGCGCCGCCCATGCCCATCCATAACCCGGGGGCCGCATAGGGAAACCACGCCCCGGCACCGAACGCGGTCACCACCTGGGTGATGACCACCAGGAGCACCAGTGCGCCGACGCCGGGAAGATAGCCGCGGGCCATGCTGGCCACCACCGCGAGGGGACAGGCCAGCAGGGCCGCCAGGACGCCCGCGGCCAACGCCTTGCCCGCGACCAACAGATCCTCAGGCCCGGGTATGCCCAGACCGATAAGGGCTCCGGCAAGAAAGGCGACCGCTACGCTGACCAGGCACAGCAGCAGGGCCCAGAGCATGATCACCGTAAACTTCGCGTACGCAAGCCGCCGCCGGCTGACAGGCAGGGCGAACAGGCAGGCCTGGGTCTTTTCGGTGAACTCACGCCCAAAGCACCAGCACACCACGAAGCCAACCCCCATCAGCCCCCCGACGGATTCCAGCATCCCCACCATCGCCAGGTATCCGGTCCAGCCGGTACCCGTCAGCATGGCCGCGGCTTTGAGCCCGATCTGGCTGGACCCGTCGGCGGTGGCGGCAACCATGAAAGCCGCAGCAAGAACCGGCAGGGCAACACCGAGCAGGGCAGAGACCGTCCGCACCACCGGCGCTCGCCGGAATTTCAGGGCCTCGAATTCGATGGCCTGTCCGGAAGCGCCCATCATGGCTCCAGCCCGTGGTCGTTCAGGTCGGACTGCAGTACCAGGTCAAAGAAACTACGCTCAAGGTCCACAGCCCCCGGCTGCAGCGTGCCGATGACCCGTCCCCGGTGGAGCACACTGATCCTGTCCGCCATCCGCGAGACCTCGTCAAGGTGATGGCTGGAGACCAGGACGGCGGCGCCCCTGTCCCGGCATGCCTCCTGGAGCAGCCGGCGAAGCACGATGACACCGCGGGGATCCAGTCCGTTGGTCGGTTCGTCCAGGACGAGGACGTCCGGGCCGTGGACCAGGGCAGCTGCCAGGCCCACACGCTGCCGGTTTCCCAGCGACAGGGTCCCGGCCCGCTGGTCGGCATATTGCCCTAGACCCAGCTCTGACAACGCCCGTGCTGCGGCGGACTCTGCGCCGTCCTTACTCATTCCGTGCAGCCGCGCGGAGCAGTACACGTTCTCGCGGGCGGTCAGCTCCGGATAGGCGAACGGGGTCTCGAGCATCTGCCCCACCCGGGACCATAACTGTGCCTCTGCGCCGGAAACCGGAAGCCCCGCCAGGCGGGGCGAGCCGTGGTCCGGCTTCAGCATTCCCAGCAGGATCCGCATCAACGTCGTCTTTCCGGCCCCGTTCAGTCCCACCAGGGCGTGGATCTCTGACGGACCCACGTCCAGGGACACAGCGTCCAGGACGCGGAGACCGCCCAGCGTTTTGGATACCCGCTCCGCCTGGATCGCTGCTGCCGGTGTCATCCGGTCACTCTCCCCTGGTGCAGCAAACCTAGTGCAGCGGCCGGGTCTCCTGCAGCCGCTTGATGAACCAGCGGGACTGCTCCGGGCCATAGGGCAGCACGGGGATGGCCTTGGTGGCGTCGGTGGGGGTTTCGCGGATGGACTGCTGGGCCTGGCGGACGGCGGTGGTCATGGTGTTGGCCATGGTCTTGACGAACTGGTCGCTGCAGGTCTCGCCGTGGCCGGGCACCAGGAACTCGTAGCGGTGGCGCAGGGCTGAGATGTGCCGGAGCGAATCCGCCCATTCCTCCGGGTAGGAGTCCTCGAAGGACGGGTGCGCGCCCTGTTCCACGAGGTCGCCCACGAAGAGTGTGGTGGGGCTGCCCACCAGGAGGTCGCCGTCCGTGTGGCCGCGGCCGAGGTAGAAGAGCGTGGCGGTCACCCCGCCGAGATCCACCAGCACGGGCTGGTCCTTGACGATGGCGTTGGGCACCACCAGTTCCACGTTCTCGCCCTCGCCGGTGGACATCTCCGGCTCCAGCGTTCCGACAAACCGGCGCTGCAGGTCCCCGTGCGCCTCGATCTCGCGCGCACAGTTCTCGTGCCCCCAGAACTCTGTGACGCCGTCGGACGCGAACACGGCGTTGCCAAAGAAATGGTCGTAGTGGGCGTGGGTGTTGACGACGACGAGCGGCAGGTCCGTCTTCTCCCGCACCGCTTCGAGGATCTCTTTCCCCTGCCGCGGCCCGCAGCCGGTATCGATCACCATGGCCCGCTCCGAGCCCACAATCAGGCCGGTATTCAACAGTGAACCTTCGGTGACCAGCACGTAGTTGTCCGCGCCGACGTCGAGCCATTCTGACATTGTTACTCCGTACCTCCGGAAAGCACTTGCGTTCGTCTTTGGCCTTTGATTCTACCCACGGGCCCTTCGCGGAGGCCGGTTCATTGGACCAGGGTGTTCCATGCCGCCAGGAACCTGTCGGCAAGGTAGCGGTGGCCTGCAGTGTTCACGTGGGCGCCGTCGGCATAGAACTCCTGGCTGTTGGCGGCCGTGAACCAGCCGGCACCGTAGGCGTCGATGAACGGGGTGTTGGCGGCTGCGGCTCCTGCACGGACGGCGTTGTTCGCGTCGCGGAGATAGTCAGCCAGCGGCTGTGGCGCGGAGGGCCCCAGGACCACCACCTGGACGCCCGGCCAGAGCGTCCGGGCCAGTTCGACGGTCTCTGTGGTGGCGGACTGGATTGCGGCAGGGTTGTTGGACAGGGCATCGTTCTGCCCGCCCTGAAGAATCAGGAGGTTGGGGACGAAGGCAGGGGTGGTGGCGGCAATTCCCCGCAGCCGGACACCGTATTCCTGGCCGCGGTCGTCCCGCGAACCACCGCCCCACACGAATCCTGTCCCGCCAATGGCGTCGATGTTGGCAGGGAAGCCGAGCTCGCCGGCCACCAGGTATGCCCAACCCTGGTCCACCCGGTCTGCGCCGTCGCCCGCAGTGTACGAGTCGCCCACAATCAGCAGGACGGGCTGGGCGGGAATCCGGATTTTCAGCGGCTGGGCCGACGCGGCGGCAGTCTGCGTCGCTGTCGGCGTGGGCCCCGGCGTCGCACTGGCAGAGGGCGTGGCTGTGGCAGAGGGCGAAGCAGCCGGCGTTGCCGTCGCGGTGCCTGCGGCGTCGCCTGGACCGCGCGTATTCATCACTGCGAGCGCGGCCACCCCGAAGGCAACCACCGCCAGCACCAGAAGCGCACCGTATCTGATCCACTCCTGCCTGGTCACGCTGACGCCCCCACCGTTTCTCTTCACCCGCCAAATCTAGCGGTCCGTCATCCGTCATAGGATTTACCTGCACGTAACTTCCGTACCCTTACACTCTGGGTATGGGGACTAAACAGCACAAGACCTTCTGCCCGTCGTGCGGCAAGACCACCAACCACGTGACCCGCTATCAGAAGGACGACGGCGGCGGCCCGCTGATTGCCTCGGTGCGGTGTGCGGAGCACTCGGAGTCGGTACCCACCTGAGGCTCCGCGGGTCTGCGCGCGGCTGCGGGACATGTTCGCGGCCACGGCTTTCCGGACATCCTCCTGGCGCGTTAAGGATTCGCAAATAAAAACCCTCTCCCCGATCCGCCGTTCAGCGCCGGTGTTAGCTTCGGCAGTGGACGCGGTGCAGTGCGCAGCGCGGGGAAGACACCATGACCACGTTGAGCAGGCCCCCTGCTGATCCTTCCGAGCCCCGGCCACGCGGCACCCAGGCCCTGAAGAACTGGCTGCTGTTCGGGCTCCAGGACCGCAAAGGCACCCATCCCGGCCCCGGCGCCGTCGGCGGTGACAGCCACCAGCAGCATCCGTGGTGGCAGGTCATGTGCCTCACCGGTGTGGATTACTTCTCCACCCTGGGCTATCAGCCGGCCATCGCGGCACTGGCCGCCGGGGTCATCTCACCGCTGGCAACGCTGGTGCTGGTGGCCGTGACCCTGCTGGGCGCCCTGCCGGTCTACCGCCGCGTCGCCGGCGAAAGCCACAGCGGTGAAGGGTCGATTGCCATGCTGGAGCGCCTGCTGCCCCGCTGGCGCGGCAAGCTCTTCGTCCTGGTCCTGCTCGGGTTCGCCGCCACGGACTTCATGATCACCATGACCCTCTCCGCGGCGGACGCGACGGCACACCTCATCCAGAACCCCGTGGCCCCGGGCTGGCTGCAGGGCGAGCAAGTCCCGGTCACCCTCTTCCTGCTCGCGCTGCTGGGCGCCGTGTTCCTGCGCGGATTCAGGGAAGCCGTCGGCGTCGCCGTCGTTCTGGTGGTCCTGTACCTCGGCCTTAACGCTGTGGTGGTGGCCGCGACGCTGGTCCAGGTCTTCGGCCACCCGGTTGCCGTCGGCGGCTGGTGGACCGCCCTGCTGACGTCCCATGGGAACCCGCTCATGGCGGTGGCGATCGCGCTGATTGTTTTCCCGAAGCTGGCACTTGGGCTGTCCGGCTTCGAAACCGGGGTGGCCGTCATGCCCCAGGTCCGGGGGGACGGGGACGACACCGCGGAGAATCCGGCGGGCCGGATCCGGGGAACCCGGCGCATGCTCACCACGGCCGCGGTGATCATGAGCGGATTCCTGATCACCACCAGCTTCATCACGGTGGTCCTGATCCCGGAGCAGGAGTTCCAGCCCGGCGGCCAGGCGAACGGCCGCGCCCTGGCCTACCTGGCCCATGAATACCTCGGCGTGGGCTTCGGCAGCATCTACGACATCAGCACCATCGCCATCCTGTGGTTCGCGGGCGCCTCCGCCATGGCAGGGCTGCTGAACCTGGTGCCCAGGTACCTTCCCCGCTACGGCATGGCCCCGGGATGGGCCAAAGCCGTGCGCCCGCTGGTGCTCGTCTTCACCGCCGTCGGGTTCCTCATCACCTTCCTGTTCAAGGCCGACGTCGACGCCCAGGGCGGCGCGTACGCCACCGGCGTCCTGGTGCTGATGACCTCCGCCGCCGCCGCGGTTACCCTCTCGGCCCGCCGCCGTGCCCAGCGCAAACGCACCGTCGGCTTCGGCGCCATCGCCGTGGTCTTTGTCTACACCACCGTTGCCAACATCTTCGAACGCCCTGAAGGGATCCGGATCGCCGGGATGTTCATCCTGGGCATCGTGGTGATTTCCCTGCTTTCCCGGGTGGGGCGCTCCTTCGAACTGCACGCCACCCGCGTCCACCTGGACCGGCAGGCCCTGGAATTCATGTCCGGCACCCTCGAAGGCCCCATCGCCATCATTGCCCACGAGCCGCTCCGAACCTCTCCCGAGGCCTACCAGGACAAACTTGCTTCAGCCATCGAAGTCAGCCACCTCCCCCTCGGGCAGGAGTCGCTGTTCCTGGAGGTGGTGGTGGACGATTCCTCCGACTTCGAAACCGAACTCCACGTCCGCGGCGTGATCCGCCACGGGTACAGGATTCTCGAAGTTCACGGGCCCGTTGTCCCGAACACCATCGCGTCGGTCCTGCTCCACATCAGGGACGTCACCGGGCTGATGCCCCATATCTACTTCCGCTGGACCGAAGGGAACCCGGTCACCAACCTCGTGAAGTTCCTGTTCCTGGGTGAAGGCGAGATCGCCCCCGTCACCAGGGAAGTTCTCCGCGAGGCGGTGCCGGACGTCACCAAACGCCCCTGGGTCCACGTGGGCTGACGTCATGGGCACCGCTCCCCATCGCGGCCTCCGCCGGGCAAAGGCATGATGGTCCTTGTACTTTCGCGCCGAATATTGGGGAACAAGTGAATAACAACCAGCAGCCAGGATGGCCGCAGCAGCCCAACAACCAGCCGCAGCAGCCGGACGACGGGCAGGGCCAAAGCTGGCCGCCTCCCCACCCCCAGCAGTACGGTCAGGCTCCCGCCTTCACCCAGCCCGCACCGAAGCCGGGTATGCCCGTGTGGGGCTGGGTGGCCGGCGGAGTGGGCGTGGTGGCTGTCATCGCCGTCGCGGGTGTCCTGGCGTTCAATGGCCTCTCCGGCGGAAATAAGAGGCCGGATGCCGTGCCCGCCCCTGCTCCCAGCGCGAGCGAATCGGCCCCTCCCCGGGAGTCGGCCGACGCCTCGCCCAGCTCCGGAGCAGAGGCCGCGGGTGCCATCTACCTGTTCAACGAGTCGGATTTCAGCACCCCGCCCGCCTGGGCCATCCAGGAGCCGAAGGGCTGGACCAAGGAAGAGGTCAAGGACGGCATGCTGCGTTACCGCAACGCCGGCCTGCAGTGCACCTTCACCACCTATCAGGCGGTCCTGGAGCCAACCGGGGAAACCGGCGATGAGGCCACCACGGCGCTGGTCATGGCCTCGGAAATCGAAGCCGTGAGGTCGTCCGCCGGTAAGCCTGTGGAAGTGGTCGACGACGCCGCGTCAACCTACGTCAGCCTGCGCGACGGCGGACAGGACATCGAACTCCAGGAAGCCCGGCTCCGCTTCAAGAACGACAAGGACGTTGACGTCACCTACCGGATGGCCGTCCGTGCCACCGCCAGCAGCAACGGGCTCATGGAACTCGCCTTGGCCTGCCCCGGCAGCCTGGCCACCGAGTCGGAGCTCTGGCAGGACCTGACCGACGGCGTCAGGATGGTCGACGCGCCGTAACCGTGCCGACGTCGGGCTCCAGCTTCCTGGAGGCCCAGCGCCGGAGGGGCCGTTCCACGAACCGGAATGACAGCCAGGCCATCAGTACGGTCAGGGCTGCCGCCAGCGGCACTCGGAGCCAGAGGGACGGAACCAGCGGGATCAACAGGAGGTAGACCGGCAGGTGCCAGAGGTACGCGGCGTAGGAGAGGTCGCGGCCGGGGTTGGCAAGCCAGGGGTGGCTGAGGATTCTCGAGGCGAAACCGGCCGGCCGGAGGACGAGCGAGCCGATGACCACGCCGGACAGCAGTGCCAAAACCGTGGGGCCCGCGGACCAGAAGACAGCAAACCAGGCTCCCGGCGTGGCCGGCTCTTTGAGGGCGAACACCGCGGCCACCAGGGCGAGCCCGGCGAGCGGGCCGGCCCAGCGGGCCGCGGACTGCAGGGAGGCTTGGACCCGGGACCCGGGGGTGACGGACGCAAACACGAGGGCCAGTGTGCACCCCAGCAGCAGCTGGTCGGCCCTGGTGTCGGGCCCGTTGTACAGCCGGGCCAGCGGTGCCCCGCCGAATACGAGCAGAGACCGCGAGACGAGGAACCCGGCGGCCAGGACTGCGGTCAACCAGGCGACCGTGCGGACCTTCCAGAACCGCAGCATCACTAACAGGAGCAACGGCCAGACGAGGTAGAACTGCTCCTCCACGGCCAGTGTCCAGGTGGGGCTCAGCGCGTTGCCGCCGGTGGAGGAACCGAAGGCGCCGAAGTTGGCCAGGTTCATCACGTACGCCGCCGCAGGGATGGCATTAGCGCCCTGGCCGCCCCACCCTGACTGGGGAAAGACCAGAGCCACGGTCACCACGACGGCGCAGACCGCCAGCAGCGCAGGCCAGAGCCGGGCGAGCCGCTTGGCGTAGAAGACACCCAGGCGCAGCCGGCCGGTGGCCTGGTACTCCTTCATGATCAGCAGAGTGATCACAAAGCCGCTGAGCGTGAAGAAAACGTCGACGCCGATGGACCCGCCGGGGGTCAGTTCCGTCACCGTATGGAAGAGGAAGACCATCGCTACCGCCACGGTCCGCAGCCCGTCGAGGGCGTGTTTCCGTCCCGAAATGAGCCCGTTATTGGGCGCAACAGGGCGTTCCAGAGTTGTTAAAGTTCCGCTACTTGACCAAGAATTCACCCATCCAGCTTACATAACGTTTCTATAACCCCGCTGGGTGAAGGCTGGATGAACGCTTAGTACGCGGCCTAGATATCGGCCAGCACGGACCCCGGGTTCACTATCGCATCGGCGACAAACCCCAGTATTCCGGCCGCTGTTCGTTCCTACCGCACCTTTGAAAGTGGGATAACACTCACGCCTGCCGCTGTGTGAATTCTCGCGGGCGCGGAAGTGCGGTCTGTGTGTTGAGCCATGCCGGGACGTGTTCCGGGGCCAGCGGCTCGCTCCATAAGAAGCCCTGGGCCAGATTGACGCCCAGGCGGCGGAGTTCGGCGAGCTGTCCCTGGGTTTCGACGCCTTCTGCGACGACGTCCAGCCGGAGGCTTTTGGCCATGCCCACGACGAGTTCGATCACTGTCCCACCGTGGGGGTCGATGCCAAGTTCGCGGATGAAGGTGCGGTCAATCTTCAGCGTGCGGGCCGAGAGCCACTTCAGGTAGCTCAGGGACGAGTAGCCGGTGCCGAAATCGTCAATCGAGATCTGCACACCCAGGCGGCGCAGACGCTGCAGGCTCTCCTTCGGCAGGTCCGGTTCACCCATGAGAACTGTTTCGGTTATTTCCAAATGCACCGCGGCAGGATCGATACCGGCGGAAAGAATTGCGGCCTCCACGATGTCGGGAAAATCGTTTGCAACGATCTGGCGCCCGGAAATGTTCACCGCTGCGGTCAAGTCGCCGGCCCCGGGCACCTCGTCGCGCCACTGCTGCACCTGGCGCAGGGTCTCCCGCAGTACCCATCCGCCGATGGGGAGGATCAGCCCGGTCTCCTCGGCGATGGGGATGAACGTGTCCGGCATGATCAGGCCATGTTCCCGGTGGTTCCACCGCAGCAGCGACTCAAAACCGACGGGCGCTTCAGTATCGAGGTCCATCACCGGCTGGTAATTCAGGCACAGTTCTCCGCGGTCCAGGGCCTGGCGCAAATCGGACTCCAGATCCAGCCGCCCACTGGCCTGCCGGGTCATCCGCGCGTCGTAGATGACCGACGCGTCACCGCCGGTTGATTTCGCCCGGTACATGGCTGTGTCTGCCCCGCCCAGCATGGACTCGGCAGTCTCATCCGGGCCGGCCAGGGAGATACCGACGCTGACGTTGAGAAAGACCTGCCGGCCATCGACTTCGAAAGGGGCCCTGACGCAGTCTCTGATCCGTTCAGCCAGCAGCTTGGCGGCACGCATCCGCATGTTCTCGCAGACGATGATGAATTCGTCCCCGCCAAACCGGGCAACAGTGTCCCCGGCCCGGATCGCCTTCAGCAACCGGTCCCCCAGGAGCATCAAGATCTTGTCCCCGCCTCCATGGCCGATGCCGTCGTTGATCAGTTTGAACCGGTCGATGTCGACGAACATCACCACCGGCCGGGCGCCCCGGTCGAGGAAGCTCTGAAGTACCTCGGTGATCAGGTACCTGTTCGGCAGCCCGGTGAGGGCGTCGTGGCGGGCCTGCCATTCCAGGATCTGTTCAGCGTTCTTGCGGTCCGTGATGTCCAATACTGTGTCGAGGAACCGCAGGGGTTTTCCGTCAGGGCCGTTCACGCTCCGGATCCGTGAATGGAGCCACCGCTCTCGGCCATCGGGCCTGATGAACCGGTACTCGAAGTCCGCGAACCCCAGGCCGGCCTCCAGGCTTCGCCATACCTGGCTGACACGGTCACGGTCCTCCGGATGCGTCCGTTCCAGCATCCACTCCCGCGATGGGGATTCACCCGGACCCATGCCCAGGATCCGCGCAAATTCCTCCGAATGCCAGATCTCCCCTGTGGGCAGGGTGTGCTCGACGCTTCCAACATGCGCCATCTCCTGGGCGGCCAGGAGCCGGCGCCGCTCCGCCGCGGCTTCTGACTTCAGCCGCTTGATTTCGGTGATGTCCCTGGCAATGGCGGACGCCCCGAGCCGCTCGCCGTCCTGGCCGTAGACCGGGGAAACCGTCAGTTCAACGTCAATCAAGGACCCGTCCTTGTGTTTCCAGCGGGCCTCCACTCCGGTGACGAAGGTTCCGTTGCGGATGCGCGCAGTGACCTGGTCACTGAAGTCCGCCGCGTCCCGGGTAGTGAGCAGATGGTGGGCCTGGCCGACGGCTTCCGCGGCACTCCAGCCGAACATTCTGGCTGCGCCCGCATTCCAGCTGGTAATTTTCCCTTTCAGGTCAGCCCCGATGATCGCGTCCCCGGAGGACTCCACCATCGCCGAGAACCGGCGCAGGACGGCCTCTGTGTGCTTGCGGTCCGTGATGTCCTTGGAAATCGCGACGATGTCCACGGGAACGGTGTGCCTGCCCCTGATCGGGCTGACCGTTCCGTGGACCGGAAACTCCCGTCCGGCCGGGTGCCGCATCCACAGCTCTCCAGACCAATCCTGGCCCTGGGCCAACCTGTCGGCGATCTCCTGACCGGTCGGGCCCGGACCATGCGAGGCGAGACTGCTGACGATACCCAGGTCAATCGGAGTCATCCCCAGCACCTCGGCAGCACTGAAACCGTACAGACGCTCCGAGGCACGGTTCCAGTAAGTGACCCGCCAGTTGCTGTCCATGCCGATCACCGACTGGCCGATCTCATCCAGCAGCAAAGACTGCATCAGCAGATCATCGTGATGCTCCCCAGCCATTGTTCCCCCGACTTCCAGCCGAACCGGTACCAAGCGCCTGAACCTGTGGGTGAAGTATAAGTCGTTCCGGGGTCGGTTCGTCTATGACCCGGCCGGGGCCGCCTCGGTCTGTATGACCCATGCGGCCGCCGAGAAACGTTTGGAAAGCCAGCTACTATTCGGCCGTCGAATGATCAGTCCCGGCTGTACGGTTGAGCCCATGGTCACCCAGAGCGCGAATTTCGACAATGCCGGCTTACCCCTCGCGGTTGGCGGAACCCACGCGTGAGAACCATTACATGCGTTGTCCTTGCAGCACTGGCTCTGTTGTCGGCCCCGGCTGTTGCTCATGCTGATGCTGAAACTGACCGCCCGCCCTCACAGACATTTCCTTCTCCTTCGCCTTCCTCTGCCCTGCCTGACGGGGAGCAGCGCTACATCGTGAGATATGGCAACGATGTGAATGCAGAAGCGGTATCCAGTTCCCTCCAACAACGAGGGATCGAAGTCACAGAGACCCTTTCTCACGTAATGAAAGCGTCAGTCATTGTGGCGACGTCCACTGAGATAGACACACTAAAGAAATCCGAAGACGTAGCATCAGTTGAGCGGGACACCCCTTTCTCAATTTCGGGCGCTACATCCATCTGGGGCCTTGATCGGATAGATCAGCGAACAGGACGGGACGGCCAATTCGCCATTGGTGATGAAGGCGCCGGAGTGAACGTCTACGTCGTTGACACCGGCCTCTACATGTCGCACTCGGAATTCACCGGCAGAGTTCTTGCCAGCTGGACCGGAATCGGTGACGGTAACGGGGTCAATGACTGCAACGGGCATGGGACGCACGTCGCCGGAACGGCCGCCGGAACAACCTACGGCGTTGCCAAAAAAGCAAATATCATTCCCGTCCGGGTGGTCGAATGCGATGGAAGCGGCTGGAACTCGACCGCCATAGCTGGCATCGACTGGGTGGTCGCCCATCACGTCGCCGGCCAGCCAGCAGTCATGAATCTCAGCATCGGCGGGTTCACCAGTGACTCCTTTGACCAGGCCGTTCAAAGCGCGATAAATGACGGCATCACGGTGGTGGCGGCAGCAGGCAATGAGGGGGTGGACGCCTGCATTTACTCCCCCGCCCGCATCGCGTCCGCCATTACCGTTGCCGCGACGGACATCAACGACGCTCAGGCATCCTGGTCCAGTTACGGTTCGTGCGTGGACATTCAAGCGCCGGGAGTATCCATCAGATCCGCCTGGAACAACTCACCCACCGGCTCCAACACCATGAGCGGCACCTCGATGGCCACTCCTCTCGTTTCCGGTACAGCGGCAGTCATGCTCTCCCGTGACCGCACGCTGTCTCCTGCGCAGGTTCACCAAGCGATGATCGCCAACGCTACAACCGGTGTGGTCGGTGCCAACAAGGGAGCGACCCCTAACCGTTTGCTCTTTGTCATGGGTACTCCACCCGTTCCACCGTCCTGCTCCAATCTCCAGCTCGGGGATGCATGGGCTGGGGTAGGCACACATTGTGGGTTGCAAGGATCAGCAGCTTCCACTCTCTCCAGCACTGAGGCTGCCCCCGCGCCCAGCCCCACTGAAACTGCTGCTCCTTTTGAGTCCGCTCCTGCTGCTCCTGACTCCGCACCTTCTTTTACTGAAGACGCCCCCTTGGCAGCACCAGCTTCTGCTGCGGCTGCCACGGTTCCCGCCGCTGCCCGGGCACAGCAGGCTCCTGTGCGGACCGATGTTCCCTCACCGCAGGCTGCCGGGCCCAAGGTCAAACTTATCCCTGCTGCCAGCAGCGAGGCGCAGGAAGTGACGCTGGCCAAACCCGAGGTAATTTCTCCTCTGCCGGTGGTGAATGAAGTCAAAGAAGCTGAAAAGGCATCTCCGGAAACGTCGTCAATAGCGGTTCTGACCCCGCCGGTGAGCTCGACTTCTGTCGCCTCTATCATTCCTGCGGGCGGTACATCCGAAGACGCTGTGGAGAGTCACGCCACCGCTGGAGTAAACAACCCGGCCTGGGCCATCGCAGTAGGAGCAGTTCTGTCCTTGACCGGCGGGGCCGCTGTCACATTCATGGTCAGGAGGCGCCGGCATGTCGCGGCTGCATGGGATGCCATCCCGGCGTGATGCTCGCCTCCAACAGACTCTCTGGCCAGGCTTGCGCCGCGACACGGCCTGAACTGGCGCGCCGACGGCACGGGTCCGCTGGTCGCTCCACTACGGTGCGGAGCCCAAGGAGTCAGCACCTAACACCTGGCGCCACTCGGCGGCACGAGCATCCCTCCGCTCGTCGAAGCAGTTTAGATATCCGCCAGCACCGACCCCGGGTTTTCGATCGCATCGGCAACGAACCGCAGGAATCCGGCAGCCGTCCCGCCGTCGCACACGCGGTGGTCGAAGGTGAGCGTCAGTTCGGTGACCTTTCGGACGGCCAGTTCGCCGTCCACCACCCACGGCTTGTCCATGATGCGCCCCACCCCGAGGATCGCCACCTCGGGATGGTTGATGATGGCCGCCGAACCGTCCACCCCGAACACACCGTAGTTGTTCAGCGTGAACGTGCCGCTGCCCAGTTCCTCCGGCGTCGCCTTGCCGTCGCGTACGACGGCGGTGAGCCGGCGGATCTCCCCGTCCAGTTCGCGGGCACTGAGTTTGTCGGCGCTACGGATGGAGGGAACCATCAGCCCGCGGTCAGTCTGGGCCGCAAAGCCAAGGTTGATCCCGCTGAAGGAGACGATCTCCTGCGAGCCCTCAGAGTTGGTTTCGATGCGGGTGTTCAGCTCAGGGAACCGTTTTAACCCGGCCGTGACAAAACGGGCGATGAAGGCGAGCAGCCCCGGCGTTTTGTGCGGGTCTGCCTTTTTGAGCCCCGCCCGGAGCTCCACCAGCGCGGTGGCGTCCACGTCCACCCAGACGGTGGCTTCCGGGATCTCCGTACGGCTGCGGGCCATGTTGGCGGCGACCGCTTTGCGGACACCCTTCACCGGTGTCCGGGCGGAAATGCCCAGGCCCGTGCGGGAATCGGCGCCTCCGGCAGCCGGTGTCGGCGTGGGTGATGGAGCCTGTACGGAAACCGGCGTCTCCACGTCTGCTGGGCGTGCCGTAGCAGGCGCCGGACTGCTGATGGCAGCCTCCACATCTTTGCGCATGATCAGGCCGCTGTCGCCGGACCCGTGCACCGCGCCGAGGTCAACGCCGTGTTCCCGGGCCATCCGCCGGACGAGCGGGGAGATGACGGCACCCAGCTTTCCGGGGACCCGTGTGCGGAGCAGCAGCAGGTCATCGGCCGCTTTCTCTGCGTCAGAAGGCTCCGGAGATGCGCTGTCGTTGCCGGAGTCCAGAGAGGCCACGCTGCTGCGCCGCGCCCTGGTCCGTCCGGTGGCGCCGCTGCCGCCCGGGGTCCCGTAACCGATCAGCACATTCCCGGACCCGGCCTTCTCCTCCTCGCGGTACGTATCGGCCGCGGCTTCAGCCGCAGGAACCGGCGCGCCCACAGGAGCCACCGAGATGAACGGCTTGCCGACCTCCAGGGTCTGGCCGGGTTCGCCGTGGAGCACCGTGACGGTGCCCGCGTACGGCGACGGCACTTCCACCACGGACTTGGCAGTCTCCACCTCGGCGATGGGCTGGTCCACCCGGATCTCATCCCCCACGGCTACCAGCCAGTTGAGCAGTTCGGCTTCGGTGAGGCCTTCGCCCAGGTCGGGGAGCAGGAATACTTGCGTTGCGGTCATTGTCAGTCTTCCCACTGGAGGTCGTCAACGGCGTCGAGGATGCGGTCCACGCCGGGCAGGTAGTAGTGCTCGAGCTTCGGTGCCGGGTAGGGGATGTCGAATCCCGTCACGCGGCGGATGGGCGCGGCAAGGTAGTGGAAGCAGCGTTCCTGGACCCGCGCCACGATTTCAGAGGAGACGGAGGCGAAGCCATGCGCTTCAGCGATCACCACGGCCCGGCCGGTCTTGCGGACGGACGCGCACACGGTTTCGTCGTCGAAGGGGACGATCGAGCGGACGTCGATGACTTCCAGTGAGCGGCCTTCCTCGGCGGCCGCAGCAGCGGCGGCCAGCGCCGTCGGAACGGACGGGCCGTAGGCGATCAGGGTCGCGTCAGTCCCGGGACGGGCGACGGCGGCCCGGCCTTCGGAGGACGTGCCGGCTTCCGTGTTGGCGGCGTGCTGGGCCCGGAGGTCCGCGAGGTCCACCATGTCCTTGGACCAGTAGAGCTTCTTGGGCTCCATGAACATGACCGGGTCATCCGAATCGATGGCTTCCCGCAGCATCCGGTAGGCGTCGGCGACGGTGGCGGGCGTGAAGACTTTGAGGCCTGCGGTGTGCGCGTAGTAGGACTCGGAAGAGTCGCAGTGGTGCTCCACTCCCCCGATGCCGCCGGCGTACGGAACCCGGATCACCATGGGCAGCTTCAGGGCGCCCTTGGTGCGGTTGTGCATCTTGGCCACATGGCTGACAATCTGCTGGAACGCCGGATACGCAAACGCGTCGAACTGCATCTCCACGACGGGACGCATCCCGTTCATGGCCATGCCCACGGCCATGCCCACGATGCCGGACTCGGCCAACGGGGTGTCGAAGCAGCGCTGCTGGCCGAAAGTCCTGGTCAGGCCGTCGGTGATGCGGAAGACCCCGCCCAGGAGGCCAACGTCCTCGCCAAAGACCAGGACGGACGGGTCGGCCTGCATCGCGTCGGCCAGGGCGGTATTGAGGGCCTTGGCCATGGTGATGGCCTGCGGTCCCGTTGCCTCTTGGACTGCCGCGGCGGAGGCGGCAGCCCGTGCGGTGGCGGCACTGACATTGCCGTTAGCCTCGGAGGATGTGGTCACGGTGGGACTCATTTGGTGGACTCCTCGGAGGACGCTTCGCGGGTCAGTTCATCCGCGAGCATGGCTGACTGTTCCTGCAGCTGGGGTGTGGGGGCGGAGAAGACGTGCCGGAAGAGTTCCAGCGGGTCCACGGGAACGTCCTCGCTCAGGCCCTCACGGAGCTGGGTGGCAACTGCTTCCGCCTTCGCCGCGATCCGGGACTCGCCGTCGTCGTCCAGCAGGCCCCGGTCCGTGAGGTAGGTCTTCATCCGGCTGATGGGGTCCTTGGCCAGCCACTCGGCCACTTCGCTGTCCGGCCGGTAACGCGTGGCGTCATCGGCGTTGGTGTGTGCCTGCATCCGGTACGTGTTTGCCTCCACCAGGAGCGGCCCCGACCCGTCCCTGGCGAGCTTGACTGCCCGGTCCAGGACGGCGAGTAGGGCCACCACGTCGTTGCCGTCCACCCTTTCGCCGGCCATGCCGTAGCCCACTGCCTTGTGGGCGAGCGACGGCGCCACGGACTGCTGCGACAGGGGCACCGAGATGGCGTACTTGTTGTTCTGGACGAAGAAGATCACGGGCAGATGGAAGACGGCAGCGAAGTTGAGGGCTTCGTGGAAGTCGCCCTCGCTGGTGGCGCCGTCGCCGCACATTGCCAGCACCACGGTGTCCTCGCCGCGGAGCTTCGCCGCATGGGCAACGCCCACGCCGTGGAGAAGCTGGGTGGTGAGCGGCGTGCACTGGATTCCCACCTTGTGTTTGGCGGGGTCGTAACCGCTGTGCCAGTCACCGCGGAAGATGGTCATGGCCTCCACAGGATCGACTCCCCGTGCCATGACCGCGACAGCGTCCCGGTAGGTGGGGAAGATCCAGTCGCCCTCGGAAAGACAGAGTGCGGCTGCCACTTGGCAGGCTTCCTGGCCGTGGCTGGACGGGTAGACGGCCATGCGCCCCTGGCGGACGAGCGCCGAGTTCTGGTCGTTGACCCGGCGCCCGACCACAAGCTGCTCGTAGGCGGCCAACAGTTCTTCGTCGGCTGGCAGCGGGTATTCGTGGCCGGGTTCGGTGCCCTGCTCGCTTTCGGCCTTGAGCCGTCCGTCCGGGGCTACCATCTCAATCTGATGGTGGGCGGGAAGCATGTAGTCCTCGGCAGTGATGCCGAACTTCCGCACCGCTTCCGATACGGCATCTTCAGCCGGTAGCCGTTGGGCCTGGTCCGGCGCAGAGTGGTCCGCGGAGATCGTCATTGGTCAGTCCTTCTGTAGCCACTAGTCATTCCCAGTATCGTCCCCAGGCACGTTTCGTATCCAGTACTTCCCAGAATTGTGGAGGGTACCGTCGAAACAGCCTAGTCTGGAAGACGAATCGCAAGTGTGAGCTGGACAACGAATGGGACTGGTGGACGAATTGGCAGGACGTGAAGGGGACAACGCCGAGGTGCCGCTGGACGACGTCGACCGGAGGATCATCACGGAACTCACCCGGGACGGGCGGATGTCCGTCACGCAGGTGGCGGAGAACGTCCATATCTCCAGGGCGCACGCCTATACGCGCATCGCGAGGCTGACGGGTGAGGGAGTGCTGACCAAGTTCACGGCCCTGGTGGACCCCATCAAAGCCGGCCTGAAGTCCTCTGCGTATGTGACGCTCAAGGTAAGCCAGCACTCCTGGCGTGAGCTACGCGAGGAGCTCCGCTCGATACCGGAGGTGCACCACATTGCGTTGGTGGGAGGCGATTTTGATGTGATCCTGCTCGTGCGCGCCATCGACAATATTGATCTGCGCCGGGTGATCTTCGACCAGCTCCAGTCAATGCCGGGCGTGCTGGATACGCAGACTTTCCTGGTGTTTGAGGATGTTGATACGCGTTAGCAGACGGTGTCTACGAAAAATGGCCGCGTCCGCAGAAGGCGGCTCACTGAGTCAAAGTGGCCCAGGACTCCAGGAACTTCTCGGCAAGATGCGCGTGCCCGGCGGTGTTCGGGTGCGCCCCGTCAAAGTCGAATCCCGGGCTGTTGGCAGCCGTGAACCAGCTGGCCTCGTAGGCGTCGATGAACGAGCACCGGCGGCTGCGGCCCCGGCGCGAACGGCGCTGTTCGCAGCCAGCGTAAGGCCTATCGGGACAGCATTCAGTGATTGCCGCCTCGCTCGTCGGCAATCACCGACGGCTCGCCCCCAGCAGGGCAGTCGCCGGCAGTCGCGGCAGCTTTCGCCTAGTCGAGACCGCGGTAGTGGCGATCGCCAGTACTGGCTCGTCTGCCTCGGCCCGACCGTAGGCGTCAAGCGCCACCATGGCCGCGATACCAAAGTAGATGTATCTGTCGGTTAGCTGGTTTGAGGCGATGCCAGCCACCAGCCACGCTGCCAGCGAACCCATAAAGACCGGTCCCAGAACCTCCCCAGTTCGCGCCAAGGTAGTAGACCGGGCCAGCGCTCCACAGAGGAAGCATGCCATTGTGAGAGCTAAGACCAGGCCTCCTGCCGCAAGAATCTGCACATAGATACTGTGGGCGTGAGCTATCACCTCAAGTCCAACGCCGAAGAACGGCCGCTCAAAGAAGTCAGATAATCCCTGGGCGAAGATGACCGCTCGTCCGGCGTCGCTATCATCTGCAGTAACCGAGTCGAACCTGAAAAGGCCAAAAGCCTTGGTGATCATGTCTGAGAACAGGGTCTGCACCACGACGGCGGATGCAATAACCGTTGCTGCCAAGCGCCGGACGATCGGCCCCTTCCTTTTTGACCATGCGATGCTGACGACCACAGCAACCAATGTGGCGATCTGTGCGGCGCGCGACCCGGAAAGAAAAGCACCTGCAGCCAAGGTGACGATGCAGACCGATCCGAGAAAGCGATTACGTGTCGCGTAGTGTATGGCCACCGGGATTGTCAGCGCCGCGGCAATACCCATGTTGTTGGGATGCAGAGTAAGCCCGCCCTCCCGTCCGCTGATATTCACCAGGCCGGTCAGAGCAAGGTTAATACTAGTAACCCCTACGTAATCTGTGATGGCTACAAGGGAGGAAATACTAGCGCCCAACATCCAAAACCGCAGTAGCGCCGACGCCCGCTGCTTTTTTCCTTGAACGGCTATGGCAACTAGAGCTGGCAGAACGAGCAGCGCCAGAATCCACTGAACCCCGCCCAATGCGGACGCCTCCGGAGTGTCAAAAACCATGTCCTTAGCGGACAGGATCGAGCGGCGGGCCATATAAGAGTCAGAGGTGGGGAAAAAGGTGTGTGCCACGATCACGAGGACTATCCCCAGAGTTCCGATCATCAACCACCACGGAAGTCGTGGAATCTGCCGACGCGTGGCTAGTATATGGACGAGACAGAGCGGCGCGGACAGTGCAATGAAGATGTCCACCAACTGAAGCCCGCCGACAGCCAGCGGCACCCAGGTTGCCGTTATCGCCGCCAGAGCTAACGGCGCGAAGGCGAGGTCAGCACTTGTTAGGGGTAGAGGGCTTTTTTGCATCAGTCATCGCTCCGGTTAGGCATTTTCTCCCAAGCCGCTGCTGCAACAAGGATCACAGGGATAGGTCTAGCCCACCATCCATAAAAGGCATGAGCCCCAATTGCCAAGCAAACTGCGCCGACCGTGAATCCGCCGAGCGAAGCTACTGTTTTTCCGTCCATGGTTCAAATCTAGCAGTGACCGCATGTCAGCCCCCGTTCCCGAGCGACCACCCAAGATTGCGCGCGGGGAACGTCACAATGCGCTCATGTCCCGGGAAGCGCCGCAAAATGCTTACATGGGATTTTCGTCCGGGTCCGGGTCCGTCCGGTAACCGTGGCTGCTGAATTACTGGGCGAACGACCCGCCGCCGCACAGCGCCCCGGCGATTTTCGTTGGTGGGGCCCAGATGCGTATCCTGTAGTCGCCAGAACGCCAACTACGAACACCAAGATGGCCGTCGCAACGGCACACCAAAGCACGATTTTCCGCCAAGTGCGGGCGTTGCGCAGGTGGCCACAGTAGGTGCCGACCACTCCCGTTCATTGATTCCCATGGCGCGAAGTGTAAGGGTGATCAACTCTGGTTAAGGGACCTGGGTGTTGCAGTTGAAGCACGAAGCACCGACCTTTGAAGGACGGGATTTATCGGTGGGCTCGAAACTGCTGGGAAGCCCTGAAGCGTCTGCTAGCTCGTTTTTACGAGCGCAGCCAGCGGCGAATCCAGCAACGCACGCTCTCCAAAGTACCTCGCGCCAAACTCAGTGAAGTGCCTGCGATCCCCCGAAAGCAGCCGGCCGGAGCTGTCCGTGAAAGGCACCCGCCCGTCCTCTGCCACGTGATCAAACCACGAAATGAAGTTCTTTGCGGGGACATCTTGTTTCAGCGCCGCTTCCTCAGTCAGCGTCAGCGCCGGAATCACGTTTGTCAGGTGTCCGCGTTCTTGTTCCGGCACACGAGTTAACCAGTTCAGATTGTCCCCGAAGTGCTTCGTCCCTGCATAAAACACGGATTTGCCGTCGCTTTCAATCCGTGTGATGGACTCTTGAACACAGTCCGGCGATGCTACTCCACTCGCGAACACGACGACGTCCGCATCTACGTAAATGTCTTGCGAAAGCATCTTACCGGAGGAGCAATCATAGAGATCATCGCGGTAGACGATATTCCATGCTTCCGCCGGGAAAACTTCGCGCACCGCGTTGGTGAAGTCGCGTGCAAAACTATTGCCTACAACTAGCATGTTCACGGCTCCGGGTGGTGCAACCTCCGGGAATGAGGCCTGCTTCAGCTCGAAGACCTTTTCGTTGTAACTGATCGTCATGCTTCCAGCGAAGTCATCC
Organism: Arthrobacter sp. 754; assembly: GCF_040548695.1. NCBI lineage: Bacteria > Bacillati > Actinomycetota > Actinomycetes > Micrococcales > Micrococcaceae > Arthrobacter > Arthrobacter sp. 754. Next base: position 995,456 of record NZ_JBEPSC010000001.1, read on the forward strand.
GCGTTATCAGCATAAATTCGTCCGGGGAAGCCGTTGGTAGCATTCATGCTCAGGCCAATTCCGGTAGTCAAGAGCGCCGCGACACTCACAGACGAGTAGAGCACTCGGCGGCTGATCTGACCGGGCTTCCGGAACGGCGTCTCAACCCAGCGATAGGTAACCCAAGCCAAGCCGACCGTAGCCAGTATGAGCGCAATGAAAACGAGGGCGTTGGGTGCCTCACGCGAATAGATGCGGGCAAAGGCAAAGAGTGGCTGGTGCCACAGATAGGCGCTGAAGCTGATTAGGCCCACGCCGACGAGGATCCTTTGCCCCAGAATTTTTCCTACCAGCGACCCGGGCTCGGTGTAGCGGATGATGAGCGCTGTACCCACGACGGGAAAGGTCATGGCTGTCGCCATAAGGGGGTTGGTGGAATCCAAAGTGGCCACCGAACCCAACAGCATGCCCAAACCTGCCAGCGGAAGCAGCCGGGACTGCCATCCCCCGCGGGAGGCCAAGTGGCGCCGCCGCGGCGACACCCTTGGCAGCTCATGCCTGCCTCGCATCGAGAGTGCCACGAGCGCGCCGACGAGAAGTTCCCAAGCGCGGGAAGGGAGCATATAAAACCCAAAGTCGGGTTTGGTGACCAACCAGTACTGGGCCAATGCAAAGCTCACCACGGCCATAACTCCGAGGAGAATCATTATCTTGGTGCGGGCGAAGCGCCAGATGACCATAAGGATTAGAGGAACAAAGAAGTAGTACTGTTCTTCGGCTCCCAGGCTCCACGTGTGCAGCAATGGTTTGAATTCCGAAGCGGCCTCCCAGTAGCCCGCTGTCATGGCTAGGAGGATGTTGTTCGATGACCACGTAGAGGCAACGAGCGATTGCCCCATGTTCTCCAACTCATCGGGGAGCATCCAAAGGGAGGCGAATGGAATGCAGAGCAGCATCACCACGAAGAGGGCGGGCAAAATCCGCCTCACTCGGCGTTCAAAGAATTTGCCAAGGTGGAATGTGCCAGTCGCCAATTGATTGACGATGATCGTGGTAATTAGATAGCCACTGATGACGAAGAATACATCGACTCCGACGAAACCGCCACCGAATAAGCCAAAACCAGCGTGGAAGAAAATAACGCTCAACACGGCGACCGCTCGAAGGCCGTCTACTTCAGGCCGATAATTCATGATTCCCCCAACTAAGACATGACAACAGCAACAAACTCTAATGCACGGCGAGTTGTAGACTGTTTGCACTTCCGCGGAGGTTACGCCCGCGTGCGTAGCACTCCGGCGCGGCCCTGACGGGTGCAAGAGGCAATCATACGGGCCGCATCGTTCCGTGCAGTCTTGTGGCTCCGGTCAACGCCACCATGATACAAGTCGACTTCAAGTGAGAGTCTTCACTGCCACGGCTGACACCTATGCTCAAACTTAGCCCAAGTGGCAACCCACAACCTGACGACGCTCGGGCTGGTCTAAGGGGCAAGTAAGACGGGGTGAACCTCCAGCGGTGTTGGTACGTCAGGAGCCCGGTGCCATCACCGTCTAAAGGGGTTCCCCATCCCGGCCTATATACGCTAATCGGCCTCGGCTGCATCCACCGCAAGCTGAAGCAAAACCCGAGCCTTTTTACGGTATTCGTCTTTGGTGGCGGAATACTCCAGCGCATCATACTCAGCTTCGCCGTACATATGCCGTGCCACAGCGTTCACGGCCTTATCTGAAAGCAACACCTGATGGCCGTCCAAATGATTAGTCCCCATAGCAGTTGATGCTATAAAGCAAGTCGCAAGACTTACTCAAGGAAGACTCAAGGCTTGTGCAGTTTCATGTCCTGCCTTGCGAGGACTCTCGAGGCATCCGGCGTGCCCACGCCACGGCCGCAGCGGCCTTAGCCTGTTTCGACAGTTTCCTCTGGGCGTCGGTCATGGCCTGGTTGCCTAAGGAGACCAAGTGGAAATGATTAACCGCGACGGCGGTACGTGGAAGCCACATCCGCAACGCCTCCGGGAATGCGGCCGAGGGATCGATCGCGACGATCGCGCTCCCCGCCCGTCCAGAAATCAGATCCAGCGCACATTGACGCCGAGCGCGTTGACGTCGGCCGGCCGGTCAGTAGTCCCGATGCTTCTGAGGGCTTTCTGCCTCGAGGGCGTCCACGCAGTGTGCCAGGAGACGCCGAACTGGTAGGTCAGGGAGGAGAACCCCGAGCCCTGCCAGTGGTGCTCCCCAGTGAATGTCGTGCTCGAGTAGTTTAAGCCCGATCTTCGCCAGTGGCCCTTGGCTCACAGCAGGAGCACAGGCCGGCCGAACACCGGGCGCCAGGGAGCCGGACCTGCCGTGCGTAAGCCCCTCACTGAAAGGTCAAATAACAGGGCGGAACCCGCTCCGCACGGGGTTTCAAGGATGCGGCAGCGGCGAACGAGTAACCGTCAATCGTTAGCACCAAATGGCAGCAGTAACAATGGCCTTATGCTAGCTATTTGTACAGGCGCGCGGTAGGCGGCTTCGCGTGGTTTCGTCAAGATTGAGGAGCGCTCGGGAAATTATTTCAGTAACTCCGAAGCGTAATTTGCGGTGCTCTGATCATCGTGTACACCCGACGTGGTCGAGGTCCGTGCCTTTGCCGTATTAGTCGGGCCGTAGTAGCTGTATGCGTATGCGTCCGGCCCCTTTGCGGGTAGCCGATTAAGCACCACACCTAATATGTTGGAGGCGACCATTCCAAGGGCCCTCATGGACTTTTCGAGATCTTGAGCTCTGAGCTTGTGGGAACCCACAACAATAACAACGCCGCCGACGTGTTGTGAGAGAACAGCGGCATCTGTTACAGGGAGAAGCGGTGGTGCATCGAGGATAACGACGTCGAAAGCTTGCTCCAAACCCTGCAGCAAGTTCGACATTTCTTCTGAACCTAGCAGCTCGCTCGGATTGGGAGGGATCTGTCCAGATGTTAGTACGAAAAGGTTGCCTTCACCCCAGGGCTGGAGGAGATCGTTTACGTCGGCAATTCCAACAAGTGCCGTCGTTAACCCTGCGCCACGGTCGAGGCCAAGATATTCGTTGACCATGGGCCGGCGTAAATCCGCATCAATGAGACAAACGCTTTGACCCGCTTGAGAGAGAGTAATGGCAAGGTTTATGGATGTTGTACTCTTGCCCTCGCCTGGCAAAGATGAGGTGATGAGGAGAGTCCTCGCCTTCCCAGAGACATTAGCAAATTGGAGGTTCGTTCTAAGCTGGCGGAAGGATTCGGCACGAGGGCTCTGTCGAGCCGTCTGGCTCAAGAGTGGACGCTTAATCGCGTCTTGATCAAATGAAATTCCGCCCAAAAGAGGGGCGTCCGTAACTCGACGAAGGTCAGCCTCGCCCCTGATACGGTTGTCGAGCGTCGACCTAAGGATGGCGCCAGCCATCCCAAAAGCCAGTCCTAAGAGGAGTCCCAGCAGCAAGTTGAGACGGGTATTTGGGGCGGAGGGACTAGCCGGGGCTAGAGCTGGTTTGATGATCGAGAGACTCACGGGTGATGTGCCACCGGTCTTCGGCTTTTCAAATGAATCGATCGCCTTGATCAGACTGTTGGCTACGGCTTCGGTTATCGCAGCCGCCTGAACGGGCGAGCTATCAGAGACCGAGATGTCAATTAGTACCGTATTGACATCGCTGCTCGCCTTGACTCGACTAGCTAGATCCACTGCGGTCATTGCCAAGCCCAAGGAATCTATCGCTGGTTGAAGAACAGCCGGAGAATACACCGTCTTGACATAGGATTGAACACGCGCCTGACTGAATGTGTTGCCTTGCTGAAGTTCTTGGACTGTCCCGGAGCTCTGGATGGCGACGAAGAGTTGAGTGTCGGCGGTGTAGGTGGCTTTAGTAAGAACTGATAGTGCACCGCCAGCTAGCAACCCACTCAATGTCATGGCGAGGATCATGACCCAATGGCGCCGAGCAACGCGCATATATTCGCTTAAATCCAAGACTAATTCCCCCTGTTTGGCGCGACGGAAGCGCAGTTTGATGAGCCTGTCGGAAGACTTTGTTGTACCTTCTTTGCAATTCTACCCGTCTCAAGCCACGGCGTTTGGTCGGGGCCTACAGGGATGCAGCCAAGCTGGACAGGGACGTATCGAGCGTTCACGAACTGACGAGTGCCCTTGGCCGTTTCCGAACGACACTCAACGCGTCTCCGCATCCTCAATCACCAGAAATGTTCTGCGATCCAGGACCCCCAGCATCGACTGCAGTTGGTTGAAGATCACCTGTCGCAGGTCGGTGTTGTCGATGGCGCGCATCAGCAGGAACACGTCAAAATCGCCTCTCAGGAGGGCGATGCGATGCACCTCCGGCAGTGAGCTGAGCTCCTCGCGCAATTCACGCAATTCACGCAATTCACGCAATTCACGCAAGGAGTGTCGGCTACCCTTCAGCGTACATGGGCGAACGACTTCAGTCCGGCCTTGATGGGGTCCACCAAAGCGATGAATTTAGTCAGCACACCTTCGCTGGTCAGCCTGGCGATGCGGGTATAGGCGTGGGCTCGCAAAATCTGGACGTTTTCGGCCGCCCCAGTCACGGTCATTCTCCGGTCCCTAGTGAGTTTGGCGTTGATCCTTCGGTCGAGGTTATTCGGCGCCCCCTCGCCGTGCCCATCCGCCGTGTAAACCGAAAGTATTCCTGCTGCCCGACCTCGGCGAAGGCCTAACCGAAGCCGCACTGGTCAACTGGCTCGTGTCCGTCGGCGATGAGATCCGCCTGGACCAGCCCATCGCCTAGCAGACTGCCAAGCGCTGCACGGCGAAACCAGGCAGACGCTGCAGGTAGGCAAGCCGTTCATCTCGGTAGCCCCGATTGGGGGCGTCCGCTCCTGCGGCGGCTGAAACCGCGACCGCGACGTACCGCGAAGAAGAAAGGCCGGTTCAGGGAGTGTGCTGATCGGTTATGGACGCCCGGCGGCAGTGGCACGACCGGGCGGACCCGAGCCCCGCGCAGGGTGGCTGCTTCAAGTTCCTCAACGACAGCACGCTGGCGGAGCCTGCCGCCCAGAAGGCCGCCGATGACCTGCTGCTGCTCCGCACCAGGGTTCCCGGGAAGCTGGGCGCGGTCATCTCACGGCTGGTCGTGCGTATGGCCCAGCACTTGGCGTTGACCATGATTCGGTGCAGGGGTCCGGCGACACCAGCCTGATCGTGCGAAAGGCGGCGGAGGCGACCATGAGCAGTCCGGCAGTTGAGATGAGCGTATCGAAACCCAGGACGTCCTAAATCTCGGGGTTGCTGGCTGGAATGCCAAGCCGTCATCCCGGGACCTTCGGATCGGACACCGCAGACGCCGCGGCTTACGCGGCGGGCGCCCCTGTGCAATTCGACCCCAAGACCTATAGGCGCCGCGACACCGTCGGAAGGTCATCAGCCACTTCAGACAATGGCGCTGCTGTCACCCGCAACGACAAATCTCGCGCTGAACTACCGTGACGGCGTGGGACTCTGCATAGACATTATCCGGCTACGCCAACAAAAAAACGTACCTTAGCTGGCGCTCACCCTTCGACCAACGTGTATGTAACCGCGTCACGGCTGCCGGGTTCCTGCGGCTTGCTGCCGATGCGGCTAAGAGCCCGGGGTCGATGCTGGCCCGGCTTTGACACCTCCGGCTGTCCTACCAAGGAGATTTTCCGGTTTTATTGAACCTTACGGTCCCCGACCTTGCGGGCCGGAATACCAGCCCAAATCTCGTCTTCGCCGGTTGACTGTGTCAGCACGGCGTTAGCCGCCAGGATTGTTCGGGCCCCTACAGTGGTAACTCCGGGGCCACCCAGGACTTTTGAGCCTGGGAATAGGATCGCGTCGTCACCGATCACGATGCCCTCCATCACACTATCCGCTTCGGGTATATGCGCATCTTTCCTGCCGATCGTTACCTGGTGGTACAGCGTCACGCGGTCCCCAATGGTGGTGCTTGGATGGATGACAATCCCCATGCCCCGGTGCTGAAGCTGCAGATCTTTACCAATCTTCGTCCCTGCTTGGACTTCAAGTCCTGCCACGAGCAACAATAATTCCCTTACCACACGGATTTTTCGGCGGTAAACCATCTTTTCCATTAGTCCCATGTCAAGACCGTATCCCATGGGAGTTGCCACGGGATGCCTGCTGCGGGCCGTGCAAGTCAGGCTGGGCTACGAATTAGGACCAGAAAGCTAGACTGTCAACCGGTCGAAAGTGGCTTATGTCTATTAAGACCCGCTGTTGAGGGCGGGTGGTCGTCATTTACAGTGCCCTTGGGACGGGCCGCGGTGGTTCCGGTTTCGACTGGGCGTCGTGGCTCGTGAAAGAGATCGTCGCCCCTAGCCTGCTTCCAAGCAGACCCGATTGAGGGAAGTGGTGGCGGGAACTGACTTGACTTTGGCAGGGTTGCGATAGCCAAGGGCGGTGCGCTTGATATTTTTGATAGCTGTGTTGTTTGCCTCTACCTTGCCTGTCGTCGCCCCCGTGATCATGAGCACCTCGGTCTCTTTCCACCACCGGCAAACGGTGCGGTAGAGCCTGTTTGTCTCCCGCCGTGCTGCTTTCTTGACGAGTTCCTCAAGTTCGCCTTTCGCTGCCGCGGCGGCTTCCAGGGATCCTGTGCGCAGAAGAACCCGAAGTTTAGACGCCCTAAACATGCTCATCTGCGAAGGGCCCGTCTGGGCCGCTCGGCCCCAAAGGCCACTGGCGCTTTCCCACTCACTAGCCCGGGAATGTCAGTCAACGGGGCTCTTCACGGTTCGTGGTGAATGTCCTGCCGTGATGGATGTTCATGCCGATGTTCTGGCGGCACTGCGCAACAGGATACGCGTCTTGTAGTTCCGTGCGTTGGTAAATCCCCGCCCTGTCCTTTTGATGTGCTTGATCGCGGTGTTGTGGGCTTCCACTTTCGCCTTTGTCGCGCCGGTGACAATGAGGACTTCGATCTCTTTCCACCATCGGCAGACTGTGCGCCAGAGCCGGTTCGTTTCAGGCTGAGCTGCCTGTTCGACCAGGGCCTGCAGCCGGTTTTTCGCGGCGGCAGCGTCGGCCAGGGACCCGGTGGCCAGCAGCGTCCGGAGCTGCTCCTTGACCAGCCAGGCGGTCTGCAGGTTCCCGGTGGCACCACCACGAGACACCGAACGAAAACGCCGCCTCCGCGGCGGCCCTTCCGGATCCAATGACGGCTGCTACGAGGGCGTCGCGGAGCCGGCGGGTGGACCTCGCCCGGCGCGGGACCTGGGCTGTTTCTTCCGCGAATGTCCGCCTCGGGCAAAGGTACTCATCGCAGAAGAATCTCCGATTGGCCCAGATCACCTCGACCGGGCCGGCGACAGGGATATCACGCAGACGTTGTGGTCGGCGTGAATGCACCCGGGCGCTGATCACGCCGCAGCAAGGGCAACCGGACTCGGCAGTGGCTTCGACGTGGACCCGACGCTGCCCGAAAGCGAGGACATCAGTTGCGGTGACGCGGTAGTCGGGCAGGTTGCAAATCGCGGTGGCAGCATCTGGGCGCGGCGAAGTAGGCTCGATCAAGGCTCGTAGCTCCTGACTCTTGATGAATGCGTAGAGAACATCCATCAGAGCAGGGCTACGAGCCCTTCAGCTTTCAAGACACGGAGTCCGTTTCACCACGAACCACGGAGAGCCGTCAACGGTCCAACGACGGCCCCGTCCCGGATCGAAGGCACTTTGCGTCAATGTAGAACACCTGGTGACAGTGGCTGCCGTCAACAGCTAAGAAGCTGTACAAGCGTTAGGGAATCTCTTCAAGGTTTCCGGGGAAAATAGTTTCGTGTAGCAGAGGACTCACCAGCCGTTGATTAAATTACTACAAATTGGGAGTGCCATAACTTCAAAGTGAAAAACAGTTCACCGACAACAGCTGGTCGATGACTATTATTACTGATGGACAAATGTCAAAAATATCATGTTAATTCTTCATACCTTCACCGGAGCTTTTGCCGATTCGAATCAGGGTGGCTACACCAATCGCGCATGAAGAAAAAGCGGCAGCGCATAGGGCCATGGCAATACCGTTGAGTCCAAGGAAGCCATATGTGGAGACAACCAACACGAGGAATAGAATCGATGCAGCGATTTCGCTTACGGATGCTGCACCGTCACGCTTATGAAACCGCAAAGCTTCATTCACGATCTTACGCGCCCCCATGAATCCACCCGCAAGGCAAAGCCAAAAGCTCAATGAAGCTGCCGCCCGAAACTCTGGGCCATATAAAAAGTCAACTGCAACCCCCGAAAGGGCGGCCATCGCAACGCCAGCGAGGATAGGAGCGAGCGCTGCCGCTAGAAGTACGCGCAATCTGCGCCTAGAGGAAAGCGCAACAGCGACTAGGGTTCCGAGGGTTTGCCCCAACAACTTAGGAAGATTTGCCAGCGACAGCGCCGCTGTATACAGACCCAGGCCTGTACTGGCGGACATTGCAACAACGGCCAGCTGATCGATGCGAAAACTCTCCAACGGGGAATGCAATGAAAAGAGCCCACGCAGACCCCTACGACGGATTGCCGCGGGAGATCGCATCCTAATTTTCGGTGGATCTGCTGTGGCGCCGCCACCTCGGATGAGGAATAACCCAAGACCAAGCGCAATCAAGTTGGAACCAAACCAGGCCCAGATTACGCCTTCGAAAGTGACCACTGAGAACAGCAATATGCCCGTAAGAGCCAGGGCATAAACTACGGAGGCCGAGGATTGACAAATCGCAGCTCGAACGAAGCACCCTGCACCAGTCAATGCACCGCCAATAGCGGGGTTGAGAGCTAATACAAAAACCAAAATAGTGCTAGCGAGGGCGGTCGCCAAATGAATTCCCAAGGCCAGCAATATGAAACAGCCCAGAACTCCGGAATAAAAGGCTATTGGAAGTATCGAACGAGAGACTGTAGATACAACATTCGACACAGCTGCACCGTTTGAAGCATACAGATTGGCCAAGCTCGACGTCGAGTTGCCCGAAACGAACGACAACAAAGTGACCACCAGCATGGCAGTCGCTACGTCGCCACGTCCTTCAGGTCCGAGACTCCGAGCGACGAGCACCCCCGTAGCCAGCAGGGCAATTTGAGTTAGTCCAACTCCAAGTAGTAGGCGCCAAAGTCCCTTCAAGGTGTATAGCCAACACTTAGAAGTTCCGCTACACGTCCAGTAACACTGGATCTCACGTACTGAACAAGGATCAATGTCTTCGACCTATCAAACTCTGCTGCTGCATCGCAGGCACTTACCAAATAGCAGCGGTTCAAAGATAACGATTGATCGCGACGATTGATGACGTCCGAAAACTCCAACCTCGCTATTTCTACGCATGTAGGTTTTATTCTGAAAGATGCCCAGCACGTGACGACGTCCTCTCTGCCTGTAGTGCCCAGGTTCAACGGACGGCAGCGTTGAAGAACCGAAACCAAGGATCTGCTTCAATAAGCTTGTATCACTTACCAAGTATCACCAAAGGAATATAAATCAGGAGGATTGTTTGTTTTTATGGATGCATACAATCTACGCTTTACGGGTACGCCCAGCAATTTCAGCTAGGGCAGATGCCAATGGCCGCCAACTAAGGTGCTCGTCCGCGTACGCGGCTGCTCGGCGACCCGACCTAGCAGTAACATCGTCATTTGCCAACGCCTCTGACACTGCGTTAGACAAGGAGCGCACATTCATATCCGCCAAGACGCGCCCGGATTCCGCGAGTACTAAGAATTCGCTGGCTGCGACACCAGTGGATGCTATTACGTGGCATCCTCCTAGCATTGCTTCACCTACGGTCAGTGCAAAGTTCTCATTTTCAGATGCCAAAACAAACGTTCCGCAATTGCGATAAAGCCAAGATTTTTCCGGCCCAGTGACTTGGCCAGTAAATACCACCGATTCGGCTACACCAAGAATACTTGCGAGCCGCCGCAGTTCAGCTGCTGTCACATCTTCATCGGGACCTGCAATGATTAACACTGAGTTTCTTGAGCGAGTAGCCTGAGCCCAAGCCTCCAGTAGTAAGTCGGGACGCTTTTTGTGGGTTAGTCGACCCAGGAATAGTACTCGCTCATTTCTCTCCGTTTCACTGAAAAGATTAGAAAGTGAGGAAAGAGCCTTTTCTGCCGGCAAGCTTGCTCCCAGCGGGACGATAACTTCCTGGTCTGGTCGGACGACGTCTCTGGCTCTCTCGGCCTCAGAAGCCGACGCGAAATGAACATACGTTGCCTCTCTGAGAATACGGTTTCCAATTACGGCACCATAAATCCACTTCTTGAGACGGGACTTTGCGCGCTGGTAGGGCTCGAGGCTGCCGTGTGCTTGGATACCATAGGGGACCTTGAACCACCGAGCAACAAAATATCCATAGATGAGGGGCAATTGATACTGACCGTCTAAATGGAATAAATCAGAATCTGGGCCAATCCGGATTAGAGACCTCAAGAATCCTCGACCATTCTGCATTGACGAAGGCCATGTCGATTCGAAAAGCTCTATTACAGCTCCGCTTTCCCTGTACCGCTCTTCTTCCGCTGAGCTGATTCGCGACCCGGGCGCCCCGTTTAGATTTGTTCCGTACAACACTGCATCGACACCGAGTTCACGGAGTTTTGAGTTGAGCGCAACTGAACCAATTGACGGGCCACCATAGACTTCTGCTACAACGGAGTTTACCTGACAAATCTTCAAGACTTTTTTTCCATTCTTAGGCGTCATATTTAAACCTCCCATTTTCGCTATTTCGAAGAAGACTTTCGACCAAACTCCGATTTTCCAGTAGAGTTGGATGAATTCGGCTAACACCCGTGCAAAGCGATTGGATGTGTGAAGGTTGAGTGGAGCCAAGGAGTAGGATCGAGGAATTGTCCTGGGATAGTGACAGAGACGCAAGAAGAGAGGCTCTCGATTCAATCGTACGGAGCTCTTGTCCCACAATTTCTTCCAGCTTTTTCTGACTTTGGCTATTTTCGTCCAGCCAGCTGTCTAATTGGGAAAGTGACGTAGACAATAGCCCATAATTGATGATGAGAGCGCCACCACGGCGACTGACGCTCGGAATTGTGGAACTGCCCGGCAACTGGAGCACTTTAACATCGGCCAGGAAGGATTCAGGATACTGATTAAGGATTGCAGCGTCACCCGTCACACCAAGTACCCCGACTTCCGGCAGAGCGCCACTCCCGCTTAGTTCGCCGCACAAATCCTCGACCTCCGGCGCCCAGGCCATATCGTGCAGTAGCAGAATATCGATATGCTCCAGGCCCAGCAGGCGCAAGCTCCTTCGAAGACTCGCACGAACATCGGCTATCTTTGGAGCCTCGACCGCGACGGCCGGCTTCGAGTAAGAGCGTGCCATCGTTCGAAGTCGATCCGAACGAGCTAGTAGCTGGCGAAGGGGCCGTTGAACTTTGGCAACTATGCGTGTGCCGGGGGAAGGAAGCAATCCAAACTTGGTCGCGACTGTGATGTCTCCCATAGTCCGCGGAAGTAGACGGCCCAATTCGTTCTCAGCAATCCCTAGCCCATACAAGGGTGCTACATCAAAATGGCGGATTCCGGCCTCGTACGCAGTGTCGAAGATTCTCTGCCGTCTCGTGCGTGAACCTTCGCGCATAAGAGTTGCTAGCCCCAACCCGACCCTGGACGTTAGCCGTCCCGCCGCGCCTGGGATGGTCGTGGAGTCAATTTGATTCAAGATACAGGCCTAATCTGTGTGCTAGGGCTAGGGCGGTAAAAGTGGGATTGGCCAGACCCCCACTGGGGAATACAGACGCTCCCGCAACGTAGACGTTGTCCATTCCGAACACCTTGAGATTAGTGTCCACAACGCCTTTCATTGCAGACGTGGCCATCGATGTGCCGCCCATCATGTGAAATATATCCTTGAAACCAGCGTCAGGTAGAAGCTCGCGGGTATTGGCTCCTACATTCATGTCTTCCAAAACGGCGAGGACTTCCCTGCCAAACGCATTTGCTGAGTCATTCTCTTCAGCCCCGACACACCACTCCAGCTGGACTTCTTTTCCCGGCGTGCCTGCATTTTGCCATGTGAGGCGAGACTCGCGTCGTGTAGGTTGCTGAACATCGACTCGTAAATACACATTAGAGGACTTGAAAATGGGTCTCTGACTCTTGACTATGGATTTGGAAATTGACTCCAGAAGCTGGGGCAGGTCTCTCACCCCGCAGGTCAATACCGACAAGAGCCCTGGCGACTTTGCGTTTGCCTGCCTCGCCCTTAGCAGATCTCGTGCTTGGCGCGGGAATGATTCTGCAGGTAGCTCGAACTCAAAGTGGGCGTAACTCGGAAGTAGAGTGCTTCGACGTACGAACCGTTCCGTGGGTACTAAGCGTGGGGAGCATAGAACTCCCTTATATCGCCGGTGACTGGCGAAATCACGGAATCTATCCCAGTCAGTAACTGACAAGGCCGCCACTCGCTTGGATACATGGTCGACGAATCCAGAGCCCAATTGAGGCAGATCGGCAGCGACGTCGCTGCCCGCTAAGATACGGGTGTTTCCGAACGTCCCCGCAGCAAGAATCACGGTCCTCGCGCGGTAAGTTACTGTCTCCCCGAATCGATCTGTCGCCTCAATCTCTGCAACTTCACCCGAGTTCTCTCTGATCCCGTAAACAATTGATCCCTCAACAACATGTGCGCCCGACAACTTTCGCCGCAACACGGGATTGACGGCAAAGTTCCGCGATCTCCATCCCATCCAAGTCGAAAACTTTATATCTACATCTGTGCTCGACGATTTCGAAGATGCCATCAGATGTCGACCCTCATGTATGTCACTGTGGGCGCCCGACAGCCCGATCCCAACCAAGACCTTCTCATAGTAGGGGAAGACTTCATCGTATTCGATGGGCCACTGGTTCAACCCAGCAACTGAGTCCAAGCTCATTTCCCAGCGTTCCCATGGCCATAGTTGGCCTCCCCAGATTTGGCTAGTTCCGCCTAGGCCGGTGGTCCAGCCGTCCTGGATGCCAGTGTGCCCGCCCGCTTTTGCGGCCGCGGATTGAACGATTGATGTCCGCCCGTCTCCTGCACTACGTCCAGCCTCAAGAAGAAGCACTTTCTTGTCGGTAGAGGCAAGCATGCCGGCCAAGTAGATGCCGAGGGTGCCCGCGCCGACGACGCAAAAATCATAAGCTTGATGAATTTCGCTAATTTTGCTTCTCCTCAACTTCTAGTCGGTAGCTGTATCCTTGTGGATTCTATGAGTTTTTCAGTTCCCTAATCTTAAGATCAATTTGCCAGTAGTAAAACGAAAGAGCAATCGCATAACTCAGACCAGCCGAGCCGTCCAAGAATCCGAGCCGTAAGAAATAGGAATAAATAAAAAACACAACGGGTTTGGCTGGCAACTTCACTGCGATACGACCCAATCGTGACCTACTCTGACGGGACACCTCATCGCCTTTATGTAGCATGTGGGCCTCCCAGTCGCTGTAGCGGTTGTGTCGACCAAAGTAGTCATACAAGCCGTCCTCGTCCTGGTGACCAATGGGCAACTGTGCCCTGATGACTGATCCTTCAGTGATCTGAGGCTGGTAGTGACCTTCTACTTCCCACATATTTCCCACGTCAAGATCATCAGGTCTCGGCCAGAACGACTTACTCTTGCGCATTCCGATTCGCTTTGTTACGCGGTGACCATGCTTGAGTTCACGCCCTACCCAAAAATACCGAAGTGGAACTTCGTAGGCTGCGGCCGAACTGTCGTCAATGATCCGCCGAATATCTTCAATTTGACCCGGCTCAAAGTACTCATCAGCATCCAGATAGAAAACCCAGTCTGTTTCAGTATGAGCGAGGCTCCATTCTTTCTTCTTGGGGTATTGACGGTTCCAGTTGAACTGCAACACACGCGCACCCGCTTGCTCGGCAATTAGAGCCGTAGCGTCATCGCTCTCCGAATCAACCACCAAGACATAGCGGAAATCGCGCGCACTTTCGACTGCCCGTCGAATATGACGCGCCTCATTTCTCGTTAAAATTACGACGGTCGCATTCACTAAAGTAGAAGGTTTCACAATCTCATCTCGATCTACGTTCAAGCCGAACAATCAGGGCATTCATCACTCGGGAAACCGCTCGCCCGACTTTCGGGCAGGATTGCCTGAATATATTCCACCGGCCTCGAGCACTTGGTTTGGTCCCGCCACCGAGTTTGGTGTGACTATCGCGGACGTTCCGATAGTCGTCCCACCCAGCACGACTGAACGAGCTGTCAGCCATGCGCCAGGCTCAACAATCACCGGCCTGGTTATCAGCGCCATGTCTCGTCGGTGCGCATGGCTACCTGTTGTGATAAATGTCTCTTGTGAAACGACCGAATCGTGACCCAGGATGACATCGTCTTGGTTGTGTATCCATACACCCTCGCCAATCCAGGCGCGATCTCCCACATGCAGGTTCCACGGGAATTTGACGCGCGTCCTCGGACGGAAAATCACGTCAGAACCGATCTTTGCACCAAACACACGGAGTACTTTTATCCTCAGTTTCGAACTAATCTGCCACGCGTTCGTAACAAACAACAGTTCCGCTGCAGCCCAGAGGTAAACCACTACCTTCGGCCTGCCCCAACTTGTGCGCTCACCCGGTGCGCGGGAGAGGTCAATGACCCGATGTTCCTTGCTCATGTTCCCCCGATCAGCTGCGCGTTGGGTCAGTCGATCACGCGTCCACTTCCCGACGCTATTCTTGCACTTGTGACTCCACCAAAATTGCGCGTGACTATTCTTGCCCTCAACTATGCCCCGGAACCCACGGGCAACGCTCCCTACACTGCCAGCCTGGCGGAAGGGCTAGCAGATGCCGGTCACACTGTCCGGATCATAACGGGCTACCCGCACTACCCGGAATGGCGAAGGCGGGAGGGATACGACGGGTGGTCACGAGATGAACTCATTAACGGCATCAGGGTACGGCGCCTTCGCCATCATGTTCCCAGCAGACCGAACACAATACAACGAATGCACATGGAGTTGAGCTTCGGGGTGAGGGCATTATGCGCCGCCTGGGGTAGGCCAGATGTCGTGCTCTTGGTCAGCCCCGCATTGTTTTCGAGTGGACTCGTCATGCTTCGCGCACGCGCTCAGCGGCGGAGACCGGCGATCGGTATATGGGTTCAGGACATCTACAGCCGAGGGCTGATAGAAACCGGAGCGAGCGGCAGTCGGGCGGCGGGCATGGTCGCTCGCATTGAATCAAGAATCCTGCGCTCGGCTGATGGCGTAGTAGCAATCCATGAACGGTTCCGCGAACACATCGTAAGTTCCCTTGGTGTTTCACGGGGCGCCGTGGCTGTTATCCGCAACTGGACGCATCTGTCTGCGTCCCCAACAGAGGGACGGGAGGCGTTTCGTCAAAAATTCGGTTGGGAGAACGAGGATATCGTTGTTCTGCATGCAGGAAACATGGGTAAAAAGCAGGGACTCGAAAATGTGATCAATGCTGCGCGGATTGCTCAGTCCCGCCAGAGCCGGTTGCGTTTCGTTCTTATGGGCGACGGGAATCAACGCAAGCATCTTGAGTCACTCGCGAAGGATGTTGGCAACCTGGAATTTGTCGATCCGTTGCCTGGGAACGAATTTCAGTTGGCTCTCGCCGCAGCCGACGTCCTGCTGGTGAATGAGCTGCCCGGGGTCAAAGACATGGCTGTCCCAAGTAAATTGACGTCCTACTTCAACGCGGGGGTGCCGGTGTTGGCTGCCACAGATCAGGAGAGTGTCACTTCGTTCGAGATCACTGCGTCCGGCGGAGGCATACGAGTAAATGCCGCCGACCCGGTTGCCCTCGTTGACGCTGCGCAGGCTCTCGGTCAGGACTCATCAGCGGCTTCGGAACTCGGAGCACGCGGACTTCGCTTCAGTCGTGACACACTGTCCAAGTCTGCAGCTGTTGACCATTATGATGTGTTCATTACGAGTCTGGCAACGTCGCGCAGCCATTAGGCTACGCGACTCTTTTTTCGCTTCATGGGGGCAAAATGACAAAGCGCGCACTGATTACTGGCATCACCGGACAGGATGGCTCGTACCTAGCCGAATTGCTACTCCGCAAGGGTTACGAGGTTCACGGCCTCATCCGCCGCGCATCCACGTTCAATACGGCACGCATAGATCACCTTTACGTCGACCCTCACGACCTCAAGGCTAAGCTTTTTCTGCACTATGGCGATCTGAGCGACGGTGCACGGTTGGTGACTCTATTGGCTGAAATAGAGCCCAATGAGGTCTACAACCTTGCAGCACAGTCACACGTTCGAGTTTCCTTTGACGAGCCCGAGCACACAGCCGACACGACAGGCGTTGGAACCATAAGGTTGCTTGAAGCCGTCCGGATGTCCGGCATCGAAACACGCTTTTACCAAGCCTCGTCCTCAGAGATGTATGGAGCTACCCCTCCCCCGCAGAACGAGGAAACTCCGTTTTATCCACGGTCTCCGTATGGAGCAGCGAAGGTATACAGCTACTGGATCACAAAGAACTACCGTGAGGCCTATGGCATGTTTGCGGTCAACGGCATTCTGTTCAACCACGAATCACCCCGCCGCGGCGAGACCTTTGTCACGCGTAAGATAACCCGTGCCGTAGCCGCCATTAAGGCCGGGAAACAGGACCTTTTGTATATGGGCAACCTCGATGCCGTGAGGGACTGGGGCTACGCCGCCGAGTACGTCGAAGGTATGTGGCGGATGCTCCAGGCTGATGAGCCCGACGACTTCGTGCTTGCAACCGGTGGGAACTACACCGTTCGCGACTTTCTCCAGATTTCTTTTGAGCACGCCGGCCTGAATTGGGAAAACCATGTCCAATTCGATGAGCGCTACTTGCGTCCCACGGAAGTGGACGCCTTGGTCGGTGACGCGTCGAAGGCGCAGGAGAAGCTGGGTTGGAAGGCTTCAGTGCATACTCCTGAGTTGGCTCGCATTATGGTGGACGCTGACATCGAAGCCCTTAAGCACGCTGGGAACCATTGGATCGACACTGTCGAGTTGGAAAGCTGGAAAAGCTAGTGTCTGAAGATGTAACCTTCGAGCCTGCTCCACTTGACCGCGCCTCGACCTTCTATGTCGCTGGACATCGCGGACTCGTGGGCTCAGCGATCTGGAGGAATTTGGAAGCCGAGGGCTTCGCCAATCTGGTAGGGCGCAAGTCGTCAGAACTCGATCTGACGGACCGCGATGCGGTTTTCGCCTTCTTCGCGGAGACGAAGCCTCGCTATGTGGTGCTGGCCGCAGCAAAGGTCGGCGGCATTCTTGCCAACAGTACCTATCCCGTTGATTTCCTTAGCGACAACCTGAGGATCCAGGTAAACGTCCTCGATGCCGCTCGGGAACATGGTGTGGAACGTCTCCTATTCCTAGGTTCATCCTGCATCTATCCGAAATTTGCACAGCAGCCGATTCGCGAAGATTCATTGCTTACCGGCCACTTGGAGCCAACCAACGATGCTTATGCAATTGCTAAGATTGCCGGCATTATGCACATCCGGGCTATCCGGCGGCAATACGGACTTCCCTGGATCTCCGCCATGCCGACAAACCTGTATGGCCCTGGAGACAACTTCTCGCCAACTGGTTCACATGTGTTGCCCGCCTTGATAAGGCGCTACGACGAGGCGGCAAAGTCAGGGGCCCAGGTTGTAACCAACTGGGGAACGGGATCACCTCGCAGGGAGTTCCTGCATGTGGACGACATGGCGTCAGCGTGTCTTCACTTGCTGGAGAACTACGACGGCCCGTCCCAAGTCAATGTTGGGACAGGAAGCGACGTCACCATCAAGGAGCTTGCCACGTTGGTGGCATCAGCGGTTGGCTATACAGGCGAAATTGCGTGGGACACCACAAAGCCTGACGGCACACCGAGGAAGCTACTTGATGTGTCCAAGTTGGCCGACGCCGGCTGGTCCGCATCAATCGGACTTGAAGAAGGCGTTCGCGGAACCGTCAAGTGGTTCAGGGACAACTTTCTCTCCGTTCGCAGCTAATCGGCCTTGGAAATGGGGGAACTCGTTGAGTGAGGACGCCAACTGGCGGAGGCGTTCTTCCCGGCGTCTGCGGTCAGTCGATGCCTTTGTTGTCATATGGGCAGTGGTGGGAGCTTACCTAATCCGCTTTGGTCTGGACCAAGATTCTAGTTCTGCTGGCCAAGATGTCCTGTACGTCTGGTTCTCTGTCGTCCTTGCTGCCGCGTGGTGGGTAATGCTGGGAGCGTGGAACAGCCGACAGAGCCGCATTCTTGGGTCCGGACCCGACGAATACAAGCGAGTCGCCGCAGCCTCCCTGTGGTTGTTTGGCATCGTTGCAATTGTTTCCTATGTATTCCGGATTGATACCGCTCGCGGCTACGTAGGACTCGCTCTGCCAGTTGGGCTACTCGGACTTTTACTCGCTCGATGGTTGATCAGGCAACACCTAAGCATCAAACGCGGGCAAGGGCAGAGCATGTCTCGTCTGCTTTTGCTTGGAGGTCCCGGGGCTGTTGCGCACCTGGCGGCGTCATTGCATGGGGCCAAGCACGCTGGTTATCTCCCAGTCGCGGCATACATTCCTGGACTAGAAGCTGGCGTTGGCGTGGAACCCAACTCGGGACTGAAGATCGTGGGCCACAAACCCGATCCACACTCCATAGTCACGGCTCTGGAGGCATGCGGTGCCGATGCAGTAGCAGTGTCCGCCGGTGTTCAACTTCAACCTCAAACGCTGCGTCACTTGGGTTGGGAGCTGGCGGCTCGGAACATTGGTCTAATCATGGCGCCTGCACTAACGGATATTGCCGGGCCTCGAATACACACTCAACAGGTAGCCGGGCTTCCGCTCATTCATGTGACGACGCCCACGCTTGAAGGCGGGCAACGCGTCGCCAAGCGGCTTTTTGACGTGTTCGCCGCGGCCCTACTGCTTTTGCTGGCATCGCCCACAATGATCTTGGTGGCCCTATTGATAAAGCTGGATAGTGCGGGCCCGGTCCTATTCCGTCAGGAACGCGTGGGAATGGAGGGAAACCCCTTCTTTATGCTCAAGTTTCGTTCAATGGTGTCCGACGCCGAAACCCGCCTTGCGGAGTTGGCCCCAAAGAACGAAGGTAGTGGTCCGCTCTTTAAAATTAAGAACGATCCACGCGTGACGCGCGTTGGCGCTTTCCTGCGGCGATTCAGCGTGGATGAATTGCCTCAGCTGCTAAACGTCCTTAGTGGTTCCATGAGCTTGGTTGGCCCACGTCCTCCTCTTTCCCGGGAAGTCGAGGCCTACGAAAGCGACGTACGTCGTCGTTTGCTGGTGAAGCCGGGGCTAACGGGACTTTGGCAGGTGAGTGGGCGCTCGAACCTATCATGGCAGGACTCAGTCCGACTGGACTTGTACTACGTGGAAAATTGGTCGCTAGCCGGCGACCTCGTCATCATCCTCCGGACAGTCCGTGCTGTCTTTGGTAGCACCGGCGCCTACTAATCTCGCTAACCTCGTTTCAAAGCCACGCTAATAGCTGACCCCTTGGGGAAGGAAAATATCACAATGCGCATATCTGTAATCGGCTGCGGCTATCTGGGCGCTGTTCATGCGGCTTGTATGGCGAAGTTGGGCCACGAGGTGGTCGGGGTTGATGTGGACGAGCGAAAAATCGAAGAACTGTCTGCGGCACGTGCACCGTTCTACGAGCCAGGACTCGACAAGCTTTTGAGGGAAGTGCAGGATACGGGACGTCTGACTTTCACCACCGATTTAGCCGCTGCCGCAGGAAGTGCTGTGCACTTCATTTGCGTCGGCACGCCTCAAAAAACGGGTGAAAATGCTGCCGACATGACGTACGTAGACGGCGCCGCAACCGGACTTCTCCCATATCTTTTTCCAAACGATGTTGTGGTCGGAAAGTCGACAGTGCCCGTCGGAACGGCCTCACGCTTGGCGGACATAGTCCGAGCCAAACAACCCGATGCGCACGTGATTTGGAATCCAGAATTCCTCAGGGAGGGCCATGCAGTTTCGGATACGCTACAGCCCGATCGGTTCGTGTACGGAGTCTTGGACGGCTCGGAAGACCATCCTGCAGTTGCCGTCTTGGACGCCGTCTATTCGACTCCGCTCGCATCGGGCACGCCCCGCTTAGTGACCGACCACCCGACGGCTGAGCTCGTGAAGGCAGCCGCAAATTCCTTTCTCGCAACCAAAATTTCATTTATTAATGCAATGGCCGAAGTTTGCGAGGCGGCAGGAGCAGACGTCACTCAACTCGCTGACGCCATTGGTATGGACGATCGGATCGGCCGAAAATTCCTCAATGCGGGCATCGGCTTTGGCGGCGGATGCCTGCCCAAGGACATCCGCGCTTTTATGGCGAGGGCGGGAGAGCTTGGCGCCGATCAGGCACTTACCTTCCTGCGCGAGGTAGATGCCATCAATATGCGTCGAAGAACCCGTGTGGTGGAGCTTACTCGCGACCTTTGCGGAGGAACCCTTTTAGGCAAACGAGTCACGGTATTGGGCGCTGCGTTCAAGCCTGAGAGTGATGACGTTCGCGATTCCCCCGCCCTAAGCATCGCTGCTCAACTCCAATTGCAAGGGGCGGTTGTGACAGTTACAGACCCTAAGGCCCTACCGAATGCCGCTCGTCGATTTCCTGAACTGCACTACGAAGTGGAGACTTCCGTTGCCGTGATGAAGGCGGATGCTCTGCTGTTACTCACAGAGTGGCAGGAATATCGCGACCTGGACCCTTATGGCTTAGGAAGCTCTGTTTCTTCGCGCCGGATCCTTGATGGCCGGAATGTCCTGGACGCCGCCAAGTGGCGCGCAGCCGGCTGGGTCTACCGAGGCCTGGGTCGACCCTGAGATGGCGGACACTCAGCAACCTGCGGAGCGTGACCTGGGATCCAGCGGTCTTAGCGTTCCGAAGTCTCGCAAACCACGGCATCGCAGGTCACTAATGCTTGCGCTGTTGTCACTTGGTGGTCTCATTCTCGTCGCCATTGCAAGTGCGGCTTGGCTGGGAAGCAAGGCATCGGCGATCAGCTCTGAACTCAATACGGCAACACTTTTGATCCCGACCTTGAAAGAGAACATCACGAGCGACAGCTCCGGCAAAGCTCTTGAAACCGTGACACAACTGCGCGCCCACACTGTTGCAGCAAAGGAAGCAGCCAACGATCCCCTGTGGACGTTAGCCACAGGCCTGCCTGGGCTAGGTTCAAACTTCAGCGCTGTGGCAGAGGTTGCACGCTCGGCGGACGATGTGGTCGGCTTTGGTCTCGAACCGCTGGTGAGTGTTTATGGCACCCTGGATTGGGAAGCTTTGCTTCCCACCAGCGAAGGTGCTGATCTGGCAACGCTGGAGGAAGCTTCGCCAAGCATCTCGGCTGCAGCGCACGCCGTCTGGCTGTCAGCTGACAGGCTAGATCAGATCGACGCCAGCAGGCTGTTACCGCAGGTGGCCGACCCATTGACTCAAGCGAGAGACCAACTAAACGACGTTACCGGAGCCCTGAACGCTGCCGCCGCCGCCGCAAAGATCACGCCGGGCATGCTCGGGGCGCAGACACCGCGCAATTACCTCCTCATGATTCAAAATAATGCGGAGGTAAGGGCTTCGGGCGGCATACCCGGGGCTCTGGCCGTTGTAGGCCTGGACAAGGGCAAGTTGAGCCTTGGCTCGCAGAGCAGTGCGGCAGCTCTCGGCGCGATGTCGCCGATTGTGCATCTAGACCCCGAACAACAAGCAATCTACTCCGGTCGCGCGGGGAAGTTCATGCAAGATGTGAACTTAACTCCCGATTTCCCGACAGCGGCCGCCACTGCCCAAACCATGTGGGAGAGGAAGACGGGACAGCGCGTTGACGGGGTGATATCGATTGACCCCGTGGCGCTGGGATACATCTTGGATGCCACTGGTCCGGTGAACATCAGTCAGCCTGAACTCGTGGCACTCGAAGATGCTGGCCTGCCTACAGAGTTGACCGGCCACAATGTCGTTCAGACCTTGCTTTCTGACGTGTATGCCAAGCTCGAACAGCCCCGTCTCCAGGACGCCTACTTCGCCGGGGTGGCTCAAGAAATCTTCGCCGCCCTGTCGGACGGTAAAGGAAACGCGAAAGGCCTCGTAGAAGGGCTCGCTCGCGGTAGCGACGAGGGGCGCGTGCTGGTCTGGTCGGGCCTCACGGACGAACAGTCTGTCATCGCCCAATACCCCTTGAGCGGATCCATTGCTGGACCCAGCATTGCCCCCTCACAATTCGGTGTCTACTTCAACGACGGCACCGGCGCGAAGATGGACTATTACGTAAAGCGGACTGTCCACCTGGTGAAGGAATGTCCCAAGGACGGATACGAGCAAATCACTTTACGCATTAGGAGCACGAACACTGCACCAGCGGATGCAGCGACGACTCTTCCGGCTTATGTGACGGGTGGCGGCTCCTTCGGGGTGCCCCCGGGGTCCGTGCAAACAAACATTGTGGCCTACGGTCCTGTTCAGGCCAACGCAGAGACAGCCAGGTTGGACGGACAGAGAACCGATTTCGCTACCTACATCCACAGCAACAGACCCGTAGGCGTCATGGCGATCAAACTCGCACCAGGTGAAAGCCGCACCGTGGAGTTTACTTTCGGGAAGATCGTGCAACACACGGAACCTAACGTCGTCGTCACACCTACTATCCAAGCTGTCAAAGATGTGATCCTGCCCACAGAAATTCTCTCGTGTGGGTAGTAGTTATAGACAGTGCGTTAACACTATGTAAACCGACTGGATAGAGATTGCTAGCTGCTCGACGCGGATGGTAATGTCGTTGTGGGATATATATCCGGGATTTCTGCACAGGTCTCGTGCGGAGAGGAAACCTCCTCAATTCGGGTACATCAAAACATAAACGTCTCCGGGGGGACACTAATGAAAAAAACGCTCGCAGCACTCGCACTTGCAGGATCTCTCGCACTGGTCGGCACCGCGCCGGCCATCGCCGCCAACTACCCGCCCATCCCGCCGCAGGCCGCCGTGTCTGACGGCACCGTTGGTCCGGGCGAACAATTTGTCTTTCGCGGCCGCGGCCCCTTTGCTGGTGAATCCCTGACGATCACTGTGACGCCGGGTAACCCGCCCGCATCCCAGGGCAGGTCAGTTGCCGTAAAGATCCCCGTTTTCCAGGCGCAGACCTTCGGCGCTCAGGCGGACGCTCAGGGCAACTTCTCCGTGCCGATCACGATCACCGAAGCCGGCACCTACTTCATCACCGCAACGGGCAATGTTTCAGGTAGCACGGTTGGCCCCGTCACGGTTGTTGTGGATCCCGCTTTCGCCAGCAATGGTGCACCGCTGTCCAACACCGGAGGTGGCGCTGCACTCGCCAACACCGGATCCGGCCTTGCCAACACCGGATCCGACTCAGGCCTGATCCTGTGGACTCTGGTTGGAGCTGGCGCACTTGCCGCCGGCGCAGCCTCTGTAGTTGTCGTACGCCGCCGCGCCAAGACCGAGGCAGCAGCGTAACCGCAGCACCTACAAACACCAAAGAGGGTGGATGGTTCTCCGGAAAACCGGAGAACCATCCACCCTCTGCATTTAACCTGTGGTATCTATTAGAGCTATGGGGAGACATTGGCGAAGAGCACCGCGGCAGTTCGACTACTCCATACCCCTCCCCCGCACACAGGCCCTCCCCTATATCCTCTTAGGGCTGTTGGCCGTCACCGCGCTTGGAACTGCTGCACTGGCCCTGCTGCGAACGTCCTGAGCGCCCCTTGAACTACCTCAAAAACCCAAAGCTCTGGCGCACTGTCCTGATAGCCATGCTGATCCCACTGGCTTTCGTGGCTTACTGGCCAAGCCCTGTGGATCAGCCCGTGCAGGGGCAGCTATCGGCCCTTCTGAGATTCCTCCACGCCCGCGGAATTCCGGGATGGTTCAATTACCAGTTCGTTGAGGCATCTGCCAACGTGGTGCTCTTTATTCCGCTGGGCGCGGTGGCATCACTGGCGTTCGCCGAAAAACGCTGGTGGCAAATCGGCGCACTTGGACTGATCGTCTCCGGGATTATGGAACTGGGTCAGCTTCTGTTTCTTCACAACCGGTTCGCAAGCCCGCTGGATGTTGTCACAAATACTGGAGGGGCTGTCATAGGGGCTCTGCTGGCCGCTGCGGCCCTTAAACAGCTACGGGCCCGCCACCTCGCGGTGGCGGGCCCGTAGGGCGTTACAGAAGCTTCAGAGGCTACCCGACAAAAGCCTTCATCCAGGTCTTCAGGTCCTCACCGAACTCCACCCGTTCGGAAGCCAAGGTGATGACCGCCTTCAGGTAGCTCAGCTTGTCGCCGGTGTCGTAGCGGCGGCCCTTGAACACCACGCCGTACACGCCGGAGCCTTCGCGCTCGCCGGCGGCAAGAGTCTGCAGGGCATCGGTGAGCTGGATTTCGCCGCCGCGGCCCGGCTCGGTGTTCTCCAGGACACCGAAAACGGACGGGTGCAGCACATACCGGCCGATGACTGCCAGGTTGGACGGTGCCTCGCCTGCAGCCGGCTTCTCCACCAAGCTGTTCACGCGGACGTAGTCCTCGCCCTCGATGGCTGAGATGTCCGCGCAGCCGTAGGCGCTGATCTCGGTGGGATCCACCTCGATCAGGGCGATAACGGAACCGCCGGTCTTCTGCTGCACCTCCATCATGGTGCTCAGCAGGGTCTCAGCCTCGTCAATGAGGTCGTCACCGAGCAGGACCGCGAAGGGCTCGTTGCCCACGTGCTGGGCAGCGCACAGCACGGCGTGGCCCAGGCCTTTGGCCTCGCCCTGGCGGACGTAGTGGATGGGGCCTAGCTGGGACGCCTCCTGCACCAGGTCCAGGCGGTCCTGGTCGCCCTTCCTTTCCAGTGCCTGCTCCAGGCCCGGTTCACGGTCGAAGTGGTCCTCGAGGGCGCGCTTGTTGCGGCCCGTGATCATCAGCAGGTCGGTGAGGCCCGCGTTGACGGCTTCCTCAACCACGTACTGGATGGCCGGACGGTCAACCACCGGCAGCATTTCCTTCGGCATCGCCTTGGTGGCGGGCAGGAAGCGAGTTCCCAGGCCGGCAGCAGGAATGACGGCTTTGGTTATAGATTTCCCCATTGTCATAGGTGAACCCTACAAATCAAGCCCTCCAGATAGCAATTTCTATCCCGTAAATTTTGGCTCACGCT
Source organism: Arthrobacter sp. 754 (assembly GCF_040548695.1). NCBI lineage: Bacteria > Bacillati > Actinomycetota > Actinomycetes > Micrococcales > Micrococcaceae > Arthrobacter > Arthrobacter sp. 754. Next base: position 1,020,618 of record NZ_JBEPSC010000001.1, read on the forward strand.
TCTCCTGGAAGGCCCGGAAGCCCTCGGCATAGTCGTCGGTCTTGCAGAGGCGGGCCTGCTCCGCGTTCTCCTCCGTCATGGCCTCCCACAGGCCCAGCCGCTGGTCACGGATGTGCGCCACCAGCTCCTTGCTGGCATTAAACGCACCCGTTGCCCCGGTGGCCACCTTCGACACAATTGCCCGGGTGTTGTCCAGAAGTTCATCCGCGGGCATGGCCCGGCTGAACATCCCTTGCGCCACGGCTTCAGTTCCAGTCATCAGCACAGCGGTGTAGATCAGGTCCAGCGTCCGGTGCATGCCCAGCCGCTCGGTGAAGTACCAGTGCCCGCCAGAATCCAGGGTTGCGCCCAGTTTGGCGAACGGCGACCCGAACTTTGCGTTCTCCGCCACGTACACCACGTCCGTGGCCAGCAGCAGGCCCAGCCCCACGCCCAGGCAGGCCCCCTGGGCGGCTGCGAAGGTCGGGGCGGGGAATGCTGCCATCTTCTGCAGCAGCGGCTGCACCAGCCCCGCCAGGTACGCCTCGGCGTCGTCGCTTTCCGGGGAGACGTTCTGGATGTCCCGGCCCGCGCAGAAGGCGCGGCCCTCTCCCCTGAGCAGCAGCGCCCGGACCTCACCGCGGGATGCGGCGGCAGCGGCGTCGTCGTACGCCTGGGTTAAATCCGCGAGAGCCTGTTCGTCCAGCGAGTTCAGCTTGTGCGGGGCGTTCAGGACCACTTCGGCGACGCCGTTGGCGATGGAGAGGGAAATCATGGGGCTCCTGGTTCGTGGGCGAAGAGAAATTCTCAGACGTCGAAGTCGACGGTGACTTCCTTGCTGGTGGGGTGGCTCTGGCAGGTCAGCACGTACCCCTTGTCCAGTTCATCCTGCTCCAGCGCGTAGTTTTCGTCCATGTTCACGGTGCCGGTGACCAGCTTGGCGCGGCACGTGCCGCACACTCCCCCGGCGCACGCGAACGGCACGTCCGGGCGGACCCGCAGCGCGGCGTTGAGGATGGACTCGCGGGCGTGGGTGGGGCTGGCCACCTCGCCCTGCAGGCCGTCCAGCTTGAACGTGATCTTGTACGTCTCCTTGGACTCGTCCACCAGAACGGGACGGCCGGCGTTGCCCTCGGGGCGGTCCGGCTTGCCGGAGGTGAACAGCTCGAACCGGACATGTTCCGGCTTCACGCCGCGCTCGGCCAGGGTGTCCCGGCACAGCTGCACAAGTTCGAACGGCCCGCACAGGAACCACTCGTCCACATCGTCCGCGTGGATGGCGGTACCCAGCAGTTGCTGCAGCTTCTCGGAATCGATCCGGCCGGACAGCAGCGGCGCGATCCGCTGCTCGCGGGACAACACGTGGTGGATGGCCAGGCGCTGCGGGTACTTGTCCTTCAGGTCCGCCAGCTCCTCCAGGAACATGACGTCCATGGCGGCCTTGTTGGCGTAGATCAGGTCGAAGCGGGTCTCCGGGTTGGCGGCCAGCAGCGTCCGGGCGATCGCGATCACCGGGGTGATGCCGGACCCCGCCGCGATGGCCACAAAGCTGCCCGGCTCCCCCGCCAGCTCCTCCGGGTGGTTCATGGAGTTCATGACGTTTTGGTCCACCGGCTTGCCGTCCCGGCCGTGCTTGGACACAAACGCGCCCATGGGGCTCATGACCTCCAGGGTGTCCCCGGCCTTCAGCTCGGCGTTGGCCCACGTGGAGAACAGCCCGCCCAGGTCCTTCTTCACGGCCACCCGGATCTCGCTGCTGCCGTCCGGGAAGCTGCGAGGCTCCGCGCAGATGGAGTAGCTGCGGCGGATTTCCTTCGGTTCGCCGTTCTCGTCCGGCAGCGTGGTGCGCAGGGCCACGTACTGCCCGGGCAGGTAGTCGAACTGGCCGGCGAGCTCCGGCGGGACGCCGAACGTGACCTCGATGGCGTCCTCGGTCAGCCGGCGGACCTCGGAGACGGTGAGGGTGTGGAAGGACGGACGACGGCGGCCGGTGGCCTGCGCCGTCTCGGCGGCGGTCTGGCGGACAACAGGCATGGGGCTTCCTTACAGGACTTTGAAGTAATCGAACGGTTCCTTGCAGTCCTGGCAGACGTACAGCGCCTTGCAGGAGGTGGAACCGAAGCGGGTGAGTTCCTTGGTGTTCAGGGACGAGCACTGCGGGCACTTCACGGCCATCTTCAGGCGGATGGGGCCTGCATGCCGTGCAGCGTCGGACTTGCCCGTGGGAGGCGCGATGCCGTACTCGTTGAGCTTGGCCTTGCCGGACTCGGTCATCCAGTCCGTGGTCCAAGCCGGGGCGAGCACCAGGTCAACGTCCACGCTGGCGTAGCCCTCCTTGGCGAACGCGGCCTTGAGGTCGTCCCGGATGGCGTCCATGGCCGGGCAGCCCGAGTACGTGGGCGTGATGGTGACCCGAACACTCTGGTCCTCTGCTACGTGGATGTCCCGAAGGATCCCCAAATCCGCAATGGTGAGCACCGGGATTTCCGGGTCGCAGACGGTCGCGGCAATATCCCAGGCCTTCTGCTCGGCAGCGCTCCGCCGGGTAATGGGTTCGATGTACACGGCGGTCACCAGCTTGCTCCGGGGTGTTCGCGGGCCAGCACCTGCATCTCGGCCAGGATGTAGCCCAGGTGCTCGGAGTGCTCACCGCGCCGGCCGCCGCCGGGTGCCGGGGGAACGTCCGGGACCTCCAGCTCGGCTTCGGCGAGGATCTCGCCGGTCAGCCGGTCAAACTCGGCACGCAGGGAGGAGGGCTGGACGGCGGCGCCGGTCTCGGCCAGGCGGGCAGTCAGCTCGTCGTCGCGGAACAGCTCTTCGACGTAGGGCCACATCAGCTTGAGGGCATGCGTCATCCGGCGGCGGGATTCGTCCGTGCCGCCGGCCAGGCGGAGGACCCACTGGGCGCTGTGGTCACGGTGGTAGTCCACTTCCTTCACGGCCTTAGCTGTGATCGCGGCGAGCGTGGCATCGGTGGACTTGGTCAGCCTGCGGTACAGCTCGTACTGGTAGTAGCTCACGATGAACTGCCGGGCGATGGTGGCCGCGAAGTCGCCGTTGGGCTGCTCGAAGATCTGGACGGAGCGGAACTCATGCTCGCGGCGGAAATAGGCCAGCTCGTCCTCGGTCTTGTCCCAGGCGCCGCCGGCGTAGGTGAGGAAGGAGCGGGCGTGGCCCAGCTGGTCCAGGGCGATGTTGCCCAGGGCCACGTCCTCCTCCAGCTCAGGGGCACGGGAGATCCAGTGGCCCAGCCGCTGGGCCAGGATTAGGGCATCGTCGCCCAGGCGCAGGGCAAACTCGGCCACATCCTCCGTGGGCCGGGCCAAGCCGGTGCGGACCTCGAGGGCGATGTCCTCGGGACGGAGGGCGTTGCCGGGGGTGATGCGGGTGGCGGAGGCGTTGCTGTCGCCTGCCACGCCGGTGGAGATGTTGCCGTGGCCGCTCACAGGTGCTTCACCCCTTCGCTCTTGGTGTAGTACGTGGCGTGGCGGTAGTCCTTGCCCTGCGGGGACTCGAAGAAGGCACCCTTCGAATCGGGATCGCTGGCGGCGATGGCGTCCGCCGGGACCACCCAGATGGACACGCCCTCGTTGCGGCGGGTGTACAGATCGCGGGCGTTGCGCAGGGCCATGGCGGCGTCCGGCGCGTGCAGGGACCCTGCATGGACGTGGCTCAGGCCGCGGCTGGACCGGACGAAGACCTCCCAGAGGCCCCAGCCCTGGCTGTGGCTCGTGTGGGTTTCTGCGGCCGGGCCTGCTGAAACCTTTTCTGCCTCGCGGTTGATTTCGGTGGCCGAGCTGGCCGGGACTTCCGGGTTGCCGTGGGGGCTCATGCTGCGTATTCCTTCGTCTCCATTGACTGTTTTGCCTGCTGTTTTACCGCATAAGCGGCGGCTGCCTCGCGGACCCAGGCGCCGTCGTCGTGCGCTTCCCTGCGGCGGTCCAGCCGCTGGGCGTTGCAGGGGCCGCGGCCGGCCAGGACCTCGTGGAACTCGTCCCAGTCCAGCGGGCCGTGCTCCCACTTCTTGGTCTCTTCGTTGAAGCGGATCTGGTCATCCGGGAGCTTGAGGCCCAGGACCTTGACCTGCTCAGCCATCATGCCCACGAACCGGTGGCGGAGTTCATCGTTGCTGAAGCGCTTGATGTTCCAGGCCATGGACTGCTTGGAGTTGGGTGAATCGTCATCCGGCGGGCCGAACATCATCAGGGCCGGGGCGTACCAGCGGTTCACGGCGTCCTGCGCCATCTCCCGCTGCTCCGGGGTGCCATTGGCGAGTTCCAGCAGGATCTCGAAGCCCTGGCGCTGGTGGAAGGACTCTTCCTTGCAGACCCGGACCATGGCGCGGCCGTAGGGGCCGTAGGAGGCGCGGCACAGCGGCACCTGGTTGGCGATCGCGGCACCGTCCACCATCCAGCCGATGGCACCCATGTCCGCCCAGGTGCGTGCGGGGTAGTTGAAGATGCTGGAGTAGCGGGCCTTGCCCGCGATGAGCGCGTCCATCATGTCGTCGCGGCTTTGGCCGAGGGTCTCCGCGGCGGAGTACAGGTACAGCCCATGGCCGGCCTCGTCCTGCACCTTGGCCATGAGGATGGCCTTGCGCTTCAGGCTCGGGGCGCGGGAGATCCAATTGGCCTCCGGCTGCATGCCGATGATCTCCGAGTGGGCATGCTGGGAGATCTGGCGCAGCAGGGTCTTGCGGTAGGCCGGCGGCATCCAGTCTTTGGGCTCGATCCGCGAATCCTCGGCGATCACGCGGTCAAAGTTCGCCTGGCCTTCGGCGTCGCTCAGTGCGGTGGCTTCCATGATTGCTCCTATGCACGGTCATCGTGGACTGAATTATTTACCGACCGTTCGTTCAGGATATGTGGAAGCCGCTGGAGGCGTCAAGGAACCCGCCAGGTTTTGCTCCGCCGACCGCCCTCTGCCTGGTCTTTCTGCGTGCCCGTGCGGCCCCCTTTCGACGCGCAAATTCCTTTTCGACGCGCCTATTCCCCTGCGCAGCCCAAATCCGGGGTGCGCCCAGGAACCTGCGCGTCGTCAGGGACCAGGCGCGTCGCCTGCACTTGTCCACATAACTGCTCCTGGCCCTCCCACCGCGGCACTCTTGCTGGCAGCGTCGGGATATGACCGACCTTCCCCCGCTGATCCTGTCCCGCGAGCGACTCTTGCGCGGGCTGACCCCGAACGATCTCGCCAAGCGGGTGAAAGCCGGCACCCTGGTCCGCATCCGGCAGGGCGTTTACACCGACGGTCAGGCCTGGAGGGAACTGAAACCGTGGGAACAGTACCGCCTCCGCGTCCAGGCAGCAGCCCAGACCTTTGAGAAACCCACGGTCTTCGCGCGGCACTCCGCCGCCAGCGTGTGGGGAATCCCCACCATCGGCCAGCACCATCCGGTCGAAGCCCTCACCCTGAAGAACGACGGCGGCCGGTCACGTGCCGGAGTCAGCCGCCACTTCGCTGCGCCGGCGGGACTGAAAGTCGTCCGGCGGGAGGGTCTTCTTGTCACGGACCGCATCCGCACCGTCCTGGACCTTGCCGCGTTCATGCCCTTCACCCACGCTGTGGCTCCAGTGGACCATGTGCTCCGGCCTGACCGGGCCCGGCGCCTGGCCGCCGTGACCAAGGCTGAACTGGAGGCCGGCATCGGGTCTGCGTATTCAGCTGCCGCCGGGAGGAGGATCCGGGCGGTCATCGAGTTTTCCGATCCTGCCTCAGGCTCGGCCGGTGAGTCGCTGAGCCGTGCGCTGATCCATGTGGCCGGTTTCGAAGCCCCCTTCCTCCAGCAGGCCATTTACGACTCCGCTGGCCTGGTGGGCTACACCGACTTCTACTGGAAGCGGTCCAAGGTTGTGGGCGAGTTCGACGGTGAGGAGAAGTACGCCAAGGCCGCGTACCTCAACGGCCGGACCCCGTCGCAGGCCGTCGTGGCGGAAAAGAACCGAGAAAACCGGAGCCGTGCCACGGGTCTCGACGTGGTGCGGTGGGACTGGGCCGAGCTCATGAAAGCCGGGACGCTGGAACGCAAGCTGGCCGCGGCCGGCGTGCCCCGCCGTCGTACGCGTTCTGCCGATATCGACGCGCGAACCCGGCTATGACGCGCATCTTCCCCGGCGCCACCGTTATGCAGGGGGCGTCACGGAATATGCGCAATGCCAGCGAATCTGCGCAGCGTCAGCACGGCACCATCAGCGGCGGCGTTTGCTCAGGTCCCGCACGATATTGGGTAGCGAACGCAGAAACCGGGCCCACCTGGCCCGGTGCTGCCGGAGCCGTCCACGGAAGGACATGTCCGCATAGATGTTCCCGCTCAGGAAGACCTCCGGCCGCGGGAAGACCGCACGGAACAGCATTCTTGGCTTGTCCTTTAGGGGCGCCTGGGCAATGGCAATCAGCCGGGCACTGCCGGGCTCTTTGGCCATGACACGGTTGCGCCACTCCGTGGAGGGCTCCGGCCAGTCCACTGTCGCGTCCACGGGCCGGAGGTCTTCGAGGAAGGGGCGCATGGCTGCAAGGGATCCGGTGGACTGGGCTACGTCGAGGACGGCGGCGCCGTACGATTCCCGTTGTGTCAGGTCCGTCAGGAACTCGAGTTCCTGGCTGCACGCTGGCAACTGGGGTGAGCGGAGGGCATGCAGGGCAAGAATGAGGATTCCCAGCGGCTTTGAGGGGACACGCACCACCTGTCCCGCAACTTCAAGGTCCTCTGTGTTGGCCCACATCAGCTCGAAGCAGTCGCCAGGGTTAGATTCCATCCCCGGGAACCGGAAGTGGACGTCGATGCAGCACGGCCATTCGGGATGGTCCACCGTGACGGAGTGCTTGGGAAAGGTCCTGCTGTCCGGGTCTACCGGGCGTTCCCGCCAGCCCCGGTCCCGCAGGCCCTGGAGCATGGGTTCCAGGTCCGACGGTGCCACGAAAACATCCACGTCACCGGAGATCCTGGGCTGGCGCAGCCCCTGGATCACACTCGCCGGACCCTTGATGAAGAAGGCCCGGATCCCCTTACTGTCGGCCACGCGTGACACGAGGGCATGGCCCAGGAGCACGGCCTCGGGGATGCTTAGCTGTGTTTCGGCGGCTTGTTTTTCCATGGCTGAGCTTAGGCTCGTGCCCGGCGGCGGGTGCCCGCAAGCTCGGGCACTGCCTCAGGGCTTGGACCGGGCGCTGAGGTGTACGTGCCGTAGTAGGAGTAGGCGTCTGTTCCGCGGGTGGGCACGTAGTTCAGGACGGCGCCCAGGATCCGGCCCTTGACCTTGTCCAGGTTCCCCAGGGACTGCGCCAGCTGCTCCTGGGTGGTCCTGCCGGTCCGGATCACCACGATGGCTCCGTCGGCCGCGCGGGAAAGGACGGCGGCATCCGTCACGGGAAGCAGCGGCGGAGCGTCGATCAGGACGATGGCATTCTCCGCCAGGGCGTTGAGCATGTTCTTCATGGCCTTGGACCCCAAGAGTTCGCTGGGGTTCGGCGGAATGCGGCCGGAGCCGAGGACCGAGAGGTTGGGCAGGGCGCCCCAGGGCTGGAGGACGTCCGCGAGTTCGGCGGTGCCGGTGAGGACGTCGGTGACGCCGACTCCCGGAACCAGGTTGAAAACGTCCACCAGGGTGGGGCGGCGGAGGTCGCCGTCGACCACTACAACGTTCTCGCCGGCGGCCGCCATGGTGACCGCCAGATTGGCCGTGACAGTCGATTTGCCTTCCGCCTGGACCGAGCTGGTGACCACGATGATCCGCGGCGGCTGGTCCACGTCGAGGAAGCTGAGGTTGGTGCGCAGCTCCCGGAGGGCCTCGGCCATCGCTCCGCCGGCGTCGTGGACTTCCGCTGCGGTGCCGGCGTCCAGGACGGTGCTTCTCTCGTTCAGGCGGTGGTCCACAGGCAGGGTGCCGATCACGGGAACCGCAAACAGCCGCTCGATTTCCGCGGCGTTGCGGAGGCGCCGGTCCAGGTGCCTCCGGACCAGGGCATAGGCGACACCTAGGGCCAGGCCCACGAGGGCCCCGAGCGCCAGGGTGAGTTTGACGTTGGGTGAGACGGGGCTGGTGGGAAGGACTGCTTTGCCCAACGGGAGCACCCGAACAGCCGACGCCGGGACGGCGGCTGTAGCGCCGGCGTCGGGCGTTGCAGCGGTGCCGGGCCCAACAGCCGTCTCGGCGGGGGGTGCTGTTTCGATCGCCTCCACCTGGGCGGCGAGGCCGTTGACCCAGGCGTCGGCCACGCGCTGTGCGGTGGCCGGGTCTGGCGACTGGGCGGTCACGCGGATCTCGGCGGTGTCCAGCGGGACCTTGACGGTGATGGTGCCGAGCAGGGCGTCGGCAGAGGTTTTCAGTTCCAGGGCGGCGATGACGCGGTCCGCCACGAGCCGCGACTTGGCCACGGACTCGTAGTTCTTGACCTTCGCCTTCGCCAGGCTGTCGCCGGCTAGGGCGAGGCTTACGTTGTCCGAGCCCGGCGTCACCACAATCCCGCTGGAATCGGAGGAGTAGATCTTGGGCTGGAGGACGGTCCAGCCGAACGCCGCCAGCGTGGCCAGCAGGGTGAAGGCGGTGATGGCCTTCCAGTACGTCCTGACCACGCGGAGGTAGTCCGATAAGTCCAGGCCGGCGGGCGCTTCCCCGGGGGTGGCTGTGGTGACGCTCAAGGTGGTTCCTTCCACTCAATCCAAGTTCGTGTGTCTTCGGCCCGGTCTGCGTTGCCGGGTCATTGCTTCGAGTGGTCCCCCACGCGATGGGCGGTTATGTGCCGCCCTGCTTCAAAACTTCTTTCTCGACGAGCTGTCCGACGGCGGTGGCGACGGCGTCCCGGTAGCCTTCCGGCGTGCCGTGCACTTTGCCGACCTCTTCTGCGAGTTGGTGCGGCGTTACTGCGTTTTTGGTGGCGTCCCAGATGGCCGGGCCGATCCCGCCCAGCCGCACGATCTGGTCTTCCAGCATCAGCAGCAGGTCGCCGTTGATGGTGATGGCGTCCTTTGGTGCTGCCCGCCGGAGGTGGCCTTCCGGGATGCTTCCGGGTTCTTCTGGTCCGGTGGCGGCGGCTTCCCATTCGCGCTCCGACCAGGGCTGCTTCCGGAACAGCGGGGCCAGAGCCTCGGGCAGATCGGCGGCTTCGGAGTAGGTCATCTTCCAGGCTCCCCCGACGCTGTCGATCAGACGGCAGAGCGACTGCAGCGGCTCCGCGATCTCACCCTGCGAGGACGAATCCGGGATCAGGGCGAGCACCGCGTCGGCCAGCGGCACTTTGGTCAGGGTTGGCGGGACGTGGCCTGCTTCGACCCGGTCCAGCAGCACGATGGACCGGATGAAGGGCTGGGCGGGGGCAGGCTGTAGGCCGAGGACGTCCGGTCCCACCTGAAGCTTGGGCCCGCCGGGACGCTGCTTCACGGACAGCGGCTTGGGGTAGGGAACCACCGAGCCGTCGGGCCGGATGGCGACTGTCTCGTCAGTGACGTAACCGTAGGTCCTGGCCAGCAGCGAGGCTGCGGTGGTCTTGCCGGTTCCCGACCTTGCCACCAAGGCAACCACAGCCCCCGTCACCGGATCCGCTACTCCGCAGGCGTGGAGCATCGTGAACTCCCCCGCGTTGGCCAGGATGGCCGCGACGGTGAGCCGGGAGGTGAGGCTCTCAGCCAGCTCCTCAAAGGAGGCGGCCTGAAGGAGGAAGGTGCCGCCGTCGTGCGTTGGGGACTGATACGTGACGGAAGCAGTGAACGGCTGGGTGTCCGTGGCTTCGTTCGGCAGCGGCGGAGCCAAGGGCTCCCCAATGCTGGCACAGCGCACCCAGGCCGAGCGCATACCCTCGCGGTGTTCCCAGGTGACCTCGCGGCCCCAGCGGACGGCGAACTGCACTCCCAAAACGTCGAGGTGCAGCAGATCCCCGCCGCGGGGTTCTTCGAACTGCCGGGGCGCCCACGCGACCTGTGTGTTTCCGAAGCTCATGAATCCCCCCGGATCTGGCGCTCGTAGTGTGAAGTTGCTATTGCTGCTGCCGACCTACTTGATTCGGGCGGGCTCAATCAGGCGCTGGGCTTCCAGGCTGGCCAGGAATGCCTCGACCTGGCGCACCAACTGGCCGGCAGCATCCTCGAAAACGGCTTCCAGTTCGGCAATGATGTCTGCCTGGTCTCGGCGGCCGTCGATCAGTTCCCAGATGGTTGCAGCCGTGCCTTCGAGGACCACCGGCTGGGTTGCGTCCAGGTGAAGAAGGGCAACCCGGCTGGCTGAGTGGGTACGGACTTGGGCGACGTGGGTTGAGCGGTGCCAGATCATCAGACGTTCATGGTGATGCCGGGGACAGTAACGACGAGGGAACCCACTGTGATCGTCATCGCGAATGTGTACTGTTGACCAGTTGTTGGCGCGTTGCTGCCCTTGCCATCGACGTAGTAGAAGGAAATCGAAGTTGTCGCCGATTGGCCAGCCGAGATTGTCAGGGTCGCTGTCGAGATGTAACTGGTTGGGTCAACGGTGGCGGTACCCACCGGACCGACGGCCCTGATGGCTATGCCCGACCTCACCGTCCCGGTGTTGACGCTGGGAATAATGCCTATTGTTCCAGTTACCGGGGACCCCGACGTGTTCTGGACAGTAAGGGTTGAAGGACCAAAACCCGCTCGGCTTAGACCTTGACCTTGGTCTTTGGAAATAGTGATATTGCCATTCGCCCCCATAGTTACGGAGACCGGGCCTGGTGACGCCGATGCGGGCGGAACCGCAATGGCGGTAACGATAACCGGAACCGACCAGGCCACACCCTTAACAACCCTGCGGCGGCTGAAACCCGCCTCTTCGCTGCTTGTGACCTCTGCGTTCAGAACCTCAGACAATTGCGACCCCGTATCGTTTCAACTGCAGTCGGCCCTGTTGGGCGAGCAGCGTGCTTTGGCCGTGTTTTCCCGGCTGTGCCTACTCTTGCCAACGCGGCTTAAGGATCAGTCAACCTGGTTGCAAGATTGGGTCAATATCCGCTAGGTAGGCCCTTGAGGTTCTACTGTCAAGGGGAGGGTCCCGGAGCGGGGGCTCTCCTACGCGCCAATGACCCTGCCCAGCCGGACTCTGTACAAGCGGCGGCCCTCGGGCGTAGATTCAATCAGTGGGCCAGACCGATTTACGGCCCCTTACCCGGTCCTTCTGCATAGACCGCGGGAAGCTGCTGTAGCATCGCGGCGGCACAGGATGCAGGCATGGAATGAGCCACAATGTCCACCTCGCACTACCAGCGTTTCCTTGATGAAGCCACCATTCTCGACCCCACCAGCGACTGCCCCCTGGGGCCCGACTGCCTGTACGGGCTGTACGTCAGCTGGTGCCTCCTGAACGATCTGCAGCCCCATTCCGACGCGGCGTTCCGCACCGCCATGGACCGGTGCGGGATCGACATCAATGACAGCAAACTCATGATGCACGGTCCGGCCGCCGCCGAATACATCCTGGCCAGCTACCCGGCCGTGGCCTGATGACCGTCAGGCACGACGACGACGCCACCTGGCAGGCGCCGGCGTCGGACCCGCTGAGGTGCTCGAAGTGCGGGAACGTCGATAAGCTCGAAATCACCTCCATAGACGCGCTCGACGCCGGCTCACCCTTCGCGGGTTCCCCGTTCATGGTGGCGGTCACCTTCTCCTGCACGGAGTGCGGCGTTCCCACCACCCAGGACACCGACGTTGCGGACGTGGCCCGGATCCTGGACCGGCCGGGCACCCCTTCAGGAGTGCTGGCTTGCGGGGGCCACTACATCCACTGCGGCCAGCCCATGAACACTGTGGGCAGCGAACTGCGCAGCGTCCATGGCAGCTACTCCGACCGGCTGATACCGGAGGCGCTGAGCGTCTACCTGGCCACCCGGGTCCTCCGCTGCCGCTGCGGCTTCCAGATGGAGATCCCCGACCGGCGGGCCAAGGCCGCGAGCTAAGAATGCCGGCTCCGTCCCGCCGCGTTCGCTACCCGTTCGCTTGGGCGGCCTCATCGGTGGAGGCGAGCATATTCGTAAAGGTGGCCGTCAGCATCCTGTCGATCAATGGGCCGGTGACACGGCCGATCAGGCCACCCCGGGGTACGTATCGGTAGCTGAACGTGGCTAACGTGCCGTGGTCGTCGGGCTCGAGCGTGAGCATTGACTCGGCCTGCTTGAACGGCACCAATGCACTCGGCTGATTTTTTGTGTCGGCGTATAGGGCCCACACGGAACGCGGGGACGCAGACATGCGGCGTTGCACCATGATGTGACGTTCAGGCATGAGGACCACCGGTGTTCCTACGAGAAGGGCGGGGCGGGATAGGTGCCGTCGTGCATGCCGTCGTTAGGGTCGGGCGGATGGCTGCCGCTGCGCTCGCGTCCACCCACCGTGGCGCTGCGGCGGTAGTACTTTCCGCAGTGGATGCAGTGCCGGCGGAAGTTGCCGTCTGCATCTGATTCGGCCAGCCAGTGATGCCCTACGTTCAACGTACAAAGCAGCTTCCTGAGCATGATTTCGTCCAGTCCCTAGGGCCAGGCCTTTGCGAGGGGCGGCCCGACGACGGCCGCTTGAATTCTACCGCCGGGACGCCTGGTCAGCCACGATAGTTTTTCTTCAGGCCACGCACCAGCGGCGCTTTGCCGAGGGGTGTCCGTTCAAGCCGGTCCACCAGGTGCACGTCCACTGCGGTCTGCAGCACGCCTGCCTTGGTGAGGGCTTCAACCACCGCGGCCCTCACCTGCTCCACCGACCCGCCGGGCGCGAGTCCGGCCAGGAGCACCCGCAGGCCGGCGGCTTCCTGGATGACCTGCCAGCCTGCGTGGGCCGCCTGGTCCAGGACATCGTGGAACACGTTCGGATGGACATCCACGCTGCCACTTTTGCCCGGCAGGTGCAGGACATCTTCCATCCGGCCTTCGATGTCCTCCAGGAGGGCAAAGGAGCGTCCGCAGGGGCAACCCCGACCGCCCAGCCGCACGGTGTCGGACATTTCGTAGCGGATCAGCGGCAGGGTCCGCGAAAACAACACGGTGGCGAGGACCTTTGCCCCGGTTGTCCCCGGCGGCACGGCGTTCCCGGCGTGATCCACGGGTTCGACGATCAGGAGGTCCTCATAGACGTGGCTGTTCCGGTAGGTGCAGGGGGAGGCGATTCCGGCCGTTTCGGTGGCCGCGTACACATCGAAAGGAACGCTTCCCCACGCCGCCTCGAGCTCGGCCGCCGCGTGGGGGCTGAGCACTTCGGAGGCTGACATGACCCCCTGCGGAGAGATGTGCAGCCGCCCGGCTCGCTGCTCCGCCGTGAGCGGTTCCAGGGCTGAGGCGTAGCCCACCAGCACCCTGGGCTGGAACCGGTTGAGCGCGGCCACCGTCTCCGCCAAGGGTGCGGTAACGTCCAGGCGGAGCGTGGGGACGAGCCTGGAGCGGAGGGATGCGCCCAGGACCGCTGACTGGTGGGTAGGGACGAGGGTGCTGACCAGGGCCACCTTCGGGAGGTGGGCTGGCCCCGCGGGAATCCCGGCCCAGTCGTTCGCCCTGGCATAGGAGGCCAGGACAGTCGCCCATTCACCGCGGTCCCAGACGAAAGTTCCGCGCTGGCCCGTGGTCCCTGCCGTGGCCGCAGCCCACCAGCGGCCCTTCCACGGCACCCCCGGGTCTCCCCCGCGCTCAACCAGGGCATGCAAGTGCTTCTCCAGATCGGCCAACCGCAGGTCCGGTGCGGTGACTGCCTCGTCGAAGTGGTCCATCAGGTCCGCCTTCGTCACGGGCGGCAGCTGACCCAGGGGTGCGCCGTACAGTCCGGCGTGATGGCGGCGGTAGAACTCCGAGCCGGCATAGGCTGCCCGGCGCAGCTCCTGCAGGGCCTGGTCCTGGTGTTGGGCGATCCGGGCGGCATCCCAACGGTCCCGTCTGCGCCAGGCCGCCCGCAGGAACAGAACCCGGGAGACAAGCCGGAGGTCCATCACGTTTCGCGGCCCCGGCGGAGCGCGGCGAGGCGTGCGGTGTACTCGTTCTCATCGATTTCACCGCGGGCAAAACGTTCGGCAAGGAGGTCCTCTGCAAAGCGGGAGCGGGGCCCGCCCATGTCAGGACGGCGGTTCCCCCCTCCCGTGGACCGGGCCAAGAGGACGAGGCCAACAATAACGGCACCCCAGAACAACACGAAGCTCACCCACATCAGGACGTATCCCCAGCCGCCCATATGCCCGTCCCAAAACATCATGACTCGTTCCTCGCTGCCGGACTGCCCCAGCCCCTGGATCCACTTTCGTCCCGGCCGGCCTCCGGCGTCAGAGTCTTTAGTCCCCGCACCGGCAGGGTCCGGGCAGCGCGGGAGCCACCCGAAGCCGACACGGAAAAATCACCGCGCTGAAACACTCCGGCAACCTGCCCGGGGCATGCTGTGACTACGGGGACATCATCAGCAGGGGGCACAGCATGAGCACACAGCAGGCACAAAAGGTAAAACTCCAGCCCGGCGACTACATCGAGGCGTGGCACAACGGCAAGCTTTTCCACCGAGGCCGGGTCACCGACGTCGTACCTTCACTGGAACTGATCTGGATCAGGGACGCAAGGACCGGCACGCGTAAGCTGCTGGACCCCGAGGCCCTGGACATCGTGATCACCCAGGATCCGGCTGCCGTCCAGAAGATGGCCGTTCCGGGTTCGGCCTAGAATGGGGCATGACTGTTTCGCCTGAGCATGAGCTGATCGTTGAGCTGCAGGACCTGATTATCGGCACGGATACCGTGGCGGACTTCCTTGGCGGGCTCTCCGCCATCGCGTCCTCCGCGATCAGCCGGTCCGCAGGAGCCGAAATCGAGTGCGGCGTAACGCTCAAGCACGGCAAGAAAACCGCGACGGTAGGCGGAAGCACTCCGCGCGCCATCCACCTGGACAAGATCGAACAGCGGGTGGGCGACGGCCCGTGCATCCTGGCCTTGAAAGTGAAGAAGCCGGTCCTGATGGCCGACGCCCGCACCGATCCGCGCTGGCCCGGCTACCAGAAGGCACTGATGGAGGAAGGCTGCTTCAGCGTCCTCGGCGTGCCCATGCAGCTCAATGAAGACGCCAGCGCTGCCCTGAACTTCTTCGCGCCCGCCGTCAACTCGTTTTCCGAGGAAACCATCACTGAGGCGGCCCGGTTCGCCGACGTCGCCGGCCGGGCCGTGCGCCTGGCCGTCCGGATCGGCACCGCCGAGGGCGCTGCGGATAACCTGGCTGCGGCAATGTCGAGCCGCACGGCCATCAACCTCGCCTGCGGCATCGTGATGGGCCAGAACCGCTGCAGCCAGGCCGAAGCCATGGAAATCCTCATCAAGGTCTCCAGCCACCGGAACCAGAAGCTCCGGGACGTCGCCGAGGAAATGGTCCTGAAGGTCTCAGGCGAAGAGCCGGCCACCTACTTCGACAAATAGTCGCTTCAGTGCCGTAGATTGACGGCATGGAACTCCGACTTGAAGTTGTGCAGGTGCCTGTCACCGACGTCGACCGCGCCAAGGCCTTCTACACCGACCAGCTCGGCTTCGTGCTCGACCACGACGTCGAACACATCCCCGGGATGCGCGTCGTCCAGCTCACCCCGCCCGGATCTGCAACCTCGATCGTCATCGGCACCGGCATGAACAGCATGGTGCCGGGCAGCCTTGAGGGCCTCCAGCTGGTGGTGCCGGACATGGCGGAGGCACACAGCGAACTGGTTGGCCGCGGCGCCCCCGTCAGCGAGCCGCAGGACCTGGGCGGGTTCATGTTCGCCTACTTCAGCGATCCGGACGGCAACCGGTGGGTCATCCAGGAGATCCCGCCGAAGGGCGATTCGGCGTAACCCCTGTTCCAGGCCCTTCCATGGCCGCTTCAAAAAGCGAGTACTCACTACTCGGGTGCGCCCTTGACGGGATTCATACAATAATTGGATACCGACTCTGGGGGTTGGACCATGCAAACTGAAACTCAGATGAATTGGCGCGGCTCAGGTGCCCTGCTGAGCATCCGCGGGCACTCCGAGGCCGCCTTGGCGTACTCGCTTGCCAAGCTCGCGGCCGCGATGGCCAGCGATCTTACCGGATCGCCCGTGGAGAGCACCGTTGCCCTTCTGCGGCCGGAAGCCGCGCCCTGCACCGCGGCAACTCACGACGGCGCCGGCGACCTTTCGCGATGGGACCAGCGCACCGGGCTGGGACCCTCCGCCCGGGCTCTGAACGGCGAGTTGTCCATCATCCTCAATGATCACTGCAAGGACTCCCGCTGGCCCGGCTATGTGGCGGGCCTGAGGACCGCCGGCTTCCGCTCCGCCGTCGCAGTACCGTTGGAACTTAAGCGTGGTTACCGTGCTGCCCTGACGTTCTACGCCGTCGCGGGGAACGTGTTCACCCCGGCCGTCGCCGCGCGGCTGCTGGCCTTCTCCGATGTGGCGGCCAAGAGCCTCGCACTGTCCCTGCAGATCAGGGCGGACCTGGTCCTCTCCGCGGAACTGCGCACCGCCCTGGCAAGCCGCCAGGAGGTTGACACCGCCTGCGGCGTGATCATGGTGCAGGACCAGTGCTCCTACGACGACGCGCTTGGTGCCCTCACCCAGGCGGCAAGAAGCAGGGACCTCGCCATCCGCGCGGTGGCGCAAGGCATCATTCTTTCACTGGCCGGCGGGGCGCCGGCTTCGGGCAGTATCCTGGCCATGCTCGCGGTTTCCGGCGCGGACACCGATGCGGCCACGCACGACGACGAGCCCGCAGTGATGCAGGAGGCCTGAGGCAGCGGGAAGTGTCAGCGCAGAATGACTGTCCTGCCGCCGTCGAGCATGACCCTGCCCTCACAGTGCCAGCGGACCGCGTTGCTCAGCGCCTTGCACTCCGCATCGCGGCCCACCCGCACCAGGTCCTCCGCCGTGTGGGTGTGGTCCACCTCGATGACCTGCTGGGCGATGATCGGTCCCTCATCCAGCTCGGCGTTGACGTAGTGCGCCGTGGCGCCCACGGTCTTCACGCCGCGGTCGTAGGCCTGGTGGTACGGCTTCGCGCCCTTGAAGCTGGGCAGGAACGAGTGGTGGATGTTGATGGTCCGGCCCGTCAGCTGCGCTGAGAGTTCATCGCTGAGGACCTGCATGTAGCGGGCCAGGACCACCAGTTCGACGTCGAACTCGTCCACCAGCTCCAGCAGCCGCGCCTCCTGCGCCGGCTTGGTCTCCTTGGTGACCGGCAGGTGGAAGAACGGGATGTTGTGCCATTTGACCAGTTCCTCGTGGTCCGTGTGGTTGGAGACCACGGCCACGATGTCCACCGGGAGATCGCCCGTGCGGGCCCGGAACAACAGGTCGTTCAGGCAGTGCCCGAACCTGGAGACCATCACCAGCACCCGGCGCTTGCGGCCGTGCGGTTCCAGCTGCCAGTTCATGGCCCAGGTCCCGGCCAGCGGCGTGAAGTCCCGGCGCAGCTCGTCGGTGCTGAACTCCTTGGCCCCGGATTCGAAGTGGATGCGCATGAAGAACTGCCGGGCCTGGCGGTCACCGAAGTGCTTGGTGTCGATGATGTCGCAGCCGTGGTCCAGCAGGTACCCGGTCACGGCGTGGACGATGCCCGGGGACTCGGCACAGTTGACGGTCAGGACGTGTTCGGTTGCCACTTAGTTCCCCCGGAGGGCTTCCTCGTGGGCGGCGGCCTTCTCCTCGGCCACCACCTTCTCGCCGGCCAGGTCCCGCTGGAACTCGGCGTACCGGGCCAGGTGCGACGGGCGGCGGCGGATGATGAACCAGGCTGCGCCGAGCACGATGAACCAGAGCGGCGTGACCAGCAGTGCCAGGAGCGTATCCGGCTGCGTGGTCAGCGCCCAGAGCACAAAGGCGAAGAACGCGAACACCAGCCAGACCATGGGGATGCCACCGGGCATCTTGTACTTTGACGCCTCGTGGAGGTGCGGGCGGCGGGTCCGGAACTTGAGGTAGCTGGCCAGGATGATGGACCAGACAAAGACGAAGCAGACGGCGGAGACGGTGGTCACCATGTCGAAGGCCTTGCCGATGTCCGAACCCGCGTACATCAGGATGACGCCGGAGAGCAGCAGGACGCAGGAGAGGAACAGGGCGTTCTGCGGGACCTTGCGGCGGGACAGGCGGCTGAACATGGTGGGGGCGTCGCCTTCCTGGGCCAGGCCGTAGACCATCCGGGAGGTGGAGTAGATGCCCGAGTTGGCCGAGGACATGGCCGAGCTGAGGACTACCAGGTTCACCACGGTGGCTGCGGCGCCGAGGCCGGCCAGGGAAAACATGGCGATGAACGGGCTGTGGCCGGCCTGGAACTGGGTCCAGGGCGTGACGGACATCAGGATGATGAGGGCGCCGACGTAGAAGAGCAGGACGCGGATGGGGATGGAGTTGATGGCCTTGGGCAGGTTCTTCTCCGGGTCCTTGGCCTCGGCGGCCGTGGTGCCCACCAGCTCGATGCCCACAAAGGCGAACACGGCGATCTGGAAGCCGGCCACAAAGCCCATGAACTCGTTCGGGAAGAATCCGCCGTGGCTCCACAGGTTCGAGAAGGTGGCAGGGCCGGCGTCGGACTGGAAACCGCTGAAGATCATGAACAGGCCCACGATGATCAGCGCCGCAATGGCAATGATCTTGATCAGCGCGAACCAGAACTCGGTCTCACCGAACGCCCGCACCGTGGCGAGGTTCAGGAGCAGCAGGATCCCCACGGTGACCAGGCCCGGGATCCACAGGGGCAGCCCCGGCCAGAGTTCCTCGGAGTAGCCGGCGATCGCGATGACGTCCGCGATGCCGGTGATCACCCAGCAGAACCAGTAGGTCCAGCCGGTGAAGAAGCCAGCCCAGGGGCCCAGCAGGTCGGCGGCGAAGTCGCTGAAGGACTTGTAATGAAGGTTGGACAGGAGCAGTTCGCCCATGGCCCGCATGACGAAGAACAGCATGAAGCCGATGATCATGTAGACGAAGATGACGGACGGGCCGGCCGCGGAGATGGTTTTGCCGGAGCCCATGAACAGGCCCGTGCCGATGGCGCCGCCAATGGCGATCAGCTGGATGTGCCGGTTGCTGAGCTGGCGTTCAAGATGGGGGGTTTGGGGGGTGGTGACGGTTTTACTGCTCACGTGCTGCTCCTCGAATCAATGCTGGCTGGAGTGCTGCTGGGGATGACGCGGGGCCCGCTTCGTTGGGGACCGCATCGAGGTTGTTGAAGCTGTAAAGATGGATGCCGGCGATGTTGCCGGTGTGGGTGTTTGGATTGCCGGTTTCAAGATTGGCGGTTTCAAGATTGGCGCTTTCAAGCTCGGTCACCAGGCTGGCGGGCGAGTAGCGGTCACCGCTGAGCAGCTTGCGCGCCAGCGGGCCTTTCCTGCTGAGGAACTTCAGGGAACTTCCGACGCCGATCTGCGTGGCCAGCGAGACCAGTTTGGTCCGCGGGACTGACCCCGCCAGGCCGGCCCAGACGGGCAGCGTCACGCCTTCACGGCGCAGGAGCGCCGCGTAGTCGGTGATTTTGGGCGCGGCGAAGCACATCTGGGTGACGATGGACGTGGCCAGGTGCTGTTTGGTGAGCAGTGCGTCCAGCAGGTCCAGTGCCTGCACCTTCGGATGCCCTTCCGGGTAACCCGCGACGCCGGCACGCATCCGGCCGCCGGTGTACTGCGCGATGTCCTCAAGCAGCGGCAGGGCGTGTTCGTAGGAACCTGCCGGCTGCTTCCGGTCGCCGCCGATCACAAACACTTCGCGGATGCCGGCCGCGTCGCATTCGCGCATGATCCGCGTCAGCTCGGCCCTGTCGTGGATGCTGCGCGCCGCGAGGTGCGGGATGACGCTGTAGCCGAGCTCGCCCAGCTCCACCGCGGCGCGCATGGTCCGCTCGATGCCGTGGTGGGCCAGGCATGTCACGGTCAGCGTGGTGGTCAGCGGGACATGGTTCCGGACCTGGTCAACGATCCCGGCTGACGGGACGATTTCGATTCTCGTAGGGAACATCTTCGGTCCTTTCTGGGTATCGATTCTTGGCGGCCGGTCAGCTGGCCCGGGCTGCGAGCAGTGAGCTGGCTTCCTGGCGGGTGCTGCCGGAGGACTCGATGTGGGCGAGGTGGGCGGGGATTTCCCAGCCCTTCTTGCGCATCGCGGTGGCCCAGAGACGGCCGGCGCGGTACGAGGACCGGACCAGGGGACCACTCATGACGCCGAGGAAGCCGAGCTCGGTGGCCTCGTCCTGGAGGTCCACGAATTCCTGCGGCTTGACCCAGCGGTCCACCGGCAGGTGCCGTTCGGACGGGCGCAGGTACTGGGTGATGGTGATCAGGTCACACCCGGCCTCATGCAGGTCCTTCAGGGCTTCGGAGATTTCCTCGCGGGTCTCGCCCATGCCCAGGATCAGGTTGGACTTGGTCACCATGCCCAGGTTGCGTCCTTGGGTGATGACGTCGAGGGACCGCTCATACCGGAACGCCGGCCGGATCCGCTTGAAAATCCTCGGCACCGTCTCGACGTTGTGCGCGAAGACCTCGGGCTTGGAATCGCAGATCGCCGCGATGTGCTCGGGTTTGCCGGAGAAGTCAGGGATCAGCAGCTCCACACCGGTGCCCGGGTTCAGCTCGTGGATCTTCCGCACCGTTTCCGCATACAGCCACACACCCTCATCGGCCAGGTCATCCCGGGCCACCCCGGTCACGGTGGCGTAGCGCAGCTGCATGGCCTGGACCGAGCGGGCCACCTTCGTGGGTTCGAACATGTCCACCGGGGAGGGCTTGCCGGTATCGATCTGGCAGAAATCACAGCGCCGGGTGCACTCGGACCCGCCGATCAGGAACGTGGCCTCCTTGTCCTCCCAGCACTCGAAAATGTTGGGACAGCCGGCCTCCTCACACACCGTGTGCAGGCCTTCCTTCTTGACCAGGTTCTTCAGCTGGACGTACTCCGGGCCCATCTGGACCTTCGCCTTGATCCACTCCGGCTTCCGCTCCACGGGAACCGCAGAGTTCCGCTGCTCAACCCGGAGCAGCTTGCGGCCTTCTGGTGCCAGTGTCATTTGTTCTCTTCCCTTAGCATTGCGGCTAGCATTCGACCACATTGACGGCGAGGCCGCCCATGGCCGTTTCCTTGTATTTGGAGGACATGTCCTTGCCGGTTTCGCGCATGGTCACAATGACCTCGTCCAGCGATACCCGGTGTGTCCCGTCGCCCCAGAGCGCCATCTTGGCGGCGTTGATGGCCTTGGCCGCGGCGATCGCGTTCCGTTCGATGCACGGGACCTGGACCAGGCCGCCGATCGGATCGCACGTCAGGCCCAGGTTGTGTTCCATCGCGATCTCCGCGGCGTTTTCCACCTGCTGCGGGGTGCCGCCCATGACCTCGGCGAGGGCTCCGGCCGCCATCGACGACGCCGATCCCACCTCGCCCTGGCAGCCCACCTCGGCACCCGAGATGGACGCCTGTTCCTTGTACAGCACCCCGATGGCGGCTGCGGTGAGCAGGAACTTGACCACGACGTCGTCGCGGTCTTCCTGCGTTGCCTTGTCCATGCCCGGTGCGAAGTGCAGCGCATAGTAGAGGACCGCCGGGATGATCCCGGCCGCTCCGTTGGTGGGCGCGGTGACGACGCGGCCGCCGGACGCGTTCTCCTCGTTCACGGCCAGGGCGATCAGGTTCACCCATTCCTGCCAGTACTTGGGGTCCCGGTCCTTGTCTTCCTTTTCGAGCCGCTCATGCCAGTCGGGCGCACGACGGCGCACCTTCAGTCCCCCGGGCAGCAGCCCTTCGCGCTTGAGGGAGACCTGGACGCATTCCTCCATGACGGAGTAGATGTGCAGCAGGCCTTCGCGGATTTCCTCCTCGGAGCGGGAGGCCCGCTCGTTGACGAACATGACGTCGCCGATGGACAGGCCCTTGGACTGGCACCTGCCCAGCAGTTCGGCCGCGGTCCGGAACGGCAACGGAAGTTCCTTCTTGGACTCGTCCAGTTCCTTCAGGGCCGCGTCCTCTTCGCCCTCCCGGACAATGAAGCCGCCGCCGACGGAGAAGAACGTGGCCTTGTGCAGGACCTCGCCGTCCTTGTCGCTGACGGTGAACGTCATGCCGTTGGTGTGCCGCGGCAGGATGGTCAGCGGACGCAGGATGATGTCCGTGACGCCGTACGGCAGCGGCACGGAACCTGCCAGCTGGAGGGTACCCGTTTCGGAGATCGCGGCGAGCCGCTCCTCCACCTCGGCCGGCAGGATCTTCTCCGGGTGGAACCCCTCCAGGCCCAGCAGGATGGCCGTCATGGTGCCGTGGCCGTGGCCCGTGGCCGCGAGCGACCCGTACAGGTCAACCCGCAGCCCGGCCACGTTCCCCAGCGCCCCCGAGGACTTCAGCTCCTCGGCGAACACCGCAGCAGCACGCATCGGCCCCACCGTGTGCGAGCTCGACGGCCCAATCCCGATCGAAAAGAGATCAAAGACTCCAACAGCCATGAAGGTTCCTAACTAGGTCAAGCAATGGTTCCGGCAGATGGTCCTGCCGGAAGGGGCTACAGCCCCGGGTACAGCGGGTGGGCGGCGGCGAGTGCCTCCACCCGGTGACGCAGCCCTGAAAGGTCCGCGTCGGCGTCGGCCGTTAAGGCCTCGGCGATGATGTCCGCAACTTCACGGAAGGCAGCCTCGCCGAACCCGCGGGTGGCCAGCGCCGGGGTGCCGATCCGGAGACCGGAGGTGACCATCGGCGGCCGCGGGTCGAACGGGACGGCGTTGCGGTTGACGGTGATGTCGATCGCGGCCAGGCGGTCCTCGGCCTGCTGGCCGTCGAGCTCGCAGTTGCGCAGGTCCACCAGGACCAGGTGCACGTCGGTGCCGCCGGAAATCACGCTGATCCCCTTGGCGGTGACGTCCGGCTGGACCAGGCGCTCGGCCAGGATGCTGGCACCGAGCAGAACCCGTTCCTGGCGCTCCTTGAACTCCGGCGACGCGGCGATCTTGAAGGCCACGGCCTTGCCGGCGATGACGTGCTCCAGCGGTCCGCCCTGCTGGCCCGGGAACACTGCCGAGTTGATCTTCTTGGCGATGGCGGGATCGTTGGAGAGGATGATGCCGCCGCGCGGGCCGGCGAGGGTCTTGTGCGTGGTGGAGGTGGTGACGTGGGCGTGCGGCACCGGGCTCGGGTGCAGGCCGGCGGCCACCAGTCCGGCGAAGTGCGCCATGTCCACCATGAGGTACGCGCCCACCAGATCGGCGATGCGGCGGAACTCGGCGAAGTCCAGCTGCCGGGCGTACGCGGACCAGCCGGCAACGATCAGCTGCGGCTTGTGCTCCAGTGCCAGGCGCTCCACCTCGGCCATGTCCACCGTGTGGGTGTCTTCACGGACCTGGTACGGGACCACGTTGTAGAGCTTGCCGGAGAAGTTGATCTTCATGCCGTGCGTGAGGTGTCCGCCGTGGGCCAGGTTCAGGCCCATGATGGTATCGCCCGGCTTGATCAGCGCGTGCATCACCGAGGCGTTGGCCTGCGCGCCGGAGTGCGGCTGCACGTTGGCGAACTCGGCGCCGAACAGGGCCTTGACCCGGTCGATTGCCAGCTGCTCGGTGACGTCCACGTGCTCGCAGCCGCCGTAGTAGCGCTTGCCCGGGTAGCCCTCGGCGTACTTGTTGGTCAGGACCGAGCCCTGCGCCTGCATGACGGCGACGGCGGTGTGGTTCTCCGAGGCGATCATCTCCAGGCCGTTGCGCTGGCGGGTGAGTTCGTCGTCGAGCTTGACGGCGATCTCCGGGTCCAGCGTGCTCAGGTCCGCGTCCAGGGACGGGGAGATGATCTGCTCGAAGATTTTGACGTCCGCGGGGGCGCTCACAGTTCGCCGCCGTTGGCTTCGGCGTATTCCTGTGCGGAGAGCAGCGGGCCCTCTTCGGTGACGGAGACCTTGAAGAGCCAGCCGGCGCCGTAGGGATCGGAGTTGACCAGGGCGGGATCGGCGACGGCGTCGTCGTTGATTTCCGTGACCTCGCCGGTGACCGGTGAGTACAGGTCCGAGACGGACTTGGTGGACTCGATCTCGCCGCAGGTCTCCCCCGCAGTCACAGTGGAGCCAACCTCGGGCAGGTCCACGTAAACGATGTCGCCCAGCGCCTCAGCGGCCACAGCGGACACGCCAATGACAGACGGACCGTCGCCATCCGTGGAGATCCACTCGTGCTCGACGGAGTACTTCAGTTCAGCGGCAACCTTGGCCATGTGTGTGTTTCCTTAAGTTTGGTGGGTGTCAAAAAAGTGAGAGAGGGTTCGCCCAAACCCCACATCAAGTGAGAGAGCGTCCGCCCGAAACGTGCGTTAAGTGAGAGAGGGTCGGGGGTGGGTGGGCCCCTTCGGGTCCGGCCTCCGGCAGCATGCGTCCAAGGGAGCGTCACGTCCGCCCAGCGGGCGTCTTCGCGACCGAGCATGCAGAGGAGGTCGGACCCGACGGGCCAACGGACGCCGGACTACTTTTGGCGTTTGTAGAACGGGAGGGCGACGACCTCGAACGGCTCTGCCTTGCCGCGCAGGTCGATGTCCAGGGCCGTGCCGATTTCGGTGTAGGCGACGTCGACGTACGCCATCGCGACCGGGTAGCCAAGCGTGGGTGAGGGCTGGCCGGAGGTCACTTCGCCCACCTTGACGCCGTCCTTGAGGACCGGGTAGTGCCCGCGGCCGGCGCGCCGTCCGAGGCCCTTGAGCCCGACGAGCCTCTGCTTGGGCCCGGCCTCCTTCGCGGCTTCCAGTGCTGCGCGGCCCACGAAGTCGCCTTCCTTGGACTTGAGCGCGACGACGGGGCCGAGGCCGGCGTCGAACGGTGAACGCTCGAGCGAAAGCTCGTTGCCGTAGAGCGGCATGCCGGCTTCGAGGCGGAGCGAATCGCGGGAGGCGAGGCCGCACGGAATGATGCCGAACTCTTCCCCTGCCTCGGCGACCTTCGCCCACAGGTCAGCGGCGGCGTCGTTCGTTACGAAGAGTTCGAAGCCGTCCTCGCCGGTGTAGCCGGTGCGGGCCAGGATGACGCGGTGCCCGGCGATGGTGAGCTCGTTGAACGCGTAGTACTTCAGGTCCGTGACCAGTGCGTGCTGGGCCTCATCGGTCAGCTTGAGCAGGATGGCCTCGGCCTTGGGACCCTGGACTGCCACCAGCGACATGGCTGCGGAGACGTCCTCGACCTTGACGTCGAAGTTCGCTGCGCGCTCTGCCAGGGCGGCAGCGACGGTGGGGGCGTTGCCCGCGTTGGGGACCACGAGGTACTTCTCATCACCGAAACGGTAGGTGATGAGGTCATCGATGATGCCGCCGTCGGCGTTGCAGATCAGCGAGTACTTGGCCTTGCCGTCGGCGATCGCGGAGAGCTTGCCCACCAGGGCGTAGTCCAGGAACGCGCCGGCTTCGGGGCCGGTGACCCAGACTTCGCCCATGTGGGAGAGGTCGAACAGGCCGGCGGCCTTGCGGACCGCGTGGTGCTCGGCCAGCTCGGAGGAGTACTTCAGGGGCATTTGCCAGCCACCGAAATCGGTGAAGGAGGCGCCGAGTTTCTTGTGCTCTTCGTAGAGAGCGGTGTAGTTCTCAGTCATGTCGGGATCCTTAGTTTTCAAACTCGGACAGCGGCGGGCAGGAGCAGATGAGGTTGCGGTCCCCGGCTGCGCCGTCGATCCGTCCGACGGGCGGGAAGTACTTGTCCTGCTTGAGGTGGTGGAGCGGGAATACGGCCTGTTCGCGGCTGTATGTCCGGTCCCAGTGGGTGTTGACGACGGCGGCCGCGGTGTGCGGTGCGTGCCGCAGCGGGGAATCGGTGACGGTGAAGTCGCCGGCCGCGACCTGGTCGATTTCCTTCCGGATGCTGATCATCGCCTCGATGAACCGGTAGATCTCCGCGAGGTCCTCGGACTCGGTGGGCTCCACCATCAACGTCCCCGCAACCGGGAACGCCAGGGTCGGTGCGTGGAAACCGTAATCGATCAGCCGCTTGGCCACATCCTCCGCCGTGACCCCGGTCTTCGCGGTCAGGTCGCGGAGGTCCAGGATGCACTCGTGCGCCACCAGACCGCCCTCACCGGTGTACAGGACGGGGAAGTACTCGTTCAACCGGGCCGCGACATAGTTCGCCGCGAGCAGCGCAGCCTTCGTCGCCTCGGTCAGGCCCTCGGCGCCCATCAGCTTCACATACGCCCAGGAGATCGGCAGGACCCCGGCCGAGCCGTAGTTCGACGCGCTGATCGCGACGCCGTGGCCGGCTTCGTGGGCTGCCTTGTTCGCATCCGAAGGCATGAACGGGGCCAGGTGCGCCTTCGCCGCGACCGGGCCGACGCCCGGTCCGCCGCCGCCGTGCGGGATGCAGAAGGTCTTGTGCAGGTTCAGGTGCGAAACATCGCCGCCGAACTTGCCCGGCTGCGCCAACCCGACCAGGGCGTTCAGGTTCGCCCCGTCCACGTAGACCTGCCCGCCCGCGGCGTGCACCGCGTCGCAGATCTCGGTCACGTCCGCGTCATAGACCCCATGGGTGGAGGGGTAGGTGATCATGATCGCGGACAGGGCGTCCTTGTTCGCCTCGATCTTCGCGTACAGATCCGTGTGGTCAATCGTGCCGTCAGGGGCCGTGGCGACAACGACGACCTTCATCCCGGCCAGGACAGCGGAGGCGGCGTTGGTCCCGTGCGCGGACGCCGGGATCAGGCAGACGTTCCGCTGGGTGTCACCGTTGGAGTGGTGGTAACCCCGGATCGCGAGCAGGCCCGCGAGCTCGCCCTGGGACCCGGCGTTCGGCTGCAAAGAGACCTGGTCGTAGCCGGTGATCTCGGCCAGATCGTCCTCCAGCCCGGTGATCAGTTCGCGCCAGCCCACCGTCTGGGATTCCGGGGCGAACGGGTGGATCGAGGCGAACTCCCGCCAGGAAATCGCTTCCATCTCAGCGGTCGCGTTCAGCTTCATCGTGCACGAACCCAGCGGGATCATCGTCCGGTCCAGTGCCAGGTCACGGTCCGAGAGCCGGCGGATGTAACGCAGCAGCTGCGTCTCGGAACGGTGCGTGTTGAACACCGGGTGCTGCAGGTACTCCGAGGTGCGGAGCACGGATTCGGGCAGTTCGAAGCCCTTGGCGTCCACAACCGGGCCGGCGCCGAAGGCGACGGCGACCGCGGAGAGGACCTCCGCCGTCGTGGTTTCATCAGTGGAGACGCCGATGGTGTCCCCGTCGATGTGGCGCAGGTTGATCCCGCGTGCTTCGGCGGCGGCGATGACCTTGGCGGCCTTGCCCGGGACGGAGACCGTGACGGTGTCGAAGAAGGTGTCCGTGACCAGTTCGCGGCCGGCGGCCTGCAGTGTGGTGGCCAGGGTGCGGGCGTTGGTGTGGACGCGTTCGGCGATCGCCTTCAGGCCGTCCGGGCCGTGATAGACGGCGTAGAAGGCGGAGACGATGGCCAGCAAAGCCTGCGCGGTGCAGATGTTCGAGGTCGCCTTCTCACGGCGGATGTGCTGCTCACGGGTCTGCAAAGCCAGGCGGTAGGCGGGCACGCCGGCATCGTCCTTCGACACACCCACCAGGCGGCCGGGCATCGACCGCTCCAGGCCCTTCGCCACCGCCATGTAGGCCGCGTGCGGGCCGCCGAAGAACAACGGAACCCCGAAACGCTGCGTCGAACCGACCGCAATGTCAGCGCCCTGCTCACCCGGAGGCGTGATCAAAGTCAGGGCCAGCAGGTCAGCAGCGACAGTGACCAGCGCGCCGCGTTCCTTCGCTTCTTTGATGACGTCGGCGTGGTCGAAGACGCGGCCGGACACGCCCGGCTGCTGCAGGACAATGCCGTTGATGACACCCCCGGGCAGGCCCTTGGACAGGTCAGCGACCTCCACCTCAAAGCCCAGCGCTTCGGCCCGGCCCTTGACGATCGCGATGGTCTGCGGCATCACATCGGCATCCAGGACGGTCTTGCCGTCGTGGGCCTCTTTGTTCTTGTTGGCCCGGCGCATCATCAGGACGGCCTCGGCCACGGCGGTCGCTTCATCCAGCAGCGACGCGTTCGCGATCGGCAGGCCCACCAGGTCCTGCACCATGGTCTGGAAGTTCAGGAGCGCCTCGAGCCGGCCCTGGGAAATCTCCGGCTGGTACGGGGTGTACGCGGTGTACCAGGCCGGCGCCTCGAGCACGTTCCGGCGGATGACCGCGGGGGTGACGGTGTCGTAATAGCCCTGGCCGATCATCTGCACAGCCGTCTTGTTCTTACCCGCGAGCTTCCGCAGCTCCGCAAGGACCTCAACCTCACTGAGGGCGTCCTTGAGCGCAAGCGGCTTGGCCTGGCGGATGGAGTCGGGAACGGCAACGTCCACAAGGCCGTCAACGGTGTCGTAGCCGACGGCTTTGAGCATGGTGTCGATGTCGGCCTGGCGGCGGGCACCGATATGCCGATCGGCAAAGGTGGTGGGGGACGACTGGACTGTCATGAAGGAACTCCATAATTCAGGTGGCGTGCTGGGTACGCCACATTGATTCGGGTTCCTCCCCGCTCTGTATTGGACCTGAGAGTTTCCGCGGCACCTGCTCTTCGCAGGGTGCTGCTTGCACCGTCGGTGAGCCCGTTGCCGGACTGCTTTCCAGAGTTGCCTAACCGCGGCGGTACGTGGGCCTGAGAGATTCCTGGGGAGGATTTGCTCCTACGGCGCCTGCTGAACGTACCGGCAGAACTCTCCCGCCGCAGATCATAAGCATGTGTCACGTCATCCGTGACACGCCTCACAGCTTAGCCGGGTTCCCGTCCGCCCGCAATTTTTCCGCCCGGGATCATCGTCACAGACCCCTCACTCCCCACCCCTCGATCCCCTCCCCTCACACCCTCTGGCACTTCCTGCAGCGTTTCCCCCGACGCTCTTTCACTCGATGTCGCTTTTCCCCGAACGCTCTTTCACGTCCGGCTTTAGCGGGAGATGAGAGAGCCTTGCTCCAAAGGCGTCCGTAAGTGAGAGAGCGTTGCTCCAAAAGTGCCCGTAAGTGCCAGAGCGTTTGGGCAGGGCGGACGACGGCGGCACTCGTCGCACGCGGCACGCATTTGGCCCGCCTCAGGCGTTAGTCGCGTATTCCCACGTCAAGGCCCCGTTGACTACTGAGGGCTTGCGGGACAGTACAGGCCGCCCGGATTCGAGGCTGGACAGCGTCTCGTCCAGGAGCGCTTCAATGGAGGGCCAGATCGCGGGACGCCAGTCGGCTTCGCCCTTGAAATACTCGCCAACGCAGCCGTGCTGCCGGCCGCCCCGGAGGTCGACGAACAGAAAGTCGCCGGAACCGTCTTCCGCGATGGGCAGGAAGGGCGAGATGAACATGGAAGCCCGGGTACCGGCGTCGTTGGCTTCAGCCCTTGCCGGGTCGTAGGGTTTCTGGGGGTCAGGCAAAGGGACATTGCTGCCGGCCTGGTGGACAGCCCGCAGGTTCCGGTAAAGGGGCGAGTTCTGTTCCCGCTCAAACTCGGCATTCGCTGCCACCCCGACCTGCGCCTCGATGCCCAGAAGCATGTGACGCGTCCTCTCACCTTCTTCCAGTGGAAGTGGCCGGTACCCCGGGTAAATGTAGCCCGCCGTCGAACGTTCCGCGCCGTCAACCAGCCGGTAGAGGGCGGACAGCCCGGCGGGCCAGCCGTTGGGCGCCTGACCTTCCAACGAGCGGATCAAGTGCTCAGAGGCAGGCGGCCGTATGGCGTTCGCCGTCTCCGGTGCATTGACATTCAGCCAACCCGCGATTCCTGCCCAGCTCTCCCCGACAGCCATAGGGCGGCTCAGGTCCGGGCTTTTCGCACGATTGGAACCACCGTGACCGAGCCGAGGTTGCGCAGGGAGCCGCGCGCTTTCGCTTCCAGGCCCTGCACGACGGCGGCGAACTCGGCCAGGTGCGTGCCGCCGTCGGCCGGGATGGTGATCTCGGCGTGCAGGCGGTGGCCGCTCCAGCGCAGCCGGGAGGTACTCCCCTCCGGCGCGTTCTCGGCGACGAGGGCGGCGAGCCGGTCCGACAGTGCGGGATCGACGCCGTCCAGGAGCCGGCGCCCGACGTCGCGGACGGTGCCCCACAGCAGGACGCCGATGGCGGCTGAAATAAGCAGCCCGACGATGGGGTCCGCGAGCGGGAAGCCAAGCCAGACGCCGACGACGCCGGCCACGACAGCCAGCGACGTGAAGCCGTCCGTCCGGGCATGGATTCCGTCCGCCAGCAGGGCAGCGGAGCCGATCCGGCGGCCCACCCTGATCCGGTAGATGGCCACCAGTTCGTTGCCGGCGAAGCCCACCAGTCCGGCGGCCAGCACCCAGCCCAGGTTGTGCACCGGCTGCGGCTCGAAGAAGCGGCGGATGGATTCGACGGCGGCCACCACCGCCGAGAGCGCGATCATGGCCACGATGAACAGGCCCGCCAGGTCCTCGGCCTTGCCCAGACCGTAGGTGAACGTCCGGGAGGCCGGCCTGCGCCCGAGCACAAACGCGATCCAGAGCGGGACGGCGGTCAGAGCATCGGAAAAGTTGTGGACCGTGTCCGCCAGCAGCGCCACCGAGCCGCTGACCAGGACGATGGCCAACTGGAACAGCGATGTTGCGCCGAGGCCCAGCAACGAGACCTTGACGGCCCGGATGCCTTGGGCGCTGCTCTCCAGGGCATCATCCACCGAGTCCGCGGAGTCGTGGGAGTGCGGGATGAACAGTTCCTTGACCCAGCCCTTGAAACCCGTGGCATGGGAATGGCCGTGGTCACCGTGGGAGTGGCCGCCGTCGTGGTGGTGGTGAGCGTGGCCGCCGTCGTGGTGGTGACCGTCGTGGCTGTGGTGACGGCCGCCGTCGTCCGCTTCATTGTGCGCGTGCAGATGGCTGCCGGTATCCGCCGGCCCGTGGCTCATTTCCCGGCCTCGGGCCGTGCGTGGGGTGCCATTCCGTGGTGCGGCGCTGTTCCCAGAGCGTGTTCGGCCTGGTGGATGGCGTCGGCCACCAGTTGCCAGGCATGCCCGTCCTCGAGCCGGTAGAAGACCTTGGTGCCCTCCTGGCGGGTGGACACCATGCGCGCCAACCGCATTTTTGCCAGGTGCTGGGACACCGCCGGGGCGGACTTCCCGGCCATCCCGGCGAGCGCGTTGACGGACAGCTCGCCGTCACGCAGGGCAAGTATCAGGCGCACCCGCGTGGCGTCGGCGAGCATGGCGAAGACCTCCACCGCCAGCTCAACGTACTGGCTGTCCGGGCCCAGCTCATAAGCCTTCGTATCTGCATTCATACGCAGATACTGTCACTTACGCCGGGAAGACTCAACCTTCAGCGCCCGCGCCTGCATCTCCCGGATGGCCGCATCCAGCTCGGCCGGTCCCTCCGGGAGCGCCGCCAGGCGCAGTATCTCGGCTGCCACCACCGCGAGCTTCAGGTTGCGGTGGCTGCTGTGGGTGACGAGCAGCTGGAAAGCGGCCTCGGAGCCGATCAGCAGCCTGCCCATCAGGATGCCGCGTGCCTGGTCGATGATGCTGCGGGTTGCAGTGGCCGCGACAACGGCCTCGCGGGCTATCTGCTCCGTTTCCCGCCGCAGCGTGGAGGATAGGTCCAGCATGATGCCCTCGAGCGCCGTCACCCGGCCGTCCTCGTCCTTGATCGCATCGCCGGAGGTGAGGACGTGGCGGGTGTTTCCCCGGGCATCGACGATCCGGTGATACATGGAGAAATAGCCGCCGGACTGCAGAATCTTCGTGACGATGTCCTGGCAGTGCTGCCTGTCGTCGGCATGTTTGTGGGACAAGAGCAGGTCCAGGGTCGGCACCACCTCGCCGCGCTTGTATCCGTGGACCTGATACATCCCGTCAGACCACTCCACCGTCATAGCGGGAACGTCAACCTTGAAAGTACCGGCCAGGCATTGACCGTCCCCAAGGGCACTGGAATAGGTCACTGGGCTACTGAGTTCAGCCATCAGGACGCCTCCAAACTGTATCCAGCCACCGCCTTTGGCGGCCGTGTGCACCAATCACCCCAGTATGGACACGAAGCTCTTCGCATTCATAGCCAGCCGGTCCTCATTTGCGGCTCCGCGGTCACAGCGAGGACACATAGTCCTTGACTTGCATACCCCCTGGGGGTATCCTCAAGGTGTTGTCAGTGACGTGGTATGTCCCGGCGGGCGCCAAAGCACCAGCCTTCACAGCCGTTCAACCCCAGCACCCATTGATCCGCTCCAAAGGAATGGAACTGACATGCGTGGAACTGAACACCGCACCGACAATCGGCCGGGCCGGGCCCTGCTGCCGCTCGTGGGTGCCGCCGCCGGCTGCTGCTGCTCACCCGCGGGGAGCGACGGCGTCTCCCCCGCTTCGGCGGCAAGGAACGACGCCGGGATCCCGGCTGAGCGGGGCGCCGCCGTCGTCGGGCAGACCCAAGTCTCCAGAAGCGGTCTGCAGGAGGAATCATGAAGCACCCCGCAGACCACACCGGGCACGCCGAACAAGGCAGCGACGCCGGGCACGGCAGCGACGCTGACCACATGCATGCCGGGCACTCAGGGCACGGGCACGCAGGGCACGGGACCATGGAGCCCGCCGCCGCAGAGGCCACCTCAACCGCAGCATCCCCCTCCGCCATGCACGAGCATCACGGCGGGCACCGGCCCCAGCACGGCCACGCCCCCGACGACGACCACGCCGTCCACAGCCACGGCCAGCACGCAGGCCACAGCACCGCAATGTTCAAGAACCGGTTCTGGCTCACGCTGGTCCTGTCAGTTCCTGTGGTCTATTTCAGCCCCATGATGGGCGACATCCTGGGCTACATGGCGCCGGTCTTCCCCGGGTCAGCCTGGATTCCGCCCGTGCTGGGAACCGTCGTCTTCCTTTACGGCGGCCAGCCGTTCCTCAAGGGAGGCGTCCGGGAACTGAAGGAACGGCGGCCGGGAATGATGCTGCTGATCGCCATGGCCATCAGCGTGGCGTTTGTGGCGTCGTGGGTCACCAGCCTGGGAATCGGCGGATTCGATCTGGACTTCTGGTGGGAACTGGTGTTGCTGGTGGCCATCATGCTGCTGGGGCACTGGATCGAAATGCGGGCCCTCGGCTCCGCGCAGGGCGCCCTCGATGCCCTCGCCGCCCTGCTGCCTGACGAAGCCGACCGCGTCACAGCCGACGGCACCGAGACCGTACCCGTGTCCGAACTCCGCGAAGGCGATACCGTCCTGGTGCGTTCCGGGGCCAGGATGCCGGCCGACGGGACAGTGGTGGACGGCCAGGCCGAGTTCGACGAGTCCATGATCACCGGGGAATCCAAAACCGTTCCCCGGACCGTGGGTGATTCTGTGGTGGCAGGAACCGTTGCCACCGACAACAGCGTCCGCGTCCGGGTCACAGCCGTCGGCGAAAACACCGCCCTGGCCGGAATCCAGCGCCTGGTGGCCGAAGCGCAGGCCTCGTCCTCGAAGGCCCAGGCCCTGGCCGACCGCGCGGCCGCGTTCCTGTTCTACTTCGCCGCCGGCACGGGTGTCATCACATTCATTGTGTGGACCCTGCTGGGCAGCGTGCCGGAGGCCGTCACCCGGACCGTCACGGTGCTGGTGATCGCCTGCCCGCACGCTCTGGGCCTGGCCATTCCGCTGGTCATCGCCATCTCCACCGAACAGGCCGCCCGCGCCGGTGTCCTGATCAAGAACCGGATGGCGCTGGAACGGATGCGCACCATCGACGTGGTGCTGTTCGACAAGACCGGAACCCTGACCACCGGCGCCCCCGACCTCAAGGACGTTGCCGTTGCACCGGGCGTGGACCCGGATTCCCTGCTGGCGCTGGCCGCCGCCGTCGAATCCGACAGCGAACACCCGGTGGCCCGGGCCATCGTCCGCGCCGCCCGCCAGCGGAACCTCACACTCCCACCGGCCACCGGCTTCAGCTCCCTGACCGGACGCGGCGTCCTCGCCAGCGTGGACGGACGCACCGTCCACGTCGGCGGACCCGCGCTCCTGCGCGAGCTCGGCGTCGTCGAGCCTGACACTGTTGCCGTATCCACCCGGGCGTGGATGGACCGCGGCGCCGCGGTGCTGCACGTGGTCGACGGCGGCAGGGTCCTGGGGGCGGTCAGCCTCGAGGATGCTGTCCGGGCGGAGTCGCGGCAGGCCGTGGCGGCCCTGCAGAACCGCGGCGTGAAGGTAGCCATGATCACCGGCGACGCGCGCCAGGTGGCCCAGGCTGTCGCGGAGGAACTGCATATCGACGAGGTGTTCGCCGAGGTCCTGCCGGCGGACAAGGACAAAAAGGTGGCCGAGCTCCAGGCCCGCGGCCTGAAGGTGGCCATGGTGGGCGACGGCGTTAACGACTCCCCCGCCTTGGCCCGCGCCGAGGTGGGCATCGCCATTGGAGCCGGAACCGATGTTGCGATGGAATCGGCAGGCGTGGTCCTCGCCGGAAACGACCCGCGGGCGGTACTGTCCATGCTGGACCTTTCCCGCGCCAGCTACCGGAAGATGTGGCAGAACCTGGTGTGGGCCACCGGCTACAACGTGCTGTCCGTGCCGCTGGCCGCAGGGGTCCTGACCTTCGCCGGCGTCGTACTTTCCCCCGCAGCCGGTGCCGTCCTCATGTCCGCATCCACCATCGTGGTGGCACTCAACGCGCAGCTCCTGCGCAAAGTGAAACTCAACCCCTCCGAAGTTCGTTGATTCCGATGACGATGAGGGCAGAACGTTGAAGGGCGGCGCCGCGGTGACAGCAACAGCCCGTTCCGTGTCCGCCGCCCTCCTCCGCGCTGGCCTGGCGGCGGCCGTTCTGGCAATCATCGCCGGAATCTTCGGCATGCACGTGATGACCGGGAACCATGGGTCCCACGCGAACCATGCGGCAACCGCGTCGGTGGACCGGGCGCATCAGGGTGCCGGCGTGCATGCGGTGCATGCGGTGCACGCGGGGCATGCAGGCGCCGGCGCCACAGCCGCTGTCTCCAGCTCCTGCGCGGGTTCCTGCCAGGATGCCCAGGAGCCCGGCGCTGCCTGTGTTCCGTCGGCGAATGCAAGCTCGCTCACAGTCTTCCCGCCCCACGACACCGGCGCCTACTTCCGCTCCGTCCCGGCGGCACTGAGCGGCCGGCCCGGTGCGTACGCCTTCAGGCCAATAAGCCCAACGCCCTGCGAGCTGTCCATCAGCCGGACGTAGACCGGACTGCGCCTTGCCTCCAACCACCCACGGCACAGTCCCCCTACGTTTTGAAGGACCTCCCATGAACACCAAGATTCGCAACATCTCGATCGCCGCTGCCCTGGCGGCGTCCCTCGGCCTTGCCGGCTGCGCGGCCGGCTCCAACTCCGCCGGCGGGAACACCATGCCCATGAACCACGGCAGTTCGGGCCCGATGGCCAGCATGATGCCGGATGCCAACGACGACCACAACCAGTCCGACATCATGTTCGCCCAGATGATGATCCCGCACCACGCCCAGGCGGTGGAGATGAGCGACATAATGCTGGCCAAGCCCGGCATCCCGGCCGATGTCACCAGCCTCGCTACCAGGATCAAGGACGCCCAGGCGCCCGAGATCAAGACGATGACAGACTGGCTGAAAACCTGGAACGTGCCCGGAATGATGGGCGGCAGCTCCATGCCCGGCCACTCGATGGGCGGCATGGTGGACGAGGAAGGAATCGCCAAGCTCAAGTCCGCCTCAGGAACGGAGGCTGTCCGGCTTTTCCTCACCCAGATGATCGGCCACCACGAAGGCGCCATCACCATGGCAAAACAGGAGATCTCGGCCGGCAAGTATCCGGCGGCCATTGAACTCTGCCGGCACATCGTCACCTCGCAGGAAGCGGAGATTGTGGAGATGAAGGCGCTGCTCGCCGGCCTCTGACCCAAACGATCCTCTGGCAGTTCCTGCACGTTTTTGCCCGACCCTCTGGCAGTTCCCGCACGTTTTTGCCCGACCCTCTGGCAGTTCCTGCGAGAGGGTCGGGTAAATTTCTGGGGATGATAATCATCGGCCGTGACGATCCTGCCCGCGAAGACGTTTACCAACTCTTGAGTGAGCACCTGGCAGATATGTTCGCCACTTCGCCGGCCGAAAGTGTGCACGCGCTGGACCATTCCGCGCTGTCCGGACCGTCCATCAGCTTTTGGACGGCCCGGGAAGACGGCGAACTCCTGGGATGCGGTGCGCTCAAGCTACTCGATTCCCCTCAGCACGCTGGGAAGCTCGGCGAGATCAAGTCCATGCGCACCGCAGCAGGTGCCCGCGGGCGCGGCGTCGCCACCCTCATGCTCAATCACATCCTCGAGGAAGCCCGGGGCCGCAACTTCGCGCACATCTATCTGGAAACGGGAACCGAAGAGTACTTCGCTCCCGCACGGCGGCTGTATGCCCGCAACGGATTCACCCCGTGCCCGCCCTTTGCCGGCTACGTACCGGACCCGAACAGCGTCTTCATGGAGCTCCGGCTGTAGCGGGAACTCCCAGAGGGTCCCGGGAAAACCGACGGGACCTGCCAGAGCGTCCCGGAAAAACCCGCAGGACCTGCCAGAGGGTCGCGGAAAAAGCGACGGGACCTGCCAGAGGGTCGGGGTTGGGGGGAGGGTGGGGGCCCTGGGCGTGTTAAGTTGAAAGATACGTCTGGCCGCACCGGTCGGGCGTCCCGGCTGGAAAGAGAAGCTCCGTGGCATCCACCGCATCTGCCCCCGCCCCAGTGAGGATCCTGACCGTCTGCACCGGCAACATCTGCCGCTCCCCCGTGGCCGAACGGCTGCTTCAGGCGGGTCTGGACCAGGTGATGCCCGGCGGGTTCGTGGTGACCAGCGCCGGAACCCGCGCCATGGTGGGCGACCCCATGCAGCCGCTGTCCGGCGACATCGTCCGCACTTACGGAGGGAACCCGGACGGCTTCGTCTCCCGGCAGCTGACCAGCAAGATCCTGCGCGGCGTGGACCTGGTGCTCACCATGACCTCCGGCCACCGGGGCGAGGTCCTCCAGCTGGACGCCTCCCTGCTCAAGCGCACCTTCACCATCCGCGAGTTCGCCCGCATGCTCGACGTCCTGGACGACCGTGCGGACAGTGCGGCGGACAGTGCCAATCAAGGCCATGCAGCGGCCGACGGCGGCGATCCCCTCAGTGCCAACACCGCCTTCTGGCGGGGGCTCCCCGCCAGGGCAGCGTCCGTGCGGCACCTGTCGCTGCCCGCCGATTCGGCGGAGAACGACATCATCGACCCCTACCGGCGCAGCCCCGACATCTACCGCCAGATGGAAGACGAACTGGCCCCCGCGATCGTGTCCGTTCTGCGCCACGCCCGCGTGAACCTCCCCGCCTGATTTCCCCGACGGCGGTTCCCGCAGAAGCGGTGCGGCCGCCGTCGTAATTTTTGTGGAAACGTTGTGGAAACGACACAGTCCATGCTGTAGCCAAACCCGTCCTCCGGGCGGACACTAAGTCATGGTAAGCACCCCAGGCGGTCATGATCCCATCGGTCCAGGACAATCTGGCCCCGATCCCAAGGCACGTGCCGGCCTGAACCGCCGGCAGATCATCGCACTGGTGCTGGCCGTGGTACTCGTGGCCGCCGTCGCGGTATCAGCCCTGATCTTCACGCGTCCGACGGCGAACGTCGCGGCCCCGGCGCCCACTGCCTCTGACACGGCCACCGCCACCCCCACCCCCACGCCGTCGGAGACGCCGCCGCCCCCGCCGGCACCGGTGGCACCGCCGCCGCCCGAACCGATCGCGGAGCTTCCGGCTGCGCCGATGAACGTTCTGGTGATCGGCAGCGACAGCCGGGCCAACGCCCGTGAGCAGGAGGCCCATACCGCAGCGACCGGGGAGTCCCAGGACCACCGCTCGGACGTGCTCATGGTGGTCCATGTTCCGGCTGACCGCCACAACCTCTACATCATCTCGATCATGCGGGACCTGTGGGTGGAGATCCCCGGCTACGGCGGTTCGAAGGTCAACGCGGCACTGGAAATCGGCGGCATCGACCTGACCGCGAGGACGGTGGAGTCGCTCCTGGGCATCCACGTTGACCACACCCTGATGCTGGACTTCAACGGCTTCCGGGGACTCACGGACGGACTGGGCGGGATCGATGTGAACGTGCCCTTCCCCTTCCAGTCCACGCACGATACCGGGCATGTGTTTTCCGGCGGCGTGAACCACCTGGACGGCCAGGCCGCGCTGGAGTTCAGCCGCGAGCGCTACGCGTTCTCCGACGGCGACTACCAACGCGTCCAGAACCAGCGCATCATGCTCCGGGCCATCCTGGCCAAGCTCACCGCCGGCGGTGCCCTGAACGACGTCAATGCCGTCCGCTCCCTCGTCGGCTTCGCCGCCTGCTGCCTCACCGTGGACAGGGGTTTCGATCCCGTCCAAGTTGCCATCCTGGCCCACAGCCTGCGGAACCTTGACGTGAATGCCATCGGCACCATGACCCTGCCCACCGCGGGGACCGGCTTCGCCGCCGGGCAGTCCGTGGTGTTCCCTGACTACGGCGGCATCAACGCCGTGGGAGCCGCACTGCGGGATGGCAGCATCGGCCAGTACGCCGTGCCGTAGGCCGCGCTCCCGGGGCAGGCGCCCGCCGTCGTCCGTTATTTTGCCTGCGCATGTGGGTACCGCACTAGTAATGCCCGCGCACCCGGCATGCAGCCGGGACGCGGAAAGTGGACGACGGGATGGACGCTGATGGAAAACGACGGAATGACGCAGGCGGTCCGGGCACCCGGCGCGGTGGAGCTCATCCTGATCCGGCACGGCGAGAGCCAGGGAAATGTGGCGGCCACGGAGGCGTCGCTGGCCGGCGTCGAGGTGATTCCGGTGCCCGCGCGGGATGCCGATGTCGCGCTCTCCCGCACCGGGCAGGACCAGGCCCTGGCGCTGGGCAAGGCGTTGGCCGGGATCGCCGAGGAATTAAGGCCCGACGCCGTGGTGTCGTCCCCGTATGTCCGCGCCCGCCAGACGGCTGAGATCGCCGTGGAAACCGCGCACTGGCCGGTCACCGTGCGGACGGATGAACGGCTGCGGGACCGTGAACTCGGCATCCTGGACATGCTCACCCGGTTCGGCGTGGAGCAGCGCCTGCCCGAAGAAGCCGAACGACGGCGGTGGCTGGGCAAGTTCTATTACCGGCCGCCCGGGGGCGAGTCGTGGGCGGACGTGGTGCTCCGGCTGCGTTCGGTGCTCAGCGAACTGAACAGCCTCGACACCGGCCACCGCGTCATGCTGGTCTGCCACGATGCGCTGATCCTGCTGTGCCGGTATGTGCTCGAAGGGATGAGCGAACAGGAACTCCTGGACCTCGCCGCGGGCACCACCATCCTCAACGCCTCCGTCACCAGGTATGTGCGCCCCGACGGCGTGGGCCCGTGGACGCTGGACAGCTTCAACGTCGCTGACCACCTGAGGGAACAGGGCGTGGAAGTCACCGAGCACGCGGGAGATGCCAGTGTCCATCCGCAGTGACGCCACCCCGGTCACCCCGTCCCTGCTGCGGGACTGGCCACTGCCCGCGCCCGGGGAGGACAAGTACTCCCGCGGCTCCGTCCTGGTCATCGGCGGCGCCCGGTCAACCCCGGGAGCTGCCCTGCTGGCCGGAACCGCCGCCCTCCGCGCCGGGGCCGGGAAGCTGGTCATGGCCGTTCCGGAGTCGGTGGCCGTGCACCTGGCCGTGGCGCTGCCCGAAGCCGGCGTGACGGGGCTTCCCGAGAATTCCCGGGGCTCGCTGGGGCCGGACGGGCTGGACCGGCTTTCCGCGGACCTTGAGAGCTGCGACGCCCTGCTGATCGGGCCGGGCCTGGACGACATCGACCTCACCGAGGAACTGCTCGCCGCCCTGCTGGCGGACAAATCCGTTTCCGGTGACGCGGCGATCATCCTCGACGCCTTCGCCCTGGGCTGCCTGCCCAGGCTCGGGGACCGGCTGGACCCCTGGCGGGGCCGCCTGCTCATCACCCCCAACCCCACGGAAGCGGGGGTGCTGCTGGGCCGGGACATCGGTGACCTGGCGGCCGACGTCGTCGAGGTGGCCCGCCGCTATGACGCCGTGGTCAGCTGCCAGGGCCTCGTTGCCCGGCCGCCCGGCGGCGATGCAACGGACACCGATGCGACGGACGCCGATGCAACGGACACCGGTGGTCCTGAGGACGCCTCGCTCTGGGAGATCACCACGGGATACGGCGGACTGGGGACCTCGGGCAGCGGCGACGTGCTCGCCGGTGCCATCGCCGGTCTCCGCGCCCGCGGAACCACCGACGCGCAGGCCGCCTGCTGGGGCAGCCACCTCCACGCCGCCGCAGCCGACAGGCTGGCCAGCAGGCTGGGCCCGATGGGGTTCCTGGCCCGCGAACTGGCCGACCAGCTGCCCGCCCTGATGCTGGAACTGAATACCTGATTTCCCCTGCGCAAGGCTGGCCGATTCCAAGTGTCCGCCCCTTGAAAGTCGAGTACACGCTACGCATGCCTTCCCTCTCCCCGGGACCGTAGCGTTCATGGAACAGTGCGGCAACCCTGCGCACAACGACTTTCGGGGGGCAGTCCATGGGTTCGAAACTAGGTACGGTCCGTTCCCGCCGGCAGACCGGCTCCGGCGGGCAGACCGGCTCCGGCGGGCAGGCCGGGTCCGGCGGGCTGGCCGGCAACACCCTTCCCCACGCAAGCATTCGCGAGCCCCGGAGCCATGCCGGCATCCAGGGGCGTTCAGAGTTCCTGCTGGACTTCCGCACCGACAGTGAACAGGAATCGCTCCGGCTCCTGGCCTTGTCGGCTGTTTCAGCCCTCGCGGGCGGTGCAGGGCCTGCCCTGGACTGTGCCCTGACGCTGGCCCGCCTGGGGCTGACACCGCTGACCGTCGGTACCACCGACGGCGCGGCGGGCCTGGCCAGATGGGACCAAAGCCACGGGGACGGCCCCGTTTCCCAGGCCCTGGCCGGGCGGCTGGCCATCATCCCCAATGACTCTTCCAGGGATCCGCGGTGGCCCGGCTTCTGGGCGCCGCTCAGGGACGCCGGGTACCGGTCCGTCGTTTCTGTTCCGATGGCTCTGGAACCGGGATGCTCCGCGGCGTTGACGCTCCTGGCCGAGGATGCCAACCGTTTCACTCCTGCCGTCCTTGCCGACGTCGTGGCCTTCAGCAACCTTGCCGGCAGGAGTTTCCGCATGGCGACAGAGATCAGGACGGCCCTCACCACGGCCGGCCAGCTGCGCGCGGCCATGGAGGGCCGAACCTCCATCGACGTCGCGTGCGGGGTCATCATGGGGCAGAACCGCTGCTCCTACGAGGAGGCATTCAACATCCTTGCCAGGGCTTCGAGCCACCGCAACGTCAAGGCCCGGGTCCTCGCGGACACCATTCTGAAGGACCTTCCGGGCGGACCTCCCGCCACCCATTTCCAGGGATGACGCCGCAATGGGGCTCAGGGAAGGACGGCCATGACGCAGAATGACGGCAACGTCGCGCCCCTCCTTGACTCGTCCGTGCTGAGCCGGCTGCGCGAAGAACTCGACGACGACGAAGGGGTCTGGAAGGTGTTCGTGCAGAACTTCATCGCGGCCCTGCCCCAGAGGATCGAGAAGCTGCGCATGGCCCTGACCACCGGCGACCTGACCGGCGCCCTGGACGCCGTCCTCAGCCTCAAGACCTCCAGCCAGATGGTGGGCGCGGAACGCCTGGCAGGACTTGCCTTCGACCTCGAACTGTCCCTCCGCGACGAAACACGGGACAACGAACCCGGTACGGTCCTTCCCCGGCTGGCGACGGAGCACCTCCGCCCGATCACGAAGTGCTCCAGGCAGACCACGTACCTCCTGCTGGACTACCTTCAGCCCCGCAAAGGCAAGCACTAGAGGCAGAAACGCGGAGCCTTCGAATACGCTACTGTCATGCCTCTCCTGATCGCTCCCGACGTACGTTTTCATTCCTCATGGCTGGAAGGGGCCGCGGAATTCGACGGCGCGCGGCAGGACGGCGCGGGGGCAGACGGCTGGACGCTCGAAGAACTGAAGGATGCCAGGGCCTTCCGCCGCTTCGTCGACACCCTCGTCCGCGACGCGCTGCCGGAGACCCCGCGGAAACCGGAACATGTGCCGTGCACCTACCTGTGGATCGTGGAGGGCGGCACGTTCCTTGGCTCGCTGGCCATCAGGCACGAGCTGAACGGATTCCTCCTCGAACAGGGCGGGCACATTGGCTACAGCGTGCGGCCCTCCGCGCGGCGCTGCGGCAACGCGTCCGCCGCGCTGGCAGAGGCCCTGCCGATCGCCCGGAACCTGGGCATCTCCCGCGTTCTCATTACCTGCGATGAGGACAACGCCGGTTCCCGGGCCACGATCGAGAAGAACGGCGGCCGCTACGAGGACACCCGCAACGGCAAACGCCGCTACTGGGTGGAGCCCGCCAACGGATAACCGGCCGCGGATGTAACACAAATGCAATTAGCGCACGTGGAAGTTGCGTAATTCACCAAACTCGGTAACCTACCTTTAGGTAAGCCTAACCTTGGCTGCCACGAGCCGAGGTGCACTTCCCTATGACCGCGAACTACCTTATCGGCCTCCGAGAAGGTCTGGAGGCGACGCTGATTGTCGTCCTCCTGATGGCATACCTGGCCAAAAGCGGCCGCTCCCACCTCCTCCCCAGGCTGTGGACCGGCGTCGGAATTGCCGTGGCCGCCTCGGCGGGCTTCGGTGCCCTTCTGAGCTTCGGCCCCCGCGGCCTGACCTTCGAAGCGCAGGAGGCCATTGGCGGCACCCTGTCCGTCATCGCCGTCGGCCTGGTCACCTGGATGGTCTTCTGGATGGCACGGACGGCCCGGACCCTGGGCAGCGGCCTCCGGACCCAGGTGGACCGGAAGACCGCCGGATCCGGATGGGGGCTTGCGGTTGTTGGAGCCGTGGCAGTGGGCCGCGAAGGCATTGAAACGGCCCTGTTCCTCTGGGCGGCAGCCCGATCCACCGGTTCCTCCACCTCACCCCTGGTCGGGGCGCTGCTGGGGCTCGCCACCGCCGTTGCCCTCGGCGCCCTGCTCCACCGCGGCGTCCTGAGGGTCAACCTCGGGAAGTTCTTCACCTGGAGCGGCGCCGCCCTGATCATCATCGCCGGCGGGGTCCTGGCGTACGCCGTCCACGACTTCCAGGAGGCCGGCATCCTTCCGGGCCTCCACAGCCTGGCCTTCGACGTCTCAGCCGCCGTGCCGCCGTCGTCCTGGTACGGAACCCTGCTCAAAGGCACCCTGAACTTTTCCCCGGCCACCACCTGGCTTGAGGCTGCCGCCTGGCTGCTTTACGTCCCGCCAGTGATGTTTTTCTACTTCCGATCCCACCGCCGCGCCCAAACCGCGGCCGCCATCCCGGAACCGGTCCGCACCGCTGCCGGCTCCTGATCCACCCCTCCCCACCCGCGCGTTATATCCCCTACCCGCGTCACATCCCCAAAGGAATACCCCTGTGCCCAATCTCCCCAAGTCCACCCGCCTCCGGTACGTGCTGGCCGCCGCCGTCCTGCCGCTGGCGCTCGCTGCCTGCACCGACAACAGCGCACCGGCAGCCACGGGCCCCATCAAGGTGTCCAGCACGAACGATGTCTGCTCCCTGTCCAGCTCGAGCACCAAGAGCGGGAACGTGACATTCGCAATCCAGAACGACGGCGACCAGGTCACCGAGTTCTACCTCCTGGCCGAAGACGGCCTGCGCATCATCGGCGAAGTGGAGAACATCGGCCCGGGCCTGACCCGCAACCTGGTGCTCACCGCACCCGCCGGAAAGTACACGACGGCGTGCAAGCCCGGCATGCAGGGCGAGGGCATCCGGTCCGCGTTCGAGATCACCGA
Source organism: Arthrobacter sp. 754 (assembly GCF_040548695.1). Taxonomy (NCBI): domain Bacteria; kingdom Bacillati; phylum Actinomycetota; class Actinomycetes; order Micrococcales; family Micrococcaceae; genus Arthrobacter; species Arthrobacter sp. 754. The sequence goes on from NZ_JBEPSC010000001.1 coordinate 1,064,288, forward strand.
ATCCGGCAGCCAGGCCGCCGTGGACACCAACATGAAGGCCCTCACGGACACCGCGACGGCCCAGTACCTGGCCTACGTCAAGGACCAGACCGAACAGCTTCTCGCCGGAACCAAGGAGTTCGCCGCGGCCTACGCCGCCGGGGATGCCGCGAAGGCCCGGGACCTCTACGCCGCCACACGCATGCACTGGGAACGGATTGAACCGGTCGCGGAATCCTTCGGCGACCTGGACCCGAAGCTGGACGCCCGGGAGGCGGACCTCGCTCCCGGCGAGGAGTGGACCGGCTGGCACCGCGCCGAGAAGGACCTCTTCCCGCCGGCCGGTTTCACGGCTCTGACGGCCCCCGAACGGGAGACGCTCGCCGCCCAGCTGGTGGCCGACACCGAGGACCTGGCCGGCCGCACGCGCACCGTTGAACTCACCGCCGACAAACTGGGCAACGGTGCCAAGGAACTGCTCGACGAGGTCGCCACCGGAAAGGTCACCGGCGAGGAGGAAATCTGGTCGCACACGGACCTCTGGGACTTCCAGGCAAATGTGGACGGCGCCCGGATCGCCTTCGAGAACCTCAAGCCCGTGCTTGAGCAGAAGAACCCGGAACTCGCCGCGTCGCTGGAGGGGAAGTTCGCCGCCCTCCAGGCCGAACTCACCCAGCACGCCCGCGGTGACGGCTTCGTTTACTACGACGAACTGACCCCGGAGCAGGTCCAGAAGCTGGCTTCGCTGGTGGATGCACTGGGTGAGCCACTGTCCAACCTCACCGCCGCCGTCGTCCTGTGAGCGGCTGCCCATTCGGCGGAGGCACGGCCGACCCCGCACAGAGCATCGACCCCGCACAAAGTGAAGCACCGGCGCCGCGCATGTCCCGCAGGGGCCTGCTGGCGCTGGCAGGCGTGGGCAGTGCAGGAGCCGTGGCCGGTCTGGCCGCGGGCCTGCTCACCCAGGACGCCCTGGCTGCCGCGGCCACGCCGGCCGACGCCGGAACCGGCGACGTTGTGCCCTTCCACGGACCCACCCAGGCCGGCATCACCACCGCCGCACAGGACCGCCTCCACATGGCAGCATTCGACGTCACCACCGAGGACCGGGCTGCCCTCATCCGCCTCCTGAAGGACTGGACCGCCGCGGCCGAGGCCATGAGTCAGGGCCGCGAAACCGGCGCAACCGGTGCGGTGGACGGCCCCTACGACGCACCGCCCGAGGACACCGGCGAAGCACTGGGCCTCAGCGCCGGCAAACTCACCGTCACCTTCGCGTTCGGCGCCGGCCTGTTCGAAAAAGACGGCAAAGCACGCTTTGGCCTCGAGGGCCGCCGGCCAGACGCCCTGATCGACCTCCCGCATTTCCCGGGTGACGACCTGCAGGCCAACCGCAGCGGCGGCGACATCATCGTCCAGGCATGCGCGGACGATCCGCAGGTCGCCGTCCACGCAATCCGCAACCTCGCCCGCATCGGCTTCGGCAAAGCCCGGGTGCGCTGGTCCCAACTCGGTTTCGGCCGCACGTCCTCCACCTCCAGGAACCAGCAGACCCCGCGCAACCTTTTCGGCTTCAAGGACGGCACCAACAACCTCAAGGCCGAGGACACGGACCTGCTGAACGAACACGTCTGGGCCGGCCCGGGCACGCGGTCCGGCGAGGCCTGGATGCAGGGCGGCAGCTACCTGGTGGCGCGCCGCATCCGCATGCACATCGAAATCTGGGACCGCACCTCGCTGCGGGAACAGGAGGGGCTGATCGGACGGACCAAATCCGAAGGCTCCCCGCTGTCCGGGGGCAAGGAGTTCACCTCACCCGACTTTTCGCTCAAAGGCAAGGACGGCGAGCCCCTGATCGGCATGGACGCGCACGTCCGCCTCGCCCACGCTGACCAGAACGACGGCGTGCGGATGCTCCGCCGCGGCTACAACTACACCGACGGTTCCGACGGGCTCGGACACCTCGACGCCGGCCTGTTCTTCATTGCCTTCGTCAAGGATCCCCGCACGCACTACGTCCCGATGCAGATGGCCATGGCCAAGCAGGACACGCTTGCTTTGGAGTACCTCAAGCACACCAGTTCGGCCCTCGCGGCGGTGCCTCCCGGCGTCCAGCCCGGCGGGTTCATCGGCGAAGGCCTGTTCAGGTAATTTCCGCCTGAAGTGACCGCCCGCGGCGCCTCCGCGGTACCCGGCCTGCCGGAGGGAACCGGCGTGGTCTGCTCTTTGTCTGCGCCTGCCGCTACACTGAATGAATCGAACATATATTCGAATAAAGGTGTGTTGTGGGCGTTATCGTGGGTCCCCGTGTGATAGATGCGGGCATGTCGTTGTTGTCGGTGCTGATCTCACCTGTCCCGGTCGCGGCGGGGTTTCCCTCGCCGGCGCAGGACTATTTTGATGGCCGGATCGATTTGAACGAGCACCTGATCAAGGACATCACCAGCACATACGTTGTGCGGGTGTCCGGGGACTCCATGGAGGGTGCCGGCATCAGCGACGGCGACGAACTGATCGTCAACCGCGCCCTGGAACCGCGCGACGGCTGCGTGGTCGTCGCGGTCCTGGACGGGGAGCTCACGGTGAAGCGGCTCCGGATCACGGGCACCGGCGTCGTGCTCCAGGCCGAGAACCCTGCCTACCCGGACATCCGGGTCCCGGCCCTTGCGGACCTCGTCATCTGGGGTGTCGCTACGCGGTGCCTTCACCATGTTTAGGCGGCCGGGAGGGAGCGTCCGAGGACGGGTCCGGGAGCTGGCCGCGCCCGGAAAGGATCCGCACCATGCGGAGCTCACGCACGCCGTCGTCCACGTTCACCGTCCCGTCCGCCACGAAGCCGTGCTTGCGGTAGAACGCCTGCGCCCGGGGATTCGGATCGGCCACCCAGAGCGCTGCCGAATCTTCCGGGCCGACGACGGCGTCCAGGAGGGCGGCGCCGGCGCCTGTCCCGTGCTCAGCGGCGAGGACGTAGAGCACATACAGGTGCGTGCCCCACTGCGCACCTGGGCTCTGCGGCGGCCCCGCCATCGCGATCCCGATCATTTCGCCGTCGCGTTCGGCCACGGCGACGCGGTTGGCGCGGTATCGTTCATCGCTGAGAGCGGTGGTCCAGAACCGTTCCCGGACTGCGGGCAATCCGGGGTCGTCCAGGACGCGGTCCGCCATCACGCCGCGGTAGGTCTCACGCCACGACTGCACGTTCACTCGGGCCATCACGGCGGCGTCTTCGACGCGCGCGCGGCGGACTTTCACCGGGTTATCCATAACCGAAACTCTACCGAGGGCAGCGGCCTGTCCGGCGGCCGGATTCGGTGCCTTACCGGGCCTACGCAGGCGGGTTGGAGCAATGTCTAAGCCGGCGGTGATGCGCCGGATGCCGCAGATCGCCCACGTGGACGTGAACTGCTTCTACGCCTCGGCCGAGCGGGCCTTCGACCCGTCACTGGAGGGCATACCCGTGGTGGTGCTGTCCAACAACGACGGCTGCGCGGTCACCCGTTCCCCCGAGGCCAAAGCCCTGGGCATCGCCGTGGGTGAGCCGTGGTTCAAGCTCGCCCCGAGGGCCAAGGAATGGGGGCTGGTGGCCCTCTCCAGCAACTACGAGCTCTACGGCGACATGAGCGCCAGGGTGATGGAGCTGCTGGGCCGGTACTCTGCCTGGCTGGAGGTCTACAGCATCGACGAGGCCTTCCTCGGCGTCAAAGGCACCCCGGCTGAGCTGCTGACGCTGGGCAGGGCCATGAAGGCCGCTGTCCGCCGGAACGTGGGCGTCCCGGTTTGTGTGGGGATCGCGACGACGAAAACCCTGGCCAAGCTGGCCAACAAATGGGCGAAGAACAACCCCGGCTTCGGCGGGGTCTGCCACTGGGACTCGGTGCCCGGCGTCGAACGGGAAGGCCTGATGCGGCGCCTGTCCGTCATCGAAATCTGGGGAGTGGCCACGCGGCTGACCAAACGGCTAAACGTCCTGGGTATTTTTTCGATCCTTGACCTGTCCCGGGCCGATCCTGTCATGATCCGGGACCGGTTCTCGGTGGTCATGATGCGCACCGTGCTGGAACTGCAGGGAACGCCCTGCATCCCGATGGAGGAGGAGCGGATCGGTCGCGACCAGCTGATCTTTTCCCGCTCGTTCGCCACACCCATCACCACGGCGGCAGGGGTCCGGCAGGTGCTGAGCGTCTATGGGCAGCAGGCCTCGGCGCGGCTGGCCAAGCACGGTCTGCAGGCAAAAGTCCTCACGGCGTTCGCCGGCACCTCACACTTCAACCCGAAGGACACTACGTACCCGTCGGTGTGCATCCCGCTGCCGATGCCCACGGCGGATCCGGTGATCCTGACCAGGGCCTCCCACGCCCTGTTGCCCCTCATCCACGAAGGCGTTAAGTATGCCAGGGCCGGGATCATGGTCACCGACCTGCGGCCCACCGGCAATCAGGCGCCCCTGTCCCTGTTCGAGAACGCGCACGAGGAACGCCGCATCGGATCGCTTCTGGAAGACGTGGCCCGCCGGTACGGCCGCGGCTCCATCGGGCTCGGCCACGCCGGCATCCGGGTCGGGCCGGACTGGACCATGAAACGGGACATGCTCTCCCCCCGCTACACCACGCACTGGGATGAACTTCCGGTCGTCAAGGCTGCCTAGCCAGCGCCCGGCGGCGTCCGGGCAGGTACCTGGCTACCCGGAGCGGGAAAGAAAAGCCCGGATAGCGTCCGCCATTGGCTTGGCCTGGGTCCAGTGCAGGTAGTGCCCGCCCTCCAGGGTGATGATTTCCTGCCGTTTGACGTTCTTCAGCAGGTTCTGCGTCGCGGCTGTCTTGGTTGTTATCGAATCGGACTTGTCATCGGCGAGGAAGGCCAGGACGCGCAGGTCGTCCGGATACGTGACTCCCCTGAGTGCTGCGGCGTTGTTTGCGATCCGGGCTGTTTCGTCAGCGACGGCGGCATTGCCGAAATTCCAGTTCATCATCCGGCGCATGCGTTGCAGCTCGTCGTCGGTATAGGCGTCGCTGTCCGGGTCGAAGATGCCGGGGGCAACTGCGGCGACCGCACGGACCAGTCCGGTGACCGCGAGCGCCTTTCCCCAGTTGATGCCCGGATCCGGGTCCGGCACAGGCTGGCTCCCCGGCTTCGGTATTGTCGCGTCGATTCCGATCACGGCCGATACCTCCGCCGGGTAGCGGTTCGCGTAGTCCAGCATGTAGAAACCGGCAATGGAGTGCCCCGCCAGAACGTAGGGTGGCTTGACCTGGAGTTTGGCCAGCACCTCATGGAGTTCAGTGCTGATGTTCTCGTTGGTCCGTGCCCGGGCTTCCATGTCGCTGTAGCCGTACCCGAACCCCTCAACGACCATGACGTCGAAGCCGCTGAGTTCGCGGACAAGGGGAGCGAAGTCAAGACCAGGAGCGGGGGTTCCCAGTCCGCTGAGCAGGACGATCGGCTGGCCCTCGCTCCCGCTCCGGTAGACGTTCATCTCGCCTCCGCTGCTCACTGCGACCCGGTCGCCATAGGGCTTGGTGCCCGATTTTTCCGTCGACTCCAGGATCAGGTTGATCACCGTGGAAACCAGGACCAGCCCCAGGACAACCAGCGCCACGATGCCGGCAGCACGCAACGGGCGCCGGCGTCTCTTCTTGGATACGGGCTCTGGAGCTTCTGTTGCCGTGGACGTCTTTCGGGGCGCGATGGACATGATGGGCTTTCCATTCCCAGAGGCTTTTACCGGGTGCCCCTCAAAATGCTGGGCACGGCGGCCATCTCCCGGCTGGTACGCCGCGGGGACACGACCGGTTGCGTACAGTCCGATTGTACGAGGCAACCGCCGTCGTCGTTCCCCTAATTAATTGGGCCTGAGGGCCCTGGGCGCTTCGGTCAGGCGGGGATGCCCGCAGCACGCTGCTGACCCGTTTGTGATTCCGCGTAGGCCAGCAGGGCTGCGGTGGTCCGTTCAATATGCTCGGTCAGGGCCTGGACAGCCCCCTCGGCGTCCCGGGCGACGGCGAGATCGGCGATGTGCCGGTGCTCGGCGGCGACGTCGCGGTCCACGTCGCCGGCGATTTCGATGGACCAGTGCTGGTACAGCAGGGAACAGTCGCGCAGTTCAGTGGCAATGGACTCAAGCCGGGGGCTTTTGGCACCCGTGAGGAGCGCGCGGTGGAAGGCATGGTGTGCCTCGGACCAGGCACCGCCCAGATGACCCTCGCGGGTGGTGTACGGCGTGCCCTGAAGGGTGTGGTGGGCGGCAATTACGGCCGATTCCCACTCCAGGCCGCCCTGGCTGATGGACTCGCGGAGCACCGCAGTTTCGATGAGAACGCGGGCACGGGTAAGATCCAGCAGGTCCTCAATGGACAGCGGGGTCACGCAGAAGCCACGTTGGGGAAGGGCCCGCACCAGCCCTTCACCGGCCAACCGGGTCATGGCCTCGCGCACCACAGAGAGGCTTACTCCATAGCGGGTTCCCAGGCCTGCGAGCCTGAGTTTGCTGCCCGGCAGAAAAGCTCCGCCCAGCAGCTCGGCCCGCAGGGACGCATAGACTCCTTCGGAATGGGTCTTGGGCTCAGGCGAGGTCATGAACACACCCTACCCGACCCGGGAGTAAAAAACGCTCAACAGAAATAAAATCGATATTTTCTTGCTATATCGATGAAGTGCTGGCAGTGTGTGTTGCAGATCACCTCCAAGATCGGCCGCTCAAGCCCGGATGGCAACGTAGCCACAGGCAAGAGGAAACGGCCACAGCCAGCAGTACCTTCCCTAAGGAGATTCCATGACGGATGTACAAGTTCCTGTCCTCATCGTCGGCGGCGGCGGCGCGGGCCTCACCGCTTCAATGACCCTTTCAAACCTCGGCATCGAGTCGCTGCTCGTGACGGCCTTCCCCAACACCTCCATCCTGCCCAAGGCACACGTGCTGAACCAGCGCACCATGGAGATCTTCACGGAAGTCGGCGTCGCCCCCGAGATCTACAAGCGAAGCACTCCGGCCAAGAACATGCAGGCAACAGGCTGGTACGCCGGGATCACCGGCGATCACGACGGCTACGGCCGTGAACTGGGGCGCCTTGAGGTCTGGGGCGGCGGCTACACGGATCCGGACTACGTGGCTGCCAGCCCCTGCCGCACCTGCAACCTCCCGCAGATCCGCCTCGAGCCGGTCCTGCGCGCACACGCCGAGTCGCTTAACCCGGGCAACGTCCGGTTCAACCATGAGCTGACCGCACTGGTCCAGGACGAAGAGGGCGTCATCGCCACCGTCCACAACAAAGACGACGGCACCGACTTCACGGTCCGCGCCAAGTACCTCTTTGCGGCCGACGGAGGCCGGACGGTCGGCAAGATGCTCGGCGTCGGGATGTCCGGGCCGCGGGACCTGATGCGCATGGTCACCGTGCACTTCACCGCTGACCTCTCCGCCTACCTCAAGGACGACGAAGTCCTGATCCGCTGGCTGGTCAACCCCGATTTCGGCGGCTCCTGGTCCAGCGGCGTGCTGGTTCCCATGGGACCGGAGAACTGGGGCCCGGCGTCGGAGGAATGGATCATCCACCTCCAGTACGCAACGGATGACCCCGAGGCGATGGAGCGCGAGAAGGTCCTGGGCCGGCTCAAGGCCACGCTGGGCATCCCCGATTTCGATCCGGAAATCAACAGCATCAGCTCCTGGGTGATGGAAGGGGTCATCTCGGACAAGTTCCGCGAGGACTCCGTGTTCTTCCTCGGCGACGCAGCTCACCGGCACCCGCCGACGGGCGGCCTTGGCCTGAACTCGGCCGCGCACGACGCCTACAACCTGTGCTGGAAAGTGGCCTCCGTCCTTCGAGGCCAGGCCGGGGATTCCCTGCTGGACAGCTATGAGGCAGAGCGCAAACCGGTCGACCAGAACAACATCAACAACGCGGTCGCCAACGCCATGAACCACTTCACCATCGACAAGGCCCTGAACCTGTCCCCGGACAAATCGTCTGAGGAGAACTGGGCCGAGCTTCGCCCGCTCTGGGAAGACCTGCCCGAGTCCGAGGACAAGCGGCACGCCCTTAACAAGGCCATCGGGTCGCAGACCATGGAATTCCGCCACCACAACGTGGAGTTCGGCTACACATATGGTGCCGGTGCAATCGTCGACGACGGCAGCCCCGAGTACGTCCCACTGGACCCGGTAAGGCTCTACGAGCCGAGCACCAAGCCCGGCCACCCCATGCCCCATGCCCTGGTGGAGCGCGAGGGTGTACGGATCCCGCTGGGAACCCTGGTCCACGGCGGCCATTTCCTCCTGATCGCGGGAGAAGACGGCGCTGACTGGGTGGACGCCGCCAACAAGATCGCGGCGGAACACGGCCTGCCCCTCAAGGCGGCCACCGTGGGCATCCTGGACAGCGACTACATCGATGTCCGCGCCTCCTGGCTCAAGCACCGCGAAATCTCCCCGACCGGTGCAGTGCTGGTCCGGCCCGACCGCTATGTGGCGTTCCGTTCAGTCGAGGGCGCGCAGGACGCCCAGGCAGTCCTCAAGTCCGCCCTCGGCCAGGTGCTGGGCACCCAGCTGCTCTGACAGCCAGACCCTGACCCGCCGGCGCACACCGCACCGGCAACACAACTTTCAAGGAGTTACTTTGCGCATCGCAAACCACAACAGCCGGGCTGTCCTGCTGACATCCGAAGAGGCCGGCGTTGACATCCACGCCGCCAGCGAAGGCCGGTTCGGCCCCGATCTGCCCTCGCTCTACAACGACTGGGAGGCGTTCGCCGCCTGGGCGAACGGCTTCACCAGCCCAGGCGACGACGTCGTCATCAACCGCGCCCAGCTGGGGTCACCGTCCCCGGCGCCGCGCCAGATTTTCGCGATCGGGCTGAACTACAGCGAACATGCCAAGGAATCCGGATTCGACGCCCCGGAGCAGCTGCCGCCGGTGTTCACCAAGTTCGTCAGCGCCCTTACCGGGCCGGACACCACCGTTGAGCTGCCCGATGGCGGGAACACGGACTGGGAGGTCGAGCTGGTGGCCGTCATCGGCAAGACGGCCTCCAACGTTCCGGCCGCCGAGGCCTGGGCGCACGTTGCCGGGCTTTCGGTCGGGCAGGACCTGTCCGAACGCATTTCCCAGCTCCGCGGCCCGGCTCCGCAGTTCGGGCTTGGGAAGTCATTCGCCGGGTTTGCCCCCGTGGGTCCCTGGCTGGTCACGCCGGACGAGTTCGAGGACCCGGACGATCTGGAACTCGGGTGCAGCCTCGACGGTGAGGAGCTCCAGAAGGGCCGCACCAGCGATTTGATCTTCTCCATCCCCGCCCTGATCCAAGGACTCTCCGAGACGGTGACCCTGCTCCCCGGCGACATCATCTTCACCGGAACCCCCGCAGGCGTCGGCGTGGGGCGCAGTCCCCAGCGATTCATCCGGCCGGGTGAGACCCTGATCTCCCGCATCGAGGGGATCGGCGAGATCACGCAGACTTTCGTTTCTGCCGCCCAGTGAGCGGACGCTGCTGCTCGGCGCGGAGCCGGGCAGCAGCGCCGCCGCCGATCAGCGTTTAGCCTTATCCATGGATACAAAGGAGTAATCCCATGTCATTGCACCGCCTGACCCGAGTGGTCATGGGCGTCCCCAACGTCGCCGAAACAGCCGCCTACTATGAGGAATTCGGCCTGGACCCGCTGGGCAACAACTCGTTCGGAACCCGCGACGGCGGCGAACAGCTCAAGATCGTCCACGCACCTACGCGGCGGCTGGTGGAGCTCGGCGTCGGCGTTGACAACGACGACGACGTCGCCCGTGTCACCACGCAGATGACCCGCCTGGGTGTCCCCATCACCCATAACGGATCCGAACTCCTCGCCCAGGAACCGATCTCGGGTTTCACGGCACGCATCCACGTTGCGCCACGCATCGCCCAGGAGAAGACCGCGGCGACGCCGTACAACGGCCCGGGCCGGACCGAGCGCATGGGCCGCGCTCCCGGCGTCGTGCGTGAGACCCGGATCAAACCCCGCAAACTGGGGCACACCGTGATCGGCACCGTGGATCTGGCGGCCACCATGCGCTTCTTTACCGAAGGCATCGGCTTCAAAGTCAGCGACTACGTCGGGGAGAAGGGGGCGTTCATGCGCTGCTCCGTTGACCATCACAACGTCCTGGCTATGGCCGCCCCTGTGAATTTCCTCCACCACACCTCGTGGCAGGTTGATGACATCGACGACGTCGGACGGGGCGCGAAAGCGATGCTGGAGAACAACCCGGAGCGGCACATCTGGGGCCTCGGACGCCACCATGCGGGCTCGAATTTCTTCTGGTACCTCAAGGATCCGGCCGGTAACTTCTCCGAGTATTACTCCGACATGGACTGCATCCCCGAGGACGAAATCTGGACGCCGGAAACCTTCCATGGCGCCCAGGGACTGTTCAGCTGGGGTCCCCCGCCGCCGCCGTCGTTCCTGGAGCCGGATGATCTCGCTGCCCTGATGACCGGCACCCACGCACCCGCAGCCTGATCTGCGGGGCCCGCGTGACACCCAGGAGGTCCGCCATGTCCGCCGCTGATAAGCCTCAAACAGGGCAGCCGCAAACAGCACCGATTCCCGACGCCCGTGCCGGGCACCTCATCCCGCTGCGTGAAGACAATGAACTGGCCTGCTCCCCCTGGCTCGGACTCCACTACCGAGCCGAGGAAGGCTAGTTCCATGGGGATGGCCCCCGGGCTATGCCGGGGGCCATCGTAAGGGAGGTTCAGCGCTTGCTGCCGGTGCGCCGAAAGGCGCTGTGGCGTGCACGCAATGGCTAATCGCCCCAAAAGGCAGTCAACGATAGCGTCCGGACCTCCCGGTCCTGTGTTGAAGAGGGCTCGGGTCAGGCGGCAATCTGCTGCTTTGCCCCCTTTGCCTCAATCTCGATTTTACGCGGTTTGGCCTTCTCGGCGACAGGAATCCGGACGGTCAGGACACCGGCGTCGTACGTTGCCTTGACGCCTTCCGTGTCCAGTGCGTCCCCGAGGATCAACTGGCGGCTGAACACACCGCACGGCCGCTCGGCCGCGATCAGTTCGGTGTTCTCGCCGGCCGGATCGGGGCGCTCGGCCCGCACGGTCAGGACATTCCCCTCCACGTCCAGATCCACTGAATCCAGTTTCACACCGGGCAGATCAAAGGCCACCACAAACTCCTGGTCCTCCTGCCACGCATCCAGGGGCATCGCCGCCGGGTGCGCAACCGTGCCGAGGACCTGCTGGGCCAGCCTGTCCAGCGCACGGAACGGATCGGTTCGCATCAACATGGCTTCCCTCCTCGTAAGAGACGATCCAACACGTTCCATCAGCCGATCTGTATTGGCTGATGTAGATTTTTTATAGCACCACTCACAAGTCAGCGCAAGTGTCCCGGCGTATTTTGGCGCCGCCTCGTTGGGCGGGTCTTCCATGCGGTAAGCATGCTTAGCATAATTAACAGTGCTGGGTCCTACTGAACTGAACAGGGGTAAAGGCCATGGCAAACGCGCGAACCACCGAACACAAAACCACCCTCCAGCGCGCGGCACAGGTGGTGGGGGCCGTCTTTCTGCTGGTGGGCATCCTGGGATTTATCCCGGGCGTGACCACAAATTACGGCAGCATGGGATTCGCCGGACACGGGTCAGAAGCCCTCCTCCTGGGCGTGTTCCAGGTGTCCATCCTGCACAACATCGTCCATCTGCTCTTCGGCGTGGCAGGCATCGCGCTGGCACGCACACCGGGACAGTCCCGCGCCTTCCTCCTCTATGGCGGCGCGATCTATCTGGTTCTGTGGCTGTACGGACTTTTGATCGGGCAGGACACCCCGGCCAACTTTGTGCCTTTCAACACGGCCGACAACTGGCTCCACCTGGTTCTGGGCCTGCTGATGATCGGGCTCGGGATCCTGCTGTCCAGGCAGACCACCACGCGGACCACTGCCGCCGGGGCCGGCCGCTAATAGGGGCCGGTCGCTAAAAGCCGGCGCGGAGTCAGCTCCGCGCCGGCTGCCGGCCGCGTCAGCTCCGGGTAGGGTCCGGCCGAAGTGGTGCCGGGCCCGGATCCGGGACGGGCAGCGGTCCGGGCGGTTCCGGTGCCGGGATCGGGCTTGGCCGCTCAGGTCCGGGGTGGCCCGGCTGGGTGGGATCCGGCGAAAACGGGTCAGGGCCGGGTTCCGGCGGGAACGGCTCGGGTTCGTGCACTGGCGGGATGGTCATGGAACTTCCCCTCTCACGCTGGGCGGATGCGCCTTCGCGTGATCAGGATACGCCTGTCCGACTTTTCCGCTCCAGCCCAATTTGCCGCCACCCGGTTCCAACGCTCTCTCACTTTCTGCAGTGTTTGCGCAAACCCTCTATCAACTTCCGGCCGCCGTGGTGGGACCGGGGCGGGGGCTCGGGGAGCCACGGCCTGGCGCAGGAAGTGAAAGAGCGTTCGCGTTTTGGCGGCAGGAACTGAAAGAGCGTCGCTGGAAAAACCGCAGGAAGTGGAAGAGCGTTTGAGGGCGGGCTCCCCCGGTAGCGAACGCGGCCGCCATTGTCAGTCCGGCTCTATATATTGAAGGAATGACCCAGACTCCGCTGCAGGATTCCGCCAATTCCGCCACCGCCGCTTCCCCCGCGCCGGCAGCGCCTCCCGTCGCCAAGAAGGTTCCGCTCGGGCGGACGCACCACGGCGATACCTTCGTGGACAACTACGAGTGGCTGCGCGAAAAAGAATCCCCGGAAGTCGTGGAGCACCTGAAGGCTGAGAACGCCTACCAGGAGGCGGTCACCGCGCATCAGGAGCCGCTGCGGGAGGCCATCTTCCAGGAAATCAAGGGCCGCACCCAGGAGACAGACTTGTCTGTCCCGAACCGCAAGGACGGCTGGTGGTACTTCAGCCGGTCCGTCGAGGGCAAGGAATACGGCATCCAGTGCCGCGTCCGCGCGACCGACACCGGCAACCCCGTGGCCGACTGGACTCCCCCCGCAGTGGAGGCCGGCATCGGGATCCCGGGCGAGGAAGTGCTGCTGGACGGCAACATCGAAGCCGAGGGCAAGCCGTTCTTCTCAGTGGGCGGCTCGGCCGTCACGGTGGACGGGAACCTCTACGCCTACGCGGTGGACAACTCCGGCGACGAACGCTTCACGCTCCGGATCAAGGATCTCCGCACCGGCGAACTCCTGCCCGATGTCATTGAGAACATCTTCTACGGCGTCAGCTTCTCCCCCGACGGGACGCGGATTTTCTACACCGTGGTGGACGACTCCTGGCGCCCGTACCAGGTCAAGTCCCACGTGCTGGGCACGCCGGTCACCGATGATGAGGTGATTTACCAGGAGGACGACGTCGCCATGTGGCTGGGCTTTGAGCTCTCCTCTGACCGGCGTCACCTTGTGCTGGGCATCGGCTGCTCCGAGTACAGCGAGACCCGCCTGCTGCGTTTTGATGACCCGACGGCGGCGCTCACCACCGTGGTTTCGCGGGACGAGCGCGTGCTCTACGAGGCCGAGCCGTTCCTGCTGACCGGACCTGACGGCGAAAATCAGGAGCGCATCGTCATCACCCACAACCGGAACGCCGTGAACTCCATGGTCTCCCTCGTAGACCCGGCCGAGCTCACCAAGCCGCTGGCCGAGCAGCACTGGGACACCGTCGTCGAACATTCCGACGACGTCCGCGTCAACGGCGCCGGCGTCACCTCCACCCACCTGATCGTCTCCGTCCGCAAGGACACCATCGAACGCGTCCAGGTGATGGGCCTTGCCGGGCTTGGCACAGCCGCCCAGGAACCGCCGGTGGAGCCCGCCTTCGACGAGGAGCTGTACACGGCCGGCGTGGGCGGGTCCGACTACGAGGCACCGGTGATCCGGCTGGGCTACACGTCCTACTTCACGCCGTCGCGCGTTTACGATTTCGTGCTGCCTACGCCCTCGCAGCCTGCCGGGGAACTGCTGCTGCGCAAGGAAAGCCCCGTCCTGGGCGGCTACTCCGCCGCCGACTACGTGGCCACCCGTGAATGGGCCGACGCCGCGGACGGCACCAAGATCCCGCTGTCGGTGCTGCGGCACAAGGCCGTCAAGCAGGATTCGACGGCGGCGGGCCTGGTCTACGGATACGGCTCGTATGAGCTGAGCATGGACCCCGGTTTCGGCATTGCGCGGCTCTCGCTCCTGGACCGTGGCGTGGTGTTTGTGATCGCCCATATCCGCGGCGGCGGTGAGCTGGGACGGCACTGGTACGAGGACGGCAAGAAGCTCACCAAGAAGAACACCTTCACCGACTTTGTGGACGCCACCGACTGGCTGGCCAACTCCGGCTGGGTTGATCCGGCCCGGATCGCCGCGCTGGGCGGATCCGCCGGCGGCCTGCTCATGGGTGCGGTGGCCAACCTCGCGCCGGAGAAGTACGCGGCCGTCGTGGCGCAGGTGCCGTTCGTGGACCCCCTGACCAGCATCCTTGACCCGGAGCTGCCGCTGTCCGCGCTGGAGTGGGAAGAGTGGGGCAACCCCATCACGGACCCCGAGGTCTACGCCTACATGAAGTCCTACGCGCCGTACGAGAATGTGCGGGCCGTGGCCTACCCCAAGATCGCCGCCGTCACGTCCTTCAATGACACGCGTGTGCTGTATGTGGAGCCGGCCAAGTGGGTGCAGGAACTGCGGAACAAGACCACGGGTACTGAGCCGATCGTCATGAAAATCGAAATGGACGGCGGCCACGGCGGCGCGTCCGGCCGGTACGTCCAGTGGCGCGAACGGGCCTGGGACTACGCCTTCATCGCCGATTCGCTCGGCGCCACCGAACTGCTCCCCGGCGCCGGCCTGAAATAACCTCCGCGGCAGTGACCTGCGAAACTCATCATGCTTACTATTGTGTTTCACGTCCGGGTCCGTCTGAAGGAGCAGGAATGTCGCTACGCAAGGGTTCATCCGTGGAATGGAACACGCCGCAGGGTCCCACCCACGGGAAGATCGTGGAGAAGAAGACCGGCGACTTCGAACTGGACGGGAACCAGCACCGGGCCAGTGAAGCAGAACCGCAGTACGTCGTGGAGTCCGCCAAGACCGGCGCCCGCGCCGCCCACAAGGCTTCCGCCCTGACCGAGAAGGACTAGGCGCGTGCCGGGCCCAAAGCACCACGAAGTGCTCATCATCGGCGGCGGCAACGCGGGGATTTCCCTGGCCGCACGCCTGCACCGCTACGGCGTCAGGGACATCGCCGTGGTGGAACCCAAAGACCATCACCTCTACCAGCCGCTGTTCTCCCACATCGCCGGCGGGCGGGCGAAGGCGGCCGAGGCCATCCGCCCCCAGGCCTCGGTCATGCCCAAGGGAGTGGTATGGATCCGGGACGGCGCCGCGGGGATCAACGCTGCAGCCAACACGGTGACCCTGGAGTCGGGTTCCGGGCTCACGTATGGCCAACTGGTGGTCTGCCCCGGGCTGCAGCTGGACTGGGCCAAGGTCCCCGGGCTGGCGGCGGCCGTCCACTCCCCCCACGGCGCTTCGCACTACGAGTTCGATCTTGCCCCCAAGGCCTGGACCCTGCTCAGCAGCCTCAAGTCAGGCACCGCGGTGTTCACCATGCCGGCCGGGCCAGCGAAGTGCGCCGGCGCCGCACAGAAGCCCATGTACCTGGCCTGCGATTATTGGCGGGAACAGGGGGTCCTCAAGGACATCCGTGTGGTGATGGTCCAGCCGTACCCCACGGTCTTTGGCGTACCCGGCGTGGACGAGGAGCTGGACCGCAAGATCGCCGCGTACGGCATCGAACTCCGCCTCAACAGCGAGGTGACCGCGGCGGATCCCACCGCCCAGACTGTTCTGATCAGGGACAACGCCAGCGGCTCCACGGAGGAACTCCGTTACGACGTCCTGAACGCGGTCCCGCCGCAGTCCGCGCCGGACTGGCTCAAGGCAACGGACCTGCCGGCCCCCGGCGACGACGGCGGGTTCGTGCACGTGGACCCGGAAACCCTGCGGCATGTGCGTTACCCGAACGTCTGGTCCCTGGGTGACGCCGCAGCCACCACCAATTCGAAGTGCGGCGGGGCGCTGCGCAAACAGACCAAGGTGCTGGCGAAGAACATGGTGGCTGCCCGGAAGGGCACGCCACTGAAGGAAAAGTACGACGGCTATGCCGTGTGCCCGTTCACCGTTTCCCGGTCCACCGTGGTGTTTGCCGAGTTCGACGCCGCATACCGGCCAAAGCCCACCATTCCCAAGGTCCCCCTGTGGAAGGAAAGCCGCGCTTCCTGGGTGGTGGACCGGGACGTTTTCCCGCAGGTCTACTGGAACCTGATCCTCAAGGGCCGGGCTTAGTAGGTCCAGTAGGTCCAGTACGTCCAGTACGTCCAGTAGGTCCAGTACGTCCAGTACGTCCGCCGTTACCCGGAATAGGGAGGTCCAAGGTGGCCGGGCGCCTTGTGCTGCCTGTCATGGCGGGCATAGTAGGCGTAGACCAGCAAGGCGATCCCCGCCAGGATCATGACAGCCGGAACGGCGAAGTCACCGGAGATGAGCAGCGCCGTCGCCTGGAGCCCGAAGATCACGCCCATGACTCCGAGAACGGCGGCCGGAATCAGGGGCCACTTCATCCGGGCGGTGTGCCCGTCAGCCTTCACCGGGACCAGGGAAAGCAACCCGAAGGTGGCTGCCAGGCCCAGAAACAGGACGGCAGGGACGGTCATGCCGGGAAGCCCCTGAGGGAGGGCGACGATGATTGCCAGCGTGAACATTACCCCGCACGGGATCAGGGCCCACCAGTTAGCCTGCTCGCGCAGGTAAACCGCGGCGAATCCGGCTGCCATGAAGAGGAACAGGTAGGCCGCGCCAAAGCGGCCTTCCGTGAGCTGCGTGGCGGTGATGACCGCTGCCAGGCCGAGGAACACCGATCCGGGGATGGCTGCCCACCAGTTCTCCCGGCTGCGGCTGAAGACGGACAGGAACACAACCCCGGCCGCCGCGAATATCAGTGCCGGCACATACGCGGCGCTCTCGACGACGTTGAGCAGGTCCAGCAGCAACAGCCCGCCGACCGCCATCAGGACTATGCCCGCGATGATGCTTGTCTTTGCAGAGTTCACTGTTTGCCTCCCGGGATTCGGCAGGCGGCCCCGCTGCTCTGCCTATCTCAGGCTAGGTCCGGCCTGGAACCAGGCCATAGGGCACAAAGACCCGCCGTGACTACCCTCGTTTGCCCCAATGACGCCCTCTTGGGCCTCCGGAAGGGCGTTACGAAACAACCGATGAATGGACGACGGCGGCAGTCGCCTCGGCGATGGCGCGCTCCTCGTCGGTGGGCACCACCAGAACCGGGATGGCGGACTCCGGCGTGGAAATCACGCGCGGTTCTTTGGACCGCTGACTGTTCAGGCCGGCGTCGAGCTCTATCCCCAGGGCACCGAGCTTGTCGGCGACGAGGGCGCGGAACTGGTGCGAATTCTCGCCGATGCCGGCAGTGAAAACGAGCGCCTTCGCGCCGCCCACAGCCACGTGGTAGCCGCCGATGTACTTGGCCAGCCGGTAAGACGTGACCGCGAGGGCGGTGGCGGCCTTGGCATCGCCCGCTTCGGCGGCCTCAACCACGGAGCGCATGTCGTTGTTTCCGGCGAGGCCTTTCAGCCCGGATTCACGGTTGAGCATGGTGTCGAGGTCCTCCGGGGTCCAGCCGGCCCGGCCCAGGAATACGAGGATGGAGGGGTCCAGGTCGCCGGAGCGGGTGCCCATCACCAGTCCTTCGAGAGGGGTGAAGCCCATGGACGTGTCCACCGAATGTCCACCGCGGATGGCCGTGACGGAGGCGCCGTTCCCCAGGTGGGCGATCACGCCGTCGAACTCTTCCACCGGGAGTCCCAGCAGCGCGGCGGCGCGGTGCGTGACGTATTCGTGCGAGGTGCCGTGGAAGCCGTAGCGGCGGATGCCGTGGTTGGTGTACAGCTCGTCCGGGACGGCGTAACGCCACGCGTGCTCGGGCAGGGTGCGGTGGAAAGCGGTGTCGAACACGGCAACCTGCGGCATGTCCGGCCATTTTTTGCTGATGGCGCGGATGCCCAGCACGTTTGCCGGGTTGTGCAGCGGGGCCAGAGGGTTCAACCGCTCGATGGCGCGGGTGATCTCGTTGTCTATGAGGACCGGCTCCGCGAACCGCTCGCCGCCGTGCACCACCCGGTGCCCCACTGCTGCCAGTTCGAGCTCGCCGAGTTCCTGATGGATGGCAGCGTCCACCTGCTCCAATGCCTCCGCATGGTCCCGCGGGCCTTCAATCTCGCCATCGCCGTCGCCGCCGTTGCCCATGCCGATCTTCTCGATCAGCCCCTCGGTCAGGACCGTGCCGGCCGCGACGTCGCGCACCTGGTACTTGAGCGAGGACGAGCCGGAATTGATGACGAGCACGAGCATGGGGGCCTCCTGAGCCTTGCTTCCGCAGTTCAACCGCTTCCCACTATAAGTTGCCTCCGTTGTTGCCGCCGCGGGCGGGACGTTCCTTGCGGACCGGGGTGCCGGGCGCCTAGAGTCGGCAGTCAGGCAGGACCACAGCTGGACCACGCAGAAGGGACCCTTCATGACGAACGACCCCACTCAGCCCGAGGACACCGAACTTTCCCACACGGAGACCAAAAAGCCGGATCCCACCGGCGTGGAGGGCGCGAACCCTGCGCTGGACGACACCGGAAACGTCAAAGCCGCGGAGGTGGGCGATGCGCCCGAGCCCCCGGAGAACCCGCAGGACCTGGACCTCACGCCGGAAGGCCTCTCGGATGAGCCCGCCAACGAAGAAGACCCGGAAAGCGTCGCCAAGCCCGAAAACAGCTGACCTGCTACAGCAACGCGGGGTCACTCCACGCCCAATTTGAGTCATTTATTGGGCCGGGAGTGACCCCGCGTTGGTGTGGAATTCCTAGGACGCCGGCGACTGCGCCTGGATGGCCGTAATGGCCACGGTGTTCACGATGTCCTCCACGGTGCACCCGCGGGAGAGGTCGTTGACCGGCTTCCGCAGCCCCTGCAGGACAGGCCCGACGGCGACAGCACCGGAGCTCTGCTGCACCGCCTTGTACGTGTTGTTGCCGGTGTTCAGGTCGGGGAAGATGAAGACGGTCGCCTGCCCGGCCACGGACGAGCCCGGCATCTTGGACTCCGCGATGGATGCGTCAACCGCGGCGTCGTACTGGATGGGGCCTTCGACGGCGAGATCGGGGCGGCGGCTGCGGACCAGTTCGGTGGCCTGCCGGACCTCGTCCACGGCCTCCCCCGCCCCCGAGCCGCCGGTTGAATAGGACAGCATGGCCACCCGCGGCTCCACCCCGAACTGCCGGGCGGTTTCTGCGGACGCGAGCGCGATGTCAGCGAGCTGCTCCACGTTGGGGTCAGGATTCACCGCGCAGTCGCCGTAGACCAGCACCCGGTCCGGCATGAGCATCAGGAACACCGAGGAGACGATCTTCACGCCCTCGCGGGTCTTCACGAACTCCAGGGCCGGGCGGATGGTGTGCGCGGTGGTGTGCGCGGCGCCGGAGACCATGCCGTCCACCACACCCAGCTGGACCATCATGGTGCCGAAATAGCTGACGTCCTGCATGATTTCCAGGGCTTTGGGCAGGTCCACGCCCTTATGCGCCCGCAATTCCGCATACTTCTCGGCGAACTTCTGCCGGAGATCGGACGTTGCCGGGTCCACGATGTTGATCCCCGACAGGTCGATCCCTCGGGATGCAGCGAGCTCGCGGACGTCCGATTCCGGACCCAGGACGGTGAGATCGCAGACGTCCCGGCGGTGAAGGATTTCGGCGGCGCGCAGGATCCGCGGGTCCGTCCCTTCGGGCAGCACCACGTGCCGGCGCTGGGAGCGGGCACGTTCAATGAGGTCGTGCAGGAACCGCAGCGGGGTCATCCGTTCCGGGCGCGGCAGATGCAGGCGTTCCACCAGCTCGGCCTCGTCCACGCACTTGGACCACAGGCCCAGCGCGGACGCCACCTTGCGGCGGTGCCCGGACCAGATCTCGCTGCGGACCTCGGAGACCCGTTTGGCGGTGGTGTAGGTGTCGTCGGTGGTGGCAAAGACGGGGAAAGGGGCCTGCGCCAGGAGCGGGTAGATGTTGTCGTCCGGGGCCAGGCCGCCGGTCAGGATCAGCGCCGAGGGCACCGGGAATTCGGGTGAGAAGGACGACGCCAGGCAGGCCACCATCACATCGGCACGGTCACCGGGGACGATCACCAGGGCGCCCTCATCGAGCACGTTCAGGAAGTGGCCCACGTTCATGGCGGCCACCTTGATGTCCCGCACATCACGTTCCATGTCCGCGCGTCCGGCGATCTGGCGCACCCCCAGCGCCGCGGCAACTTCTCCCGTGGTGGGCCGGGCGATCTCCTCCAGCTCGGGCAGCACGTACACCGGCCGCCTGGAGGCACCCGGCTTGATCTCTGCGGCGATCGCTTCCAGGAGTTCGGGGTCGGCGCGGTTCACCATGATGGCCAGCAGAGTGCACTTTTCGGCCACCAGTTCCTTGCGGGCCACCTCGACGGCGGCAGCCGTCTCCGCGACCGTCCGGCCCTTCGCGCCCACCACGGCAACCACAGGTGAGGCCAGGTTGTTGGCCAGCCGGGCGTTGAGATCGAACTCGACGGCGGCGTCCTGGCCGGTGAGGTCGGTCCCCTCCACGATCACCACGTCGCAGTGCCGGGAAATTTCGGCAAAGATCTCCACGCACCTGGCATCGATGTCGGCGCGCTTGCCCTCGGCCAGCAGGGCCCGCACCTCGGCGAAGGTCAGACCGCCGCGGCACCGGTCGTCGTCGAGCGCGAAGCGGCTTTTCATCAGCGCCACCATGGGGTCCTGCGCGGCGTCGGGGTCGTGGACCACGGGTTTGAAGAAGCCGATCCGGTCAGCGTGCCGGTGGAGGGTGTCGGCGAGGCCCAGGGCGACGAGCGATTTGCCCGAGCCCGGAGTGGTTGCGCTGACGTAAATGCCTTTGGCCATGGTCCGCCCTTTGGTGTGCTGGTGCAGGTTCAACCATCCTTGCACTTTCCACCCGCCCAAGGGGCCCGGAAACACGGACAGCCCTTGACACACACCCGGCCGATGGGATTACCTAATGAACATTCGGTAAATAAAGCTGGAGGCAATGACGCATGGCTGAATCTGCACTGTCCGGGGCCACCCACCCCATCCTGGAAAACGACTACGCCTCCGAGTGGATGGGCATCGAGGTCCTCGCGCTCAGCGACGGACACGCCACCATCCGCATGACCCTCAGGCAGGAAATGCTGAACGGTTTCGGCATGGCCCACGGCGGAATGATCTTCGCCTTCGGCGATACCGCCTTCGCCCTGGCCTGCAACCCGGTGAACCCGGCACCAGGGGACGCCGACTCCATCACGGTGGCATCCGGCGTCGACATCAACTTCCTCAAGCCCGCCTACCGCGGCCAGGTGATCACCGCCGTCGCCGACCGCCGCTCCAGCGCCGGTCGCAGCGGCCTGTACGACATCCAGATTTTCGCCGCCGACGCCGATGCGCAGCTTCCGGGTGAACTCATCGCTGAGTTCCGCGGGCGCAGCCGCACCATCCCCAAGAAGTAGGACAACCATGACCCTCCACGCCCCCGAATCCCCCACGCAGGGGACCGCCTCCGCCCAGGCAACCGACGCCGTTTTGGACCGTGAGGAAACCATCTCGCGCGACGAACTCGAGACGCTCCAGCTTGCCCGGCTGCAGCACACCGTGGCCTACGCCTACGACCGCGTGCCGCTGTACAAGCGCAAGTTCGACGACGCCGGCATCCACCCCAACGACCTCCGCGAACTCAGCGACCTCGGCAACTTTCCCTTCACCACCAAGGACGATCTCCGCGAGGAATACCCGTTCGGCATGTTCGCCGTGCCGCAGAACGAAGTGGCCCGCATCCACGCCAGCTCCGGAACCACGGGCCGGCCGACCGTCGTCGGATACACCAAGCAGGACCTGGCCGACTGGGCCAAGCTGGTGGCCCGCTGCCTGCGCGCCTCCGGCGTCCGTCCCGGCATGAAGGTCCACAACGCCTACGGCTACGGGCTGTTCACCGGCGGCCTGGGCGCCCACGCCGGCGCCGAGGCCCTCGGCTGCACCGTGATCCCCATCTCCGGCGGACAGACGGAGCGCCAGATCCAGCTGATCCAGGACTTCCAGCCTGACGTCATCCTGGCCACCCCCACCTACCTGCTCACCATCGCCGACGCCATGGCGCACATGGGCATCGATCCGACGTCGACCTCCCTGAAGTACGCCGTCCTGGGCGCCGAGCCGTGGACCGAGGAGATGCGGCATGAGCTCGAGGTGACCATGAACATCAAGGCGTGCGACATCTACGGCCTGTCCGAAGTGATGGGCCCGGGCGTCGCCGGCGAGGCCGTGGAGACCCAGGACGGCAGCCACATCTGGGAGGACCACTTCCGCCCGGAAATCATCGACGCATTCAACCCTGAGGTCGGCAAGGAAAACGTGCTCCGCGACGGCGAACACGGCGAACTCGTGTTCACGTCCCTGACCAAGGAAGCGCTGCCGATCATCCGGTACCGCACCAAGGACCTCACGCGGCTGCTGCCGGGCACCGCCCGCCCCGCGCACCGCCGGATGGGCCGCATCACCGGCCGCAGCGACGACATGATCATCCTCCGCGGCGTCAACGTCTTCCCGTCGCAGATCGAGGAAATCGCGCTCCGCATCCCGGAACTCAGCCCGCACTTCCAGCTCGAACTCACCCGCCCGGAAAACCAGCGGATGGACCAGATGACGGTGAAGATTGAACGCCGCGAGACCGTCACCATTGAGCAGAGTACGACGGCGGCGCGCACCTTGCAGGAGCAGATCAAGATCCACGTGGGTTCTTCGTGCCGCGTGGACGTAGTGGATCCGGGCTCGCTCGAGCGGTCCAACGGCAAGCTGCGCCGCATCTACGACCTGCGGCCGAAGGGGTAGCCAGAGCGGCTCAGTGCAACTTGTTGCCAATTTGTTGGCAACCGGTTGCACCGAGTTGCATTTTCCTTTAGGGTGGGACAGCGCCAACGCAGTCGTGGGCGCCCCCATCAGAACAGGAAAACGCAATGTCGCACACTCCCTTGCCTACAGGAGCCCCACCCCACGGAGCGCTGCACCCGGCGGCCGTCAACAAGACCGAACTGCGCCGTGCCGGCTGGGCCGGCTTCATCGGCACCGTCCTGGAAAACTACGACATGGTTGTCTACGGTGTGGGCACGGCCATCATCTTCAACACCCTGTTCTTCCCCAACGTCTCCCCCGCCGTGGGTTTCATCGCCAGCTTCGGCGCCTACGCCGTCGGCTTCATTGCCCGGCCCATGGGCGGCCTGTTCTTCTCCCGCTACGGCGACAAGATCGGCCGGAAGTTCGTGCTGGTGGCAACCCTGGCCCTGATGGGCACGGCGACGTTTGCCATGGGACTGCTCCCCACCTATGAATCCGTGGGCATCCTCGCCCCCATCCTGCTGACTGTCCTCCGGTTCATCCAGGGCTTCGGCGCCGGCGCTGAGATGGCCAGCGCCGTCGTCCTGCTCGCCGAATTTGCGCCCAAGGGCAAGCGCGGTGCCATGACTTCGCTGGTCTGGGCCGGCGCCGCAGTGGGCTCCGTGTTCGGTTCGGGCGCCTGGATCCTGGTGCAGATGATGCCGCGCGAAGACCTCGAATCATGGGGCTGGCGGCTGGTGTTCCTCTCCAGCGCCATCGTGACCATTGCCGCGTACCTGATCCGCCGCAACATGAAGGAATCCCCGGTCTTCGCCGAACTGAAGAAGGAGCACGTTGAAGCTGCCTCCCCCGTCTCGGAGGTCCTCAAGAAGGGCCGTCGCCCGCTGCGCCAGGTCTTCCTTATCAACATGGGCACCCACGCCCACTCCTACATCTACCAGGCGTTCCTGGGCACGTTCCTGATCTCCGTGGTCAACATCGACAAAGCCCTCATCCCGCAGATGCTGGCCATGGGCGGCCTCTTCGCCATCCCCGCGGCGCTGATTGCAGGACGCGCCACGGACAAGTGGGGCCGCAAACCCGTCAACGTGTTCATCCTGGCCTTCCTCTTCCTGTTCTCCTTCCCGGCCTTCTGGCTCAGCAGCACCGGCAACATCTGGCTGATCGCGCTCGTCTACGCCGTGGGCTTCACCTTCGCGGTTGAGGGCGGCATCGCGGCGCAGTCGGCCATGTATGCCGAGCTGTTCGGGTCCAAGTACCGCTACGCCGGTGTGGCGATCGCCCGGGAGTTCTCGGCGATCTTCGGCGGCGGCATCGCCCCCATCATCTGCTCCGCCCTCCTGGCCTGGGCCACCAACTCCTACTGGCCCATCGCCGTCTACATGATGATCGTTGTGGGTATCTCGCTGTTCCAGGCAATCAAGGCGCCGGAGACCCGCGACCGCGACCTCACCCTGGAAGAAAACGCCAGCTAGTCCTGCTGCCGCCGGCTGGGCAACCCAGGCCCTTCCGCAGGCCCGGACCTGAATCCGGGCGCGAGCAGGACGAGGTTGCCGACGACGCCCCCGCCCTCCAACAGGGCGTGGGCGCGTCCGGCCTCCGCCATGGGGAATGTGCCTGCGATGACCGGGCTGATCCGCCGCGACTCAAGCAGCCCGTAGAGCGTGGCCCAGGCGCCCATCAGCGGCCGGCGGTCCAGCCGCCAGGAGGTGGTCCCGTAGAGCCGGATCCTCTTTCCACGCGGGACCAGGCTGCGCCCGACAGCCCGTCGCAGCAGGCGGAGGGTCGCGGCAGGGCTGCCGGGGTTGGCGTATTCCACCAGCACGCCGCCGCGACGCAGCACCGCCAGGCCGCGGTCCACCCACTTCCCGCCCCCCACGCCGTCGAGCACTGCATCCACCCCGTCCGGTTCCAGGCGGCGCACGGCGTCGACGACGTCCTCATCCTGCGCGTCAAGGGGAACCACCCCGTGGGCGGCGAGCCAAGGGTGCTTGGCTGCGCTGTCAACCCCGTAGATCTTCAGTTCAAGCAGCTGCCCGAGCTGCACGATGGCTGTGCCGATCCCGCCCGCGGCCCCCGTCACGAGGATCTTCTGCCCGCGCCGGATCCTGGCGACCCGGGACAGTGCCTGGTGGGCCACCAGGTAGTTCAGCGCCACGGCCACCACCTCGCCGGCGTCCAGATCGGCGGGAACCCGCATCATGGGGTGGGTGCGCACGAAGACGTACTCCGCGTACCCGCCCTTCTCCATCATCGCCACCACCCGGTCACCCGCAGGGTATGCAGTGACGCCCGGGCCCGCAGCGTCCACGACGCCGACGACCGCGTAGCCGGGCACGAACGGGAATTCCGGCGGATACGTCGACAGGCCCTCGCGTGCCTGCACATCGACAGCGCTCACGCTGCAGGCCTCCACCCGGATCCTGACTTCGCCCCTGCGTGGTGCCCGCAGCCGGCGGCTCACCACCTCCAGCACCTCCGGGCCGCCCTGGCGGGTCGCCGCCACCTGGGTGTACTCGACCGGATGTGCCCGCTGCACATCCTCTTGCGCGGCGTCTTGCCCGGCATCCGGGGCGGAGAGCTCGGCGAGCTGCTGGGGCACCGTTGGACCGAACATCGCATGCCCGTGTCCGCTCGCCAGCACCCGTGGCTGCAGCTCGGCGAGCAGGGCGATCGAGGCCTCCGCAGCCGGCCGGTCCCAGGTGGCAATCCACGGCGGGCTGCTGACCCGTGGCGGCGTGTCCAGCAGCCCGCTCACCGAGTTGAGGTCCGTCGTCAGCACCGCATCCCCGGTGAGCAGGACGCCGTCGGCCTCCCGGAGGAGTGCGATGTGTCCGGGGGTGTGCCCCGGCGTGGGCACGCAGCGCCAGCCGGGCAGCCCGGGCACACCCGCAGCCGGATCAAGGGGACGCACGACGTCGGTCATGTCCGACACCGGCATCGCCCCCGCCGGCAGGAGCTTCTGCAGGGGCCGCAACACCCGCCGGTCCAGGGGGTTTGCGTACTCGGCCAGCATCTTCCCGGGGGCCTGCGGCATTTCGGCAGGGTGCACATAGACGGGCACTCCCCACCTGCGGGCCAGCGCTGGGGCCGCTCCGGAGTGGTCGGGGTGGATGTGGGTCAGCACGATCGCCGCAGGCCGCGTTCCCCGGCCGAACAGCCCCTCGGCCGCGGCCATGATCGGCTGCTCCGCGCCGGGCCAGCCGGCATCCACAAGCACCCACCCGGGCCCGGACCGCACCAGATAGACGTGGGAAGCAATCCGGCGCGGGCCCGTGGGCAGCTGGTACACGCCCTCGGCGACGTAGATTGGCTGTGGCGTCGTTTTCATTGCCGACCTCATCCTTGTCCGCCCTCCGCTGTCCGCAGATCCGCATTCCGGTCCCTACCAGCGTGGTCCCTGCGGAAAATGTCGTCACAGGGCCGAAGGTCCCCGGAGCCAACTGATACACAGCCTTGTGCCGCTGCACGAATTACCGAACGTTCATGAGAAAATAGCGGCTATGTCCACTACAGCAGCCCCCAGCAAGCGCGGCCGTCCCGGTTACGACCAGCAATCGGTGCTGCTGATCGCCGTCGACGTCTTCAACCGTCATGGCTATGACGCCACCTCGATGGGCATCCTGGCCGAGAACCTTGGCATTTCGAAGTCTGCGATCTACCACCATGTGCCGTCAAAGGGCGATCTCCTCAAGCTGGCCCTCGACCACGCACTGGGCGGCCTCGAGTCGATTCTTGACCAGCCCGAGGCGCAGACCGGCCCGGCGGATGCCCGGCTGGAATTTGTGCTGCGGCAGACGGTGGCAGTACTGGTGGACCGGCTGCCGTTTGTCACGCTGCTGCTGCGGCTGCGGGGCAACACGGAGATTGAACGGGACGCCCTGGAACGCCGCCGCACCTTCGACCACAAGGTGGCCGGACTGATTTCGGCGGCCCGCGACGACGGCTCGCTGCGCCAGGACATCGACCCCCGCACGGTAACCCGCCTGCTGTTCGGCACCATCAACTCAATCGTGGAATGGTACAAACCGGGCGGTTCCCTCTCCCCCGAAAAACTGGCCGACGACGTCATCACCATCGCGTTCGACGGGCTCCACGCGAAGCCCTAGCAGGTTTGCCGCGGGAGTGGCGGGGCCGGGCGCCCGCGGCTACGGTTGAGGAAAGCGCCAGCGTCCGTCAGGAGGTTGTCAATGGAGCCAACAGCCCGCTTGTCACACCGTCGCGAGCAACGCCGTCGCGAGCGACGCCGTCGGACCGGAATCCTGGCCGTGTGCGCAGTATTGGCACTGTCCGGCTGCACCGGGACGACCGCACCTGCGCCTACGCCGTCCACATCTTCCCCGCCTGCCACCTCCGCAGCCTCACCCACGCCCAGTCCGGGAAACGGTGCCGGGAACACCCAGGACGCCGGCCCAGGCACCACCGCCCCGGTCACGGAGATCGTGGAAAACCTCGCCCCCTCAGTGGTCACCATCTTCACCGACGGCGGCCTGGGCAGCGGTGTGGTGTATTCGGCAGACGGCCTGATCCTCACCAACGAGCACGTGGTCCGGGGAAGCACCAAAGTTGAGGTTGCCTTCGCAGACGGCCAACGGGTGGCAGGCACGGTCAAGGCAACGGATGCCGTGACTGACCTCGCCCTGGTACAGGCTGAGCGCACAGGGCTGCCCAAGCCCACGTACCAGAGCACGCTGCCCAAGGTGGGTGAGGGCGCCGTGGTCCTGGGCTCGCCGCTCGGCTTCGAAAACACGGCGACGGCGGGCATCATCTCCGGCCTGCACCGGTCCATTCCCGGCTCGGCCCAGGACAGCCTGTCCCTGGTGGACCTGATCCAGACCGATGCACCCATCAGTCCCGGAAACTCGGGCGGCGCCGTCATCAACATGCGCGGCGAAGTGGTCGGCATCAGCGAGGCCTACATCCCGCCGTCGTCCGGTGCAGTGGCGCTGGGGTTCGCCATCCCCGCCGCCACCGCCGTACAGGTGGCCGAGGAGTTGCTGGCGAACGGCACCGTCAGGCACGCCTACCTTGGGCTCACGCCCGGCGAACTGACACGGCAGATCGCCGAGCAACTGGGCATAAACGCCACCACCGGCGTCGTGGTTCTGTCCGTTGACCGCGACGGCCCGGCCGGCCGTGCAGGGATCCGGCCCGGCGACGTCATCGAAACCATGGAAGGAGTGGAACTCAGGGCCCCGGAGAAACTGCTGGCTGAGCTCAGGAACCGCAACCCTGGGGATACTGTTGGGTTTAAGGTGAAGCGCGGAGACCAGAACCTGGATCTGAAAGCCGAACTCACTGAACGGCCGAGAATCCAGTAATCCAAAGGAGAGCATGTCATGACGAACCCTAAAGAGGCAGACCCCGGATTCATCATTCCCGATCCGTCCAAGCTCAGGGAGGACAGCCCCGGGGACGCCGGTGACGAGGCGAATGTCATCCGCTTCAGCGAGGAGCAGGCGCTGATCGAGGAACAGTCCCACGGCATCCGCCCGGACACGTACAGCGTGCCCCGCGGCGGCCCCACCATGGAGGAAGCGCGCGGCAACATGGACCTGACCGATACCGGCACCGGCCCGTCGGATGACAGCAGCGACGACGGCCTCCACGGCGGCGCGGAATCCTAAGGCTCGGAGTCCTAAGGCTTAAGAAGCCCTGAGGGCTTCACCGGGATTCAGATCCCGGGAACCCGAATTCTGCCGTGTACCAGCCCATGTAAACCAAAACGGCCGTCAGCAGGCCAAGGGCCACCACAAGGAAAAACGAGTGGTCCCTGGCACCGAACAATGCCACCAAATTGACCAACAGGGCGCAGACAACCAGGATGCCCTGAAAGACGCTGTTGGCCGCAATGGCGCGTGGCGACTCGAACATGCCCCCTGCCCCGATCAGGAAGGTAACGAGGTACCACGACGGCAGCACCCACAGCGGGAACGCGAGCATCGCGACGTCCAGTCCGAGCGCGACCTTGCCCATTCGGGTGCGTGGAGCCCAACGGAACCCGCGCCCTTCGGTCGTTTGCCTTGGCTGCTGGTGGGTCATGATTCCCCTCGCGTCAGCTCACAGGCACTCGGCTTGCAGGCAGGAGGGCCGCCCCCGTTCGCTGGGGCAGCCCTCCTGCTGCTTCGCAGAGTGCATACTCTTTAGCTCAGAGCTGGTACTCAACCTGGGTCGCGCCAAGGGTCTCATGGACGCACAAAATGTTGTGTTCGGTGTCCATGAACCACGCGCATTTCTCGGAGTCGGTCGTACAGATGTGGTTTTCGGTCTTCAGGTTCGGCAGGTCGTAGTCCTGGAAACGGACCCCCTTGGACTCCATGTCCTGGACGATCCGCTCGATGTCCCGCACCTCGAAGCTCAGGGCGGTGTGCTCGGAGTGCTTGCCGTCCGAGACCGGCATCAACTGCAGCATGGGGCCGCCGTCCGTGCCGAGTAATTCGCTTCCATCGTCCGTCATTCCACGGTGCGGGAGGCCCAGTTTTTCAGTGTAGAAACTGTGGGCGCGCGCCGCATCATCGACTGGCAGGATGGTTGTGGCAGTTGTCAGGGCTAGGTTCATTTCGCCACCTCCTACGGAGCAAATCTTACGCCTGGGCCGCCCGGAAAGATCCGCCGAGCACCCCCAAACGCTCTGGCAGCTCCTGCGGCAAATCCCCCAACGCTCTGGCACCTCCTGCGGCAAATCTCCCGATGCTCTGGCAGCGATAGAACACGGGTGCGAGAGCGTTCGCCGGAAACCCGCGGAAGGTGCCAGAGCGTTTGGGGAAAACCTGCAGGAACTGCCAGAGCGTCGGGGGTGGGGGTTACTTTGCGACGAGGGTGAGGACGTCGTAGGTGGCCACGATGTCGTCGTTCTGGTTGGTCAGGACCGCGTCCCAGGCCACCTCGCCGTATTCGTCGGTTTCGCGCGGGGTGATCCGCTTGGCTGTCAGCGTTACCCGGATGGAGTCGCCGGCAGCCACCGGAGTCACGAACCGAAGGCCCTCCAGGCCCGAGTTCGCCAGGACCGGGCCGGGCGCCGGCTCCACGAACAGCCCGGCACCCCACGCCAGCAGCAGGTAGCCGTGCGCCACGATGCCGGGGAAGAACGGGTTGGCCGCCGCAGCTTCCTGGTTGGTGTGGGCGTAGAAGGTGTCGCCGGTGGAGTTCGCGAAGGCCGTGATGTCCTCGAGGCTGACCTGGCGCAGTTCCGACCGGACAGCATCGCCAACGCGGAGGGTGGCCAGCGGCTTCTGGAACGGGTGCGTCCCCTCGGTCTCCACCGTGAAGTTCCGGTCCGCCCCGGCGTGCCACACGCCCGTGACGGCGGTCAGCATGTTGGGCGAACCCTGGATCGCGGTGCGCTGCATGTGGTGCATGACCGAGCGGATGCCGCCGAGCTCCTCGCCGCCACCTGCCCGCCCGGGTCCGCCGTGGACCAGGTGCGGGACCGGGGAGCCGTGGCCGGTGGAGCTGCGGGCATCCTCGCGGTTGAGCATCAGGACACGGCCGTGGTGGGCAGCGATGCCGGTGACGAGCTCACGCGCCACGGCCGGATCGTTGGTGCAGACCGACGCCACGAGCGAGCCGCCGCC
Source organism: Arthrobacter sp. 754 (assembly GCF_040548695.1). Classification (NCBI taxonomy): domain Bacteria; kingdom Bacillati; phylum Actinomycetota; class Actinomycetes; order Micrococcales; family Micrococcaceae; genus Arthrobacter; species Arthrobacter sp. 754. Next base: position 1,094,758 of record NZ_JBEPSC010000001.1, read on the forward strand.
CCGGGCGGCGAGGCGGACGGCGTCGGAAAGGTCCTTGTAGCCGATCACGGAGGCCACCGGGCCGAACGCCTCCAGCGAGTGGATCGCGTCGGCCTCGGGGTCATCCCAGCTGAGCACCACCGGGGACATGAACGCGCCCGCTTCCGCCACGCCGGTGGCACCGCCAGCGGAGGTGACCGACGGCGAATCGAGGGTTCCGTACGCCAGCTCACCGCCGGCGTCGAGCATTGACTGCACGGCGGCACGGACGTCAGCGAGCTGCTCCACCGAAGCGAGCGCACCCATGGTGACGCCCTCGGCGCGGGGATCGCCCAGGACCACGCGCTCCTCCACGCGCTTACCAATGGCGGCAATCACGGCGGATACCAGCGCCTCGGGCACGATGGCGCGCCGGATGGAGGTGCACTTCTGGCCGGCCTTGACGGTCATTTCGGTGACTACGGATTTGATGAAGGCGTCGAATTCCGGTGTGCCCTCCACGGCGTCGGGGCCGAGGATGGCGGCGTTGAGGGAGTCCGTTTCGGAGGTGAACCGGACGCCGCCCTGCACCACGTTGGGGTGCGATTTCAGTGAAAGCGCGGTGGAGGCGGAGCCGGTGAAGGCCACCAGGTCGCGGTAGTCGAGGACGTCGAGGAGCCCGCGGACGGAGCCGGAAATCAGCTGCAGCGAGCCCTTGGGCAGGATGTTGGATTCGATGATGGCCTTCACCACGGCCGCGGCCACGTACCCGGTGGGGGTGGCGGGCTTGACGATGGTGGGCACCCCGGCGATGAAGGCTGGTGCGAGCTTTTCCAGCATGCCCCAGACCGGGAAGTTGAACGCGTTGATCTGCACCGCCACGCCCGGGATGCGGGTGTAGATGTGTTCGCCGGCGAATGAGCCGTCCTTGGACAGCACCTCCATGGGCCCGTCCACCACCACCTGGGAGTTGGGCAGTTCGCGCCGGCCCTTGGAGCCGAAGGTGAACAGGACGCCGATGCCGCCGTCGATGTCGATCATCGAGTCGATCTTGGTGGCGCCGGTCTGTGCCGAGAACGTGTAGAAGTGCTCGCGCCGGGCGTTCAGGTACTGCGCGAGTTCCTTGAGCTTGAGCGCGCGCTGGTGGAAGGTCAGTCTGCCGAGCTCAGTCTGGCCAACGGTGCGGCCGTAATCCACGACGGCGGCCAGGTCCAGTCCGCTGGTGCTCACCTTGGCGAGGATTTCGCCCGTACTCGCATCCCGCACGGGGACGGCGTCGGCTGCCGCACCGGCGTCGGGAGTCCACCAGGAGTCCTGCACAAAACTGGGAACTGTCTCGACGGTCTCGAGTGTGGCTTCGGCTGTTGCAGTGGTGGTCATCGTTGACGGGTCCTTCCAACGCGGGGCAAACACACACGGCCAGCGCTTTACTGACCGTTCGTTCGGTAACATGTCTACAGTACATGACCGCGCTGTGCTGCACACTGGAAGTCAGGCTTTTAGGGGCAACCGCCCTCCACCCCTTGAGGAGACATCATGACCACGGAATCACCCAACGCATCCTCCACCACGGACCTGTGGAAGATCACGCTGGGCGAACTCGACGAGAAGATGGGCGTGAAAATCGTCGAGGAATCCGTGGAACGCGTCGTGGCCACCATGCCCGTGGAGGGCAACCGGCAGTCATTCGGGCTGCTGCACGGCGGCGCCTCGCTGGCAGTGGGCGAGGCCGTAGGGTCCTGGGCCGCCGTCATCCACGCCAGCACCATGGGCAAAACCGCCGTCGGCGTGGACGTTTCCGCCACGCACCACCGCTCCGCCCGCGAAGGCCTGATCACCATCACGGCCACGCCGATCTACCTGGGCGGCACGCTGACCACACACGAGGTCCTGATCACCAACGACACCGGCCAGCGCCTCTGCACGCTGCGCATCACCAATCTGCTGATGGACCGGAAGTAGCGCCTTAGTCGTCTGGATCAGCGGCTGGAGGCGCGCGCCCGCTTCCGACGCCGGACCAGCGCCAACAGCACGCCGCCGGCAACGAGCGCCAGGCCGGCCAGCGCGGCGGCAAGGAGCAGCCCGGACGCACCGGTGTCGGCCAGGTTTTCGGCCGGGTTTTCGGCCGGCGGACGGACGACGGCGGCAGTGTCGCCCGCCGGGGCAACGGCACCGTCCGCCGTCGGAACGGCAGCCGCGGCCGGCCCTGGAGTGGACGGCACGTGGGCCGCCGGGGCCGCCGGGGCCGCGGGGGCCGCCGGGGCCGGGCTTTGAGGTACCGCGGCAAGCACAGGGACGTCGATGGTGAAGGAAGCGACGGCCGGCGCAGAAACTACACCTTCAACGGCCTGCGTGACTGACACTGTGTGGGTTCCCAGGCCCAGCCCGCCCGGGAACGGCACGCTCCATCCGCCGTCCCCTCGAACTACTGCAGTGGCCACGGGAACTCCGTCGATGGCTACTGCCACCGCAGCGCCGCCAGCCCCGCTCCCGGTGATGGTTCGCGGGAGATCATCCTGCCTGAAGTGCTGCCCGTCGGTGATGCTGGCCAGGACCGGGGCCGGCGGGAACACGGTAAATGTGGCCGAGGCGGCGGGGCTGTCGGCCATCCCTGGGGACGACAGCACGGCGGCCGCCCCGACGCTGCCGTAAACCGCAGGACCGGTCAGGGGAACCGACCACTGCCCGTCGAGCCCGACCGTTCCTGATCCTGCCACGTCGCCCGTCAGCGTCACCTTGGCCCCGGGTGCTCCCGTGCCGTTAAGGCTCCTGAGTTCCGTCAGGGGCTGACCGGCCGGCGTCGTGATGACGGGGGCGGCGAGCGGCGACGGCGCCACGACGGCGGTCAGCGAGACGGCGCCGGAGCGGCTGAAACCGTTGATCGTTTCAGCGGTGAACGTCAAGGGCCCGGCTGGCAGTGGAGCCGTGAAGGACCATTGGCCGGCGGCGTCCACCGGGACCTCCAATGGTTGATGGCCGCCAACAGTGATGCGGACTTTTGAATTGGCCGCAACCGCGGTGGCGGGGGCGGCTGGGACCCTCCCGGTGATGCTCGTGCCCGCGGCGAACGTGAGGTCTGCCGGCCCGGTGAGTTCCGGCTTGTTGAGGAAGAGTTCCAGCTGGTAGCCGGGCAAAACCTTCAGGGCGTCCTCCAGCGTGGTGGCCACGGCGAAGTTCTGTACGACGTTGCCGTTCCTATCCGGGGTGTCACCGGCAGTGTGTGTACCCACCGCGTAGTTTCCGCTGAGCCATGGCCCGCCGGAATCGCCGCCGCTGGACTGGACGTCGAAGGAGAGGAAGCCGTTGAACGCGCGAAGATCGAGTGGATTGGTAGCGTAGCCGGCACCTCCCGCAACGAAGATCCCCACCTCGGCGATATGCCCGCACGACCAGCCCGAGGAGCGGCCGGAGCGGCAGACCGGCATACCCACGACCGGGGTGGACGTTCCGATGATTTTGACGTCCGGCGCCGTGGTGGCACCCCAGGTGCTGGCGGCCGGCAACGGATCCAGGTCTTGACGAAGGTCGCCGATTACGGCGATGTCCGTCCCGACGTTTCCCGGGTCTTCAAGGTTTCCGGGGCGCAGGACCGGCGAATTGGAAGGCCCCCCGAACTGGCTGAAACCAAACTGGCCAAGCGTTCCGGCCGGCGTCCCCTGGAATTCCAGGGTGGCGGTCTTGGCTGCGTCGTCGTTGGCGCAATGGCCAGCCGTCAGCACGGCGGGCAGGCCGGAAGGGTCAAAGGCGGAGAACCCCGTGGAACAGACCCAGTTGTCCGCGCGGTATCCCAAGCCGCCTGGAAGGTCCGCCTCGGGCGCCAGGCGGGCGCCGTCGTCGAGCGTCACGTTGGCGTACCTGGAGACAAATTCGGAGGGTGAGATCCTGCCGGCGCTGGGCTGCATCGAATCAGTAGTTGCGACGTTAGCGCCCGCTTGCGCAGGGGCCGCGCCGGAAGCAGGGGCCGCACCGGAGGTGTCCGGCCCCGACTGGGGAGTGGTGGTCCCGCCAGTCCGGATGACGAACTTCCCGCCCGACGTGACCACCGCCTGCAGTCCCTCCGGTCCCACCTCGCGGAGGTAGTCCTGGAAGAGCTGCTCGGTGGTGAGCGCCAGTTCTGAACGGCCGGTGTCCTGGGCCGGCGCCGCGGGTACGGCGCTCTTCGTGGGGGCGGTGGGCGGTTCTGCCGGCGGGGCGGCCGGCAGCGCCGCGGATTCGATTTCCAGGCCCGGGATGGTTTCAGCGAGTGCGGCTGCTGCCGCCGCCAGTTCCGGTCCGGAGCCGGTCACCATGATCTTCGCGTCCTGGAGCCGGAGACCGAGGTATCCGGGAACGTCGCGGAGTGCGGCCACCGCTGCGGCCGCCCGCTTGCCCAGCTCACCGGCGGCCTTGAACTCCTCGGGCGTCATGCCGAGATCGCGAAGGACAGCCTCGTTGAGGCCGGCTTCTGAAAGGCTCATTTCTGAAAGGCCGGCCCTTGAAACCTCCGGGCCGCTCACGGAGGTCCCGCCGGCTCCCGCGTCGCCCGCCGCCGGGCTTTCGGAAACGGCCGACGTCGAGACGGCCGACGCCGGGACAGCCGCAGCGGGAAAGGCCTCAGCCGGGACGGTTCCCAGCCCGAGCGCAACAGCCACTCCGGCGACCGTACCTGCGGCAAGAACTGATTTCATTCGGGTCGTCATTCGGTTCGTCCCACTCACGTCTGTCCGGCTTGACCGGTGCCGCGAAGAGCAACCCAGTCACCTCACCGGTGTCACATTGGCCACACCAGTCACAACCGTACCCGACGCGTCAGGAGTTTTAGAAGGGCGGCCAGGTCCGCAGCGTCCAACCCGTTACGCAGCAGGAAGGAGCGGGTGTCCAGCTCCCGGACGAACTCCACCACCGTCCGGCCGCGCTGCTCCAGCAGCGGGTCCAGTTCGGCGTCCTCCATATAGCGTTCGCGTGCGTGGGGTGGGCCGTGGGTCCGGTACCGTTCGTTGATGCCGCGGGCTGCCCTGATGTAGCCATCGGCGATCAGACCGTCAGGGTCGCCGGCAAGGTCCTGCAGCATCGCCGCCACCATCCCGCTCCGGTCCCGGCCTGCCGCACAATGGATGGCCACCGCGGCCGGGGCCGACGCAATAGCGCGGAACACGTCCACGAACTTCTCCGGGTAGAGCCGGACATTGTGCGGATAGTGAGCGGGATCGTTCAGGTATGGTCCGCAGACGGCGGCGAGCCGCGGATCGCCGGGTTCCTCGGTGGGGGCGGAGAGAATCCTGACGCCGGACCAGGCCGATTCAGGGACGGACGGATCGGTGTCCCGGCGCTGCACCTCATGGGGGTTGCGGAGGTCCACCACGGTGCGGACGCCGTCGTCGTACGCGTTCTGCCAGCCGGTTTCGGTGAGCCATTCGCGGCGGCCCATCCGGAAGACGCCGCCGGCAACGTGCCACGCATTCACGGCACCGTCCCAGCCCACAGTTTGCCCCGCATTCTCCATTCGGACAGCCAACCACACAGCCGCGGCAGCATGCACGCCCGGCGGGTAAGTACCCGGGCAAGTAGGGGCGAGGAAAAACAGGTACTCCGCGCCCGTGACCGCCCCGTCGCTGAAGGCGTACGGTGACACTACGTGCCTGTGTCACTTTGCTCGAACGATCAGAAAAAGGGGAAATTCGATGGCAGCTTCAGCAGTACGACGGCGGCGCTCGGCCTTTGCGGCCGGCCTCGCCACTCTTGTTATGACGGTCAGTCTCGCGGCTCCAGCCCAGACAGCCCCACCGCCGCGAGACGTCGACTACGTCGCGATCGGGGATTCGTACTCGGCGGGGACTGGGGCGGACACCGTAGGCACGACGGCGACTGGCCCTTTCGTGCCGACGCTGCCCTGCACGCAGACTGCCAATGGCTATGTCGACCAAGTGGACCTGGCCACCCCTGTTGTACTGGTGAAAAACGCGGCATGCCACGGAGCGCTTCTTGCACAGCCGACATGGGACGGGGTCACCAGCGTCGAGGATCAGATAGCCCAGCTGACCGCGCAGGGCAATCTCTCCAAGGACACCGAACTGGTCAGCATGACAGCGGGCGCTAACGATGCCGGCGTGAGCAATGTTCTGTTCAACTGCATTGCGGCCACGTCGGATGCTTGCAGCGGAGCCGTTCTGGCGTCTCAGCAGGCTCTGCCGCAGGTTCGCGCAAACCTCATCGCTGCCTTTACTGCCGTTCACAGCCAAGCTCCCCGTGCCAGAATAGTGGTTCTTGGCTACGCCATGCTGTTCAATACAGCCGGCTTCCCAGTGCTTCCGGCGGACCGGCAGGAGCTGATTAACTCGGGAACCGCGGGACTGAACGCCACCATTGCATCGGCCGCTGCAGAGGCAAATACCTTGTACGGGGCGCAGGTCCAGTATGTAGACGTCACGGCAAGGTTTGCAGGCCACGAGGTCAACACACTCAGCCCGTGGCTTTTCCTTTCCCAAGTGGATCCCTTCGAACCCCGAAACTTCCACCCGAACCAAGAGGGACATGCTCAATATGCTGCGGCCCTGGTCGCGTCAGTGAATCTTAAGCAGTTGGCCCGCCCCTAACAGGGGCGCCGCGGCAACTAACGCCACCCAGCTCGCCAAGCACCCCTACCGGTGCTTGGCGAGCCTGTGTTCGAGCCCGTTCCGGACCATGGGCCACTCGTGCTCCAGGATGGAAAACACCACGGTGTCCCGGAGCACGCCGTCCCTGGTCCGCGAGTGGCTGCGGAGCACGCCGTCCTGCTTGGCGCCCAGCCTGGCAATGGCCTCCCGCGACTGGTGGTTGAGCCAGTGCGTCCGGAACTCGACCGCGGGACAGCCCAGGGTCTCGAAGGCATGGCCGAGGAGCAGCAGCTTGGAATCCGGGTTGGTTCCGGTGCCATGCGCCGATGCCGCATTCCACGTGTAGCCGATCTCCACCCGGGGCGTGGCAGCGTCGATATTGCAGTAGGTGGTCATGCCGATGATGCGGCCCGGGCCGCCCGTGGCGGGGTCGATGAGGCGCGTGGTGAAGGGCACCATGGATCCCGCTTCCTGCATGGCCAGCCGTCGGCCGATCTCCGCGGCCATCCCGTCCGGCTCGGGAACGGAGGTGTACCAGAGCTTCCAGAGCCCGCCGTCCCGGGCTGCCGCAACCAGACCGTCGTGGTGGTCCGGGCGCAGGGGCTCAAGAATGACGTGCTTGCCGGTCAGGGTGAGGGGCTCAAGAAAAGTCACTGCACCAGCCTAGGCTCAACCTGCACTGCCGGATACGCTGGGGGCAGCACATGGACGGGCGAGCAAAGGGAGTTGACGTGTCAGGTTCCAATCCGGACCCACAGAACGGCAAGATCACAGGTTTGGAACCGGGTGGCGGAGTGCCGCCGGGCGAGACCCCACCGGGCGAAGGTTCCGTTGCAGACACCCACGAGCCCAGGCAGCGCGGTTCAGGGAAGGGTCAGCAGGTCTTCTGGCTCGGCGCGATCGGCGCGGGTGTCCTGCTGTTCCTGCTCTTCTTCATCGGCTACATCGTGGGGTTCTTCGACTAGGCGTGGTCCTTCCAGTCAAAAAAGCCCTTCCCCGTCTTGCGGCCCAGTTCACCGCGGGCCACCTTGTCCCGGAGGATCTGCGGCGGGGCGAAACGCTCCCCCAGCGTTGACTGCAGGTACTCGGCAATGCCCAGCCGCACATCCAGCCCCACAATGTCGGTAGTCCTCAGCGGGCCGGTGGGGTGCTTGTAGCCGAGCACCATGGCATTGTCGATGTCTTCGGCGGACGCCACTCCTTCTTCCACCATGCGCATGGCTTCCAAGGCGATCGCCACGCCCAGCCTCGATGAGGCAAAGCCGGGGGCATCGTTGACGACGACGGCGGTCTTGCCGAGTGCCTCCACCCACCTTTTCGCGGCGGCGGCCAACGCGGGGGACGTCCGCTCCCCCAGCACCACTTCAATCAGCGTTGAGGCCGGTACCGGGTTGAAGAAGTGCAGGCCAAGAAAGTTCTGCGGGCGCTTGAGTTCGCGGGCCAGGCCGTTGACGGAGAGGGAGGAAGTATTGGAAGCGAGATACGCATCCGCCTGCAGCCGCTCCTCGATGCCGCGCAGGGACGCCACCTTCAGGTCCCAGTCCTCCGGAACGGCCTCCACTACCAATTGCCGGTCCGCGAAGTCGTCGTAGTCCACGGTGACCGCAAGCCGCGACACCATCTCGTCCAGGTTGCCGTCAGTTGCGCCCATCTCGATGCTCTTGGCTGCGGAAGACTCCACCCGTTCCCGGGCGGCCTCGGCCGACTCGTTGTCGCGTTCCACCACCAGGACGTTGGAGCCGTTGAGCAGGAAGGCGTGGGCTATCCCCGCTCCCATGCGGCCGCCGCCCAGGACGCCTACTGTGGCGGGAAGGTTCTCCGGCAGTCTTGAGTTGCTCATGTTTGGTTCGCCTTTTCTGCTTCGGGGGCGCTCTTGGCTGCTTTCCTGGCCGCGTTCTTGTCCAGAAACGTCTGCATGCGGTCAAACTTGGCCTGGGATTCGAAGAGGATTCCCTGCGCCAGCTGGTCAATGATCGGGTGCGCCTCGGCCGGGGCGTGGAAAACGGACTTGGTGATCCGGACGGCCAGCGGGTCCTGGCGGCCGATCCTGTCCGCCAGGTCATGTGCGGCGTCCATCAGCTGCGGAGCCTCGTGGATTTCGGTGATGAGGCTGACGGCCAGCGCCTCGTCGGCCGTGAGTACCCTGCCCGCGAGCAGGATCTGCTTGGCCACCGGTTCACCCACCAGCTCCTTCAGCCGCCAGCTCGCCCCCGCCGCGGCAAGGATCCCCAGACCGGTCTCGGGATTGCCGATCCGGATACCGGGCGTGCCGATCCGGAAGTCAGCGGCGTAGGCAAGTTCCGCGCCGCCGCCCAGGCAGTATCCGTCAAGGGCCGCAATCACCGGCATGGGCAGCTTGGCGATCCGGACGAAGATGGTGGAGTTGATGCCCTGCAGGGCGTCGTCCCGGCGCCGTTCCCGGAGCTGGGCGATGTCCGCTCCGGAGGCGAATACACCGTCCGTGCCGGCGATGATCAGGACCTTCGGGTCCTGCTCCAGTGCGGCGCAGACCTGGTGGAGTTCATCCACCATGCGCTGGTCGATGGCGTTCCTGACCTCCGGGCGGTTGAGGAGGACCACCACCCGGTCAGCCCGTTCCTCAACCAGCAGGGTGGTGAAGTCCAGGGTGCCGAGGTGCCCGGCGGCGCTTTCCTGGGCGGGCATCAGACGCGCTCCAGCAGCATCGCGGTTCCCTGGCCGACGCCGATGCACATGGTGGCGAGGCCGATTTTGGCGTCCTCGCGTTCCATCCGGCCGAGCAGGGTGATGGCGAGCCGTGAGCCGCTGGAACCGAGTGGGTGCCCGAGGCTGATGGCGCCGCCGTCGTTGTTCACAATCTCCGGGTCGAGCCCGAGCCGGCGCATGCTGGCGAGCGACTGCGTGGCGAACGCTTCATTAAGTTCAACGGCGCCAAGGTCACCGACGCTCAGGCCGCTCCGTTTGAGGACCTTCTGGGTGGCCGGGACCGGGCCGATGCCCATGATTTCGGGTTCGCAGCCCGCGGAGGCGCCGTCGATGATGCGGGCGCGTGCGGTCAGGCCGAGCCGTTCGATGGCAGCCTCGGACGCGACGATGATGGCCGAGGCGCCGTCATTCAGGGTGGAGGAGTTGCCGGCGGTCACCACGGAGCCGCCGGGTACCACGGGACGGAGCCCCGCCAGCACTTCCAGGGTGGTCCCGGCGCGCGGGCCTTCATCGGTGTCCACCACGGTCTCGGCCTTGCGGGTCCTCACCGTCACGGGCACGATTTCGTCGGCGAACCGGCCGGCGGCGATGGCTGCGAGGGACCGTTCGTGGGAACGGACGGCGAACGCGTCCGCGTCCTCACGGGTGATGCCGTCCACCCGGGCAACCTCCTCGGCCGTTTCCGGCATGGAGTAGGTCATCTTGCCGTCGCGGGCCAGTTCGCCTTTCTGGAACAGCGGATTGACGAAACGCCAGCCGATGGAGGTGTCGAAGATCTGGCCGGGCTTAGCGAACGCGGTGGTTGGCTTTTCCTGGACCCAGGGCGCCCGGCTCATGGACTCGACGCCGCCGGCAATAACGATGTCCGCCGCGCCGGCCTTGATCATCTGACTGGCCTGGATGATGGCGCTGAGTCCGGACGCGCACAGCCTGTTGACCGTGATGCCGGGGATGTGGAGGGGAAGTCCGGCCAGGAGGGTGGCCATCCGCGCGACGTTGCGGTTCTCCTCCCCGGCGCCGTTGGCGTTGCCCAGAATGACTTCGTCGATGCTGTCCGGGTCAAGTCCGGCCCTGGAAACGGCCTCGCGGATGACCAGCGCGGCCAGATCATCGGGACGGACCGCCGAGAGCGCACCGCCATACCTGCCCACGGGAGTGCGGACACCACCAACAAGAAAAGCCTCGACCATGAGAACATCCTTTACGCCAGGGAGCTGGGACGGGAGGACGGTGAAGACCGACCCTATTTACCGACCGTTCGTTCTGTAAAGACTACACTGCCGCCGCGGGGCCACCAACGGCTTCCGTCATCAAAGAACGACGACGCCGAGGTGCCCGGCCAGGAGCGGGGCCAGCAGGCTCAGCTGATAGTCGTCGATCACCACGCCTGCCAGGCTGCCGAGGCCGCTGATGGTCCGGAAATCCGTGCCGCGGATGTCGAAGTCCTTTAGCCGTGCGCCGGTCAGGTCCAAGGTTCCGATGGTGCAGTTTTTCAGCGCCACCCGCGTGCCGGAAGCGGACCCCAGGTCCAGCTCATTAATGATGCAGTCGCTGATGAGGACGTCCGTCAGCTTGGATCCGCGCAGGTTCAAAAAGTCCAGTTTCCCGCCGTCGACCCGGACCGTTTGCCAGCCGCTTTCATACAGCTCGGCGGAACCCAGCCTCGGATTGTTCAGCTGGACGTCCCGCCACGTGGAGCGGGCGGCCCGGAATACCGGTGCGTACAGCTCGGACAGGATGCAGTCGCGGAAGGTGGCGCCGCGGAGCTGGGTGTCATTGAACGAAACGCCCTGAAATTCGCACTCGGCAAAATCGGCGCCGCTCAACTCCAAGCCGTCGGCCGTCGCACGGCTGTACCGGACGCCGTCGTACCTTTCACTACGCTGGAAGTCCGGAGCGGAATCCTCACGGAGATCAGCCAGGGTGACCGGTGAGAGGCGGGGCGCCGTCACCTTGGCGGCTTTGCTGCCGGGGGCCTTCGCCGCCACTAGAGCGATTCCGCTTTCGCCGCGATTTCGGCCAGATCCTTGGCCAGTGCCTTACGGGTCACGCTCATCCCGAGCTTCCCGAAGAGGGCCATGCTGATTTTGCTGAGCAGGGTCGGCCTGGCCACCTCGGCGCCGAAGATCAGCGCGAGGTCGGTCCCGCCGTCACGCCCGGCCAGGCTGAATTTCGTGGTGTAGTCGGCGCCGCCCTGGTGGGCCTTGACGGTGGTGGTGCGCGGAGGATCGGCCTGCGCCACCCACATTTCCACGGTTTCCGAGCGGCCCATCATGGACCGGGTTTCCTTCCAGCGGGTCCCTTCGCCATAGGGTCCGTCGCTAAGCATCTGGACGGATTCCACGCCGGAAAGGGTGGCGGCTGAGCCCGGAATGTCGGAGATAACAGCCCAGACCTTCTCAGGCGTCGCGCGGATATGCTGCGTCAGGCTTGTGCTGTGGTCCATGCATCGAGCCTAGCCGGGGGGATGGACAATTCAACAGGCAAACAGTGGTCCCCGGCGCCCAGGTAGTAAGCATGCTTTGGTGTTATGGTGAAAAGGCATTGTTTGATCAACCCGAAACGAAAGGCGGCCGGACTATGGGCCTCGGAGACAAGATCAGTAACGAAGCAGAGCATTTGGGCGGCAAGGCAAAGGAAGCTGCCGGCAACGCCACCGATAACGACCGGCTGCGCGCCGAGGGTCAGTCTGACCAGGTCAAGGCTGACGCAAAGAAGGTCGGCGAGGACGTCAAGGACACCTTCAAGCGGGACTGATCCCGCAGCGCCCACGACTGGACGGCGGTGGATTCCCATGGGGGGTTCGCCGCCGTTCTTTTTTGTGTCCCCGGCTACTCTTGCCCCATGACCTACGTAGACCTGAGTGCCGAGAGCATTGCCGGCGGCGGCTCGCAGAACCTCGGCGGGTACCTCGCAACACCATCTGGCCCGGGCCCCTTTCCCGGCGTCGTGATGATTCACGAGGCGTTCGGCCTGGACGCCCAGATCCGCCGGCACGCGGACCGGCTGGCCCGCATGGGCTACCTGACCCTTGCCGTGAACCTCTATAGCGACGGCGGTGCGCGCCGATGCCTGGTCAGCACCATGCAGAGCATGCTCAGGGGCAGCGGCCGGGCGTTCACCGACATCGCGACGGCCCGGACGTGGCTCGCCCGTTCGCCGCTTTCCACCGGAAAAACCGGGGTAATCGGGTTCTGCATGGGCGGCGGGTTCGCTCTCCTGGCAGCGCGCGACAGCTTCGACGCCGCATCCGTCAACTACGGCCGCCTGCCCGGGAACCTGGAAGAAGCCCTCCGCGGGGCCTGCCCCGTCGTGGCCAATTATGGCGGCCGCGACACCACCCTCAAGGGCGCCGCCGCAAAGCTCGAAACCGCCCTGACCAGCCTGGGCATTGAACACAGCGTCAAGGAATTCCCCGCCGCCGGCCACGCGTTCCTCAACGATGCAGACCTCAGCCCGGCCATACTGCGGCCGATCCTGCGCGTCATGGGCATCGGCCCGGACCCCGAATCCGCTCCCGAGGCCTGGCAACGGATCGAGGACCACTTCGCCCGGTACCTCAAGGATGCAGACTCCTGACCCGGGCCACAGCGCCCAACCGACGACGACGGCGGGCCGCCCCCAAGGGTGACCCGCCGTCGTCGTACTGCTCAGCGCGGTACTGCCTGGTGCAGTTCCGCTGGAGCGGAACCTAGCAGAAGAGCTCGCTGTTCGGTTCGTTGTTCCGGACCTTCTGCCAGCCCAGCCAAAGGACCAGCGCAAAGAACGGGATGGTGGCCAGGGTCCAGAGGCCAAGGTGGAAGACCTCGCCGGACTTGCTGGTCATGGTGTCGAAGCCGATCAGGACCGTGATGGCCAGCAGGGCGATCAGGCCGGCCCAGCTGCTCCAGGTGCCGCCGGGTGCGGGCAGGGAGGAGACCTTGCCCTTCTTCTTGCGCAGCGCGATCTGGCTGGCGAAGATGGCGCCCCAGGTGAAGATCACGCCGATCGATGCGGAGTTCAGCGCGAGGTCGAAGGCGTAGGATCCGCCGAGCCAGATGTTGAGCAGGATGCCCACGAGGTAGACGGCGCCGATGGCCAGGATGGCGGCGTACGGCACGTGGCTCTTGGACATCCGGGTCAGCCACTCCGGAGCGTGCCCGTTGTTGGCCATGGTGCGGAAGATCCGGCCGATCGAGTACAGGCCCGAGTTGCAGGAGGACAGTGCGGCGGTGATGACGATCATGTTCATGACGTCGCCCATCCAGCCGAGGCCCATCTGGCCGAACACGGTGACGAACGGCGAGGTGCCGGCCACGTACTGGTCCGAGGGCAGCAGCATGGCCAGGAGGGTCACGGAACCGACGTAGAACACGAAGATACGGAAGACAACGGCACGGATGGCCTTGGGGACTTCCTTGGCGGGGTCCTGCATTTCGCCGGCGGTGATGCCCACGAGCTCAATGCCGTTGTAGGCGAAGATCACGGCGTTCAGGACCAGGATCATCACCAGCGCGCCCTTGGGGAACATGCCGCCGTCGGCTGCGAAGAGGTTGTTGACCGAGGCGTTGCCGTCGCCCACCTGGGCGTTGGTGATGACCATGAAGGTGCCTACGGCGAGGAAGATGAGGATGGCCCCGACCTTGAGGCAGGAGGCCCAGAATTCGAATTCGCCGAACGCCTTGACGCTCAGGAGGTTCACGCCAACGAGCAGCAGCAGCGCGGCGATGGCAGACAGTTCAACAGGGACGTTGGGGAAGAAGAACTGGAAGTACAGTCCGATCGCGATGAGCTCGGCGATGCCGGTCATGGCCCAGTTGATGAAGTACATCCAGCCGGAGAGGTACGCGCCCTTTTTGCCGAACATTTCGCCGGCGTAGCTGACGAACGAACCCGACGTCTGGCGGTACATGATCAGCTCGCCCAGCGCGCGCATCAGCAGGTAGGCGATGATGCCGGCAAGGGCGTAGGAGAAAATGAGCGCGGGGCCGGTGGAGGCCAGGCGTCCGCCGGCACCCATGAAGAGGCCGACGCCGATCGCGCCGCCCATGGCGATCATGGTGACCTGGCGGCCGCTCAGGGACTTCGCGTAGCCCTCGGCGCTGAGGGTGGAGTCGACGACGGCGGGTTGCGCCGTGCGGCTCTCAAGTTCTGTTGGGGTACTTTGAGGCACAACAATTCCTTGTGGGTAGGGGGATTGGCCGCAGCCGTAACATGAATGATTCCGATCACAAAATTCGGTTTTCAGGACCTAAGGCCACCGATTGCGATCGGAATCTTCCGTGTTGTCGAAGCTTCACGCGGCGTATCCATCCTACAAGACGGGCCGGGTGGTACGTGACGCGGGCTACACCTGGCCGGTCTCCAGGACCAGGTTCCGGTCCCCATCCGTGTCCACCCGGTACGCGCGCAGCGGTTCTGTGCCGGTGGTGGAACAGCCCGTGGCCAGCTCAAACGCGTGCTGGTGAAGCGGGCAGATCACCACCTCGTTGTCAATGGTTCCGTCCGCGATGGGCCCGCCTTTGTGCGGACAGACAGCCGCGAGCGCCCGGAGTGAGCCGTCCCGGAGGCGGAAGACCGCAACCTGTTCGCCGTCCACCGCGAAGGCCCGGCCCTCGCCCAGCGGAATCTGGTCAACGGGCCCAAGGACATGTGTTCCGGCGCTTGCCTTGCTGGTGCTTGCCTTGCTGGTGCTTGCCTCGCTGGTGCTCATCGGACCGGCACCTGCGGGAGGACCGTCAGCGGCAAGGACGTTCGGAACTGGCCGGGGGTGAGGGGATCGTCCCGCTCGCTCCAGGGATCCACGTAGGCATCGACCGAGGCCTGGATGGCGGCGTCGAGCTCGCCGGCGATGCCCTCGGAATCCTCCACGATCACGGCGCGCAGATGTTCGATGCCCACCCGGGGAACGAACGCGTAGGTCCGCTCCAGCCAGTTGGCGCGTTCGCGGTAGTACTGCATGAAGCGGCCGGTCAAAACCTTGACCTCCTCCGGGTCGTCCACCGTGGCCAGCAGGTCGCCCTTGCGGATGTGGGCTCCCGCAGCTCCGCCTATATAGATCTCCCAGCGGCCGCCCTCCACGGCCACCACGCCCACGTCCTTGACCAGGGATTCCGCGCAGTTCCGCGGGCAGCCGGACACCGCCAGCTTCAGTTTGGCGGGCGCCTCGATGCCCTGGAACCGGGATTCGATCTCGATGCCGAGCTTGGTGGAATCCCCCGTCCCGTAGCGGCAGAAGTCCTTGCCCACACAGGTCTTCACCGTCCGGAAGCTCTTGCCGTAGGCGTAGCCGGAAGGCATGTCCAGGTCCGCCCAGACCTGCGGGAGGTCCTCCTTGGGGATGCCCAGGAGGTCGATGCGCTGCCCACCGGTCAGTTTGATCAGCGGGACCTTGTGCTTCTCCGCGACGTCGGCGATCCGCCGGAGCTGCTGGGCGGACGTGACGCCGCCCTTCATCTGCGGGACCACGGAGAAGGTGCCGTCGCGCTGGATGTTGGCGTGGACACGGTCGTTGATGAAACGGGCATCGCGTTCGTCGATGTACTGGTCCGCCAGCATCATCTTCAGCAGTGAGGCCAGCCCCATCTTCGATTTTGCGTCTTCGGTACTCCCCGGGGCCAGGGCCTGGAAAACCGAGGAGACGGACCTGAGCCCGCGCTTGCGGATCTCCGCCATCAGCGCCGCCTTGTCCAGCGGTATGCCAGGGACGTAGTAGCTGGCGGCCGGGTCTTCCTCCACGGCTCCGTCCGCCGCCCACTCCACCACCTGCTTCACGAGGAGCTTGCAGGAACCGCAGCCTTTGCCGGCGCGGGTGGCATCCATGGCGCCGGCCACCGTGTTGCAGCCGCCCTTGACGACGCCGACCAGCGCCTTCTTGCTGACACCGTTGCAGTTGCAGACCTGGGCCTCGTCGTCGAGCTCAGCCACGCCGACGTCCTCCCCCGGTGTTCCCAGATCGAACATCAGCCCGATCCGTTCCTCCGGCAGGGGCATGCCGCGGTCGTAGGCCTGGGTCAGGAAGGCCACCTTGCGGCTGTCACCGAGCAGGGTGGCGCCCACCATCTTGTTGTCCCGGACCACGATGGACTTGAAGATGCCCCGGCTGGGCTCGGAGAAAACGATGTGCTCGTCGGTATCGCGCTCCGGGCCGTGCAGGCCCATGGATGCCACCTCGACTCCTGCCACCTTCAGTTTGGTGGCGGTGCGGGAACCCAGATAGGCCGACGTCGTATCGGCACCGGTCACGTGGTTGGCCAGCACCATGGCCTGTTCCCAGAGCGGTGCCACCAGGCCATACACCTGCCCGCGGTGCTGGACGCACTCACCCACGGCATAGATGTGGTCCTCGTCCTGGACGCGCAGCTGGTCATCCACCACAATGGCCCGTTCCACCGGCAGCCCGCTGAGCACGGCGAGGTCCACGTTGGGCCTGATGCCTGCGGCCACCACCACCATGTCGCACTCGATGTCGGGCCGGTCCCGGAGACTGACGCCGGTGACCCTGTCGGTGCCCAGGATTCCCGTGGTCCGGCTGCCGGTGTGGACGCCGATGCCCAGGGCCTCCACGCTGCGGCGGAGCACCGCACCGCCGTCGGGCCCCATCTGTGCGCTCATCAGGTGACCGGCGGAGTGGACCACCTCCACCTCAATGCCATGGCTCCGCAGGCCGTAGGCTGCCTCGAGGCCCAAGAGCCCTCCGCCGATCACCACAGCCCGGCGGTGGTGCTCCTGCTGGGCGTGGGCCACCATTTTGCGGGTGTCGTCGATGGTCCGGAAACCGAAGATGCCGTGCTTCACGGAGCCGCCGGGGGTGTAGAGGCCGTCCAAGGGCGGCATGTGCGAGCTGCTGCCGGTGGCAATGATCAGGACGTCGTAGGGCGTGACCCGGCCGTCGTTGGAGAAGACGTGTTTGGTGGCCTTGTCGATCCTCTCGGCCCGGACACCGGCGTGCAGGTCGATGCCGTTCTCCTGGTACCAGGACAGGGCATTGAGGAAGATATCGGCGTCGCTTTCCTCCCCTGACAGGACATGGCTGAGCATGATGCGGTTGTAGTTTCCGTACGGCTCATCGCCGAACATGGTGATCTTGAACTGTTCGGTGCCGCCCCTGGCCAGGATTTCCTCAACTGCCCGGGCGCCCGCCATGCCGTTGCCGATCACCACCAGGCGGCGCCGGGTATCGCCGCCAGGTTTGACTGGGTGCGGCCGGGCGCGGTGCCGTTCCGCGAGGCTGGTCATCAGTGCTCCACCATGCCGAGATCGATGACCAGGTAACCGGAGGCCGTTTCAGGCGCCACCAGGTACAGCTCGATCACCGTGCCGCCCTCGATGTCCTCCACCACCCGGAGCGGGACATGGACATCGCCCTTGGCCCCGACCGGGAAGTAGCGCATGGGGACGCCGTTGCGCATCAGCACCACGGTGACGAGTTCGCTGCTGGAGTTGCCGCCGCGGAAGTAGAGCGTCTGGTTGATCACGCCGTCGGGGACGTAATGGGACAGCTCGCTGTGGATGGGGACTGGCTTTTCGATGCCCACGCCCTGGAACGGGTAGATGCCCTGCAGGAAAAGGTTCTTGGTGATCACGTCAGGATCCTTTCGGCCGGCGGAAAGAGTGGCACAGCCTTATCCTGCTCCCCCGATGTTTCCGGCCGCCGGTCACCCCGTAACTTTTCCTTTACGCAAACCTCACCGCTTCCGGGCGGCGCCGGGTGCTCAGCGCCTGGTCCCGTACCTGGTCAGGACCACACCGCCGGGGAACGTCCGGGTCTCCAGCAGGCTCAGGTTCACCCAGTGGTCCAGGGCCGTGAAGAACGGCGTGCCGCCGCCTACCAGGACCGGATGGGCGACGATCGCGTACTCATCGATCAGCCCGGCCCGCATGGCCGCCGCGGCGAGTGTGGCACCGCCAGCGGCGGGCGAACTCGATCTGCGCCGGTGTGGCGCCAGGCTGCTGGTCGGCGGTCGGCCAGTGGGAGCTCATCGTCTCCCACAGTCTGCGCCCGTACAGCGACAGGCCCGTCGCCCCCACCCGGTCGGACCACCATTGGAACAGTTCGTCGCTCGGTACGCTCCAGCCGATGTCGTCGCCGGGCGCGGCGATGTAGCCGTCCAGGCTCACGTTCATGGCGAAGGTCAGGCTGCGCATGGCGTCAGTCTCCCGTGAGTGGGTATCCGTTGTACAGACCAGCACGGCGTGGAAAATCGTCGGTCAGGCCACCCCCGCGCTCAGGCCGGGGCGAGCACGCCCTGGTCCATCGAATACCTGAGCCAGCGGCCGGTTTCGTCCGTCCGCGACTTTTCGCTCTTCCGCGCGCACCGGGCAAACCATTCACGCAGGGCCCGGTCGTGGCTGACCATGACCAGGGTCCCGGCGAAGCTCTCAAGCACTTCCTCCAGCTGCTCCACCAGGACCGGAGCGAGGTGGTTGGTCGGTTCGTCCACGATGAGGGTGCCATAGCCGCCCAGGAGCAGCCGTGCCAGGGCAAGCCGGCGTTGCTGGCCTGCGGACAGGCTGCCCACCGGGACGTGGAATTCGCTGGTCCGGAAGAGTCCGAGGCGGAGGAGGGCTTCGGCATGTTCATCAATGTTCCCGCCCAGACCGGCCGCGAAAGCCGGCAGCAGGCGGAGGCTGGGCCGCTGCGGCAGTTCGAGTTCCTGCTGCAGGTAGCCGACCCGGGCAGGCCGCACCACGGTGCCGCCTGCCGGTTCCAGGGTTCCCGCAAGCACGGAGAGCAGCGTGGACTTGCCCGCACCGTTGGGGCCGGTGATGAGGATCTTCTCGCCGGCGCTTGCCTTGAAGTCAGTGGTACGCAGCCTGCCGGGAACATGGACACCGCGGACGGCGAGTACAGGGCCGCCGTCGTCGGCTGCCGCTGAAGGTGACGCGCCGCCGTCGACCGCCAGCTCCGCCACGAGCCGCAGCGGAACGGGCGGGCGGTCCACCGGGCTGGCTTCGAGCCGGCGCAGGCGCTCCTGGGCGTTGCGGACCTTACTGCTTGCGGCTTTCTGCCAGGTGCCGGCCTTGAAGTCGAATCCCACTTTGTCGTTGTCGCGCTGGCGGCCGTAGCCCATGGTCCCGGCCACGGTCTCCGCCTGGCGTTTCTCGGCCGCCATCTCATCGATCCAGGAATGGTACTGCTGGACCCAGCGCTCGCGCTCGGCTGCCTTCTCGCGCAGGTAGCCGTCGTAGCCGTTGCCGTACCGGGTGACGGCGCGGCGCTCGGCGTCCACCTCGATGATGGTGGTGGCCACTTTCCGGAGCAGGACGCGGTCGTGCGAGACCACCACCACGGTGCCGCGGTGGGCCGCCAGCCTGTCCTCCAGCCACGCGGTGCCGCGGGCATCAAGGTGGTTGGTGGGTTCGTCCAGGAGCAGGATGTCCGCCGGATCAGCCAGGACGCAGGCCAGCGCGACACGTTCCTGCTCACCGCCGGAGAGCGAGCCGAGGGTCCGGTCCCGGTCCAGGCCGCCCAGGCCCAGCCGGTCCAGCGCCGCTTCCACCCGGGACTCCGCCGCATAGCCTTCGCGCAGCTGGTACTCCGTCTGCAGCCTGCCGTACAGCTCAAGTTCGTCGTCCTCGGCATCGGCCAGCCCCGCTTCCAGCCGGTCCAGCTCCGCTTCGAGGGCGCGCAGTGAAGCCAGGGACGCGTCAATGGCGGCGCCCACGGTGAAAGACTCCGGCAGGCCGTGGGTCTGGGCGAGGTAGCCCACCCGGCCGTGGCTGCTCACGGTGCCCTCCTCCGGGGCCTCGAGCCCGGCCAGGATCCTGAGCAACGTGGATTTCCCGGCGCCGTTTTCACCCACGATGGCCACGTGTTCGCCGGCGTTGATGACCAGATCGATGTTGTCCAGCAGTTGGCGGTCCCCGTAGCCGTGGGAAACGCCGGACAGGTGAAGGTGTTCAGTCAAAGTATGTCCTCGGGTTTCCCGGTCCAGCCTGCCGATTCAGGATGGGCCCGTCAAGCAACGCGGGGTCACTCATGGCCCATTATTCCCCGCGGAAAGGGCATTGAGTGACCCCGTGTTGCTGTGGACTGAGGGCCTACACGGCGAGGACGGCCGCTTTCCGACGGCGGGCCTTCGCCAGCCGGGTGCCGATCAGGCCCTGACGGGGACTGAAGAGATAGACCGCAGCGAACACCACACCCTGGGTGAGCACCACCATGGCGCCCGAAGCCGTGTCCAGGTAGTAGCTGAGGTAGATCCCGGCAATCGAGCACACCGCCGACACCACCGGGGCAATGACCAGCATGCGGTTGAAGCGGTCTGAGAGCAGGTACGCCGTGGCACCGGGGATGATCAGCATGGCCACCACCAGCACCACGCCCACCGTCTGCAGGGCCACCACGGAGGTCAGCGCCAGCAGCCCCAGCAGCAGCGCGCCCAGCCTTTTCGGTGACAGCCCGATCGCGTGGGCATGGGTGGGATCAAAGGCATAGAGCGTCAGATCGCGGCGTTTGATGATCAGGATGGCGAACGCAATCGCGCCCAGCACCAGCACCTGGATCAGGTCCGAGTCACTGACGCCAAGGAGGTTTCCGAAAATGATGTGGTTCAGGTCGGTCTGGCTGGGCGTGACGGAGATGAGCACCAGGCCCAAGGCAAAGAGCGTAGAGAACACAATGCCAATGGCGGCATCCTCCTTGACCCGGCTGGTGTTGCGGACCACCCCGATCAGGGTCACGGCGATCAGGGCGAAGACCAGTGCTCCGAGCGCAAAAGGGGCGCCCACGATGTAGGCCAGCACCACGCCTGGCAGCACGGCGTGGGAGACCGCGTCCCCCATCAGGGACCAGCCGATCAGCACCAGCCAGCAGCTCAGGACGGCACAGACGACGGCGGCGAGCGCCGTGGTGACGATGGCGCGGACCATGAAGTCGTAGCTCAGCGGTTCGAGCAGGATGTCCAGGACGTCCACGGCTCAGCCCCTGTTCTCTGCGGGGACCGTTGGGTGGGGCCGGCCGGAATGGTGCCGGCGGCCGCCCTCTTCCGGCAGCCCGCGGTTCAGCACGTCCAGGCCGAATGCCATGGCCAGGTTTTCCGGCTGCAGCACCAGTTCCGGTGCGCCGTGCATCAGCACCCGGCGCATCAGCAGGACCGCTTCGTCGCACAGTTGCGGGAGGGCGTGGAGGTCGTGGGTGGAGATCAGGATGGTGCAGCCGTCGGAGGCGAGTTCACGCAGCAGCCGGGTGATGGTGGCCTCCGAGCGCTTGTCCACGCCCGCGAACGGCTCGTCCAGCAGCATCATGGTGGCACCCTGGGCGATCCCGCGGGCCACGAAGGCCCGCTTCTTCTGCCCGCCGGACAGCTGGCCGATCTGGCGGCCGGCGTATTCGCCCAGCTCCACCCGGTCCAGGGCCTGGTCGACGGCGGCCTTGTCGGCTTTGGAGGCGCCGCGGGTGAATCCCTGGTGCCCGTAGCGGCCCATCATCACCACGTCGTGGACGGACAGCGGGAACTGCCAGTCAACATCCTCGCTCTGCGGCACGTAGCCGATCCCGCCCTCCTTGCGCGCCCGGGACGGTGACTGCCCGCCGATCAGTACCCGGCCGGCGTCGGGCTTGATCATCCCCATGATCACTTTGAACAGTGTGGATTTCCCGGACCCGTTCATGCCGATCAGGCCGCAGATCCGGGCCGTGTCCAGGGTGAGCGAGGCGGAATCGAGCGCCAGGACTTCCCCGTAATGGACGGTGACGTTTTCCACGAGGATGGCCGGGGTGTTCATGGCTTTGCCCCTGCGGAAGCACCGGCGGCGGCGCCGGTCGTGGCGCCGGTCGTGGCGCCGGTCAGCGATTTGGTGATGAGGCCGGCGTCGTGCCTGATCAGGTCCAGGTACGTGGGTACGGGCCCGTCCGCTTCAGAGAGCGAGTCCACGTAGAGGGTCCCGCCGAACTTCGTTCCCGTGGCACCAACCACCTGCTGCATGGGGGCATCGGACACCGTGGATTCGCAGAAGACGGCGGGGACCTGGTTGGCCTTGACGTACTCGATGGCGCGGGTGATCTGCTGCGGGGTGGCCTGCTGTTCGGCATTCACCGCCCAGATGTAGACCTCGCGCAGCCCGGCGTCGCGGGCCAGGTAGGAGAAGGCGCCCTCACAGGTAACCAGGGCACGCTGCTTCTCCGGGACCCCGGCGAGGCTGGCTTTCATCTCGTCCTGCACAGCCTGCAACTTGGCCTTGTAGGCATCGCCGTTGGCTCTGAAGGCCTCGGCGTTCTCCGGGTCCAGTTCGGCGAAGGCCTTCACCATGTTGTCCACGTAGATCTGCACGTTCACCGGCGACATCCACGCGTGCGGGTTCGGTTTGCCCTGGTATGAGTCCTCGCTGATGGACATGACCTCCACGCCGTCGCTGACCACCGCGTGCGGCACGTCCAGGCCCTCCACGAACTGGGCGAACCACGCTTCAAGGTTCAAGCCGTTGTCCAGGATGAGGTCCGCCTTGGAGGCCTTGCGGATGTCTCCGGGGGTGGGTTCGTAGCCGTGGATTTCGGCGCCCGCCTTGGTGATGGACTCGACGGTGAGCTTGTCCCCGGCAACGTTCCGGGCGACGTCGGCCAGTACCGTGAAGGTGGTCAGGACCACCTTCTTGCCGCTGTCGCCGTTACCGGACGCATTGCCGCCGCAGGCAGCAAGGGCAAAGGACAGAACGACGACGGCGGCAGCACCGGCAGCGCGAAGACCCGCGGTTCCGCGTGCGGACGTTCGGGCGGCTACTTTGGCGCACCGAAACATAAATTTAGGCATACCGAATATTCTACGGGACCCCGAACTGGGCCCGCAATGTGACGCCGCTCCCACACGCCCCGTGCCCCGTCGCCCCCCGGCTAGGCTGAATGTATGGCCACCACACACCGGAAACCGCCGGCACCCCAGCCCGGGCTGTACCGGTTTTCCCCGCTCGATTTCACCACCATCGGCCTCTATGTTGCTGTGGCCGGCTTCTTCGCGGTGGCCGGGGAACTGCTGGTTCCCTTACTGCTGCAGGTGGCCCCGAGTCCGGCAGTGGCGTCCTACAGCGTGAACCTGATCTTCTACGGCTCGATCGGAATCCTGGCCCTGTTCGCGGCACGGAAAGTGGCGGCACGCGATCTCCGCGTCCTTGCCACCCGCCCCTGGTTCACGCTGCTGATGGTGCCCACCGCAGTGGTGGTGATGATGATTTTGACCGCTTTGGTGGTTTCGGCCGCCGGCGGCGTGGAGACGTCCCAGAACCAGGCCGGCCTCCAGGCGCTGATGCAGCAGGTCCCGGCGTGGCTGATGGTCCCGGTGCTGGTGGTCATTGGCCCGTTTGTGGAGGAGTACCTCTTCCGGCACCTGCTGATCGGCAAGCTCAGCCGGCGGCTCAACATCTGGGTGTGCTGCGGCCTGTCAGTGCTGCTGTTTGCGAGCATCCATATTGCCGGCCAGGAGGCCATCACGTTCCCGGCACTGCTTCCGTACCTCGCGATGGGCGCCACCTTGGTCTTCGTCTACGTCTGGACTGGCAAGAACCTGATGTTCTCCTACTTTGTCCACGCGGCCAAGAACCTGCTGGCTGTCGTCTTCATCTACGCCATCCCGCCTGAGGTGTTCGAACAGCTCCAGCAGGTCCAGCCCTAGCCTCCCCAAAGCAACGCTCCCCCAACCAACGCGGGGTCACTCCTCGCCCAATAACGGGACGTTATTGGGCCTGGAGTGACCCCGCGTTGCAGTTAGCCGTCGCAGTAATTGGAGCGGGAGCAGCAGGAGGGGGCGGCCTCCCCTATCGCCGGGCCTGCCGCCGCCGTACTTTGGAACGATGGGACTGATCACGCAAACAGTTGTCGATTGCCGTCATCCGCACGAGCTTGCCGAGTGGTGGGCCGAGACCCTGGACTGGGCGGTGGAGCCGCAGGACGAAGCCTTTATCCGGTCCATGATCGACCAGGGTTTCGCCACGGATGACCAAACCCTGGTGCACAACGGGAAGCTCGTGTGGCGCACAGGATCGGCCATCCGGCCCCCGGAGGAACTGGACGCCAGCGCCCCGACCCGGCGCATGCTGTTCCAGACCGCGGCGGAGGACAAGACCGTGAAAAACCGCGTCCACTGGGATGTCCGGATCGGGGATCGGGACAAGGACGAGGTCCGCCGCGAACTCGAAGCCCGGGGCGCCACCTTCCTCTGGACCGCCAACGAGGGTCCGCATGAGTGGCACACCATGGCGGACCCCGAGGGAAACGAGTTCTGCATCAGCTGAGCCGATTACTAGACTTGTCCGGTGAGCAACCAACTTCCCGCCCGGGTGTCCGATGTCTTTGACCCCACCCGCTGGCGCACCGTGTCCGGCTTCGATGACTTTCAGGACATGACCTACCACCGCCAGGTGGAACGCTCCGCGGACGGCACCGCCAAGGACCTCCCCACGGTCCGGATCGCCTTTAACCGGCCCGAGGTCCGCAACGCCTTCCGCCCCGGCACCGTGGACGAGCTCTACCGCGCCATGGACCACGCCCGCATGACACCGGACGTGGCCACCGTCCTGCTCACCGGCAACGGGCCCTCCCCCAAGGACGGTGGCCACAGCTTCTGCTCCGGCGGCGACCAGCGCATCAGGGGCCGGGACGGGTACCGCTATGCGGACGGCGAGACCCAGGAAACCATCGACCCCGCCCGCGCAGGACGCCTCCACATCCTGGAGGTCCAGCGGCTCATGCGCACCATGCCCAAGGTGGTCATCGCCGTCGTCAACGGGTGGGCAGCCGGCGGCGGCCATTCCCTGCACGTGGTCTGCGACCTCACCATCGCCTCCCGCCAGCACGGCAAGTTCAAGCAGACTGACGCCACCGTAGGAAGCTTCGACGCCGGCTACGGTTCCGCCCTGCTGGCCCGCCAGATCGGCCAGAAGGCCGCCCGCGAAATCTTCTTCCTGGCCCGCGAGTACAGCGCGGAGGACATGGTGCGGATGGGTGCCGTCAATGAAGCCGTTGACCACGAGCGCCTGGAGGACGTCGCACTGGAATACGCCGCGGACATCGCCCGGCAGTCACCGCAGGCCATCCGCATGCTCAAATTCGCCTTCAACCTCGCCGACGACGGACTGGCCGGCCAGCAGGTCTTCGCCGGCGAAGCTACCCGCCTGGCCTACATGACGGACGAGGCCGTGGAAGGCAAGGAAGCCTTCCTGGAGAAGCGGGACCCGGACTGGTCGCGTTTCCCGCACTACTTCTAAGACCCGGAGCACCTCCGGGCACGGCTCACTTCCCCGCGTACTTCCAAGGCAGGACGGCACATGAATAACGGACCCCGCACCAGCGGCCCCCTCAACATCGACCCCGCGCTCACGGCCCTGGCCGCCGCCCTGCGCGGCGAGGGACCCGCCGTCGAACTTTCCATTGGTCCCGACGGCGGGCTGGTGGTTGGGCACACCGAGACGCCCGGCTGCGATGACGCGGTGGCTGTGGTCCGTACATCCGGCTCCACCGGAGCACCGAAAGCCACCATCCTCACCGTGGAGGCGCTGGCGGCATCGTCCATGGCCACTGCCTTTGCACTGAAGGGTGAAGGCCAGTGGCTCCTGGCCCTCCCCGTGCAGTACGTGGCAGGCATCCAGGTCCTGGTGCGGTCGCTGTTCGCCGGCACCCGGCCGTGGGTCATGGACCTCTCCGATGGCTTTACGCCGGAGGCGTTTACGGCCGCGGCCCTGGAACTGACCGACAAAATCCGGTTCACGTCCCTGGTGCCAACGCAGCTGCAGCGGCTCCTGCACGCGCCGTCGCCGGACACCCTGGCCGTGCTTCGCCGGTTCAACGGCATCCTGCTGGGCGGTGCGCCGGCCCCGGCCAAGCTGCTGGCTGCGGCACGGGAGGCCGGCATCCGGGTCATCACCACTTACGGCTCCGCGGAAACCTGCGGCGGCTGCGTGTACGACGGCGTGCCGCTGGAAGGCGTGTCCGTCCGGGTGACGGCTGACGGCCGGATCCTGCTGGGCGGGGACACGGTGGCCGCGGGCTACCTTGACTCGCCGGAGAGCACGGACACCTTCTTCGAGGAAGACGGCGTCCGCTGGTACCGCACCAACGATCTCGGCAGGCTCGACGACGACGGCCGCCTGACCGTGCTGGGCCGCGCCGACGACGTCATCATCACCGGCGGCGTCAAGGTCTCCGCCGCGCACGTACAGGCAGAGCTGGAAAAGTCCGACGGCGTCAGGGCGGCTTTTGTGGCCGGCGTACCGTCCGCGGAGTGGGGCCAGGCCGTTGCAGCCTATGTGGCGGTGGATGGCAGCGCGGACGGCCGTCCGGAAGGCAGTGAAGGCGGTGCGGAAGCCGGTGCGGGGACCGCAACCGGGGATCACGCCGTCGTGCTTGAACGGCAATGGCATCAGAGCCTGGGCCTGCTGGCGCCGAAAACCGTGACGACCGCCCCGGAGCTGCTCATGCTCCCCAACGGCAAGCCTGACCGCCTGGCGATGATCGAGCGGCTCAACGCGCTGCACGGGGGAAAGTAGAGTAGACCTGCACCGGCGGCGAGCCCGCAGCCGGCGTACCCGCCGTTTCACCGTTTCGACGACCCAACATGAGGTACTGACGTGGCCACAGCCGCACAATGGATCCAAGGCGCCCGCCTCCGCACGTTGCCGGCGGCAATCGCCCCGGTGCTGATTGGTACGGCCGCGGCCTACGAGATGGATTCCTTCCGCCCCGTCAACGCCGTGCTTGCCGCACTGGTGGCGCTGCTCCTGCAGATCGGCGTGAACTACGCCAACGACTATTCCGACGGCGTCCGCGGCACCGATGAGGACAGGGTGGGTCCGCTGCGCCTGGTGGGTTCAGGCGCCGCCGCGCCGGAACACGTCAAATATGCCGCGTTCGGAGCGTTCGGTGTGGCCATGCTGTTCGGCCTGGCGCTGGTGGTGATCACCCAGAGCTGGTGGCTGATCCTGGTCGGTCTGGGCTGCGTGATGGCCGCCTGGGGCTACACCGGCGGCAAGAACCCGTACGGCTACATGGGCCTGGGCGACGTTTTTGTATTCGTCTTCTTCGGCCTGGTCGCAACCCTCGGCACCACCTACACCCAGGCCGGGCAGATCAACCTGCCGGCCATCATCGGCGCGATCGGCACCGGCCTGATCGCCTGCGCCCTGCTGATGGCCAACAACGTCCGCGACATCCCCACGGACACGCAGGCCGGCAAGAAGACCCTGGCGGTGCGGCTGGGCGACAAGCACGCCCGCGAAAGCTACGTGCTGATGCTCGCCGTGGCCATTTTCCTGGTGGTGATCCTGGCTCCGGGCCGGCCGTGGATGCTGATCGTGCTGCTGCTCATCCCTGCCTGCCTGATGCCGGCCTGGCTGATGATCAACGGCCGCAAGCGCAAGAGCCTGATCCCGGTCCTGAAGCAGACGGGGCTGATTAACCTCGGCTACAGCCTGCTCTTCTCAGCGGGGCTGGTGCTCAGCCACGGGTTCTAGGCCTCAGGAGCCTTGGCTTCAGGGGTCCGGCGCTCCGGGGTCTTGGCTTCAGGGGCCGTGGCCTCAGGAGCCTTGGCCTCCGGGGTCCTGCCGTCTGGGGCCTTGGGACCGGACGTGCGGATGGTGAGGTCCGGGTTTGCGTCCAGCAGGCGGTCTTCGGCGTTCGCGTCAGCAACCTCGCCGGCGCTGCGCAGGGGCTTGGCCTTGCCGGAGAACCGGGTGTGAAGGGCCGCCGCTGCCTCATCCCGCTGCTTCTGGAAGAACAGGTAGCTCACCGCAAAGGCAATCAGCGCCGCGCAGATCACTGACAGCAGCGCCCCCAACTGCAGGAACAGGAACAGCACGAAGAGCGGCACAAACAGCGCCAGCCGGATCAGGGAGTATTTCAGGAAAGCCACCGTCCAAGTTTAGCCGCCCTGCCTGAACACGCGCTGCCTGCGGACGATAGACTTAATGGCATGCTCTTCCGTGTGGTTCTCGCCGTCGCAGTTCTCGTCATCTTTGTGTATGGCCTGGTGGACGTGATCCGCACTGACGGCCGCCTGACCCGCGGCATCTCCAAACCTGCGTGGATCATCGTCATGATTGTCCTGCCGGTGCTCGGCGCCATCCTGTGGCTCCTGATCGGCCGCCCCCGCGGTAGCGGCCCGGTCCGGCAGGCGGCAGGCCATCCCGTCGCCCCGGATGACGATCCCGATTTCCTCCGCAACCTCGAATTGCGCCGCCGGAAGCAGGCTGAGGCTGCCCGCCTCAAGAAGCTCAAGGACGAGCTGGCGGCGAAGGAAAAGTCTGACGGCGGCCCTGGAGGTTCGGGGCCCGCCGGCCCCGGAACCCGCAACAGTGGCAACGACAACGGCGACGCCGGCGGCACGTCCAGCCCGGACGCAGACACCCGGGATACCGGCGACGTAAAGTAGGACCATGGCCCAGCAACGCGACGGAGAACGCCAGCTTCCGGATTCGTCCGCCAGGGCCGGCACCACGCCACTCCCGCCGCCCCCGCGGCCTGGCCTCTCTTACGCCGCTCCCGCACCGATCCTTGTCACTCCCCCTGCGCCCCGCAGCGTCCGCTTTGCGCAGACGTTCTGGCTGCTGAGCTTTGTTGCCGGGCTCGCCGTGCTCGTTGGCTCCTTCCTCGCCCGGGATTCAAACCTTGAGCGGCTCCGGACCGTCGTGGATCAGATGGCACCGGGCGGTGACGCCGAGGCTGTGACTGCTTCATCGGCCATTGTCTTCTGGGGCAGCCTGGCGGCCCTGCTGTTGGCCACCCTGCTCGAGGCGGCGGCGCTTGCGGCCGTCTCTGCCCGCCACGGCTGGACGCGCTGGCTGTTGGCCGCGCTCCTGGCCGGCCACGTGGCGGTCATGGCCGTGGCCGCTGCCTTCCTTGTTCCCGAGGGCGACGCCGGCAGCTATGTGGTGATGCTCTGGGGTGCTGAGTTGCTCCTGGGCTTCGTTGGCCTGGTGGCATTCTTTATGCCCTCGGCCGGCAGATGGATGAAGTCCAGGCGGGCGCGTCCATAGGCTGACCCCCAGACGTAACCCAGGCGTACGTAACGCCGCCCGACTTACCCCCGCCGGGCTACTGCTGCTGCAGTTGCAGGGAGGAAAACTCTGCGACGATGCCCTCGCAGCTGCGCGTCACCACCCGGCAGACCTCCAGGGCTGAACGGTCCGTCAGGGGGTTTTCGGCCACGGTCCGCCACCTGGTCAGGTAGCGTCGGGCCTCGGCCAGAATCTCCTCCGGCGGACTCTCCGGAGCCAGCCCAACCCTGACGCCCGGCGCTGCTCCCCAACCGCCGATCAGCCTTTCGGCTTCCTCGGCCAGCTCGTTGCTGAGGGAGGTCCCCGTGGTGCGAATGGTGGCCAGCAGCCGAAGCTCACGGAATTCATGGGCGTTCGCCTGGAGGCGTTCCAGTCCGACGGCGAGCTGTCCAGCACCTTCCCTCGGCGAAGTCCGCAGCAGGGTCTCCATGCCCACCAGGGCCGTGCGGGCCTTCAAGGCGTCTGCCCGGGCCTGGAACTGGCGGTCCACAAGGCGCAGCAGTGGATCCAGCCCGCTGCGCCTGGCGAGCTCATGTGCCAGCGGCGTCGGTTCGGTAAAACCGCTCCGGATAAGCACCACACCCAGCCGGATCCCGAACAGGCCGTACCGCTCCAGGAGCGAGGCCCGGGCTTTGGCGTCCAGGCCTTCCGGGACGGTGGCCCTGACGAACCGGTCCGCCGAAAGCAGAAGCCTTTCCCGGGCGGACCGGTCCATCCCTGACAGGAGCCGCAACGACTCGAAGTCCGCCTGGCGCATGCTGCGGGCGCTCTGCGCCAGCAGCCCAGCCACCGGGACCACCCCCAATGCCAGCTTGCGCAGGCTGTGGTCCCGACGATAGCGCTCGGCAATATCCCCGGCGGATAACAACGAATCGATGCGGCCGGCCCCGATCTCATCCGCCCTGGACAGCACGGCCAAGGCATTGACCGTGCCTGACCGGCCCCCCTCCGTGTCCCGGAACGACTCCAGGAACCGCAGGTCCGAGGCGTGCATGTGGCGCATCAGGTAGATGATGGCATCGGCTTCGGAAGGTGCGTCGGCCGGGGTCAGGAAATCGGTGGACCGGGCAGAGACGTCCCCGGACAGCGAGGCTATCCCCGGCGTGTCTATCAGGGTGATCTGCTGCAGGCTCTGCGACGGCCATTCGACCACCAGGCGTTCCACGTCCTCGGCCCGGGAATCGCCCAGGACGAACACCAAGCGGCCGTCCACGCGCTTGAACGGCAGGATCCTCGGTTCGCCTTTGACGGGGAACAGCGTGATTTTCGAAGTATGGCCGTAGCGGTACCAGGTCACGATCCGGGTGCACTCGCCGGTGTCGGTGGGCGCGATCTCCTCACCGATGATGGCGTTCAGGAGCGTGGACTTGCCCGCTTTGACCATGCCGGCCACAGCTATCCGCAACGGCTCGGACAAGCGGGTGGCATACCCCCGCAAAGACGCCACCGCCGCCGGGTCGTCCGCATAAAGGGCCAGGGCGTCCTGGATCAGGTCCGCCACCCCAGCGCTGATGGACGTGCTCATCTGCCCGCCGCAACCGCCCGTGCCGTGCCCGGCGGCATGCCGCCCGGCGTCGAACCGCCCGGCGTCGAACCTCCGGGCGTCGAACCGCCGCCGCCAGTTCCCCGAGCGATCGGGCGATCGGGCGTTGAACCGCCCGACGTCGGAACGTGCGCCACTTCGGCTGCCACCAGCGCGGCTGCGTGGTGAACGGCGTCGACCTTCTTGAGCTCTTCCTTGATCTCGCGGACCCGGACATCCTTTTCGAGCTTGTAGACGGTGGCCGATTTCTGGGCTGCGGCCACCGAGTCCGTCAACGAACGGTGGTGCTCGTCCGCGATTTCGGTGAAGTGGTCGCGGGTGGACCGCTGCACCAGCCGGAGCCGGTCCTTGAGCTGCTTGCCCACCTGGAAGGTGACATCGTCCAACTGGCGGCGGACCAGCGCCTTGGCCTCCAGCTGCCGGCGCTTCAGGCGTGCTTCCTTGTCCTCCCGGTACGCCTTGCGGCCCAGGAGCAGACCGGCGCCAACGGACAGGGGGTTGATCAGGGCCATCCCGAAAATGCCGGTCAGGAGGCCAAACATCAGCACGCCCCCGTATGATCCCCGCATCCCGATCAGCACCTTCTGCATCGGGTTGATGCGCCCGTCATCCAGCCCGGGCATGTCATCTACCGGATCCAGTGCGTCACCGGCGTCGGAAACGCGCAGCGCGGGCAGGGCGACTTCATCCTCCGAGAAGTGCTCTGCCACCTGCGCAGCCAGCCACTGCGCACGTTCGCTCGTCCACACGAAGGTGTCCGAGATTGCGGCGGCGGCGCACTCTTCGAGCCACTTGGAAAACTGGGTCCAGGCGGGACCGGGATCGCCCTGGTCAATAGCGGCTTCGGCCTCGCGCTGGATGCGGCGCAGCCGGTCACGGAGATCGTACTCCATGTCCGCGATCAGGTCGCCGATGCCGTCGTTCAGGGTGATCTGCCAGCGTGCGGACCGTTTGCGCAACTCGTCGGCCTGCGCTTTCGCCTCTTCCAGGTCCGCAATTATCCGGGGCGTGTCCGCAGGGTTCTCTAGCGCGCCCAGTTCTGATTGGAGCGACAGCCGCAGGTTTTCGGTGACGGAGAGCAGGTCCTGGCTCACGGAGCGCCGTTGGAGCCGTTCCGCCTTTCCCACGATTTCATTCCGGAGGTGGCCGATCAGCCCCGGGAAGCCCGACTCCGAGTTCAGTTCCGCATCCTGCAGCCGTGCGGCCTCCAGGCGCAGGTCCGAGGACAGCGGATAGAGCGGGATGTCAAGGGACACCTGTGCGAGGTGGCCGCGGTCCAGCTCGGCAACCCTGCGCCAGTCCGGGTACAGGTCAGTTTTGGACAGGACTCCCACCACGCTGGGGGTGATGCGCATGGCCTGCCGCAGGAACCTGATCTCCGGCTCGGTGTATTCCTGGGAGGCGTCGGAAACGAGGAGCATGGCATCGGCCGACGGCAGCGCCGTCAGGGTGGTCAGTGTGTGGGTGGATCCCAGTCCGCCGACGCCGGGCGAATCGACGAGGGTCAGGCCTCCGGCCAGCAGTTTGCGGGGCAGGAAAACTTCTGCGGCCACCAGTTTCTTGGCGTTTCCGGGATTCCCGCGTTCGGAGACGTAGGCGGCGAGTTCGGTGATGTTGATGGGCTGGCGTTCGAGTTTCTCCTCTTCGCCGGGTTCCGCGTCCCCGCGCGGCAACAGGATGGACGCCGACGCCGGATCACCGTGCCGGACCACCGTGGGAACCGAGGTGGCGATGTCGTCGTCGACGGGGCACACAGGCGCGTTCACCAAGGCGTTGATGAGTTTGCTTTTGCCTTGCTTGAACTCCCCCACCACAATGACGCGGATGCTCGGGTCCTGGAGCCTGCGGAGCGTCTGGTCCAGTCGCCTTCGCAGGTCGGCGCGTTCACCGTCGCTGACCAGCGCGATGGCCTGCTCCACGAGCCTGAGCAAATGCGCCGCCGTCGGAGTCGTCGAGGCCTTTGCCGGTCCTGAGGAGCCCGCGGTCGTTGCCCGAGCCTCCGGTCGTTGCATTTCAACCACTGCCAGTCCTTTGCTTCAAGTCTCAGTATGGGACGTGCGGGCTACCGCGGGAAGTGCCCGGCAGGGGTTCTTCGGCTCCCTGCCGGGCACTTCCGCTACGTGGGACCAGCGGTCAGAGGGTGATCTCTCCACCATCATCAGCGGTGAGTTCTGCGTTGAGCTCGGCGTCCACATCAACGTTCGTGGAGTTGTCCGAGTTGTCCTGGAAGGAATCCTCAACCGCTACCTCGACCGGGTTGAAGGAATCAGCCACGGCTACGTCGTTCTCAACCGAGTTGTCCTGGAACGAATCCTCAACAGCCACGTCCACGTTGGTTTCCGTGGTCGTTTCGGTGGTTGTAGTGGTCGAGTTGTCGGAGTTGTCCGAGTTATCGGAGTTGTCCTGGAACGAATCCTCGATAGCCACATCGGTGCTCTGGTCGTTGAACGAGTCGGCGATCTCAACCTCGGTGTTGACCGAGTTATCCGAGTTGTCGGAGTTGTCGGAATTGTCGGAATTGTCGGAATTATCCGAGTTATCGGAGTTGTCGTTGTACGAATCGTTGATCGAGTTGTCCGAGTTATCCGAGTTGTCCGAGTTGTCGTTGAAGGAGTCGGCCACGTCCACGTCAAGGTCGGTGTTGAAGGAGTCGTCGATGGCGGTGTCGACGTTTCCGACGCTGGCGTCGCGGCCGGCGTAGATGGAGTTGTCGGTGGAGTTGTCCGTCGAGTTGTCCGTGTTGTAGGAATCGCTGATGTTGTTCGAGTTCCGCATGTCGACGTCGTCGCCGGCGGCAACTGCGCGGTCGCCGGAGGCAACTACGGAGTCGTTGTCGAACCACTGCCGGACGTCGCCGTCGGCCCAGATGTTCTGGTTGACGGACTGGTCGGTGATCGTATCGCGGTCATCCACCGTTGATGTGGTGGTGGTGTAGGAGTAGTTGTTGACGACGTGGTGGAGCTGCTGCACAGCGTGCGCGTGGTCATCGCCGCCATGGCTTCCGCCGCCATGCCCGCCGCCTGCCGGAGGAGGAGTGTGGCCGACCGTGCCGCCCGTGCCGCCGCTGCCGCCGCCGGTCCACGAGGTGTTTCCGCCGGTGTTGTATTCACGGTCGAAGGACGAGTGGTTCAGGGTGATCGGAGCGTAGTCCAGAACAACCGGCATAGCCGCATCAACGTCTGCCGAGCACACGTGGCCCAGTCCGTGCTCCTGCAGGACCTTCTCCGGATCGTCCAGGAACTCCTGGGCTGCTTGCTGGCTTCCGAAAAGGCTCATCAGGAACTGGACCAGGTCATTGGCAAGTGTAGGCATTGGATGTCCTCAATTCTTCTTTGAGTTATCGATCGCCGAGCATCGTTGCCGGCTTGAATCAAACGTAAGGTCCCAGTCGGCCGCCGGGCATCGGGTCGCTGCACCCTACCGGCCGCCCCGGTATCCGGGATTCGCCGGCCCCCAACGTTAGGGGCACTAGGGGCTCGCTCCGTTGTGGTTTTCAGGACCCAGTGCAAGACGCAGCCGGACCAGCAGGTCCGAGCGGTTTTCGGCGCCGAGGCGGCGGCGCATCCGGGCAATGTGGTGCTCTGCGGTCCGGGGGGAAATATAGATTGCTTCCCCGATTTCCCGGTAGGTTTTTCCCTCCAGCACCAGCCTGGCCACTTCTTTTTCGCGCTCGCTGAGCACTGAACCATCCGGTTGGGCGGCATCGATCCCATCGCCCGCCGCGGCAACGGCCCGCAACTCGGAGCGTCCCGAGGACTTCGGGCCGGCGGAGTTCCCCTGCGGGTGAAGATCCCTGGCGCAGGACAGCAGGCGGACCATGTCTCGTCGATCGTCTGCGCGGGCCGCGGCGTGCCCTGCCAGCCGCGCACCTTCCCAGGGCATGCCGACGGCATTCAGCGCGCGGGAAGCAGCTTCGACCTCGGATGCCTGGAACTTTTGGGCGAGCACCGACACCCAGGCCTTGCCCGCAGACGCCAGCACCGAGGCAAGGTGGCTGTTATGCGCGGCGCGGGCCAGTGCTGCAGCATGGGGTGCCAGATCCGCCGGGCTCTCGTTCAGCAGGGCGGCCTGGACGGCAGCCCAGTGCATGGGCACGGCCCACAGCGGCGGCTCCCCCAGCATCTGCAACAGCTTCCATACTTCGTCCAGGTAATGCGAGACCCTTCTGGTCTCCCGCAGCCGGGCCGCCGTGATCATCAGCTCGCCCCACGGGAGGAGGCTGTACAGGTCCACCGACGTGTGCAGCATGGCTTCCCGTGCGCGTTCCCAGGCCAGGACCAGGTCGTGGACTTCGCCGCTTCTGCGGGCGAGGCCCACTTCAAGGGCCGCGCACAGGAACTCGTCACGGGGAACAAGAGGCCAGGGGTTGGCCTTGGAGGCTTCGTTGATGGCCAGCCGTGCTTCTTCCGGATTGTCCTGCTGCATGGCGGACCAGGCCTGGAGCAGGAACAGGCGGGGCTTGACGGCATCCCCGCCCTGCCCTGCCGTAACGGCGGCGCGCAGGATGGTCTCTGCGAGGTGGGGCTCCCCGCTGTGCAGGGCCAACAGCCCTGCCAGGGCGCCAGGCGTCTCCGGCATTGGCAGGGAAGCCCCTGCAGCTGTGAACATGTCGGACGCGTGGATCATGACAGGGAGACCGTGATGCGGGTCCGCCGCCAATGATTCCAGAATGCCCTTGCCCATCTGCGCCAGCGCCACGGCCAGGAGCGTGGGCGATGCCGGCCCGGCTTTGTCCGGAAACATCCTCTCGGCTCCGGCCCGGTTGCCGCAGCCGATCATGGCAACCGCGGCCAACGGAGCAGAAGGTCCTACCCGCTCCGGGCCGAGCCAGTTGTACACGTCTGCACCGCGGGAGATCATCCCCCGCTGGGCCCAGACGGCGGCAGCAACGTCTACTCCGAGGCGGAGACCGGGCGGATCAGCGCACACAAGCAGCCCGTCGATGATCCGACCGGCGGAATCCAGGTCTCCGGTGGCGAACGCGGCCTGGGCGCGTCTGGCGGCCGTGGCCATCTCATCCGCTCCTGCCAGCAGGGCTTCGCCATAGAGCTGGGCAGCCAGGCCGGGATGGTGCTCCAGCGCCCTGTCTCCGGCCTTTTCGAGTTCGGCGGCAACACGGTGGTCCGCGAGGCCGCCCCGAGCCAGATCACGGGCAAAGTCACCAAGCGGCCGGTCATCTGCCGCGAAATATCCCACGAGTTCCCGCTGCAGCGCATGGATCCGGGCTGTCGGCGTGGATGTCAGGAGGGCCTGTTGTACGGTGCCCACCACCGTGCCGTCCGGCTGCAGAAGCCCGGTCGATTCCGCGCTTGCCACCAGGGAATCGAGGCTTTCCACGGCACCGCCGGTGATCTTGCGCTCCAGGTCCCGCGGCAACGGCCCCGGGATCGTGAAGCCGACAGAGAGTGCAAGCAGGAGTTCCCGGACTACGGCGTTCCGGCCGCGGGTTTCTTCAGGCCGGTGGTCAGGAACGAGGTCTTCGGACTCCTGCTGATGATTGTCGAACATGGCCTCAGACCCCACTCTCGGGAACGATTGGAGCGGGGGTTTCGGTCGCAGGGGCGGTCAGCGGAACCGGAGTCTCCGAGGGAGACGGCGTCTCGGTGGCCGTCGCAGTCTCCGAGGGAGTGGGCGACGGCGTATCAGTCGGAACGGGAGTATCCGTTGGCACCGGCGTCGGCGTCTCAGACGGAGCCTGGGTATCCGTCGGCTCCGGCGTCGGCGTATCGGTCGGAGTCTGAGTATCCGTCGGCGCCGGCGTCTCGGTCGGAGTCGGTGTCTCCGACGGCGTCGGCGTCTCAGACTGAACCGGAGTATCCGACGGCAACGGCGACGGCGTCTCAGGCGGAGCCGGAGTATCCGCGGGCGGCAGCGCCCCCGTTCCCGACCCGCCGGAACCCTGAGTGGTATCACCCGTTGCGCCGCCCGACGTTCCGCCAGGCAGGGAAGCCGCCGCACCACCGCCTGTGGCGTCTGTGCCCGACTCAGCCCCTCCGGCGGCCGGCGGGTTTGTGGAGGCTGACGGCCTCGAGGTGGGTGACGCCTCGACATCGAGTCCCACCGCGCTGTCCGTGCCACCGCCGTCCTTCTTGGCACTGGCTTCAATCCCCACCTCCGGGACCTGCGCGCCCCCGCCGCC
Source organism: Arthrobacter sp. 754 (assembly GCF_040548695.1). Lineage (NCBI taxonomy): Bacteria > Bacillati > Actinomycetota > Actinomycetes > Micrococcales > Micrococcaceae > Arthrobacter > Arthrobacter sp. 754. Next base: position 1,131,614 of record NZ_JBEPSC010000001.1, read on the forward strand.
GGCTGAGACGCTGCCGCCCCCGGACCCGCCCGGGGCAGAACCGCCGCCAGGAATAGTGCCGGTGTCCGGCTTCGCCGCATCGGCCTCCGCGCCGGGGACAAGCAGTGCGGACAGGCTGCCGAATCCGTCGGGGCTCTGTGCTGCTGTTGCCGTGAGTCCGGTAAAGAGGGCTGCCGCCGCGGCCACGGCAGTGAGCCGAACGGATGCGCGGGGGGCGTGGGCGCCCCTGGCAGTGCCGGCTTTCCGGCCGCTGCTGTGCGCGCCGCCGGCAGGGGAAGCTGCTGGGGTTTTCCGTGACCAGCTGGGAAGGCTGTGCGCACCAATGGTGGCGGCGTCGGCGGCCTGCACCTCAGCCTCAGGTCCAGCGGTTGCGGTGCTGACCGGTTCGGCGGCCGCGTGGGGCCGCAGCATGGACACCGCTGCGCCCATGCAGATGGAAGATTTGGGGTCTGCGTCGACGGCGATGGGCCGGTCCAGCTGTTCCGAAATCAGCTGGGCCACCAGCGGTATTCGTGACGATCCGCCAATGAGAAGGACGGCTGAGAGGTCTGCGGGGGTGAGTCCGAGCTCTTGCAGGGAACTCTCCAGGGCATCAACAGTTTCCCGGATGGGCCCGTCAATCATGGACTCAAACTCGGAACGGACCAGCCGGACCTGCTGCTGGAGGCCCGGCAGCAGCACCGCGATGCTGGCTTCACTGTCAGAGGACAGCGCCTCTTTGGCCTCCACACACTCCCGCCGCAGCCGCGCGAAGGCTGCCAGCGTTGCGGGAGCCGACGTGTCAAGGCCGGCCAGCGCCTGGTCCGAGTGCTCGATTACATGCCGCAGGACAGCTGCGTCGAAGTCTGCTCCGCCAAGTCCTTCGATTCCCTCAGGACGGCCCAGGAGCTCGAAGTGGCCGGCGCCGGCCTTCCTCAGGACGGCGGTGTCAAAAGTTCCGCCGCCAAGATCGTAGACGGCGATGGTGCTGCCATCCTCCACCCGCACCTGGGAGGCGTAGTGCAGCGCCGCCGCTTCGGGCTCGCTCACCAACGTGACGTTGGCAAGGCCTTTTGCGGCGAGGGCGCTGAGGATGAGGTCAGTGCGGTGGGCGCCCCAGGAGGCAGGGTGGGTAAGGACAATGTCCGACGGCGGTGCGCCCTCGCGTTCCTGGGCGCGGTCCACCACCCAGCGTGCCATGGTGGCGAAGACTTCCTCGGCCGGAAGTGAAAGGGTACCGACCGAAATCGGGACTTCGTCCCCGATCCGGCGTTTGAACTCGCGAACCACCCGTTCGGGGGTGTCCAGGCCCCGGCGCTCGGCCGGCTCTCCGACAAGGATGGGACCTTCAGCCGGGTAGTACACCACGGAAGGCACGGCCATTCCGCGGAGCCCTAAAGGCAGGCTTTCCGGAACGGGCTGTGCATTTTGGTTGGTTCGTACTATTGCGGCGGCTGTGAAGCTGGTCCCGACATCTATGGCGAGAACGTAATTCATAGGTACCTCGGCAAGAACGCTGCTAGTTGTCGGCAAGCTTCATCACTGACAACTTCAACCACCGTAGCACCACCGTCTTCCCGGCGACACCCTTGTTCATACATCGATTGGGCTATTACGCGGCGCCTTCTAGGCCGTCAGGAGAAGCTCCAGTTCAGAGGCCGGAATAGGAGTGCAGCCCGTTGAAGAACTGGTTGACTATCGTGAAGTTAAAAACGACACAAAGGTAGCCGACGATCGAGAGCCAGGCTGCCCGGGTCCCGGTCCAGCCCCGGGTGGCGCGGGCGTGCAGGTAGCCCGCGTAGACCACCCAGATCACGAAGGTCCAGACTTCCTTCGTGTCCCAGCCCCAGAAGCGTCCCCAGGCCTTCTCGGCCCAGATGGCGCCGAACATCAATGTGAAGGTCCAGCCGATGAACGCGATGGCGTTGATCCGGTAGGACAGGTTCTCCAGGCTCAGGGCCGAGGGAACCAGACGCATGAAGCCGAGTTTGTCCGCCCCGCCCGACGCGATGGTCTTCTGCCGGTGGGACTGGACCAGCTGCAGGGCGGACATGGCGAACGTGAGGGTGAAGAGCGCTGAGGACATCACGGCGATGGAGACGTGGATGATCAGCCAGTAGCTCTGCAGCGCCGGAACCAGGTGGCCTACCGGCGTCCAGTAGGCCACGGAGGCTGCCACCAGCATGATGATGGCCAGCCCCACCACGAAGGTGCCCAGGAACCTGAGGTCGCGGCGGATCAGCACCAGCAGGAACACGGCCACCGCGACGAAGGCCCCTGTGGTCAGGAATTCGTACATGTTGCCCCACGGCACCCGGCCTGAGCCCAGAGCCCTGGTGATGACGCCGGCGGCATGGATCAACGCGCCGAGCACGGTCAGTGCCACCGCTACCCGCGCGGGTACGCGGCGTTCGGCTGCGTAGCGCATGTCGGCGTTGGCGGTCTGTCCCGGTCCGGAAGAGGCGCCGCCGCCCTTTCCGGAAACGGACGACGACGGCCGCTCGGCCCGTCCCGCCGGTCCGGCGAGGTGCGATGATCCGGCCCTGTCCGCTGCTGAGCCCGCGTCCACGGAAGCGCCGGCAGAATTGCCCGGCGCCGAAGCTCCGGCCATCGCCGGCACCTTGGCGCCGGACGCAGCCGCCGCCTTGAGGTCAACGGCGCGCAGGGCTCTGCTGCTTTTCGCGAGGTCCCAGGCGAAGGCGATGAAGGCCACGGTGTAGGTACCGGCGGCGAGCAGCATAAAAAGCTCGCTGTACTGGCCCATGGTTTCGTTGATGGCGAAAGGCATTACTGGTCCTTTGTGGATCCGGCGGGGCCGGCGGGGGTGGAGGCAGACTCTGCGCCATTATCGTCCTGGCGGCTGGGAGTTTGCTGGGTGGGTGCGGATTCGCCGGCAGCATCCGCCGGCAACTGCCATTCGTCGGTCAGAAGCTTGCGTATGGTGGCAGCTTCGGCGGCCAGCCTGTGGTCCTCGCCGCGGGCCAGGAGGCCGTATTCCACCATGGTCCGGCCGTCGTCGTGCGTTCCGGTCCGTACCCAGACGCGGCGGCGGTTGATGTACAGCGAAACGATGAGGCCCGCAACGGCCAGCAGCGCGAAGATCAGGGCGTAGAGCTGGCCGGGGTTGTGGTGGATGTCCACGCCCACGTACCGCTTCACGCCGTCGAAACTGATGCTTCCCTTATTGTCCGGCAGCGTGTACGTGGTGCCCGGGGCAAGGGTGATGCCGCCGGCGGCCAGGTTGCGGGCGTTCAGCGGGGTGAGGCCTTTGACGTCCAGCTCAAAGACGTTCTGCGGCGCACCGTTGTCCAGGCCGAGGTCGCCGAAGTAGGAGTTGAGGGTCAGCTGCGGGTTGAACAGGTCCGGATCGCCGCTGAAGGAGATGCCCTTCTCGGTGATGAAGGCGGTGGGCAGGAAGAACCCGGCGAAGCCGAGCTGCTCCGGCTTGGCGTCGGGGACCTTGATCACCACGGAGGAGTAGTAGTTCTCGCCCTGCAGCTTGGCCACCACGGGGCCCTGCATGGCAACGTTTCCGGCGCCGTCGCGGATGGTGACCACCGGGGCGTAGCCGTTGCCCGTGAGATAGATGCTGGTGCCGCCCAGGGTCACGGGGTCGTTGACCTTGAGGACTTCCTGCCTGGCGGGCGCGTCGGGGGTTTCCTTGGTGGTGACGTTGGCGGTGAAGTCGATGGGCTGGCCCACCTTGCCCTTGGATTCCCTGTCGAATGTGACGGCGAACTTGTCCAGCTGGATCGAGTACGGCTGGAGCTGGCTGGACTGGAAGTTGGTGCCGGGGGTGAACTGGTCATAGCCCACCAGGGTGTTCACGAACGTGTCGCCCTCCACCAGGATCCGCTGGCCGCTGTAGCCGAAGAGCCCACCGACGGCCACCGAGACCAGCACGCCGATCAGCGAGGTGTGGAACACCAGGTTCCCCACCTCCTTGGCGAAGCCGCGCTCTGCCCCCAAAGACGGCCGCGCGCCGTCGTCGTCCCTCACCTCAACGCGGTAGCCGCGCTTCTTCAGCACTCCGGCGGCGCTGCGGATGGCGTCCGACGCCGGCAGGCCGGCTCCGGCGGGAACCACCAGTGTGCCGTACTCGGGCAGGCGGGAGAGCCGTTTGGGGGTCCGCGGAGGCTGCGAACGCATCGCTTTGTAGTGGGCGATGGCCCGCGGCACCACGCAGCCGATCAGCGAGATGAAGAGCAGGATGTAGATGGCCGAGAACCAGGCCGAGGAGTAGACGTCGTAGAGCTGCAGGGTATCCAGCAGCTTCCCGTAGTCCTGGTTGTCCTGGATGTACTGGGTCACGATGGACGGGTTGGCCGGGCGCTGCGGGAAAAGCGAACCCGGCACCGCGGCGACGGCCAGCAGCAGGAGCAGGAAGAGCGCTGTGCGCATGCTGGTCAGCTGCGTCCAGGCCCACCGAAGCATCTCAACCGGCCCCAGCGTGGGGAGGGCTGCCTCGGCCTTGGCGGTGGCAACGGGGGGCGGAGACTTCTTGTTTGCTTTCACGCGCTCGCTCATCAGATCGGCAACTTCACATCGGTTTGGAACCAGTACTGCAGCCCGGTGACCCAGGTGCCCCACACACCGCTGGCCATCAGCAGGCCGAGCACCACCAGGATGCCCCCGCCGATCCTCTGGATGGCCAGGCGGTGTTTACGGAAGAAGGACATCACCCCCATGCCCCGGCGCACGGCCAGGGCAATCAGGAGGAAGGGAATGCCCAGGCCCAGGCTGTAGACAAAGGCAAGGAAAGCGCCCTTGGCGGCGGAGGACCCGCCGGAGAGGCTCAGGAGCTGCACGGCCGAGTAGGTGGGGCCGATGCAGGGCGCCCAGCCGAGGCCGAAGGTGATGCCCAGCAGCGGTGCACCCCAGAGGCCGGCAGGCGGTTTGGCGTGGATCTTCGCGTCACGCTGCAGCCAGCCGAAGCCGCCCATGAACACCACGCCCATGATGATCACCAGGATGCCCAGGATCTGGGTGATCCAGGCGTTCTGGGAGCCGGTGATCATGGTGCCGAGTTGGCCGAACGCTCCGCCCAGCAGGACAAAAATCGCCGAGAACCCCAGCACGAACAGGCCGATTCCGGCCAGCATCCTGCCGCGTTTCTGCTTCTGCAGGTCCACGCCGGACAGGCCGGTGACGTAGCCGAGGTACCCGGGAACCAGGGGCAGCACGCAGGGCGACAGGAAGGAAACCAGTCCGGCCAGCAGCGCCACGGGGATGGCGAGGAGCAGCGAGCCGTTCAGGATGGCTTCGGCGAAGGGGCTGTTCACGGTCTTGGGCCGCCGCTACTCTGCCACGGCGGCGGTAATGAGGGCTTTGAGGGTGCCCCTCTGGATTTCGCCCAGGACACGCGAGGCCACGCGGCCCTGCTTGTCCAGGACCAGGGTGGTGGGGACTGCACCCGGCGGCACGATGCCCGAGACGGCCAGGAGCACACCGCCGTCCTTGTCATCGAAGCTGGGGTAGGTCAGGTTGAACGACTTGTCGAAGGCCTCGGCGGTGGCTTTTTCGTCGCGGAGGTTGACGCCGAAGAACTGCACGCCCTGGGCCTTGAATTCCTGGTGCAGCTCTTCGAGGATGGGGGCCTCCACGCGGCACGGAGCACAGGCGGCGAACCAGAAGTTCAGGACCGTGACCTTGCCCTGGAAGTCTGCGGGGGTGACGGCCGTCCCGTTGAAAAGGGTGCCATTGACTGCGATGGCGGCCTTGCGGTCAGCCGCGGCAAACTCCGTCACTGAGCCGTCGCCGGCAACATAGTTTTTGTTGTCTCCGGCCTTGGCCTGCTGGGCCAGCGCATCCTCCTGCGCGCAGCCGGACAGCCCCAACGTGAGGGCGGTCAGCGCCGCTCCCCCTGCAGCGAGGACGCTGCGGCGGGAGGCCGTTTGGCGGGGCGTGTTGGGTCCTGTTGTCACGATCAGGCTCCGGGGGTGGTGGCGGCACCGGGGAGAAGGGCGGCAGCGGGCTCACTGTACTCAACGCGCAGGAGGGAGCCGTCGGCGTCGAACACCAGGGACGTGATGGAGGTCAGCGTGCACTCGCGCTTGCGCGGGTCATGCCACAGCGGGCGGCCCTCGGCACTGAGCCGGGTGGCCCAGATGGGCAGCTGATGGCTGACCATGATGGCCTCGGGCCCGTGGGTTCCAAAGTCACCCTCAGCCAGCTCGATGGCACGGAGCCGCGCATCCTGGACAGCTGCCTGGACACGGGCTGCCTGTGCCTTGTAGGGCTCACCCCAGGACGGCCTGAGCGGGTTCACCAGGTGCGGCCAGTGCTTGGGCTTGCGGAGTTCCGCCTTCGTGACCTTCATGCCCTGGAAGTAGTTCTCCGCCTCGATGATGCGTTCATCGGTGTGGACCTCAAGGTGCAGCGCCTCGGCGGTGGGTGCGGCGGTCTCCTGTGCCCTGACCAGCGGCGACGCGGCAAGGTAAACGATCCGGGCACCCCGGGCGGCACGCTCGCTGAAGTGCGCGGCGAGGGTCTGCGCCATCTCCCGGCCCAGCTCGGAGAGGTGGAATTCGGGCAGCCTGCCGTACAGAACGCCGTCGGGATTATGGACTTCGCCGTGGCGGAGCAGATGGACAGTGGCTTGGGGCATGTTTACCAGTTTCTCAAAGATGGCGTGCGATCCGAAATCTTCTACACCGAGTAGAACTGAAAGTTTTTGAAAAATGTTCCGGATGGGGGTGACAAACATGCAAATGCATGTTTATAGTAGATGCAGCGGATAGTTGATATTTCAACTGATGAAGCATCAACCTATCCGGAAGTACTACCCGACAAAATCAAGGAGAAACACCATGGCTCTTCCCGCAGACGTCACCACCGGCACCTGGACCCTCGACAACTCGCACAGTGAGATCGCCTTCACCGTCCGGCACGCAGGCATCAGCAAGGTCCGCGGCCAGTTCAAGGATGCAGCAGCAACCTTGGACCTCGCCGAGAACGTGGCCGATTCCAAGATCAACGCCACCATCCAGACCGCCAGCTTCGACTCCGGCGACGTCAACCGTGACGGCCACGTCCGCGGCGAAGACTTCTTCGACGTCGAGAAGTTCCCGGAAATCTCCTTCGTCTCCAACGGCCTCGTAGCCAAGGGCAACAGCTACGAGCTGACCGGCGACCTCACCATCAAGGGCGTCACCCGTCCCGTTTCGCTCGAGACCGAGTTCAACGGCGTTGCCGTGGACCCGTTCGGCATGACCCGCGCCGGCGTTTCCGCCGAGACCACCATCAGCCGCAAGGACTTCGGTCTGACCTGGAACGCCGTACTGGAAGCCGGCGGCGTGCTGGTCAGTGACAAGGTTGCCATCAACCTGGAGCTGGCGTTCATCGCCCCCGCAGCATAGTTCTTCCGTTCTGACAGAACCCCGGCCGCCAGGCTTCCCTAGGGATCCTGGCGGCCGGGGTTCTGTGTTTGGGTCCCGTTTTGGGTCCCGCTTACCGGCGGTTTCCGAACGCCACATGAACGTGCGGTGCACCGGAGGTGGCCCGGAACGCCTGGCAACCGTCTGAGGTGCGAAAACTGCGCCGCAATGGCACGCTGCGGGACCCGCCGGAGGTACGGTGGAGGTAAGCCGTACTGGGGGCAGGGCCAGTTGACTGTACCCAGCAGCCGAACTGATATCCGACCTGCAAAGGACCGCTCATGAGCACCCCCTCCGTCCCGCCTCCCGTTCCGAATGAACCCGAGCCCGGCAACCAGCCGCCGGCTCCCCGCTACGGCGAGAACAGCCCGCAGTTTGGGCAGCCGACTCCCCCGGCTGCCCCGCAGTACGGGCAGAACGCGCCCCAGTTCGGGCAGAATGCACCGCAGTACGGGCAAAACGCACCGCAGTACGGGCAGAACGCGCCGCAGTACGGCCAGAACGCACCGCAGCCGCCGGCATACGGCCAGCAGCCGTATGGCCAGTCCCCCTACGCCCAGTACCCCTCCGAAATGCCCCAGGCCTCGGGATCCGCCGGGGTTCCGCAGCTGGTTAACATCTCGTTCTGGCTGCTGATTGCTTCCGCCGCCATCTTCGTCATTTCCATGCTCCTGGGCATCGGTTCCCTCGACGATCCACGGATGCGGAGCACGTTCGAGGACACCATGCGCAGCAGCGGCGGCGCAGGCGCGGACGTAACGTACGACGACCTCCGCGGAGTGATCGCCGGAACGCTCGTGGTCTTTGCCATCATCGGCGCTGCACTCTACGCCCTGGTGGCCATCTTCATCCGCAAGGGCAAGAACTGGGCCCGGATCCTGGGGACGGTTTTTGCCGCATTGTCCGTCTTCAGCCTCTTCCAGGTGCCTAGCCTTGCCACTCTGGGAACGCTGGCAGGGATCGTCGCAATCGTCCTGCTGTACCTGCCCGCCGCGGCCCCGTACTTCCGCCCGCAGCAGCCGTTCGCGAACCCCTACGGCACTCCGGGCAACCCCTACGGCCAGTAAGCCCCACCCCACTCCAGACGCTCTGGCACAACCTGCAAGAAAAACAGTGACGCTCTTTCACTTCCTGCAGGAAAAGCCCTAACGCTCTATCACTCTCTTGAGGAAAGTGATAGAGCGTCGTGGTTTGGGCGACAGGGAGTGAAAGAGCGTTTGGGGAATAGCTGCAGGATCTGCCAGAGCGTCTGGGGCAGTGCCGGGCGGACCTAGGCGGTCTGTTCCGGGGTCTGCGCCCGTTGTGCGTGGTAGGCCAGAATCTGCAGTTCGGTGGCCATGTCCACCTTGCGGAGGTTGACGCCGTCCGGCACCTGCAGCATCACGGGGGCGAAACTCAGGATGCTGTGGACACCAGCGGCCACCACGCGGTCGCAGATCTTCTGCGCCACTGCGGCGGGCAGTGCCAGGACCACCATGTTTGCGCCGGTGCGGTGCAGGACTGTTTCGAGGTCTGCAACGTCACTCACCCGCAGCCAGCCCACTTCATTGCCCACCACCATCTGGTCGGCGTCGAATATTGCCACGACGTCGAAGCCCCTGGACTCGAATCCGCCGTAGCGGGCGAGGGCCTTGCCCAGGTTGCCGGCGCCGACAATGGCGACCTTCCAGTCGTGGGTCAGTCCGAGGGCGGCGGAAATGTGGCGGCTCAGGTACTGCACTTCGTAGCCGACTCCACGTGTGCCGTAAGAGCCAACGTGGGAAAGGTCCTTGCGGAGGGTTGAGGAGCTGACGCCGGATGCTTCCGCCAGGGACTCCGAAGATACCCGCTCCACCCCCTCCGAAAGCAGGGTGTTCAGTGCGCGCAGGTAGATGGTCAGCCGGGCCACTGCCGCCGGCGGAATCTGTTTGGCGGGGTCAGGGCTATGCACCGTCCCGGCTGGGGACACAGCTGCGGGAACCACCGGGAACGAGTCCAGTGAAGTCACTTTCCCCTCCATCCCATCGCGTTGTGCCTCCACTCTAGAGCCCCGCCGCCGGTGCCAACAAAGCCGGGGCCATCCTGCGTAACCGCCCTCTTACCGGGCCATGGCACGTTGCAGGACCCGTTCAAGCCGGATTTCGTCAATCTTCCAGAAGTCGCGCTGGACCCCGTCCACCAGGAGCACCGGAATTTCCTCGGCGTACCGCTCCCGCAGTTCCGGCAACTGGTCCACCGACTGCTCCGTCCACCCAAGTCCCAGGGCGGCAGTTACCCGTTCGACGGCGTCGCGGGCGTCTGCGCACAGGTGACAGTCGGCTTTGGTGATGAGCACTATCTCCGGTTTTGCCATGCTTTAACCGTATCCCCCTTTGGGCGGGACCGCGGGGCGGCCGGCGGCGTCCCGGGCATTGACTAGACTCGTGGACATGCCCGAGGAGATGTACGTCGCTGTGCTCACGCAGCCGGATGCGTTGCCGCAGACCGCTGAAGCCGCCTTCTTCGACGTCGACAACACCCTCATGCGGGGCGCCAGCCTGTTCCACGTGGCCCGGAAGATGCACCAGCGCGGCGCCTTCACCCTGATGCAGGCTGCCGGATTCGCCTGGAAGCAGTTCAAGTTTGTGGCCCGCGGCGAAAACATGGATGACGTTCACGCCGTCCGCGATTCTGCCCTCACCCTTGCCGAGGGCATCACCGTGGAGGACGTCAAGGCGCTGGGCGAAGAGGTCTATGACGAGATGATTGCCTCCAGGATCTGGCCCGGAGCCAAGGCCCTGGCGCAGCAGCACCTCCGCGTGGGCCGGCGCGTCTGGCTGGTTACGGGGACCCCCATCGAGGTTGCCGCCGTCATCTCCACCCGGCTTGGCCTCACCGGTGCGCTGGGCACCGTGGGCGAGATCGCCAACGGCATGTATACCGGCCGGCTGGTGGGCGACATCCTCCATGGCTCGGCCAAGGCCGTAGCCGTCCAGGAGCTCGCCGACGCCGAGGGCCTGGACCTGAAGCGGTGCTGGGCCTACAGCGACTCATACAACGACATCCCGCTGCTGACCCTCGTGGGGCACCCGGTGGCCATCAACCCGGACGCCAGGCTCCGCCGCCACGCCCGTGACAACAACTGGCCGGTCTATGATTTCCGTTCAGGCCGCCGCGCCGCCACCCTGGGGCTCAAGGCGGCCACAGCCTGCGGCGCCGTTTACGGCCTCTGGCGCGGCTTCGCCCGAATCCGCGGACCCCGGGCCTAGTCGGCCTTGCCCGGCCGCGGTGGTTCGCGTAGGAGCGCATCGCCGCCGATCGCGGGACAGAGGTCGCTCAGCGACCGCCGGGCCGCCTATCGGTGGTGTCTAAGCGACGGCGAAGCGCCGTTGCCGGGCAGACAAACAAAAATGCCCGCCGCCTCGGAAGGCAACGGGCATTTCGCGCTGAGAGAGGTATCTCTACTTCTTATTGCGGCGCTGGTGACGGGTCTTGCGAAGCAGCTTGCGGTGCTTCTTCTTGGCCATACGCTTGCGACGCTTCTTAATAACTGAACCCACGAAAGTTCCTCACAAACTAGATGCAGTACCTGTCTGATGGAACTGGTCCGTGAGCAGAGCTACAGACTGAAACAACTGACAGATTCTTACAATGACGTAAAACGTTCCTTAACAGGGTACCGCTTCTTTGCGGCGCCTACTGACCGCGGCCTTCCAGGGCCGAAAACCAGCGACTTGTGTGCGGTGCCTGTTGCCTGATCCGCGTCGGTGCTGATCAGGCGGTTTCGGAGTGGCCGTCCACGACAGCACCCTTAAGGTACTGTTCGACGGCGCTCTCCGGCACGCGGTACGACCGGCCGAAACGCACTGCAGGCATTTCCCCGGAATGGACCAACCGGTAAACGGTCATTTTGGAGACGCGCATGACCTCGGCCACTTCGGCGACGGTCAGGAACTTCGCGTTCGAGAAGTTCTGTTCTGCGGACATTTCCCTATTCCTTTGCTGACGGATGACGTGCATTGACCCCAGCTGTGTTCCATTGCGGTGTGCCGATGCTGAGCCATCCACCAACCATGTGATAGATACTCTAGAGGTTCATGGGGCTGTAGTGAAAGTATTGCGGGCAATCATTCCGCCGACCGTCGCTTCCGCGCGGAGGCTGCCAGCTGGTTGAGGACCGAAACAGACACGTCCCAGTCCATGCACGCGTCGGTGACGCTCTGCCCGTAGACCAGTTCGGACTGTCCGGCCGCATGTTCGGCGACGTCCAGGTTCTGGGCCCCGCCCACCAGGAAGCTCTCCAGCATGACCCCTGCGATGGCGTGTGCCGACTGGCCCCCGTCCTCCAGTTGGGCACCGATCTCCAAGGCCACTTCCGCCTGCCGGTGGTGACTCTTGCCGCTGTTGGCGTGGCTGGCGTCCACGATAAGCCGGGGGTTCAGCGCCTTTGCAGTGAGCTTGGCGGAGGCGCTTTCGACGTCGGCAGCCGAGTAGTTGGGCCCCTTGCGTCCGCCACGGAGGATCACGTGGGTGTCCGGATTTCCGGCCGTGGCCACCAGCGCTGCCCGGCCCTCGCCGTCGATCCCCAGGAAAGCCTGGGCGGCGCCGGCGGCACCGCAGGCGTCGATCGCCACCTGCAGGTCGCCGTCGGTCCCGTTCTTGAAGCCGATGGGCATGGACAGGCCGGAGGCCAGCTGGCGGTGGATCTGGCTTTCGGTGGTGCGGGCTCCGATTGCTCCCCATGAGATCAGGTCTGCCATGTACTGGGGGCTGATGGGCTCGAGGAATTCGGTGGCGGTGGGCAGTCCGAGGGCGGTGACCTGCTGGAGGAACCGGCGTGCGGCCCGGAGCCCGGTTTCCATGTCGTGGCTGCCGTCCAGGCGCGGATCGTTGATCAGGCCCTTCCAGCCCACGGTGGTGCGCGGCTTTTCGAAGTACGCCCGCATCACGATCAGGAGGTCTTCCTTGTGCTTCTCCGCTTGGCTCACCAGCCGGCGGGCGTACTCCAGGCCAGCTTTGGGATCGTGGATGGAGCAGGGCCCCACGATGACCAGCAGCCGGTCGTCCACGCCGTCCATGATGGCGCGGACCTCATCGCGGCCGCGTTCGACGACGTCCGTCACACGGGCGTCCAGCGGCAGCTCGGCGATGAGTTCCTGGGGCGTGGGCAGGGGCGTGAATTCACTGACACGCAGGTTGGACGTGGATTTGGCTGCAGCTGCGCCTGCCTGTGCGTCGGCGGGAGTGGCGGTGATGGCTGGTGCGGTGCTCATGTGGGGTCCTGTTCCGGAGAGGAAGCGGGCCCGAATTCAGAACCCGCCGGGAAATGGCGAAGGGCAGAGAATGATCTCTGCCCTGTTGGCTCTGAAGGTGATTGGATGCGTGTCAGTTAGACGCGGGCCCCTCCAGAGCCAACGAAAAATACGCATACCAACGGTTTGTCATAGCCACACCATAACCACGCCCCGCGTCCCGGGCAAAATCCGGCCAGGTGGCGGCGTCACACAGGCTCAGCCCAGGAGCTTGCGGAGGAACTGCAACTGCTTAATCCAGTGGTGCTCCTGGCCGCCCTCGTGGTTGTTGAACCGGTAGACCTCGATGTCCTTGGCGGCCCCGGTCCCTGACGCGCCGCCGGCTCCTGCCCCGTAGGCGTTAAAGCTGGCGAAAACGGTGGACGGCGGGCAGATATCGTCCATCTGCGCCGCTGAGTACAGGGCGGGTACCGTGGCCCAGCGGGCCAGGTTGACGCCGTCGAAGTAGTTCAGCACGTCCAGGATGGGCTCGTACCGTTCACGGTGCCGGGCCAGGAAGGCCGCGATCTCGGGGTAGGGGCCCCTGGGCGTGATGTCGGTGGCGCGTGGGAAGTCCTGCAGGAAGGGGACGTCGGGCAGCGCGGCGATCACGCCGTCGAGCCTTCCGGCCACCAGCCCGGCTGTGGCCACAACGATGCCGCCGCCCTGGCTGACGCCGGCGAGGACCACGCGTGAGGAGTCCACCTCCGGGTGCGACTGGGCGGCTTCCACCGCGCGGAAGGCGTCCACGTAGACCCGGCGGTAGTAATAGTCCTCGCGGCTGCCCACTCCCCTGGTCATCAGGCCGGCATAGTTCACCTCGCCCGCGGACGGATGCGGGTCAGGGGTGTTGCCGAGCGTCCCGCCGTACCCCTGCCCCCTGGTGTCCATGATGAACTGCGCGTACCCGGCCTGGGCCCATTTGGTGTCCTGGTTGACCAGTCCGCGCCCGCCCGAGTAGCCCACGTAATGAACGACGACGGGGAGCGGGGTTCCGGGGGCACGGTTCGCCGGGAGGTGGAGCCAGCCTTTGATTGGCGCCCCGCCGTAGCCGTTGAACGTGACGTCGAACGTGTCGATGACGGTCAGGTAGTTCTCCACCGGCTCGAAGATGGCTTTCAGCGGGAATGCGCGGGCCTCGTCAATGGTGCTGTCCCAGAAGGCCTGCAGGTCAGCGGGCGGGGTGACGGCCGAGGTGTAATCGCGCAGCTGGTCAAGGGGGAGGTCGAAGAGGGGCATGGGAGGGCGGGGTCCTTTCTAAAGACGAAAAGAGTCTAGAGCCGGGCGAGCTGCGGCGTGAACGTTTGCAGCGCGTGGCTGTTGACCACCAGTTCCCGCATTTCCTTGAGCCCTCCGGTGACGTGCCCGGCGGTGCGGGCCTGGACCAGGATGTTGCCGAGGGCTGTGGCTTCGACTGGTCCTGCCACGACGCGTTTGCCGGTGGCGTCGGCTGTGAGCTGGCAGAGCAGCCGGTTCTGTGAGCCGCCTCCTACTACATGGACCACGTCGACCGGCTGGTCGGCGAGGCGTTCGGCGTCGCGGATGGTGCGGGCGTAGCCGGCGGCGAGGCTGTCCATGATGCAGCGGGTAATTGCCGCGGGGTCATCCGGCAGGATGTCTCCGGTGCGGCGGGCCGCGGAGCGGATCCGCTCCGGCATGTTGTCCGGGGCGATGAAGTAGGGATCGTCGGGGTTGATCTGCGGCCCGCCCGGGGGCAGTGCCGCGGCGGCGGTCAGCAGCGCTGTCAGTTCCGGGGTGAAGCCCTCGGCTGCCCAGGTCCGCTGGCATTCGGTGAGCAGCCAGAGGCCGCCCATGTTGCGGAGGTAGCGGATGGTGCCGTCCACGCCGCGTTCGTTGGTGAAATTCGCTGCCCGGCTGGCCTCGGTCAGGACCGGGTGCTTCAGCTCCAACCCCACCAGGGACCAGGTGCCGGAGGAGATGTAGGCGAAGTTGCTCTCCTGGGCGGGGACGGCGGCGACGGCGGACGCGGTGTCGTGCGAGCCGACGGCCACCACGTTCGTGCCGGCGGGCAGGCCAATGCGGGACGCGATCTCCGGCAGCAGGGTGCCGACGGTTTCGCCGGGTTCGATCAGCGGTGGGAACAGCTTTGTGGGCAGGCCCAGGGCGCTGAGGAATTCCGTGGCCCACTCCCCTGCCACGGCGTCGAACAGGCCGGTGGTGGAGGCGTTGGTGGACTCGGTGCGGCGCTGCCCGGTCAGGAGGAAGGCGATCAGGTCCGGGATCAGAAGCGCCTGCAGCCCGGCCAGGTCCGGCTCGGTGGCCAGCTGATACAGGGTGTTGAACTGCAGGAACTGCAGCCCGGTAGTGCCGTAGAGGCGGGCCGGGTCCAGTCTTTTGTGGACGGGTGCGACGGCGGCGCGGCTGCGGTCATCGCGGTAGCTGTACGGCTGCGCGGTGAGCGCGCCTTTGGCGTTGACCAGGCCGTAGTCCACCGCCCAGGTGTCGATGCCGATGCTGGTGATGGTTTCGTTCTTGGCTGCCGCGACCGTGGCGGCGGCGGCCAGGCCTTTGAGTACCTCAGCGAACAGGGCGTCGAAGTTCCAGCGGAGGCCGCCGTCGAGCTCCACCACACCGTTGGGGAAACGGTGCACCACTTCCAGTTCGACGCCGGAACTGCTCACGCGGCCCAGGATGACCCGGCCCGAGGACGCGCCAATGTCCACGGCGGCGAAAACGCTGCCGGCAAAGACCTGGCCGGAGGGGCCAGCGGCGGACACCGCCCCGGCGGTGGCCGGGACGGTGTTCGCGGTTGCTTCGGTGGTGCTCATCGGAGGAAGGCTGCTGCCACACCGGCGTCCACGGGGATGTGGAGTCCGGTGGTATGGGACAGTTCGGCGCTGGTGAGGACCGCGGCGGCGTTGGCCACGTGCTCGGGCAGGACCTCGCGTTTGAGCAGGGTCCGCTGGGCGTAGTACTTGCCCAGTTCCTGCTCGTCCACGCCATAGACAGCAGCGCGTTTGGCGCCCCAGCCGCCGGCGAAGATCCCGGAGCCGCGGACCACGCCGTCGGGGTTGATGCCGTTGACGCGGATGCCGTGCTCACCGAGTTCTGCTGCGAGCAGGCGGACCTGGTGGGCCTGGTCTGCCTTGGTAGCGGAGTAGGCGATGTTGTTCGGGCCGGCGAAGACAGAGTTCTTGGAGGAGATGTAGATGACGTCCCCGCCCATTTCCTGGGCGATCATGACCTTCGCGGCGGCCTTGGAAACCAGGAACGAGCCCTTGGCCATGACGTTGTGCTGGAGGTCCCAATCCTTCTCGGTGGTTTCCAGCAGCGGCTTGGAGATGGACAGCCCGGCGTTGTTGACCACGAGGTCCAGCCCGCCGAAGGCAAGCACGGCGGCGTCGATAGCGGCGGAGACCTGGGCCTCGTCCGTGACGTCTGCCTGGACACCGATGGCGACGTCCGCGCCGCCGAGTTCCGCGGCGACGGCCTGGGCGTTCTCAAGGTTGAGGTCGGCGATGACCACGCACGCGCCGTCGGACGCCAACCGGGTGGCGATCGCTTTGCCGATGCCCGACGCCGCACCGGTCACCAGGGCGATGCGGGTGGCGTGGGACTTGGGCTTGGGCAGGCGGGCCAGTTTGGCTTCCTCCAGCGCCCAGTACTCGATCCGGAACTTCTCGGATTCCTCGATCGGGGCGTAGGTGGAGATCGCCTCGGCACCGCGCATGACGTTGATGGCGTTGATGTAGAACTCGCCGGCAACGCGGGCGGTCTGCTTGTTCGCACCGTAGGAGAACATGCCCACGCCGGGGATCAGGACGATGGCCGGGTCCGCGCCGCGCAAAGCAGGGCTATCCGGGGTCGCGTGGCGGTCGTAGTAGGCCTGGTAATCCGTCCGGTACTCCGCGTGGAGTTCCTTGAGCCGGGTAATGGAGTCCTCGATGGACGCGTCGGCGGGCAGGTCCAGGATCAGCGGCTTGACCTTGGTGCGCAGGAAGTGGTCCGGGCAGGAGGTGCCCAGCGCGCCCAGGCGCGGGTGCTCGGCGGCTGCCAGGAAGTCCAGGACGACGGCGTCATCGCTGAAGTGCCCCAGCTGCGGTTTGTCGGTGGAGGCCAGGCCGCGGATCACCGGGGCGAGCGCGGCGGCCTTGGCCCGGCGTTCTGCTTCGGGGAGGGCGGCGTAGCCGTCCAGCGCGGGGCCGAAAGGCTCGGCGGTGCCGTTGTCCTCGATGTATTTCTCGGCCTGTTCGATGATCCACAGCGAATTCTGTTCTGCTTCTTCACTGGTGGCGCCCCAGGCGGTGATGCCGTGGCCGCCCAGGATGGTGCCGATTGCCTGCGGGTTGGCTTCCTTGATCGCGGCGATGTCCAGGCCCAGCTGGAAACCGGGCCGGCGCCACGGTACCCAGACGACTTTGCTGCCGAAGATCTTGGTGGTCAGGGCCTCGCCGTCCACCGCGGTGGCAATGGCGATCCCGGAGTCGGGGTGCAGGTGATCCACGTGGGCTGAGTCCACGAGGCCATGCATGGCGGTATCGATCGACGGCGCGGCGCCGCCCTTACCGTGCAGGCAGTAGTCAAAAGCAGCCACCATTTCGTCTTCGCGCTCAACACCCGGGTACACGTTCTTCAACGCGTTCAGCCGGTCCAGGCGCAGGACCGCGAGGTTCCCCGCCTGCAGCGTGCCCAGGTCTCCACCGGAGCCCTTGACCCACAACAGCTGCACGTCCTCGCCCGTCACCGGGTCCTTCTCCGTGCCCTTGGCAGAGGTGTTGCCGCCGGCAAAGTTGGTGTTCCGCTTATCCGCACCCAGGCGGTTGGAACGGGAAATCAGGTCTTCAACAGTCTTGTTAGTGCTCATGCTCTTAGGCGCCCCATCCGGCTTGCTGGCCGCCGACGCGGTCCTCGTTGATCTGTTTCTGGTATCCGCTGGCCTTGAAGGCGGCCATCGGGTCCGCGGGCAGGCCGCGCTCTTCACGCCATGCGGCCAGGATGGGCCGGACGTCGGTGTAGAAGGCATCATTGAAAACGCCATTGGCGGCCAGGACATCCCCAGCGCGCTGGGCCTCCCCCAGGGCAGCGGTGTCCACCAGCATGGCGCGGGCCGTCATTTCCTGGACATTCAAAACCGAGCGGATCTGGCCCGGGATCTTCTCTTCCAGGTTGTGGCACTGGTCCAGCATGAGGGCCACGCCGGATTCCTTGCCGAAGCCGCCGCCGCGGATCACCTCGTACATGATGCGGAACAGCTGGAACGGATCAGCAGCACCCACGATCAGGTCATCGTCCGCGTAGAAGCGGGAGTTGAAGTCGAAGGAACCGAGCTTGCCCAGGCGCAGCAGCTGCATCACGATGAACTCGATGTTGGTCCCCGGCGCGTGGTGGCCGGTGTCCAGGCAGACCATCGCCTTCTCCCCCAAGGCAAGGGTCTGGGCGTAGGACGTACCCCAGTCCGGAACATCGGTGTGATAGAAAGCCGGCTCGAAGAACTTGTACTCCAGCACCAGGCGCTGGTTATCGCCCAGGCCCGAGTAGATCTCCTGCAGGGACTCAGCCAGACGGTCCTGGCGGCCACGCATATCGTCCTGGCCCGGGTAGTTCGTCCCATCCGCCAGCCAGACCTTCAAATCCTGCGAGCCCGTGGCATGCATGATCTCGATGCACTCAAGGTGGTGCGCGACCGCCCGGCGCCGGACAGTCTCGTTCGAAGAAGTCAGCGAGCCGAACTTGTACTCGTCATCCTGGAAAGTATTGGAGTTGATGGTGCCCAGGCCCACGCCCAGGCCCGCCGCGTACTCCTTCAGGGCCGCATAGTCATCCACCTTGTCCCACGGGATGTGCAGGGCCACCGTCGGAGCCAGCCCGGTCAGCTCATGCACCTTCGCGGCGTCCGCGATCTTCTCCTGCACGGTCCGCGGGGTGCCCGGCGTACCGAACACCCTAAAACGCGTGCCTGAATTTCCATAAGCCCACGAAGGGACCTCGATGGCAAGCTCTCCGAGCCTGCCCAGCGCCGTTGCTACGTCGTTCATGATGGGGTTCTCTCCGGTGTCTGTGTTGCTGCGATTCGGGGTGGGGTTCCTGCGGTTCAGTGCGTGGTGCTGCGATTTAGGTGTTGGTGCTGCGGCCCCGCTGCAGGAGCCTGGGTGGGTCAGCCGGCAGATCAGCTGGCCGCGGAGTTCGCCGCTGCGAGCTGATCGTCAAGGTTGAAGACTTCTTCGAGGACCTGGAACCCTTCGTCGGGTGCCTGATCCGGGTTGTCAAAAAGAGTGGCCATCTCGGCCTGCCAGCGTGCATTCACGTCCGCCAAGGCCATCCGGGCACGTACGGCGTCGAAATCGTCGCATTCCACGTACCCGATGAGGAGCCCGTCCCCGCCCAGGAAGAGAGAGTAGTTGTTCCAGCCCGCATCTTTAAGGGCCGCCAGCATCTCCGGCCACACGGCTGCGTGGCGGCGCTTGTACTCCCCTATCAGCGTTGGCTGGACTGATGAACGGAAACAGACCCTCATCTGCGACTCTCCTGAAATTCCAAATCTTTGAATCGTTTCATTGTTACGATTCAAAGTACTCTGGAAGACAAGAAGGTGTCAAGCATTCCACCCCGATGGCCCCAAGGAATTACTGGGCCCCCGGATAAGCACGGAGAATCATGAATCGCTCAGCCAGCATCAAGGACGTCGCCAACCACGCCAGCGTTGCCGTGGGCACGGTTTCCAACGTCCTGAATTATCCGGACAGGGTGTCCCAGCGGACCAAGGAGCGCGTGCTGCGTGCCATTGACGAACTGGGTTTTGTGCGCAACGACGCCGCCCGCCAGCTCCGGGCAGGCCACAGCAGGACCATCGGGCTGATTGTGCTCGACGTCGGCAACCCGTTCTTCACCTCCGTGGTGAGGGCGGCGGAGGATGCCGCGGCACTCCAGGGCAGTGCAGTATTGCTGGGCGACAGCGGCCACAACGCAAGCCGCGAGTCCAACTACATTGACCTTTTCCAGGAGCAGCGTGTGCAGGGCCTCCTGATCTCTCCGGTGGGTGACGTGACCGCGCGGCTGGATGTGCTCCGCGAGCGCGGCATCCCCACCGTTCTGGTGGACCGGCTGGCTGACGAGAACCAGTACAGCTCGGTCTCGGTGGACGACGACGCCGGCGGTTACCTGGCTGCCCGGCACCTGCTGGACACCGGCCGCCGTCGGCTCGCCTATGTTGGCGGCCCCGCCTCGATCCGCCAGGTGGCGGACCGCCTTCAGGGTGCCCGGCGTGCGGTGAAGGAAGAGCCGGACGCCACGTTGGAGGTCCTCGATTCCGACGGGCAGACCGTGCTGGCGGGCCGCAGCGTGGGCAACATGCTGGTGGAGCGCGGGCGCGCGGACCTGCCGGACGGCATCTTCTGCGCCAACGACCTCCTGGCCCTGGGCGTGATGCAGTCCCTGACCATGACGCACACCCTGAGGATTCCCGAGGATATTGCGCTGATCGGCTATGACGACATCGATTTCGCCGTGTCAGCCGTTGTGCCGCTTTCCTCCATCCGGCAACCCACCGAGGCGCTGGGACGCACCGCCATCGAACTGCTGGCGGAGGAACTTGAGTCGAACAACCCGCGGCACCGGGCAGTGATCTTCACCCCGGAACTGGTGGTGCGCCAAAGCACCGCACCCGCGCAAGACGTCTCGGCAGGCTAGGGCTACCGCCCGGACGACGTCGGCAATTTTTCCTCTTGTCAGGTCCTCCAAACAGTGGGAATCTGCTGGGAGGAGAGAGGTCCGTGAGTCCAATGACGCAAAGCACGGAGATCGGCCGCATCGCCGTCGATGAACTGCAGGCATCCTTTCGGGGCGACCTCGTCAGTCCGGCTGATGCCGGTTACGACGAGCATCGCAGAGTGTGGAACGGATCGATTGACCGCCATCCCGCACTCATAGCCCGCTGCACCGGCGTCGCGGATGTGCGCGCGGCCATCCGGTTCGCCCGCCTGCACGGCCTTCGGGCCGCCGTGCGGGGAGGTGGCCACAGCTTCCCGGGGCTGTCAGTCTGCGACGACGGGATGGTCATCGATCTCGCGCCCATGAAGGGCATCCGGGTGGACCCCGTTGCGCGAACGGCCCGAGTCCAGGCCGGTGTCCTGTTGGGCGAACTCGACCGCGAAACGCAGGAGTTCGGGCTCGCTGTCCCGTCAGGGATCGTCACCCACACCGGAGTTGCCGGGCTTACGCTGGGCGGAGGCATCGGGTGGATCATGCGCAAGCACGGACTCACCATCGACCAGTTGATCTCCGTGGACCTTGTGACCGCCGACGGCGAGCTGGTGACGGCCAGCGAGGACCAGAACGCCGACCTTTTCTGGGGTGTGCGGGGCGGCGGCGGGAACTTCGGCATCGTCACCGAGTTCGAGTTCCGGCTGGTCCCGGTGGGTCCGTCCGTTATGGCGGGGCCGGTCTTCTGGCCCATGGAGGACGCTCCGGAGGTGCTGCGGTTCTACCGCGACTGGCTTGCGGATTGCCCTGACGAGCTCATGACCGTGGCCGTGCAGCGCAGGGCACCGGCGCTGCCGATCGTCCCGCCGGAGCTGGTGGGCAGGCGGGTCCTGGCTATCGTCTCCTGCTATGCCGGATCCGTAGAGGACGGCGAAAGGGTCATGCAGCCGATGAAGGACTTCGGGTCCCCGGTCCTCGATTTCTGCCGGCCGAAGCCTTTCCTGGAACACCAGAGAACGTTCGATCCGTCCTTCCCCCACGGCTGGTCCTACTACGTCCGGTCCTGTGACATCGCAACGCTCAGCGACGAGGTGATCGGCATCGTCGCCGAGTACGGCATGCGCATCACGTCGCCGGTCACCAGCGTGGCCCTGTGGCAGATGGGCGGCGCGGTGGGGCGGATCGACAACGCCGCCACTGCTTTCAACGGCCGCAACGCGGGGTTTACGTTCAACATCAACGGCAACAGCAAGACCGCCGAGGGTTTCGATGCTGAACGCCAATGGGCCCGCGATTACTGGTCGGCGCTGGCACCGCACCACACCAGCGTCTACGTAAACTTCCTGATGGAAGAGGGTGAGGAGCGCGTCAGGCAGGCCTATGGAGCCGCAAAGTACGAGAGGCTCAAATCACTCAAGCGCAAGTACGACCCCACCAACTTCTTCAGCCTCAACCAGAACATCAGGCCCGACTGACGGGGTGTTCCGGCTGTCCTGCTAGGCCGCCAAGGGCACCCCGAAGAGTTCCCCGGCACGCCTGACCAGGTGATCCGGAACGTCCTGTTCCCCGCCATGGTCGTCGTTTCCCAGGAACACTGCGGGTCCCCGTGCTGCTCCGGCAAGGTCCAGGCCGCAGTCGTACATCAGCTGGGCGGCGCGGACGTTCGGCGGGAGGTCCTTGATCACGCCCTCGGCGTTCAGGTACACATGCCAGTCGCCGCGCGTGACCGACTCAATACCGCCGTCGACCAGCTCCTGAAGATTCCTCAGGGTGGTCTCGATCGGTCCGACCCGGACGGGTTCATTGGTCCGGGCCGGGATTATCAGTGCTGTGGATATGGTGCTCATTTTTCGTCCTACAGTCTTAACCACATCCTCAGTCCGTGTGTTCCCGCGTCGTTGGGGGACTAGATTTTCTCCACTGTCAGGTTCCGGTAGGCCGCTTTCAGTGGCGCCATCTGCCGGAATCCCAAGCGACCGCCGCCCAGTACGTTCTCCGACTGGTCGGTCCATTCAAAGAGTGTCAGCCCGTTGACCGAGAACGACACGTCCGGGCCGTCCTTCACCACTTCCATCCGGTAGAACTCCAGCGCGTCCTCCGTGGGCGGCAGCGGGTCGGCGCCCTGGGCCACCAGTTCAAAGCCGGCGCTTTTTCGGAGGTTACAGGTGCGGAAGGCCCGCTCCGACTGGTGCTTGTGGCGGAAATAGGACACATGAAGGGCATCGATGTCGCCGGAGTGGTACTGCGGGTAGTAGCCGGTCCGTGGGGCGAGTCCTGCGGAGAACAGGTCATGGCCGCCCTGCCCCGCCGCCGCAAAGAAGAGCATTGCCAGCCCGGGCTCAGCGAGCGGCAGGAACTCCCAGCTGATCCGGATGCCGTCCGGAAACTCAACCGGGCACCAGAACGTCCAGTGCGCGTGGTCCCCGAACTCCCCGTCGTCGACGGACCCGGACAGCTCCAAGGCTCCGTCGTGGCTGCCCAGGCTCAACGGCCCCTCGGGCACCCAGTCCGCCACATCCGCCGCGCCGGCGAGCGGGTTGCTGTACAGGATCCCGCCGTCGGCGTGCCCCGCGCCCAGGTGCCCCGCACCCATGTGAGCCGCGCCCACCTAGCCCCGCACCGCCGTCGGCAGCCCCGGCGTTCTTAACTGCAACGCGGGGTCACTCCCGGCCCAATCTTCGCCCTTTATCGGGCCGGATGTGACTCCGCGTTGCTTGGAGCTGGAGCCGTAGCCGAGCCGGGCCAGCCGGGACGCCACCTGCTCCGCCACGAGGGAGGCTCCGTGCTGGGAGAAGTGGGTGTTGTCCGCCAGCCCGTCAGGCCAGTGAGCGTGCTCGCCCGGGCCGAAATGGCAGAACAGGGACTTCGATTCCTCAACGCCCAGCTCCACGTAGCGCGCGCGGGTCCAGGAATTAAGGTCGACGACGGGCAGCTTCAGCTCGAGCCCGATCTCCCGGACCACGTCGGGGTAGTCGTCCAGGCTGTCTTCAAGGACGCCGTGGGTGTCCGCGCCGTCCAGGAAGTGCCGCCGTTCAACCGAGGTGCAAAGCACCGGCGTGGCGCCAAGGGCACGGACCTCGGCCACCATGGCGCGCAGGTTGGCCGCATAGCCGGTCCTTGCTGCGAGGTGGGCCTTCTTCTGGTCGTTGTGCCCGAACTGGATCAGGACGAGGTCGCCGGCCGCAGCGGTTTCCAGGAGCTGCCCCCACAGCCCCTCCTCGCGGAAGGACTGCGTGCTGGCACCGCCCTTGGCGAAGTTGTGCACGGCCGCCCACGAATAGACATGCTGGGGCAGCTGCGCACCCCAGCCGCTCATGGGGTACTCGTACGTGGGGCAGTCCGCCACGGTGGAATCTCCGGCGAGCAGGATTTTCATGGTCTGCTTTCTGTTGGTGCGGGCACCCGGTCAGCCCTTGACGGAGCCGATCAGCATGCCCTTGGCGAAGTGCTTTTGCAGGAACGGGTAGAAGATCAGGATGGGCAGCGTGGCCACCACGATGACGGCGAACTTGATGCCCTGTTCCGGGGGGATGTAGTTAGGGTCCACGTTTCCGGTGCCGAGCAGGTCGGAGGAGGCGGTGACCTGGCGCAGGTACATCTGCAAGGTCCACTTGGAGTTATCGGACAGGTAGAGCAGGGGGGACATGAAGTCGTTCCAGATCCCGACGGCGTAGAAGAGGGCGAACGTTGCCAGCACCGGTTTGGACAGTGGCAGCAGGATCCGCCAGAGGATCCCTACCTCCGTGGCGCCGTCCATCTTGGCGGACTCCTCCAGCTCGGCGGGAAGCTCCTGGAAAAAGTTCTTGATGATGATCAGGCTGAACGGGTTGATCGCTGCGGGCAGGATCAGCGCCCAGTACGAGTTGAGCAGGCCCAGGTCCTTGACCAGCAGAAACGTGGGAATCATGCCGCCGGAGAACACCATGGCGAAGACCACCAGGGACAGGATGAGCTGCCGGCCGCGGAGGTTCCGTTTGGCCAGCGGGTAGGCCATGGTGACGGTCAGGATCAGCTGCACCACAGTACCCACCACGGTGACGAGCACGGTGGTGATCAGGGCCTTGATGAACGCCTGGGTGGAGAAGATGTATTCGTAGGCGCCCAGGGAAAACTGCTCTGGCCAGACGAAAAACGCGCGCCGGGTGATTTCGGCCTCGGTGGCGAAGGAGCCTGCGAAAACGTAAACGAACGGCAGCAGGGTGACGATGCCGATCAGCGTCAGGAAAACGTAGTTGGCGGCGTCGAAGACGCGCCCGCCGGGAGTGTTGTGAACCTTCATTAGAACAGTCCGCTCTGGTTGAATCGCTTGGCCAGGGCGTTGGTGCCGAAGATCAGCACGATGCCCACCAGGGATTTGAACAGTCCCACCGCGGTCGAGTAGGAGTAGGCGCCCTGGGTGATGCCCACGAAGTACACGTAGGTGTCAAAGACATCGGCCACGGACCGGTTCAGGGCGTTGGTCATGAGGTAGATCTGCTCGAAGCCGGTGTTCAGCATCTGCCCGATCGCCAGGATCAGCATCACGATGATGGTGGAGCGGATCCCGGGGAGGGTGATGTGCCAGACCCGGCGGAACCGACCGGCTCCGTCGATGATCGCTGCCTCGTACTGGTCCTGGTCCACGGTGGCCAGCGCCGCGAGGAAGATGATGGTCCCCCACCCGGTGTTCTTCCAGATTTCCTGGAGCACAATGAGCGGCCGGAACCAGGCCGGGTCGGAGAGGAAGTCGATGTCCGTGCCCAGGACGTTGTTGATGAACAGGAACAGCGGCCCGAAATCGAGGGCGAAGAGCAGGAAGCTCAGTGACGCCACGATGGTCCAGGACAGGAAGTGCGGGATGTAGACCAGGGTCTGGACGGTGCGTTTGAGGATGGAGAGGCGGACCTCGTTCAGCAGCAGCGCCAAAACGATGGTCAGCGGGAACGCGATGCCCAGGTTCAGGAACGCCAGGATCAGTGTGTTCCCCAGCAGCCGGGCGAAGTCCGGGTTGGAGAAGAAGTCCTGGAAGTGCTGGAATCCCACCCACGGGCTGGCGTTGACGCCCAGGAACGGGACGTAATCCTTGAACGCGATGGACACCCCGTACATCGGGGCGTAGCGGAACACCGCGAAATACAGCACACCGGGCAACAGGAGAAGGTACAGCCACTTGTAGTGCGCGAAATGGACCGAGAACTTACCGCACGGGACCTTCGGGGCCTTGGGGGGTTTCCTGCCCCGTTTGCTGGCCTTGGCGGGTTCCGCCCCGGCACCGTCGCCGGCGCCGATGTTCGAGGCCAGTGCGTCTGTCAGTTGCGACATGCAGGCCTCCTTTCTGGTGGTGATGGTGCGCTGCCGGCCGGCCCGTGCACGGGGACGGGCCGGCCGGCAGCGCCGGGCGGATGCTACTTGTTGTCCTGCCAGAGCTTGTTGATCTCTTCCTTGACCTTGTCGCCGCCGCTGGTGTTCCACAGCTTGATGGCGTCCTTCAGGCCCTGCTCATCGATCTGGCCGGCAAGGTACTTGATCCGCGCATCGGCGACGATGTTGTCCAGCTGGGCGCCCTTGGACACGTAGGTGGCCGAGACATAGGGTGCAGCCGGGTTGTAGACAGCGCTCTTCAGATCCGCAGCCATCACTTCAGTCCGCTTGTCGAAGACCTTCTGTTCGTATTCGGAGGGCTGCTTGACCGGGTAGAAGCTGTTCCCGGCGACATTCATGCCCAGTTGTGCGTAGCTCTTGATATCGGTGGCAACCGCCTTCCCCTCAGGGGTTTCAGGTTTGATCGGGGCAGCGGCACCGTTCTCCAGCGTGAAGTTCACACCCTCGATGCCGTTGTTGAGCAGCACCGCGGCGTCCTTGCCATTGAGGGTGTTCATGAATTCCAGGACCTTCTTCAGTTCAGCTTCGGTACGAACGCTGGACTTGGGAATGGCCAGGAAGCCGGAGTAGCCGTCGGTGGGGTGGGCGTGCAGTTCGCCGTCGGGGCCCTCAAGGTTCCCGACAAAACCCACTTTCTTCTCAAAGTCATTCGGGTTGGCCTGCTTGAACAGGTTGATCAGCACGCTGACCCTGGAGTCGACGTCGACAATGATGCCGCCCTTGCCGTTGAAGAACGGCTCGTTCCACTTGGTGCCGTCGAAAGTGGCGAAGTCCGGGTTGATGAGCTTCTCATCCACCATTTTCTTGACGAAGCGGTTGGCTTCGAGGAATTCCTCGGTCTCGAAGCTGGGGACCAGCTTTCCGTCCTTCTCGGTCCAGCGGTTGCCGGCGCCGTACCATTCCTCGATCAGGTCATAGGGGCTGTTGGATCCCAGGGCACCCCATTTGGGGATGGTGATGCCCCAGGTATCGTCCTGACCGTTGCCGTCCGGGTCCTGTTCCGTGAAGGCCTTCGCAACCTTGTACAGGTCCTCGGTGGTTTTGGGGGCTTCCAGGCCCAGCTTGTCCATCCAGTCCTGGCGGAACATGACAGCTGCGCGCATGGGAGCCCGGCCACGGTATACGCCGAAGACCTTGCCGTTAATGCTCGCGTTTTTCTGGATGTCCGGGAAGGTGGTCTTCAGGTTGGGGTAGTCCGCCAGTTTGTCCGTCAGGTCCCAGAAAGCGCCGGCTTCGGCATTCTTGACGAAGCCCGGTGACTTGCTCTGGACCACCATGACCTGGGGGATGTCGGAGGAGGCCAGCGTGATGTTCATTTTGTCTTCGTAGGAGGCGTTGGGCGTCCAGTTGATGTTGACTTCCTTGCCGGTGATTTCCGCCAGCTTCTTCTGGACGGCGCCGTCCGCGGCCGGTGGCTGGGCCTCCAGGAAGGGGGCCATGATGCTGACCTTGGTCAGGTCCGCGGCGGGTGCCTCGCCCCCGCCGCCGCAGGCGGTCAGGGTCAGGGCCGTGGCGGTCACGACGGCGGCGGCCAGGCTGAATTTTCTGTTAATCATGGTGTTCCTTGTCCACTTCTTCGGGGTTGAGTCGGTCGGTTCAGTTGGTGAAGTTCAGTTGGTGAAGTTCAGGCGGTACGGGTCAGGTTTTGGGGGCGGTTGGCCCAGCGGAGACTGCCCGGCGGCCCGATCAGCTCCAGGCAGAGCGTGGCGTTGAGGGCCCACTGGGAGGCCCAGTTGGTGGAAATGGCGGGATGCTCGACGACGGGCTGCCAGGTCTGCGCCTGCTGCAGCCGTTCGGTGAAGGGGGCTGACAGTCCGCCGCCGGCATCTTCGAGCAGGATTTCCCATGCCTTGGAAGCAAGTTCCTCGTCGCGGTAGTACCAGGCGCCGTAGGCCATCATTCCGGTGGCCATGGAGGGCCAGCTGAAGTGGGAGTCGTCCAGGGCACCGCCGGTCCGGCGCTGCTTTTCCTCTTCCGGGAGCGCGTAGAACCTGCCGAAATCGGCGAGCATTCGGCGGAAGCCTTCATGGTCCAGTGCCTCGGCAACCTCCATCCAGACCTGTGGGGCACCGAAGGCGATGATCATGTGGAAGCCACCCGCAGTGCCGGTGAACATGTGGTGCAGGTCCGGCCCGGAGGCGTCGAATTCCAGGGTGGGTCCGGACAGCAGCCCGTGCGGCATGGCCTCGAGCTGGCCGATACCCTTGGTGATCCGGTCTTTCCACTGGGTGTCGCCGGTCCGTTCCCATTCGCTGAACCAGTTGGAGACCAGTGCTGACCAGTCCGGGCCGATCCGGATGTGGGTCCGCTCGGGAGTCCGTTCATAGAACTCGCGCATGGGGTCCAGCCGGTCCAGCGCATGCTCGGCGTCGCGCACCTCGGACAGGAGTTCCCCGATGCGTTCGTCGCCGGTCAGGAAGTAGTAATAACGGTGCAGGCCGGCCATGCTGATCCGGACTTCCTTGCAGCCGCAGCCCCAGTGGACCACGTTGTGGCGGGAGCCCAGCTGCGAGTATTCGCCGAAGTGGTGCCGGTCCACCTCCGCGCTGTGCCACGTCATCGCCTCAGCCAGGCGGAAGGCCCGGGCGTCACCGGTGCGCAGGAACGATTGCCACAGCCACATGTTGGGCGCAAGTTCGTTGTTGGCCCAGGCGAAGCCGCCCAGGTCATAACGCCACTGGTGGCGGTACTGGTCATAGCTGTGCATAAAGTCGCCGAAGTTCCAGTAGCCGTACCAGCCGCGCTGCTCAACTTCCTGCGTGTAGAAATCGATCAGGCCATCGAGGCGCCGTTCCACCGGCTCCCCGGAGGGGAGCGCTTCCGGCAGCCCCCACGTGGTTCCGGCGGCGCGGGAGGAGTAGTAGAGCTCCGGGGAGCAGACTGGCTGGGCCGGCTGCTGGCGTTCGCAGGCGAGTTCCCACAGCCAGTCGCTGGACGGTGAAGCATCCACGAAGTCAAAAGAAATGTGCGAGGTGTTGGCGACACCTTCCGGAGTGGAGCGCAGCTCGTCAAAACCTTCGTAGGCGCTCGGCACGTAGCATTCGTCCGAGTAGTGGCGCAGGTCCATGGGCTCCACGGATTCGGCCCAGGACCAGGCGGTGAAGGAAGCGGTGTCCCCCGCCATGCCGTCTACTTCCAAGGCGGCAGGAAACTTCTGCCAGAACCCGCGCAGGGTGACCGCCACCCCTCCGGAGGTGTCGCCGGCGTAAAGGAGGCCTTGGCTGCGGTGGCCCTTGCCCATCTTTACGGGGAGCAGTTTGGCCGTGGTCTGCTTCTCCAGCCGGAAGTAGTCCTCGGATTCCTGGGTGATCCGGAAGGCGGACCAGACGGCGTTCTGCCGTCCGACGGCGAACAGCGCCGCCGAGTCCGCCGACTCTGCGACGGCCTGGCCGGCCAACTGGCGTGCGTAATCAGGGTTGTCGCCGCTGAACGGCCGCGTGTAGAGCGACTGCACGGGTTCGGTGTAGACGGCGGTGTCCCCGGCGATGCTGACGCGGCGGTTCAGCAGGTCCCCGCTGAGGCCCCTGTCGAGCCGCAGTCCGATGCCCTTGATGATCCGGTCCTTTGCCGCGTCCTGGAAGAGCAGGGTCTGGGTAACCTGCAGGGTGGGCTGGCCCGCGAAGAAGGCGAGGCGAACGATGAACCGGAGCAGTCCGGTGCCACCTGCAGTCACCGTTCCTTCGATCCGGAGCACAGTCCTGACGGCGCCCGACGTTTCGATGGCCGCGGACTCGATGCTCGTTTCTGCATCCGGTGCACTCACCACCAGGCGAAGCGCATCGCCAAGCTGCCGCCCGTCAGGGGCTACAAAGGCACCGGTGAGGGCCCCTCCAGTATTTCCGGCGGGGCCCGGAACGGTGACGGCGAAAGCGCCGGTGTCCACGCGGATGGCTCCGCCGTCCTGGACCGCAAGCAGCCGCGGTTGCACCACAGCTGGCGCGGTGGCCCGCGCCAGCACAGGCGCCAGCGCGGGCTCCAGGCCACCGGCGTCCGTTCCGGCCGGAAGCACCACGGCGTGGGCAGTCCACTTCACGCTGCCGTCCGGCCAGAAAGCCAGCGGCCTGGCCTCATGGACCAGTGCCGTATCGGCAAGCCGGATGTCCGAGACGCGGTCAGGGGCCAGTTCGCCCTCTGTCCACGGCCGGCCAAAGGACGCGGTGGTGTCCACCCGCGGTGCCTGTTCAAGCCATTTCACAGTGAGTGCTCCTCTTTGATGTCTTCCAGGACCAGGTAGTCGTAGGCGCCCAGGGTGTGGACGCCGGCGGTCAGGGTGATGCCGGGATGGTCCCGGTGGCTGCCGCCGGCCGAATGGACGTCATCCTTGACCAGCAACGTGCGTGCGGGCCGTACCAGGGTGAAAGTGCCCGGTTCACCGCCCATGTTGACCAGCCAGTGCTGAAGCCTGCCGTTGCGCCAGCGCGGGTAGTCCGCCACCGTGCCGCCCGCGGTGCGCACGCCGGGCAGTACCCCCGCACACGCATGCTCGACGACGGCGGCCAGCGCCGCGCCGTCGTCGTCCGGTGCCCCGGTGCCGGGGTGGGCGCCCAGCAGGATCATCCGGCCCGCGCCGATCCGGCGTTCGGTGGCGAATTCAAGGCCTTCGGCGGGACCGGCGGTGACCGTTCCCAGCGCCGTGGCGGCGCGCGGCGATCCGGTTTCCGGCAGGCTGAAGAAGGTGCTCATGCGGGAGAGGACGACGTCGTGTCCCAGGATGCTGCCTCGGGAACCTGAGCCGGTGGCCGGGAACTGGAAAACGGATTCGACGCCGGCGGCGGCCTCCAGACCGCCGAGGGCGGAGTCTGCGTGCCACGTGTGGTGTTCGGTGCGGCCGCCGGTGCCGGGTCCGCAGACCCAGGTCCCGCCGGCATGTACCCAGTCAAGGATCCGTTCCCGGTCCTGTGCCGGCAGGTGGTGGACGAACGGCGTGAACAGGACGCGGACGCCGGCGAGGGAGGCTTCCACCGGCAGCAGGGACCGCTGGATACCTGCCCGGACCAGTCCTGCGTGGAACGCGGAGATCAGGCCGCGGTAGCCGGCGCCGTCACCCGCTTCCGTCGCCAGGAATGCCTTGGCGTGGTCCGAATAGTGGACGGCGACGGCGGGCCGGGCGGGACTGCTGTGGTCAAGCAGCTGCTTGATGGCCGGAAGCAGCGTCCCGATTGCCTCGGCGCTGGAGTAGCCGATGGTGGGCTGGCCCCAGGCGCTGACCACGGAGCCGTGCGCCTGTTCGCTTCCGCCGCGGTGCTGGCGGAAGTGCCAGAACAGAAAACCTGCGGACCCTGAAGCGTAGTTGGCGAAGGCCTCTGCCTCAACGAACCCGTGCGGGTGCGGCACACCGTAGCTCTGCACCGAGCCGCCGTGGCTGGGGCTGGTTTCCATCAGGACCGTCCGGCGGGAATTTCCCAGGCCTGGGAAATAGTCCAGGTTCATGAGGAACGCGGAATGGTTGTCCGCGGACGGGTAGGTGTCGAAGCTGGAAAAGTCCAGGCCCTCGAAGAGCGCCGCGTTGTCCAGGTCGAAGCCAAAGCCGCTGTTGTGCGTCACCGGCAGGTTGCTGTGGGCACGGATGGCGCCGGCCTGTTCACGGGCGAACCGGTTGATGTTCTCCTGGTTGAACAGCCTGAACGCGTTGACCAGCGAGGTGTTGTGGAGGAACGGTGTGGGACCGGGAAGGGGCACCTGGGCAAAGTTTTGATACGTTTCACTCCACACCGACGAATGCCATGCCTCATTGAGCAGACCCACCTCCTGGTAGCGGTCTTCAAGCCACTCGGTCCACAGCCCGCGGCATGTGGCGCAGTAGCAGCCGCCCACGTGGGACTTGAACTCGTTGTCCAGTTGCCAGGCAACCACCCGGGGGTCATTCCCGACGGCGGCCGCGAGCGCCTGAGTGATGCGTGCGGCCCGGTCGCGGAAAACAGGGTTGTTCGTGCAGATGTGCTGCCTCGAGCCGTGACCCAGGGCGGTGCCGTCGGCCGTGTGGTGCAGTCGCTCCGGGTACCCATGGGTCAGCCAGACCGGCGGGGTCACGGTGGGGGTGCAGATGATGGCTTTGATCCCGTGGGTGCCCAGCACGTCGAGAGCCCGGTCCAGTACGCCCAGGCGGATATCGCCGTCGTCAGTTTCAAGGGCGGACCACATGAACTCACCCAGCCTGGCCGCGTTCATGCCGAGCCGGGCCATATGAGCAGCGTCGGCCTCAAAGGTGGCGGCGTCGAGGACCTCGGGATAGACCGCTGCGCCATAGAGGAGGCGGCCGTCAAAAAGCTGGCCCTCAGAAAGCCGGCCGTCAGAAAGCTCACGCAACGGGTGCCCCCTGCTGCGTGGGACGGACGGCGGCAGCACCCTGCACCGGAGCGCCTTGAACCGGAGCCACGTCCGCCACGGATTCATCGTTGGCGGTGAAGAAGCGGTCGCACAGCCAGCCGGTCACATACAGCCAGGCGCCGATGCTGAAGAAGGGGATCAGCCCGGGCAGCGTCTGGCTGGCGTAAACGGCCGCGGCGCTGACGAACAACAGGATGACCGTCCCGGCAAGGTGGCGGACCGCAAAGCGCGACGAGGTCATCAGATACTGGGCCACCGGGAGTTCATAACGGGCATACAGCGGAAACAAGTAGCAGACCATGGCCGCCAGGAAGAGTGCGGCCACAAAGGTGCCGGCAGCCAAAAGCTCGGAGATCAAGCCATCGGCCCGTGACGCGTAGTTCCAGTTCATCACCAGGACAACAGCCACAGCCATGACCGGCAAGGCCAGCGCATTGGCACGGATGAAGTTGGCGAAGTACTCCCGGGTGAAGGATTTCAGGAGCGGCGCGGCCTCGCCGCGGGACCGGCGACGGACCAGGATGTGGGCCGCAGCAGTCGCCGGACCTGCGCCCAGGATGCCAAGTCCCAGCAGGGTGAAGAGCATCCACAGCAGGTTCAAGCAGGCGATCCACAGCAGCGTATCGAAGAATGAGTAGGCACGTGCGCTGAATGTTCCAGCCAGCATGGCAAAGCTCCGTTCGGTTCTCCATCGTTGCAGAAACGGTTCCAGAAGTGGGCCGCGTCACGTAAGTAATCGGTTTCTCAGAACCTAGACCCCTCGCAGGGGGCGCGTCAAGCAAAATTTTGAATCGTTACATTAGTGGACTTGGTGCCGGCGCGTGCCGCACACTGGTTATTGGAAAGCGCTTGCCGGGCTGGGTATGCTGGTCCCGGACCGCTCGGCCGGCGAACGCGGGCCGATGCTGTAGGTGGCGGGCCCGACTTGTCCGCACTGACTCCTCAGCTTCGCTTGTCAGCTCCGGTGCGGCCACTCCCGGCCGGAGCCAGGATTTTTGTGCCTGCGGGCAGAAATGGAGACCCATGGGAACGCCAGCCGGCACCGACGCCGAGTTCCAGTCCCGGAACGAAGATCCCGTCCAGGCGCCTACACCAACGGCTGCGCATACCCGGACCGCCCGCGTGGCACTGGTGGGTATCCACGGCTTCGGTGCCCACCACCTGCGGAACCTTGAGCGGCTCCAGGCCGCGGGCGCCGTCGAACTCGTAGCGGTGGCCGATCCGCAGCTGCCGGCACCGGGAGCCGTTCCGGCGACGGCCGCTGTTTTTCCCGGGCTCACCCAACTCCTGGCGGAGACGAGGGACCTCGATGTAATCATCGTGGCCACCCCCATCCAGACCCATGCCCCGCTCGGCCTGGCCGCCCTGGCCACGGAGGCGGACGTCTATCTCGAAAAGCCGCCGGTGGCATCCCTGGCAGACTTCAACACCCTTTGCGAGGCTGCCCAAAGGTCCGGCAGGAGCGTACAGATCGGCTTCCAAAGCCTCGGATCACACGCGCTTGCGGCAATTGAGGAGTTGCTGGCGAGCGGCGCCATCGGCACCCTGCAAGGCGTCTCTGCGACCGGCCGCTGGGTGCGCGACAGGGCCTATTACAAGCGATCCCGTTGGGCCGGGAAACGGAGCATTGACGGCGTTGATGTGGTTGACGGTGTAGCCACCAATCCGCTGGCCCACGCCGTAGCAACGGCCTTACGGATCGCGGGAGCGCGCACCATGGCGGACGTCGCCTCGGTGGAGACGGACCTGTACCGCGCCAACGACATCGAATCCGACGACACCTCGGTCATCCGGATCCGCACCGCCGCCGGGCTCCCTGTCACCTGCGCGCTCACCATCTGTGCCACCGAGTCGGTTGAACCGTACGTGACGCTGCAGGGCTCAGCAGGCCAGGCGGTGTTCCACTACACCGAGGACCGGCTCACCGTCACCACAGCCGCGGGGCAGACTGAGCAGCTTTTCGGCCGGGACGATCTCACCGAGAACCTGATTGCCCACCGACAGGACGGCACCCCGCTGATCAGCCCCCTCCTGGACAGCGGTGCCTTCATGCTGGTGCTGGAAGCCATTCGGACCGCGCCGCTGCCGGCCCTGATCGGCAGCGAGCACATCCAGTGGGTGGGCGAGGGCGACGCTGCACATGCCGTCGTCGTCGGGATTGAAGACGCCTTGGACCGGGCCACGCAGGAGCACGCCACGTTCAGGGAACTGGGTCTCCCGTGGGCGCCCTGATCCCTGCCGGCCTGCTGACCGACGGCCTCGCCCACTGCCTGACGGCATCCCTGAGGCCCGTCTTCGGCTGGCAACTGACCCACACGGACGACGCCGACCCTGCGGCTGCCCGGCAGACCGGCTACGAAATCGCCGTTGAGGACCCGGCCGGGACCGAGGTCTGGTGCTCCGGGCCTGTCGCGTCCGGGCTGCAGGCCAACATTGCTTACGGCGGACCTGACCTGGCAGAAGATGCGGACTACACCTGGCGGGTCCGGGTAACTGACTCCGCCGGCCGTCCGGGGCCATGGTCCGAAACGGGTCTGTTCAGCAGCGGGATCGCGGACAACGGATGGGGTGCCGACTGGATCCACCGGGCGCCGGGCGGCCGGGCTCCGCTGGAAGTACTGGGCGGCGCACTGCGCGTGGCAGGCTCCCCCTTCCTGCCCCTCCCCTGCCCTCCGGTCCGCGCCGTCAGCGTGGAAGCCCGCCTCAGGCCCGCGATGGGCTGGGCAGGACTGCTCCTGCGCAGCACCGGCCCCGGAACCGGGCTGCTGCTGGAACTGAACTCAGCAGGCAACGTTGTCCTGCGGCGCGC
This sequence comes from Arthrobacter sp. 754, assembly GCF_040548695.1. Classification (NCBI taxonomy): domain Bacteria; kingdom Bacillati; phylum Actinomycetota; class Actinomycetes; order Micrococcales; family Micrococcaceae; genus Arthrobacter; species Arthrobacter sp. 754. Next base: position 1,166,374 of record NZ_JBEPSC010000001.1, read on the forward strand.
CCCCGCCTGGGAAATTCCCGCCGCAGCCGTCCCGGACAGCGAGGTGCTTGCCAGCGCCCGGCTTGAACGACATGCGCAGCCGAGCCAGGAGCGGCTGCCTGGCAAGGACCTGGTCGCCGGCACCTGGCACGAGCTGGCTGTTACCGACGACGGCGCCACCATCACCGTCAGCCTCGACGGCGTCGAACTGCTCACCGTGGCGGAGCCTGCCCCCGCTGGGCGCCACGGCCGTCTGGCACTCCATCAGGGGCCCCGCAGCCAGACCGAGTATGCCTCGCTGCGGGTGACCTCCACGGCTGCGGCGGGCGGCACGGTGCTCCTGGAACACCGGTTCGACGGCGGACCTGAGGAATCCTGCGGATCCCTCAGCAGCTGGACAAAGACCACCACCCACCGGCAGCCGGACGAATGGACGCTTTTCCGCACCACTGTCCGGCTCACGGGAACGGTGGCCCGGGCACGACTTTTTGCGGCAGCCAGCCACCATGCCCAGCTGGCCGTGGACGGCACAACCTGCCTCAGCGTCACCTCCTTCGGCTACCCCGGGGAGGGATATTACGACGCAGCCGATGTCACCGCGCTGCTCGGGGCCCACTCACCGGTTCATCCCTTAGGCCCGCAAGGCGAAGTTCCGTTAACCGCCCTGCTCCATTGGTACGGTCCAGGCCAGGGCAGGGCTGCCGGGGTTCCCGGCCTGCTGGTCCGGCTCAGCGTCGACTACACGGACGGGCGGCGCGAGGTATTCGGCTCCGGTCCTGACTGGACGGCCGAACAGGCGCCCTACCGCCAGTCGGGCTACCGCAATGACGAGGGCGATCCCGTGGAGCACCTCGACGGCCAGGCCGCGGCAGCCCTGGTTGCCGGTCAGGATGTGCTCCCGGCCCTGAGCCATGGCCTCCACCCCGTACGGGAGTTCCCGGCCCTGCATCCCCGGCGGACGTCTTTGGCCGAGACCTTTGTTGCACCGGAACACTTCCTGACCGCCGCGGACGGCACCCTGGTGGCGGACTTCGGCCAGGTCATCCCTGGCCGCCCGGAAGTGGACTTCCTCAACGGCGTCGCCGGCCGGACCGTGATGATCCGCGCCGGCTACGTCCTGGACGCGGGCGGCCGGGTGGACACAGGCAAGACCGCCAGCCAGAACACCGACATGTCATTCCCCTACACCCAGTCGGACGGACCGCAGGAGTTCCGCTCCACCGTCCACCTCGGCTTCCGGTACCTGGAAGTCCCCGGCGTGGAAGCGGCGGACCTCTCGCGGGTCGGCGCCGTCGTCGTCCATGGCCGGCACCCGGACGAAGGCAGCTTCAGCAGCTCCGACGCCACACTGAATGCGGTCTTCAGGCTGCTGCGCGATTCCGCACTGTACGGCGTCCAGGAGCAGTTCGTGGACACGCCCACACGGGAAAAGGGCCAGTTCCTGGCCGACGCGGTCAACATCTCCTACGCCACCATGGCCCTGTTCGGCGAGCACGCCTATACCGCGCAGGCGCTGCGGGAATTCGGCTGGTCGGCCGCGCGGTACTGGACCGACGGGGAGGACCTGGGACGCTACAACGCGGTCTACCCCAACGGCGACGGGAAACGGGACATCCCCGATTTTTCGCTCATGATGCCGGAGTGGGCCGAGGAATACCACCTGCGGACCGGCGACCTCGCACTGATCCAGGACCTGCTCCCCCACCTTCGCAACACTGCTGACTATGCGTTGCGGTACGTAGCAACGGAAGGGCCGACGGCGGGACTCGTCACCGGATTGGGCGGCGGCTCCGGGCCGTACCTCCACGGAATTGTGGATTGGCCGGCTCCGGGCCGCTTCGGCTACGACATGGACTGCGCTGCCAAGACCACCGTCAACGCGCAGGCGTACTCGGCGCTCATCTCAACTGCCCGGCTCTGCAGCCTTGCAGGCGACGAGGATGCGGCCGTGCGGTACGCCGGCCACGCCCGCGCCCTCACGGAAAGCATCCGTTCCCGCCTGAGGATTGCCGGGGTGATGGTGGACGGGCTGCTCGCCGACGGCACCCCGAGCACGCATGCGTCCCAGCACGCCACATCCTTCCCGCTGTCGCTCGGAATCACCGACCCGGCGTTTGCATCCGCTGATGCGGAGCGGATCGCGGGCCAGGGAATGCGGCAGGGACCCATGACCGTGCACCGGCTGGTTCGTGCGCTGCTGGCGGCAGGGCTGACGGACGCCGTCCTGGACCTGCTCACCAACGCGGCACAGCCCGGCTGGGCACAGCTGCTCGAGCAGGGCGCCAGCTTCACCTGGGAAGCCTGGGAAATGGTGGAGGGCACCGACTACAGCCAATCCCACGCCTGGTCCGCCTCCGTGGTGAAGGAGATCCTGGAGTACCTGCTGGGCGTGCGGACCACCGTCCCGGGAGGCCGGGAGCTGCTGATCGAACCGCCGGTCTGCCGGCTCGACCATGCCGCCGGACGTGTCCCGCTGGCCAACGGCTACGCCGCCGTCAGCTGGCGGCGGACCCCTCAGGGCATCCAACTGGAGTGCACGGTTCCCGCCGGCGTCACGGCGACAGTGCGGCTTCCGGACGGGATCTACGGAGTCGAAGGCCCGACGGCGGAGCGGGCCGATGTGCGTTCGCGGGATTTCAGGATCCACAGCGGAACATGGACTTTCACGCCGTCCGGCGCATCCTGACAGCCGCCACAAGGCGAACGACGCCGGATGCGGTTCGCATCCGGCGTCGTTCATTCCTGCAGGGTGACCTGTCTGGCCTTCCCGTCGCCGGGAGCCCCGCCCCGCTTAGGTGAGGGAACCCTTGATCTCGGCGATCGACTTCTTTGCAACGGCCTGCCCGGAAGTGCGGTCAGCGCCGCGCACGGCGGGAGTTCATCCACAGCAGCAATCCAATGACCGCAGCGGACAGCATCCCCAGGGCACCGGTAACCACCAGGCCGGTCCGGACGCCGAACTCTTCGGTAAGCCAGCCCGCCAGCAGGCCGCCCAAAGCGTGGCCGCCCAGCAGGAGCGGAAGGTAGAGCGCCATCACCCTCCCCCGGATCTCGGGCCCGGCTTCCAGCTGGACCTCGGTCGCGGCGCTCGTCAGGAACAGCAGGGTCATCAAACCCACAGCCACCAGCATGATGACAAAGAGGACAAGGGTGGGCATGAGCGCCGCGACCAGCTGGGCGAGGCCGAAAAGACCGGCCGCGGCAACAATCCCTTTCCGGCCGAAGGTCCGCAGCCGTGCAGCGAGCAGGGCGCCGGCGAGGGCACCGACGGCGCTGACGGTATTGAACATGCCAAAACCTTCAACGCCGTTATGCCAAATGCGCTCCGCGAACGCCGCCAGCACCACAGGACCGTTCATGCCAAAGGCGCCAAGCAGCCCGGCCAGGGCAATAATCAACAACAGCGACGGCCTGTCCCGCACGTACCGGAATCCGGCCAGAAGCTGGCCGCGTCCGCGGGCAGCACGGGCGTGCGCATGCAGGAAGGCGGGCCGGATGGCGGCGATCATGCCGAGAACGAGCAGGCCCAAAAAAGCGTTTGACGCGAAGGCGGCCGCGGATCCGGCGTAGGCGATCACCAGTCCGCCCAGCGCGGGCCCGGCCATGGCCCCCAGCTGGCCGATGGCGTTATTGAGGCCAATGGCGGGCCTGAGTCCGGCGTCGCCCACCACTTCGTTGACGAATACCGTCCGGGCGGGACCGTCAATCGCGGAGGTGACACCCAGTGCGATGCAGCTTCCGTAGACCATCCACACGGTGATATTGCCTGTGGCAGCCGCGGCCGCGAGGCCCGCAGCGAGCAGGACGATCACCGACTGGCACACCATCATGATGCGGCGCTTGGGGAACATGTCCACCAGCAGCCCACTGAGGGGGCCGATGATCAGCATCGGCAGGAACTGCAGCGCGACGGCAATGCCCACGGCGGCCGGGCTTCCGGTGAGCTGCAGGACCAGCCAGTCCTGGGCCAGCCGCTGCATCCAGACGCCCATGCTGCCTGCCAGTGACATGGCCATATACAGCCGGTAGTTGTACTGGGTCAGCGGGTGGTACCAGCGGGCCGTCCGCTGCGGGGTTCGAAGGGATTCTGCGGACTGTGGGCTGTCGGAAGACACGACGCGTCACTCAGCTCGGTAGTGATGGAAGAAATGGACTGCGTGAACTTCGGGCTAGGCGCGGGCGGAGCGTATCTTCACTGCGGCCGCTGCCAGGATCAGAGTGCCCGGAACCACCACGAACAGGGCAACGAGCATCCATACAAAGACCACTGCCCCAAAGATCGCAGCGACCAGCAGGAGTGAACCCGTCCAGTCCCGGAGGGAAAGCGCCTTGCCGGCGTTGAATGCGGAGGACCACGCGGCCGACGGCGTGTTGGCGGCCGCGCCGACCCGGCCTGCGTCTTTGTTGACGCCTGAAAAGTTGGACCATGCGGCCGTTGTGCGCAGCAGCAGGACTGCTCCGGCGCCGGCCAGGATGAGCGTGGCCGGCAGGACCACGGAGCTTCCCGGTAATTGCCCCACCGTTGCGAGTTGGAGGTTAAGGACAATCACGACGGCGGCTGCCGCCGTCGTGATTCCCAGCCTCCAGCTGCCCGGCAGGGCGGAGCGGAAGGTGCCCCAGAGGCCGCGGATTGAATCATCCCGCCCGGAGAGGTGCCGTTCCAGGTGGGCGATCCCGGCCGCATAGGCGGCCGGGATCGTGACCAGCGGGATGGACAGCACCAGCACGAACAGTCCGGCCAGGAGGGTCTCGGAAAACAGGGCGAAGCGGTTCACCGGGATGGGTTCGCCCCGCTCAGGTGCGGGTGTGGTGCTGTCCATGATGCTCATTTTCTGTATCCGTTATCCGTCGCCGTCAGCCCTTGAGTCCCTGGGTGGAGACGCCTTCAACAATGTAGCGCTGGAAGACGAGGAAGAAGATCAGGACCGGGAGGAGGGCCAGGACGGACATGGCGATCATGGCTCCGTAGTCCGAGGACTGGGTCTGGTCCACGAAGAGGCGCAGGGCCAGCGGGAGCGGGTATTTCTCCGGGGTGTTCAGGTAGAGCAGGGGGCCCAGGAAGTCGTTCCAGCTCCAGATGAAGGAGAAGATCGAGGTGGAGATCAGGGCCGGTTTCATCAGCGGGAGCATGATGGCGGTGAAGATCCGGACGTGGCCGGCGCCGTCGATCCTTGCTGCTTCGTCGAGTTCGGCGGGGAGGTTGCGCATGAACTGGACCATGAGGAACACGAAGAACGCGTCCCCGGCGAGGAACTTGCCGATCAGCAGCGGCACGTAGGTGTCCACGAGGCCGAGCTGGTTGAAGATGATGTACTGCGGGATGATCACCACGTGGAA